>NZ_JBBKAR010000045.1:0-289579 GCF_037722395.1 Saccharibacillus sacchari | reverse complement strand
TACTTATTAGATTCTTTCATTATTTCGGCCCCGCCCGCATCCATAAATTCCTGCACGAACTCGTCGAACTCCGCAAGCGGACGTTCCCCGGTAATAAACGAAATATACGCCCGATTGCGCAGCGCGATCAGCTCTTCGCTATCGCGTACAAGCGACGGCGTAGAGACTTCCAGCGCGTTGTAGATCCCGTCCCGATCCAGATGCAGCGTCGCGGCCCATTGTTCGCGGCGCTCGGACGGCGGATAGGGGACGGTCATCCCGATATTCGCGCCGATCGTATTCAGGTAGTTGGCGGATTTGTCATAAGGCGGCAGCGTCACGATATCGTCCCGCGCAGGTCCCGCCCAGTTCCAATGCTTGCCGATGATGCCGTTTTTCAACGTTGCCCGTTCGATTTCATCCGGGTTGGCGCTGACATCGTCGAGGATTTGCAAAATCTTTTCCAGCTTGCCCGGCTCCGCCGCCGCATTCGCTCCGATTGCCGTGAAGCTCATCAGCCTGTCGTAGGCTTTGGAGCCGCGTTTGCCGTCGGGACCGCTAAACGGTCGTCCGAACGACACGCGAGCTTCCGGGTTTTTCGCTTTCAACTCCTTCACGTTATAGGTGGCTTCCACCGGAGTTTCCACGCTTTCGCCGCGATCGTCTACCGTCCACGCCTGGTAATCCCCGTCGTCGATCCAATGATAGTAGTTGCCCATCGAGGTCATGCCGATCCGTCCGTTGATAAACGAATGCGACAGATGCTTATACCCGCCTTTATTTTCTCCGGTAATAAACTCGGGATCGATCACGCCGTCCGCGTACCATTTCCGAAGATAGCCCAGCGCTTTTTTCATTTCCGGCTCAAGCGCCCCGATCACAAGCTTCCCATCCTTTTCGCTAAAATAAAGCTGATCCGCAAACACGATCTGCCCGAACGCGCCGAACACCACGTTCATGCCTTCCAGCGACAGCCCATAGGTATCCTTGATTCCGTTGCCGTCCGGGTCTTCGTTCGCGAACGCATAGATCACCTGCTCGAATTCCTCCAGCGTGTCCGGTACGTCCAAGCCCAGCTTATCCAGCCAATCCTGCCGATACACGACCGGAATCCGGTAAGCATTCGTCGGATTGACCACCGGAATGCCATAAATGCTGCCGTCGATCCGACCGTAATCCGCATAATCCGGCGCATATTCGCGAATCGCGGCTATCAGATTAGGAGCGTAGCGCTCCAGCGTCTCCTCGGGAATCTCCGTCAACAGCCCTTGCTGCTGGTATTTGAGCAAATCCTGAGGCTGGCGTATCCGCAGCAGATCCGGCGCGCCTTCTTGAGCCAGCTTCAGGTCCAGCAGCGACTCGTAGTGGTTGTTTTCCAGATTCCAGATGTCCAGATCGACGTCATGCTTCTGTTCCACATACCGAATCATCTCCGCATCCTCGGGGACGGGGAGATTTTGGTGCAGGGTCCAGGAGATCTTGAGTTTGGGGGAATCCTTTTGAGCAGCCGCCTGCTCTATCGATCCGTCCGTCTGGCTTGCACAGCCGACCAATAAGGCCAAGGCGGCTAGCGTCGCGATATAAACCGTCAACCGTCGCAGCAGCGTACTGTTCATCGTCTTCCTCCTTTTCAACATACCAAATCTGTCTGTGCGGATCGCCCCCATCTACGGCTACGCCTGCTTCCGGTTTTCCCGCAAATAGTTGCCCGGCGTACAGCCGTAGGCTTCTTTGAACTTTTTGATAAAATACGCCGGAGTGCTGTACCCGACCGCTCCGGCAATCTGCTCGATCGTCGCTCCGCCGCGTTCGATCCGCTCTTTTGCCGTCTCCATCCGTTTTTTCGTGACATATTCGGTGTACGTGACGCCCAGCTCTTCTTTGAACAGTCGGCTCAAATATTTCGCGCTGATAAATACGTTCGAAGATACGGCTTCAAGCGAAAGATCGTCAGGCAGATGTTCGTCGATGTACTGCTTGGCGTATTCCAATGTGTCCGTCGCCCGTTCGCTGCTGCGCTTGTCCGTCTCGGCCAGAAACGTCCGCACCGTATCCAGCAGCCATCCCCGGAACTCGTCGATATGCGACAGCGCGATATACTGCCGATGCAAGTCCGGACGACCGCCGCCCGGCTGCTTGTAGCAAATGCTTTTCAGATAATCGGAAAAAGCGAAGACGGCGTTCGACAAAATAAAGTGGCAATAGTCCGCCGGGTAACGGCCTTCCCGCATCGCTTCGATTAACGCGTCGATCGCCTCGGCAATCTCGTCGAATTGGCGCCCCGGCAGCTTTTCCCGGAAACGTGCGAGGACCGGCTGCGGAATCTCGCCTTGACTGTCTTCGCGTTCCGCCAAATCATCTTCGTGCAGCATCGGGCGTTCGGGCAAGAAATAGGCGTATTTAATCCGGCTTTCCGCATCGGTTCGGCTCACATGCAGTTCGTGCGGCTTCGTCACTTCGCGTCCCCAGGCAAGCTGGACGTTCACGTCCGGCAGTTCCCCGCAGACTTTTAATAGATGATCCGCCAACGTCCGAATCCATTCATCGTCGAGGCTTGCAGAGTTCGATGGATTGGCGCCGCTGCTTGAACCGGAAGTTGCGGTTCGGGCCAGGATGGCTGCGATTTTCCCGTCCGTCAACTCTTCCGCCACGATCAAAACTCCGGGCATCGTCATCCGTTCCAGCATCGAGACAACGTCCGTGCGTGTGGAGGCTGCCCCGTTTTTCGAGTCTTCGCGGAATTCCGGCTTCCTATGCCTATGCAGCAGCAAACAGCGGAATCCGTCGGCTTCGCCGAACAGATTTTCGACCAGCGTCCGTTCCTTGATAGACGGCTCCGTTTGGTCCCTTTGAAGCAGCTTCAAGATCATATTGCGCTTCACCATCGGTCCGGTCGCCAGAAGCGTCTCTTCCAATGTACTGACCTTTTCGTTCAGGTGATGCACCGCCGTGGTGATGATCCCGTATTCGTTGACGTCCGTATCGGACTGTCCGGTCAACTGGCGGATATTGGCGACGAGGCGCTTGAGCGGGCTGTAGATCAGCTTGGTCATAACGCCGGACAGCAGCAGACCGATCAGCAACGCCACCGCGGAGATCGCCAGCACGAGCCGTTGCACCGCCAGCGATTGTTCTTGGAAAAAGCGATGCGGCGTTGCGCTGTACAGCGTCCATCCCGTCGTCGGCAGCGGCTCATGGAAGATCGTGTACGCATCGCTGTCGATCGGCATTCCTGTTTCGTATCGAGCTTCGGCTTGCGCGACTTCCTGCCGCATATCCGCCAAGCCTTCCGCATCTATCGCCCATTCTCCCGCAGCGCCAAGCGACCACGTTTCCTCATATTGAAAAGGCATCATGTTGCGGATAATCGCCTGCACGGCTTCTTCTTTGACATCGACGGCGACGATCAGATCGCTATCCGCGCCGGAAGACTGGAACGGATAACTGTGCGCGTACGTCATCAGCTTTTGCCCGCCGGTATCCGGAAATTCCGAAAAAATATCCTCTGCAATCACGCGGGAAGCCGTCCATATTCCGCCGGTTTCCGATGTCGACATCTTTTCAATCCAGTCTGTTTGCCGTGGCATGTTGCGTTCCCGATCCGCCCGGTCGATCAGGCCGTGAAGCGACGATAACATCGCGCCGCTTTGCGGATCGTAAAGATGGATCGCTTCGATCAGATGGGGTTGGGCGGACACTTCGGACTTCAGCAGCTGTTGCAGCTCAAGCAGGCGGGACGGATGGTTTTTCCAAGAATCGCCCTGGAACTGCCGCAGATCCGACGTCCGGTCCAACGCCAGTCCGAGCACGACCTGCTGCACCCGCTGGAACACTTCGGAGTCGATCGTTTTTGCGGTGTTGGCGAGCGTGGCTTGATTGCGGTCTTGCAGCTCGGACAGGTAGCGATTGGAGGCATAGATATAAAACGCCGAACACAGCGAGAGGACGATAACCAGAACGACAGATAGATAAGACACGGCCAGACGGGCCCAGACGGCATTTCGTTTTTTCATCGTACACTCTCCTCCCGCGTGGGATTATACAGGCAAGGTTGCAGAGTTGTTCGGGATATTTGTAAGGGGATTGTTAAATGAACAAAATCCGGCCGATTTCCGCTGAAAACCTCCCAAAATGCTATAAAGGCGAAATCGTTCCATTGCCCAAAATCGCCGCCGGATGCTACATTTGCTGCGATTCGAGATCGAACACACAAGCGAATACCTAAACGAAGAGGAGCAACTTTACCGTGAAAAAAAGAACCATGAAACAAATGCTGGCCGTCGCAATGGGCTTCGCCATCCTGTCCAATACGGCTATCGTGCATCCCGCGATCGCGGCTACGGATGCTTATGAAATCCAGGTTCCTTCGCAGCCTGCATGGGGGTACTTCGCCGATTCGTACAAAACGAACAGCGGCGACAATCAAAGCATCGAAAGCAACGCCGCGCTCGGCACGCTGTCGGAATTCTTGAAGCTGTGGACGCCGGGCAGCACATGGAACAATGGAACCAAGCTGCAAAAGGACGTGCTTGACTATAATATTCAGTATGTAGTCGATCTGGCTGCAACGCGTACGGCGGCCGACGAAGAACTGGCGTATCTGGTTGACCGTCGCGGACAAACCTACAGCGCGGTCGAAGGTCTGGGCGCATTGACCGACGTGTACCGCGAACTCAGCAAAACGACAACGTCGATCGCAGATGTAGCCGCAGATGCAACGACGAAAAAATACGATGACGAGGACAGCACCAACAAAGGCGGAGATTCGGAATCATCCCTGGGCAAAATGGTCGACCTGATCGGCGTGGTGCGCGGCAACTACGCGTCGACCAACCCGTCCAAAACCTTTTTCCAATATATGCGTCCGTATCGGTGGGTGAACATGCAGGAGGGCACGAACGATAACCGGATCGTCGTTCCGAAGCTGGTTCCTGCCATTAGTACAACTCCTGAAAAAGACGGCGGGTTCCCAAGCGGTCACACGAACGCTTCTTACCTCGCTTCGTTGTCGCTGGCGTATGCCGTGCCTGAACGTTACCAGGAGTTGCTGACCCGCGCTTCGGAAATGGGCGACAGCCGTATCGTGTCCGGGATGCACTCGCCGCTGGACGTGATGGGCGGACGCGTGCTGGCGACGGCGTTGGCTGCGGCTACGCTGGCCGACCCGGACAACGCCGAACTGAAGCAGCAGGCGTACGACCAGGCGCATGACGTTCTGTTAAAAGAAACCGGCACAGCCGAAGACCGCTTCGCTGACTATGCGCAAAACAAAGCGGATTACATGGAGCGCCTGACTTACGGCTTCAAGCAAATCGGCGACACCACCAAGCCGATGATCGTGCCTGAACATGCGGAAGTGCTGCTGGAGACACGCCTTCCTTACCTGAATGACGAACAGCGCCGCGAAGTATTGGCTACGACGGGTCTGGAATCGGGCTACCCGCTGCTGGACGATCCGGAAGGCTGGGGACGTCTGAACCTGTTCGAAGCGGCCAATGGCTACGGCGCATTCAGCAGCAACGTCACGGTCAATATGGACGCGGCGCAAGGCGGTTTCAACGCGGAAGACCTATGGCGCAACGACATCTCGGGTGCGGGCAAGCTAATCAAGCAAGGCAGCGGCAAGCTGGCGCTGGCGGGCAACAGCACCTATACCGGCGGCACGGAGATCAAGGCAGGCACGCTCGAAGCCGTATCGGCTGCGGCATTCGGCCAAGGCCATGTAGTCAACGGCGGTACGATCATCGAGAGCGTCGAAGGCCCGCGTCTACTGACGGTCGGCGGAGATTTCACGCAAGCCGCGAACGGCGTGCTGGAAATCGGCGTAACCGGATCGGATGACGGAATCGAAGTGGCCGGCAAACTGCAAGCGGACGGAACGCTGCGCGTGAACTTCGTGGACGGCTACGAGTTCGCGAAGCGCGACCTGACGCTTATTACGGCCGGATCGATCGAAGGGGAATTCGATAAGCTCGAAGTTGTGGGCATGTCGGGGGATTATAGCGCGAAGTTAAAATACGAGAGCGGAAAAATCGTGTTGGCTTTGAGCGAGAAGAAGTAAATGAAAAACTGTTCGTGAGAGAGCTGACTGGGGGCGCTGCGGGGGAAATTCAGTTCAATTCGCTGTCTCACTCGGAACAACCTGATTGGAATTTTTAGTGGAATTTTTCCGAGTTCAAAGGCCAACATAGCGTTATATGTTACCGCAGGTTTTCTTCGAAACCCTGTATTTCACTGAATTTCCCCCTCCGCTTGGGCTTCGCTCCTTAAGAGATTTTTAAGTTCGAATCGCTTCTTTTATAGCTTTTAAGGGCGAACTTCTCGCTCTTTGGGGTGGGTAGGAAGAGAAAGTAAAAACAAAAAATGTAAAATCAGAAAAGCCCGTCGGTTATGGCGGGCTGAATGTGTCGAGAAAATCCAACGTAGCTGGAAGCCAGAAGGCGGAGAGAGAAATTCAGTGAAGGAACGATAGTGTTCGCCTTTGAAATCGGGAAAATTCCACTTGAAATTTCAATCATATTTCCCGATTTCAACACGCGACCGGAACGAATTTCTCTCGCAGCCTTCTGGCTTCCCACGGCCATGAGACTTTCTCGACAGCTTGAGCCCGTCAATTCATGACGGGCTTTTCTTGTTTTGAAAATGAAAATCCCCCGGCTTTTGGCCGAGGGATACAAGTCGAAATAAAGATTGAAAGCCGCGATTTCCTGTGCTACGATGGGAAGACCGCTCTGATTATTTTTAAATGAACATAAATATTGCATCTTATCTATACTTTAATTCTAGCACGGGATCGAGCGGGATGTCAAACGGTTTTTCTCCAAAATCAAAAAAGGGAGTGGATGGGGAAATGATCGAATCGGGAGATTGGAAACAAGAGCAGGAACGGTTGAGCGAAGTCAGCGGCAAGTTGGAAGCCAGAATCGGGGAAATCGAACCGGAGATTGAAGGACTGAACGAGCAGGCTATCGAGATTCGGCGCAAGTTCTGGGAAGAAGTCAGCGTCAGCACAAGCACGAACGAAGACTTCGAAGAGAGCGTCTACAGCATCGAGCAGCAGGAAGCGTTGTTGTCGGAGCGGGAGCGGAGCCATCAGAATAAAGTGCGGCAATATCATAAAATGAAACGGTTGTTGGCGTCTCCGTATTTCGGACGGATCGATTTTCGCGAAGACGGAACAGGATTCACGGAGTCGGTCTATATCGGGGTGTCTTCGTTCGTGGATGCCGACGGCCTGGAGTTTCTGATCTACGATTGGCGGACGCCGATCGCCAGTCTGTATTACGATCACTCGCCGGGACGCGCGGATTATCAGACGCCAAGCGGCAGCATCTCCGGCAATATGGAGCTGAAGCGTCAGTACCGGATACGGGATCGACAGATTCTGAACGTGTTCGATACGAGCGACACGATCGGCGACGAGCTGCTCCAACAGGTGCTCGGCGGCGCGGCGGACAACCGGATGAAAAGCATCGTAGCCACGATCCAAAAAGAACAGAACGCGATCATTCGCGATGACAAAAGTCAGATGGTCATCGTGCAGGGGGCGGCAGGCAGCGGAAAGACGTCGGCCGCGCTCCAACGGGTCGCGTATCTGCTGTACAGTCAGCGGGATCGTCTGCGTGCGGATCAAGTGGTACTTTTTTCGCCCAATCCCATGTTCAACGGCTACGTCTCGACCGTTCTGCCGGAGCTTGGCGAAGAGAACATGAAGCAGACTACGTTCCAGGAGTATTTGGAGCGCCGCTTGAGCCAGACATTTACGCTCGAAGATCCGTTCGATCAGATGGAATACGTGCTGTCGCAAACTTCCGATCCCGGTTACGAAGCCAGATTGAGCGGGATTCGGTATAAAGCTTCGTCCGACTTTTTACGGGAGATGCAGCGGTACGTCGAAAGTCTGGAACGCGGCGGCATGAAGTTCCATGCGCTGACCTTCCAGGGCCGCGAGTTGGTGAGTGCCGGGCGAATGAGTGAGCTGTTCTACAGCTACGACGCTTCGCTGCGCACGGCCAATCGCGTAGCGAAGCTTCAGGAATGGCTGCTGGCTGAAGTGAAGCGTCTGGAACAGGAAGAACGCTATGCGAAGTGGGTCGACGAAGCGTTGGATTACGTCGATTCCGAGCAGCGTGAAGAAGCGTACGGCGAGCTGCATCAGGAGCGGCATGTGTTCGACTTTTCCGAGCAGTATGCGGCAGCCAGAGCGAGATTGAACGGGACAAGACGTACGGATGAAGGCGACTTCGACTTCTCTGAGCGTCAAGAAGCATGGCTGCGTAAAGATCTGGTGAGCGAAGCGTTCGAACCGTTAAAGCGTTTCGTGAAGCGAATGGCGTTCGTCGACGTGACAGGGTTGTACATGCAGTTATTTGATCAAAAGCAAAGCGCGGAGTCTGCTCTTGTTTGCGGTGACGCGCAAGTCTCCGTATTGCCGCCTTATTGGAGCGAGATCAGCCGCCAAACCCGGTCAAAGCTTGAGCGCGGAGAATTATACGGCGAAGACGCGACTCCTTATCTGTATTTGAAGGAACGGGTCGAAGGACTGCGCAGCAGCTCGGATATCCGGCAGGTATTCGTGGACGAAGGGCAGGATTATTCGGCGTTCCAATATGCGTTTTTCAAACAGATGTTTCCGCGTGCCCGCATGACCGTGCTCGGCGACTTCAGCCAGGCGATCTTTACGCAATCCACGGAGCTATCTGGTACCGACTCGCCGCTCGTCCATTTGTACGGAGCCGAACATACCCGCGTATTCCGTCTCCATCGCAGCTATCGCTCGACCCGGCAGATCGTGGAGTTTACGAAAGCGTTGTTGCCGGAAGCCTCGGAGATCGAACCTTTCGACCGCGAAGGCAACAAGCCGCTGCTAATCCACTCCCCATCTTCCCGGCAAAAGGCCGAGTCCATCGCTGCGCATCTCAAGCAACTTCAAGCCGAAGGCTTCGACTCGATCGGCATCGTCACCCGCACCGCCGCCGAAGCCCGCGAAGCGCTGGAACAACTTGCCGCTCTGGGATGCCCGGAGCTGAAAGAAATCACGAAGACGACTCCCGAGTTTCAAAAAGGGACGCTGGTTCTTCCCGTTTACCTCGCCAAAGGCGTCGAGTTCGACGCCGTATTGATCTACGACGCGTCCGCCTACCACCGCGAATCCGAACGCAAGCTATTTTATACCGCCTGCACCCGTGCCATGCACCGACTAACCTTGTTTGCCGACAGCGTCGCGACTCCTTTTATGGAACAGATCGACCCGCATCTATACGATCTCAAAACGTCTCCGTCCGTCTCGCCGTCTTGTTAAACTCCCAATAGTTTTACCATACGGCTTGGATTTTTGTTGCTCCTTTCCTCCTTTTGATTCTTGTTCGGTGTGGAAGATAATCTAACTCTATATCGACATTAAAACCCCAAATATACGTTATTTATTGGTGAATGTCGCTAAAACCTTGTGAGGAATTTGTACGTGTTGACTAATGCGTCCGGCATATCGCTCTTTTATAATGAAGAAAGAAAAGAACGATACGTATCAAAAAGTCAATAAACCTGACATCTGCCGAAAAAAGTTCGCGTGATCTCCAGAAAAAGGAAGCGCTCCATCATTTAGTGCTTTATCGCTTTAACCGAAACGGGAGTAGGGGGACGAAATCATGGAGCAAGCCGTTAAGCCGAGACAACCGCTGTACAAAAATCTGTTCGTGCAAATCATCGCGTCGATCGTGTTGGGGATTTTGGTCGGTTATTTGTGGCCTACGTTCGGCATCGCGCTGAAGCCGCTCGGAGACGGGTTTATCAAGCTAATCAAAATGATTATTTCGCCGCTGGTGTTCGTAGTCGTCGTACTCGGCATCGCCAAAGTCGGCAATATGAAAACGGTCGGCCGGATCGGCGGGAAAGCGCTGCTGTATTTCGAGGCCGTCACGACGGTCGCGCTGATTATCGGTCTGGTCGTCGCCAACGTGATGAGGCCAGGCGCGGGCATGAAGGTAGACCCGGCGACGCTGTCGACCGAAGCGGTCGGAAACGTCACCAAAAACGCGGAACTGCCGCACGGCGTCGACTTCTTCATGAACATCATCCCGGAAAGCGTCGTTTCGGCGTTCGCGACCAACACGATGCTTCAAGTGCTGCTCGTCTCCTGCTTATTCGGCTTCGCGCTCGTCAAAGTCGGCGGCCGCACGTCGGAGTTCCTGATCGAAGCGTTCGACCATATTAGCCACGTCATTTTCCAGATCATGGGCTTCATTATGAAACTCACGGCGATCGCGACCTTCGGCGCCATGGCGTTCACCGTCAGCCAGTACGGCATGCAGACGCTGCTCGCGTTCGGCAAACTGTTCCTGGCCATGACCGTCGCGTGCCTGCTGTTCCTGCTGGTGCTGGAAGGCATCATGCGCGTCTTCGTCGGCATCGGGCTATGGAAAGCGATCAAGCTGGTGCGCGAAGAGATCATGTTTGCGTTCGCTACCGGTTCGACGGAAGCGGTCATGCCGCAGATCATGACCAAGCTGGAAAAGGCCGGCTGTCACCGTTCCGTCGTGGGGCTGGTCGTGCCGACGGGATACTCGTTCAATCTGGACGGAGCGTCGATCTATCTCTCATTGGCGCTGGTATTCCTGGCGCAAGCGACCGGCGTGAATCTGAGCCTGACCGAGCAGTTGATCCTGCTGGGCGTGCTGCTGCTGACGTCCAAAGGCATGGCGGGCATTCCCGGTTCGGCTTTCGTCGCTTTGTCCGCCACGGCGGCCAGCACCGGCTCGATTCCGGTCGCCGCGGTCGCGTTGATGCTGGCCCCGGACCGCATCATGGGCAATTACCGGACCACGGTCAACATTATCGGCTACGTCGTCGCCACTTTCGTCGTGGCCCGCTGGGAAGGGCTGTTTGACCGCGATCGGGCGATGAGCGTGTTGAGCGGACACGGAACGGTCGCCGATTTCCCGGCCGATCCCGACCCGGCCGCTTCGGCGGAGCAAGACGTGCAATCGCTTGAAGCGGATTCCGCCTACAAGCCGAAGCCGCTTCCGGAAGCCTGATCGCGCGTTTCGCGCCTGTTCGAAAACCGATTTTCCGCAAACCGATTCCGTCTTTTGGCGGCGTCGGTTTTTTGCCGTATCCGGCGACAAGTGATCCGGCCTGCCGTTTTGCTTTATAATGAAAGCAGCGGCCGATGCCGACAACAAGGAAACCAAGGAGAATAACTGATATGCCGACCATACTCGTGGCGGACGACGACGCGAATATTCGCGAGTTGGTCTGCTTGTTTTTGCATAATGACGGATTTGCGACGATCGAAGCTTCGGACGGACAAGAAGCGCTGGATCTGCATGCGCGCCTGCCGGTCGATCTGGCCGTACTGGATATCATGATGCCCGGCGTCGACGGCTGGGCGTTGTGCCGGGAGCTGCGGCGGCGAAGCGCGGAGCTTCCGCTGCTCATGCTGACGGCGCGGGGCGAGACTTGGGAAAAGGTCAAAGGATTCGAGCTGGGCGCGGACGATTATCTGACCAAGCCCTTCGATCCGCTGGAGCTGACGGCGCGCGTTCGCGCGCTGCTCAAGCGATCCCGGATCGGCGCGGACAAAGCGGTACGGATCGGCAGTCTGGCGCTGGATCGGAACACGTATAAAGTGACCGTCGGCGCGGAGACTTTTACATTGCCGCTCAAAGAATTCGAACTGCTGTACACGCTGGCGGAGACGCCGGGGCAGGTGTACACGCGGGAGCAGTTGATCGAGCGGATCTGGGGACTGGATTACGCGGGCGACAATCGGACGGTGGATGTGCATATCAAGCGCCTGCGGGAAAGGTTTGCCGATATAGGCGGGTTTGCGATCGAGACGGTACGCGGATTGGGGTACCGATTGGAGGCCGAAGCATGATCCGCTCGCTGTATACGCGGGTCGTGCTGATCTTTCTGGTGTCGGTGATCGGGGGAACGGTGCTGGCTTTCTTTATCGCGACCTGGGCTTTTCGCGATCAGATGAACGAAAACCTGCAAATTCCGCTAACCCAGTTCGCCCAGGATATCGGACGCCTTTATGCGCAAATGCCGATCGAGCAGGCGAACGAGTTCGTCAGCGGGATGCACCAATTGGGTTCTTATTACATCCGGATTTACGAATCGCCTGATCGCTTCCGCGTCTACGGCGAGCCTGCGGGCACGGCGTTCGAGGTTCGCCCGGAACTGGTGCGCCGGGTGCTAGGCGGCGAGACGATCCGGGTGAACACCAACGGCGTTACCATCGAATTGATCGGGATGCCGTTTACGACAGAGAAAGGCGTTCAGGCGATATTCATCGAGCCGATCGGCTCGGCCTCCGCGCCTTTCGTCGCCAAATGGCTGTTGAACTTTGCCATATACGCGCTGATCGCGGGGAGCTTGGTCTTTGTGGGAGCCGCGGCTTTCGTCGTGCGGCCGATCAACAAGCTCACCCGTGCGACGAGGCGGATTGCGGCAGGCGACTTCGACGTCAAACTGGATATCCGGCAAAAAGGCGAACTCGGCGAGCTGGCGCGCAGCTTTGAAGCGATGTCGAGCGATTTGCGGCGCCAAGAAGAGATGCGTCGGGATTTCGTATCGAATGTGTCGCACGAAGTGCAATCGCCGCTGACTTCCATCTCCGGGTATGCGCTGGCGCTCAAGCAATCCAATCTCTCGGAAGATCGGCGCAATCGGTATTTGGATATTATTACGGCTGAAGCCAATCGGATGTCGCGCATGAGCGATAGCTTGTTGAAGCTGAGTTTGCTGGAATCGCAGCCGCAGTTGCAGCGTGCCGAATTGCGGTTGGACGAGCAAATTCGAAGAGTCATTATCGCGCTTCAGCCGCAGTGGTCGGTAAAAGGAATTCGCTTCGAACTGGATTTGCCTGTCGCGCGTATAATCGGCGATCCCGATCAGTTGGGGCAGGTATGGACGAATATCATCGGCAACGCGATTAAGTTTTCGCCGGATAACGGGGAAATCGCGGTGACTCTTTCCCGGGATGCGACGAATGCCGTCGTCCGTATCGCAGACCGGGGAATCGGAATCGCGCCGGAAGACCGGGAGCGCGTATTCGAACGTTTTTTCAAAGCCGATCGTTCCCGAAGCCGCAAATACGGGGGCAGCGGCATGGGACTTGCGATTGTGCGGCAGATCGTGTCGTTGCATCGCGGAAGTATTGAAGTAGAGAGCGAACCGGGGCGCGGTACGGCCTTTACGGTGACGCTTCCGCTGGATGTGCCGGAGACGTCTTCGGATCGGTAGGGGCAAGCAGCGAGGGCATCCGGCCGATCTTTTTTTCGAGTTCATATTGCGTTCATATTGTCGTCACGGGCTGTCCATGATGGCTTGCTATCCTTATTCGTACCTGCTGCAAAAGTAGCGGGGCAAAGCTGACTACGAATAGGAGAGACCGACATGGACACACTTCAACATACAGTCGACCAACCTCATAAAAAGAAGAAAAAATGGCCGCGCATCTTACTGAAAACCTTGGGCATTATCGTCGGAGCCATTGCGCTGTTCTTCATCACCGTATTTGCGGTAGACAAAATTGCACTGCGCGCGGAAGCGGGAAAAATTCAGCCTTACGGTCAAACGGTCGCCGTGGACGGCAAAAAGATGAATGTGCTGATCCGGGGAAAAGGCGAAGAAACGGTCGTGCTGCTGCCCGGTTACGGAACGGCAGTTCCGGCGCGTGACTTCGAGTTGCTGATCCGCGAACTGGAGTCCGATTACCGCGTGATCGCGGTCGAGCCTTTTGGTTACGGACTGAGCGATAAGACGGACAAAGAGCGCACGACGGCGAATATTGTGGGCGAGGTGCACGAGGCGCTTCGGCAGCTAGGCGTTGATCGGTATGTGCTGATGGGGCATTCGATCACGGGACTTTACGGCATCGAATATGTGAATCGGTATCCGGATGAAGTCATCGCGTTCGCGGGCGTTGATACGAGCGTGCCCAAGCAAGGCGACATGGATACGGAGTTGCCCGAGGGGTTGTTCCGCTTTTTGAAGGAGTCGGGAATGATGCGTTTGTTGACCAAGCTTGGCGACGATCCGTATCTGAAGCTGGGCTATGACGAAGACATGGCCAAGCAGATTCGCATGATTACCAATCGCGTAAGCAACAACTCGACGATCCTGAACGAGATGAGTCATATTGCGGAAAATTTCCGCGTGGCACGCGAAGCGGATGCGCAGTTCCCGGCCGAGCTTCCCGTGATTCTTTTTGTGAACCAGGACGATACGGCCAAGGAAGGATGGACCGAATTGCATGAGGAACAAGCGGAGCATTCGGAGCACGGCAAGATGTTTCGGATGAGCGGCGGACATTATTTGCACCACGCGAATTCACCGGAGATCGCGAAGGATTTCCGTGCTTTTATGGCGGAGATTGATGCGGGGCAGTGACGACGGATACAGACAGATAACAAGCAGCGAAAAGGCGACCGGAAAGCAAATCCGAGATCGTCTTTTTCGCGATGGAGACGAGAGCACAGGACTAACCGTTGGGTAATAAAGAAATGTAAACCCGTTCCATTTCCTGAAATGAACGACGAGGAGGAGGTACGCGATGCTAGCCATGATCGAGTCAAACGGAAACGGATATAAAGCCCGATTCGAACGCCGCCTGACACATCCCGCCGAGCAAGCCTGGACTTATCTCACGGATAACGAACACCTGAAGCAATGGTTTCCCGAATTGCAGATCGAAGATCTTCATTTGGGCGGAAAAATACGTTTCGATATGCAGGACGGCACGTTCGAAGAACTGCGGATCATCGGGTTCAACGAGTGTTCGATGCTGGCGTACACCTGGGGCGAAGATCAGATTCGGTTCGAACTGTCTCCCAAAGCGTACGGAAGCCGGCTTGTGTTGGTCGAAACGATGAAGCAGGTCACTTCGCATACGCCGAAAGACCTCGCCGGTTGGCATGTATGCCTGGACGTTATCGAAGCTTTGATGGACGGGCGGGCGATTGAGTCTCGCGAGGATAATTGGGAGAAGTGGTTTGGAGAATATCGGATGCTCGTGGAGACGAGAGTATGAGCGGGCCGAATTTGGGGAAGGGCCGGATTGATGTCGTGACGCTTTTTGCGGAGGAGCTGGAAGAAACGGTATCGTTTTATCGGAAGGTGTTCGGATTGGAACCCGTGTACGAAGACGATCATTCCGCGGTGTTCGATTTTGCTAATATCAGCATCAATTTGCTGCGTACAACTGAAGCGCCTGGGCTGATGGACCCGGCGGTTGTGGCTCATGCGGCTGACGGTTCGCGTTTTCTGTTTACGATCCGCGTGGAGGATGTTGATGCCGTTTGCAGGGAGCTTGGCGGTCTGGGAGTCGCCTTGCTTAACGGCCCGGTGGATCGCCCATGGGGCGTTCGTACGGCGAGTTTCGCCGATCCGGCCGGACATGCGTGGGAAATTGCTCAGTCGATCCGGAAATAGCATATAGGGGTACAGGATCAAATCCGGCCTTGCACGCAAATAAAAGACTGCCGCTTCGCGAAATCCAAAGAAAAGGATTTTGGAGGGTGGCAGTCTTTTTGGCATATTGCGAGCAATCAGTTTGAGAAAACGATCTCTTCACTCGCGTGATAGCGCCCTTTGGGCACAATCATCGGGGAGCCGGAGACGGGGTCGGGGATGACGGCGCAGTCGAGGCCGAATACGTTTTTGACCCGTTCGCTGGTAATGACCTCGGCGGGTGTGCCTTCGGCGATCAGGCGGCCTTCTTGCAGCGCGAAGATGTGATCGGCGTAGCGCGCGGACAGGTTGATGTCGTGCAGCACCATGACGATCGTTGTGCCGTGCTTGCGGTTCAGATCGGTCAGCAGGTCGAGAATTTCGACTTGATACGTGATATCGAGGAACGTGGTCGGTTCGTCGAGGAACAGGATATCGGTCTGCTGGGCCATCGCCATGGCGATCCAGACGCGTTGGCGTTGGCCGCCGGACAGTTCGTCGATATTATGGTTGGCGAACTCGGTAATGTCCATCATGTCCATCGCTTCGGCCACGGCTTCGTAATCTTTTTTCGACCAGCCGCCGAGCAGCGATTGATGCGGGAAGCGTCCGCGCCCGACCAGATCGGCGACGGAGATGCCTTCCGGCACGATCGGGGACTGCGGTAGCAGGCCGATGATGCGGGCAAGCTGCTTGGACGGATAACGCGCGATCGGCTTGCCGTCCAGCGTGATATTGCCGGAGGTCGGCTTGATCAGACGGGCAAGCGCCTTAAGCAGCGTGGACTTGCCGCAGCCGTTGGAACCGACGATCACGCTGATTTGATTGCTGGGAATGGTGAGATCCACTCCGTTGATAACCGTTTTGTTTTCATAACCGGCAACGACCTGCTCGGCTTTGAACGTATGATTGGGCTTCATCACAATTCTCCCTTCTGGTTCATGCGGACGAGCAGGAAGATCAAGTACGGCGCTCCGAGCAATCCGGTAATGACCCCTACGGGGAATCGGGTTACGAAAGCGAACTGTCCGACCAGATCGGCGGCGAGGACGAGATTGATCCCGACCAGACCGGCCGGAATCAGATTATACGAACCGTTTCCGACCAGTCGTTTGGCAATCGGTCCGGCCAGGAACGAGACGAACGCGATCGGCCCGGTCGTCGCGGTGGCGATGGCGACGATGAATACCGCCGCGACGATCAGGGCGATCCGGGTCTTGTCCGTGCTGACCCCGAGCGAAGAAGCCGATTGTTCGCCCAGTTCCAGCACATGCAGATGCTTGCCGAGAACCATCAGGATCGGCGTACAGATCAGGACGATCAGCACCAGCGGCGGCAATTCGTTCATTTTGGAACCGTTCAAGCTGCCGGACAACCATTGAATCGCGGACGGGACGTCCTTTTCCGAGCTGATCAGCAGCAGATAAGAGATGACCGCGTCCAGCATGGCCTGAATCCCGATCCCGATCAGGATCAGCCGGCCGATCGAGAAGATTTTGCCGCGGGACAATACGTAAATGACGACGACGGTCAGCAAACCCGCGATGACCGCCGCGACCGACGTGAACGCGTTGCTGGCTTGCAGCACCGTCAAGCAGAATACAGCGGCGGCGCTGGAACCGGACGTGATGCCGATAACGTTCGGATTCGCCAGCGGATTGCGCAGCAGCGTCTGGAAGGTGTATCCGGCTATGCCGAAAGCGAATCCGGCGAACAGTCCGGCCAGCATTCTCGGCAGCCGCAATGTGCTGACGGCAAAAGACACGCCTTTGATCTGCTCGCCGGACAAGGCGCGAAGCACCTGATCGAGCGGGTAGATCGTATTGCCGAGCATCAGCATGGCGCAGCAGAGCGCCACGGCGAGCAAAGCCATGATGCCGGTGACAAGCATCCAGCGGCGTTGCCGATGGCGGCGTCCTTCGCGAATGAAGGCGATGGAAGAGGAAACGTTATCGAGATGGGGGGTTGTCATGGTCATAGGGAACGCACCTTTGCCCGCATAGCGAGAATAATAAGAATCGGAGCTCCGACGAAAGCGGTCACCACGCCAACTTCAAGCTCTCCCGGACTGCCGATCAAGCGTCCGGCAATATCCGATATGGTGAGAATGACCGCTCCGGCTACAGCCGACAGCGGAATGACGAAGCGTAGATCCGGCCCTACCAGAAGCCGAACCAGATGCGTGGACAATAGGCCGATAAATCCGATCGGGCCAGCCAACGCGGTTGCGGCTCCGCACAAGATGACGCCGGCCAGAGCCGCGACCAGACGCAGCGTGCCTGTTTTGACGCCCAATCCTTTGGCGGCTTCATCGCCGAGCGCCAACGCATTAAGCGCCGGGGAGGTCAGGAACCCGATCAATAAGCCGACGAGCAGGAACGGAATGAATGTTGTGACGCTTCCCCAGGTTCCCGCGCCTACACTGCCCACTTGCCAGAACCGGAACTGGTCCATGACATGCGAACGGGGAATCAGGATAGCCGTTACCAGCGAGGAGAGGGCTGCGCTGGTCGCAGCTCCGGCCAGTACAAGCTTGATCGGTGTTGCGCCGCCGCGCCCGAGTGAGCCGATGCCGAAAACGAATACCGCAGTGATGGCGGCGCCGAGCATCGCGAGCCAGATATATTGATTTGCTGTTGTCATACCGAAAAAGGCCATGCCGCACACCACGAACAAGGAAGCTCCTGTATTTACGCCCAATATGCTGGGGTCGGCAATCGGGTTGCGGGTCACAGCCTGCATCAGCGAGCCGGATACGCCAAGTGCCGCTCCGCAGAACAGACTGAATACCGTACGGGAGATCCGTTTGCGAATGATGTTCGCCTCGTAGGTATCCACCTCGGGGCGAAACAAACCGTCGATCAAATCATGAAACGGCACTGACCGCGAGCCGAATGCCAGAGAGGCGAGTATACTCGCCCCCAGCAAAACCAGGCTTACAATCAGTACCGTATAGAAATGCTTCGGAATGTGCGGGCTCGGACGTCGACCGTTCGAGACCGTAACATTGCTCATCGGTCTTATTGAACCTTGTCGGCAGCAGCGCCGAGCAATGTCATGTAATCGTCAATCGTGTAAGCGATCGACAGCGGAGTCGGCGTGCCTGCGGCAACCAGCGGAGTATCCGATGCGATAAACGCTACAGAACCTCTTTCGATCGCCGGAATTTTGCCGATCAGCGGATCGGCTTTGAGCGCTTCGTACAGCGCGTCGTCGCCGTAGCCGACGATGATGTCGACATCGTTCAGCGCTTGCGCGTTTTCGGCGCTCAGTTCCAGCGAGTAGCTGGTCGGGTCCGTGATCAGGGAAGTGATGCTTTCCGGATACGTCAGGCCCATTTCTTCCAGGAACGATACGCGGGTATCGACCGGCGTGTAGATATGCAGCTTGGACAGATCGTCAGCCGAGAAGTTTACCCAAGCGATTTTTTTGTCTTTGAGCTGTGGGTATTCGGCGAATTTGTCGCTGATCAGCTTTTCCGTATCCTGGATCAACTGTTCGCCTTCGGCTTTCATGCCCATGCCTTCAGCCGTCAGTTGAATCTGTTCGCGCCATTTCGTTGTCCACGGCGACGTTGGGTAAGCCACGACCGGAGCGATTTCGCTCAGCGTGTCGTAGTCTTCTTGCGTGATGCCCGAGTAAGCGGCCAGGATCACATCCGGGTTCGCGTCGGAGATCGCTTCGAAGTCCAGGCCGTCTGTGTCTTGGAACACGTTCGGGTCTGTTGCGCCCAGTTCGTCAAGTTTCGCTTTCGTCCAAGGCAGCAGACCGTTGTCTTCTTCGCTTACGCCGAAGTTGGCAGCAGAGAAACCGTCCGGTACGACGCCGAGTGCGAGTACAACGTCTTGGTTGCCCCATTGGATCGTTACGATGCGCTCCGGTTTTTTCTCCAGAACAGCTTCGCCCAATGCTGTCTTGATCGTAACCGGGTATTGAGCGGCATCCGCCTCGGCAGCCGGTTCTTCAGCGTCCGTAGCTTCTGTCGTAGTTGTGTCAGTAGCAGGAGCGGTTTCGGTTGTAGCCGAATCTGTGCTCGCCGGTGTTTCTGTCGAAGCGTTGTTTGCCGCGCCGCAGCCGACAAGTGCCAAGATCAGGATCAGCGAGACGATGCTAAGCAGTGAAAATTTTCTTTTTGCGTTCATGATGGTCCCCTCTCTAAATCGTGAAGCGTATTTGGTAATGCCGTCAATCCAAAATGAATAAAAATACAGCAAAGCGGATATCGCTAAACATGATAATGATTATCAACTTCATTTAATATATCGACTACCTTGATGAAATGTCAACGAAAACTTTACAAAAAATTGGGTGCATCAGTATGTATTTTCATAAAAATCGGGCATAATCATCGGGAAAACCTTCAGGTTGCATAGGTAGATGGGAGGGATAAAAAAAGAAACTCCTGTGAGAAATCCAGGAGTTTCGCATCACTGTAGCGATCATCAAGAGCTTTAGATTTTGAACGTGCCGACAACGCTATGCAGATTTTCTGCCAGATGGGACAAAGCGGCCGAAGAAGACGAGATTTCTTCCATCGAAGCAAGCTGCTGCTCGGCAGCGGCGGCGACATTTTGCGAATGGTCGGACGTCTCGCCTGCAATATGCAGAATGCCGGATAGGTTGGAGGAAGCATTTTGTACACGGGAAGAAACATCTTGCGTAGCCGAAGACATCCGATCCACCCGGCCGGTGAGTGTGTTCATCAGTTCCAGAATTTCTTTGAAGTTGGTTTGCGTGCGTCTCACGACCTCAAGTCCGGCTTGAACTTCCGTTCCCACTTGCTCGATCGATTGGTTGGAACGCTCCATATCCGTTTGGATCTCATGGATCAGTCCCGAGATTTGGGCGGAAGACTGTTGGGATTGCTCAGCCAGCTTACGAACTTCGTCTGCGACAACGGCGAACCCTTTGCCATGTTCGCCGGCTCTGGCCGCTTCGATCGCCGCATTCAGTGCCAGTAGATTGGTTTGCGAAGCAATCGAAGAGATGAATTGCGAGATTTCTTCGATTTCTTTGGAACGGCCATCCAACGATTGAATGACTCTGCCGCTTTCGTGAACGGAGCGGTCGATCTGTTGAATCTGAACGACCGTCTCATCCACCAGGCGATCGCCTTCGGAGGCTTTGTGGATGGTCTGGTCGCTGACGTTCAGTACCGTTATTGCATTGTCCGAGATGGAGCGTACCCCGGCGACGACTTCGTCCAGCGCGGAGTTGCTATCGTTCAGGCGGTGTGCCGATTTTTCCGCGCCCTGAGCAACATCTTGAATGGACATCGCAATCGTCTCGGTAGCCAGGCTGCTCTGCTCCGCGCTTGCGGACAGTTCTTCGGAGGACGCGGCAACCTGCTGGGAGGTATCGATAACTTCATTGAATAGCTTACGCAGATTGCCGGTCATATCGTTGAAGCTGTCTGCGAGCGTAGTGAGTTCATCGCCCGACTTGTCAGTTACAGGGTGCGTGAAATCTCCTTCGCCAGCCAGCTTAAGCGAGGCCGCGACAGCGCCAAGACGTTTTCTGATCCGGCGCGTAAACAGCAATACGGCTGTTGTCGATACGATCAGTACACCTGCCAAGACGATGATGAACAGGGTGAAAAAGTCAGACAGAATCTTCTCGATGATACTCTGCGGAGCACCGACGTAAAAGATACCGATCACTTGACCGTCTGCGCCGAGAATAGGCATGTAGGCGGACTGATACGTATTTCCTGCGACATTGGCTTCGCCTGTGTAGAATTCGCCACGATCCAGAACGGCTTGCTTCACGGTGTCGGATACTTTTGTACCGACCGCGCGACTGCCGTTTACCTGAACGTTGGTCGCAACGCGCGTGTCGCCCTGAAAGATCGTCACCGTGCCGCCGCTGTCTGCGCCAATGGAGTCTACCAGATCGAAGTTTTCGTTCATTAAAGTCGTACCTTTGTATAGTTTCCCGTCAGTCACGGCCCAGTCCCCCGGATTCGCGCTATCGATATACCGGTAGGCCAGCGCCAAATCCCCTTTGGCTTTTTCGACCGCGAATTGTTTGATTCCCTTGCTGACCTGCTGTTGCACGAGAAGACCCACGATGCCGGAGAACAAAATCATGAAGACGAGGAACATCAGATTTATCTTTGTACCTAACTTCAATTTCATACGTAGTTTTTCGCGCACGATTCCATAGCTCCTTATCCGGTAGCTTGCCTTGAGATAAGCTACAAGGTTTGTGCTTGTTATATCGGTGAAATTTTAAGTTTTTGAAGAGAATTCGACAAAAATTCGACAAAAAAAAGGCCTTTTAACATATGTTAAAAGGCCTTTTATCCTCTTGTGTAAAGTTAAACGTTTCGATTTGATCTCGTACCTTTTTCAATGACCCCAGGCCGCTTCCGGCAAAGCCATCGGCAGATTGAACGCGAAGCAGGTCCCGGACGACGAAGAACTCTCTAATCGAAGTTTGCCGCCCATAAGTTCGACAAGCTGCTTGCAAATGGATAACCCCAAGCCTGTGCCGCCGTAGCGGTTCACATAATTGGCGGTATGCAGCTGCGTAAAGGCCTGGAAGAGTTGGGATTGTTTGTCGGGTGCGATGCCGCTGCCCGTATCCGTGACGGTAAAGTTGAGGTAAGCGCCGTCCGAACCGGTAATCGAAGTCTGTTCGCCGGAGTGCTTGAGTTTGACTTCCGATAAAGGTTCGCATGAAGCTTCGCGGTTCGAAGAAACATAAGCTTCGATACGGATTTCGCCGGCTTCCGTGAATTTGAGCGCGTTGGAAAGCAGGTTAATCATGATTTGCCGTATTTTGTTTTCGTCCCCGATCCATAGATCCGGCACGCTGAAAGGCACGATTTCGTGCAGCTCGACGTTTTTCCGTCCGGCTTCGACGCGGAACAGCTGAGTCACGTCGAACAGACAGCCTCTTAACGAAAAAGGCTCGCGCAGCACTTCCATTTTGCCCGAGTCCAGCTTCGAGTAGTCCAGAATCTGATTGAGGATGGTGATCAAGGAAGTTCCGCTGGAGTGGATCAGGCTCAGATAGCGGGATTGCGTATCCGTCAGCGGCGTCGCTTGAAGCATCTCGCCCATATTCAAAATCGCGTTCATCGGCGTACGGATCTCGTGACTCAGGATCGCGAGCAGATTCGTTTTTTCTTCCATCGTCTTCTGACGTTCTTCCTCGGCGGCGCGCCATAACCGGTAGGTTTGATCCAACTCAAGCATATTTTCGAAAAAGGCGGCCAGCGATTGCAGCATCTCCACGTCATGGGCTTGATACGCATAAAATTGGTCGTCAAAAGCGCACAGTGAGCCAAAAATCTGCCCGTCCGCGTTCTTGATCGTGACGCCCATGAACGAGCATCCGCCGACGAACGGCGTCACATCCATATCCCGGGTCAGCGGGTGGGTCAGATTATTGTCGATGATCAGCGGTTCCGGGCCGTTCTCCGTCACCAGATGGCAGTAGGAGTCGGTGTGATCGATGACCAAGCCTTCCTGCAAAATGACCGCGCTGCGGTTAATCGTATTCAGCACTTTCGTTTCGGCTTCGTCGCTGAGCGCGATGCAGAACGTATTGGCCGGAATGGACTTGCTGGCCGTATCCACGATCTGCGCGGCGGAAGCATATAATTTCTCGGACAAAACGTCCATGACATCGACATAACTCGTTTTAAGCAAGAAAGGCACCTCCAAAAAATAAACATTCCGAACAGACATCGTATAGAAAAAGGGAACGGTAAGCCCAGGTTATCACGAATTTTAAGCAAATAGGCGCAGCGATCAGAAGGAATAATGAATCATGTATAATATCTGAGGTTTAGATTCAGTAATATGAGTAGTTTATCCAGGTTTTTGGCTATATCTCGTAATAAACCGAGGTTACATCCCGTTAAACAGGCAAGGCGGCAAAGTCTTTCCGAAAAAGGAAGACGAGATTTTCGCGCGTTGTCGTTGCTATTTCCTATTCTCTTCGCTATGCTAGTTCCAAACCGAATAAGAATGCGGGTGCTGGATGAAGTCCGGCTGAGATGGAGACCTTGTGTGTCCGGACCGTTAATCTGATCCAGGTAATGCTGGCGTAGAGAACCTCATTCGAATTGTTCAAGCCATTCGTGTATTCTCGAATGGCTTTTTTGCATATTCGTAGAGAAAGCGGGCATCTGGAAACAAGGAGAACAGCGATGACTAACCGTGTAACGAACGAGGAAAAAAGTACCGAACAAGCAGAACGCTACTCCAGGCAGACATTGTTCGCTCCGATCGGCCAAAAAGGTCAGCGGAAGCTTGCCGGCAGCGCCGTTTGCATCGTGGGCATGGGCGCGCTTGGCACCGTGCTGGCGAGCCATATGGTACGCGCGGGAGTCGGCCGGGTCCGTCTCGTTGACCGGGATTACGTAGAGCGCAGCAATTTGCAACGGCAGATGCTGTACGACGAGGACGATGCCGCGCAGTCTCTCCCCAAAGTGGTAGCGGCCGGGAACAAGCTGAGGAAAATCAATTCGGACGTGAAGCTGGAAAAAGCTTTTGTCGATGTCACGCCCGGCAACGTGGAACGTTTGTTGGAAAATATGGATCTCGTGTTGGACGGAACGGATAATTTTCAGACGCGATTTTTGTTGAATGATGCCTGCTACAGTTCCGGAATTCCTTTGATCTACGGAGGGGCGGTCGGTTCGCGGGGAATGAGCGCCGTATTCGTTCCCGGAAGCACGCCGTGCCTGCGCTGCTTGATCCCGTCAGCCGACTCCGGCGGGGAAACATGCGACACGGTAGGCGTGATCTCGCCGACCGTCGATATTGTCGCGTCGTATCAATCGGTCGAAGCGCTCAAGCTTCTGGTCGGAGATACGCAGTCGCGGCGGGAGACGCTGCTGTCATTCGATATATGGAACAATCATGGGCATGAGTTGAAGCCGGTTCCGGCCAAGGCGGATTGTCCTTGCTGCGGTCTGAAAACGTATCCGGCGCTGCGGCGCGAAGAAGAAACGTTGCTGTCGCTATGCGGGCGGGAATCGATCCAGATTGCGGGGCACGCGCCGTTCGATCTGAGCCTGTGGGCGGAAAAGCTCGCTCCGGCGACCCGCAAGGTGAAAGCCAATCCGTATCTGGTTCGCGCCGAATTGAACGAAGGCGGGAGGCTTGTGCTGTTCGAAGACGGGCGGGTGCTGGTGCAGGGGACGGACGATCCGGTTCGCGCACGCAGCCTGTATGCGAGGTATATCGGAAACTGACGGACCGTCAACCCACAAACAAAGGAGAGATTTAATGATGAAAGAGTTCAGATTATACGCGATCACCGGAGAAAATTTTCATCCGCGCCGCGAACTGACAGAAGTGATGGAGCAGGCGATTTTGGGAGGCGCGGATATCATTCAGTTCCGGGATAAGCATAGCGGCCCGGAGGAGCGGCTTGCCAAAGCAAGAGCGCTGCGGGAGTTGACCCGGCGGTACGGCGTTCCTTTGATCATCAACGACCATGTGCAATTGGCGCTTGAAGTCGATGCGGACGGCATTCATCTGGGGCAGGGCGATCTGTCGCTGACCGAAGCGCGGCGAATCGTGGGCAACAAGATCATCGGCATTTCCACGCACGCTATCGAAGAAGCGCTGGCCGCGCAAAAGCAGGGAGCGGATTATATCGGCGCCGGTCCGGTGTATGCGACGCAGACGAAGCTGGACGCGGTAGCTCCGGTCGGGCTGGATTATATCCGCGAAGTATCGCGCCGGATTCGGATTCCGTTCGTGGCGATCGGCGGGATCAAGCTTCATAATGCGGACGAGGTGATCGAAGCCGGTGCGACGAGACTGTGCGCGATCAGCGAGATCGTCGGCAGCGAAGATCCCGCCGGCGCGTGCCGGGCTTTTATCGACAAGCTGGAGCAAAAGGAGCGTGGATAGCGGATGGTCGAATTGACGATTAACGGCAGCCGGAAAGAATTGGATGCCGATACGCTGTCGGATGTAGTCGGTCTGCTCGGCCTGAACGGCCGTCCGGTCGTGGCCGAGCTGAACGGGGAAGTCGTCGCGGCGGAAAAATGGGCAAAGACAACAGTGGCAAGCGGAATGACGATCGAGTTGGTTCATTTTGTGGGAGGAGGCTGAAGAGTATGCGATTTGAAAACAAAAGCGATGCAACAGTAAGCGATGCGAGAGGGAACGGGGTTTCCCGGATCACGCAGGACACGTGGCGGGTCGGAAGCACTGAGATGACGTCGCGCTTTTTCCTCGGCACCGGACTGTTTCCGAATCCGTTCGTGCAAAACGAAGCGATTGCCGCCTCCGGCGCGGAAGTGCTGACGTTTGCGATCCGGCGCGTGGATCTGGAGTCGGCGGAAGACGATTCGATCCTTCAGCACTTGGAACCGGGGAAGTTTCGGTTTTTGCCGAATACGTCGGGTTCGCGTACGGCGGAAGAAGCCGTGCGTATCGCAAGATTGGCGCGGGCATCGGGACTTAGCGATTGGATCAAAGTCGAGATCAGCGCGGACGGGCGAACGCTGCTGCCCGATCCGATCGAGACGCTGCGGGCGACGGATATATTGGTCCGGGAAGGCTTTACGGTGCTGCCCTACATCTCGGACGACCCGGTGATCTGCCGTAAGCTGGAAGAAGCGGGCGCGGCGGCGATCATGCCTGGCGGCGCACCGATCGGAACCGGATTGGGTATCCTTAATCCATACAATATCGGGCTGATCGTCGAAGAAGCGAACGTACCCGTGATCGTCGATGCGGGGCTGGGTACGGCAAGCGACGCGGCGCTGGCGATGGAGCTTGGCGCGGCCGCGATTCTGATGAACACTCCCGTTGCCAAAGCTCAAGACCCGGTCGGCATGGCGCTCGCGATGAAGCTGGCGATCGAAGGCGGGAGGTTGGCTTATTTGTCGGGGCGGATGGGGAAAAAGAAATATGCTTCCGCGAGCAGCCGGTTTGACGGTTTCAAAGTGAATTAGTACTCTGTACCACCTCAAACAATGGGTTTACGCCTGTCCGAAACGCACAGGGGTCTAGTGCGTTTCGGACAGGCGTAACCTTACCTTTGTCTGGTACAGAGTATTAGGCGCGAAAAAACAAGCGGATCAGTCGGGGCATTCCGTCGGACTTTGAAGCTTGAAAAAGGGGAGACAGGCGCATGAACGAGTCTTTTATCGTGCTGGGCGGAGGGATCATAGGCTTGTCTTGCGCGTTGGAGCTGCGGCTGCGCGGCGCCGACGTGACGGTGCTGGAAGCCGGGGAATGCGGCGGACAGGCTTCCGGGGCGGCGGCCGGGATGCTGGCGCCGTATTCGGAAAATCCGGAATATCCGGACGAATTTTTCCGGCTTTGCCGGGAAAGCCTGGAGCTGTATGCGCAGTGGCAGCGCAGGGTCCGGGAATTGTCCGGCCTGGATTTCGAGTACACGAAGTGCGGCAGCCTGTGCGTCGCCTATCACGAAGCGGATCTGCTGGCGCTGGAAAGCCGGCTGCGCTGGCAGCGGGAACACGGTTCGAGCGGCGAGATTTTGCGCGGCGCGGAGCTGTTCGCGGCGGAGCCGGGGCTGTCGCGCGAAGCGGTGGCGGCGCTGCGCACGCCGGAGGAGAGCCATATTTACGCGCCGGACTTCGTCGAAGCGCTTAAAGTCGCCTGCTTGAAGGCGGGGGTTGTTGTGCGGGAGCGGCTCGGCGAGCTTGAGCCGACGGAGTGGGAACGCGGGGTGGAAGTGCGCGGGGGCAGCGGGTTCGATGCGGAAAGGCACGAAGAGGCGCTTGCGCCGGAAGCATCGAGCGTGCGTGAGCGGCCAGCCGGGTACAGGCCGGATGTCGCAAGCGGGAAAAGCGGTTCCGTCGAGGCGGGCGGCTGGCGCGAAGGGCAGGCTTTGGCTTCGAGCGCGCGGAGCCGGTCGGGCCAAGCCGTGTTCCGTGCGGACCGGCTGGTGGTCTGCACCGGGGCTTGGGCCGGGAAGCTGTCCGGCCCATTGGGGCTTCGCCTGCCCGTGCAGCCGATACGCGGGCAGATCTGCGCCTATGAATGGGGCGCCGGAGAGCAAGATCATGTGCCGGTACGGCATATGATCTTCGGCAGCCAGGGCTACCTGGTGCAAAAAGCGAACGGGACATTGGTTTGCGGCGCGTCCGAAGACGTCGCGGGCTTTGATACAAGCGTTACCGAGCGCGGCATCTCGCGCCTGCTGCGCTGGAACAAGCGGGTGCTGCCCGCGCTTGAGCAGGCGCAGCCGTTTCACCGCTGGGCGGGACTGCGCCCGGCGACGCTCGACGGCCGCCCGCTGATCGGGCGGCTGGAACGCGCAGAGCGCGTGATCTTCGCTGCGGGACATTACCGCAACGGCATTCTGCTCAGTCCCGTGACCGCGAAGATGGTCGCGGACTGCGCCGAAGGCTATGCGCCGCAGCCGTGGCATGCGGCGTTTCGGCCGGAACGGTTCGGCGCCTTCGCCGCAGACGCCGGAGCAGGACTTGGCTTGCGTTGACGCGGTTCAAGCTTAACGGCGAAGGCATGCCGCGAGCCTGTTTCGGGCATCCAAGCAGGCTCGCGGCATCGCTACTTTTCAACTTCTCCACCTACTTTGGCATCCGGCATGTCTATGCAACAGCCCCAATCGAACCAGATCACTGCGCTGATTGATCCGCCTGTACCGCTATGAGTGTAGGGAAATATCGCAGATTAAGTGCAAATGTGCAACTATTTTGCTTTTGTTTTTGGCGAAAATCGAAATAAGTGCGTATATACATTTAATTGGAGTAAGAGAGAGATATAATCAGTAAATAGGAGTAATTAAGTGTATATTCGCATTTATTTTAGAAAAAAAGCTGAATTCGAAGAAAATAAGTGTATATCTGTACTTATTCGTTTACCATTCTTGCTTTTTGCTCAGTCGCGGCGAGGACCATTAATCCAGATCGCCCAGATCGCCCAGATCGCCCAGATCGCCCAGATCGCCCAGATCGCCCAGATCGCCCAGATCGCCCAGATCGCCCAGATCGCCCAGATCGCCCAGATCGCCCAGCCCAACACCTCATTTCGATGCGGTTGGTTGGTGTCGAATTTGCGCATCTTTTCTATCCACTCCTTTTCCGCGTAAAATGAATAGAGGCCGCTCCGGTACTTTCAGCGATGAAAGGTCCCGGCCGCTTTCGCGGCACGCGAGTGCTTTTACCCAAATTCATGGCCCGGGGACGTGGGTTCCGCGCGGCTTTTATACAAGGAGAGAACACACAATGAAAGGTGCCACGATTCTAATCGCGGACGACGAGAAAGAAATCGCCGATCTGGTCGCGTTGCATTTGGAAAAGGAAGGGTATCGGACGCTGACGACGCAGGACGGGCGGGAAGCCGTGCGGATCGTGCAGTCGCAGCAGGTCGATCTGGTTATTTTGGATATCATGATGCCGCATATGGACGGGTACGAGGTGACGCGGCAGATTCGGGAGCAGCACCGGATGCCGATCATTTTTCTTAGCGCCAAAACGTCGGACCTCGACAAAATCACGGGGCTGGTGATCGGCGCGGACGATTATATGACCAAGCCGTTCAACCCGATGGAGCTGGTCGCCCGGGTGAACGCGCAGATTCGCCGTTCGACGCAGTTGAATGTACCGGAAAAACGCAGCTCCGTGCTCGAAGTCAACGGACTGACGATCGACCCGGAGCAGCGCGAAGTGAAGGTATACGGTAAAGTAGTCGAGCTGACGCCGAAAGAATTCGACATCCTCCATCTGCTCGCCAGCCATCCGAAAAAAGTCTTCAGCGCCGAAAATATTTTCCGCCATGTGTGGGAAGACGACTATTTCGAGAGCGGCAATACGGTGATGGTCCATATCCGCACGTTGCGCCGCAAGCTGGGAGAGGACGTCGAGAAAAACAAATGGATCAAGACCGTGTGGGGCGTCGGGTACGCGTTCAATGGCTAGGCTGACAAGCAGTTTCCGGATGCGGATGATTCTGTTACTGGGCTTGAGCATGCTGTTGTCCGGCGGCGTCACGTTCCTGATCTACAAACTTCTTCAGCTCTACTACGTGGAAAATGCCAAGCTCGGCGACGCGATGGCCCAATTCCGCAAAGTGGTCCGGGATTTCGGCGACCTGAACTTCTTCCTGATCTTTTTCGTGCCGCTGGCAATCCTGTTCTTTTTCCTGCTGACCAAGCCGTATTCCCGGTATTTCCGCGAGATATCGACAGGCATCCATCGGCTGGCGAACGGGGATTTCGAAGGGAAAGTGCGGATCGAATCGAACGACGAGTTCGGCAGCATCGCGGCAGACATGAACGCGGCGGGCGACAAACTCAAAAAAGCGGTAGAGCGCGGCGACTTCGCCGAAAGCAGCAAAGACCAGCTCGTGCTGAATCTCGCCCATGATCTGCGTACGCCGCTGACGTCCGTGCTCGGTTATCTGGACGTCATTTTGCGCAGCGACGAGCTGACGCCGGAGCAGATCAAGCATTACACCACGATCGCTTTTACCAAGTCGAAAAGGCTGGAGCGTCTGGTCGACGAATTGTTCGAGATTACGCGGATGAATTACGGCATGCTGACGCTCGATACGCAGACGCTGGATCTCGGCGAGCTATTGGTGCAGATGAACGAAGAACTATATCCGGTATTCGAGCAAAACGGACTGACCGCCCGAACCGATATCCAGCCGGACGTAATCATTCAAGGCGATGGCGAGTTGCTGGCGCGGGTGTTCGAAAATCTGTTGATCAATGCGGCGCGTTACGGGGAAGACGGCCAGCATATCGATATCGCTTGTCGGATCGAGGCCGGAGAAGCCGTCGTGACGGTCACGAATTACGGCGACTCGATCCCGGAGCATGAGCTGCCGCATCTGTTCGAGATGTTCTACACCGGGGACCGCGCACGGGTGCAAAGTCATCAGGGCGGCGGTACGGGACTGGGACTGTTTATTGCCAAAAATATCGTGGAACGCCATAAAGGCAAGATTTCCGCGCAAAGCGACGTCGTGCGGACTTCGTTCGAAGTTCGCTTACCTAGTACTCTGTATCACCTCAAACAGTAGGTTTACGCTTGGCCGAGATTCCGTGTACGAAGTCTCCGACGGAACCGCACGTGGGTCTAGTGCGTTTCGGACGAGCGTAACCGTACCTTCATTTGATACAGAGTACGAGCAGTTTGCCTATGGACGATCGCAATATGTAGCCCAGACCCGGAACGGCGTGGCGGTAGACGGGTGCGGATCGCGTGCGGCATCGAACCTCCGCGCAATCTGCCTAGGGCGTGTCTTCAAACCTGCCAATGTGCATCTTTTGCCGCCTTTTCGTCCTCTGCGGATATCGACTTGAAGCGTGTCGCTATCCACCAATGGCTTCGTCACTTTCCCTTGATGTGCCCCGGCACGCCTTCGAAAAAGTTCCTTGCCGAGAACGAAAATTCGTCCAAATCTGCTTCCATCGAGGTTTGAAGACACGCCCTAGCCGACCCCCCGTTTTAAGAAAAACTTTAGGTTCGTGCGTGCTTTTTCTTAAACGTCTTCTTCTATGGTTAAGGGAGAAGAGGGATGGGGAGGATTTAGTCGCATGAAAAAGTGGGGGTTCACTACGCTGATTATCATATTGCTGTTGATCATTGCCGTATCCAAGCTGGTGGAGCAAAGGAGCGGTTCGGCAGAGTCGGCGGACGGACTGATTCAGGAGATTGCGCTGCGGAGCAGCGGCCAATCGTTGCAGGTCATGGAGGAGCAGCTGTATACGGGGGATCTGCTGCTGGTGAATAGCGATTCGCCGATCCGGCCGCAAGGGACGCAGCCGGACGTGACGGAGCTGTTCGGCCATTCGGAGTTGACGGGGCCGGCGTCGCTGCTCGAGCGCGATATTCGGCTGTCGCGCGGGGTAGCGTTGAAATTCGTGGTCATGGTGGATGCGGCCGCGAATGAAGGGATCGAGCATTTTATGATCAGCAGCGGGTATCGGGACGAACTGGAACAAAGCCGGTTGTATAAGGAAAAAGGTTCCGATTACGCGCTCCCGCCCGGCTACAGCGAGCATCATCTGGGCTTGGCGCTGGATATCGGTTCGACGGAAGGCCCGATGGCCGAAGCGAAGGAAGGTAAGTGGCTGGAGAAAAACGCGGCCCGCTACGGCTTCGTGTTACGCTATCCGGCGGATAAAACGGAGATTACGGGCATCTCGTTCGAGCCGTGGCATTTTCGTTACGTCGGTTTGCCGCACAGCGTGTTGATGAAGAAAAACAATTGGGTGCTGGAAGAATATCTGGACATGTTGGAGGAAAAAGAAGCGATCTCCACGACCGTGAACGGCCAAAAGTACGAGGTCTGCTATTACGCGCCCGAACGTCTGTCCGAGTTGAAAATACCAAAAGGCCGCGACTATGCCCTGTCAGGCGATAACCGCGGCGGCTTGATCCTAACCCTGTATCCGTAATTTTGTATCCGCTGATCGGAAAAGGGGCGTCACACGTGCTCGAACATGCGTTCAAGCGCGCTTTTGGCGTCTTCGGCGATCTCGCCCGGCACTTGGATAATGCCGATCGGTTCGCCGCGGTCGATACATTCCAGCGACCAGAGCAGATGCGGCAGATCGATCCGGTTCATGGTCAGGCACGGGCACAGATCCGGGTTGAGCGAGACGATCTGCTGCTCCGGGTGCTGCGCGGCAAGGCGGCGAACCAGATTCATTTCCGTGCCGACCGACCATTTGCTGCCGGGAGGCGCTTCGTTGATCCGGTCGATGATGTATTTGGTGGAACCGGCATCGTCGGCCGCGATCACCACGTCATGCGTGCATTCCGGATGGACGATCACGCGGACTTCCGGGTCGAGACGCTTGGTTTCTTCGATCTGCGCGACGGTGAATTTCTCGTGTACCGAGCAGTGTCCTTTCCATAACAGGATACGGATGTCTTCCGGGTCCCGGTCGGTGAGCAGACGCTGCGCATACGGGTCCCACACCGCCATCTCGTCCAGCGGAATGCCGAGCTGGAACGCCGTATTGCGCCCCAAATGCTGATCCGGCAGAAACAGGATGCGTTTGCGCTGCTTGAGCGCCCAAGCGATGACTTGCCGGGCATTGGACGAGGTGACGGTCGCGCCGCCGTGACGTCCCACGAACGCTTTGATCTCGGCGGTGGAATTGACGTACGTAAGCGGCAAAATGCTATCTCCGACTTGCTCGGTCAGCAGGCGCCAGGCGATCTCGGTCTGGGCCATATTCGCCATGTCCGCCATCGAACAGCCTGCGCGCATATCGGGCAAAATGACTTTTTGCTGCGGCTGGGTAAGGATATCGCACGTTTCGGCCATAAAATGCACGCCGCAAAACACGATATGGCGCGCTTGGGTGTTTTGGGCGGACAGACGCGCCAGCTCCAGCGAATCTCCGGTCATATCGGCAAACCGGATCACTTCGTCGCGCTGGTAATGGTGTCCGGGAATAAGCAGCTCGTCGCCGTGCTTTTGCTTGATTTCCCGGACCCGACGCTCCATTTCCTCTGTCGGGAGTTCGCGGTACGCGGGCGGCATCATAGGATACTGCGGCATGACTTCATTGAATATCGACATCTGTTTTCCTACCTTTCTGCGCTTTGCATGCGTTCGTGACTGGCTACGATGTCCATGCTGATATCCAGGCTGGACACCGAATGGGTTAAAAATCCGAGCGAGATATAATGCACGCCTGTGCCTTTATAGGCGTGCAGCGTGCGCATATCGATACCGCCGGAAGCTTCCGTGACGATCTGCGGCGGCGTTATTTTTGCAAAATGCCTGACCGTATCGGGATCGCAGTTGTCGAACATGATGATGTCCGGGCCTGCGGCAATCGCTTCGCGAAGTTGCTCTTCGTCCTCGATCTCGACCTCGATTTTGACCATATGCCCGTGTTTGGCTTTCGCTTTGGCGACGGCGGCCGTAATCGAGCCTTCCGCGGCGATATGGTTGTCTTTGATCATGATGCCGTCGTACAAGCCGAACCGGTGGTTGTAGCCGCCGCCGGCCGTGACCGCGTATTTTTCCAGCATGCGCAGTCCCGGCGTCGTTTTGCGGGTATCGCAGACGCGAATGGTCGGGTCGTTCAGCGTCTCGACGGCGTTGCGTGTCGCCGTGGCGATACCCGACATGCGCTGAAGCAGATTCAAGACCACGCGCTCGCCCGTCAGCAGAATCGAAGGGTTGCCCGACAGCGTGGCGATCGGCTCGCCGTATGCGATAGAGTCGCCGTCTTTTTTTAACAGAGAAACGCGCACCTGACCATCCAGCAGGGAACAGGCTTCGACAATCACATCGACCCCGGCCACGATCCCGTCTTGCTTGGCATAAATGACCGCCTGCTGATTGTCACGGTCCGAGATCAGTTGCGCGCTCAGATCCCCGCTGCCGATATCTTCCATATAAAACCGTTCCAACATTTTTCTTAACGCGATACGCTGCATGCTTCGGTTGTCCTTTCGTTATGCAAAATGGGGGCAGTCGACCGGATATGCGTGACCGTGCGTCCCGACCACTGCGAATCGAGGCGCGTCGGATAATCGGCCCGATAATGCGCGCCGCGGCTTTCCGTGCGCAGTAGCGCCGAAGCCACGACCAGACGGGCGAGCTGCCAGAGTCGGGCCAATTCCGCTTGTTCCCGGGTGAGGTCCGATAGCGGTACTTCTTCGCTAGGCAGATCGTTCAGCCAGTGTTCCAACTGCTTCAGTCCTTCGGCATGGCGCACGATCGAAGCGTGCCGGCTCATCTGCCGCTGAAGCTCGGGTAGCGTGGTATGCGGCACCGTCCATGCAAGATTTCCGATTGTCGGCGTAGAGCCGGGAGCATCGGAGTTGCAGGTTAGCAGATCATGGGGGTCGCTACTTTCGTTGCTTACCGAATCGCTGGATAGGTCAGGCTCACGGCTTATCGCACCGTTACGTAGCGAATGGTCAAAGCCGTGCCGCGCCGCCCGTTGCCCCAGAACCAGTGCTTCAAGCAGCGAGTTGCTGGCCAGACGGTTCGCGCCGTGCAGACCGGTGCAGGCCGCTTCGCCAATCGCGTACAATCCGGGAACCGCGGTGCAGCCGTGCGTATCGACCTTGATTCCGCCCATCATGAAGTGCATGCCCGGCACGACCGGGATTTTTTGCGCTTCAAGTTCGATGCCCGCTTTGTTCAAAATGCCCGTGATCGTCGGAAAACGCTCCGTGAAGTTCGCGCAATCGCGGATATCCAGATGCACGTCATGTCCGCTCTGGATCTGTTCGTGAATCGCCCGGGCGACGATATCGCGCGGAGCCAGATCGCCGAGCGGATGCTTGCCGTCCATGATCGCGAGGCCGCTTTCATCGCGCAGCACCCCGCCTTCTCCCCGTACCGCTTCGGAAATCAGGCCGTAGGTTGTGCCCTTTTTCACCAATAAGGTCGGATGAAACTGCATGAATTCCAGATCGCACAATTCCGCTCCCGCTTCGTAGGCGAGCATCAGGCCGTCTCCCGTAATGCCGGCATCGCCGCTGTGGTTGGCATAGAGACTTCCGCAGCCGCCGCTGGCGATGATGACGGAATCGGCGTGGAACGTAGCCAATTTCCCTTCGTGCCGCGCAATCACTCCAGTGCAGCGCCCTTTTTCCACGATCAGTTTCAAAACATGGGTGTGCTCCAGAATCGAGACGTCACCCGGAATGCTTGCAAGCAGATGCTCGGTCAATATGCGTCCCGTAGCGTCGCCGCCCGCGTGGAAGATCCGGTTGAACGAATGGGCGCCTTCCAGACCGAGCCGGATTTGCTGCTGCGCGTCGCGATCGAAAGGAAAGCCGTTTTCCGCCAAACGATGTACGTATGCGCTGCCTTCCGCCAACAGATCGGCTACGACAGCGACATCGGTATGGCCGTCTCCGGCCGTTAACGTGTCTTCGATATGCGAAGCCACGGAATCTTGCGGCAAATGAACGGCGGCAATGCCGCCTTGAGCCAGCATGGAGTTGCCGCTGCGCACGGAAGCTTTGGTGAGAAGCCGAACAGAGCAGCCTTCCGGCAAAGACGCGATCAGCGAAAGGGCTGCCGCTCCGGCTCCGATGACGATTACAGATGGCTTGGGCAAGATCGATCCACTCTCTTCTTCAGAATGTTTACAAATTAACGTACAGGTGTCTTGACACCTATATTTACACAAACATAAACTAAACTCAAGTGTAACGACAACATTGGCCGGATTTATGCCGGAAAAGGAGTTTGAGATGATTTATTTGGATTACGCCGCGTCTTCGCCCCTGTGCGAGGAAGCTTTGCAAACTTTAATGACGATGAGCCGGGACGTATACGCCAACGCGAGCAGTTTGCATGACGGAGGCGGACAAGCCGCGCATATTTTGGAACGAAGCCGGGCGTTTGTCGCCGGATTGATCGGGGGAGAGCCGGACAGGCTGTTTTTCACGAGCGGAGGCACCGAATCGAATCTGCTGGCCATCCAGGGATTGGCACGAAGCTTGCCTGCGGAGCGCAGGCATGTGCTGGTTTCGGCGCTGGAGCACCATTCGGTCAAGCTGGCCGCAAACGGGTTGGTCGAGCTGGGATACGAAGTCGAGCTGATCTGGCCGGATGCCCGGGGGCGGATCACGCCGGAGCGGATCGAGCCGCTGCTGCGACCGGATACCGGATTGGTGTCGGTGCAGCATGCGAACTCGGAAACGGGGCTGGTGCAGCCGTTGGCGGAGATCGGAACCTTTTTGCGCGAAAAGGGAATTTTGCTGCATACGGACGCGGTTCAATCGTTCGGAAAAATAGGATTTTCGGTCGACGAGCTGGGTGTGGACGCGTTGTCGATTTCGTCGCATAAAGTGCAGGGGCCGAAAGGCGTCGGCGCGGTTTATATTCGTCCCGGCGCGACTTATGCTTCGGTATACCCGGAATCCTTGCACGAAGGCGGCTTCCGTCCGGGAACGGTCAATGTGCCGGCGATTGCGGCTTTCGCTGCCTCCGCCGTGCATACATGCGGATTGATCGAGCAGCGGACGGAGCAATACGTGTCCCTTCGAACATACCTGACGGAACGTTTTCGCGAATATGAGCTGCCTGCTTATGTGGTCACGGATCGCCTGCCCGGAAACGAACGGAATATTTTGCCCCATATCGCCGGCTGCGCCGGGTTGGGCTACGAGGGCCAATATGTTATGCTGGAATGCAACCGTAAAGGGCTGTGCATCTCCACGGGCAGCGCCTGTTCCTCGGGTCATCAAGACATTCCCGATACCTTAACCGCACTCGGCCTGTCGGCGGGAGAAGGACATTCGTTTTTCCGCATTTCCTTCGGTCCGCATACGACGACGCAGCATTTGGATCGGCTGGTGCAGGCGTTGCATGAGCTTGCGCAAACCAAATAGAGAAGGGAGTCCCGCATCCCTATGGAAGAAATCAAATTAACGGGCGACCAGCGGCGGCAGAAGCTGCTGTCCTGGCTGCAAGAATCTTCGCCGCTGACCGGAAGCGAGCTGGCGCGCCGGGCGTCCGTATCCCGTCAGGTCATCGTTCAGGACATGACGCTGCTCAAAGCCAAAAACCATGCCATTCTGGCGACCAGCCAAGGCTATATTTATCTCACGGAAAACAAAGAGCCGCGATCCGAACGCATCATCGCCTGCAAGCATGATCCTTCCCGTACGGAAGAAGAACTGCTGCTCTTGGTGGATTACGGGGTCAGCGTCGACGACGTCATCATCGAGCATCCGGTGTACGGCCAGTTGACGGCGTTGATTCGCGTCAGCACGCGCAGCGAAGTCTACGAGTTTATCGAACGGATCACGGCGACCGGGGCCTCGTATTTGTCGGAACTGACGGACGGCATTCATCTGCATACGATCTCCGCGCCGGACGAAAGCCGATTGGATAAAGCCTGCGCCGCGCTGCAAAAAGCCGGGTTTTTGGTCGAGGACTGAAGATTGAACGCTGGGAGCGTCGGCGTACGGCGCTTCAGCTTTCTTTTCGCGTGAAGTCGGCAGCTTCCAAAAACTCGATCACTTCGCCGTTCGGACTATGCACGACAGCGTTGCGTACGGTCAGCGGCGGCTCGCCGAGCTGCATCGTGGCGGGCGCTACATAGGTTCTTGCCCCGTGGGCAAGAGCCTTTTCGTATGTTTCTTGAACATCGTCGACGTAAAAAGCCAAATGCAGCAGCGCGCCGTGAGCGATTTCGTCCGCTGCGCGAGCTTTTCGCCCTTGAGCCGGAATTTCCGCTTGCGGATCGAAAATTTCGAGACAAGTACGGCCGTCGGCGGAGACCAGCATCGTGGCTTGTTCCAGATTGAAGGCGGGAAGGCTCCAGTGATGTCCGAGGCGGAAATCGAGAACCTGGATATAAAATTCGAGCGTGGCTGCATAGTCTTGGGCTTGAATCGCCGCATGGGCAAGTCCGTGAACGGTCATAGGGATCGGCTCCTTTTATAAGTGGAATGTAGAATGAGTGAACAGGTTTAATTATAAAAATTCGACGGCGCGAAAAAAATCGGATAACGAAGGTCTTTGGCGTACAATAGGGAAGGAAAGTAAGGAATTCGGAAACAAAAGCTTTAGTTCGTGGAAACGGAGGATGAACATGAAAGGATTGCCGATCGACGATACGGACCGCCGCATTATGCAGTTGCTGCGCGAAAACGCGAGAATGACGATCGCGCAGATCGGCCGCGAGGTGTCGATGTCGCAGCCTTCGGTCAAAGAACGCATCGCGAAGCTCGAAGACAAAGGCATCCTGGGCGGTTACGCGGCGGTACTTGGGATGTCCGAGCTGCATCGCGGCACGACTGCTTTTGTGCTGTTGAACACGGAACGCTGCAAAGAGCTGGCGGATTTTTGCCTGGCTGCTTCGGAAGTGACGGATCTGCACCGGATCGGCGGGGACTTCAATTATTTGATTACGGTGCGTACGTCTTCGATCGAGGAACTGACGGCCTTTCAGGAACGGTTGGTCGTGTTCGGACCGTCGAAGCTGCATGTTAGTTTGAAAAAGATGCTGGAGAACCGGGTTTTATTTTGACCGGGTGATTTTTTGAATCGGAAACAGAAGGGACTTACAGGGATGAATACGATCAAACTGGCCGTGATCGGCCTCGGCAACATGGGACGCAACATGATTCACCGGCTTGTGCCGCGTTATGCGGAGCAGGTGGAATTGGTCGCGCTGTGCGACAGCGGCGAAGAGAATTTGCGGCGCGAAAGCGAGACCGTGATCGGCGCGCCGAAATTGTATACGGATTACCGGACGCTATTGGCGGAAACGGACGCGGATCTGGTGTATATCGCGGTTCCGCCGTCCATGCACTACGAAGCGGTAAAGCTGGCTTTCGAGCGGGGCATCCATATTTTTTGCGAAAAGCCGTTAGCGAACAGTCTGGAAGAAGCGAAAGAAATGGCGGAGTGGGCGAAAAAGTCGGATCGGTTGAATGTGGTCCATTTCTCGTTCCCGCTGGAACCGGCCGCATTGAAGTTTCGGGAGCTGATCGAGCAAGGCGTAGCCGGAGACATCGAACGCGCCGATCTGTATCTGGAGTTTCCGAGCTGGCCGAGAGCCTGGCAGCAGAACGATTGGATCGGCACGCGTCGCGAAGGCGGCTATCTGCTGGAAGTCGGCATTCATTGGATCAACATGATCCAGCAGACGTTCGGCCCGATCGTGGCGGTGCGCAGCGAAGTGGAATTCCCGGCTGACGAGAACTTGTGCGAGACGGTCGCGAAGGCGGTGCTGCGGTTGGATAGCGGGCTGGAGATTCACCTGTCCGGCACGGATCGTCGCGAAGGCGAAGAGCGCGTATCGCTGGTCGTTCAGGGATCGGAAGGAACGGTCGCATTGGAAAACTGGGGGAATTTGTTCGTCGGAACAGCGGGCGAAGAACCGCAAGCCGTCCCGGTGGATGCAGACGATGAAGAAGGCGCGCATCTACCGATTTTCGGACAGATTTTGCGGATTTTGAACGGGGAACAAGGGACGGTGTACGATTTCCGCGACGGGTACGAAGCACAGTTGGTGCTGGAAGCGCTGCGGAATCCCGACGGGAGCGGGATTTGTTGAAATAAGTGCACAAATACACTTATTTCGTCCGATTCGCTCCCGAATTTTCAAATAAGTACGTATATACACTTATTTGAAGAAAAAACGCGTAAAAGAGTAGAATACAGAGGAATTAAGTGCATATCTGCATCTATTCTCTCGAAATAGAAAAATACGAAGAAAATAAGTGTATATTCGCACTTATTCTCAAAAATCAAATTATGGATGGTCTGAATTTGAGCTTTTCGGGCTTAGCTTTTCCCGTTTGACGCGCTTGATGCGTATCCCTTGCTCCCCGCGCATCCCGCACTTGCGTGACTTTCTCGACAACTTAAGGCCGACGTTCCTTATGCGGAACGTCGGCCTTTTTCAACCTGTCTGTTACTGATCTTGCGAATGCCGTTCTCCGACCTGAAACTCGTCCGCGTGTTCGAACATATGCCGTACCGTCAACGCATCTTGCCCGGTTAGCTTTTTGAAATCATCCGTAAACGCGTCCATTTTGCCCATCCGGATCGCTTGGCCGAACGTGACCATGCCTTCAGACGAGAAAGGAGCTTCCGAGCCTTTCGCGAATACGCCGTCCGTCGTTCTCGGCACGCCCATTGCGTCGAATACGGCGTAGTTTTCTTCGTCCGTCGTTTCCTGATACGTGACCGCGCTGCCCGTGACCTCGTTGCCGATATGGATAAAGTCTGTCATTGTCATCAGCTCGGGACCGTTGATGTTCAATGTCGCTTGGCTGTAATCGGTGGAAGCCAGCGCATACGCGACGGCTTTGGCACAGTCTTTGCGCGAAATGTAGGCCATCTTGCCGTCGCCCTGGTTGTTTTTCAACACGCCGTCGCTTTTCGCGTACGTAAAGTAGTTGGTGACCATCGCTTCCGCGTACTGCGAGTTGCGCAGGAAGATGTAGTCCAATCCGGCGGCTTTGACATAATCTTCGGTGTACACATGGTCCAGCTTTTCCACGCTCGGATTCGTCTCGTCGGCCGCGTTCACCAGCGACGTGTACACGAGCTGCTTTACGCCCGCTTGTTTGGCCGCGTCCACGACATTGCGGTGCGCCGCCTGGCGTTTCTCGCCGACGAACGGCATGGAGATCAGCGCCACTTTTTCCGCCTTCGCGAAAGCTTCGGCCAATCCGTCGATATGATTGAAGTTGGTCACATGCGTCTCGATGCCCATCTCCGCGTATTTTTGCAGCGAAGCCGGATTGTATGCACAAAAGATCAGACGATCGCGATCCACCAGATTTACCAAATATTCAGCCGCTTGCCCGCCCAGATTACCGTCTACGCCTGTCAGCAAAAGTTTACCCATCTCCATCGTCACTCCTTCGGAATTTTCGCTTGCGGAACCGCTGGGGTTCTTATGAGTTCATGATATGTGAAAAAAATAACAAAGTCTAACGCGAAAACATAATGACCTATTGGAGAACGCAATGCAGAATTAGATCGGTTCTCGCAAATGGGTCAAAAATGCCTCAAGCGCCGGATTTTCGCTATGCTTCAGATACCCGGCCTCGATTCGAAAAGTGTGGTGAGAGTCTTCGATCGGGATCAGGGCAATCTCTTCGCTGAGCGCGGGCAGCTTGTAATGTTCAGGGAAAAAGCCGATCAACTGCTCCGTCACGATATAAAAAAGCTCGGTCTCCACATCGTCCACGCTGCGCGCAATATCCGGGCGGTAACCGTCCTGCGCCGCATGTTCGATCATCAGCTCGTACGAGCCGCCGATCGCGTCGGGATTGAGCATGACGAGCGGGTAGCGATAAAGTTCTTTTTTTGAAAGCGTGGAATAAGTATGCAGCGGATGACCGGGACCGACTGCCGCGCAGTAGCGTCCGTGATACAGCGAAAAGGTACGGATTTCCGGACGGTTGGCAAATTCCGAATCGAACGCGATCGCGACGTCGCAGATGCCTTTGAGCAGATAGTCGGCGGCATCCTTGAGCAGCACTTTGTTGAGTTCAAGCCGGATGTCCGGATACTTTTCCCGAAACGAAGGAATGCGTCGAAGCAGGGTTTGCATATCCGTCACCGCCGAATATTGGATGCTGAGCGAACGGGTACGATGCTGGCGATAGTTGTCCATGCTGGTCTGCATCCGCGCGTATTGCTTCCATAGCAGCACGGCTTCCCGGTAAAAAACGCGTCCCGCTTCCGTCGGCTCGATCGGGGTCTGCTTCCGGTCGATCAACAGCACGCCGAATTCGTCTTCCAGCGTCGCGATCTGCTGGCTGACGGTGGTCTGCGATACGAAATTTTTCCGGGCGGTCTCGGTAAAGCTGCGGCATTCGATCAGATCGATAAGGTAACGGATTCTGCGCATGTTCATGGGGGAGGGCTCCTTTGTGAAATGGTTCGATTTTTAGTTTATTTTAAATCAAAAAATGACTGCTCTAAAGTCGTTTTACGGCTTTGGGAGCAGTCATTTTTATTTTGAAAGATTAATTATCGTCGTCTGGGGTATATTCGTCGACTTCGAAAGTAAGAACTTTATCAAAAATGATATAAGTCTTCCTGTTTTTGAACGGACCTTTGTTATTGTCGTGTTTGCTGATTGCGTATTGGTTCAATCCAACGCCTTGCCCTTTTTGGCTATACCAGTTGATGAAATCGTCCACTTCTTGTTTAGACAGGTCGAATTCTTTTTCCAAACCGGTAGTCAATGTAACCGTCAAAATCGCACGCTCGTTGCTAGGTTGTTCTTGAGGAGGCTGTTCCTGCGGGGGTTGCTCCTCTTGCGGCGGCTGTTGTTCTTCAATCGGCAATATCGTACCGTCGATGTCGAAAGCGTCCAGCGTAGCGTTTCGGCTATCCAACGATGTGATCACGACTTCGTGAACACCAGGAGTCAAGCCTGTTTTTTCATATACCAGGTACTGATGACCGAGTCTACGCCAAACTGAAAAATATTCAACGTTACCATCAATTTTAACTTCTATTTTATCGCTATGCGTTCCATCGTCCGTAGAATCGGAAATAATTCTGAGCTTGGAGCCTTCGAATTTGAAAGAAGCTGTGCTGCCTGGCGTTGTCGTTGCCCGAATGGAACCTTGGTAATATGTGGCCACGCTGTGATTGCCCCAGTTTTCCGAGTATTTAATATTTTGATGAATAGAGTCGTATCGCTGCCAGCCACTTTCCGGCGCTGTAAGTTTTTGGCCTACACTGGCGGCATACGCGGAATTGTTAAAGCCAACACTACAAAATAAAACGACGAGCAGAGCCAGAAAAGATTTTTTCAAAGCATTTTTCAAGTCGATCATCCCTCTTTTTTTATCTATTAAAACGATTCAGTATATCAAATACGAAGCGTTCAATGAAGTAGTTGTTCATGACAATAAAGGTTTAAATAACCTAGCAATCTAGCATTTAAATTATATTCAACTAAACAGATAATTTCAATCATTATTATCTTTAATAAAGAAATTGGTATTCGATTTGGAAACCATTTTTCTAAAAAAGGTTAGGTTGATGTTCCGGACTTGCATCCCAAGAAACTTCACCGTTATAGTAGAGATAATTGTAAGCGTAAACAAAATTCCGAAGGAGCTGATCCCATGTCTGTCCAGCCCGCCCACAATGCCGCTTCCGACGTGCAGAATCCGCAGGGAGGCCATCGCCTTGCCGATATGCCGGTTCATGACCCGTTTGTCCTTGCCGATCCGAACAGCGGTACCTACTATCTGTACAGCGGAGCGGCTCCCCGATTGAACGGGGTCGACCGCCACGGCGTACTGGTTTACAAGAGCAAAGACCTGGAAGAATGGGAAGGTCCCTACGTCGTATTCGCGATCCCGGACGATTGCTGGGCGGACCCGCAGCATGGGGCATGGGCGCCGGAGGTGCATGAGCATAACGGCCGGTATTATTTGTTCGTGACGCTGCATAACGAAGGCCGTCCGCTGGAAGGCGATCCGGTGCAAGGTTATGCGAAGCATTGGCGGGGGACCGCGACGGCTGTGAGCGATTCGCCGGAAGGGCCTTTCGAGCTGCTGAATCCGGAAAGTCCGGTGGTGCCTTCCGATTATATGACGCTGGATGGGACGCTGTATCTCGACGAGGAAGGCCATCCGTGGATGGTGTATTGCCATGAATGGGTGCAGACGCTGGACGGAACGATCGAGGCGGTTCGGTTGAGTGACGATCTGTCTTCCGCAGTCGGCGAGCCGATTCTGCTGCTGAAAGGTTCGGCGGCGCCGTGGCTGGTATCGGAAACGACGGACGAAGCGGAAAAAAGCGAGCCGTCCGCCGATGCCGAACCGCTCGTCTATGTCACGGACGGTTGCCAATTGTACCGCACATCGGACGGCAGTCTGAATATGCTCTGGTCCAGCTACGAGCACGGCAGCTATGTGCAGACGATCGCACGCTCGACGAGCGGCAAGCTGGAAGGCCCGTGGGAACAGCTTGATCCGTTGGTCAAAGAAGACAGCGGGCATGGAATGTTCTTCCGTACTTTTGAAGGCGATTGGCGGTTGATCCTGCATCGTCCGTTCCAAATGCCGGATTCGCGTGGTTACGTATATCCGATCCAGGATCTGGGCGACCGGTTCGGACTGGCTGAGTAACAGCCCAAAAAACCGGGCAAGAGTCGGCGAAAGGCTCGCCGTTCCTGTCCGGTTTTCGTATGGAATCTATGGTTTGGGTGCAAGGAGGATTACTTTTTGCGTTTGACAGGTTTGCTGGGATTCGTGCTGACTTGAGGGCGTCTTTCTACCCGCAGCCACAGGATGCCGCTAACCAGCGCGTAAGTCGCCACGGCCAAGCTGAAAATGCCGGCGATCAGGTTATCTTTTGACATCAGAATGCCCACCACAATCATAAGAATAGCCAGTACAAAGCGGAGGATGGAACGGTTGTGTTTTTTGAGCATCATTAAGGAAGTCTCCTTCGGAAAGATAGTATCCCTGCTGATACGCAGCGCGGCGGGCATCGGTTTCATTCATGGGGTTGAAAAGGAAATGCGTTCAAGGCGCTGGCGGAAATGGTGTACAATGGAAAAGAGACTGCGCACTTTTATACGGTAAAGCAATAGGATTTGGCTGGATTTTGGTTTATAGTAAACATAGACACGATTTTTTTGAAAATGAGAATGCTCCCTTGGCAAATATACTGGATAAGGCAGGTTTTGTGATGAGCAGCGTAGTGAAAAAAACAGACGTGATCTTAATCGGGGCCGGAGTCATGAGCGCGACGCTCGGAACCTTGCTGAAAGAACTGTCGCCGGAATGGGAAATCAAAACGTTCGAGAAATTGCCGAGCGCCGGCGAAGAAAGCTCCAACGAATGGAACAATGCGGGCACGGGCCATGCGGCATTATGCGAACTCAACTATACGACGGAAAAAGCGGACGGCTCGATCGATATCACGAAAGCCGTCAATATCAACGAGCAGTTCCAGCTATCCCGGCAGTTCTGGACGCATCTGGTGCGACAAGGCTTGCTGCGCAATCCAGGCGAATTTATCCGTCCGATTCCGCATATGAGCTGGGTGGCCGGAGACAAGGATGTCGAATTCCTTAGCAAGCGATTTAAAGCGCTATCAGAAAATCCGTTGTTCCAGGGCATGGACTATTCGGAGGATCACCGTCAGCTTCAGGAATGGATTCCGCTGATGATGCAGGGCCGGGAAGCGTCGGAAAAAGTCGCGGCGACCAAGATCGATTCCGGCACGGACGTGAACTTCGGCGCGCTTACCCGTTTGCTGTTCGATCACCTCAAAACGCAAGGCGTCGAGGTGCACTACCGCTACGCGGTCAAAGACATCAAACGCGCGGAAGGCGGCGGTTGGCGCGTGAAGGTGCAGAATCTGAACAACAATCAGGTCGAGCAGCACGAGGCGCGGTTCCTATTTATCGGGGCGGGGGGCGCCAGTCTGCCTTTGCTGCAAAAAACGGGCATTCCGGAATCCAAGCATATCGGCGGATTCCCGGTTAGCGGTCTGTTCATGGTTTGCAAAAACCAGGCGATCGCGGAAAAGCATCATGCGAAAGTATACGGCAAAGCCAAGCTGGGCGCGCCGCCGATGTCCGTGCCTCACTTGGACACGCGTTATATCGACGGAAAAAAAGCGCTGCTGTTCGGCCCGTTCGCGGGCTTCACGCCGAAGTTCCTGAAGACCGGTTCCAACATGGACCTGATCGGTTCGGTCAAGCCGAGCAATCTGCTGACGATGCTGGCGGCCGGCGCGAAAGAAATGGGGCTGACCAAATATCTGGTGCAGCAGCTCATGCTCTCGAACGCCCAGCGGATCGCGGAGTTGCGCGAGTTTATCCCGGATGTGAAAGACGAAGATTGGGAAGTCGTCGTAGCGGGCCAGCGCGTGCAGGTCATCAAAGACACGCCGCAAGGCAAAGGCACGCTGCAATTCGGCACCGAAGTCGTCAGCGCCGCGGACGGTTCGGTCTCGGCTTTGCTCGGCGCTTCGCCGGGCGCTTCGACGGCGGTCCATGTCATGCTCGAAGTGATGCAGCGCTGCTTCCCGGATCAGATGCCGCAGTGGCAGGAGAAGATCAAGGCGATGATTCCTTCTTACGGCGTGCGCTTGTCGGACGAGCCGGAGTTGTTTAAGGAGATCTTTGATTCGACGGCGGAGGCGCTGGGGTTGGAGAAGATCGCGGAAGTGCGAAGCTAGCGTCCGATCGCGGCGAACCGGTAACGAACAAGATTAGAATAAGTGCTTAACAAGAAAGCAGGATTTGAAAAAAGGCTGTCCGCGAAACCGTTACTCGGTTGCGGAACAGCCTTTTCTGTTGAAAGAGAAGGAGTTTGGGTCAGGTTAGGCATTCGCCAATCACGTATCCGATAGCAGACATGATTTTTGCGAATAAGTGCAAAAGTACACTTATTTTCTTCGATTTTAGCGATCTAAATCAAATAAGTGCGTATATACATCTATTTTCTCGATCTGACGCCGATTTACGTCTTTTTTGCTCAAATAGTTGTATCTGAGCACTTAATTTAGAATTTGCGAAAAAATGAAGCGAAATAGTTGCACAAACGCACTTATTTCATCATGCTTCTATCCAATCCCTTCATTTGCGTCGACCTCTTCATTCCCGGCTTGCGTCGATCCGTCCAGTCGCGGAAAAGGAAAAGTCCGGCGGCTGCGCCGCAAAATACCGATACGCCGCCTCCCCGAACGCCCGCATCAAAAACGCCGTCGCCCGTTTACTCACCTCCGCTTTCGGACACATCATGTCGAACGCATGATAGCACCCCGGATACAGCTCGAACTCCGCCGTTACGCCCGCTGCGCGCAAATGTTCCACGTACCGAATCGTTTCGTCGCGAAACGGCTCCAACTCTCCGGCGAACGTCACGGCGGGCGGCAATCCGGTGTAGTCCGTTGCCCGGGCCGCGGCGGCGTACGGCGGAACGTCGTCCCGACAGTACCATTCGCCCAGATACAATCTCCAAGCCCATTCGTTGGAACGCGAATCCCAGATCGGGGCATTGTTGTCCTTCGCCGATTGTCCTTGCATCCGGTCGTCGATCATGGGATAAAGCGGCATCTGGAACGCCAGCTTCACTTCGCCGAGATCGCGGGCGTACAACGCCAAAGCCGCGCTCAGACCGCCGCCCGCGCTTTCGCCGCCGACCATCAGCTGATCGGCGCGGATACCGAAAGCGGCCGCGTTTTTTTGCATCCACAGCAGCGTGTCGTAGGCATCGTGCAGCGCGGCCGGATAAGGAGCGTCGATCGACAGCCGGTAATCCGGCGCGATGATGACGCAATCCCGGGTAGCGATCAGGTTTTTGTACATATCCGTGTTCAACTCGGGCAGGCCCAGCGAATAACCGCCGCCGTGCAGCCACAGAATGCCCGGCATATTCGCGGCTTCGTGCAGCGGACGATAGATCCGAACGCGAATCTGCCCGCCGTCGCGGCCGGGAATCCATAGCTCGTCGCAGCGCAGCCCGTCGATCTTTTTGCCTTTTCGCGATTCCAGCGCTTTTTTGGCGCTTTTGGCCGACGCGATGTACTTGGCTTCGGTCGATTTTTGCGTGAGAGCTTTCATGATGACGCCTTTTATCCTGAGCTGTCGGTCGATCATGCGGAGAGTGACTTTCATAGCGGCAACCGTCTCCTTTTCGGATTTGTAGGCTTTTGCTTGCTGATCCCTATTTTACCCCTTCTGTGGCGTGGCGCTCAATCCGTATTCGGCTCGAAAAGGAACTCGGAACCGGCGGGGCCGAAGCGGCGGGGAGCGCCGATCGGGAAGACTCGTTACCTGCTTGTATCCTCGCCGTTCGGCGCTGCTGCGCCTTTGACCCAGTCCAGCGCTTGCGCCGGCGTCAGCCGTTGCTCGCTTTTTTCCGTCATATCTTTGAGCTGAACCTGCCTTGCCGCCGCTTCGTTCTCTCCGATCAGAACCACCCAGCGAATCCCGCGCACCGACGCCGAAGCCAACGATTTTTTCAACTTGCGTCCGATCGGTTCGACGGCTGTCCGAATCCCGTCCGCACGCAGCAAAGCAGCCGTTTCCAGCGCGGGAGCGAGCATATCTTCGCCGATCGGCACCACCAGCACGCTTGGTTGAGGGAGGGTCGCCGGCCGTTCCGCCAGCATCGCCATGATCGACTCCATTCCGAACGACAGGCCGACGGTCGGGTACGCGATGTCCGGTCGTTCCACGAGCTGTCCGATGATATTGTCGTACCGTCCGCCGCCGCCCAGACTGGACGTGAAACGGCCGGAAGCGTCGAAGATTTCGTACACCGTACCCGTGTAAAAAGACAGCCCCCGGGCAAGAAAAGGATCGAAGCGGCAAACGGAGTGTAGTCCCAGGCGTTCCAGTAGTTTGGCGAGCGCACGAGCTTCGTTTGCCCCGTCGCCGTTTGCTATGCCGCAGGCTGTCACCCAGGCTTCGAAATTCCCGACAGGCGCTTCGGTCAGGCGAACGATCGACTCGGCGGCGGAGGCGGATAGTTCTTTTCCCGCCAATTCCCGCAGCACGCCTTCCCGCCCGATCTTGTCGAGCTTGTCCAACGTCAGCATGACCGAGGAGCGCGATTCCGCCGGCACGCCGAGCGATTCCAGCGTCTCGCCGAGCAGCTTGCGGTTGTTCCAGCGAATCACGACCGGAATCTCCAACCTGCGAAAAGCTTCGGCGGCGAGCTGCATCAATTCGGCTTCCGCCTGCGGCCCGGCAATCCCTACCACGTCCGCGTCGCATTGCAGAAATTCGCGCAGGCGTCCTTTTTTGACCGGGCCGTCGCGGAACACTTTGCCGATCTCGTAGCGTTTGTACGGCAGTTCGATACCGGGATTCAGCGCGATGACTTTGGCAAAAGGAATCGTCAGATCGTAGCGGAGTCCCAGTTTGCGCTGTCCCTGATCGGTCAGTTGGTACATTTCTTTCAGAATTTCATCGCCGCCCGCGTATTTCGAGGCCAGCAGCTCCAGTTCGTTCAGAATCGTGGAATTCATCTCGTCAAAATCGTAGCTTTCGAAAAGCGTCCGAAGCGTCGTCTCGACTTTGCGGCGGATCGCCTGCTCGTTACCGAAAAAATCATACGTGCCTTTTACGTTTTGCATAGGGGTTCGTCCTCTCCGTGATTGTGATAGGTGATGCCGGAAAACAAAAAAACGCGCAGGACCTCTTGGTCCTGCGCGTGTTGCTATGCCGCAGGGAGGCCAACGCGAGAAGCGTTAGCCCGCCCCGGATTTTCTGCTCGGGGGTGCTAACGCTGCTTGTGATGATGAAGTTGAGTAAATAAGATGGCCTGCATGGCAACCGACTCCTTCAGCATGGATTATGACGATTATAGCGATCCTCTCCGAAAAGCGCAATCCCTTTCCGAAACACACGAAATGTTGCAATAATCCCGTATCCGCTTCCCTGCGGCAGTTGATATAGTGATCACAGTCTAAAATGTAAACGCTTCATAGACAGAGGGGAGATGAGTGAAATGGGTAGAAAAAAACGGGTTTGGCCGTTGCTGCTGGCTGTGGTGACGATACTCGGCAGCCTGCCGTTCCAACCGTCGAAAGCGAACGCCGATCCGGCCGCGTCTTCGATCGAACCGCAGGTCGTCAACGGAGGGTTCGAAGCGGATTTTTGGGACGGGTTATCCTGGAACGTGGCGCCGTCGGACTGGGATCAGGTAGAGATCAGCCGTTTCGCGTATGCCGACGATAGCTGGATCAATCCGGTCGAAGGCGGTCATGCGTTCAAATATTGGATCAAAAGTTCGGCGCCCGCGCCGCAGTCGATCACGGTCAGTCAGAACGTGTACGACCTTCCGGCAGGCAGCTACGAGCTGACCGCTCAATCGATGGGCGGATCGGGCGACGAAGCCGGTCAGGTGGCGCTGTTCGCGGGCACGGAACAATCGGCGGCTGTCGCTCCGACGACCGGATACAACAACTGGGGCACAGTCTCCGTGAAATTTGTGCTGCCCGATCCGGTCGATAAATTGGCGGTCGGCGCTACCCTCGGCGGCAAAGCGGCGGCTTGGGGGTATTTGGACGACGTGCGTTTGACGCGAATCGGCAGCGATACGTCCCAGCCGGTCGCGGCGGATATTTTCGTGCAAAAAGTGGACGGGCTGAGCGATGAGTTTATCAAAGGCGTCGACGTGTCCAGCGTGATCGCGCTCGAACAAAGCGGCGTCGTGTTCCGGGACGAACAGGGAGCGCCGAAAGACTTGTTCGCCACGCTGCATGAGTCCGGCGTCAACTATGTGCGCGTGCGCGTTTGGAACGATCCGTACGATTCGCAAGGACGCGGCTACGGCGGCGGAGACAACGATCTGGCGAAAGCGATCCAGATCGGCAAGCGCGCCACGGACAACGGCATGAAAGTGCTGGTCGATTTCCATTACTCCGACTTTTGGGCCGATCCGGCCAAACAGCAGGCGCCGAAAGCTTGGAAAGCCTACACGGTCGAGCAGAAAGAACAAGCGCTGCATGACTATACGAAAAGCAGTTTGGAGCAGTTGATCCAGGCGGGCGTCGACGTGGGCATGGTGCAGATCGGCAACGAAACGAACGGCTTTTTTGTCGGCGAAAAAGATTGGGCGTCGATCGCGGCGCTGTTCAACGCGGGCAGCGGAGCGGTGCGCGAAGTCGATCCGTCGATCCTCGTCGCGCTGCATTTTACCAATCCGGAATCGGCGGGCCGTTACGCAAGTTACGCGGCGGAACTGACGAAATACGGCGTCGATTACGACGTATTCGCGAGTTCGTATTATCCGTTCTGGCACGGTACGCTCGGCAATCTGACGAGCGTGCTCAAGCAGGTGGCCGACACGACGGGCAAAAAGGTCATGGTCGCCGAGACGTCCTACGCGTACACCTCGGAAGACGGCGACGGTCACGGCAACACGGCTCCGCAGGCTTCGGGTCAAACGCTCGATTACCCGGTCAGCGTGCAAGGGCAGGCCACGTCGGTGCGCAACGTGATCGACGCGGTCGCCAAAGTCGGGGATGCGGGCCTCGGCGTGTTTTATTGGGAACCGGCCTGGCTGCCTGTCGGTTCTGCGTCGAACGCGGAAGCCAACAAGACGCTGTGGGAAACGTACGGATCGGGCTGGGCGTCCAGCTTCGCGGCCGAATACGATCCGCATGACGCCGGACAATGGTACGGAGGCAGCGCGGTCGATAACCAGGCGTTGTTCGATTTTTCGGGCAAGCCTTTGGCTTCGCTCAACGTGTTCAAGTACGTGAAGACCGGCGCGACGGCGCCGCTGAAGGTTGACGGCATTACTCCGGTTCGCGTGACGGTCAATGCCGGCGAACCCGCAACGCTGCCGACCGTGGTGCAAGCCGTGTACAACGACGGAACAACCGGTTCGCTCGGCGTGAGCTGGAATGAGGCGGCGCTTCAAGCGGCTATGGAAAAAGGACCGGGCACGTATAGCATCGACGGTCTGGCGGAAGGAGGGATTCCGGTGCAAGCTACGCTGGAGATCCGCAAACGGAATCTGCTGCTGAACGGCAGCTTCGAAAATAACGACCGCAGCATGTGGACCATCGCGTACGGCGAAGGAAGCGTGCCGCATACGGCTTATCAGAACAAAGCTTCCGACGCCAAATCGGGCAATTATTCGCTGCACTTCTATTCGTCCGAAGGCGTGAATTTCCGGGTACGGCAGGTGGTGGAAGGACTGGAACCGGGTTATTACGATCTGTCTATGTCGATCCAGGGCGGCGACGTGACGCAAAGCGAGATGAAACTGCTGGCGTCGAGCGGAGGGCAGGAACGCGAAGCCTTGACCGGGGTCAAAGGCTGGGCGCAGTGGAACGAGCCGAAGATCGCGGATATCCGCGTGGAAAACGGCAGCCTGACCGTCGGCGCTTCGGTGCAAGCGAATGCCGGAGCGTGGGGAACGCTGGACGACTTTACGCTGACGTTCGTCCGCCCTTTGGACACGACGCCGCCGGGAGAAGGCGTGGAAAACGGCGGTTCGACGGGAGGGAACGCGCCGGCGCCGACACCTTCGCCGTCGGCGCCGCAAAATCCGTCGGTTTCGGGTTCGCAGCCTTCGGTTCCGGCTTCTCCGAACCCGGCAACGGGCGGCAACGGAACCGTTCAACCTTCCGATCCGGCCGCTTCGGGCGGGCAACATAACGGCGCGCCGGGCGAAGATCCGGCCACGGCCGGCAAATCGTATATGCAGGGCTACCCGGACGGCAGCTTCCGTCCCGGCAAAGCGGTTACGCGGGCAGAGCTGGCTGCCATGCTGCTGCGTCTGAGCGGCGGGCAAAGCGCCGCCGGAACGGCCTCGGCCGGGGCAGACGCGATAGCAAACGCGGGAGAAGCCGCAGGCGCAGCCGCGCAAGCTTCCGGCGGCGAAGCTGCGAGCGGCAGCGGCTACCGCGACGTGGCGGCCGCAAGTTGGGCGGCCGAAGCGGTGCGCGCCGCCAGCGAAGCCGGCTGGATGCGCGGCACGGGCGCGGACGCTTTCGGCCCGAACCGGCCCGTGACCCGGGGCGAACTGGCCGCGGTGTTGGCGCGCTGGAAAGCGCTGAACGCGGCAGACGATGCCGCGCTTCGAGCGGCCGCGTTCACCGACACGGCCGATCACTGGGCCGCGGGCGATATTGCCCGCGCGCGGCAAGCCGGCTATCTGCTCGGCTTGCCGGACGGCCGCTTCGAGCCGGACCGCGCCCTGAGCCGCGCGGAAGCGGCGGCGGTCTTCAACCGGGTATTGGGCCGGGCGCTGCCGACCGCCCCGGAAGCTTCCCGCTGGCCGGACGTTCCGTCCGGGCACTGGGCGCTGGCGGATATCGCGGCAGCGGCAGAGTGAACATCGTTTAACTGAATTAACTTTTTAAATGCGCACAGGGTATTTACCATGTGCGCATTTTTTGTTACATCGTTATATTTTTTGCTATAATTAAGAAGAAAACAGTTCAAGGAGGTACAAGCATGGCACAAGCCAATATCAATATTCGAGTGGACGAAGAAGTCAAAAAAGAAGCCGAACTTCTTTTTTCTGAGCTTGGGTTAAATATGACGACCGCCGTCAATATCTTTATCCGACAGTCGATCCGTCAAGGCGGTATTCCTTTTGATATCACCACACAGACCGATTCTTTCTATAATCCGACCAACATGAAAAGGCTGAAAGAATCGATCCGGCAAGTCGAAGAAGGCAAAACGGTGAAAAAGACTTTGGAAAATTTGAATATTTCCGATCATGCGTAATCTGATTTTTTCAAGTTATGCTATTGAGAAAAAGCGGTCCGGAGCGTTCCGGGCCGCTTTTTTGTCTGTTCCGATTCCGTTTTCCCACCAATCTTTCACGCCCCCGCATCGTCCGCATCCGTCGAATACGCCAGCTCCTTTTGCGCTTCCAGCGTCGCCAGCCGTTCCAGCAGGGACTGGCGAATGACCGCGTAGGCGTCGCTGCCGAGCGCAAGACGCAGCGGGCCTTCGCCCGCATCAGAGCGGTCGAGGATCGCTTGCGCCATCTTCTCGGGATCGCCGACGACGGCGCGGTTGAAAGCTTCGGGCGTGTCCATGCCGGGCAGCTCGCCTTTCATCATGCGGGTGAATTGGCCGGCTTCCTGCTCGCGGTAGGCGTCCATCGGTTCGCCGTACGCGGCGTTGCCGCCGAGGAATCCGGTGCGTATGCCGCCCGGCTCGACCATCGTGGAGCGGATGCCCAGCGGCGCGGCTTCTTTGGCAAGGGCTTCAAAGGCGCCTTCCACCGCCCATTTGGTCGAACAATACAGGCCCATGCCCGGAATCGAATAATGTCCGGCCGAGCTGGAGATCTGCACCAGATGTCCATGTCCCTGTTTTCGCAAATAAGGCATGGCGGCTCTCGCGGCCCGGAGCGAGCCGAGCACGTTGGTATCGAACTGGTGCTTCAGTTGCGCGTCGCTCGCTTCCTCGACCGCGCCGTATAAGCCGTAAGCGGCGTTGTTGACGAACACGTCGATCGTTCCCAACTCGGCAAAAGCGCGCGAGATCACTTCTTCGATCTGCGCCGCATCCGTCAGATCCAGATGCGCGGACCATAGCCGATCCCCGTGCGTGTTTTTCAACTCGTCCAATACTCCGTCTTTGCGTACGGTTGCCGCGACCCGGTCGCCCCGTTCCAGCAGTTTGCGCGTCATATGAATAGCCAGGCCGCCCGAAGCGCCCGTAATGAACCAGGTTTGCATCTGTATCATCCTCTCGTAGTTGAACTCCTGCCCAGCATACCGCCATGCAGAAAAGCCAACCAGAGCAGGCTGATACGGGTAACGGCGTTAATAGGCTCGGCGCCGGACCGCGCGATCCAAGCCCGACAGAAGGCAAAGGCGAAAAGACGGCAAAAAATACGCATTGTCGGGTCGTAGCTTATTCCTTACAAGAAACGCTTGCGTGAATAAAGCCCGTTCGGCAGCAGAAAAAAGGCTATTCGGTATTTTGCTTCAGCAAATCGGTCAGCCGCTGTTCGGTATCCGTGCCGGGCGCGGGAACGAGGATCGACCAGACCAGACTCGGGTCCTGATCGATCTGCGAGGCGGAGTGGATATCGAAATCCAGCCGCTGACCATCCGGCAGACGGAAGTGCATCGGGCACACATGGTTTTCTTTGACCTCGAACAGATCCCAGCAGCGCCGGAACTCCCCGCTGTCCCGGCTCAGCCGCTCGAATCGTTCCATATACCGCGGATTGTGCTTGTTGCGTTCGAAATTCGTACGTACCCAAGCCGCCGTATAACGGGCAAACTGATCCCAATTCAACAGCCGTTCCCGAAATCCCGGATTCGAAAAAACCATGTTCATCACATGCCGATCCGGCTCGGGAGTGTTGCCGAAGTCCGCCATCAGCAGTTCGGCGGAGCGGTTCCATGCGAGCACATCCGTGCTGTCGTTCGTAATAAAGCACGGATAGACCAGTTGGTTCGCCAATGCCTGCAATAGCGGAATGTCGGTTCGGGCATCCGCGACATAGGCCGGAGCCAATGACGATTCAGCCAATGAAAAAAGGTAATTCTGCTCCGAATCGCCAAGCTTCAGCGCGCGGCCGATATTGAGCAGGATTTCCTGGGACGGATTGAGGTCTTTGCCTTGTTCCAACCAGGTGTAATAGGTGACGCTCATATTCGCCAGATACGCGACTTCTTCCCGACGAAGCCCCGGCGTGCGCCGGCGTCCGGGAAGCGGGTCGATACCGGAGTCTTCAGGCTGAAGCCGCTGACGACGCGATTTGATGAATTCGCCAAGCGCAGAGGATGAACGATTGTTTGTCATGAAGAACCCGCCTTTTCGCAGAATACTGAATACCTGTATTTTAGGACAAAACGGGCAAGCGCACAAAAAACGACCGATGCGAGGGTAAGGACGCATCGGTCGTTTTTTTGTAGCGCTATAAGAAAGAATGCCGATCAATCTGGCTATCCGGCGTGTAGGTAGTCAAGTTTACTTTTCGACCGGGATAGGCAGGATGTGCATTTCGCCGTCTTCTTCGATCGGTTGAATCGTGATCGGCTGTTTCAGTTGGTTCATGTAACCGATCGCGTTATACAGCATAACGGCGGCTTCGGCGCGCGTGATTTCTTCTTGCGGATGGAACTTTTTGTCGGCGTCCAATTGCACGATGTCCAGCGCGATCGCCAGTTGCGTCGAACCGAGCGAAGAGATGTCGAAGTCGCTTTCGTCTGCGATCTCCGGTACGAGAATATTGATCATCGGCAGATTGCCCGCTATTTTCAACGTGTCCATCAGGTAGTCGACGTACGCTTCGCGCGTGATTTTGGCCGACGGATCGACGTCTGCCGGGATGCTTGCGCCGATTTGCGCCGCTTTGAGGAAAGCGTCCGCGTACCAAGCGTCATTTTTTACGGCGGGGAACAAGTCGTTCGCGGTTTCGTTCGGGTCCATATCCGAGATGTCGAGCGAAGCCAGATCAAGACCGGTCGAGATGAACTGAACGGCTTGAGCTTGCGTCACCGGAGCATTCGGAGCGAAAGAGCTTGCGCTTACGCCTTTGATAATACCTTGCTCTTGCAGCGATTGGATTTTTTCTTGTCCGGCTACGTTTTTCAGATCCTTAAACGCCGTAGGTGCGGCAGCAAAGATCGAACCGCCGAGCGAAGCAGTCAGGATCGACACGGACATGAGGGAAGCGGCGAATTTCTTTTTCATGGATAAAACCTCCTATGGGATCAGTAGATTGAAAGCGTCATTTTCTTTTTCTTGCCTACCCAGACGAACCGTTTTCGGAAAAGGTTGCGAAGAGCGAAGAAATTAAGTTTAAAATGGAACTTTCTTTTCAGCGTCAGCTTCAAAGGATGCGTATATAGGTTCATGCAAAAATCCCCACTTCCAAATTAGCGGAGTGGGGACATTCAAAAAGAATGCTTAATTTGTTCCATAAGATGATTTTCTCGGAAAGTCAGCAACACTAAATAATTCGAAATCTTGCTCTGCGCGTAGATATTTATTGAAAAAGTTAAATTCGATGCCGGTCAGTTTGTAGAAGAATGCGATGTCTACTTTCCAATCCCGATCAAGCATTTTTCGAATATCAATGATGTCTTTGGTGGCGACCAAATCAATAATACTTTTCATTTTCATCGGTCTTTGCACAGAAATGTCACTATCCAATGGCTCCAATTGCAAGTATCCTTTTCGATGAAGCGCAGCATAAAAGTTCCGGTGCTCCTTGGACTCCATAAATTCCAACTGCGCAGCCCGATAGCCTAATACTTGCAGCGATGTTTTCCACTTTTGCTTCAGATCCAGGTAGCTATCCGGGTTAGTGATTCGAGCGATTCTACCCATGTCTCGTGAGAATTCTTCTTTCGGAAGCAAAAAAGCACAGGCGAAGGTGTTGGCTTCATTTTCGATAATCTTGTGCTCTTTTCGATCCAGGTTACTGAATTCCAGTCGATAATGCAGCAGTAAATGACCCAGTTCATGCGCAATATCAAAGTTACGTCGGGCCGCTGAGTATTTTAAATTACCGAGAATGATATACGGGCGATTATTTTGAGTCCACAGGCTATAGGCATCAATCTCTTCGCCGATCGCTTTTTCAAAAACAAAAACGCCGCTTTTCTCAATCGCAAACAACAAGTCGTCATTGTGATCGGGCGCAAGCTCCAGTTTTTCGCGTGCGATACGGGCTGCTTTTCTGATCTGAACGACCCGTTCTTCTGTAGAATGCTGTAGATCGTCAATGATTTCATCTCGCAGTTGGATAATCTTGAGTAACGGCATTCGGATTTTGGCGGTCATATAATCAATAAAGGCATCCAAAAATTCAATATGTTTCGCCTCGGATTGAGTTTTGGATATCGTATTTAAAAGTTTGGAACGATACGCGATGTTTGTGATGTCGATATTCGTAGAATGTTTGTGGCTCAAAAGCATATCTTGTTCATAAAAGTACTTGCTTCTCACATTGAAAATTCGTTTTAGCTCGTTCACCATTTGTATTTTAGGAGACGTATAACCATTCTCATATTGCCAAATCGTCTGCTCGGTAACCCCTAGCATTTCGGAGAGCTGTTTTCTCGAATACCCATGCATGATTCGTAGATTGGCTAAGTTATCACCAATGAACATGCCTGTTCCCTCCTAGTTTTGGAACTTCCACAGGCTCCTTTTTAATCGTTTGTTTGTTCTTCTTCCCAAATTCCGATATCGAATGCTGCCGGGTCCACGATCTCTTCGCTGGATTCTTTGGCAAATACTTCGAGATCTTCATCCGTCAGAGTAGCTCCGGAGATCAATCCAGAGAGATCTTCTACCATATAAGCAACATTGTCTTTGGGGTTAGGAAGGTAATGAATAATTTCGGCGACTTGATAAGCTTCGTCCAACTTATAAGTCAAGATGTGGAATTCTTGATAGGAGGATTTGAAGCTTGCCAATTCATCTTTGATTTGTTCTTCCGGCATAAATAAAGTGAGTTGTTCCACTTTTTCTTTGCCTTTCCTTGCAGGAGGGATGTCCGGAAACTCCAACGCATCATTGATTTTGGAAAGTTCGTGCAAGTAGGTACGCCGTTTGCCGCTTGGCCGAGTCTCGCCGGGAAGCGTAGCCAGCGAAAAAGCGTTCTCGTTAAAGTAACTTGCGTTTTTCACTAAAAAAAGAATCTTGGACTCGCGGTGAATAAACTGCAAGTAGTCCCAGGTCAGGCCTGCTTTCGATTTTTTATAAGTGAAACCTTCACCCGCAGAATCTTCGGCAATGCGACTTTCAATAAAATTACCCTTTGTCCAAGCAAATGCAGAGCTAATCTTCATCGCGGCTTTACGATCTTTGCGGTGTTCGATATAGTCGTGGTATCCTTCTACAATTGCATTGACGATCATCTGGCTATGCTCTGGATTAAATCTGTACTGATCCATCTCAATCGCTCCGATCATAATTGGACTCAAAAGCTACCCATAGTTTAAAGCATACTACTGATTTTAGAAATGATTTTTTTTTAGAAAAATTAAAGTTTTTTCTTGTAAATCTATTGATCCTTATAGTTTTCCAACCCAAAGGAGGAATTCCCATGACCTCGAATCTCCCGACCGACCAACCGGAACTCGCACCCGACAAACAAGCCAAAATCCAAGCCTACCGCATTCTCAACCGCTATGCCGTCAAAGGACAGACAGTGTTCGCGGGGTCTTCGCTGATGGAATTTTTTCCGATTCATGAGCTTCAGCAGGCGTCCGGCAAGCCGTTTACGGTATACAATCGCGGCGTTGCCGGATTTGTGACACGGGAGCTGTCGGCTTCGCTCGACGCCTGTATTTTGGAGCTGGAGCCGTCGCGTCTATTTATCAATATCGGAACCAACGACCTCGGCGAACCGGATTATACGGTTGCCGGACTGGTCGAGCGTTACGAGGAGATTTTGCGGCGGGTACAAGAGTGGCTGCCCGATTGTCGCATCGCTTTGCTGAAGTATTATCCGGTCAACGCGGAAGCGGAGTTTCCCGGCGTCGATCCTGCGGGAGCCGCCGAATTTTTTTCGCGCCGCAACAACAGAACGCTCGCCCAAGCCAACGAAGCGGTGCAGCGGCTCGCCGAACGGCTCGGACTCCAATATCTCGACGTCAACCAGGGCCTTACGGACGAGAACGGCAATCTGAACGAAGCCTACACGATGGACGGCATCCATATGTTCGCGAACGGCTATAAGGTGGTCTGGGACAATTTGCAGAAGTATTTGTGAACAGCGGGCAGCAGTCCGAAAAGTCGATTTGCTTTGCCCTATGTTCTACAAACCGCAAGCATGAACTCTTCGAAAAGAGTTTGTGCTTTTTTTTATTTATAAACTTTACAAACTGACTGTGGTCAGATAAAATCCATCTCATATCAAATTCAAGCTTTAACGGAGGTAGAGATGAGTACAAAAGTTTTGACGGCGCCGGTTGCCCGGCTATGGAGCCGATCTTTTATTTTGATCATGGTAGCGAACGCGCTGCTCTTCATGGTGTTCGAGATGATGCTGCCGACGCTGCCGCTGTTCGTTTCGAAGCTGGGCGGAGGCGCGTCGCAAGTCGGACTGGTGACAGGTATTTTTATGTTTTCCGCGATTTTGATTCGTCCGTTCACGGCCAAGTTGGCGGCGAAGTTCGATAAAAAATACCTACTGCTGGCCGGACTTGCGATCTGCGCGTTGATGACCGGGGCTTACTATCTGTCGACGGGCATCGGGATGATTCTGGTATTTCGCGTGTTGCACGGTCTGGGCTTCGGTTTGGCGACCACGTATTTTGCAACGCTGGCGACGGCGAACATTCCGAAAGAACGTCGCGGGGAAGGTCTGGGCTACTTCGGCGTGGGCGAGACTGTAGCCGTATCGGTCGGCCCGCTGATCGGCACGGCTATACTGATGCGTTACGATTTCCACAATCTGTTTTTCGGCGGCGCGTTTATCCTGCTGCTCGCCGTGCTGATGACCGTATTCATTTCGCGCACGCCGCAGGCCGACACCGGCAAGGAAGCCGCCCAGGCCGAGTCCAAAATCAAGCTGATCGAGCGTAAAGTGCTGTTTCCGTCGCTGCTCATTCTGCTGGTCGGTATCGCTGCGGGATCGATCATGTCGTTTATTGCGTTGTATGCTGCGGAAAAAGGGTTCGGGTCGGTGGCCTGGTTCTTCTTTATCGTGGCGGCGGCAAGCTTCGTAGTTCGACTTGTTTCGGGTAAAATGTTTGACCGCCTCGGTCCGGGTTCCGTGCTTGTTCCTTCAGCCTTCTTTATGATTGCTGGCATTTGGCTGCTTACCCTGGCCGGAAGCGAGACGCTGTTCCTGTTATCCGCGGTGCTGTACGGACTTGGCTTCGGCGCGGTCTTTCCGGCGATCCAGACCTGGTGCGTCAACTTGGTTGAAGAACATGAGCACGAGAACGCGATGGCGTCTTTTTTCAACTTTTTCGATCTCGGGATTGGCGGCGGCGCGATGATTCTCGGTTTGGTCGCTTCGGCATTTTCCTACGAATTGGTGTATGATGTGGCTATCGCGGTGATGGTCGTTTATCTGCTGCTATATGCGGGATACGCGATCCAAAATCGGAAAAAGAAGGTCTGATCCGGCCTGACGGAGGGCTGTCATTGAGTAGGGAAAAGATTAAAGAAGCGGCTATCTCGCAGTTTAACCTGCATGGTTACGAGGGTACGAAGATGTCGCAGATTGCCGAGGAAGCAGGGATTCGCAAGCAATCGATGGCGTATCATTTTTCCGGTAAAAAAGAATTGCTGACGGAGCTGTACGGGGAAGTCGTCGAAGAGGAGATTGCTTTTGTACGCGGCTTCTTCGGCGATACGTCGAACAAGGCTTGGGAAGATCGGCTGCATAGCTATCTGATCGAGCATAAGAACCGTTATCTGACCCGTCCGGGGATGCATCTGATGTTCGTGTTCTCTTTTACAACGCCGCTTGAAGTTCGGGATTTCGTGCTGTTCGAATACCGTCGCTATCTGTCCGTTCTAAAAGCAGAGCTGACGGCCTTGTTCGAAAAAGCGAAAGTCGGGCATCTGCCGCCGGAAGAGTGCATGGTCGCCTGCATGACGATGATGGACGGGCTGGATATTCAATTGGTGTACGAGACGCGACAGGCTTATGATCAGACATTGGCGATTGCTTGGAAAGTCTTTTTGACGGGAATTGGACATACGCCGACACGAAGCTGAGTTTGCGGGTATACATGTAAAACGGTGGCCTTCGAATCCGGGGTTGCCGTTTTCGTGTTGAGATCATTCACACATCAAGGAGGAACATCCATGCTGATTGCCGTCCCGATCGCATTTATTTTGATTGCTGCTGGCGTAGGGTTCTTCGTTCGGATGCCTGTTGTACCCACGAAAGCAGGATTAGCCGTACTTGCGATAGCTCTTTTTACACAGATTGCAGGCATTTATTGGACAGGGACGGATTCGATCTGGACCCGAGGAATGGTCGTGCTGGCGTTGGTATTGGGATTGTGTTTATTCGCTGCTTATCTGGGTTCGGCACGTCGAGGGAATTTTCGGATACAGCACTGGAACGATCCTGTCGAACGCCTTTTTATCGGGACATGGACGGCGGGAACGGCTTTTCTGCTTCTGATCGCGCAAAGGGTTTTCCCGGAATTGCACGTGATCTGGGTTCCGCTCGGTGTTCTGAACGTCGCGCTGCTGCTGTTCGATCTGTTTGCGGTGTCGCTGGCTACGGGGGAGATCGCTGCGGGTAAAAGGCATCTGGAGCTGGACGGAACGATTCTGCTGCCCGTTTTGTCGCTTCAGGCCGTTTCGCTGCAATTGCATGAGGCGTTCGGAGCACAGGAGTATCTGGCGTATCGGGTGCTGGTGCTGCTCGGCGTTATCTTTTATATCATAGGGATCGGGGTTCTCTTTTTGCGCTATCGTCAGCAGAAAAGGAAAAGGGGACACGGCGGAGCCGCAGCCGATCGTCTGATCTATGCGGCTGTGGCGATCACCGGTTGGGCAGCGTTGAGATCTTCCGTTTTTCCGCCTGGTTTGCTGATAGGGATATGGGGCGTGGCCGCGCTTCTTCTGTTGTGGATTGAAGCTGTGGCGACCGTGCGCGTATTGCGCGGGGTTCGAAATACTTCAGACATGCCCTGGTCAGGCACGATTGCATGGGGGATATTTATGGGCTTTACGCTTCAGTCGGAAAAGCTGTTTGAGCAGTACGCATGGGAAATAATAAATGTCCTTCATGAATGGACTATTATTTTCGGAGTATGGGTAGTCGTGATTTTCATGTTCTTTGATACCGTGCGCTTTATTGCTTTCTTTATCCGAACAAAGTCCGCCTATAGAAAACATTTATCTTAAATTTTTTCGTATAAATATACAAAAATCGCTTCGGACGGAGTATCATGGAGAAAACGGCTGTTGACCGATACATCCGGCCAAGACCCATACAGAAATTGGAGAGATTAACCATGACCCGATTCGAATGTGATTACACCCAGGGCGCACACCCGCGTATTTTGCAACGTTTGCTGGAAACCAATAGTGAACAAACCAGCGGCTACGGAACGGATGAGCATTGCGAGCGCGCACGCGGCCTGATCCGCCAGGCTTGTTCGGCAGATCGCGCGGACGTTCATTTCCTTGTCGGCGGCACGCAGACCAATACGACCGTGATCGCCGCGCTGCTTCGTCCGCATCAAGGCGTATTGGCAGCCGACACCGGACATATCGCCGGACACGAGACTGGCGCGATCGAATCGACGGGGCATAAAGTGCTGACGCTCCCGCATCAAAACGGCAAGATTACAGCGGAGCAGGTACGCGAAGCGTACGAAGGCCATCTGAATGACGGGGCAAAAGAACATGTCGTGCAGCCGGGCATGGTGTATATCTCGCAATCGACGGAGAACGGCACGGTATACGATCTGGCGGAACTCGAAGCACTCAGCGCCGTGTGCCGGGAATACGGATTGCCGCTATTCGTCGACGGCGCGCGTCTCGGCTACGCGCTTGCCGCCGAAGGCAGCGACGTGACGCTGGCCGATCTGGCGCGCCTGACCGACGTCTTCTACATCGGCGGCACCAAGCTGGGCGCGCTGATGGGCGAAGCGGTCGTGATCCTGAACGAAGCGCTCAAGCGCGATTTCCGTTACCTGATCAAGCAGCGCGGCGGTCTGCTCGCGAAGGGACGTCTGCTCGGTATCCAGTTCGAGACGTTTTTCGAAGACGGCCTCTACTTCGAAATCTCGCGTCATGCGGTGAGCCTTGCGATGAAGCTGCGCAACGGTCTTCAAGAGCTGGGCTACGGCGTCCTGCACAACTCGCCGACCAACCAGCAATTCCCGATCCTGCCGAACGATCTGCTGGAAGAGTTGAAAGCCAAGCATACGTTCACGACGTGGGAAAAGGTGGACGAGCAGCATACCGCCGTTCGGTTCTGCACCAGCTGGGGCACGACGGAGGAGGAGATCGACGAGCTGCTGGGCGATCTGCGAGGATTGAAAATCGGTCGGCAGGAGCCGGTCGACGCGCTGTGCTGATCGTCGATAAGGGTTAGCGAGCTTGGCAAAAGGCGATAGAGCACTAAGCGATATAGGAGTAAGCGATGAAGCAAGCAATATTGGTTTTTCCGTATAAAAGGCTGTCCCGAAAGCGTTCAACGCCGCCGGGACAGCCTTTTTGCGTCCGGAACCGGATAAACGGAGAGACCGGACAGAAAGTAGAAGCCGGACAGAAAGTAGAAGCCGGATAGAGCAGAACGGTCGATAAATAAGTGCGGATCTGCAACTATTTCGCTCTGACTCGGTCCGAATTGCAAAATAAGTGCGCAAATGCAACTATTCGAGCCAAAAGTCGCAAATCCGGGCCATCGCGAGCGGATTAATTGCACTTTGGCACTTATTTTCAAAAAACGAAGCAGATCGTAAGAAATAAGTGCATATCTGCACCTATTACCTTGACCGCATCAAATTTAAGGCTTTCGTTCATCGGAAACCCGTACGGTTCAAGCGATTTTTCGATGAGCGTAACTTAACATCGTAAGCGGTCATGGTGCTATTCGTTCGCGAAGCTTTTTGCTTTTGCCGCTGCCGCATGGGAATCCGCACCCCGTCACTCCCCGCTCATGCTGCCGACTTTCCGAAACTCTTTCGGCGTGCGGCCCTGAATCTTTTTGAAACATTGCACGAAATGGTTCACGTGGTTGAATCCGGTCTTGCCCGCGATCTCCGTGACGGTGCGATCCGTCGACGTCAGCAGCTCGGTGCTTTTTTTGATGCGGTATTTGATAAGGTAATCGTACGGCGTGGTGCGGATCGTTTTTTTGAAACTCCGGGTACACTCCGAGATGCTCAAATGCGCGGCGTCGGCGATATCCTGCAACGTGATCGGGCTGGCATACCGCTGATGGATAAAGCTGAGCATCAGCTGCAAACGCTCTTGCTGCCTTTTCTCGTGCTTGGGCGTTTCTTCGGGTGACAGCGTCAGGTTGGAGATCAACAGGAACCATAGTCGAACCGTCTTGATTGAGACTTCGTATTCCCAGCCCCAGCTTTTGGCCGAATCGAACATCTTTCTCATGTCTTGCAGCATATCCAGCACGCGCTTCTCCCATTCCGCTTCTCCTTTGATGAAAAAGGACACGAGGGAGGAACGCGTATACGGCAGCACATAGTTGGCTTCCATCGTGCTATCCGCGTGAAAAGAGAGCAGTTTTTCCGGAAAATTGAAGCTCAGATATTCGCCGCCGCGCGTCAATTGCGTCGCGATATGCAGCATGCCCCGGTTGATGAGGATCGCTTGCCCCGGCTCCAGCTTGTGGTCGATGCCGTTCACCTGAATGACCAGACTCCCGCGCGTGACCCAGGTGATTTGCAGCTCTTCGTGCCAATGCAGATCGTTGAATCCGCGGCCTTCGGGAATGCTTTTGTCCAGGGTATGGGTGTAGAGGATGCAGGGGAAGGAGAGGTCGGGGAACGAGATGGTTTCGTGTAAGGGCTTGGCCATGAGAACTTCCTTTCTATGACGATATATCAATATCATTCGAATGTTTATTTGCACGGGAAAAGAAATCTTGGTGATATGATGATATCAAATTAAATTCCCTGCATACAGGGGCAAGTGGAAAGGGAGGTTGGAATGGCGACTTTTGACGACTTTATGGCATTGGATCTGCGCATTGGGACGATCACGGCAGCCGAGCTTTTCGCGAAAGCCAAAGTACCTGCAATCAAGCTAGAGATCGACTTTGGAGCGGAGATCGGGATCAAGACGTCCAGCGCGCAAATCACGAAAAGATACGAGGCGGAGACGCTGATCGGTAAGCAGATCGTCGGTATCGTCAACTTCCCGCCTAGGCGCATCGCGGGCTTTGACTCGCAGGTGCTGGTGTTGGGCGGGATACCCGAACAAGGGGATGTTGTGTTGCTAAAGCCGGATACAGAGCTGCCGGATGGGACAAAGATTGGATGAAAAAGAAAACCGCCAGTCAGGCTTAAAAGCCTCGGCGGTTTTTTCGTATGTCTAAAGCATTCTTTTCGTCAAAAAAGATTCTTCATAACCTTCTGCTCCAAATAGTCAATTTTTGCAGGCATGACCGAATCGTCGATGAGTATCAAGCTTTCAGGCTTAAATAACTGTATTTTTTTTAACTCGTAATAGTCTGACAAAATCTGTCCTACCGTCAACTGATTGGTCATTAGGTATTTGGGATTCAGTACGCTGCGCAGCAGTTCATCCTGTGCAATGAGCAGTTTACCGTTAAGATCATGGAAGATCCCGTTGCGGATTCCTTCGTCGTAAAAGGCTAAAATGTTTGCTTCTCTTTGTTTAGTGGCTACTTCGAACCGGTCATACCACTCTGGGTATCCAGCTTCGAGATCTTTTAGGAACGCGTCGGAGAAATATACGATCAGTGAAATAGATTGCTCGAATATTTGCTGGAATTGCGAGCCTATACGCTTTTCTGAATGTGTTGGGTTTACGATCAGATCCTCCATGTAAGTGGCAAAACCGCCAATCACGAACCCAACGATCTCTTCCTTGGTTGAAAAGTATTTATATAGAGTCGCCCGGCTAACTTCCATAGCTTTTGCGATTTCGTCCATGCGTACGGATTGGAGCCCGTTTTTTCGCAGATGTGGAAGCAGTTTGGGGATTAATCTCTCCCTAGCCTCTTGTTTTTTATCTGGTTTATTCGTCTGGTTGTTCAAGTCGAAACCCCTCCTTTCCTCATTATACGACGACAAGAAGTGAAGATATACATCTTTTACAAAGTAGACAAAAAGAATTAAAATTGTTTACTTTGTTTTATTTGCATGCTAAGATACTCCTCGAAAAGATTTGTATTGAAGAGAGGAATGGTCGAATGAAAACGCGAAAAATCGGTCAAAGTGAACTTGTCTCGTCGTCGATCGGGTTAGGTCTTATGGGAATGTCTCCAGGCATTTACGGCGCAGCCGATGATACGGAGTCGATCAAAACCATACACCGTGCGCTTGAGCTTGGCGTTACCCTGCTCGATACGGCAGATACGTACGGCAATGGACATAACGAGCAGCTATTAAGTAAAGCATTGGACGGACGCAGGGATCAGGCAATCGTTGCGACCAAATTCGGATTCGGTCCGAACTGGACCTTCGCAGGCGGACATCCGGATTATGTGAAAAAAGCAGCCGACGAAAGCCTCAAACGGCTTGGGCTGGATCATATCGACCTTTATTATCAACACCGCGTAGATCCTAACGTTCCGATCGAAGAAACGGTAGGTGCAATGGCCGAGCTGGTTAAAGAGGGAAAAGTTCGCTATCTTGGATTGTCTGAAGCAAGCGCAGCCGAGATTCGCCGTGCGCATGCCGTACATCCGATCTCGGCTTTGCAGACTGAATATTCGTTGTGGAGCCGTGATGTCGAAGAAGAGATTCTGCCTACCGTAAATGAGTTGGGTATCACTTTCGTCTCGTATAGTCCTCTGAGTCGCGGCTTCATTACCGGTGAACTTCAGAAGTTCGAAGATTTTGCACCAGACGATATGCGCAGAAGATTGCCGAGATTCCAAGGTGAAAACTTCCAGAAGAACATTGACATTGTGGACCGATTGAAAGAGATTGCCAAAGAAAAGGAGTGCACGGTTGCTCAGCTTGCGCTGGCTTGGACGATTGCCAAGGGGGCTTTGCCTATCCCAGGTACAAAACGTATCAAGTACCTCGAAGAGAATGTCGGCGCGGTGAACGTTGAACTGACGTTGGATGATCTGGCTCGAATCGACGCAGCTAGTCCGCTGGCATATGGTGGACGTTATTAAGTGAAGCTGGCGCACTTTGCGTAAGGTTTCAGGAAGATAAGAAAAGCAGCTTCTGTCGCATGAAAAGGCGGCAGGGCTGCTTTTTCACGATTGCGTTAAAGAATGATTGCGTTAAAGAATGATTGCGTTCAAGAGTCGCTTGGCGCGGATGTATGTGATCTTCTTGCCCGGAGGGGTTGAAGATCACATGGATCATAAATCATAAAATCTCGCATGAAAACGCATCCAATTATCCGGGTAGTTTGCTTTTGCCCATCTATTTTAAAATAGAGATAAGAAAGCGTATTCTAAGGAGGACCACCATGTCTGTCGAAACCAACTATCCGTTTCAAAATACATCGCTTCCGCTTGAGGAGCGCGTAACTGACCTTGTCTCCCGCTTCACGCTGGAGGAGAAAGTCGATCTGATGATCCAATACCAGACCGCTGTCGAGCGTCTGGGCGTCAAACCTTACAAACACGGCACGGAAGCCGCTCACGGCATGGCTTGGCTGGGCGAAGCGACCGGTTATCCGCAGCCGATCGGCTTGTCGAATATCTGGGACGAAGAGCTGCTGGAGCGTATCGGCAGCGCGATCGGCGACGAAGCCCGCGGCTTTTATAAACGAAATCCCGAGATCAACGGACTGACGCTGTGGGCGCCGACCGTCGATATGGAGCGCGATCCGCGTTGGGGACGTACCGAGGAAGCTTACGGCGAAGACCCGATTCTGGCCGGTAAACTTTCCTCCGCACTGGTAAAAGGCATTCAAGGCGATCATCCGACGTATCTGAAAGCGGTTGCCACTTTGAAGCATTTTATCGGCAACAATAACGAAGTGGGCCGCGGCGACGCTTCGGTCAGCATCGATCCGCGCAATATGCGCGAATATTACCTCAAAGCGTTCGAAATTCCGTTCAAAGAAGGCGGCGCGCAGTCGATGATGACGTCGTACAATGCGGTCAACGGCGTACCGGCCAACCTGAACCCGGACGTCAACGGCATTGTCAAAGAAGAATGGGGCATGGACGGCTTCGTCGTCAGCGACGCGTTCGACGTCTCCGGCACGGTGCGCGACCACGGTTATCTGGAATCGCATACGGAAGCGGTCGCCCGCTCCGTCAAAGAAGGCGGCATCGACAGCCTCACCGACGACGGCGAGCTGATGAAGTCTTCGCTGCGCGAAGCGCTGCAAGACGGGCAAATCACCGAAGCGGATCTCGACGTAGCGCTGCGCAATACTTTCAGAGTGCGTTTCCGTCTGGGCGAGTTCGATCCGGAAGAAGGCAACCCGTACGCGGCGATCGACGAGTCGGTTATTATGAAAAAAGAACACGCCGAGCTGGCACGCGAAGCTGCGCGCAAAGCCGTCGTGCTGCTCAAAAACGACAACAAAACGCTGCCGCTGCAAGCCGATAAGCTGAACAACGTCGCCGTCATCGGGCCGCTGGGCGGAACCGTGTATCGCGACTGGTACAGCGGCGAGCTGCCGTACGCCATCACGCCGCTGGCGGGCATTCAGGAAAAGCTGGACGCGGCAGGCAAAAGCGGACAAACGACGTTCGCGGGCGGTACGGATCGCATCAAGCTGAAGTTGAAAAAGAACGGCAAATACGTCGCGCTTGAGCAAAAAGAAGAATCGCCTTTGTCAGCATCCGCCGATTCGGCCGAGCAGGGTTCCGTATTCGAGCTGACCGATTGGGGCTGGGACAACACGACGCTGATTGCCGAACAAAACGGTCTGTACCTGACCACGGACGACCGCATCGTGAAAGCATCGGCAAACCGCATCTGGGAATGGTTCACGAAAGAAGTCTTTCTGGCTCGCCGAGAAAACGGGGACGCTTCATCCGTAACCTTCTCGACATGGAAAGACACGCCGGTTACGGTCGGAGAAAACGGCGAACTGCTGTCCGGCGACGGCCGCGCGGAAGAGACTTCGAACGAGATCGACGCGGGCGGCACATCGGCGCTCGACAACTCGGCTGCGGAAGCTTTGCAAGCGGACGTATTCGAAGTGGAAACGGTAACCGACAAATTCGAAGCGGCGCGTGAAGCGGCGAAAAATGCGGACGTTGCCGTTGTGTTCGTCGGCAACCACCCTCTGATCAACGGTAAAGAAACCGTCGACCGCCCGGATATCACGCTGCCGGAATCGCAAGAGCAACTGATCAAGGAAGTGCTGGCGGTGAACCCGAATACGGTGGTTGTCGTCATCGGCAGCTATCCGTATGCCTTGAACTGGGTTAACGAAAACGTACCTTCCGTGCTGTACTCGACGCACGCAGGCCAGGAAGTGGGCCGTGCGGTAGCCGACGTCCTGTTTGGCGAAGAGAATCCGGCCGGCCGCGTAAGCATGACCTGGTACAAATCGGTCGACCAACTGCCGGAGTTTATGGACTACGATATCATTCAGGGTAACCGTACGTACCGTTACTTCGACGGCGAGCCGCTGTACCCGTTCGGCTACGGTCTGTCGTACACGACATTCGGCTATGCGAACTTGAAGCTCGCTGCTCCAAGCGCGACCGCTGCGGAAGGTGCAAAGGTTGAACTGACGGTTACGGTGACCAACACAGGCGATGTGGACGGCGAAGAAGTCGTGCAGCTCTACGGTCGCGTCGAACAATCGCGCGTGAAGCGTCCGCTCAAGCAATTGCTGGCTTTCCGCCGCATCAAGCTGGCCGCCGGACAGTCGGAAGAGGTTTCCTTCAGCGTTCCGCTGTCGGAGCTGGCGGTATGGGACGTGACGCAAGAGCGCTTTGTGATTGAAAATGCCAAATACACGCTGTCCGTCGGTTCGTCTTCGGACAATCTTCCATTGAGCACGGAACTGCAAGTCTCCGGCGAAACGATCCCGCCACGCGATCTGACGCAGTCGACCAAAGCCGTCAACTACGACGCTTACGAAGGTGTGTTCCTCGGCGAATGCTACGAAGGTGGCAGTGCTATTGAAGTGTCCGGTGACTCCGGCTGGATCGCGTTCCGCGACGCGGAGTTCGGCACAGGCGCACAATCTGTCACTGTGCGCGTCGCAAGCATCGCAGGCGGCTCGATTGACGTCCGTCTGGGCGGCGCCGACGGCCAACTCGTCGGCCATGCTTCGGTAGACGCAGGCGGCGCCCAGCAGTGGAATGACGTGCAACTTTCGCTTAGCGGCGTAAACGGCCGCCAAGACGTGTACTTCGTGCTTAACGGCAAAGTGTCCGTGAGCGCGATCCGCTTCGCGTAAAGTAGAATAGCGGGATGGCGAAATATCATGCTCGGGGTATCGGATCTGGACGGGCTTGAAAAAGGCTGCGGGAGAAATTCGCTTTTCCACGCTTAAATGAATCAAAAAACCGGGCTTCCTTTATTGAAGGGAAGCCCGGTTTTTGGCATGTTTCCTATCCATGAACGCCGAGCCGTCTTTCTGTTCGGATCGGCTTTTTTCAGCGGGAGTCGTTGAAGTAAATGCGTAAATACACTTATTTCGTTCGATTCGCTCCCCGATCTTCAAATAGATGCAAATCTACATTTATTTGAAGAAAAGACGCGTAAAAAAGCAAGATGCGGAGTAATTAAGTGCATATTCACATCTATTCTCTCCGAATCGAAAAATTTGAAGGAAATAAGTGCATATACGCACTTGTTTCCGGAATTCCGATCCCATTGTGCTGCAAAGCGTTGTTAGAGCATAAACGAATTTATTCGCACGTCAGCCTCATATCGAACACGGTCAACGTACTCGGCTCCCGTACTTCACTCGTGTGGACAAAGCCTGGCTTGGCGCGGCGAAGACTCGGAAAAACTCGCCTTTGCCTTCGGCAACACGCGATTCAAACCGGGTCCTCCCGCAACGCCTTCCTATCTCATATTCCCGATAATCGACGATCTCGAATCCTGCATTTTCTTAATGAAGTTCGCCATCACGTCGAACGCTTCGTTGCGTTTGTTGCTCAGCGATTGCAGGCGAAGCATATCCATCTGCTGTGTGTTGCTCAGCGCGTCGATCTGGGCTTTGCGAGCTTCTGCCGTTGCGGTATCGCCGTTGGCTTGCGCTTCGGCCAATTGCGAGTTCAGGATCGCGATTTGCGTATTCCGATCTTGCACGGCTTGCATTTGGTCTTGCAACTGCTGATCCAACAACTGCGTACGCTGCTGCTGAACGGCCATCAACGCGGTCTCCAGATCCATCGAACGGATATCGATCTGCGACACGGACGACGTGCTGACGATCGAGCTTGCGGAAACTGGCGCAACGATCGTCACGGCCGCTACGGCTGCGAATGCGGAAGCCGCGATTGCTTTTTGCATTTTTTTCATAAAAATCCCTCTTCTCTATAGATGTATGACATAGAAATAGCGCTTTGAAATGCTCGCTAGCTACCAGTATCTTGTCAAAGCTAAAGGTAAGGTCAGGTCCCTCCCAGATTTCGCGCCTAAACCGTGTACGAAATCTTCAACCAAAACGCACCTAAAGCGCATGCGTTTCAGACGGACGTAAGCCTCTGATTAAGAGTTGACAAGCTACCGACTTTCGCAATCTTATATCACGATTTCAAAATAAACAATTCCATTTAATTTAAATTTCAATCAAATATCCGGCTGATTTTCCTTTTGATCGGCATCCCTTTTCATTTTGCCCTATAATGGAACGCAGAACGCATGAACAGGAGGGAAGTCGCATGGAACCAACGCATACCCTCGCAGGGATTGAAATCGTCCGTTTCCGCATCGAGCATATCCCTTACGTCAACGATATGAACGAGACGTTTCCGATCTTCGGCCGTCTGGTCCCGAGTTTTCAGGATGGAGTCTGGACGCATACCGAGGAGATGTTCGACAAAAAGAGCTTTATTTGCTTCCCGGAAGATCGTTTGGAATGGGAATCGTATATCGACAGCGATGAAAAAGCGATCTTTCTTGCTTTTTACGGCGCGGAATGTATCGGTCAGATTCGTCTGGTGCGGGATTGGACGCGCTACGCGTATATCGAAAATATCGCTGTTCGGGGTTCGCATCGCGGACGGGGAGTCAGCGTGCTGCTGATGAAGTGGGCGGAAAAGTGGGCACGCGAGCAGGAGTTGCTGGGCTTGTCGCTGGAAGCGCAAGACGACAATCTCGCGGCGTGCCGCTTTTACCTCAAGCAGGGCATGGTGCTCGGCGGCGCGGATACGCTCAAGCAGGCGTTCAACCCGGAGATCGGCACGACGCTTTATTTTTATAAAAGATTCGAGGTTGCGGTGTAAAAGCTTGTTTCAAGTGTGTTGTTAAATCACGTTTCAGAGCTTGTACTATTTTTAACTTCAAAAAGAAATATCTATATGGAATTGCGACCATGCCTGCCTTAAAAGACGATAAAGGTAAAAAGAATACAAAAAACGTTCATTATACGCCTGCGACCTCAGAAGTTTTGTCTTTTCTTCAAGATCAAGTGCTGACCGTCACAGACGTCACGCGGACCAAAAAATTGACAGAGATTTTGGATATTTATGCTCAAAAAGAGCCTAGCGAAAAAATATTCGTCGTGCAAAACACAAGAAACAAAGATGCGCAGGCCGTTATCGCGAATTCTTCAACTCATCGAAGACGAGGACTTCGAATAATGTCTGCAGTCGAAATCATAAATCAAATGCTGGCCGAGTTTAAAAGCGAGATGAATTGATTGTAAAGAAAGGAAACCAGCATGATCAAAGGACTATTCGAAACCCATATCAATGTCAGCAATTACGAGGCTTCGGCCGCTTTTTACGAACGGTTGCCCGGCTTGATTCCGCTGCATGAGGATGCTGCGCGGAAGTCGAAGTTTTATTGGATCGGACGCGCGGGCGAAGCGATGCTCGGCATCCGGGAAAACTATCCGTCGCCGCTTGTGCAGCGCCAGCATTTTGCGTTCCGTGTGGACTTGGCCGATCTGGAGTCGGCTCGGCAAATGCTGAATGAACAAGGGATCGCCGCAACGAACTTTTTCGGGGAAAGCGATGCGCCGCTGAGCGTATTCCCGTTTATGCCAGCCGTTTCGATCTATTTCGAAGACCCCGACGGCCATTCGATTGAGCTGCTGGCGATGCTGCCGGATCAACCGAGACCGGAGCTGCCGATCCTGTCATGGCCGGAATGGGAAAAAGTTTGCGGCAGAGCATCCTATACGAATGAACGATAAATCAACCGAGAAAGTCACCCTATCCATATACGATCTATAGGCAAGGGTTTTTTTCAATCCTAACGGAAAGCGAGGACGCTATGACAAAAGAAGCCCAGTACCTTTTATCCCGGACCGTGACCTATGCGCAAATCCCAAAACCGACTACCCAACCCGCTCAAACACCGGTTGATCTGACGGACGACACACTTGCTCGGCACAAGCAAAATATTCTGGAGCGAATGAACGCGGCGGGTCTGCAATTGCTGGTCATTTATGCGGATCGCGAGCATGGAACCAATTTCGGTTATCTGACCGGATATGAGCCGAGATTCGAGGAATCGGTTCTAATGCTGCAAGCCGATGGTACAGCCACGCTGATGCTAGGCAACGAATCGCTGCGGATGGCGCAGTATAGCCGAATCGCTGCGGAAGTCGTGCATACTCCGCATTTTTCGCTGCCGAACCAGCCGATGGGCAACACGCGCACGCTGACCGAATTGATGGGCGATGCGGGCGTGAAGCCGGGCATGCAGGTGGGGATTGTCGGCTGGAAGCTGTTTACGAGCGCGGTGGATGACAATACGCAATTGTTCGACGTTCCTTCGTTTATCGTGGAAGCCGTCAAACACATTACGGGCCTACATGGACGAGTTTTGAACGCGACAGGGTTGTTTATCGATCCGGATCACGGGGCGCGCGTCCGCATGAATGCCAACGAGATCGCGCATTACGAATTCGGGGCTTCCCAAGCTTCGGATCGCGTGCTGCGGCTGCTGGACAAGCTGGAGCCGGGGATGACGGAAATGGAACTGGCGCATGAATTGGCCGTGTACGGTCAGCCGAACAACGTGCAGACGATCTGCGCGACAGGCGACCGTTTCACCAACGCCGTGGTCGCGCCGCGAAACAAAGAGGTTCGGGTCGGAGATAAGTTTTCAGCTACGCTCGGTTATCGGGGAGGCTTGACCAGCCGTTCCGGGTATGTCGTATCGTCGGCGGAGCAGCTTCCCGAAGAAGTCGCCGATTATCTGGATGCGGTCGCGATTCCGTACTACCGGGCGGCCGCCACCTGGTACGAGCATTTGGCAATCGGGCTTACCGGAGGCGCCATGTACGAGATCATCGAATCCGTGATGCCGAAGTCGCGCTATCATTGGCATTTGAATCCCGGGCATCTGACGGCGGGCGAAGAATGGTTGTCGTCGCCTTTTTACCCGCAATCGGATATTCCGGTGCAAAGCGGTATGTTGCTGCAGATGGATATCATTCCGTCCGTGCCGGGTTACGGCGGCGCAAGCGCGGAGGATGGCGTGGCGATTGCGGACGAACAGTTGCGCCGAGAGCTGGCCGACGCATACCCGGATGTCTGGGCGCGTATGCTCGAACGGCGCGAATACATGGAGCAGGTCTTGGGCATTGCGTTGAAGCCGGAAGTGCTGCCGCTATCGAATCTGAATGGGTATTTCCGTCCTTTTCTGCTTAATAAGGAGTTTGCGTTGCATGTGAAAAAATAAGGCGGTCTTTGCGGATTTGCGCCGAGCGGAGCCACGGTTGGCGGCAAGTATACTTGCAAAAAAAACAGGAATAAAAACAGGAATTTTTCGACGGCGATCCCGCAATCGAAAAATTCCTGTTTTTTGCTGGCTTCTTTTTCTTTTTTATGCAACGTCCGATCCGATTCAAGCCACGTCCGCCCGGTCGATATTGCGGAAGCTGAGATATGCGCCGATGATCCCGATCGCGGCGAGCGACAGCGGAATCGCGATAATCGAACTGAGCGAGAAGCCAAAGTTATTCGACGACACGATCGAGACGATAAAGATCGACGACACGATCGTGGCGGATACCGAGCGGCGGGGCAGTCCGATCACCAGAGGCAGCAGGCTCATGCCCGCCGCGCCAACCGCTTGCAGCGTCACGTAGCCGAATTGGCGCAGCAGATCGGCCGTCGTCAGGGTAGTAGGAGCCACGTCGCCGACGAAATGGTTCACGCCCAGCAGCAGTGCGTCCAGCAGCACGTTGCCCAGTACGATCGCGACGAAGCACCAGACGAACACGATCGACAGCTTGGCGAAAATCAACTGTTTGCGGCTGATCGGATACGTGAACAACAGCGTCATGGTGTGGTCTTTGAATTCGCTGATCACGAGTTTGGACAATAGCGCAGACGAGTAGACGATAAAGGTCGCGCATACGATCGTATTCACGATCGACAGCATTTCGGCCTGAGTGCGGAACGCGGGAGCGGCGGAAGGGTCGTCTTTGATAAAATACATCAGCATCAACAGTCCGGCTATCGCCGCGTAAGCGATCAAAGCTCCGTAGACGTAACCTCGCAGACTTCCTTTTTTAAGCTCCAGTTTGACGAGATGCAGCATGGTTGTCGCCTCCTTTGATCATATCGAAAAAGTATTCTTCCAATGAATGATGACGCCGGTTGATCGATTCGATCGACACGTCATGTAAAATGAGTGTTTTCGACAACGTCTCCTGCGGCACCTGGGTACCATAAACGCGCAGCGTATGATCATCCACTTGCTTGAATTGATCCAGCCCCAGCTTTTCCGTCAACACGTAAGCGGCCAGTGCGACGTTCGGCGTCGAAATCTCCACAAAGGCGGCCGTCGATTCCCGTACGCTGTCCAGCGAGACTTCGCGCAGCAGCCGTCCGTCGTTGATGACGCCGATCGTGTCCGCGATCTGTTCGATTTCCGACAACAAATGGCTGGAGATCAGAATCGAGATGCCCCATTCGTCGCGCAGTCTGCGGAACAGCCCGCGCATCAACTGAATGCCTTCCGGGTCCAATCCGTTGATCGGCTCGTCGAGCAGCAACAGTTCGGGACGGGTAGAGATTGCGCGCGCGATCGCGAGCCGCTGCTTCATCCCGAGCGAGAATTGCTTGACCGGCTTGCGATCCGTTCCGATGAGCTGTACCATCCGCAGCGCTTCGTCGATCGCGCCTTTGCTGTGGTAGCCCATGTATTCCGCGTGCAGCTCCAAATTTTCCCGAGCCGTCATGCGGTCGTAAAAGGCAGGTGTTTCGATCAAATGCCCGATTCGTTTCAAGTGTGCGTTATGACCGGGAACCAGCTTCTCGCCAAACAATTCGATCTCGCCGCCTGTCGGTTGAACCAGCCCCAGCAGCATTTTCATCACCGTGGACTTCCCCGCTCCGTTCGGACCGAGGAATCCGTAAATCTCGCCCTGCTTTACCGTCATCTCGACATTGGATACGACATCCGCCGACCGATAACTTTTGCTGAGCATCCGTGTGCGTATTGTGTTCGTCATGGTTTTGCTCACTCCTTGTCGTTTGTTTTCTTCATGTCTCCATGTTATCGGGCGAGGCTGTCTTTTCCCTGTCGCGATTCTTACTTATTTCTTACGTTCCGTGTGCAGGAGTAGGCGGGACATAAGACGAAGCCGGGAAAATCAGCGTAAAACAAGTCCGAATCCCCGGTTCGCTCGTCAGCGTCACCGTGCCTTCCAGCCGCTCCGTTAGTCTTTTCACGATGGCAAGTCCCAGACCGCTGCCTTGAAATCCGCGGTTGCGGGAATCGTCCAGCGTGTACATGCGTTCGAATACCCGAAGCTGCTCGGAAGCCGGAATGCCTTTGCCCCGGTCGATGACTTCGATAGTGACGCTGCTCTCGGAGCGAGTCAGGCGAAGGCCCAGATAACCGCCGTCCGACCCGTACCGGATCGCGTTGGAGAGCAGATTATCCAAAATGCGGTGTAACGCGTCGGCGTTCGCATAGATCCAGGCAGGTTGTTCCGGCAGATCCAGCTCAACTTCGAAGCCCCGGTCCGCAAGCAGGTCGAAATAACCGAGGATACGCTGACGGCAGGCTTCGGCGGCATCAATGGGTGAGAGCGGCAGATCGTAATCGTCGGACTCCAGCTTGGACAGATCGAAAAAGGCATTGATGCGTTCATGCACCTCGACTGTTTTGCGGTACACTTTGCCGAGCATGTCGCGACGCTCCGTATCGGTCAGTTCGGGGCTGCGCTCCAGCACTTCGGCATAGCCCATCACGACGGTGAGCGGCGTTTTGAGATCATGCGACACGTTGGACAGCATTCGGCGCATCGCTCGTTCGGTGCGGGCGTAACCGGAAGCCGACTCCGCCGCCCGATCCAGCAGCAAGTTGATATTTTGCAGCAGTTCACGCAGTTCCGGCTCTCCGGTCACGACGAGCAATCGCTCGCGGCCCGGAATATGCTCGGGAGCCGTGAACGCCAGCAGCTTTTCGTTCATATAAGCCAGGTCGCGCCGCAGTTTGCGGACACGCAGCTTTTCCCCGATATACAAGACGAGCAGTATTCCGGCAGGAAGCAGACCGATCCACCACAGCTCTCCCATCACAGTTCCCCCAGCCGATAGCCGATACCCCACAGCGTGACGATATAGCGGGGATTGGAAGGATCATCCTCGATCTTCTCGCGCAATCTGCGCATATGCACGTTGATCGCGTTGTCGTCGTTGTAATATTCTTCGTTCCAGACCTGCTCGTACAGCATGGCTTTCGTGTATACGCGGGAAGGATGTTGAAGCATCAGCTTGAGAATCTGGAATTCTTTTGCCGTCAAACGTACTTCTTCGCCTCTCTTGCGCACGCTGAAATTGTCCGGGTCGACGACGAGATCTCCCGCTGTCAGCAGTTTCGGCTCGGTCGGTTCAATAGCGGCTTGTTCCTCCGGGATCGAATACTGCGTCGCGCGACGGATCGAAGCTTGAATCCGGGCCGACAGCTCAATCAGGGAAAAAGGCTTCGAAATATAATCATCGGCGCCGAACCGCAGGCCGAGCGCTTTCTCGACTTCGTTGTTTTTGGCGGACACGATCAGGATCGGGACACGCGTGACGGTTCGAAGCTGCTGAAGCACGTCCATGCCGCTGAGTCCGGGCAGCATCAGGTCAAGCAGCACCAGATCGTAACGGTCGGCTTTGAAGCGTTCCAGCGCCCGGTTGCCTTCATGCACGACGGTGGAACGGTAGCCTTCTTTCTTCATATAATCCGCGATCATATCGCTGATGCCTATATCGTCCTCGATAATCAGAAGATTTCCTTCCACCTGTTCTCCTCCTAAACTGGAAATGTATCTTGTTCTCCTCTACTCTAAGGGAGAGGAACATTTTGAACAAGGAGGCTTGTCTCATGACTGAAGAGTCTGGAAAAGGTTCATCCGGCGGATACGCCGGATGGCATTTTGACCATAGTTACGCCCGATTGCCCGAAGTTTTCTATAGTTCGCTTCCGCCCGTGCCCGTGGCGGAGCCGAAGGCTGTTATTCTGAACGATGCGTTGGCTGGAGAACTGGGGCTGGATGTGGAATGGCTGCACAGTCCCGAAGCGGCTGCCGTATTTGCCGGAAACGAGCTGCCGGAAGGTGCGCATCCGATCGCGCAGGCTTATGCGGGACATCAGTTCGGCAACTTCAATCGACTCGGCGACGGGCGTGCGGTGCTGCTCGGCGAGCAGTTGACCCCAGCCAGTCATCGCGTAGATATCCAGCTCAAAGGCTCGGGCCGGACGCCGTTCTCGCGCGGCGGCGACGGCCGCGCCGCGCTCGGCCCGATGCTGCGGGAGTATATCATCAGCGAAGCGATGCACGCCCTGAAGATTCCGACGACGCGCAGCCTGGCCGTCGCGACAACCGGGGAGCCTATCCGGCGCGAGACGCCGCTTCCGGGCGCGGTATTGACCCGTGTCGCGGCCAGCCATCTGCGCGTCGGCACGTTCCAGTACGCGCTGCAATGGGGCGGCGTGGATGCGCTGCGCGCGCTCGCGGATTACGCGATCGCCCGGCATTATCCGGAGATCGATGCGGACGGCGAGGGATCTTCCGCGGCAGAATCGTTGGACGCAAGCCGCGAGACCGTTCATCATGAAGCGGGTCAACCTGCGCCTGCCGAGTCGGCAGACAGCTCGAACGCAGACGGAGCCCGCTACGTCCGCTTCCTGCGCGGCGTCGTGGAACGGCAAGCGAAGCTTGTGGCGGACTGGATGCTGGTAGGCTTTATTCACGGCGTCATGAATACCGACAATGTGACGATCAGCGGCGAGACGATCGATTACGGGCCATGTGCGTTTATGGATGCTTACGATCCGTCGACCGTATTCAGCTCGATCGACACCGGAGGGCGTTACGCGTACGGCAACCAGCCGTATATGACGCTCTGGAATTTGTCGCGCCTGGCGGAGACGCTAATTCCGCTATTCGACGAGGATGCGGATCGCGGAATGGAGATTGCGGAGCAGACGCTCGCCGGGTTCGAACGTTTGTATTTGAACATCTGGTTCGACGGCATGCGGGCGAAGCTCGGCTTGTCCGACCGGGAAGAAGAAGACGAGAAGCTGATCGCCGATCTGCTGGATCTGATGAAAGCTTTCCGGGCGGATTATAGCAATACGTTCGCGGGTCTGACGTTCGGGGTGCCTGCGCCTGAGGCGGAAGGCGCCGAAGACGCGGGCAACGCGGAGGAGGACTTTTCCGGGATCGGCGGCAGTGGCGGCGGCACGTTCCGGCCGACGTCTTTCCCTGGCGCGGACGCGCTGCTCGCCAGCGGCGAGTATCGCGTGTGGCGCGAGCGGTGGCGGGAACGCCTGGGGCACCAGGCGGATTCGCCGGATGAGGTGCAAGGGCGCATGCGCGCGCACAATCCTGCGGTTGTTCCGCGCAATCATCGCGTGGAAGAAGCGCTTGCGGCCGCGGCGGACAGCGGCGATTACGGCCCGTTGCACCGCCTGCTGGCGGTGCTGGCACGGCCGTATGACCATTCCGCGGATCAGGCGGAATACGCGCAGCTTCCGCCGGAGGCGGATCAGGGGTACCGAACGTTCTGCGGGACGTGAGGGCGGAGTGAACAGGCGCTCGGCTGCAAGCGAGCGCCGGAGTTTGGCGCAGGCGAAGCCGCCGGAGCGGTCGCCGAATGTTGTGAGCATCCAACATTCGGTGGTCGAGGCGGCGGCAGGTCGCCGGAATGTTGCGGGTGTCCATCATTTTGGCGCCGAACGGCGCTTTTGCGGCCGAATGGCGCGGAAATGATGGAAGCCTACAACATTCGCTTTTTTCCAACCCGTATTCACCCAACGCCGCAAGTCTGTCCGAAACCGTCTTTCTGCCTCGTTCGTTACTCTCTACCCAAGTTGATTTGCAGGCTTCTTCGCGCTTTTTACAAACCCGGCCCCACTTGCTTCCTCAACTGAACTATAATAAACGCTATACGCCGCTGCGCCCGTTTATTTCCGAAAGCGTTTGCGTAAACCGCCGCGTCGCAGCGAATCTTTTGAAAAGAGGTTTTTTCCATGATGATCAGACCTACCGAAGACCAGCAGTATTACGAGTTGACCAGTCCGACTGCGCTGCCGAAAGCGTCCGGATTTCTGTGGAACAATCAGATGATGATCCATATGAACTGCCGCGGTTACGCCGTTGCCCAGTTTATGCAGCCAGAGCCCGCCAAATATTCGTACGCGCCCAACCTGGAAGCGAAAACGTTCATGCAGCCCGAGCAGCCGTATTACGCGCATCACCCGGGACGTTTTCTTTTCATTAAGGATGAGGAGAGCGGTCACATCTTCTCGGCTCCGTACGAACCGACTCGCCAAGTACCGGATAAATTCGTGTTCGCCGCCGGCAAGCACGATATCGTCTGGACATTAGAACATTGGGATCTGCGCATCGAAATGACGCTGACGCTCCCGAGGGATCACGCCGCCGAGCTGTGGAGCATCAAGGTGACGAATACGGGAAGCCGCAAACGCAAAATCAGTCTGTACCCGTACTTTAGCGTCGGCTATATGTCGTGGATGAACCAGTCCGGCGAGTATGTCGAGGAACTGGGCGCCATCGTCTGCTCCGCAGTCACGCCGTATCAGAAAGTGCAGGATTACCCGAAGATCAAAACGCTCAAAGACAAGACCTACCTGCTCGCGGAAAAGAAACCGGAAGCGTGGGAAGTCAGCCAGGAGGCGTTCGAAGGGGAAGGCGGCATCATGCGTCCGTCGGCGCTGGAATCGGGAACGCTGGCCTGCGGCGACGCGCGCTACGAGATGCCTGCGGCCGTCATGCAGTATCGGATTCAACCGGAAGCGGGCGAGGAGCAGGAGTATCGGTTCGTGTTCGGTCCGGCGAAAGATGAAGCGGAGATCGCGGATATTCGGGAACTTTATTTCGGCCTGGATGGGGAAAAAGGGACTTGGGAGGATACAGAGAGCGGATCGGAGGCACGTCAGGCGTATACCGAATACGGTTTCGACGCGGCCGCCCGCGATTACGCGGCTTACGTGGCGGAAGGACGCGGCAGTCTGATCATCGACACGCCGGACCAAGACCTCGACAACTTCGTCAACCATTGGCTGCCGCGCCAAATGTATTACCACGGCGTGACCAACCGCTTGTCCACCGACCCGCAGACGCGCAATTATTTGCAGGACCATATGGGCATGAGCTATATCGATCCGCGCAGCACGCGTCATGCGTTTCTGACCGCGTTGTCGCAGCAGCGCCCCGACGGTTCCATGCCGGACGGCATCGTGCTGTACGAAGGGGCCGAGCTGAAATATATCAATCAGGTGCCGCATACCGACCACTGCGTCTGGCTGCCGGTCTGCCTGATCACGTATCTGGACGAAACGAACGATTACGCGTTGCTGAACGAAGAAGTGACGTACGCGGGCGGCGAAAAGTCCGGCACGGTGTTCGAGCATATCGACCTGGCCGTGCAGTGGCTGATCGGGGACCGCGACGATCGCGGCCTGAACTATATCAATCAAGGCGATTGGTGCGATCCGATGAATATGGTCGGCTACAAAGGACGCGGCGTGTCCGGCTGGCTGACAATCGCGACGGCGTATTCGTGTCTCGTGTGGGCGGATATTTGCGAGCGCAGCGGGCGTTCGTCGGAGGCGGAAGATTACCGCCAGCAAGCCGAAGAGATCAACGGCGCGGTCAACCGCCATCTGTGGGACGGCGATTGGTACGCGCGCGGCATCACGGACGACGGCGTGCCGTTCGGCATCAGCGCGGACGAAGAAGGGCGCATCTTTATCAATCCGCAAGGCTGGTCGCTGCTGAGCGGCGCGGCGGACGACGATAAAAAAGAGCGGCTGATCCGCGCGGTCGCCGAGCAGCTCGAAAGTCCTTACGGCGTGGAAAAGCTGGCCCCGTCGTATACGGCGATGCGCGAAGACGTCGGCCGGGTGACGCAAAAGCATCCGGGCTCTGCGGAAAACGGCGCGGTGTACAACCACGCGGCGGCGTTTTACATCTATGCGCTGTACGCGGTTGGCGAAAAGGAAAATGCCTACCGCCTGCTGCGCAAAATGCTGCCGGGCACGGACGAAGCGGATATCCGTCAACGCGGCCAGCTTCCGGTATTCATCCCGAACTATTACCGGGGCGCGTACCGCCAGTTCCCGCGCACGGCGGGACGGTCCAGCCAGTTGTTCAACACCGGTACGGTGCCGTGGGTGTACCGCTGCCTGGTGGACGGTTTGTTCGGCGTGCAAGGAACGCCGGACGGTCTGCGCGTGGCGCCGCAGCTTCCGGCGGAATGGAACGAAGTCTCCGTGACGCGGACGTTCCGCGGCGCGGAATTCCGGATCGCGATCAAGCGCGAAGGCGGCGTGAGCGGCACGCAAGTGTACGTCGGCGGGGAGCGGATCGAAGGCGGCGTAATCCGCGACTTTGCCGAGGGCGAGACGTATGCGGTCGAGGTGCGGCTGCCGCTGTAGCGCTCGCCTTAGCCGTAATCGTAATCATAATCGCAGCCGTAAAGATGCCGTTGCGTTCTGTGCAACGCAACGGGGAAGCTTGGATTCGAGTCTGTTTATCGGCAAGTCCGAATTCCGTCGCATGATCTCGCTAAGCAATCGCTCCTGCATATCGGCAAGCATCTGCATATCAGCGAGCATCAGCGCATCTGCAAGCATATCCGCATCTGCAAACATACAGCCCCTATAGGCCGAATCGACGCCGACAACGTCGATTCGGCCTTTGATTTCTGCTGATCTGTAGGATGATGGAACAGCTCTGATCGACCGATACGCCGATTCATTTTCATCGGGCGCTCACGAAATAGATGCGTATATGCAATTATTTCTCGCAAATAGGATGGAATTTCGAAAATAAGTGCGCAGATGCAACTAAGTTCTAAGTTTTTGCGCAGATTTGTGTTTTTTGCTTGAAATAATTGCATATGCGCACTTATTTTCGGATACGTGCAGCAACGGGCCGAAATAGTTGCATATTTGCACATATTTATTGTGCGGCGACTACCCGCCCAACCCCAATCTCGCCGCCATGCTGTACCCGTTCGGCCCCGCATTATACCGCTTACGCAGCTCGATCAGGTTCGGGCCGAACGTCGCTTCCAGCGTCTCGCGGTGCGCCTGCATCAACTCGTAAATGTACAAGTCGTGCACGATCACTTCCGTGATCGGCATAACCAAGCCCGGATGCAGCGTCCATGCCGCGCGGCTGTCCGCGCCGAGCGACACGATCCCTGCCACGACCTCGCGGTCGTCCGCGCTGACCACGATCCAGCGCCCGCCGTATTCCCGCGTAATCTCGTCGCTCGAATCATGCGGATAGACCTGCGCGAATTCAAAGTCCGGCAGCTCGCCGTACACGACCAGCAACACGTCCAGTCCCCGCTTCGCGGCAGCGTGCAAATCTTTTTCCAGCAGCTTCGCTTCTTCCGGCCAGATCTCCAGCAGCACCCGCTGCTGCGCGCGTTCGATCGCATCCGCGGCCCGTTCGAGAATCGCGTCCGCGCCGGTGATATTCCAGATGTTTTCCCGGTTAGAGGAGACGAACGAATAATGCTCCAATGCTGCTTCTGCTGCTTCAAATGAGGACTCGGCGCGGCGTTTTTTCAAACGGATCAATTCTTGCGGCGGTAGCGGAGTGTAGAGCGAAGGCTCTTCATGGCTGATAAGCACCTCTCCGCGATCAACCAGTCCGCCGAGCACCTCGTAAATTTTGGAACGCGGTACGCCGGAACCCAAAGACACGGCATAGCCGGACAGCGGAGATTTATCCAGAAGCGCAAGGTAAGCCTTCGCTTCGTATTCGGTGAAATTCAGATCTTGCAGCAATTTAACGATTTCGGGTTTCATAGGTGAACCTCCCAAGTGATCTTGTTGCACAGATGAAACTACGCAGCACGGCGGAGTTTTTCGTTCCATTATCCCATACCTGCCTTGACGCCGCATAGTAGGTTGTCAAAGCCAAAGGTAAAGTTACGCTCACCTTGGACAAACATGAATCGCTAATTATGATTTGACAACATAACAGCGCCGATGTTATATCTGTATACTAGTAGCTACAAAAGTAGCGACTACATAAAAACGACGATACATCGCGCAAATGGAGGTACAAAAGTGGGAACTATCACGCAAAAGCAAGCCAAAGTCAACAACTCCAAACGTATTTTAGACACGCAGACCGGAATTCGTCATGCCCGGACGCTTTATCTGATTGCCGCGTTAATTGCGATTCTGTTATGGAGTACGTCGTTCGTCGGGACCAAGATCGCCTATGCTTCGTTCCCACCTTTGACATTGGGCGCCGCAAGATTTGCGATCGCGTCGGTGATTTTAGGCGGAATCATGCTGCTGCAACGTGAGTTTACGCTACCGGCTCCCAAAGACCTCGGTATGATGGCTTTGAGCGGCTTACTGGGGACGACGATGTATTTTGCATTGGAAAATATAGGGGTAGAAATGACGACGGCGTCAAGCGCCGCGCTGATCGTGGCTTCGTACCCGGCTATTACCGCACTGCTGGAGTTTCTGTTTTACCGGACCAAGATTTCATGGATGCGCGGGATCGGCATCGCGATGGCGATGTTCGGGGTATACCGGATTTCCGGCGGCAGTGGAGGGGAAGGCGGAGAGCACGAGTTTATCGGCAATCTGCTGTTGATCGCGGCGGGCGGCGTGTTCGCGGTGTATAACTTCGCGACGCGCAAGGTGGTCGGCCGCTACTCGATGGTGACGGTGTCCTTTTACCAGACGATTGCGGGTACGATTGCTTTTATCCCGCTCGCGTTGATCGAAAAAGACAAATGGCAGATGCCGACGACGGAATCGGTGTGGATGTTGATGTATCTGGGGCTGTTCTGCTCGGTGGCGGCGTTTATGCTCTACAATTACGGACTGCGAGGATTGACGGCGGGCACGGCGATGGCGCTGATGAATCTCGTGCCGATCTTCGGCGTGGCGTTGTCGATTACGGTGCTTGGGGAAACGCTGCGGCCGGGGGATTGGATTGGGGGGAGTATCGTGATTCTTGGCGTGATCCTAAGTGTGAGGGAGAAGAAAAAGCCTGCTCATTGAGGCGCTGCGGGAGAAATTGCCAGCGTATGCTTCCGAAGTGCATTTCTTCGAAATGCTTCACAAGACGCTGTTTCACGCATAAAGCCTCCGGCTTTACGCGTTCAAAGGCGTCAACATAATGCTCAATGTTACCGCAGGTTTTCTTCGAAGTGGGTATATGAAAGGCGAAGATAAAGGTGAAAAAAGATAGAGACAGAACGAAGAATGCCGTTCTGTCTTTTTTGCGTTTGACGATTCTTCGTCTTTGCTTATTTTTGACTTGCTTCACCTTAATCCCGGTAACGGATCGTCATGCTCAGCCGTACCGGATCGGGTCCGGGGTTGAGGTAGCGGTGGGGGCGGTCGGCGCGGAAGCGGATGGCGTCGCCTGCGTGGAGGGTGTAGAGTTCACCGGCGATTTCGAGTTCTAGGATGCCGGAGAATAAGGTGATTAATTCTTCGGTTCCTTCGCGGTGGGGTTCTGCTCCCAGGGTGCCGCCGGGGTCGATTTCGACGGTGTAGACTTCGAAGGATCGTTCGGCGTCGTAAGGGAATACGGGATAGAGCCGGTATTTCCGTTCCGAGTCTTCCAGAACCTGGATCGCTTCGCGTCGGACGACGACGGCGTCTGCGGGCGCTTCGACGATCAGGGAGGTGAAGGATACTTTCAGTCCGTTCGCGATTTTCCATACGGTGGTGAGGGACGGGCTGGATTCGCCGCGTTCGATCTGGCCGAGCATCGTTTTGCTGATTCCTGTAAGATCGGCGAGTTTGTCCAGACTGAGTTTGCGTTCGGCGCGCAGGTTTTTGAGGTTTTGGCTCAAGATCAGATTGATCGATTCCACTACGGATTCACTCCTTTTGATATGTACGCTAAAAAGTATATATTGATCTTTTTAACGTACAAGTTTATAATGCGGAACAAAGGTGCGTTAAAACGTTCATTTTGTTCAAGTATAACATACAAAGGAGTGGAAAGGATGTCGTTGTTTGCATTGGTTTCGTATGCGGTAGCCGCCAGTTTTACACCGGGACCCAATAATTTAATGGCTTTGGACGGGGCGCGGAGATGGGGATTCCGTCGAATGAAGGCGTTTGTGGCGGGGGTATCGGCGGGATGCTTCGGCGTGACGTTATTGGCTTGCTTGCTGAATTTGGCGCTGTATCAATGGATACCTGGTGTCCGGATCGTCATGGGCGTGCTGGGTACGGCGTATATGTTGTGGTTGGCGTGGAAAATTTATAAAAGTACGGGCAACGTTGCGGAAAAAGAGATGACGTTGGCGTACTCGCTTCGCGCGGGATTTTGGCTTCAGTTCGTGAATCCCAAGTTGCTGTTATACGCGATCACGGCTGTGTCGACGTTTGTGATGCCGTACCATCCGTCGCTGCCGCAACTGCTCGGCGTATCGGCGCTGCTTGGCGTGATTGCTTTGTTTTCTTCCGGTTCATGGGCGGCTTTTGGCGCGTTGTTTCAGCCTTTTTTGAAGCGGCATGAGCGGGCTTTTAATGGGATTATGGCGCTGTTGTTGGTGTATAGCGCGGCAGCGGTGTGGATCTGATCCTATAGAAGCTGCATTGCGACAAGATCGTTTCCTCCTGTATAATGAACATAAAACGAAACTAAGTTTCACTAAATGAAACGTAATTAAAGGAGGAAACAAATCATGGACAGCAAACAGCGTTTTTCCGAACGGGTAGAAGCCTACGTCAAATACCGCCCGGACTACCCGAAGGCGGCAATGGATTATCTGTATGCGGAAGCGGGGTTGAATGCCGTGAGCGAGATCGCGGATATCGGAGCGGGGACCGGCATCTTTTCCCGTCTATTGCTGGAGCGAGGCAGCCAGGTTATCGCGATCGAGCCGAACGACGATATGCGAGGCGCGGCGGACAAGCAATTGGGCAGCAATCCGTCATTCCGTTCGATAGCCGCTCCGGCCGAGCATACCGGACTGCCGGACGCAAGCGTCGGAGCCGTCGTGTGCGCGCAGGCTTTTCATTGGTTCGACCGCGAAGCGGCGCATACCGAGTTCAAACGAATCTTGAAACCCGGCGCTCCCGTTATTCTTATCTGGAACAACCGCCTGACGTCAGGTACGCCTTTTCTCGAAGCTTATGAACAGATGCTGCTGACGTACGGCACGGACTACAGCCAAGTGAACCATCGGAATACGACCAACGTCGAGACGGAAGAATTGCAGGACTTTTTCGGAAAAGGAAATATGGCGTTCGCCAAGTTCCCGAATCACCAATTGTTCGATTTCGAAGGAGTAAGCGGACGCTTAAATTCTTCTTCCTACGTCCCGTCGCCGGATCAAGAGAATTACGCGCCGATGATGGACGAACTGCGCCGCATCTTCGACCGCACCGCGAAGGACGGCCGGATTTCTTTTGACTACGAAACTGAAATCTATTGGGGCAAGCTTTAAGCCCTTCCCCGCAGACTCATCAGCAGCACGACCGCGATAATGCACACCGTGCCGCCCCACTGCCAAAGGCCGAACGGTTCATGCAGCCAGACCACCGTCGTCAGCACGGCCGCGAGCGGTTCCAGGCTGCCGAGTACGATCGTTTCCTGCGGCGGCAGATTGCGCAAGCTTTCGATGTAGAACCAGAAAGCCAGCGTCGTTCCGAAGACCAGCACAAAGGCCAGATACCCGTAGCCCGTCGCATCCAGCGTCGGCCAGGGGGAATTCCACGGCGGGCGAATCGCGGCAAGAGCCAGACCGCCTACGGTCATCGCCCAGCCGACAATGACGAGCGAATCGTATTTTCGCAGCAGCGGGACGGCGGCCAACGTATAAAAAGCAGCGGCTACCGCCGACAGCAATCCCCAGATCACCGCGGGCGCAGGCACGGATAACGAAGACAGCGAGCCGTTGGTGAGCAGCATGAAGCAGCCGATCAGGGCGAGCGCCGCAGTCGTCAGTTCAAGTCGGGTAGGCGCTTTGCGTTGTTTCATTAAAAAGTACAGCAGCGTCACGACCGGAGCGAGATACTGGAGCAGTGTCGCGACCGCCGCGTTGCCGTAGCTGATCGACGCGATAAACGTATACTGCACGGCGAGCATCCCGGCCAAGCCGTAAATCAGCAGCAGCGGCGCGATCCGGCGGTCTTTCCACACTCCGAAAATTTGGCGGCGATCCTTCAGCGCAAATTGCAGCAACAACAGAAGCGGGCCTGCGACCAACAGTCGGATCGTGACCAACCAGGCCGGATCGGCGCCGTAATGGTGCATAAGCTTCTGGGAGACCGTCCCGCCGACGCCCCACAGCACCGCGCCTACGATGACGAACAGCAATCCGATTTTTCGGTTTTGGGGTGGGTAAGCCGTAGTGTCCGGTGACATTGCGGCTTTTCGATGTGTTTCCGGTTCTATTCCATGTTCCATATTTCCTTCTTCCTCTCCGTCTTGCTTGGCTTTCTATGGGAAACTATTCTATCGTGATAGGATGATTGTAAAAGGAAAATGATACGAAAAATACGCGAATATGAGCTAAAAATATCGGGATATTGAGGTGAGATCATGCAAATCCGGGATTTCCCTATCGAAAGCGAAAGTCTACGCGAGCTGACGGCTCACCGTACGGCTATGCTTCCGGTTGCCTGCTATCGTTCGCAAATCGATCGCCATGTGCACGGACGTATTCCGCTGCATTGGCATGACGAGGTCCAATGGACGCAGGTGGAACAGGGAGAAGGCGTATTTCGCGTAAACGACGAAGAGCTGACGCTGCGTGCGGGGGACGGTTTGTTTATTAACAGCGGTTGCCTGCATGGAGCCGAGGATCGCGAACGTTCGGGCTGTGTGTTTCTCTCGCTGAATGCGGCGCCGGATTTTCTGCTGCCGCGCGAGCTGCACGAAGCTTATCTGTCGCCTTATCTGGGTGCAGCCGGAATGCCTTATCTGCGCTTTGACGGGAGTACGCACAGAGGGCAAAGTTTGCAGCAAGGCATTCGCGAGGTGCAGCGGTTATTGGCGGAGCAGCCTCCTTTTTACGAACCGGAGATTGCGATCGGATTGACCCGTTTATGGCATAGCGTGATCGCCGGAGGACCTGAACCTAAGCCGGACGAGGAACGCGGACAGCGCAGTCGAAGAGTCAAAGACATGCTGAATTGGATTCATGCGCATTATGCGGAGCCGGTTCGGTTGGAGGATATTGCGCGGGCGGGCGGTTTGAGCCGTTCGGAATGCTGTCGGTACTTCAATAAATTTCTCGGCGGTACGCCGCTCGGGTATGTGACGGAGTATCGGATTCGTCAGGCGATGGATTTGCTGAGGGAAGACCTGAACGTGACGGAAACGGGCTTTCGGGTGGGGTTTGTCAGCACGAGCCATTTTATCGAAAAGTTCCGGTTAAAGACGGGAATGACGCCATTGGCCTATAAAAAGAAGGAGGCGAACAGGACGTGACATCGATTATTAAAGTGAACGGAGCGGCGAGAGAAGACTTTCTTGGCTTGCTGCCCGCAGACGTATGGGTTGGATGTCGTTATGGTACGGAGGGGCTTGCGGGAACCGTAAATGCGGAAGAACTTTTTGCGCTAAAAAGGTTCAAGCCTGCGGCTAAATTCGTTTTGTCGATCAACGAATCGGATACGACGCATAAGGAGCGGCTGCGGCTGCTGGATGAGTTAACGCCGGATTATTACGAATACACGCCGCCCGATCCGTTGAAAAAAGCCGAATTCGCTGCCTATATGGAGCAACTCGCGGAGATCAAAGTCCCAAAGATCGCGGGGCCTTTTCCGCTGCTAAAGGACGATATGTCGATGATCCGCGAGCGTGAACCGTTTGCTGAGATGATGCGGCGGGGGACTGTGTATTTTGTATTCGACGTGGAGTCGGCGGTGAACGCGAATTTCCGCTTATCTGCCGCACAGCGGCGTAAGCTGGACGAATTTTGGGCGGAGTTCCCGGCGTTGGCAAACGATTCGTTTGATCGGTTGGACACGTATCCGCTGCAACATCAGCACGGATATTCGTTGGATGCGATTGTGCCCGGGACGGATAAGTCGGCACGCAGCGGGAATGCGATGACGTCAGGGAAGATCGTTCGGCTAGTGAAGACGCTGGGTTAGTAGCTTGACTAAGTTAAATGTAGGGTCAGTCAAGCTACTAGTACTCTGTACCCGGTTAAATAGTGGGTTTATGTTTGGCCGAGATTTACGAAGTCTCCGACGAAAACGCGCACGGGGTTAGTGCGTTGCGGACGAGCGTAACCTTACCTTTACACTCGGTACAGAGTACTAGACGATCTGAAGAAACATTGAGCGTTGATCATGTCGGAAATTAGTTTTGTACTCGAAAGGATGACAGATTGTAAAATGAAGTGCAACGCCTCGAACTGAATATAAAATGGCTCATAGCTGGATTTGTATAGAATGAAGTCACCCCAACATGCTCTATAAGAAGAATCCAACCATAGGCTACAATCTTTTTGACATAATTGAATTAAGCAGACTAGAAATTCTAAGTAGCCAAGGATGTGGGGTTCAGGCTATGACTACAGCGTTTGGAAGGCCAATTGGAGCGTCTGCATAGCACAATCTTGTACTTCGCCACTTAGCGACGGGATTCCAAAAAAACGCGAATGGACTACTTCGAGAATTTTCCCCAAAGGTTAAAGTTTTGCGCAAGTGATAAATGCCAAACTTGAACAGATTCTTAATCTCATCAAAAATCGGCCTCTAAATGCTTAGAGTGGCAATCCATACATGAATCGTTTCAGAACGAATGGGTGTACTTGGATTAACAATCTATCTCATCTATAAAGATTGGTTCTTGGATGTTCAGTTTTTAAGACGATATTTGAAAAACGAGGGGCAGTTGACTAACAGAGCTATTGTTTCCGGCGTTGTGAGCCTATTCATGGTAATGTGACGATTTTGCGCAGATGAACTTATATACATTTTTGCAATAGAATTAGAATATTAAAAAAGCGCATATACTTTTAAAGCATATGCGCTCAGAGTATTGAAAAGCCCTTCCCCACAAGATTAACTTGACAATTATTCCAAAATTTCAATAGAAGATTTTGAGACTTAGAATCCACAAATTGAGTCAAGGACATCTTATGTTGAAGAGCCAATTAAAAAGAAACATACAGCTTTTGTATGATTACTGATTAAGATTATATTTTTCCAGTACAGATTTACGAAATGCGTCGTATTCTGATAATTCGGCTTTAGTTAAAGATTGCATAGGTGCTTCTGGATCTTCATCGGTTAATATGATTTTCCCTAAGTTATCATTAACTAAAGAGTAGTCCCCAAAGCTGTTTTTCATCAGGAAGATTACACTCGGTTCATCTTTTTTTAGCTCGATGTAATTCTCAGCTGTAATCTTTTCTTCATCCTGAAGGCTAACCGGTTCGATTATCGTCAACTCTTTTTGATCTTCTGGAAAATCTGCTGGTTTCTTTAATATTTTATCGATTTTTATATTCGTCCTTGTAGAAAAATCTTGAAGATATCCATCTCCATATGCTTTTATTTTATGTTCTCTATCTGAAAAATCTTCAGTAGCATATCCTACAACTACAAGTTCAACATAATCGTCCAATTGATCGATATCTTGCAACTTAAGTGAATTTGCCGATAAGTTTGTGACCTTTGTATATGGAGTTGTTGAAGCGCTATCATGGTTATGATAAACAATAGCTGTCGTTGCAAGAATTGTTACTGTTAACAAGGAAGCTACAATATACTTTGATTTTTTTTTCAAAATAAATCCTTCCTTTCGAAATAATTTTAGTTTCCTCTTTTGAGTCTAATCTCAGAAATATCGTAGCTAGTGGGACCAATGGATTGAACACCTTGCTTCATGAGCGAGCTAGGGCCACTAGGAGGAGTTTCTCCTAATCCTATGGAATGACCGAATTCATGGCCGGCATTAGATATGACTTCTTCTGGTGAAAAATTATCTAAGAACATGTTGTTGTAATAAATACTCATTGTACTGAAAGCCCAAGTTTCATTGTTGCTTGCCGTTATGTAACTACCAGAAGATAATTTATAAGGAGTTTGTAATCCCCAACGAGTACGAATTTCTGAAACACCTACATAGTATTTGTCTGGCGTTCCAGCAGAGGATATAACTCGCGTTATCTTTACTTTTGAAGAAGTGTCGTTCCATCTAAATCGAGCTTCGTCTAATGCAGCAACATAACCATAGCTGGATACAGAATCTGAATACCATACATCTTGTATTGCAGTAGGTCTCCCGCCTAAAAGCCTAACGGCATTGGCATCAGAAGGAGCACATTGTAATGCAATTGGTGTAAGAACAAGGCTTAAGATTAGAGCTTTTTTGATCGACTTAGCAATTCTCATATTATCTTAGCACCATCCAATACAAATAGAATTTATCCTTAAATAATAAATATAAAAAGGATATAAAATACATTATACCTTTAAAAATCAATTAATGAAAATAAAAAATCATATGTGTGTAAAGTTTAGGGGGTTAGAGTCATAGATATTTAAATTTGCATAGGTATTTTGCAACAGAATTAAACGTCGCAAAAAGCGCATCTGCCCTTTGAAAGACGGATGCGCTTGTTTTTTTACATAAACTCGAAAAAATACCGTACCGCATGAAAAAACACCGGAGCGGTGTAGGTAAGACTGTCGATCTGGCTGAGATAACTTTTCTTGAGCGTCGCCGCCTTGTCTTCGTCGCCGACGAGCAGGTCGCGTTTCAACACGGAAACCGTCAGGCTGCCGAACAGACCCGCCAAAGCGAGCAGCGCGCCGAACCACGCAGCGGCGGTAGGGCTAAACGGCGTTAGGTACGGGGCCAGCGCCAGCGAAGCTCCCATCGTCACGATGAACGCGCACACGAAGCCTTCCCAGGTCAGCTGCGGATTGGCGGTCGGCACGATTTTTCTTTTTCCGAAATAAAGCGACACCAGTGTATGTACGACGTCGTTGATCTGCGTCAGCACGACGAGAAACAGCACCAGCCCGCCGCCGTATTCCGGGGTCGCAAACTGGAAGTACGCCAAGTGGCTGAGACCGAACACCATGAGCATCAGGCCCCATTGGGTGGAGCTGACACTGCGAAGGAAGCCGAACGTGCCTTTGCCGAGCAGACGCGGAATCGGCAGCACGAGGAACACGTAGAGTGGAATAAACACGATAAACATGCCGTACCAGCCCGTGTAGATCCAATAGAATTGCACCGGAATGGCGAGATATGCCCACAGGAACAGCCGCCGATCCGCTTTGCGCGTGCCGCGGATCATCGAGAAATATTCCTGAAGCGCGAAGAAGCAGAGCACCATGAGAGAAATAAGCGACACGGTAGGCGTGAACAAGGTAGCGAGGCAGAAAATGAAGAACATGCCCCACCAGGTTTTCATGCGAGTGCCTATAGAGGAATAATCTTTGTCCGGTTGACGTCGGCTGAAGAACCAGTAGACCGCATTCGCGGCAATCAGCACGGCAAGCACAATCAACAACACGATATAGGAGCTGAACAAATCATCACCAACTTAAGGGTAAAATAGCAGTCGTAACCGCTTGACTATGCTATCATAAGGGAATCATTCAAAAAGGCGCAACATGAAAGTTGGCCCGGCGCCCAGGCGGAAGGGGAAGTCTACGATGACGGATCAACGGTCCGTGTACATTTTACTGACCAATACCGGCACGCTGTTCACTCGGATGATCCGGGTCTACACGCGCGCGCCGTACAATCATGCCTCGATCTCGTTCAACCGCGAGCTGACGGAGCTGTACAGCTTCGGCCGAAAAAATCCGTACAACCCGATCGACGGCGGCTTCGTGCGCGAAGATATTCGCACAGGCACGTTCAGCCGCTACCCCAACACGACCTGCATGATCTACGAACTGAACGTGTCGGAGCGCGAAGTGGAGAAAATGAAGCGGGTACTGAACGTGTTTATCCGCAGTCGGGAAAAGTATCTGTACAATCTGCTCGGGATCGTCGGCGTAGCCTTCAAGGAGCCTGTGGAGTTCAGCAACTCGTATTTTTGTTCGCAATTCGTGGCGGAGATTCTGCATCGGTCCGGCATCAAAATCTGGAACAAGCTGCCCGCACTCGTTACCCCGGACGATTTCCGTCAGAGCGAGCGCATGCTATTGGTGTACGAAGGGCGGCTGAGCGAGTACGAACATGCGGCTTCCCCGGACGAAGAGATCGCGCAGCCTGCCTCCGCGCAGCTCGCGGAACGCGAAGAGACGGTATAAAATCGGGATAGAAAAGTATAAAACGATAGGGAACGGCATAAATCGAAACGACCGCCGCGAACGTCTGAACGGAAAGTCCAAAAGCCAAAGGAGCGAGCAGATTGAAAATCGGAAGGAACGACCCGTGCTTTTGCGGTTCGGGCAAAAAGTATAAAAAGTGCTGCATCGACAAAGAAATCGCGTTCGTCGACTCCTCGAAATTCGCGGATTTGAAAAAAGCCGATCCGGCATTCGCGCCGCGAAGCTTCTATATAACGAGGATCGACGCGCTTAACGAACGCCTGCAACACGAAGCGCGCTCCGAAGCACTGGATACCGAGCTGATGGAACTCGCGGGCGATCTGCTGGACGATCTGGACGGCGCCCGCTTGCATGCGTTCACCCGCTACGGCGAAGGCTTCCTGCCGACGGAACGCCGTCTGCTGCAAGCTTTGGCTAACCGGGTATGGAGCGGATTGGTGTTCGGCGAGTTTCAGGATCAGGAAATCCTGCGACCGCTGCTGGCGTTCGCCGCATCGGCATTGGCCGAAGGAATCAGCGAAGAGTCCCGCGTCTTTGGCGCCGTATTGACGACGGACGAAAACGGCAATTTGCTGCGCTCGGAGTTGACGCGCGGCGAGCGCGTAGACCAGTCGGAAGGATTCGAACTGGATTTTCAGGTCGAGGCATAAAATCGGTAATCGACAGACCGTTTGCCGCCGGCGATTCGGCGAGAGCGTTGAAAAGCCGCCTTTCGGCTCTTGTTGCTGCAAATAAGTGCCAGAATGCAACTATTCCGCGCGCAAATCGACTTTTTGACGAAATAAGTGCTAGAGTGCAACTAATTGATCGCTAAAAGAGAGATTCCGCTTCAAACGGCAAGATTAATTGCATATCCGCACTTATTTTTCGAAAACGGTCTTGCGGGAGGGAAATAGTTGCTTTTTCGCACTTATTTTCGCCGAGCAGCATGCAGGACGCAAAAAGAGAGGACATCGCGCTACAACGTCGTTCCTTTCCGGTCTTTCCGGGCCGTTCAAGTCGCCTTCCGGGCGGCTTTTTTGCTGTGCGTATCTTTTCTGGACGTCCGTTTTCCGAAAAAGAAAAAAGATAGGCAATTTCGGAATCTTCGAAGTAACCGATCTTCGCAATTTCCGTCTGTAGAAGTGAAGGGAACGCGAACCCGGAAAGGAGCTTGACCTTGAACGAATCATCCAAAAATGGACCATCCGATAAAGAAGCGCTTACCGAGCTTGCCAACGAATCACCAATCGACGCAGCACTAACCGACTCCGCCCACGAACTCTCCGACTCAACTCACGACTCCAAAGACGAGCACATCATCGACCTGTTCTGGAACCGCAGCGAATCGGCGATCGGGGAAGCTTCGCGAGAGTACGGCCGATACTGTTATTCCATTTCGTATAACATCCTGCGCAGCATGGAAGACGCGGAAGAGTGCGTCAACGATACGTGGCTGCGCACCTGGAACGCGATACCGCCGCAGCGGCCCGGCAAACTGGCGTTTTTCGTCGGCCGGATCGTGCGCAATCTGTCGCTGGACAAGTTCCGCAGCAAAAAAGCGAAGCGGCGCGGCGGGGAAATGGCTCCGATGCTGGAAGAACTAAGCGAAGCGATCCCCGGCGGTCCCGATACGGAAAGTATCGTGCTGGGCAAAGAGCTGGGACGCGTCATCAACGACTTTTTGCGCACGCTGCCCGAGACGGCCTGCAATTTGTTTTTGGCGCGGTACTGGCACAGCATGCCAATCGCCGAGATGGCGGACACGTTCGGCGTTAACCCCAACAATATCAAAGCCAGTTTGTTCCGAACGAGAGGCAAATTAAAAGAGTTTTTGGAGAAAGAAGGGATGCAGCCATGAGCAAAGCGGAACATCTATATGAAGCGATCGGCGAAGCGGACGACGAACTGTTGGAACGTTTGGAGAAAGTGATGGCGCTGAGGCAGTCGACAGGCGCGATCCCGGCGAACGAGGAAGAAGCTCGGTCGGCGACGGATCGCAAAAAGCGGCGCACGTTATGGAGCGCGGCGGCGGCTTCGCTGCTCGTCGCGGCGGCCGCGATCCTGCTGGTCGTGAACGGCGGACTATTCGATCTCGGCAAAAGCGCGGTCTACACCGCTTCCGGACCGGTCATCGACCGTCCGGCGGACAATCTTCCGGGCGGCGGCACGGCTCCGGGCATGACGGCCGCTCCGCAAAACGGCGAAACGGTATACGACGAAGCCGTGCGCGCCGCGGTGGAAAACAACGCCGATCCGCAAACGGAATACTTCGTCGCGATCGACTTGTTTGCAAGCGGCATTCCGCTGGAAGCCGACAGCGCCGAAGTCAAAAGCGAGCTGAAGCGTTTGCTCGATCTAGGGCTGAATGTCGGTTACGCCGAAGCGTGGGCCTACGAAGGAGCGGGTGAGCAAAAGCCTTACCGGTACGCGGCGGGCTTCCTGACGGCGCAGCAGCTTGAGCAGTTGCAGCCTTCGGATTCTTATGGTTACGCGCTGCGTTTTGCGACCAACGGGGACGGTACGCCGGTGTCTGCGGACAACGGGATTCGGACCGACCTGAATTAATCCGCCAAATCTTTTTTAAAAAAGTGGATCGAAAAAATAACCGAAATGCAAAACGTCCGTCTTGTAGGGTAGAACGCCAAAAACAAATTCGAACCTTCCAAGGAGGAACTACACATGAATAAAAAAATCGCAACCGCAGTCCTGTCCGCTTCCCTGATCGCCGCTTCGCTCGGAGGTTACGCCAACGCCGCTTCCGCCGGATTCAAAGACCTGAACAACGTGCCGGGCCAGGCCAAGATCCTCGCGCTGCATGACAAAAAGATCGTAAACGGCGTAAGCGCCACTTCGTTCGCGCCGCAATCGCAGCTTACCCAAGCCGAAGCGCTGCAACTGATCGTCAAAGGCTTCAAGCTGGACGAGAAAACGCAAACCGACGCGCTGATCGCGCTGAACACGTTGTTCCCTTCGGTCAAAGAAGACGCCTGGTACGCCAACGCTTTCGGTTATGCCTACAACAACGGCGTGGATATTCCGAAAAACGTGAATCCGTCCGCGAAAATCACCCGCGAGCAGTATATCGACTACGTGATGACCGGCTTGCAGGCTGTCGGCAAAATGCCCGCGATCGACGTGGCTACGCCGGACATCGCGGATCTCGACAAGCTGAACCCGGAATACCTGGATTCCGTACAGCTTGCGATCGTGCTGGGCATCGCGAAGCCGGCTGACGGCAAAAACTTCAATCCGACGCAAGAAATCACGCGTGCCGATGCCGCCGTCGTCCTCTACAACGCGGTGGAGTACCTGGACAAAATCGCGGCCGATCTCGACGGAAAAGGCACCTACCAACCGGGAACGGGCGACGAACGCACTATCGACATTCTGCCGGGCGACAAATCTTCGACCGGCGAGCGGACCATCGACGTGCTGCCGCACGAAAAACCGGCCTCGACTCCGGCATCCGGCAGCTATGCGTCCCCGGCAAACGGCAAATTTTTCTCGACAGGCAGCGTGAATCGGGCGATCGAGGAAAAATCCGGCAAAGCAGCGAAGTTCCAGGTGTCCGTCACGCTGTTCGAAAACGGCGCTCCGATCGACCCGCAAAGCGCCAAAGGCAAAGCCGAACTGAAACGCCTTCAATCGCTGGGCTACGAGATCGGCTACGCCAAAGCCTGGACGTATGCAGGCAATCTGCAAAAAGCCGAATACACCTACATCTCCGGCACGTTCACGGCGGAGCAACTGCAAGCCTTCAAAGCTTCGACCGCTTACGGTTACGCGTTCGATTTCGCTTCGAACGGCGACGGTTCTGCGGTAACAAGCCAAAACGGCGCGGTAACCGCTCCGGCGACGCCGAGCCTGATCGCGGACTGACGCGTTTCGCCGACTCCTTCGGCTATATGTGGCACAGATCCATCATTTTCCCGAAAACCGCATCGTAAACCAAAAAATGTTGCAGCTGTCCATCCTTCTCTGCCGCGTTCCGCTTATTCTGCGGATACCGGTTCGAAGTGATGGAAGCTTGCAACATTTTGGCGTTTCCGGGCTTGTTTGATGTGGAAATGATGGACGTACGCCACATTTTCGAATGGTCGTTAAGGAGCCTGTTGCGCGCGGAGCGACCTTCACCAATCTGCACCAGTCCGACTTCAAGCCGGAAACTGCACCGTAAACGTCGTTTTCGCGCCCGGCGTGCTTTTGGCCGAGATGCGTCCTTTGTTTTGCTCCACGATCGAGCGGGCGATCGCCAGGCCCAGGCCGTGGCCGCCTTGTGAGCGGGTACGCGATTTGTCCGTGCGGTAAAAGCGGTCGAACACTCGCGGCAGATGCTCGGCGGGGATGCCTTCGCCGGTGTTGCTGACGTCGAGCACGATCTCGCCGTGTTCATGTCGCAGCGAGACGTCGATCACTCCGCGCGGATTGGCGTATTTGATCGCGTTGTCGAGCAGGATCATCGTCACCTGCACGATCTGTTCGCGGCTGCCCACGATGCCGAGACCCGGCTCGATATCGTAATTCAGCGTCAGGTCTTTTTCGAATACGACCGCTTCCATCGTCAGCATGACGTTCTCCACCGCGTCGCTCAGATCGAAACGCGCCTGGATCATGTTCGAGCGCGAATCGTCCATCTCCGTCAGATACAGCAGATCGCCGGTCAGCTTCGCCATGCGCTCCGTTTCCGATTTGATATAACGCAGCCATTTTTCCTGACTGCGGATCGTCTCGTCGCGGTTCGCCAGCAGCACGTCGGCGTTCGTGTTGATGACCGCCAGCGGCGTTTTCAACTCGTGCGAAGCGTCGCCGATAAACTGCTTTTGTTTCTCGAACGCTTCGCGCACGGGTTCGATCGAACGGTTGGCGAAAAATCGGCTAAAGAAGAACAGCACGATCAACATGCCGAGCCCGACCGCCGCGAACGCGTAAATCAACGTCGTCAAAATTTCTTCGCGCGACGTGGTATCGATAAAAACGTACATCGTGCCGTCGTCCGTCTGAATCCGGTCGAACGTCCAGCGGCTGTCGCTCAGAGTGAAGCCGCCGCTGTCTTTGCCGTTCGCGACCGCTTGCGCCAGCGCCTGCGTGTAGTCCGATTCGCTCATATTGAACCGGGATTCGGTATCGGTGATCGCGCCCGACGCGTCGGTCAGCAGCATGAACGATACCGAGCGTTCCGGCGCGTTATCCCCGCCGAAGCCGTCCATCGGAGGTTCGCCCATGCCGAAGCCGCCGTTTTGCGCGCCCGATACGTTGCTGTTCGTGCCGCTGTTTGCACCGTCGCTGCCGTTTGCCGAATTTTGCGTCCCGGATGCGTTGTTGTTCGTCCCGTTTTGCCCCGACCCGCCGCCCGGCATCGCGCCGTTGAGTCCGCTCCGGTACATATTCGTGGTGCGTTCCAGATCCATGCCGATCTCGTCGTGCACCTGCCGGTACGTGATCGTGTAGATCGTGGCGAACGCCACCAGCATGATGATCACGATCGTGACGAGATTGACGATCAGGAATCGGTTGCGCAGCTTTTTGAACAAGGAATTCATCGGCATGCCTTTGATATTGAAGCCGCCCATTACGCTTTGCCCTCCTCCAGCACGTAGCCGACGCCCCGGATCGTGGTGATGCGCGTTTCCGAGCCGAGGAAGTTCAGTTTTTTACGCAAAAACGAGATATAGACCTCCACGTTGTTATGCTCCGCTTCCGAGTCGAATCCCCACAGCTTTTCGATGATCTGCTCTTTGGACGTCACCGATTGCTTGCGCACGATCAGCAGTTCCAGCAGTTCGCTTTCTTTCGGGTTCAGCTTGATTTCTTTGCCCCGCACCGTCAGCTTCGGATTGGTCGCGTTCAGTTCCAGGTCGCCGAACTTGAGCGCGTCTTCCGGCATGACCTCGCCTTTTCTGCGCATTGCCGCCCGGATTCTCGCCAGCAGTTCGTCCGAGGAAAAAGGCTTCGCCACGTAATCGTCCGCCCCGTGGTCCAGTCCCGCGATCTTGTCGGGAATCTCGCCTTTGGCCGTCAGCAAAATGACCGGAACCGCCATGCCTTTGCTCCGCACCGTTTTCAAAATGCTGATGCCGTCCATGCCCGGAAGCATGATGTCGAGCAACAGCAGGTCGTAAATATCGCTGAGCGCGTAGTCCAGTCCGTCTTCGCCGTCATGCACCACGTCGACCGAATAATTGTTTTTTTTCAAAATCTGCGATAAAGCTTCCGCCAAATGCAGTTCGTCTTCCACGATCAGAATTCGCATAGTGTATTCACCCTCTGTTTAAGTTTGTCGCGATTCGGTGGTTTTGCTTTCTTTATTATAACGGGAAAGGCTTTAATCAACCTTAAGTAACTTTTCGCGATTTCGGATACGCGGTTCAAGCGGCGTGCCGGCGTATTATAGTAATAAAAATACGACAGCGTTCAAAACCGAAGGAGAGATGCGCATGGACAAGCGTAACAATGAGCGCGAGCGGTCCGCGGCAGAAGGGCTGGCCCGCGAACAAGCTCGGCAAGAAGCGTTTTGGATACGTTATCTGTATCGGGTCAATTCGCGGGAAGAGTTGAAGCGTTGGGCGAACAAATTGCGGTATATGCGGTTTTGCCGCGCGTACGGCGGGCATTCGAACGACGGCGACCGTTTGTTGGCCGCCATATCCGTGCCGAGCCGCGAGCGGCTCGAAGCGGTATGCGAGGTGCTAGGCATCGCTTTGCTGCCGATGCGGCCACGACGGGAGAACGAAGCGTTCAGCTTTTTCGAAATCAAAAAGTATCCGGATTTGCGCCAACCCGGCCATGCGGAGATCGCCCGCGTTCCGGTTTACGTATGGGTGCACCGCGATCGGCTGACTATCAGCGTCTCCGATCCGGACGACCGGTATTCCGTCAAGGAGTCGACCGTGTCGGCGGTTGCGGAACGCGTAGAGCCGCTGCTGCGCGAGTTGGCCGACCTTCTGATCGATCCTCCGCAAAACGACCGCAACTGTATTTGCCCGCAGCAGCATCCTGAATTGTTCCGTTCCTGATGCCGGCCGGGCTTCGCAGCTTCGATAACCATTCCTTCTTTTCCCGATGTCGGCCCGCGGCCGGAACGAAGTTCTTTCGGAGACTTCTCGTTTCCCGCGCCAACGCGACCTTCTGGACAGCCGAAAGCGGACGTTAACGTCCGCTTTTTGGCGTGCGCCCGGTCGGCGGAAAGGCATCCGAAAAAACGATTTGTAAACCCCGCGTAAAATCCCCGCACCTTTTCCCGCAACATTTTACAAACTTCTCGATTTATTTAAGATTCGTTAAAGGTTGCGGGCCTAAGATACGGATATGGCAAGGGAACACCGACAACTTCAACACGAAAGGAACGAGGAACATGGCAATCGAGGTCTTCAACCGGTACGAGAGCAAGTATCTGATGGATCATGCGGCTTACGAGAAAATTTACGCGGCGCTGCTGGAATATATGGAGAAAGACGAATACAACAAAAACGAATTTTATTCGATCAGCAACCTGTACTTCGATACGCCGCACGATTCGCTTATCCGTCAAAGCCTGGCCAAACCGAAATACAAGGAAAAACTTCGTCTCCGGGCTTACGGCGTACCGAACGAAGACGCGAAAGTCTATCTCGAAATCAAAAAGAAAGTGTTCGGCCTGGTCAACAAACGCCGCACGGCGCTGAAGCTGAACGAAGCTTACGAGTTCGTCCGCACCGGACAGGCGCCGGAGTTCCAACCGTACATGAACGCCCAGGTGCTGGACGAGATCGAATACTTCCTCCGCCTGTACGATCTGGAACCGAAAGTGTATCTCTCCTACGACCGCAAAGCGCTGTTCGACAAAACGAGCCGCGATCTGCGCATCACCTTCGACACGAATATCCGGTGCAGACGTTACGACGTCCAACTGGAACGCGGCGACTACGGCGAACAACTGATGCAGCCGGGCCAATGGTTGATGGAAGTCAAAGCGGAAAAAACGGTACCGGCGTGGCTGTCCAAAATGCTGTCGGAGCACGGATTGTACCGGACGAGCTTTTCGAAATACGGCAACGAATACAAAAAGCTGCTGAAAACCAGACAAATGATGCCTAACCTGCAACCCAACATTCAATTGAACGCGATCAGCGATCTTCCGACTGCGGAACGCGCCACCGAAAAGGAGACTGTGCTTTATGCTTGATTCCATCCTCAACAGTACCACGACGAGTACCACCGACCTGACTTTGACCAACGCGCTGGTGACCATCGGCCTGGCGATCGTGCTGGGCCTGATTATCAGCCTGACGTATATGAAAACGAACAAAGCCACTTATACCCAGGGCTTCACCCTCACGCTTATCGTTCTCCCGATCGTCGTCGCCGTCATCATCTTAATGATCGGCAGCAACGTAGCCCGCGCCTTCAGCTTGGCCGGCGCGTTCTCGATCATCCGGTTCCGCAGCGCGGCGGGCGATCCGAAAGACATCACGTACGTCCTGTTCACGATGGCAGCCGGTCTCGCCTGCGGCGTCGGCTCTCTCGGCTACGCGGTTCTGTTCACCCTGATCCTCTGCGTCGTGATGTTCGTGCTCAGCCGCTTCAAATTCGGCGTCAAAAAGTCGCAACAAAAAACGCTCAAAGTCACCATCCCGGAAAACCTCGGCTACGAAGAAGCGTTCGAAGAAGTGTTCAGCAAATTCGGCGTGCAGCATGAACTCAAAAAAATCCGCACCACCGAACTCGGCAGTCTGTACGAACTCGTTTACTCCGTCACGATGGACCAGAACGTCAACCAAAAAGCGTTCCTCGACTCCATCCGGACCCGCAACGGCAATCTCGATTTGTCGCTGACGATGGCTCCTCCGGTGACGGCGGAATACTAAGATTCGTCAACCCAACGTTACGCTCCGGCTCGGCGCTCTCCAGGCGTCCGGGCCGAAGTCGCGATACCGCGTCATCCATCATTTTCAACCATAGAAGGGAAGAGAACTCTCATGAAAAAAGCAACCAAGATCGCGAAAACGAAAAAATTCAAAGCCGACAAAAAAATGGCGGCAGCCGGTCTGCTCGGCGCGCTTCTGCTGACTTCGGCAAGCGTCGTTCCTGCGGCGGCGGCCGGTCTGACCTGGAATTCGTCCAGCGGCTACCTCATCAACGCCACCGACAGCAACACGACGACTTCGGCTTCGACCGCTGCTTCGACGTCTTCGACAGGCACGACGTCCACCGCTTCGGATCTGAAAGTCTCGAACCTGAAAGTGTCCGATCTCGTGACCTTGAAAACGAAAGATTACAACGTATCGTGGAGCAAAACGGAGTACACGACGATCAAGCTGAACAGCACCAAAGCGACGGTCAGCGGTTCGGGCGCCAAAGCGTCAGGCAGCACGGTAACAATCTCCGAGGCCGGAACGTACGTCATCAGCGGCAAATTGACGGACGGGCAGATCGTGGTCGACGCGGCCGATACGGACGACGTGCATATCGTGCTGCGCGGCGTGACGGTATCGAACGACTCGACGTCTCCGTTTTACGTGAAATCGGCGGATAAAGTGATCGTCACGCTGTCCGCAGGCACGACCAATACCTTCACCGACGCTTCGGATTACACGTTCGCCGAAGGCGAAGACGAGCCGGATGCGGCCATTTTCAGCAAAGCCAACCTGACGATCAACGGCACGGGCGCTTTGAACGTGACCGGCAACTATAAAGACGGCATCCACAGCAAAGACAACCTCAATATCGTCAACGGCAAAATCACGGTCAAAGCCGCGGACGACGCGATCGTCGGCAAAGACCGCGTCGTGATCGAAAACGGCACGTACAAACTGACGGCGGGCGGCGACGGCATCAAGTCCAACAACGACAGCGATACGGCAAAAGGCTTCGTCGCGATCTCGAACGGCACGTTCAACATCACGGCGGCCAACGACGGCATCCAAGCCGAGACATCGCTCGTCGTGGACGGCGGCACGTTCAATATCGTGACCGGCGGCGGTTACGAAAACGGGCCGGAACATACCGAAGAAGGACCCGGCGGCATGGGCGGCGGAGACTTCGGCGGACAAATGCCGGAAGGCTGGACGCCGGGCGAGATGCCGACTAATGCGGACGGCACAGCGATGACGCCTCCGACCAACGCCGACGGTACGGCCATGACGCCGCCTACGGCTCCGACGACAAGCACGACTACGACGACTGACGCTTCCGGCACAGCCGCGGCGAGCGACGACGCGACGACCGAAGAAACGACGTCCGAGAGCATGAAAGCTCTCAAAGCGGGCACGGAACTGGTCATCAACAAAGGCACGTTCAACATTGACGCGGCGGACGACGCGGTGCACAGCAACGGCAACGTGAATATCGCGGGCGGCACGTTCGATATCGCGACCGGCGACGACGGCTTCCACGCCGACGCCGTTCTGGAAATCTCCGGCGGCAAGATCGAAGTCACGAACAGCTATGAATCGCTGGAAGGCTTTATCATCAATATCAAAGGCGGCGATATCGACGTCACCGCTTCCGACGACGGCGTGAACGCGGCGGGCGACGATCCGACGCTTGCGACAACCGACGCGACAGCGACGACCGGCACGCAAACGACGGCTCCGGCCGCCAGCGCTTCGTCGACTTCCGCAACGTCGACAAGCACGGATAGCGCGACGTCGACCGACGCGACGTCTTCCGCTTCGCAAATGCCGGGCGGTATGGGCGGCGGCATGATGGCGGCCAGCAACGCCGAACTGAACATCAGCGGCGGCACGCTGACGGTCAACGCGGCAGGCGACGGCCTGGACTCCAACGGCTCCGTCGACATGAGCGGCGGCACGGTCATCGTCAACGGGCCGACCGATAACGGCAACGGACCGCTCGACTACGACGGCACGTTCGAAATCAGCGGCGGTACCCTGATCGCGGCCGGCAGCTCCGGCATGGCGCAAGCGCCGTCCACGACGTCGAGCCAACGTTCGCTGGGCATCACGTTCGCTACGTCGCAAAGCGCCGGAACGCTGGTTCACGTCGAAGATTCCGCAGGCAACAATGTCCTGACATTTGCTCCGGCGAAATCGTTCAGCTCCGTCGTAGTCAGCTCCTCGCTGCTCAAAGCGGGCGAAACGTACACTGTCTCGACCGGCGGCACATCGACGGGCACCGAGTTCGACGGGCTGTACACAGGCGGCACGTACAGCGGCGGCACGACGTACACGACGTTCGAATTCTCTAGCAGCGAAGCGACGACCTGGATCGACTCGACAGGCGTTACGACCGCGCCGAGCGGCATGGGTGGTTTCGGCGGCGGCATGGGCGGCGACGGCACGGGCACGACGCGCGGAACCCGCGGCACGACGTCGGGCACCGCGTCGTCGAGCACGACCGGCACGACGACCGCGACGGAATAATCCGGGAATGTGTTTAAGTATAGCCGGATAGGCTGAACGGATTCGCAGCTCGGTCGGATTCGAGCTTCTGCATGGACGGCACGCGTCCGGCGGTGATCGGGTCAAAAGATAATATCCGACAAAAGCACGCTTTTTCTCGCAAAACGAGAAATGGCGTGCTTTTTTTGCGCAAGTCTCGCTTCCGACACCCGCGTAAGCGGAATCGAGGCAAATGTAAGCCGCGCAATTCGAGCTACGTTGCCGAATATACAACGTAAGCAAGGGAATCTGTTTGTTTCTCGTCCTACATTGACGAAAAGGCAATCTGCAAGGCAATTGTACCTTTATTCGAACGAAAGGCTGTCTCTACATCGCTCAATTGTCAACGTAAGTCCCGCAACGGGTGAACAGAGAACCTTTACATTGCTTTTTTGACAACGTAGCAAGAATGATCCGTTTTTATAAGCCGCAGCCCCGTATACTTCAAAACCACCTGGCAGAATTCATTTCACAAAGCGAGTTTTTTATTTTTATTGCAAATGCAATAAAAATAAACTATATTTCTGAATATCGAAAACTTATTTTTGTACCCTAACCCTCCACAGGGAGCGAGAGCGTTTCGAACCGGAGCGCCTTTGCCCTTTTCCCTCACCTCTACATCTTTTACTCGATCGAAAAGGGAAAGGAAAACGAAGCGAAGGTCGAAACGCTCTCGCTTCCTATCTCCGTCCCCAGAAAGGAAAGAAAAATGACAACCACAATCCGTAAATGTCACGCACAAGACCTGAACGTTTTGCGAGAAGTCGGCATCGAGACGTTCAACGACACGTTCGCAGCCCAAAACAAACCGGAAAACATGCGCGCCTATCTCGAAAAAGCTTTCGCCGAACAAAAGCTGGAACAAGAACTCAACACCGCCGAATCTGATTTTTTCTTTATCCAGCATGACGAACAACTAGCCGGATTCCTCAAAATAAACGTCGGCACCGCCCAATCCGAACCGATGGGCGACGACACCCTGGAAGTCGAACGCATCTATATCCGTACGCCTTTCAAGCGCAAGGGTCTGGGCCAAATCCTAATGAACCATGCTTTCTCCCTCGCCAAGCAACAACGCAAAACCAAAGTCTGGCTGGGCGTCTGGGAAAAAAACGAACCCGCTATCCGGTTCTACCAACAACGCGGCTTCGTCCTGACCGACAAACATGCTTTCTGGATGGGCGACGAGAAACAAACCGACTGGATCATGACGAAATCTCTAACCTAACCCCTTGATGCCCTGGTCTTTGCTCCTTAAGGTCGATCTCTTAATCTTTTGCCCCTAATCGTCCTTGATCTTCTCCCTTTGATCTTTGCCCTTTCACTTCGCCTTTAATATTTGCCTTTCGCTTTTAATCTTTTCCTCTCCCCACTAACCCTCCACAGGGAGCGAGAGCGTTTCGAACCGGAGCGCCTTTGCCCTTTCCCCTCACCTCTACATCTTTTACTCGATCGAAAAGGGAAAGGACAACGAAGCGAAGGTCGAAACGCTCTTGCTCCCTCTCCGCGAAACGCTCTTGCTCCCGAACCTCGAAACGATCCCGCTCCCGCCTCTCCAACTGTGTGCTAAAATCGAAAGAAAAGCTGAAAGGCGGTCTCCCTTATGACTTCATTGCCGCTTCGCCGGGGCCAGATCATCTCCAGCATGGTGCTGCTGTATTTGTTCGCGCGGTTGTTGCCGGATTCCGCTTCGGCGCGCTGGGCGTCGGCGATGTTGTTTCTGCTGATTATCGCCGGGTTGGCGGTGTCTCCGCGTTTGAAAAGCGCGCATGCAAGATTTTGGCTGTTCGGCGGATTGTATGCGGCATCGGTCGCCTACTGGCTGATGTTCGGCCATGACACCTCGCTGCTGTTGATCCTGCAAGGATTTCTGGTCAGCTATACCGCTTTGCTGCTGGTCGAACCGGCGTCCGCCGTTCTGGCGATCGGGATCGTGGCCGTTACTTTTATGCTGCAAATCGTGTACGAAGGAGCTTCTTGGCAAAGTCTGCTGAGACAAGATCTGTTTATCTACGTCGGGCTGTACTCGCTGCTGCGCATGATCCGCATCAGCCGATCGAAGCAGCGCGAACAGCAGCGGCACGCCGAAGAACTGAAAGTGATCCATGCGGAGTTGGCGGATACGCACGCGAAACTTCAACAGGCGCACGAAGAACTGGAGCAGGCTACCGTCCAATCGCTTCGGTATGCCGTGTTGGAAGAACGCAGCCGGATCGCGCGGGATATTCACGACAGCATCGGGCATCGGCTGACGTCGGTGATCGTGCAGCTTCAAGCTTTGCCGTATGTGTTGAAAAGCGACCCGGCGGAATCCGAACGGATCGTGCGCACGGTGCTGGAAGTGGCGCGTTCGTGCATGCAGGAAGTGCGAGTCGTCGTGCATGAGATGGGCACGGACGAAAGCGGGGCGGGCCTGGTGTCGCTGCGCAGTCTGGTGCAGCAGACTGCGTCCGTGCCGGGCGCGCCGAACATCGTATTGACCGCGCAAGACGCCGAGACGAACGAACAGCAAGAATGGCCGCCGCAAATAGCGGCGACGTTGTACCGTTGCTTGCAGGAAGCGTTGACCAACACGATCCGTCATGCGCGGGCGCAGCAAGTACAGATCGCTATCGCTCAGACGGAGCGGGAGATCGTGCTGGATTATCGCGACGACGGCATTCTGACGGCGGGAGCGCCGCTGCAAGAAGGGTTCGGATTGGGCGGTATCCGCAAGCGCTGCGTTGCCGTCGGCGGGCAATGCGTGATCGCGGCGCTTGAGCCGCACGGTATCGCGATCCGGATCGCGTTGCCGAACGGGCCAATCGAAGGAGATGAACAGCATGGGTAACACGGAATCGACGAACGAAGTCTATAGCGGCGGGATCGCCAAGATCCTGCTCGTGGACGATCAGCCGCTGGTGCGGCAGGGAATGAAATATATCATCGGCGCGCAGCCGGATCTGGAAGTGGCGGGCGAAGCGGGAAGCGGGCCGGAAGCGGTGGACGCGGCGCTGGACAAGCGTCCGCAGCTTATTTTGATGGACGTGCAAATGCCGGAGTTCAACGGGATCGAAGCGACGCGGCGTATTTTGGACCAGTTCCCGGCGTGCAAAATCGTCATTTTGACCACGTTCGATACGGAAGAATACGTGCTGGAAGGGATTCGGGCGGGGGCGATCGGTTATTTGCTCAAAGATACGGAGCCGGAGGAGTTATTGACGGCGATCCGCGCCGCTTTGCGCGGCGAAGTCATTTTCCGTACCGCGCTGGCCGGCAAGCTGATCGGCCAGGCTTTGCAGCGGCAAGCGGAGCAAGCCGCGGATACGGGCGGAGCTGCCGACGCAGCCGACGCGAAAACGGCCGCGGCCGGAGAACGCCGGAGCGGAGCGCTGTCCGAGCTGCTGCAACCTTTTACCGCGAGAGAACTGGAAGTGCTTCAGCAGATGGCGTACGGTCTGCGCAACGAAGAGATCGCGGCCAAGCTGTTCGTCAGCGAAAGCACGGTGAAGACGCATGTGCATCGCATCTTGCAAAAGTTCGACGTGCAGGATCGGACGCAAGCGGTCGTGTACGCGATACGCAACGGGATCGTGCAGTAACGGATTATCCACAAAGCCGACGGCGAAAAGATCGCCGTTGGCTTCTTTTTGCCTGGGGATAACCGATTTTTCGCGTCCGCGCGTCCATCCACAGGTGGATAAAATCTTGCGGCAAGACCGATCCCTCGGTGGACGCGGCGTCTCCTTGATCGGGATAAGCTTAAGACATCCCAAAAACAACAACAAGGAGGCAACACCCATGACCGCTGCAACCTGGATTTCGACGCTCGCCATCTTCGCTCTTCTGACTTGGACCACGTACGGACGCAAAGCGTTCAACCCGGTTCGTCTGATCCTGCCGATTCTCGTGATTGGCTACTTCGGCGCAACGTATCTCAAAGACATCCCGAGCGGCGGCAATAACGGCTGGTTGCTCGCGGCGTCCGCCGCGTTCGGTGCCCTGATCGGCGCGCTGCTGCTCACTATGTCCCATATCGAATACGACGGCGCAAGCGGCAAAACGTACGTCACGAACGGCATCGCCAGCATCGGCGTCCTGTCGATCATGTTCATCCTGCGTCTCGGCCTGGTGCAATGGGTCACGAGCCACGGCGAGACGGCATACCATTATTCGCAACAGCATGATTTCAACCTGTATATCATCGGTCCCGCATTCATCTTCATGGCCGCTTCGATGCTGATCGTGCGCATCGTCGGCCTGCTGATTCGGGTCAAACGCACGCGTTCGGAAGCGGTACAAGGATTGAGCGCTTAATGAACAAGACTTCAACCGAACAAAGGCCGGCCAACGGAACTTGATCCGTTAGCCGGCCTGTTTTTTTTGCGAAAAAAGCTTATTCCGCCGACGCGGGCTCGTTCAACAGCATCTCCGTCAGCCCGGGAAACCGCCGGTCCAACTCTTCTTTTCGCAGCGAGTAGAAATGTTCTTTGCCTTGAAAACGGGGTTGGATCAAACCGGACTCGCGCAAAATCTTGATATGGTGCGACAACGTCGATTTGGAAATATGTTCGACTTCGAAGCCGGAGCAATTTTTCTCGCCGGAGCGGGCCAAACATTGAACGATCTTCATGCGGATCGGATCGCCGAGCGCGGCGCAGACGGCGGTCAGGTTCATTTCGGAAACCGAAGGGAGAGTTAGAGTTTTCATGGTTGTAGGGTAGCACAATCGGGGGCGGAATACAAATTTCGAAAAAAATCGAACTAAAGATTGCGCACTCTTCGAAAAGTATGGTATATTCCCCTACAGTTCGAAAAAAATCAAACATTAAAAGCGATGCTTGAGCATCGGTTCGGGAGGACCAACCATGGAAACTTTGACGGTATTGAATACGTATTTTCGTTTGTTCGACGCGGCGCGTACGGACGAATCGGCGATGAACGATCTGTTGTCGCTGTTTACGGAAGACGCGGAGATCGTGCTGAACGGGCATAGCCGCACGGGATTCGAAGATTTCGTGAAAGCTTTCTATTCGCATAACCGCGACGTGAAGCATATGTGGGACGGATGGGCGCTTCAAGCGGACGGCAGCTACCATACGAGCTGGGCGGTCTGCGGCCAGACATCGGAAGGTGCGGTCTATGCGAAAACAGGCGTCGATATTGCTCGTTTGAACGCCGACGGCAAGATCGTATATTTGGAAAACGTGCCGACGGACAAAGACGCGTTCGGGAAATATACGGCGTAAATCGGAGGGTCCGAATATTGTGCGGCATATCCAAGCTTTATCCGCTGCATCAATAAAAAAAGCTGTCTCCGCACCGCGATTCGGTGTAGGAGACAGCTTTTTTTGAAATTCGCAATCCGCCGGAGGGTGGGGGAGGCCGACGGTTTTCGCGTGCAACCTTTTACAGGCCGCGAATAAAAACTAGCCTTTGATCGAACCCACGTAGACCCCTTTCACAAAATACTTCTGCAAAAACGGATACACGATCAGGATCGGGAGGGTGGAGACGACGATGGTGCAGTATTTGACCAGTTCGCGGTACGCGGTAGCGCTGCCTGCGCTGTCGATCACCACGCCGCCCGCGCTGCCCATTGTGGCCGCGCTGGTGTCGTTGGCGACAAGGATTTCTTTTAACAGAAGCTGAAGCGGGAACTTGGCCCGGTCTTGCAGCAGCACCATCGCGTTGAACCAGGAGTTCCAGTTGCCGACGAGATAATAGAGGAAGATGACGGCCAGCGTCGCTTTGGACAACGGGATGATGACGCTCAGCAAAATGCGCGCCTGGCTCGCTCCGTCGATCGTCGCGGCTTCTTCCAACTCCTGCGGCAGCGCCTGGAAGCCGGTGCGCAGAATAATCATGTTCCAGGTGCTGATCGCGCCCGGCAGCACCATCGCCCAGATATTGTTGTACAGCCCGATGTCTTTCATCAGCAGGAACCACGGAATCAGCCCGCCGCCGAAAAACATCGTGATGGTGATGACGATCATGATGTACTTTTTAAAAAACAGCTCGCGCCGGGACAGCACGTACGCGCCCATGATTGTCATGACCATATTGATCGCCGTGCCGAGTCCGACGTACAGCAGCGTGTTGGCGTAGCCGACGATCAGGGCGTTGTCGCGGAAGATCAGCTTGTAGCCGTCGAGGGTGAAGCCGAGCGGCGCGAGCAGCAAGCCTTTGTGCGCGACGAGTTCGCCGGGATTGCTCATCGAAGCGAACAGGATATGCACGATCGGGTACAGGCAGACCAGCGTCAGTACCGTAAGCAGCGCGTAGATCGAGCCGTCGAACAGCCGGTTGCCTAATGATTTGTATTGAACCATTTGCGGATTCTCTCCTTTCGGTCACGGGGATGTCGCCGTCCGGCTGCCGGTTACCACAGGCTCACTTCGGATTTGCGCCGCGCGATGCTGTTAGTCATCCATAGCAGTCCGAAATTGATGACCGCGCTGAACAATCCGACCGCCGTCGAGTAGCTGAGGCTTGCTTCGCGCAGGCCGCGGCGGTACACGTAGGACGCGATGACGTCGGCCGTGTCGTACGTGAGCGGGTTGTAGAGCAAGATGATTTTTTCGTACCCGGAAGCCATCAGGCCACCGACCGCGAAAATGAACAGGATGACGATGGTCGGCGTGATTTGCGGAAGCGTGACATGCCACATTTTTTGCAGCCGGTTCGCGCCGTCCATATCCGCCGCTTCGTACAGGGAGGTGTCGATCGAGCCCATCGCCGCGAGGTAAATGATGCTTTCCCAACCGATGCTTTGCCAGATGCCCGAGAACACGTAGATCGGCCGGAACATGGACGAGTAGCCGAGCAGGGACGAGTATTCGTTGCCCGTGATCCATTGCAGCACCTGCGTGATGATGCCTTCGTCGGCGGTGAAAATATGGATCATGCCGGCCACGACGACAAGCGAGATAAAATGCGGCATATAGGTGATCGTTTGCACGGTGCGTTTGAACATCTTGCTTCGGATTTCGTTCAGCAGCAGCGCCAAAATGATCGGGGCGGTAAAGCCGAAGCCGATGCCCCACAGATTCAGCAGCAGCGTGTTTTTGACGACGCGCCAGAAGTACGGTCCCTGGAAAAAGTCGACGAAATGCTTGAACCCGACCCACGGGCTGGCTTCGAAGCCGAGCAGCGGTTTGTAGTCTTTGAACGCGATCAGCACGCCCCACATCGGTCCGTAGCAGAATACGATAAACCAGGCCAGAACGGGGATCGCCAGCAGATAGGGAAACCAGTTTTTGCGCACGTCTTTGCGGATCAATAGCGACGTTTTCGGGCGTTCGGACGCGGCGAGGACATCGCCTTTTTTGTTTTTGCGCAGCGTTAGCACCGGTCGGTCACCTCCTTTTTAAGTTCAGGCTTAGCGTTGGTTATACCGGTCGAGTGCCGCCTGGTGCAGGCTCAGGAACTCGTCGAGACCCATCTTCTGCGCTTCGGCCAGGAATTTGTCGTACGCGTCCACCGGCATTTCGCCCATGATGATCTTCGCGAAATATTCGCTGCGCAGCGTCGCCAATTGGTTGCCGAGTTCCGCTTCGCGCGATGCTTCCGCCTGCGTGAACGTGATCGGCGGCATGGTCATGCTGGCGTCCATTTCTTCGGTCCACGCCTGGCGAATATCGCCCGAGTAGCTGCCTTCCGCCACGATCAGCGGGTTGGAATTATGCTCGTCGCGGATATCCGGCCAGTTGTGCATGCGGTATTTGTGCAGCGTCGTCGCGACCGGCTGGCCGTCCGGGTCTTTGTAAATGTAGCTGTCGGCCGGATAGTAAGGCTTGCCTTCGGCGTCGATCAGATGCACCGTGCCGTATTCGCCGTAGTTCAGCAGCTCCCAGCCTTTTTTCGTATAGCTGAAATCGAGGAACGCCATCGCGGCTTCGACGTTCTCGGCTTGCGTGGTCACGGCGGCGCTGGAACCGGCGCGCATAAAGTTTTTGTAGCTGGCCTGCGACTGATCGCCTTCGTTCAATACCGGGTTCGGCGCGCCCACGAAGTCGAAACCGTTTTGCTGCTTCCAATAGCTCCACATCGTATCCGGGGAATCCATCATGGCCGCCGTTTTGTCCGAGATGGCGGTCGCCATGCGCTGATTGAAATCGGCCGTCGCCCAGTCGCGGTTCAGCAACCCTTCTTTGTTCCACTGCTGCATCGTCGCCAGGTATTCTTTGGCTTGCGGCTGCGCCGGGCCCCATTGGACTTTGCCGTCCGGATCGAGGAACGTCCAGTCCCAGGCGCCGTACGCGCCGTTCAGGATGCCGGTGAAAATCTGCCCGTACGTCGAGCCGTAGTTCAGCGGTTCGGAGTAGCCGACTTCTTTGGCTTTGGTCAGGAACGTGTGCCACTCGTCGACGGTCGTCGGCACCTCAAGCCCGGTCTTGTCCAGCGCTTCCTGCTTGATGAGCATGCCGAACCACATCCACTCGGAATAAGGCGCGATACCGTAAAAGCCGAGCAATCGTCCATCGTCGGTCACGGTCGTTTTGCGGCGCATCTCGTCGGAGTTGCGCCATTCGTTGTAGTTCGGCGCGTTTTTCTCCATCAGGTCGGTCAGATCGAGGTAAGCGCCGTCGTTGACGCCCGCTTCGAATCCGCCCGGATAACGGCCCGGGTCGATGATGATATCCGGCAGCTCGCCGGACGAGATCATGAGGGTGAACGAGTCCGCTTCCTGACCGACCGGCGGCGTGATGAAGTTGACTTTGATGCCCGTCAGCTTCTCGACCTGATCCTGCACGATCTGCGTGTTCATGTCGGGAACGTCCGCGTTGGCGGGCATCCAGACGTCGAGCGTGACATCGCCCGGAACAGGATAGGCCGCATAGTTACTCGGAATGGTCTGATCGAAAATATCGCCGAGATACGTATCGTTGAGCGTGTCGTTGACTTCGGCGATCTGCTCGGCCGACGGCTTTTCGTTGCCCCGAATATCGCCGCTGATGTCCGTGAACGCCACCTGCTCCTGCTTGCCCGCCGCTTCGGTATCCGATTTCGCGGCTTCTTCGGCTTCGTTGCCTCCGCCGCTGCATGCGGTAGAAACGGCAAGCGCGGAAACGGCGGCCAGCAACCCGATCTTTTTCGCGAATGTTTTCATGTTCATGACGTGCCCCCTAATCTGTATTTTGGACGAAAAGATAAGCTGTTTGCATAAATGGTAACGCTTACATATAACAGCTACAAGAGACGGATCTTTGGTCTTACGGACGGATTTTTGGATGTTCGCTCGAATCCGGGGTTGGCGTCTATTCGCCGGAAGGGACATCCAGCGGGCGGTCGTTGCCGATCGGCGAACCGAAATCCGGCGTTCCGTCCGCGTGCCAGCCGAACTTCTGGATACGGGTCGCGCGGCGCGCCGTGTCTTCGCCGGGAGCGGACAGCGCGTGGAACACGATCCAGTCTTCTTGCCCGTCGGGCGATACGGTGAAGCTGTTATGGCCGACGGCATAGACTTGTTCGGCGGCGTTTTTGCGGAATACGGGTTGCGGCGATTTGCTCCACGACTCCGGCGACATCGGATCGTCATGCTCGTCCATCGTCAGCATGCCGAGACAGTAATCTTCCGACCAGGTGGTGCTGGCGGAGTAGACCAGGAATATGCGTCCGTTGCGGCGGAGAATCACGGGACCTTCGTTGATCGCCATGCCGCCTTGCTTTTCCCAATCCAGTGTCGGCGCGGTCAGCAGGATCTGTTCGTCGTTATGTAGCGTGTACGGGTTGTCCATGCGCATGATATAGACGGCCGAGCCGTAATCGGGAAAACGGCCATAGCCCGCATACAGGAAAAACAGTTTGCCGCCCAGTTCCAGCACGGAGCCGTCGAGCCCGGGCGAAGGGGTAGGCAGCGCGCCGCGCCATCTCCATTCGCCTTCCATCGGATCGGGGCCGACGTTTTCCAGCACGCACACCTGCCGCGTCTCGTCGCCTCCGCCGTCGTTGGCTGTGTAGTAGATGTACCAGCAACCGTCGAGGAAATGAATTTCCGGCGCCCAAAGATGGTGACTGTGCCTGCCGCCGGGTTCCGGTCGCCATACCGTGCGGCTGTCGCCGTCGGCAATCGTCGTCAGGCGCGGGGAGCGCAGCAGTTCGAGCCGGTCGCCCCGGGTACACATGAAGTAGTAAAAGCCGTCGGTATGCCGGTACGCCCACGGATCGGCCGCCTGTTCGGCGATCGGGTTGGAAAAGGTTAAGGGGTTCGTCATGATCGGTTCTCCTTTTGCGGAATCGAGGATAGTTTCATTATCTCGGAGCGCGCGGAAGGGAACAATTATGAAAACGCTTCACTTTTATTCCGAAAAAGGACGGGTTTTTGGCGGAAACGACGGTCGGAAGCGGTTGGTGCAGCAAAAAAAGGATTCGGAACAAGGCGTATGCCCCTGGCGAATCCTTCGTATTTCGTATGCGGTTTTATCGGCTTGCGCCGTCCGGTTTTTTTTCTAAATCCCGCTTCCGTACTTGTTGAACCAACGCAGAGTAAGCTGGCCGAGCATTTCGTAACCGACGCCGTTCGGATAGACCGTATTTGTGGCGTGATCGGCAAACGGAAGTTGGATATAGTCCGTATCGATTCCCGTCGGCTTGCAACCGTTCGTAATATTCTTCGACGATCGAAACAGGGACGATATGGTCATGGCTCCCGCCTAAAATGAAAGTGGGAGGCGTGGTGGACGAGATCCTTTCGAATGAAGACACCGCATTGAAAATCTCAGGCTCGTCCATCCCGTCTTGACCCAGAATGCAGATAATCAAAACCGACTTCGACAAAACTACTGATCTTACTCCTGTTGCCGGGTTCGCCATTCGAGCGGCGTGATCCCGGCGGATTTGACGAAAAACTCGTAAAAGCGGCTCGAAGACGTGAAGCCGACTTCGGACGAGATGCTTTCGATCGCTTTGTCGGTCTGTTGCAGCAGCCGCTTGGCCTCCATCAGCCGCAGGTTGATAATGTACTGCTTCGGGGATATGCCCATCGCTTCGGCGAACTTTTTGCGCAAATTGCTTTCCGACAAAAAGTGCTTCGCAGCCAACTCGCCGATCGTGATGCCCGTGTAATAGCTGGCGTGGATTTCTTTGAGCACTTCCTGAACGACCCCGGAATCGCTGGAGCCGTAAGGAGACTGCGCGTCATGGCTGCGTTGGAACAACAACAGCGTCGTCTCCAGCGCAAGCTGGATCAGATGCCGGGCGTCCGCGTTTTCGCGTCCCGATTTCCATTCGTGTTCCAGTCTCGACAAGCTGATCTCCGCCCACCGCAATTCTTCGCCTTCCAGTCCCGCGTGCCGAATCCGTTCCGGCTCATGCTCGGTCCCGCCCAGCGGATACCGACTATGCACCGGCAACCGATCCTGGTAAAAATGCACCGAAATCCCTTGCCACGGCACCGTGCATACGAACCCGTGATGCAGTCCAGGCGGAATCAGCACGAGATCTCCCGCGCTGACTTTGATATTTTGCTCCGGCGAACTGTAATAGCCCTGCCCTTCGAGAATAAGCGTCAGTTCGTCGTACCCGTGCGAATGCGACATGAACAATCCTTCGCCCGTCTCGAAACTGAACGTGTGCGGCTTGAACCGTTCGATACTCACCATCACTTGCGAGTCTTTGTTTTCCATCTCTCCGCGACCTTTCCCCTGGGATTGCTCCGCCTATCGTTAACCTTCAGATTTATTTCTTTTCTTTAAAGTTATCTTACCCAACAAGCCCGCCGCGTACAATGGATTCTCCGGCGCTTCGGGGGCTCGGTCTTATCCGGCTCCGAACTTTTTCGGCAGGTCCGGAAACTTTGTTAAAACTTTAAGATTAGCTAAAGCTTCACGCTCTAATATAAAGCCAAGAACACAAGACACCTTATCCGCAACACCCCAAACTTTCGACAAGAAGGGAACGATTATAGATGAAAAAGACAACCAAGATCGAAAAGACGAAAAGATTCCAGGCGAAAAAGCGTACCGGCCTCGTGATTTTCCTCGGCGCGATGCTCACGCTCTCCGCGTGCAGCTCGGCAGCCGATACCGCTTCGACGGCGGCAGCCACCACGACGACGACCGCTTCGACATCGGCGCAAACGACTTCGACTTCTTCTTCCACTTCCGTCACTACCGCGTCCGCAAGCTTAAGCGGGCTGACCGCCGCAAGCCTGGTGACGCTGGACGACGAAGACTACGTGACGGAAGCCGGCACGGACGCGACGACGATCACGTTGGCCGGCACGAGCGCTACCGTTGACGGCACGGGCGCCGAAGCGGCGGATGGATCGGTCACGATCACCGCGGCAGGCACTTACGTTATCAGCGGATCGCTGACCGACGGACAGATCATCGTCGATACGGCGGATACCGATTCGGTGCATATCATTTTGAACGGCGTGGACCTGACGGACAGCGACAGCGCTCCGATTTACGTCAAAGCGGCAGAAAAAGTCATCCTGACGCTGGCGGAAGGCACGGTCAACACGGTTACCGACGGCGCGACTTACACGCTGAACACGGATGAAGAACCGAGCGCGGCGATCTTCAGCAAAGCCGATCTGACCATCAACGGAACAGGCAGCCTGACCGTGACCGCGAACTATAACGACGGCATCGCGAGCAAAGATGACCTGAACATCGTAAGCGGCACGATCGACGTCAAAGCGGCGGACGACGGCCTGGTCGGCAAAGACCGCGTCTATATCGAAAACGGCACGATCACGATCAATTCGGAAGGCGACGGCATCAAATCGACCAATGACGAAGATACGGAAAAAGGCTTCGTCGCCATCAAAGACGGCACGTTCGACATCACGGCAGGCAACGACGGCATTCAAGGCGAAACCGACGTGGTCGTGGACGGCGGCACATTCAACATCGTGACCGGCGGCGGGCACGAAAACGGACCGGAGCATACCGAAGAAATGGGCGGAGGCTTTGGAGGCGGCTTCGGCGGCGGAATGGGCGGACAACGCCCTGAAGGCGGCAGCGGCGGTCCCGGCGGAACGGGAGATCCGGGCACCGGACAAGGGCCTACCGTCGACAGCAGCGGAGCGGCTTCCGGCACGACAAGCACGACAGACGGTCCTCCGGCGCTTCCGGACGGCGCGCAGCCGACCGAAGGCGGAACGCCTCCGGCGATGCCGGGCAACTCGACCGACACGACAGGTACGACCGGCACCACGACCGATAATTCGGGCACCGTTTCCGGTACGACGCCTACGGATACGACAACTTCCACGACGACCGAGACCGAATCCGACAGCATGAAAGGCATCAAAGCGGGCGTGACGTTGACGGTCAACGGCGGCACGTTCACGATCGACTCGGCCGACGACGCCCTGCACAGCAACGGCGCGACGGAAGTAACGGGCGGCGATCTGCAAATCTCGACCGGCGACGACGCGATCCACGGCGAGACCGATCTGACGATCACGTCGGGCACGATCGATATCCAAGCCAGCTACGAAGGTCTGGAAGCGCAAAATATCACGATCGACGGCGGCGATATCAACGTCGTGGCAAGCGACGACGGCGTGAACGCTTCGGAAGCTTCGACGACCACGACGACCGATACGACGGCTTCGACCGGCACGGACACGACGACAGCAAGCGCGGCGACAACTGACGCGACAGCCGTGACGACCGCTTCGGCTTCAGCAAACTCGACGGCTTCCGTAACGACGGCAAGCGCGACTTCGACGGATACGTCCGAGGACGCGACGACCGATACCTCGGCGAATACTCAACAAGGTGGCGGCTTCGGCGGCGGCGGAATGGGCGGCATGAGCGCAGGCAACGCGCAGTTGACGATTAACGGCGGCACGCTGACGGTCAATGCCGAAGGCGACGGTCTCGACGCCAACGGTTCGATCACGATGACCGGCGGCACGGTGACGGTATACGGTCCGACCGGAGACGGCAACGGTTCGCTCGACTACGACGGCACGTTCGATATCACGGGCGGCACGCTGATCGCGGCCGGCAGCTCGGGCATGGCGCAAGCGCCGAGCGACAGTTCTTCGCAACTGTCGATCGCGATGACCTTCACCGATACGCAAGCGGCGGGCACGCAGGTCGATATCAAAGACAGCGAAGGCAACACCGTCGCGACGGTCACGCCTTCCAAAGAATTCCGTACCGTGGTGGTCAGCTCGGCCGATCTGGAAGACGGCGGCACCTACACCGTATCGTCCGGTGGCAGCGACATCGTCACCTTCACGATCTCGGGCAGCGTCACCACCTGGGTCAACGAATCCGGCATCACGACCGCGAACACGGGCGGCATGATGGGCGGCGGCGGACGCTAAGCTAAGAACAGGTAAGATCGAAAGATTCGGAATCAGGATCGAAAAGTCGGAACTGGGATCGAAAAATTGGAACTGGGATCGAAAATTCGGAATCTAACAGCGAAAAGGAGCGCTTAGGCGCTCCTTTTCGCTGTTTGTTGATGCTGATATTGAAGCTGAGCGTTACCCGATGCCGTAGTCGAGGATATCGCCGTCCGATGCGCGGACAGGCAAATTTCCTATACGGATCGCGGAGATGGGAATCAAGCCCGGTCCAAACAGTTCGAATCCGGACAAGCCGGGAACGGAAATTTGAAAATAAGTGCGGATCTGCACTTAATTTGTCCGAATTTTTCCGTTTGGAGAGAATAGATGCGAATCTGCACTTAATTCTTCCGTATCCTGCTCTTTTGCTCGTTTTTTATTCGAATAATTGCATATCCGCACTTATTTGAAAAATCGGAAGCAAATCGAACGGAATAAGTGTATTTGAGCACTTATTTCAACTGTTCTCGTCTCGCTCAACTAGCGTTCGAATCTCGCTCACAGCGGAGCCGGCGCGAAAAGAGCCTTTTCCAAGAAATCAAGAAATCAAGAAACTTCCTTAACTCCGGCATCTTTTTTCCGGCTTTCGATACGCGACTTGACCCTGCGGAGAACAGCATTTCGCAAGCCTGCGTCAACGAGTTTTTCTCGGAGTCTGCTCATGCCCTATAATTGGGTGCCACACCTGCATGACTTTCTCGACAAACCGATCCCGAAAAGGGCGCTTAGGCGCTACTTTTTGGTGTTTATATGTTGGTGAAGCCTTTATCGTCCGCGAAACGGGCGCCGGGTCCGAATCTCGGGCGAGAAAACCTTCATCCGGCGATCGAAACCTGCAAAAAAAGCCGCGAAAACGCCGTACATTTGTATCTCGCAGAAAAGTATGATATATTTCGAAAAAAGAGAACACAAGTTCCTATTATTCGCTAACCCCAACTTCCCAGACCCTACATAAAGCTCCCCGACGTGAGATTTGCCGCCGTTTCCAGTATAATCTTAGCAACTCTTATTTACTCATAAAGCGAGGAGGCGCTTCAATGCTTGAATTGACCGCATCTTATATCGATTCGCTCGCCCCGAACGCCGCAGCCGTCAAAAACGGCCGAGGGCTGGTTCAGAAAAACAAGTTCGTGAAACTGAATGTGTCCGAAGAAGGAGACCTGCTGTTCGGCGAATGTTCCGGCAGCGGCAAATCGAATTACATATGTTCCGTCGATTTCGTCAACAAAGAAAATCCGGTCTCGCGCTGCAATTGCCCGAGCCGCCAGTTCCCGTGCAAGCACGCGCTCGGTCTGATGTACGCGTACGCCGACGGGTTGACATTCGAGCAAGCGGCGTTGCCGGAAGACATCTCGTCCAAGCGCGACAAAGCCGAGAAGCGAGAAGAGACGAAGGCGAAGCGCGAAAGCGGCGATCTGCCGCCCGCCAAGCCGAAAAAAGTAAACAAGACCGCGCTCAAAAAGAAAATCGCCCAACAACTCGAAGCGCTGGACGAATTGGAAAAGATCGTGCTGTCGCTGGTGCGCGGTGGGCTGGGAACAGCCAATGCCCGAACCGTGAAGGATCTGAACGACCATGCCAAGCGGCTCGGCAGCAGTTACCTGACCGGAGCGGAGAACGAACTTCGCCGACTGGCGCTGCTGCTGGAACAGGACGACCGCGAAAGCGGCTATACATACGCGGCCGAGCAGCTCACGCTGTTGAACGCTTTTATCAAAAAAGGGCGCGCGTATCTGCAAGCGAAGCAGGAAGACCCCGAGCTTGCGCCCGATTCCGAATCGACGATCGAAGAATGGTTGGGCCATGCCTGGCAGTTGGCCGAGCTGAAAGAAGCCGGACGGGTAAGCGAGAACGTCGAATTGCTGCAATTGGCGTTCTACACGTACCGGGACGAGGCGCGCAAAGAATTCGTGGATACGGGCTTTTGGCTGCAACTTGGCGAAAGTACCGTTCACCGCACCGTTCAGTACCGTCCGTTCAAAGCCGTGAAGTACATGAAGGAAGAGGACAGCTTCTTCAGCGTCGCTCAAATATCGGAACTCTATCGCTATCCGGGCGGCCTCAATGCACGGGTACGTTTTGAAGGCATGATCCCTCGTCAGGTGAATGATGCCGATTACGGCGGCATTCATGCTGCTGCGGCCGCTTCGATTCCCGATGCGGTGAAGGAAGTGAAGAATCAACTGAAAGATCCGCTGGCCGACCGCGCTCCGGTGGTGCTGCTGAAGGCTGCCCGCATTGCCCAAACGGAGAACGGGACGTTTGCGCTGGTTGACGAAGCCGGCAATACGCTTGAATTGGGAGACGTTTATCGACTGCCGCAGTCTACGACGACGCTGCTGTCACTGGTTGATCCTTCCTTGCTGGAAAATTGTGCGGTGTTGGCGATGTTCGAGCATCAGATGGATACAGGGAAATTGGTGGCACAGCCGCTGACGTTGATTCAGGGTGAACGGATCGCGAGACTGTTGTACTGATCCTTTTTTCGGGAGATGAGGTCGATTGAGCACGTTATTGCAAGAGCTTCATGGCGAATTAAGACGTCTTTATATCGCAGGCAGTGATTTGGCAGCCGATGATTTTCGCTTGAAAAAGCTGGAGCCAAAGCTGGGTGCGCTGGGCGAACGAGCCCCTGTATTCAAGCGAATCGCCGAAGGCACGGCCGCTTTGGTCGATTCCGCGGAGCCTTTCGAGCGCGCTGCGCGTTTGCAGGACGTATCGACGTTGCTGAATTCGGTGTTGGCGACGCAAGGCCGGACAGCCGCCGAGGGAACCGTTCAAGACATACGGACCGATTTGGCTATTCCAAGTTACGGACTGCCGGATCTGACAACGGATCATTCTTCAAGGGAACTCGGCGAAGTTCGGCAGGCACTGTCCTCATCGGGCAGTGGGCGTTACGAGGTGGTGCTTTCCGCTTACGAACGCGGGCTTTTCGATGATTTGCGCATGCTGCCTATGGCGGTTCATGCGCTCGGTGATTCGTATTCGGAGATTGCCGATTTGGCAGTGAACAAGATTGTGCCGGGCTACGGAACGGCTATTGCGGCTTATCTGCTGAAAGACCTTGATATTCAAGGAGGTCGGGAGCATGAACGCCGATTACAAGTCGTCAAACAGGTCGGTGTAAACCCGGACGATCGGGTTTCGCTGAACAAGCTGATTTTAGCTGCGGAGGAAGGCGGGGCGAAGATCGTTCCGGCGGCGGTCGCATGTCTGGGCACAGATCCGGAATGTGAGCAACGGCTGCTGGACTGGTCCCACGATGCCAAAAAAACGGTGCGCGAAAGTGCTTATTTTGCACTGTCCGTACTCGATTCGGAAGCCGCGCGAGATCGTCTGTACGAAGCGCTGACGGGCAAGGACGCGGGGATAGCTTCCGAAGCTATCCAATTTTCGATCTCGCAGACTTTGGCGGAAAGCCTGGTCAAGCTGTACGAAGAAAAGCTGCAAGACCGCGCGGAAAAAAAGGTCAATTCGATCAAAGACCTGCATCCTTTGCTGACTGCGCTCGGGAAAGTGCGTCATCCTTTGCTGGAGCGGCTTTATATGGAGCTGTCGCAGGATTTGTCGGCCTACCCGGTATTGCAGCGGTTGGACAAACGGGAAAGCGGCTGGATTATCGGCGCCGCAGCTGATTATTTCGTCAGATCGAACACGATTGAAGCGCTTGAACCGATCGAGCGAATGGCAAAAGCATCTCCGACGCTGTTGGTCCATTATGCCGTTCCGTTGGCTAGACGCGTGCTAAGCCCGGCCGAAGTCTACGAGCGTTACTCAGGTTCGGAATCGGGAAAAACCCGAATGTCGGGCGACTTGTTATTCATGGTGTTTCGTCAAGCGCTGTACAACAGGGTAGGCGTGAACGACCCAAGACGTCCCCAAGCAGAGATCGAAGCGGATTGGGACCCGCGCTGGCTGGACTGGGCGATCGACCATGACCGTTTATCCGTGGTCGCAGGGCTTGCCAGGCTCGGCAACGACAGGCTTCTTCCTTATTTGAAACAGGCGATTCGCAATCATGCTTCGCCGACCATCGAAAACGACAGATATACCGTGCTGGAAGCTGTGCGAAACGTACCTTTTGACGGAGAGACGCGGTTTGAGTTGCTGATGCAGTTGTTGGAATCCCGAGACTGGAATCGTCCTCCCACTACCGCTTACGGCGAATTCGCGATTGTAGGCGAGGTGAGCAGGGTTCCCGTCCCGCAAATCGGCGAGGCCGTGCGGCGTATCGAAGCGATTATGGCGGGAATCGAACGAACGGATTATAAAAGAAGGCTGCAAGACACGGCGGAGAAGCTTCGAACCCGACAAGCGGCGGCACAAGCCGAATCGGGAAAATAGCCACCGCGTCGCAAATCGTAAGCTTGTTCCATACAGCGAATACCGGGAGGAGAGATGAATATGAGTACGACTTTGTTGCAGGAGCTTCAGGGTGAGCTGCGTCGCCTTTATATCGCAGGCAGCGACCTCGCGGCTGACGATTTTCGCTTGAATCGAATACAACCCAAGCTGGCCCAGCTTGGGGAGCGAGCACCGGTATTCAAAAAAATGGCGGAAGGCGTCGCCGCACTGACAGGGCCTTCCGAAGCGGAAGCGCGCGCAGCGCGCTTGCAGGACGTATCGCTGCTATTGAACTCAGTGCTGTCCACACAGGGCGCAACCGCGGCGGAAAGCAATCTTTCGAACGAAAGTACGGCAGACAGCGGCTTGACCGGACTGACGACCGTTCATTCGTATCGCCAGCTTGCGGAGGTGCAAAACGCGCTGTCCACATCGGGCGGCGGTCGGTACGAAATCGTGTTGGAAGCGCATCGGAACGGCCTTTTCCGCGATCTGCGGCTATTCCCGTTTGCGATGAAGGCATTGGGCGATCCGTATTCGGAGCTGGCAGACTATGCGGTTCGACATATTTTACCGTCATACGGTCCGGTGATTGTGCCGTATCTGCTCGCGGATATGAATATTCAGGGCGGCCGCGAAGAAGAACGTCGTTTGGAAGTCGTACGTAAGCTCGGCGTCGATTCGGACGATCGGAAGTCGCTGCATGTATTGGTGCACGCGGCGGAAGAAGGCTCGGACAAGGTGCGCGCTGCGGCGATTGCTTGCCTGGGCTTGCATCCGGACTTTGAAGACAAACTGATCGAATGGTCGCTGGACAAAAAGAAGCCGGTACGCGAAGGCGCGCTCGCGGCTTTGGCGGTTCGCAATTCGGAGACGGCGCGCGATCGGCTGTACGAAGCGTTTGTCGGCAAAGACGCCCTTCCGGCGGCCCAGGCGATCGAAGCGTCTCCGAAAAAAGAGATGCTGGAACGCCTGATTCCTTTATACGAAGAACGCTTGAGCCAGGAGATTTTTGGAGACAACGACCAGAAGAGCAAGGACAAGTTATGGAAAACGATCGAACCGTTTACCATTGCGTTCCGGCAAGCCCAACACCCGGAATTGGAACGGCTGTTCCTGGATTTGATCTCTGACGAAACGAAATATCCAGCCACAGGACGCCTCGATTTTTCCGAAAATCTGCGTGTGATGAGCCAAGCGGCCAAATATCTGGAAAATACGAATACCGAAGAAGCGTTGGCCGCGCTGCAAGGTCTGGAAGAACGCGACTTCAACTATCTGTCTTACGCGTTCCATGCCACGAAGCGTCTGCGTACGCCAGCCGAGCTGTATGAACGTTATGCCGGATCGGGCGTTGCTCTGCTTCGCGCAGCGGTCACGAAAAAAGCACAGGCACGGCAAAGCAAGCTGATCGAGACGCTGCGCGACGAAGTGTATGCCTATGAAGGTTATGTGCGCAATCGGCTGCCGTCGGAAAAAATCATCGCGGAATGGGACCCTCGCTGGTTGGGTTGGCTGATCGACCGCGACGATCTGCAACTGGTTTCGGCGCTGGCCGCACCTGCCAACCCGAACAATCCGAAGCTGCTGAAATATTTGGAGAAGCAAGTCGAGAAGTCCGAAAATAACTACCAAGGCTATTATGTTTTCCTCGCGCTTGATGAAGCCGGCTTCGATGAAGAGACGAAGTACGAGCTATTGATGCGCTGGATGGAGAACAAACAATGGAAAAAGATCTACAGCATTTACCATGACGAAGCTCGCCGTTTGCTGGAAGTGCCGGTTCGTTTCGCGGGCGAAGCCGCAGACCGTTTGGAGCCGTTGATCCAAGAAACGCGTTTTGAAAATATCAAAGAAGAGGCGCAGGAGATCATTCATACGCTTCGTCGTCGCGCTGCCGAATCGAACGCTTGATCGTTGGGCATTGCCTATACTTTGAATCGTAAACCGAGAGGAGAATAATCAATGGCCGCAGCCAATACGCAGGATACGATGCGTTTACCCGCTGAGCTTCTGTACCAACAGGAGATCGAAGCGCTGAAAAAGGAAGACAAGGGAGCGGTTCCGCCGGGCTGGCAAATGTCGCCTCGCGCCGTGTTGACCTACATCACCGGAGGCAAAGCCGGGAAGCTCGATATTACGCCTAAATATATCGGCAATCGCCGTTTGGTCGAAATGGCGATCGCGACGCTCGTTACGGACCGTGCATTGCTGTTGATCGGCGAACCGGGAACGGCAAAGTCGTGGTTGTCGGAGAATTTGACGGCCGCGGTAAGCGGAAATTCCGGTCTTGTCGTGCAAGGTACCGCCGGAACAAGCGAAGAGCAGGTACGTTATTCGTGGAACTATGCGATGCTGCTGGCCAACGGCCCGACACCCGAAGCGCTGGTTCGCAGTCCGATCATGCGCGCAATGGAAGGCGGAAGCGTAGCCCGGTTCGAAGAAATCTCGCGTTGCGCTTCGGAAGTTCAGGATGCGCTGATTTCGATTCTGTCCGAGAAGACCGTCTCGGTGCCGGAACTCGGCAACGAGACCAGCGCTCGCAAAGGCTTCTCGATCATCGCCACAGCGAATACGCGCGACCGCGGCGTTAACGAGATGTCTGCCGCATTGAAGCGCCGCTTCAACATCATCGTGCTGCCTGCTCCGTCGGATCTGGAAACCGAGCTGTCAATCGTTAAAAAGCGGGTGAGCGAGATTGCGGCATCGTACGAACTGAAGGCTTCGCCGCCTGCGGACGAAGCGCTGCTCAAAGTCGTGACGATCTTCCGCGAGCTACGCAGCGGCATGACGCTGGACCGCAAAGAAAAGCTGAAATCGCCGGCGGGCGTGATCTCGACGGCCGAAGCTATCTCGCTGCTGACGAACAGCATGGCGTTGGCCGCGAGCTTTGGCAGCGGAGAGATGACGGACGAAGACCTGGCAGCCGGATTGCAGGGCGCGATCGTGAAGGACGACGATAAAGACAAGCTGGTCTGGAAAGAATATCTGGATAACGTCATGAAGAAACGGGGATCGGAGTGGCGCGGACTGTATCAGGCGTGCAGGGAGATGAACGAGTGAAGACGGCGGCGGACGTCAAAGTCTCCGTCTTCGGCGTCCGGCACTTGTCCCCCGGCGGTGCCCGCCATCTGCTGCAATATCTGGATCAGGTTCGCCCGACCGCGGTGCTGATCGAAGGTCCGTCCGATGCCACAAGCATGATTCGCGATCTGGTTCATCCTTCCACCGTGCCTCCGGTCGCGGTGCTGGCGTTCACGGACGAGATGCCGGTGCGGACCGCGCTCTGGCCGTTTGCGATCTATTCGCCGGAGCTTCAGGCGATGCGCTGGGCGGCGAAAAACAAGGCCTTATGCGAGATGATCGATCTGCCTTCCGGCTCGGCGCTGGCACTTCAGGATTTAAGGCGGCGAACGGAAGAAAAGAAGGACGTACGAAAAGCTGTCCCGGACACCGAAGCTGAACTCGAACCGGAAACGCAAGCAAATCCCGACGTAGGCAACGATGCGGCCGAACAAGTAAAGATCGCTTCTGACCCGTCCGGTGATGTGTCCAATCCACTTCCGGGCGGATTACCTGCTTCAGAAGAATCGTCTCCTATTGATCCTGAAGGTGTTGAGGAGTTGGAAGCCGAAGCTGCCGGGCTCTCGATCTACGAGCGAATCGCCGAACTTGCGGACGAGCATAACTACGATACGTATTGGGAGCGCCATTACGAGCATAATGAAAATCCGGGGACGTACCGGGATTCGATTCTGGCTTTCTCGGCCGAAATGCGTTCGCTCGGCGAAGATCGGGAACGTTCCAATCAGCCGGAAGAACATGCGTATAATCATGTCCGCGAGGCTTATATGCAGCGGCAGATCCTCAAAGCGATCGAAGCCGGACATGATCCGTCAAAGATTGTGGTCGTTTGCGGTGCTTATCACGCTGCTGCTTTGGAGTATCCGGTACAAGGCGCGATGAACGACGAAGAGTTGGCAGCGATGCCCTCCCGCAGTTCCAAGCTGACGCTGATGCCCTATTCGTATTATCGATTGTCTAGCTTGTCCGGCTACGGTGCAGGCAACAACGCGCCTCACTATTTCCAAATGATGTGGGAAGCGATGGAGTCCGGTCATCCGGAAGACTTGCCGCGCGTTTATCTATCCACGGCAGCGCGGGCGTTGCGGGCATCCGGCACGCATCGCTCGACAGCGGAAGTCATCGAGGCCGTACGCATGGCCGAAGGACTGGCTTCACTGCACGGCGGAAGCGCGCCGACGCTGCTGGAGCTTCGCGATGCGGCGCAGACGCTGCTCGGACGTGGCGAGTTGTCCGTCGTTGCCGAAGCGCTGGCTCGGGTCGATGTAGGCACCGAGATCGGCAGCCTGGCCGAAGGGGTCAGCCAGACGCCGCTTCAAGATGACTTGAACCGGGAATTGAAGCGACTTAAGCTGACCAAGTACAAGACGGCTGTCGCAACCGACCTGTCGCTTGATTTGAGAGAAAATCGGCGCGTCTCGTCACAGGAAGCCGCTTTCCTCGACTTGAATCGTTCGTTCCTGTTCCATCGCCTGGAGCTATTGGATATTCCGTTTGTTCGATCCCGGCCTACGAATGCGGATCGTGCAGTATGGGCAGAAGATTGGATTATTCAATGGACGCCGGAAGCCGAGATTCGGGTCGTCGAATCGACGCTGCTCGGCGAGACGATCGAGATCGCTTGCGCGCATCGCCTTCGCGAGAAGTTGGAAGCGTGCACGTCGATCCCGGAAGCCTCCGCATTGATCGGCGTATCGGTTCGCTGCGGGATGACCGCGCAGATGGAAGACGGTCGACGGGTGCTTCAAGCGTTGGCAGCGGATAGCCGCGATGTGGCGCAGATCTCGGGCGCGGCATCGCGCTTATCCGGCATTATCGCTTACGGCGATATCCGGCGTGCCGATACCGCTCCGCTCGTACCGCTGTTGGAGCAATTATTTTTCCGCGGCTGTCTTTATCTGTCCGACGCGGCCAATTGCAACGATGAAGCAGCTTACGGCATGGTATCTGCGATAAGCGAACTGAATAAGATTGCCCAAGAGCATGACGATACCGTCGACGTACCGCTATGGACACAGGAGCTGAACGTTCTGTCAGAGCGGGATGACCGCAATCCGAAGCTATCCGGCTTTGCCTGCGCGCTGCTGCTAGAACGGGGCGAGATGGACGCGGAGCAGTGCGCGGCCGAAGTATCCCGGCGCTTATCGCCGGGTATTCCATCCGATCTGGGCGCTGGCTGGTTCGAAGGCTTGTCCATGCGCAACCGTTACGCGCTCCTGTCGAGAATGAGCCTGTGGGTGCAGTTGAATGACTACATCAATTCGCTGGGCGACGAAGAGTTCAAGCGCGCGTTAGTCTTTCTGCGCCGGGCATTCAGTTCATTCTCGGCTCACGAAAAGACCATGATCGCAGAGACGCTTGGCGAGCTATGGGGAGTCAATGCGGAACAAGCAGCGGAAATTTTGACCGGGGAACTGAAGGAGGAAGAGGACAAAATGCTGGATGAATTGAACGATTTCGACTTTGGGGACTTTTAATATGACAAATACAGCGGATAACGGCAACGATACGAAGCAGGAAAATTCAGTCTCTCGTTGGCGGCTTATTCTGGGTGAAGCCGCCCAGAATAAGCTGGAGGGAATGAACGGTCCGGGCGGTCTGCGATTGACGGAAGAAGAAGCGATTATGGATTCGGCACTTGCCGCCATCTACAATGATACCGAGAGCGGTACCCCCTCGGCAGGCGGTTCCGGCTCTGGTTCGGGCGGTGGATCGGGGGGCCGTGGAGCAGGCAACGGTAGAGGGTCCGTCAACTTGTCCCGCTGGCTCGGCGACGTGCGTAATCTGTTCTCGGAAGATGTCGTGTCGATCATTCAGAATGACGCGATCGAGCGGCGCGGCTGGAAGCAATTGCTGTTCGAGCCGGAACTGCTGGCCTCGGTCAAGCCGGATATCCAGATGGTCGGCACGTTAATGTCGCTGCGCGGCAAAATTCCCGAGAAAACGAAAGACACGGCCCGCATGCTGGTGAAGGCGGTCGTGGACGAATTGATGGCCCGCATGAAGGAAGATATGCAGCGTGCCGTGACAGGCGCGCTGAACAGACGGCAGCATACGCCGCTTCCTTCGCTCAGCGGCCTGGATTGGAAACGGACCATTCAACGCAATCTGAAACATTACGATACCGAGCGCAAGCTGCTGATTCCCGAGCGCTTTTATTACTTCGACCGGGCGCGGCGCAGCAAAGAATGGACCGTGATCCTCGATATCGACCAAAGCGGCTCGATGGCGGAGTCGGTGATCTGGGCCTCGGTAACGGGCGCGATCTTCGCCAGCATGCCGGCATTGGATACGCGGGTTGTCGTGTTTGATACGGAAGTGGTCGATCTGACCGAGCAGTGTGCCGACGATCCTGTCGATATGTTGTTCGGCATTCAGCTCGGCGGCGGGACGGATATCAATAAGTCTGTCGCTTATTGCGAGCAATATATTGAAGACCCGAAAAAGACACTGTTTATCATGATTACCGACTTGTATGAAGGCGGCAATCAATCCGCGCTTGTGCGTCGAATGCGCGAAATGCGCGAGTCCGGGGTCCGTACGCTTTGTCTATTGGCGTTGTCCGACAGCGGTCGTCCGTTCTATGACGAGCGTCTGGCCAGACAGCTTGCGCGAGATGGCACGCCATGTTTTGCCTGTACGCCTGCCATGCTGCCACAGCTTGTAGCGGGAGCTTTGCAAGGTCAGGACATGACGGCACTAGCAGACAAACTGACAGCCCAAAAAGGGTAATCCCGCATATTCAGGCACGCTGTCGGCCCAGTCTTCGTATTGTTGCGATCTGCGCCGATAGGCGGCTTGAGCGGTAGATATGACTGTAGAGGACGGTGATCCGTCATGAAGAAGTCCGAGCCATATAATAAGTCGAGGCAAGCACTGGTAAAAGAAGCCGAAGCTTACATAGCCAAGCAGCGGCAATATGCGTATTTTCAAGTGCCGGGTTCACCGGAAGAGTTGGAAGTGCTTAAGATCATGCAGCCTCGTTCCATCTCCACCTACGCACCGTTAAAAGAGTTTACCCGGTTGGAGCGCTTGGAGTTCGGCACAACCGATTCCAAAATGACCGTGCCGACCCTGGCCGGATTGGAGGCGGCGGTCTATCTGAAAAGCCTGGGATTCGTCTCGAAGACTACAGTTACCGAAGGCATTGAGGCCATAGCGGAGTTACGACGGCTGGAGACCTTGCAGCTTCGACAGCTCGTCCAGCCGCTTCCGCCGGACCTGCTGACCCCTTTAAAAAGCCTGCGGCAACTCGGCTTGTCCCGCTTCAATTACCAAAGCCCAAACGAGCTGCCTCCTGCGCTGGAAGAGCTGTCCCTAAGCTTTTCCGAAGTGGAGCGTGTTCCGCCTTATGCGTCGGCACCTTCCGTGCGCAAAGTATCTTTAGGCGCACAGACCTGCGGATTGGAAGACTTGGGTTCGCTTCGCGTATTTCCGAACATCGAAGAAATCCGACTGCTTTCACCCAAGCGGTTGACGAATCTCGATCATGTGGCGGAGCTGACGCGGCTGCGAATTCTGGATGCAAACTTCTGCCAAGTCTCCGATCTCGGCGGCTTCCATAACCATCCTTCGATTCACGACCTTCGCCTGCGCGGTTCGCAGATTCGAAGCTTTAGAGAGATGGGACGCTGCCCGGAGCTTCAAATCCTGTATGCGGAAAAAACAAAGCTGGAATCTATCGAAGGCATTCGCGAGCAATTTCCCAAACTCGAACTGCTATGGATCTGGGGCACAAAAGTAAAAGATCTACGTCCGCTCGAAGGCATGACCCACCTGAAAAATCTCGACGTCACCCTGCTCAAGCCTAAAGCCTGGGATTTTCTGCTCACTCTGACCAGCTTGGAACGCCTCGATCTCAGCAAAACATCTTTCTCCGATCCCAAGCTATTGCTTGACCTGCCCGCATTAAAATGGGTACGCCTATCCGGCAGCAAAGCCGAACGCGGAAGCGAAGACTGTTTAAAGCTGGAGAGCCTGCTACAGGCACGAGGCGGCGAATTGGTTCATCGTTAATAAGCCAAAAAAGCAAAAAGAAAAGCGGCCTTAAGAGGTCGCTCAACATGTCGAGAAAGTCTAACGTAGCTGGAAGGGAGCGGACGGAGAGAAAAATCCAGTGAAAAACGCCTTTGAACTCGGAAAGATTCCTTCTTAAAATCCAATCCATCTTTCCGAGTGAGACAGCGTTTTGAACGAATTTTTCTCGCAGCCTTCTCCCTTCCTACGTACACGTGACTTTTTCGACATACTGAGCGGCCCTCACAGGCCGCTTTTCTTTTTCAACTCAATCACAGTCAGCTTTCAGCGCTCTCCTCCGGCACAATCACCTGAACATGAGCCGGCAAAATGTGCATCTCGATCGGAAGCGCCGGTCCCGGTTCGCCGTCCACGTTCGTTTTCACCGGCTCCGTCGAAGATACACGGATGCTGCGCGAAGTGAAATACTCGACGTCTTTATGGTCTTTGAGATTGCCGAGCAGCAACGAGAAGCCTGCCGTCAACGTATTGAGGAAGTTAAGGTTATGGACGATAAAACCGTGCAGCAAGCCGTCGTCGACCGAAGCGTCCGGCGCCAGATTTTCAAATCCGCCGACCGAATTGGTCAGAGCCGCGATAAAGATCGGCGCAGGACCTTCCCATGTGCCGCCGTCATGCTCGATCACCAGGTGCGCTGCTGAACCGCCGAGCAGTTCTTTGACGCCTTCTTTGAAATACGCGAACGCGCCCAGCTTGGACTTTTCTTCGGAAGAAACGGAAGACAGCGTATCGGCCAACGATCCGGCGGCGACGACATTCGCGAAAAGCTGATCGTTGATGCGAGCCATATCGACCTGACGCAGCTTCGAAGACGTCAATGTGCGGATCGCTTCATCCGGATTCAGCGGAATATGCAGCGCACGGGCGAAATCGTTGACCGTTCCGAGCGGAATAACGCCGAGTTTCGGTCTGTGCTTTTGATCGAGCAGTCCGTTGATCGTCTCATGCAGCGTCCCGTCACCGCCTACAGAGACGACCAGATCGAATTCATCCTCACAGGCGGAAATGCAGAATTTAGTCGCGTCCAGTTCTTGCGTTGTTTCCATTACGACAACGTCGTAGCCTACCTCGTTGCGCAGCGTGTCCTCGACCTTGCGAACATATTCAAGCGCTTTCTCTTTGCCGGAAGAAGGGTTCATGATAATCATGGCCTTTTTCATCGTATATGCCTCCATTCGATGTGTGATTGCAGATCCGATATGTAATTCATGTACAGCTTCGCGAAGATTTTCAGGTAGCTTGTCTTGGATTAATGTAAAGTTACACTTGCCTAAAACGTACTAGGGCGTGTCTTCAAACCTACCAACGTGCATCTTTTACCGCCTTTTCGCCCTGCCCTACGTCACTTTCCCTTGACGTGCCCCGGCACGCCTTCAGAAAAGTTCCTTGGTCAGCACGAAAATTCGGCAAAATCTGCTTCCGTCGAGGTTTGAAGACATGCCCTAGAACCATGCACGTTTTAGGCAAGCGCAAACCTCAGATTAAAGCAAGACAAGCTACTAGGTTCAGCTGAAGCGACTTGTTTTTAGGGCGGCTTGCTATTTCTTTTTACCCAGAAAATCGTAGCTCGTCGCGAAAGAATTCAGATGATCGGGTACAATAAACGATAACAGCAAAATTCCCCGATTATCCAAGATGGAGGCGAAGCTATTATGAGTGAAAAGATTTTACCCAAAAGTGAATTACAGCAGCGGATCGAACATCATATTGAAGCGATCGGCCAATTCACGTCCACGCCTGGACAAGGGACGACGCGACTGACGTACAGCCAGCAGGATCGACAGGCGCGAGACTATATCAAGGGTGTTATGGCGGAGTACGGTCTGAAGGTTCGGGAGGACGGCTTCGGTAATATTTTCGGCAAAATGGAAGGCAGCATCCCGAACGCTCCGGCGGTGCTGATCGGCTCGCATTTCGATTCCGTGCCCCATGGAGGCTCCTATGATGGTCCGGCTGGCGTCGTGGCTGGGCTGGAAGTAGCCAGATTGTTCCGGGATAACGGCTTGAAGCCCAAATATCCGCTTGAAGCGGTGGCCATGATCGAAGAAGAAGGCGGACGCTTTATCGGAGGGCTGCTCGGCTCGCGCGCGATGCTCGGAGTGTTGAGCGCCGAAGAGTTTGCGGCGACGACCGACAAAGACGGCATCGCCACGGTCGAAGCGATGCAGGCGATCGGACTCGATCCATCGCTGCCGGGTAAGCGGGACAAGTCGGATATCAAAGCCTTTTTGGAATTACATATCGAGCAGGGGCCTATTTTGGAGGAAGAAGGCATTCCGGTTGGGATCGTGGAAGCGATTGTCGGTCTGACGCAGATTCAGGTTACGGTGCGGGGCCATGCCGGACATGCGGGAACCACGCCGATGGATCGTCGGAGCGATGCGCTGGTTGCGGCGTCGAAGATCGTGGCTGCATTGCCGGAACTGGCGCTTGAGCAAGGAAACGGGACGGTGGCGACAGTAGGACGGCTGAACGTTTTTCCGAACGGGGCGAATGTCATTCCCGACAAAGTAGTCTTCACCGCCGATCTGCGTGCAGGCCGCGAAGAAGACGTGCAAGAAGTGCTGGCCAAAGCAGAAGCACTGGCACGTTCGGTAGAGGGGCCGGGCATTCAAGCAGAGATTGAACGCCAACTGTATATCCAGCCCAAACGGATGAGCGAAAAGGTCAAAGGCTTGCTTGAAGCAGGCAGCGATGCGCTCGGCATTCCCCGGCGTCCGCTGAACAGCGGAGCCGGGCACGATGCGATGATCTTTTCGGACTTTACGGATGTGGGGATGCTGTTCATTCCGAGCCGGGGCGGACTCAGTCATTGCCCGGAAGAATGGTCGGATGCGGCAGACATTGAGCGTGCGGTCCGGATTTTTTACGAGGCAGCCCAAAAGTTAACCGACGCGTAAGTGGAACGGCATGTCTATGGTCATTTGTCAAAAGATTGTCGGAGTTAGGCTTGAACCTACAGGCTTGCTTATGGCACCATGAAGAGAATGCGTGATGGATATTGAAGAAACGAGGAATGAACACAATGAATGAATTGCCAAACTGCCCGGCCTGCAACTCCGCTTATACCTACGAGGACGGGAATCTGCTCGTATGCCCGGAATGTGCGCATGAGTGGACGCCGGGAGCGGACGTTAGCGATAACGGAGAAGAGACGAAAATGGTCCGCGATGCGAACGGAAACGAGCTTCGCGACGGGGATTCCGTAACGGTGATCAAGGATCTGAAGGTCAAAGGAAGTTCTTCCGTTCTGAAGATCGGCACCAAAGTCAAAAACATTCGTCTGGTTGACGGAGACCATGATATCGACTGCAAAATTGACGGATTCGGCGCGATGAAGTTGAAGTCGGAGTTTGTTCGGAAAGCATAGCCAGAAGACAGGCGACCCCGGTTCTTTTCGGAGAATCGGGTTTTTGCCGTCGCAGGGGTAGATGTCCTAGGGCGTGTACGCAAACTCAACGACGTACATCTTGAGCTGTCTTTTCGCCCTCTTCGGCGTCATTTTCCTTTGATGTGCCCCGGCACACCTTCAGAAAAATTCCTTGCTGAGAACGAAAATCCAGCTCAATCTGCTCCCGGCGGAGTTTGCGTACACGCCCTAGACGAACGTGAACCCAACATTCGAGGCGGGACAGTGTTATGAAGGAAAAAGTTTGTGGCTTGCAAGCGATTGGCGTTAGAATAAACAGAAAAACGTACAGAACGCGATTTTGCATGTGGAGGGTCTGACTATGGTTGGAGATTCAAAAGGACTGACGTCAAGCGAAACGGTGTCCTACCGGCATCAATACCGCGGCGACTGCGAGAATTGCTTCGGTCTGTGCTGCGCAGCGCTTCCGTTCTCGGTGTCTGTCGATTTCGCGATCGACAAAGCGGCAGGCGAGCCATGCCGGAACCTGCGCGAAGACTTCCGCTGCGGGATTCATACTAAGCTTCGGGACAGCGGCTTCCGCGGCTGCACGGTATATGATTGTTACGGAGCGGGACAGAAAGTCTCGCAGGAGACGTTCAAAGGGGTGAGTTGGCGCGAGCGGCCGGAGACGGCGCGCGCCATGTTCGAGGTGCTGCCGATCGTATGGCAGCTTCACGAGCTGATGTTGTACATGGAGGAGCTGCTCGGCCGCCAGGCGGCCTCGGTGCTCCATGCGGCACTGCGGGAGGAGCTGACGGAAGTCGGGCGCCTCACGCGGCTTGAGCCTGAAGCGCTGCGGAAGCTGAGCGTCTCCGCGCAACGCGCGAAAGTGAACGGGCTGCTGCTGGAAGGCAGCGAGCTTGTTCGCGCCGAAGCGAAGCGCCGCCATGCTTCGGGCAGCCAGGAAGCACCGCGCGGGAAACAGAACCCGCGCGGCCGCAACCACGGCAAAGGCGGCAAAGCCAGCCGCAAGCCGGTGATCGGTCGGGGCGCCGACCTTGTGGGCGCTGATCTGCGCGGCGAGGATCTGCGCGCCGCCAACCTGCGCGGGGCTTACCTTATCGCCGCCAACTTAAGCGGCGCCGACCTGCGCGAAGCTGATTTGATAGGTGCAGACTTCCGGGATACGGATCTGCGCGGAGCGAATCTGGCAGGCGCACTGTTCCTGACTCAAGTTCAATTGAATGCAGCCAAAGGTGACACCCACACGATCTTGCCGCCCGGCCTTGAACGTCCGGGACATTGGAGCGTAGCCTGTTAATTCCTAACTTTACTCGAAAAGAGGACATGAAGATGAAGCTGTCAGAATCTATTCGTCTATTGGCTGCCGAGCCTTCAGATGCCGACCGTCTCGCCGAGCTTCGGGCAGAGGCGTTATTTGAATCCTTGAATCAATTGGGACGCTACAGCGAGCAGGGGGTACGCGAGCGGTTCCATCGTTCTTTTGATCCTGCTTTTACGCGGATCATTGAGACCGAAGGCGAGTTCGCAGGCTGCATTGCGCTCAAGCCTGCGGATGACGGATATCTGCTTGAGCATTTTTACCTGCGGCAGGAAACGAGGGGCGGCGGAGTCGGTGCCGAGGTGCTTGGCCGTGTGCTGGCGGAAGTCGCTTCGGCTGATCCGACAGCCTGTATTCGCCTGAACGTGCTGCAAGGAAGCGCGGCACGCCGCTTATACGAGCGCTTCGGATTCGAGACGGAAAGCGAAGACGAGATCGACGTCTTCATGATTCTGCGTCCTAAATCCTAATATTTCTTAGAGGAAGGTTTGCCGTGCGTCCGTTTCGACCGTGATCGTCGGCGCAACTGGACAAGATTGGCAAGCCTTTTCGCTCCGGCGGGTCTTTTGCCTTGTGCCGTATAGTGGTTGGATTGACGATGTGCTTGCCGTTTTTTTTGAAATTTCGAGAATAAATGCGATTATACACTTAATTTCTTCGAATTCTTCTTTTTGAAGAAAATAGATGCGGATATACACTTAATTGATCCGCCTATCGACCGTTTACGTGTTTTTTCTTCTAATAGGTGTATATTCGCACTTATTCGAAGAATGGAAAGCAAACGGAATGAAATAAGTGTATTTGAGCACTTATTTTAACACGTGACCTCAAGCTTTTCGAAGAAATGCAGGTTGGAAGCCTATATGGGCAATTTTTCCGGAAGCCGATCTTTTTAAGATCGGCTTTTTGGCGATGTTTCCTTTTGCATACCGATTTGCTATCGGATAGCCCGTCCGAAAATTCATATTGATTCAATGAATTATTGTGCAAATGCCCAATAGATTTCGTCTTTTCATCAATATCTTTTCCCGTTCGTGAAAGCCTATACTGAAAGCGTGTTCAACAATAGCCGTGGCGTTTGGGAGGATATCGAATGGATGGACTGACAATCAGCTGGATCGGGGCGTTGGTAGGTTTGGCGCTGGCGATTATTCTGATCCTGCGTAAGCTTAATCCGGTATATGCTTTGTTTTTGGGTGCAATTGTAGGCGCTTTAATCGGAGGCGCGAATCTGGAAGAAACGGTTAACGTTCTGGTCGGCGGCACGCAAAGTGTCATGGGCACGGTGCTGCGGGTGCTGGCGGCGGGCGTGTTGGCTGGCGTGATGATGGAATCGGGCGCGGCGGAAACGATCGCCCAGGCGATCGTGCGCAAATTCGGCGGCAGCCGGGCGATTCTGGCGCTGGCGCTCGCCACGATGATCATTACGGCGGTCGGTGTGTTTATCCCGGTCGCGGTGCTGATCGTAGCGCCGATCGCGCTGTCGGTCGGCAACAAAATGGGCATTTCCAAAGTGGCGTTGCTGCTGGCTCTGTCGGGCGGCGGCAAAGCGGGCAATATCATTTCGCCGAACCCCAATACGATCGCGGCGGCACGCGGCTTCGATCTGGATCTGAGCCAGGTCATGCTGGGCGGGTTCGTTCCTGCCGTATGCGGCTTGCTGATGACGGTATGGGTGGCTTCCCTGCTGAAAAACAAAGGCATCAAAGTCGCGGACGACGAGGTTCCGGGCGGCGAAGTCGATATGTCGAAGTATCCGCCGCTCGGCCGTGCAATCGTCGCGCCGCTGGTCGCCGTTGTGCTATTGATGATCAATCCGATCGGTTCGATCTCCGGGATCGAAGCACTGGCGAATTTCAAAGTGGACGCGATGTACATTTTGCCGCTGGCCGGCATCATCGGGATGCTCGCCATGAAGCAGGGTAACAAAATTTTGCAATACACGGCTTCCGGCTTGAACAAAATGACCGCCACCGTACTGATCTTGATCGGCGCGGGCGGTATCGCGGGACTGATCTCGGCTTCCGATCTGTCGACGCAGGTAGTGGCTTTGATCGACGCGTCCGGCATCTCGGGCACGTTCCTGGCGCCGATCTCCGGTATCCTGATGGCGGCGGCGACCGCTTCGACGTCGACCGGCGTGATTTTGGCGACAGGTTCGTTCGGGGAAGCGATTCTGAATATGGGCACGGCTCCGCTGGCGGCCGCCGTGATGGTTCACACCGGCGCAACCGTGATCGATTCGCTGCCGCAGGGCAACTATTTCCACGTGACCGCCGACGCGATGAAGATGACGATCCGTCAACGGATGGGGCTCATCCCGTACGAGGCGATCGTGGGCGGCACGATGATGATTGTAGCAACGCTGCTGTACGGCTTTATTTTATAGTCGATAAAGTTAAGGAAAAAGGAGCGGTTTGATGAGCAGGAAAACTTTTCTGTTGGCACCGGATTCGTTCAAGGAGAGCATGACGGCCAAAGAAGTCTGTATCGCGATGGAAAAAGGACTGAGCCGCGTCTATCCCGAAGCTCGTTTTATTCACGTGCCGATGGCGGACGGAGGCGAAGGCACGGTGCAGTCGCTGGTCGACGCGTCGGGCGGCAGTCTGCATACGAAGGAAGTGACGGGGCCGCTGGGTCTTCCGGTGACGGCGAGCTTCGGATTATTGGGCGACGGAGAAACGGCGGCGATCGAGATGGCTTCGGCGAGCGGGATTCATTTCGTGACGAAGGAAACGAAAAATCCGCTGCTGACGACCACCTACGGAACCGGCGAATTGATTCGGGAATGTCTGGATCGCGGCGTGAAAAAGATTCTGATCGGTATCGGAGGCAGCGCCACCAACGACGGAGGAGCCGGGATGGCCGAAGCGCTCGGAGCGAAATTTTGGGATGAAAAAGGTCAGGCGATACCGCGCGGCGGCGGGGGATTGGCTCGGTTGTCGCAGATCGACACTTCGGGATTGGATGCTCGTTTGCAAAACGTAGAGATCGTGGTGGCTTGCGACGTGACCAATCCGCTTTGCGGCGAACACGGGGCATCGGCTGTGTTCGGGCCGCAAAAAGGAGCAACTCCGGACATGGTGCGGACGCTCGATGCCAATCTGGCCCATTATGCCGACGTGATTACCGAGCAGCTCGGCCGTGACGTTCGCGATGTGCCGGGAGCAGGCGCGGCTGGCGGATTGGGTGCGGGACTGTTGGTGTTCACGACTTCCGAGCTGCGCAAAGGCGTAGAGATCGTGCTGGATTATACGGAGCTTGAGCGCAAGGCCGGCGAAGCGGATATCGTATTCACGGGCGAAGGCGGCATCGACTTCCAAACGAAATTCGGCAAAACGCCTTACGGCGTCGCGGCCGCAGCCAAACGCGCCGGGAAAAAGGTCATCGCGGTCGCCGGGTATGTCGGCGACGGGATCGAGACGCTGTACGACGAAGGAATCGACGCGATCTTCGGCATCGTGCCGGGAGCGGGCGAGCTGCCGAAGCTGCTGGAAGCAGGTCCCGAAAATGTGGCGCGGACTTGCGAGAATATTGCACGCGTACTGAAGTTTGCGGATAGGGTATAAACGTGTCGTTGATAAAAGCAGCCGGTTTCTCTTTATGGAGAAGCCGGCCTTTTTTGCTGTCCAGGTCTGCTGTTTTTTACTCTGGTTATGCTCGGCTCAGCGATACTCCGCCAACAAATCATGCACAAGCTGGAATAAATCCAGTACTTTGCGAGGATCGCGTCCGGTCAGCTCGGCGATCCGTTTTAAGCGATATTGGAGGGTGTTTCGGTGAATGTTAAGGTACTCGGCGGTTCCCGACATATTGCCGTCTTGCTCCACGAAAATCCGAAGAGTGTTCAGCAGGTCGGGGTGATCGACAAGTTTGGCGGTTGCACGAAGTCGAGGGCTGATATCCATCCGGGCGAGTTCGGCTAGAAAAGCCACTTCGTGAAAAGCGGTCAGGCTGCCGGAAGGCTTGAGCGCGGCTTGAACATGCAGGGCAGCGCGCGCTTGAAGAAAGCTGTCTGCGATCCATTCCTCTTGTCTGCCGATCGCGATTCGCGCCCGCGGCTGTCCATGCAGCAGCGATTCGGCGAGCTTTTCCGCAGCGGATTCTTCTTGCACGAGTACCAGATGAACGTCTTCTTCCAGCCGAAACGTAGGAAAACGCAGCAGCAGCGCCGAAGTTTCTTTTGCCGCTTTAAAGCCTGTCAGGTACAGCACCTGGGTTCGGAGCGCGAGGTCGAGTCCGTAACTGGCGGCTTCTTTTTTGATCTTTTGCGTATAGGCCCCGCGATGTTCGAGCAGCATGCGGATAAACGCAGAGCGGCGATTTTCTTCATGGGCTAACGTTTCGAGGGCTGTTTTTTGCTCGACCAGTAACGAGACGGTCGTGCGCACGATATTGCAGAAAGGACGCACTTCATCCGGCTCGCCGCTGATTCCGATCACGCCCACCCTTTGATCACCGATTACAATCGGCTCGTTGGTGCCTTTTTTCTCGTATTTGCCGTCTTCCAATACTTCAACCATGCGTCCCGTGGCAAGCGCGCGTACGGCTGCATCATGAACCGTGCCGATCCGCTCACGATTTCCGCTGCCCACGATAACGCCGCGGTCGTTCATGATGTTTATATTGTAGGGAATATCCCGCATCATTTTGTCTACGATCTCTTGCGCTTGTTTTTCAGAGAGTTGAAACATGCCGATCACGCTTCCTTTTCCGATTGTGCGTTCGAACAATGATTATAACTGTTTTTATACGGATTTCCCATGACTTTTTGGTGAATGAGTTGTATAATTTTGGAACATAATAGAAGCAGGAACGTAGCTGTAGTAGGCGATTTGATTTGGGTTTGCCCGATATGCCATGCAGGGGCGGATCTGTCGTGAATCGTCGTAAGACATGACCCGTAAACGCCGATCATCGTCGGGATTTAGGGCAATTAAGCTTGGTCAAGCGAATAGCTCGGAGTTTAAAATGAATGTTAACAATTGTTTAGGATTGTTTAATCCGCCATTCGAATGTATTTTAAACATATAAGATATCATAAAAGGTATTCCCGACCGCCCAAATTCTATCGAAATCGAGGGACAGGTATGAAAATTTTGATTACAACCGAATGCTACCGGCCAATCATCAACGGAGTCGTCACCTCGGTGGTCAATCTGCAAAGCGAGCTGGAGAAGAACGGGCATGAGGTCCGGATCTTAACGCTGTCTCCGGATGCGCGTTCGTTCGAGCAAGACGGCGTTACTTATATAGGTTCTGTGGCGGCACTGTATCCCGGTGTGCGTACAGCACTACGTGTACACCGCAGAGAGCTTCGGTCGCTAATCGACTGGAAGCCGGACGTGGTTCATTCGCAATGCGAATTCAGCACATTCCGCATGGCTAGATACATAGCGGGAAAGCTTCATATCCCGATTGTCCATACGTACCATACGGTGTACGAGGACTATACCCATTACTTCTCGCCGAGTCAGACCTGGGGAAAAGCAGCAGTGGCCTGGTTCTCGCGCAATACGTTGCGGCATGTACAGTGCGTAGTGGCGCCGACGGAAAAGGTACATGGCCTGCTTACCGGCTACGGCGTACCCGGGGATATTCAGATCGTACCTACGGGTGTCGATCTGGGCCAGTTCCAAGCCAAATTGTCTGACGAACGTCGCTCTCTTCTAAGAAAGAAGCTTGGGCTGACCGAAAAAGATGTTGTACTGGTTTCTGTCGGGCGGTTAGCCAAGGAAAAGAATCTGGAAGAAATCCTTCGATTCACGTCGGAGTATCAACACCCGGGAGTCAAGTTGCTGGTCGTTGGCGATGGCCCGCATCGTTCTTCGCTGGAACGTTATGCGGCAGAGTTGGGCTTGGGGAATCGAATCGTGTTTGCGGGGATGGTTCAGCCGCATGAAGTTGCCGATTATTACCGGCTGGGGAACTTGTTCGTCAGCGCCTCCAACAGCGAGACGCAGGGGCTCACCTATATTGAAGCAATGGCTTCGGGGCTACCTGTACTATGCCGCCGCGACGATTGCTTGAAGGGCGTTGTCGATACCGGGGCGAACGGTTGGCAATATGAATCGTTTGAGCAGTTCAATGAAGCTCTTTCTTCAGTCTTGAACAGCCGTGAACGGCTGATCGAGCTAGGCCAGCAGGCTCGCCATACGGCACTGGGCAAATATTCATCCTCGGCGTTTGCCGAAAGCGCCGAGCAGATCTATGTTCGGGCGATTGCGGCTTATCGGCCCGTTCCAAGTCGTTTGCTACTGCCTGCCGCTACGAAAGCGGCGATTAAATAAGAAGGATATTCGGGACTCCCGGGTATCCGGCTCCATTTCACGAATCGGAGGAACCGACTATGAAGCCCTTTTCGCTTCGAATCATGATGAATGCCTCGACCGCTGCGGGTCTTGCGGCTTGCGCGGCTCTTGCGGTCTACGGCTTCTATACGGGAATCTTTCGTTCACAGGAGGCGCTGGGCGCATTTCTGGAAGGCTTCGGTGTGTGGGCGCCGCTGATCTTCGTGGTGTTCCAGGCTGTACAGGTGGTCATTCCGATTCTGCCGGGAGGCATCGGCTGCGTGGCGGGCATATTGGTCTTCGGACCGCTGGCCGGGTTTATCTACAATTACGTCGGCATCTGCCTCGGTTCCCTTGCGGCGTTCTTATTGGCACGTAAATACGGCCAACCGATTATCGAAAGCATGTTCAGTCCGAAGCTTCGGGCCAAATATAATCACTGGACGGAAGGGCGCCGCTTCAATAACCTGTTTGCCGTGGCGATCTTCATGCCGGTCGCGCCGGACGATTTCCTGTGCTATCTGGCGGGGACAACGAAGATGACGTTCCGTCGTTTTACCACGATCATCCTGCTCGGCAAGCCTTTGGCAATCGCGGCTTACAGCTTCGGCCTGAGTACGGCGATTACTTATTTTGCAAGACTGCTTGGCATTGTATAAGGGGAGAGCAGGAGTTGTAGCGGCTTCCTCGATCCCCTGTAGCGTCACGCTTCGGAAGGGAAGGAATTTTGATGAAAATATTGCTGTATGCCGGCTCGCTAAAAACGGTGAGTCGCAGCGGCGTGGGCGAAGCGATCCGTCATCAGCGCGAGGCAATGGAACGGCTTGGCGTCGATTATACGATGGACGAGCAAGACGATTACGACCTTGTGCATCTGAATACCATTTTCCCGGATTCGCTGCGCATGGCGCGCAAAGCCAAACGCAAAGGCAAAAAAGTCGTTTACCATGCGCACTCCACCATGGAGGATTTTCGTAATTCATTCATCGGTTCGAACCTGGCTGCGCCGCTGTTCAAGCAGTGGATTTTGCGTTGCTATCGCAGTGCTGACTTGCTGATTACTCCAACCGAATATTCCAAAGGTCTGATTCAAGCCTACGGAAAAATCCCGCCAATCGTAAGTCTGTCGAATGGCGTAGATAGTGCTTTTTTCGCGCCGGATGCACAAGCAGGTCAACGTTTCCGTCATAAGCACGGGTTGTCAGGCGAGGCGAAAGTCGTCATCTCCGTCGGACACTATATCGAGCGCAAAGGGGTATTGGACTTCGTCGAATTGGCGCGTCGGATGCCGGATCACGAGTTTTATTGGTTCGGCTTTACGCCGCTTTATATGGTGCCTGCCAAGATTCGCGAAGCGGTTGAGACGAAGCTGCCGAACCTGCATTTTCCCGGCTACGTGAATCGGGAGGAGCTGCGGGACGCCTATTGCGGCAGCGATCTGTTCCTGTTCGCCACACACGAGGAGACGGAAGGGATTGTGCTGCTGGAAGCGCTGGCTGCGGGAATTCCTGTGCTTGTGCGCGACTTGCCGATCTATGCGGAATGGCTGGAAGATGGGGGCACCGTGTATAAGGCCCGGGATCTGGAGACTTTTGAACGCGGGATTCGGGGAATTACGGAACGCATGTTGCCTGATCTGACCGGGAATGGCCGAGAACTTGCGTTCGGGCTGGATCTGGATGCGGTCGGGCGGCGATTGGTTGAGCTTTACAGTTCGACGTTACATAGCGGAACGGAAAAGCTGAAGGCGCAGGTGGTGCGGCCGGAAGCTTAATGAGTACTCTGTACCCGATGAAGGTAAGGTTGCGCTCGTCCGAAACGAAAAACTACCTAAGGCGTGTGAGGTTTCAGCGAACATCATCCTATGATTAAGAGTTGATAAGGGACTAGGTCATTTTGTGGTGAAGAGCCTGAGTTTTTTATTTTCATTCAAGGTGTTGCAATTCGTTTTACAATCCACTTTTTGGAGAAAAAATCTCCGAAAACCCCAAAAACATAAGAAAAAAAGTAGTTTTCGGCTCTTTTACATAGTATATTACGTATTAAGAGGTGATTTTATGCTAATGGAGTTTACGGTTGGGAACTTTCTGTCGTTCAAAGATAAAGTGACGTTCAAGATGGTTGCTTCTTCGATTAGGGAACATCGGGACACACATACTTTTAATGCGATTAATAATATTGATTTGTTGAAGAGTTCTGTTTTGTATGGAGCTAACGCAAGTGGGAAAAGTAACTTGTTTAAAGCTATGACTTTTATGAGCCAAATGGTACGGAATTCATCGAAGGAAAGTCAGGCTGGAGAAGAAATTGAGGTCGTTCCGTTTAAATTAAATACGTATAATGAGCAGCTACCTAGTTTTTTTGAGATTGTTTTTATCAAAGAAGATCGAATTTATCGTTACGGTTTTGAAGTGAATTGCCAAGAAGTGGTGAGTGAATGGTTGTTTCAAATGAAAAAAAACAAAGAACAACTGCTGTTTGATCGAGAGAAAGAGGATTTTGAAGTTAGTGAGTTGTTTGCTGAAGGAAAAATGCTAACAGATCTTACTCGTAATAATGCATTGTTTTTATCAGTGGCAGCGAACTTCAAAGGAGATATCTCTAATAAAGTCTTGAGTTGGTTTCGTTCTTTTAACATTGTTTCGGGTCTGGTTAATGCAAACTTTCCGATGCTCCATCGGCATTTGAAAAACAAAGAGTTTAAAAAAGAACTTTTAGATATGCTTCGAAATGTTGATCTTGGTTTTGAAGATATCGATCTTTTTGAAGAAGAAGTACCGGGAGAGGTATTAGATGCGATCTTTAAGCTAGGAGAAAGTTTAAGAGGATTGGATCGTGCGAGTGTCAAAGAAATCAAAAATGAGGAAATCAAAACTTTCCATAAAAAGTTTGATGTCGAAGATCGTTTCGTAAGTTATGAAGAGTTCAAACTTATGGAGGAAGAATCCGAAGGCACTAGAAAGTTGTTCTCGTTATTGGCACCGATTATGGATACTTTGAAACAAGGGAAAGTTCTAGTCGTAGATGAGTTAGATGCCAAACTGCATCCAATCCTCACTCAGTTTATTATTAGCTTATTTAATTCTAATATTCACAACCCTCATGAGGCTCAGTTGATTTTTAATTCACATGATACGAACTTACTTCATAGAGATCACTTTAGAAGAGATCAGATTTGGTTTGCAGAGAAGGATCGTTACGGGGCTACAGATTTGTACTCTTTATCTGATTTTAAAGTAAGAAGTGATGCTTCTTATGAAAAAGACTATTTACTCGGTAAATACGGATCCATTCCATTTATTGGAGAGTTTCATTTTACCGAAGAAGGAGAGACTTCTTTAGATGGGGAGTGATGATCTTTTCAAAAAGAGAAAACTTCGCGATGCTGCTTCTTATAAGCGTGACACTGAACAGAAGGGGAAAGACCGAGATCTATTTCTGATTGTGTGTGAAGGAACAAAAAGCGAGCCTCAGTATTTTCAAGGGTTTGGTCTGAGTAATACACATATGGTCGGTGTTGGCGGTTCGCCTCTAACTGTAGTCGATTGTGCAATAAATGAAATCAACAAGAGTAAGAGAAAGAGAAGTCGAATCGCTTACGACCAAGTATGGTGTGTATTTGATCGAGACAGTTTTCCAAAAGATAATTTTAATGAAGCGATCGCTAAAGCGGGTCGAAATGACATTCAGGTAGCTTATTCTAACGAAGCCTTTGAATTGTGGTATATTCTTCACTTTGAGTATCTGAATACAGGCGTGAATAGGCAAGATTATATGACCAAGCTTAACAAGCTTCTCGGTGTTAAGTATGAAAAAAATGAGAAGAACATTCACGAACTGTTGTTGAGAAGTGGGGGGAGTCAGACGCAAGCGATTAATAATGCTAAGAATCTTCTGAAGCTGTACGACCCTATTGATCCAGAAAGTAATAAGCCATCCACTCGAGTGCATGTTCTGGTTGAAGAACTGCTAAAATACAAAAAATGAAAGATCTGCCGCTCCTTTATCATAAGGAGCGGTTTTTAAATTCTTATTTTTCCTTTGCGGTTCTTACCACATACTTGACTTTTTCCAGATCGCATTCGATAAGCATTGTACTGTGTAGCTGAAACCATTTTTGAAAAAAGAGGAGAGGAATTCGTTGGAAGTCGTCACAAGCGAACCAGATCGGCGTCGTATCAAGAAAATGAGGCAAGCTATGAAGGAGCCGTAATGTGCCAGTGCATGGGCTGCTGTAACTCGTTGCTTTGCAGTTCTCCGGCCGGACATCAGGGTTGTTTTTTCGCTACGATGCCGTGCGCGGAGTAAAAGGCGCTCTGTATGTAGGGAGTCCTGAGACCGTTACCAAGAAAATCATCGATCTGCGTAAAAAGGTGTGCATCACCCGCTTCATGTTTTACGCATCGGTTGGCACGAAGAATCACGACGATGTGCTGCGTTCGGTGGAACTGCTCGGCACGAAAATAGCTCCGTTCGTACGTGAAGAGATTGCGGTATGGGAAGCGGCTGGACAGCCGACGGATTAAGTTCAGCGATCGTTAGCTAGTACATAATAGCGCTAATAAATAAACAAAGTATAGACGAATCTGTTCCATTTCGTCCCGTCAAGAGGGTAGTCAAGGCTGTGAGGTGTACCAAGTGGCTCCAACCTTATTGGAAGCTGGCGTCCATGTCCATTCTTGTGACGAGATGACTGGCATTTTGAAAAGCTTGGCCACGCGCGAAGCATTTTTGCAAGATTCTTGGCATTCCATTTATTTTGTCTATACGCCCAAACACTGTTCGTGGTTCAATCGGATCGAGTGCTGGTTTTCGATTCTTGTTCGTCGTCTGCTCAACAAACGTTCGAGCTTTACTTCGCGAGAGGAGCTGGAAACGCGTATCGCCCAATTTATTGACGACTACCACATGCACTTGGCCAAACCTTTCAAAGGGGCTGTCCCAAAAGTCATCCCTAAAAAATCGAGTCCCAAGTTGTTGGAAATTTAATCTGTTTACTTCTTGGCGTTATCGTGTACTAGGTCATTTTATAATAGGTAAAAAAGAACCCTTGTCGCCACCGCGGCCTACTTATCTTCGGATAAGCGGGTCGCGGGGCGAACGGGGTTCTTTTTTATAGACAAATTGATCGCTGCAATACGGCTCTCAACGGTTCGACGCCGATTGGTTTCAAACAAAGATTAAGGCAGTTGATTCCCCGCCGCACGGTAGATGCCGTACCATTCTTCGCGGGACAGCTTCACTTCGCTTGCTTTGATGCAGTCTTTGATCCGCTGAATGTTCGTTGTGCCGGTCACCGGCTGCATGTTCGCCGGGTGACGCAGCAGCCACGCGATCGCGATCGTCGTGTTGCTCACGCCGTGCGCTTCGGCAACTTTGTTGATTTCGGCGTTGAGTTCAGGGAATTTATCGTTGTCCAGGAAGACGCCTTCGAAAAATCCGTATTGGAACGGCGACCACGGTTGGATCGTGATATCATGCAGACGGCAGTAGTCGAGAATGCTTCCGTCGCGATCCACGGACTCGTCGATCAGCATATTCACGTTCACGCCGTTGGAGATCATGTTGGCGTTGGTGATGCTCAGTTGCAACTGGTTGGCGACGAGCGGCTGCTTCACGTGTTTTTTCAACAACTCGATCTGCATCGGCTTCTGGTTGGATACGCCGAAATGACGGACCTTACCGGACGCTTCCAGTTGGTCGAACGCTTCCGCGACTTCTTCCGGCTCTACGAGAGCGTCCGGGCGATGCAGCAGCAGAACGTCGAGATATTCCGTGTTCAAGCGCTTCAGAATTCCGTCGACGGAGGACAGAATGTGTTCTTTGGAAAAGTCGAATTGTCCTTGGCGAATGCCGCACTTGGACTGGAGGATCAGCTTCTCGCGTACGGTTGGACTCATATGTACCGCTTCGGCAAAAATCTCCTCGCATTGGCCTCCGCCGTAGATATCCGCATGATCGAAAAAGTTCGCTCCTTCATCCAACGCGGCTTGCACGAACGCTTCCGCTTCCTTTTTCTCCAGCGAGTTGATGCGCATACAGCCGACAGCGACCACCGGTACGTCGAGGTTGCTTGTTCCGAGCTTGATTGTTCGCATGGTTTCATTCCTCCTTATTGGATCTTCAACAAGACATAGTCATTTTCACATAAAAGTAAAACGGTTTCAAGATGAACGGACCCGCTTCCTTTATTAACAACCCTTTAAACAAGACAAAGAGCCGGCTCTTCGTCTTGTTTAGCGTTGCATGAATCAAATCAGATTTGAGACCTTCTAACTCGTAGAATATACGGAAGTATATGTTCAGAAATAACGTTATGAATCGTAAAGTTTTCGGGTCCTTTGACGCGATGTCCATCCCTATCTTCAAGATTCAGTGGGACATGCCAATGCCAAGGGTCGAACTCTTTGATTTCTTCCGGCGTATCTGCGGGATGATAATGGGCGTGAAACTTTTGCAGAATCTGCCCGTTCCCCGCATACCAATCATAATAATATTCAATAAGATGGATGCCATCAAAAATCTCTTTGCAACTTAGATAGCCATCGTAATGATGAAAAATAATTTTTGCGTTTATTTCTCTTCCTTTTGTGTGATTCAGATGTTCTTTTCCGGTTTCTGTATAGCGCACTGAAAAAATAGCGTTATGCATATACTCCAAGTTAGAGAAGGTTGTTTTATTAATCCCCAGAAGTTTTTGCATGTTCCAGCCTCGCTTTGTACGACCACCAAACTGAAGCATCCGTATCTTCAGTAGTCAATTCTTTTACTGTTTTACCTCCGAAAACCTCTTCAAAAGTTCCTCCATATTTTTCTTCGAGTTTATGGAGACTTTCTTTTAGATAAGAAACTTCATCGATTTCAGGCTGCAGATTTTCCATTTCCCAATTAGCTTTCAATACAGAAACAGATACTCTTTTGCCGGCGGCAAAAATGACTTCGGCATCCTCCGGAATTCTGGACCACTTTTTCCCGTCTTTTTCTGCACCGATAATTTTCCCTTCGCGTAGCCAAGTATTTATGGTTTGAGGAGATACTCCTATATATTTAGCAACATCGGTTGTAGAGAACGTAATTTTGTTTTCTTGATTCGACTCTTCGGAAATATGTCGAAAAAGTTTGGATGTGACATCCAATAATACTTCTTCGTTCATTAAATCTTCTTCACTCAAAGAAAGATCGTACGGCTCGGCACCTCTTACGGCAAACGTTAGGTTTTTAAAAAGAGCTGCAGTCAGCACACGATCTGTTTCGATCATCTTTTTTACATAATTACGAGCAGGTTCTCCGGTTAACAAGCCTCTTTCGATAGCTGTTGGACGCATAATAATCCTCACCTCCTGTTTTCAGTATAAGAGGCTAAGAAATTCTAGTCAACAAACAGAAAGAAAACAGAAAGTAAGCGAAAGAGACTATTCTATTTCAATGGTTGTTTTTTGAATCAACGTTTTTATATATATTGGAAATCAGTCTCCGTGTTCAAGAAATTCAATAGGTCTTCAAGACGTAGAAAACGCGAAGATCGAATGTGCACGTAGCTCTTGATTAAGTACGCTCATATATCTTTCCTTATTTTGGGTTAAATATGAAGTACAACTCAAAAAGGAGTGATCGATATGCCGATAGGGGCTTACGGGCTGTTGCTTGCGGGCATCGCCTTAATTCTGTTGGGTGTTTTGTATTTGCGTCGAGGATTCCTTCCGAGGCCGGAGCCGTATCGCAAATCCGAAGACTGGAAAACGGGCGGCGCCGTTTCGCGCGGGCGCACGGCCGAGTTGGCGGCGGGAACCGCTTTGGTGATCGCCGGAATCATTCTGATTCTCTTTTTCGCGTCGATGCCGTCGCTGTCTCATTTGTTCGAATAGCCGTGCCCAAAAACAACACTTGAAATCTCCGACGAAAAAGCCGATAATGAGTATATAAAATAATTATAGTTACTTACTTTATTTAATATAAACGTCCGATACTCAAAAGTCGGCTTATCGAAAAGGAGATTCAATCATGGAAATCGGTATCAGCACCTTTGTAGAAACAACCCCGGCGGACGGGAACGGACCTACGATCAGCCACGCGGAGCGCATCCGCCAAGTCGTCGAAGAGATCGTGCTTGCGGACAAAGTCGGTCTCGACGTATTCGGCGTAGGCGAGCATCACCGCGTAGACTACGCGGCTTCGGCTCCGGCAGTCATTTTGGCTGCGGCCGCGGCGCGTACGGAAAAAATCCGACTGACCAGCGCGGTAACGGTACTGTCTTCGGCAGATCCGGTGCGGGTGTTCCAAGACTTTTCGACCGTAGACGCGATCTCGAACGGCCGTGCGGAAATTATGGCTGGGCGTGGATCGTTTATCGAATCGTTCCCGCTGTTTGGCTACGACCTGAACGATTACGACGAGCTGTTCGACGAGAAGCTGGAGCTGCTGCTCAAGATTCAGGAGTCGGAGATCGTGGATTGGAAAGGCGGCCACCGCCCTGCGATCAAAAGCCGTGGCGTATATCCGCGTCCGGTACAGGAAAAGCTCCCGATCTGGATCGGCAGCGGCGGCAATCAGGAATCGGTTGTGCGCGCGGGCCTGTTGAATCTTCCGCTCGTGTTGGCGATTATCGGCGGACGTCCCGTACAATTTGCCCCGCTGGTCGACCTGTACAAACGGGCAGCCGAGCACGGTGGGCATGATGCTTCGCTGCTTCCGGTCGCTTCCCATTCGCACGGCCTGGTTGGGGATACGGACGACGAAGCGGCGGACAAGTTCTTCCCTTCGATGCAATATGCGATGAACGTGCTCGGCAAAGAACGCGGCTGGGGCCCGTACACCCGTCAGGGATATGACGTGCTGCGCGGTCGGGAAGGCGCTTTGTACGTCGGCAGCCCGGAGACGGTCGCCCAAAAAATCATTGATCTGCGTAAAAAGGTGGGCATCACCCGCTTCATGCTGCACACGCCGGTCGGCACGATGAAAAATCACGACGACGTGCTGCGTTCGGTGGAACTGCTCGGTACGAAAGTGGCTCCGATCGTGCGCGAAGAGATCGCGGCATGGGAAGCGGCCGGGCAACCGGCGGATTGAGGCGAGCGCAACCCTGTCGACCGTCGTCGATCCGGCGGAATCCCGGATCGGCCAGGGCCGACGCGCCAATACCTGCATATCTCCATTTAAAGAAAGCCTTCATGAGCCGATTCCGGTTTTTCGCTCGAAATAACTGGATATCCGCATTTATTTGATGAATTAAGCTGAACGGTATCCGTTTACCTGTAGATCTGCTGTTATTTTGATTGGTCGTGATTTTGAAAAAGCAGACCGGCCCGCGATCTCGAATCGCGGGCTTTTTTGTTGCTTCGCAAGAAGACCGGGAGGAAGGCTGATGTTTGCATAGCCATGCCTTTTCGAATTCGAACTACGAAGCGTACAGTCCGCTAGAAATCCGTAAACGGGTTTGAGCCGCGGCGAGTCATGACGTTGAACGTTTCGAATATTCCTTTACAGGAATATTCAACTCGGTTATAGTACACCTATCACAAGCCAAAACGCGAAAAGAGGCGATCTTGCGCAGGCTCAGCAGGCGTGACGAAAGAGTTGCCGCCCAGTACTATCTCAACGCTCAAGGTAAGATTGACCAAGCTACGAGTTGCAAAGCTGCGCAGCACCCATATGGATGAACAGAATACCGCTTTATTCGCTGCTTTGGCTGAACCGAGCCGGATGCGGATCGTGTCTTTGCTGCGCGGCGGACCGCTGAGCGTGGGCGAGATCGCGCAGCGGTTGCAGATTCGCCAGCCGCAGGCTTCGAAGCATCTCAAGGTGCTTCAGCAGGCAGGCGTCGTCGAAGTCGAGGCGGAAGCGAATCGCAGGCATTATCGACTTCGGGCGGAACCTTTTCAAGAGCTGGAGATTTGGCTGACCGGTTATCGGGAATTATGGAACGAGCGCTTCGACAGGCTGGATGACTATTTGAAGCAAATGCCGGACTGACGGATTATAGGGAAGCACCAATAGCTGTACATTCATGATTTCGGGGAGGATTTCGACATGGGAGAAATGACAATCAAGGCCGAAGGACTGGAATTCGCAATGGAACGCGTGTTTAACGCACCGCAAGGCAAGGTGTTTGCTGCCTTTACCGAATGTGAGCATCTGAAGCATTGGTGGGGACCGCGCGGTTGGGAGCTTACGGCGTGCAATCTCGACTTCCGTCCGGAAGGGGCCTGGCACTACTGCATGACATGCAAAGATGAGTCGCAGGGCGAATTTTTCGGCATGGAGTCCTGGGGCAAGGCCGTTTATCGGGCAATCGATGCACCGAATTCTATCGTCTATACGGATTATTTTTCCGATGCCGAAGGTACGATCAACGAAGATCTGCCTCCATCCGATACTACGCTCGTTTTTGAAGAATTCGAAGGCGGAACCAAAGTCGTCTCCCGTACCTTGTACGATTCGGAAGAGTCGCTCAAGACGGTTATCGAAATGGGCATGGAGCAGGGCATTCGCGAGACTTGGGATCGTCTGGACGAGTATCTGGGATAAATAGCTTCCCAAACGACTGAAGCCGTAGGCGATTATGCTTGCGGCTTTTGAGTACGTACTTCGAGAAAAGATGTTTTGTGCAGTATGATGGATTTCGGCGAGATAAGCCATACATTCAATACGAAGGAGAAGACGTTACCCCACGTCACACACGATTATGCGAGTAGAGCGATTGCTCTCGATGCTGTTGATGATTTCCGGTAAAGGCACGGTAACGGGCAAGGAGCTTGCCGAGCACTTCGAAGTGTCCTTGCGCACGGTTTACCGGGATATCGAGAAAATAAGCGAAGCGGGTATCCCGATCGCGTCGTCCAGCGGCAAAGGCGGCGGATATTACATCATGGACGGCTATAACGTAAGCAGTCTTTTTTTGAACCGGGACGAAGCTTATGCGTTTGCAGCCGTCATGAGAAATTTGCATGGATTGTTCGGGCGGCGCGAAATTTTCGGCGATGTAGCGCTGAAGGTCGAACATCTTTATAAGCAAAAACCGAATACGGACAAGTGGACGCTGGATCTGTCGCATTTCAGCATGGAGCAGGAGATCAAAGATTATCTCGGGATCATCAGCGAATCCATCTGCAATAACAGGCTGTTGGTGTTCGACTACGTCAACAGGAATATGGAAAGCATGGAGCGAACCGTAGAACCGAGCCGGATCGACTTTCGTGAAGGCCATTGGTACGTGATCGGCTTTTGCCGGATTCGAAAAGACTACCGCAGATTCAAGCTCGTGCGCATCAAGCGATTGGAACAAGGGCCGCCGTTCGTGAAAAGAGAGCTGTCGGAAGCACGAATCGCGGAGGTGATCGAGCAGAGCTATTTGCGGCGCGATATTCCGGTCCTCTTAAGATTCACTCCGCAAATCGGGGCGCGGCTTACCGAATATTTCCGGGGAGAAAAGATCAGCCGGGATGAAGAAGGATTCTTCCTCGTCGCGGATGCTTTTCCTCATGAAGAAGGTCTGTTGAAGTTCGTTTTAAGCTTCGGCAAAGAATGCGAGCTGCTGGAACCTCCCCAACTGCGTGCAGAGTTGCGGCGCTATATGCAAAATATGCTTGTCTTTTACAATGACTGACGCCCTGGTGTCAGTCATTGTGCTTTATAGTGAAAGCATCCAAGCAAGCCGCAAAGAATGGAGAGGATTAAGTTTGAGTACCCGATATTATTTCAGTTGGTTTTATGGTTTTTTGCCCGAGAAGCTGGTCCGGAGTCTGCATGAAGACATACAAGGCCGAAAATCGTTGGTTCTGATCAGCGCTCAACCTTCCGATTACGCAGGCGACCAAGTCGACTATGCGGATATTTCGGAGTTGACGTGGCTGACTCAAGCGGATCTTATTTTTGAGGAATGCCATTTTATCGATTACCGGACGCAAAAAGAAGAAGCCGCGCGATTGATTGCGGAAGCTTCCGTCGTCTTTTTATGCGGCGGCGATCCGGTTCGGCAACATGATTTTTTGGCGGAATATGATTTGCCCGGCGCGATCCAAAAAAGCGAGGCGGTGATTATGGCGGCCAGCGCCGGATCGTTGAACCTGTCCGCAGCATGGTTAAGAACGGAAGACCCCGAAGACGAAGCGGCAGCACAAACTCTTTACGAAGGAATCGGCTTGGATCGTTTTGCCTACGAAACCCATGCCAAGCGCGACCATGCTACATTTGCCCAAGGCTATCTGTTCCCGTTGTCCGAAAAGATCGGCATTTATGCGGCAGAACAAGAGAGTGCGATTCGTGTAAAAAACGGCAAAATAGACGTCCTGGGTTCCGTATATTTCATTTCGCGCTCGAATATTCAGAAGTTGTCGGAAACGCTCTGACGAGGACAGGCCAACAGCGCAGATTCGTGTCGAAGTGAAAAGACTTCGGGATGAACCTGCGCTTTTTTTAACGAAAAACTTTCCTCTGAAGCAGCTCAAGCGCCGCTTCCAACTCCTTCAACTCTTGCTCCGTCAACCCCGCGATACGCTGCTCAAACCCTTGCTGGGCTTGCGCGAACACGCGTCCCATCATCGCCTGTCCGTCTGCCGAGAGCCGAAAAAGCTGGCGGCGCCGGTCGGCGTCATCCGTGGCTTTTTCACAGAGTTCTTTTTCCATCAGCTTGCGTAATTCACGGCTTGTGTTCGGCAGCGACAGATCCACGCAATCCGCGATCTCGCTCGGCGTTACGGGCTGACTGACCATCATATGTTCCAAAATTTTATATTGAGCAGGCGTTACGTCTTCGCTTTTCACGCCCCGGGTCAATTCATGGCTGACTTCATGCACGTCTGCCGTAAACGCAACGAATTTTTGAAATAAAGCACCATGATCCATGTTCTCACCTCTTGCGTCCAACATAGCAAAAAACTTATCCATATACAATTATCATTTGACAACTATAGTTCGTACGTGCTACCTTTTTGTTATCAAAAGATAAGTAAAAGGAGAACTTCCCTATGAACCTATTGTTGATCTATGCACATCCCAACCATAAAAGCTTGAGTTATTCGTTTATGCAGCAGGTGCTGCGCGGCGCGGACGAGAATAGAGAAGTCAAAGAAACCCGAGTGCTCGACTTGTACGAAGAAGGCTTTGACCCGGTACTGATGTTCAACGAGGAAAAAAGAAGACGGGACATGCACGCCGATCCCGAGCTGACACGTCACCGCGAGCTGATGTTATGGGCAGATAAGATCGTGTTCGTCTATCCGATCTGGTGGGGACGTCCGCCCGCGATGCTGATGGGCTTTATCGACAAAATGTTCGCTTCGAATTTTGCGTACCGAGACAAAGGCGGCCTGCTGCCGGAAGGCCTGCTCAAAGGCAAATCGGTCGTCTGCGTGTCCGTGATGAAAGGGCCGACCGGCTACCTGCAATTGTGGCTGGGCAATGCCCATCGCATTCTGATGCGCAAAGCGCTGTTCAACTACGTCGGAATCAAGAAAGTGAAGTTTTTCGAATTCGGCAATATGGAAAGCCCGAAAGGCAAGCATGGGCAAAAGCTGGACAAGGTGTATCGGTATTTCCGGGCGGTTACGAACTGAGTCGATACGGCTTTGTTTTAAACCCGTAAATCCTACCCCTCCGGTTTGTATTCGAGGTAGCTGCGTGCTAAGGTAAAACGGAAGGCCAACAGGCCGGACTGTCCAACTTACTTAAGCGGAGGCGAATCATTTATGAAAGCACTGTTTATCGGGGGAACGGGCACCATCAGTACGGAGATTACCAAGCTGCTGCTGACGCAGGGGCATGAATTGTATCTGTTGAACCGGGGCAATCGCAACGAAGGGCTGCCGGAAGGCGCGAAGATCTTGACGGGCGATATCAACGACGAAGCCAAGGTGGCGGAACTGATCGCCGATCTGGAGTTCGACGTGGTCGCCGAGTTTATCGCGTTCACGCCGGAGCAGGTGGAACGGGATTACCGTCTGTTCAAGGATAAAACGAAACAATATATCTTTATCAGCTCCGCTTCGGCTTACCAGTCGCCGCCGGCGGATTACCGGATCAACGAAGGCACGCCGCTCGCGAATCCGTTCTGGGAATATTCCCGCAACAAGATCGCCTGCGAAGACTATCTGCTGAAGCAGTATCGCGAACAAGGCTTCCCGGTGACGATCGTGCGCCCGAGCCATACGTACAGCGAGCGTTCGGTCCCGGTCGGCGTGCACGGCGGGAACGGCTCCTGGGTCGTGTTGAAAAGAATGCTGGAAAACAAACCGGTCGTGATCCACGGCGACGGCACGTCGCTTTGGACGATCACGCATAGCCGCGACTTCGCCAAAGGCTTCGTCGGACTGATGGGCAATATCCGCGCGATCGGCGAAGCCGTGCAGATCATGTCGGACGAATCGTTGACCTGGAATCAGATTCACGAGATCATCGCGTCGGCGCTGGGCGTGAAGCTGAACCCGCTATACGTGCCGTCGACTTTCCTGGACGCGGTCAGCGACGAGGATTATCGCGGCAGCCTGCTCGGCGACAAAGCGAATACCGTCGTGTTCGATAACGCGAAGCTGAAGCGGCTGGTGCCTGACTTCGTCGCGACGACGCGCGGCGATCAAGGACTGCGGGAAGCCGTCGAATATGCGTTGGCGAACCCGGAAGCGCAAAAAGAAGACCCGGAATTCGACGCATTGTGCGATCGCATCGCGGCCGCTCTGGATCGGGCGATCGCGGAGATCAAAGGCTGATTGATCGAAATCCGGTCTGGTTTATAGGCGATACTCAACCGCTTTGCATCGAATGCGAAGCGGTTTTCGACGTTTTGACGACGAAATGACAAGCAATCCGCAATATCTTTTTGGTTAATGTAAGCTAAATTGCTTTATAATACGTATGATATGTATAGACAGGAAATGGTTAAGAAGACCGAGGCCTGCGCCGGAAACGAATCGGCTTACAGGCAACGTCGGTTCTGATGTCTAAAACTTGGATCATTATCGGATGGAGTAGGTGAAAATGTCTCAGCAATTACTCGTATACGTGTCGGTCATTCTGATAGGGGGAGCGCTGAGCCTTTTTCTGGCGATGTACGCCATGCTTCGTTTCCGCAATGCTCCGGGTGGGCGTTATTATATTTTGGCCGCGCTCATGGCTTCGATTCTGGCGTTCGGGTACGCGTTCGAATTGACGAGCGGCGACCTGAACCAGATCAAATTCTGGATCGGGATCGAATATTTTTCGCTGCCTTTTTTGCCCGTGTTCACGCTGCTCATGTGTCTGGAATATACGGATATGCGTCTCGGTCCGTGGAAAAGACGGGCGCTGTTCATTATCCCCATGCTGACGTTCGTGTTGCAGCATACGAACGAGTTCCATCATTTGTACTACACGTCGGTCGGCCTGCGGGCGGACGCGCCGTTCCCGGTAGTCGAGTTGGGAAAAGGGCCGTGGTATCTCGTGCATACGGTGTATCTGTACGGCTGCTTGGCGGTATCGATCTCCGTGCTGCTTATGCGGATGCTCAAAGCGCGCCAGCGTTTCCGGTTGCAGATGCTCGCCATGACGGCGGGCATGCTGGTGCCGGTGGCCGGCAACCTGTATTATCTGGCCGGCAAAAGTCCGTACGGGATCGATCTGGGACCGGTGTTTATCAGCGTGTCGTTTGTTTTTCACAGCATGGCGATCTTCCGGTTCCGCATGTTTAACGTGGCGCCGATCGCGCGCGAGATCGTGTTCGAAAGCATGGGCGACGGCGTGCTGGTGCTGAACGAACAAGACTTCGTCGTGGATTACAATCCGGCGATGTTGCGACTCGTGCCGGAATTGAGCAAAAGCAGTATCGGGCGCGGCGCGTCGGAAGTGCTTGCGTCGCATCCGACGATAGCGGAATGCGTAAGACTGGGCAGCGAGCACGATCTGAAGTTGGATACCGTGCATCCTTTTTACGTGCACGCGCGGTTTGCGCCGATTCGCGACCGCGACTCCCGCCGCTCCGGGCGTATCGTGACGTTTATCGACATCACGGAACGCGTCGTTTTGGAAGAAAAGCTCAAAAAGCTCGCCAGCACCGATGGCTTGACGGGCTTGTTCAATAAAAACGCGTTAATCGAAAAGTCCGAGCAGGCTTTGCGCGAACTGGCGCCGGGCGGGCCCGGCGTCTCGGTCATCATGTTCGACGTGGATCATTTCAAAAAGGTCAACGACACGTTCGGGCACGAAGCGGGCGACCGCGTACTGGCCGGAGTCTCCGACGTGATTCGTCGCGTGTTGGACGGGCGCGGCATCGCGGGACGGTACGGCGGAGACGAATTCGTGCTTTGCTTGCCGCAAACGTGCGCCGAACAAGGGCGGATCGCCGCGGAAGACATTCGCGCCGGCGTGGAGCGGATGGAGATCACGGTGGAAGGCCGCGCCGTTCGCGCCACGTCCAGCTTCGGGGTTTCGCATCTGACGCCTTCCCCGCATCTTCAATACGGCGCGCCGGAAATGCAATTGCTGATGCGGCGCGCCGACCATGCGCTGTACCAGTCCAAAAAGCTGGGCCGCAACCAGGCAAGCCTGTATCGGGACGAAGAAAGCGAGTCGCTCGAAGCGAATTGATGCGGGACGAACGGACGCAAGCCGAATCGGTCGGACTTTCGCGGGAATAGCGGAACTTCGACGGCGGATTCGGCTTTTTTGCGCGATGCCGGACGTTAGCTTTGTCACACCGGAAACGGCAAGCCGTTCGTTATAATAGCGAAGGATTCCGGGCTTGCGAAGCCGCGGAAAATTCGGACGGAAGAGGTTGACGGCATTGCTAACGGAAAACAAATACAAGGCGCTCGAATTGGAGACGCCGGGGCTGTACGAACTTGAAGGATTGGAGATCGGCGTGACGTCGAATTGCAATTTCAAATGCGATTATTGCTGCGCGTACCGCCGGAACGACGGATCGAAATTGAGCGCGGAAGAAGCGATTCGCTTGATTCGCGAACTTCCGACATTGAAGCGCGTGCGCTTGTCCGGCGGGGAAGTGACGATGCGTTTCGAGGATTGCGTGAAGATCGTGGCTTACTGCACGGAGAATGGAATCGCGACGCAGCTTAATACGAACGGGAGCCTGCTCAGCCCGGAGCGTATTCGCCGTTTGAAAGAAGCCGGGCTGTCGAATATCCATCTGTCGTTTAACTTTACCGATGCGGAGTCGTTTGCGGCGTATTACGGGATGGACCCGCGCGTGTACAAAAAAGTGATCGAGAATATCCGTCTGTGCGTGGAGCTGGGTCTGGAAACGGTGCTGGAGACGTTGCTGTTCGGCCCGACCCAGGAAAATATGCCGGCGATCAGCGCGATGGTGCATGATCTGGGCGTGCGCATCCACGAGATTCAGAACAGCATCGTCATGGATCATGCCGAGCGGCCGGGCTGGAACGCCGTCGCGTCGCGCGAATCGCTGGTGCGTTCGGTGCGGGAATTGATCGCGAACCGCCGCCCGGACACCGATCTGTATCTGACGTGCATGGACCGCTTTCTGGACAAATTGGGCTTCAAGGAAGAACCGGGCGTGTACTTCTCGAATTGCGTGGACGGCAAAAAGCAGCTTCATCTGCACGGCAACGGCGATATTCTGATCTGCGAGCTGTGCCGCCCGGAGATCATTGGGAACGTGTACGAAGGAACGGATCTGCGCACGATCTACGCCAATCGGCCGAAAGCGCTGGACGAGTTTTTGGAAAAGTTGCCTTGTCCGGCTTACGACGCGCTGTTCCCGGCGGACGAAGAGCTTCATTCTTCCACGGAGTTGTAATTCGACCTATTCGTTGATGGAATCAAAATGCAAAAAGACGTAAAACGCGAAAATCTGCGCTTACGTCTTTTTTTGAGCGTACTTTTGTACATGCTCAACGCTTTGTTGCCAGCCTTGATCGGCCGAAGCTTGATACAGGCGCAAAGCTTCAGCTTCCCGGCCTAGCTCAACGAGAAGCTCGGCGTAACCGAATTGGGCTTCCGGGTCGTTTTGCTTGACTGCAATCTTATACCAGTGCTCGGATTCTTCCAGCTTGTCCAGATCATGCAGAAGAGAAGCTAGATTCATGGAAGCGATATCCAAGTCTTTATCGGCTGCCTTCCGATATAAATTTTCGGCCTGTTCGATCAAGTCTCGCTCCGGCTGCGGAACGGCTTCGAGACGGCGGGCCAATCCGTTCGCGCCGAATAAAGGAATTGAGGGCACGCCTTTTTCCTGCTGCTTCAATCGTTCTTCGTAACGCATTTCGGCTTCTTCCAAAAATACGCCCGCCAGATTGTTTTGAGCTTTAACAAATCCTCGATCCGCTGCTTTTTCATACATTTCTTTCGCGTAATCCAATCGTTTTTCTTCGGAGTAGATATTGCCCAGATTGTATGCCGCATATAGATGTCCTGCCGAGGCCGCGCGTTCGTACCAATGTTTGGCAAGCTGGGGATTTTGCGCGATTTGCTGATAATGGACGCCCAAATTATAAGCGGCTTCCGTATTCCCTTCCGCTGCCGCCAGCCGATAATGTTCCAGCGCTTTTTCGATTTGGTTTTTCCGCTGGTAAATGACCCCTAGATTGTAATGTCCGATAGGATCGCCGTAATCCGCAAAAGCGTTCCAAATCGCCAGCGCTTTTTCGAGCTGGTTGTTGTTCATGTATAAAATGCCCAGCTGTTCGGCGGATTGTTTGTCCCAGGTCCAACGCTGTTCCAGCACTCGGCGGATTTTGCGATCGAATTTGTCTGTATACGTGCCTTCCAGGCCGTAACGCGCGTCGAAGTGTCCGCGTTCGGCGGCTTGGCTATGCCAGCTTCTGGCTTCATTCCACATGCCGTCGTCTCGCGCCAGCTCGCCGAGCAGATACATGGCATTCGCCATGCCGCTCTCAGCCGACTTTATTAGCCACGTTTTCGCTTCCTCAGTCCTGTCTTGATTCAGTAGCAGCAAGCCCATATTGTGCGCGGCGTTCAGATTTCCCAGACGATCGGCTTCCCGGCAGCAGGATAGCGCTTCCTCGATATGCCCCTGATTAAATTCGTGCAAAGCCAATCCGTTCCACCCTTCCGTCAATCCCAGCTCGGCCGCACGCAAATAATCGATCCGCGCTTCGTTCGTTTTTGCGTCTTCGCTGTAGAGACCGGCACGCAGCAAAAACGCGGAAGGGACTTGCTGCGCGGTTGCTTTTTCCAAAATCTCAAAAGCCTGATCTCGCCGCTCGGTACGAACCAGCACGGCAGCCAAAGCAGTCCAGCCTTCGGGATCTCCGTTCTCTGCCGCCCTCCGGTACGCCTTTTCCGCTGCTTCTGCTTCGTTCAACAGCTCCTGTACATATCCGATAAAAAGCAGCGCTTCGGCATTGGGAGGGCGGTTGGCTCGGTTGAAGGCACGCAAAGCACGTTTAAACTGTCCCTTTTCGATCCGCGCCCAACCGATGCGGATAAACTTTTCCTGTTTTTCGAACGTACGCAGATGACTGGCCTCCCTCAAGCTCCCGAATACGATCCTTTTTCTGACTTTACCTCAAAATCCGTTTGCTTAATCTTCTCTAATCCGGCGATTTTTCTTGTGCCGGGACCGCTTCATCGCGTAGGATAGAACGACAGACGTCCATGCGCATCGAACCGGCCGGTTTAGCCGCGACGGAAGGCGAGGGACGCGAAAGCGAGGCGAACGAAGCATGGCCAGCAAAAAAGGCGGTACGGGCCGCGGAACCGGCAAAAAAGGATGGAACCGTTGGCAAAAAGCGGAGAACCGCAAAAAGAACGCACCCAAACCGTATAAAAGCAAAGGTAAAGACACCGAAAGTAAATCCGGAGACTGCGGAACGGACAAGCCATAAAGCGGTCCCCCGTACGTGGCCGATGGATATAGAGTCGGCATTATTCGCATGCAAGAAACCCAAAAAGACCGTATTCCGTCGCTATCTTCAAGATAGAGGAGAATCGGTCTTTTTTTGATAGGGAAAAGGCAGGCAAAAGATCCGTTGTCAGGTCGGAAGGTACTCGAAGCATCGCCGGATTTGTACGCAACGAGGGGGTGCTTCATTGTTCAATTCGCCGATGATCCATGCGCCGCCATTCTCGCATTATGCTCGGCCAGCGGCAGGTCGAAGTTGTCGCGGCTGCCCAGCTCGGTCGTTTTGCCGCCGCCGTGGCGTCCGTACAGCACCAGCCAGTAAAAGATCGGATACTGACGCAGCAGGCGACGTTCTTTGCCTACGCGCACATCGGCCAGTTCTTCGTAAAGCGGCCAGTAATCCGCGATATTCGGCGTGATCTTGCGATGCGCCCGCCCGCCGTCGATATATTCGCACACTTGCCCGGGCTGCAAACGTTCGCGCCAGCCGCCGTAAAACGTATGCGAGCTGCCGTGCGTCCGGCACAGGAACGGGCGAGCCGGATACACCCGGCAGCGCCCGTTTTCCCGGTCGAGCAGCGGGCAAGGAAAGCTGTTGCGTCCCGCATGGCGGCGCACCGCGTCCAGCTCGCCTTTGCGGTCGATATTGTGCGTGAGCGAAGCGTGCATATCCGGGTTTTCTTTTTCCAAAAGCAGCAGATTTTCTTCCGCGCGATCGAACGCTTCGGTAATCTCGGCCTTGCTCCAATGGCGTTCCATATAAACAAGCAGCAGCTCGAACTCCACCTGGGAAACGGGGAAATAGTCGGAGCAGCAATTGCTGCACCCTTCCCGGCACGGCGGCTGCTTGAGGCTATGCGCCCGGTAATCGCCGATCGTCTGCTCGACGTCCCGATACAGTCGCACCACATGCGCGGCGCGGCTGTCGGGCGAGGCGGTCTTATGGCAAAGTCTCATCTTGCGCCCGCTGCCGCAGAAGCAGGGCTCGTTGCCGTCCGTCAGGCTGTGCGTCTTCGCCTCGGGCGTGTTCGGCATGGGGTTCACTTCCTCGAAGTTGGATTCTGTTCCCATTATACGCTTCGGGTTTGGGTTAATCGAATACGGATAAGATACGAGGCTTGACAAGAGCAAAAGAAAAGCATTATCTTTGATAGTAACATTTAGATAATAACAAAAAGAAAATAACGATACCGTCCAACGGGATAAGCTTTTGCTTGGTTTTGGCGACTAGCGATCTGCGCGTTTGACGGAGAACGGAGTTGAAGATGCAGGAGAACCGAAACGAACCCAATCAACCAAAGCCGCTTCGCGACGCGAGCGGATTGACCGAAGAGGAGTTTCTTGCCGGGTACGACGCGGGGGATTACGAACGGCCTTCTATTGCGACGGACATGGTGATTTTTACGGTGGCGGGCGAAAAGGAAGACAATTACCGCAAGCTGCCGAAGCAGTCGCTGCGCGTGCTGTTGATCCGGCGCGCCGGGCATCCCTTTTTGGGGCATTGGGCGCTACCGGGCGGATTCGTGCGTCCCGACGAAACGGCGGATCAGGCGGCGGCGAGAGAATTGCGGGAGGAAACGGGCGTCGATCGCGTCTATCTGGAACAGCTGCATACGTTCAGTGACGTCGGACGCGATCCGCGTACCTGGGTGGTCAGTTGCTCCTATATGGCGCTGGTCGACAGTCGCGGCTTACAGGTGCAGGCAGGCGACGATGCCGATCGGGCCGCGTGGTTCGAGCTTTCGTACCGGTTGAACAGCGAAAGCCGGGAACGGCTGGAGGAAGGCGGCATGCTGCATGTTCGGCGTTACGAATTGAAACTTACGGCAGAGTCGCCGGAGGTTGATCGGAACGGGGCGAATACGGACTCTATGAAAAATGCGGCGGGAAAGCTGGAGCTGACCGCGACCGTCGAGCATCGGGTAACGCGAACGAGCCGGGCGTCGATCGAGGAGTATCGGGTCGCCGATCGCGGAGATCTGGCTTTCGACCATGCGAAGATTATCGGCATGGCGATCGAACGGCTACGCGGACGCGTGGAAGATCATGATCTGGCGCTGCATCTGATGCCGGAACTTTTTACGCTAACCGAATTGCAACAGGCTTACGAAGCGATTCTGGATCGCGAACTGCTCAAAGCGGCTTTCCGCCGCAAAGCGGAACCGCTCGTGGAGAAAACGGATCAATATACGGAAAACGCGGGGCATCGCCCTTCGAGATTGTATCGGCGAAGCCGCGAAGAATGGGGAGATTATCGGTGATCTATAGTTTGGAACAACTGCGTCAGGCGCATAGCGCCGGGCAGCGGATCAAATATTTGTTTTTCTGGGGACATACGGCGAAAACGGAAAGCGAAATCGATGCCAGTTGTCTGAGTCAATGGTGGCCGAGTCGATTTACGGTCGAAGGCATCGAGTACAGTTGTGCCGAGCAGTATATGATGGCCGAAAAAGCACGGCTGTTCCGCGATGAAGAAGCGCGCCGCAACATTTTGCAAGCCAAGCATCCCAAGCAGATGAAAGCTTTCGGCCGCGAAGTACGGGGCTTCGACGATCAAGTGTGGAAAAAGGAAGCTTACGGCATTGTACGACGGGCGAGCGAAGAAAAATTCCGGCAAAATCGCGAGTTGTGGGGATTTCTGTCGAACACCAAAAATCGCGTTCTGGTCGAAGCAAGTCCGGTCGATCGGATCTGGGGCATCGGCCTGGACAAGCAGGACCCCAATATCGAAAATCCGTTCAAATGGCGCGGAACCAATCTGCTCGGTTTTGCTTTGGGCGAAGCGCGGGATAACCTGCGGAAGGAGGAAGCTTCGAATGAATAAGCAAATGAACAATCTAACGGCAGGCTACCGCGAAGCGGTACGCGACCGGATGCGCCGAATCGCGGCCGAGACGGTCGAGATCGCCAAGCGCGGCTCTTACGTGTACCGGGGAGAAACGATCGAGATCGGCGAAGCGCAGCGGCATTCCGAAAACGACAGTCTGCTGATTACGCCCCATCGGGGAGCCGAGATCGTGCAGCGGACCGCGCCCGGGCGCCCTGCAAGCGATAGCTCGCGTACCGACTACCGGGTGGTCAACGAATCGGCGGTGAAGACGGTTCACGATCTGGCGGCGAGCGGAGCGGCATCCATCGGCGTATTGAACTTCGCCAGCGCGAAAAACGCGGGCGGCGGCTTCCTGAACGGCGCGAATGCCCAAGAAGAAAATCTGGCCGCGACCAGCGGATTGTATCCGTCCCAACTGCGCCACTCCGGTTATTACGAAGCGAATCGGGCCAGCGGAACGATGATGTACACCCACCATGCCATTTATTCGCCGGATGTCGTTTTTTTCCGCGATGAACGTTTTGAATTGGCGGCGCCTCCGGCGTATGCTTCCGTACTGACATTGCCTGCCGTGAACTATGGACAGGTGCTGCTCAAAGGCGAAGACGCGGCGCAAGCCAAGACCGTGATGCTGGAAAGAATGAGACTGGCGCTCGCGATCTTTGCGGAACAAGGCGACCGTACGCTCGTGTTGGGCGCTTACGGCTGCGGCGTGTTCCGTAACGATCCGGCCGAAGTAGCGTCCTGGTGGCGGCGTTTGCTGGACGGCGAAGGCTGGGCGACGCACTTTGATCATATCGTTTTTGCCGTGTTGGACCGTTCGAAGGATACCGCTACGCTGCGTCCGTTTGAACGAATTTGGGGACGCGCGTTGTAAATCGGCTTGAGAGACTGCGCGCTTACGAGCAATAAGAAAGGAGGGATACCGGATGCGTTTTGAAGAGATCGAAGGCGATTTGTTTGCGTTGCCGGCTGACTATGTGTTGGCACATTGCATTTCGGCCGACGCGAAAATGGGCAAAGGCATCGCTGCGGAGTTCGTGCGGAGATTCGAGCTGGAACCGCTGCAAAAACAGGCCACCGCGCAGCCGCTTGAGATCGGCGTCTGTTATCGGGCAGGCCGGGTGATGAACCTGGTGACGAAAGCGAAATATTTCAACAAGCCGACTTATGCTTCGTTGACGCAGGCCGTTCATTCCTTGCGAGAAGCTTGCGAATCCGCCGGCCTCACCCAATTGGCGATGCCGCGGATCGGCAGCGGACTGGATCGACTGCGCTGGGAAAAGGTACGTGAGATCGTAAAGTGCGAGTTTGCCGATACCGAGATCGAGATTGTTGTCTGTTTTTTGTAGACGTACGACCAGAATAGAATACGATCGGCCAACTTCGTATGACCTGTAGAACGTTCCGCGCACGTTGCCGCAAAGCCTCTACACGTCGGTCCAAAGTCCTTGCGCACCTGTACATAGTCCGTACGCGTTCGTCCAAAATCTGCGCACTTAAAAATTCCGAGCCGTGCGAAATAAGTGCGTATATACACTTATTCCGCGGAAAATTCGGCGTTTTGCTCAAATAGGTGCGCATATGCACTTAATTTCCACTTTTGCTCGCTATCTCGATTTTTTTCACCGGAATAATTACATTTGCGCACTTATTTTGCCAAAAACGGACGATTGGCAAAAAATAAATACATATACGCATTTATTTCACAAGCGAGCTGCCCAAAAAGCCCCCTTGTTCCGTACGATACGGAATAAGGGGGCTTTTTGGGCAGCCTTGTTTTTTTAGACTCGGTTTGATTTGTTGGAAGAAATAGCTTGACCAGATCGAGCCGATCGTCGGCGTCGATAATGTCGGCTGCATCGGTTATGCTCAATGCCCGCCGCTGCGCCGTTTCATCGACTCGGCGTAAGTGTCGCGGCGGAAATTCAGGATCGGATCGTCGGATAGCGCGATGCCTTCGGGAACGGCGGTCGGGTCCATGATCAATCCGCGCGGTTCCGCGATCGGTTCGAGCAGAACCAGGCGTCCGGCGTTGATGCGCACGCGGTCGCTCGGCCAGCGCTTGGTCGGATCGTCGGTCGGGTCGCCTTCTTCGCCGAACACGATGTTCAGCTTGAACGAAGGCGGTTGGGACAGCATACGCAGCTCAAGCTCGCGTTCCAAATAATCGTCAGGCATGGCCGCCGCGTCATGAACGGACAGCGTATGCACGCCGAGATCGGGAATCCATTCGAATTTGACCGGACGCCGACGGCCTTCCGCATCGACGAGCATATACACATGGATGCAGTAATACAGATTGGTGGCATAGCTTGCGGGCGGCTTCAGCCGTTTGAGCGCGAGCAGGCTTTGCCGGCTTTCGCCGAAATAACGGGCAAATTTGCGCAACGCTTCCGCTTTGGGCATTTTGCCCGCTTTGGTGCGGTTGAGCGTCGTCAGCATATCCATAAACGATTTGGGCGTCCGGGCAAAAAAGACAGGAACGGTGACGCCGACCATATTGGTCACGCCGCCCGCGGGAAGCTTGAACTGAACAGCCATGCCTTTGGCGGGCGAAAGCAGGTCGGCCAGCGCCGGATCGGTCGAGCTGCCGGAAAAGCGTACGACCGCTTTGATTTCGCGTTCTTGCAGATGCGGAGCCGTGGTGAACGGAGCGGCTTTGCCGCTGGGAAGAAACGAAGCCCGGCAGCAGAAGCCGCCGGCATGGGCGCGCCGGTAACCGGGATGTACGCCGGATACGCGCTCCAGCTCGTCGACCGCGGCTTCCGCCTCCGTGACGTATAATTGATCGTTTTTATCGAACGAAGCGGCTTTGCCGCCGGACGAAGATTTTGCATATTCGGATTCGGAATCGTTGAACATCGCGGTATTTCTCCTCTCGTTTGCTATCGCTGGTCCTTCGTCAACGCAAACCTCCGATCGGGACGTGACAAAGGACTTGATGATGGAAATGGCCGCTCTGCACACACAGAGTTATTCTCTCTATACCCGGTAACTCTGTAAACGTAAACCGCCCTTCGCCGAAATCGGCAAAGGGCGGTTCGGATATTGTCTGATCGTTGAACGTTTACGGCGCCGTGATCGGCTGCATCCGGTAGACCTCGCGGTTTGCGACCATCTTTTCCGTTGCGCTCCGATATTCTTTGTAATGGTCGCTGTCCAGATGCGCTTGCGCGGCTTCTGTATTTTCCCAACGCTCGTAAAAAACGAACGTATGCGAATCTTCGAGCGACTCGTTCAGCACGTATTCCAGACAGCCCGGTTCGGCGCGGCTCAAGCCAACGACTTTGATCAGCTCGCCGCGCAGGTCATGGGCCCGACCCGGCTTGGCTTTGATAATGGCGGTTACAGTGATCGCTTCCATCGAATTCTCCTCCGTTTATGAAGAAATTGTCGCTTGCGCGTTCTTCTAAGCCATTAACTCGATCGAGCGGGATTGACTCAGGAGCCGCTTTTGACGCTTTTGCTTCTTTTCCAGAAAAAGAACGCCGTGCCCCCGATTACCAGCACGCCGATGATGACATAGACGACGTTGGAGAAGACGTCCATTTGTCCGACGACGCTTTCCCACGACTCGCCTACGGCGCTGCCGATGTAGGTCAAGATCGTGTTCCACAGCAGCGAGCCGACCGTCGTCAGCAGCAAGAAGGAAAACAGATTCATGCGCACGCTGCCTGCCGGGATAGAGATCAGGCTGCGCACGAGCGGTACAAGGCGGCACAGGAAGACCGCCCATTTGCCGAATCGGTCGAACCAGCCGTAGGCTTTGCCAACATCTTCTTTTTTCAAGCGAAGCCATTTGCCGTATTTCTCGATCAGGCGCTCCATGCGTTCCTGCTTCATGACGGCGCCGATCGCGTACAAGACGGCAGCACCGGCGACCGATCCCAACGTAGACGCGACGATAACGCCCCAGATGCTCATATCCGTCTGCGTGGTCATAAAGCCGCCAAACGTCAGAATGACTTCGGACGGAATAGGCGGGAAAATATTTTCCAGAGCAATCAGCAAAAAGATGCCGAAGTAACCCCAGTCGTTCATAAAGTCGGTAATCCAATTTTCCACGTTCTGTTCACCTCGACTTTCGAATTTGACGGGATTCCGGCTCCCGGACTTGCATGCCGTCACGCTATAGAGCGTAGTTAGGCGAAACACGGCTCAGGCGTTTGGCGGTCGTGCAGGCTTTGGTGTCGGTTTCGGCATCTCGTATGAATATGTAAATATCGATATATTTTCAGAAAAAGAACGAAATTTTCAATTCTGCGTACGAGAAGGCGCTTGAGGGCAGGGGGCCCGGTACCCGCCGCGATGTCCTCCTCATGATCTTAAAGGATGCGAGAAGGCGGTTGCAAGTTTGGAGGCTCCCACTACCCGTAAAATGGAGAAGCCGCTCTATTTTACGCTTTTAGCGAACGCTTGTTTGCTTTATAATAGAGGTCATAGGAAAAACTTGTACTTTTGCGAAAGGAGAGCCTGCCCGATGAAAATCGATCGATTGCTCGCGATGACCATTTTGTTATTGAATCGGGAACGAATTAACGCAGGCGCGTTAGCGGAGCGGTTCGAAGTATCGACCAAGACGATTTATCGCGATATTGAGACGCTGTGCCGCGCCGGGATTCCGATCGTCTCGCATCAGGGGATGAGCGGCGGGTTTGAACTGATGGAACGGTATACGATCGGTCGTCAGATGCTGAGTCCGGGCGAGATCGAAGCGTTGAGGGCTGCGGTAAAAGGGGCGGCGAGCGTGCTGGACGATCCGACCTTTGCCGATCTGGCGGACAAGGTGCAGGCCCTGCTTGGCGGAGGAAAGGAAGCGCGAGGGCCGGGGGTGATCTTCGATCTGAATGCGTGGAGCGGCCATGCGTCGACTCGCGACCGGGTCGAATGCCTGAGAGAAGCCGCCCGCGAAGCGCGGCGGGTAGAGGTGCGTTATCTGAACATGAACGGACAAGAAAGCCGGCGCGTGTTGGAGCCGGCCATGCTGTTGATGAAAGGCGGCATCTGGTATTTGCAGGCGTACTGCCTGCTGCGCGGGGAGTTCCGCATCTTCCGCTTGTCCCGCATGCTGGAGCTGCGCGAGACGGGCGAGCCGTTCGTGCCGAAGGTCGCGCCGGTGATCGACACGTACGAATGGAGAGACGACTGGGACAATGCGCCGAGAACGGAAGTCTCGCTGCGCTTTTGCGCGGAGGTTCGGCTGCGGGTGACGGACGGATTCGAACCGTCGCTGGTACATGAACTGGAAGACGGAAGCGTGCGGATCGTCGGGAATTTCACGGCGGACGAATGGTTTTACGGAATGCTGCTCAGTTACGGGGATCGGGTCGCGGTCGAATCGCCGCGGCAAGTGGCGGACGAACTGGTGAACCGGGCGAAACGGATCGTCGAAGCTTACGCGCAGGCGGCGGAGATGCCGCTTCGATCTTGAATTCGGCCGACGGCGATCGGTCGGAATCGTGTAACAACGTGGACATGGGGGTGTCCGCGTTATAAGCGTATGATAACGGAAAACGAACGCTAGAGAGGAAGATTTCCGTGAGCATCGCCAAATTCCTGCCCGACCACGAATCGCAGATTTTCACTTATCGGCCGGCTTTCGCCTTGACGGGCTTCGCGGCGCGCACGACCAACGCGGCCGAGTTCGGACCGTACGGCAAAATCCCGGAACTGTGGCGTACGTATTACCAGAGCGGCTTGCCGCTGGATTCCTCGATCCGCAAGCCGCATCTGATCTATGCGCTGTACACCGATTACGAAAGCGACGCTTCCGGCGCCTACACGCTGGTCATCGGCCACGAATCCGCGGCCGCCGACGGCCCGACGCCGATCGAACGCCGACGCTTCTCCGAAGACGAGACCGAACGTTTGCGCGCTCTGGTGCCGGACAGCCGCTACCGCATTTTCCGCACCCGGAAAGGCCCGATCTCCGAAGTCGTGGCCGAGACCTGGGGCGAGATCTGGGCGTACTACGAGCAATCGTCCGAACGCCGGGCCTATAGCGGCGATTTCGAACTGTACGATACCCGCGATTTCGACCCGGAAGCGGCCGAAGTATCGATTTATATCGCGGTGATGTAAATCGGAGGCGCTGCGGGAAAAATCCGTTCGAAACGCTGTCTCGCTTGGAAAGCGAGACGAGGATTCGGAGAATGGCTTTCCGGGTTCAAAAGCGTTTCGAACTGAATTTCTCCCTCCGCTACCACGCTTCAGTTTTGTAAGGAATAGAAGCCCTGCCGGAGTTGGCAGGGCTTGTTTGTTTTTTTATACAAAACGAAAAAAGGAGCCCCCAGGATTGCCAAGCGATCCTTGATCTGTAGCGAAAGTCTTTTCGCTGAGCGAAGCAAGAGTGGAGGGGGAAGTTTAGTGTAGGAGCGTTAGCGTTCGCCTTTGAAATCGAGAAAAACCTATACATAGTTTCAGTCTATTTTCTCGATTTCAACACGCGACCGAAACAAACTTCCCCCGTAACGCCCAGCTTCGCCCCCCGAACAGGACTTTCTCTGCGCAGTCAAGGATCACGCAGCCATCCTTACTCCGACGGCGTCAAAGTGAGAAGACGATCAATCTCCGTCGCCGGAACCGGACGTCCGAACAGGAAGCCTTGCATTTCCACGCATTCGATCGCCCGAAGAATGGCAGCCTGATTCTCGCTCTCCACCCCTTCGGCGATCACGCTCATTTCCAGCGTGCGGGCCAGGTCGATGATATGGGAAACGATCTTGCGGTTCACTTGGCGGTCTTCCAGTTTGCTGGTGAACTGTCTGGCGATCTTCAGCTTATCGATCGGGAACGTCTCCAGATGGGACAACGAAGAGTAGCCTGTGCCGAAATCGTCGATCGAGAGGGTAAGACCGAGCGTTTTCAAAGCATGCAGCTTCTCAAGGACCAGTTCCGGTTGGCTCAACGCCGCGGACTCCGTGATCTCCAGATCCAGCAGTTCCGGCGGCAGACCCGTTTCTTGCAAAATTTCCCGGACCCGTTCGACCACGTCCGGTTTTCGAAGCTGAGTCGGCGACAGATTGACGCCGACCTTGATTGGCCGACCGGAATCGCTCCACGACTTGGCCTGCAAGCAGGCTTGCCGCAATACCCACTCGCCGATCGACAGAATATGGCCGCTGTCTTCCGCGATCGGAATGAATTCGGCGGGAGACACGAGGCCGAATTCCGGATGATTCCAACGGATCAACGCTTCGACGCCATTCAGTTGGAGCGTTTCGGAATCGATCTGCGGTTGGTAATGCAGGAACAATTGCTGTTGTTCGAGCGCCGTTTCCAGATCTTTTTCAAGCGTGAATTTGCGCGAAAAAGCCGGATCGGTCTCGCAATACATCCGGTGGTGGCTTTTGCCCCCATACTTGACCTGATAAAGCGCAATGTCGGCTTTTTTCATCAGGCCGCCCGGCGTATCGTCGTCGATTGGATACACGGATAATCCGATGCTGGGCGGCGTGGAAATCTCATGTCCGTCGACCCGATACGAAGGAATCAAGACTTGAAGAATCCGCTCCGCCGCGGCACGTGCTCCTTCCCGATCCCCGATATCGCGCAGAATCAGCGTGAATTCATCGCCGCCCTGCCTGGCCACGAAGTCCGATTCGCGAATGCAGCGCTTCAGTCTTTTTGCGACTTCGACAAGCAGCCGGTCTCCCACGTCGTGGCCCAGCGTGTCGTTCACGTTTTTAAAACGGTCCAGGTCGATAAACGCGACGGCGAACGTTTCTTCGAACGGCCGCGCTTCCTCGATCGTATGCTTCAACCGCTCCTCGAACGACATCCGGTTCGCCAATCCTGTCAACGTGTCATGGTATGCCAACGACCGATACCGTTTTTCGCTTTGCTCCAATTCTTCCGTTTTTCGATACAGGCTCGTCAGCAGTTGATGGTTTTCGATCATGACCAACAGTTGCCGCACGACGATAAGCACGATCGAAATCCCGATGCCCGCCGTAAACGAGCCGATTTCGGACGAACCGAAAAACATAAACAAAAACAGGACCATCACCGTGACGTAAGGCAGAACCAGCCGCGGGATGTCCAGCTTTTCCACGCCCGATTCCGGCTTCGACAGGTCGATCGGACTACGCGGGCCGAACCGTTGGATAAATCCGGCGTAGCCGACGAGCAGCAAGCCGAGCATGAAAAAAGGATCAACCAGGCTGCCCGATACGTACTCGCCCGCGAACACTTGAATCATGTACACGGCGTTGGCGAGAATCTGCACGGTCAAGCCGAGAAACAAAAAAAGGATCGAGCGTCGCGCAAATCCGCTTCGTCCACCCAGGTACATGCTGACCAGTCCGAACAACAAGGCAAGCGGCGTCAGCGGATACGACAGATTGGCGAGCAGCTTCAAAAAGGACGTGCTTCCGACCAGCAGAATCGGCTCGATCAGGTAATGCCAACTGAACGTGACGGCAACCGTCATCACGATCAAAATGTCGAGCACGACCTTGAACGCGCCGTAGCTTTTTTTCAAACGGAAAAATTGGTACAGAAAAGCGGCGAAGCTGAACACGATCTGAAGATTATAAAAAACGTCGGTCCATCCCGGAGAAGGCGGAGCGATACGCAGAACTTTCTCGTCGTACATCCAGATCACTTCGGCAACGAAATAGGCAAACGATCCGAGCGACATCAAAATCCAAAACGTCCGGTTATCGCGGGAGCCGTATTTCGCGGCGCCCATCAGCCAAAGCGCGGAGATCAAGCTGCCGGTCAAAGCCAACACGTTGCCGCCCCATGTCGCGATATTCGCATCATGCTGCCAGACGACAATCCAGGCATAATATAGAGAAGTCAGGAATAGAACGAACAAAAAAGCGGCCGATGACTTGGACAGGATGCGCATAGTATAAATTCCTCTTTTTTCATAGTTCTTTAGTTCTATACTCATAATAGTCGATCTCTTCAAGAACGGATATGGAAAAAAGAAAAAGACGTCGAAATTCATAAAAAAATGACGTAAAAATGTAACCGAATGTCCGTTGGACAACACTTTAGGATCAGGAACGCAACGAAGGGAGCCGAAAGGCATGGACGAATGGAGCGGATGGATCGAACAAGCAAAAGACGGCGACGCGGCAGCATGGCAAACGATGGTCAGGCAGTATAGCGGAATGGCATTCGCAGTCGCCTATGAGCGGCTGGGCGATGCTTATTTGGCGGAGGACGTTATGCAGGAGGCTTTTACCGAGGCTTTTCGCGGTCTGGATCGTTTGAGTGAGCCTGAGGCTTTTCCGGGATGGCTGCGTACGATTGTGCGCCGAAAAGCTGGACGGCTGTCGAAGTCGGCCCAGGCTGCGGCAGTACCGCTTGCAGAGCCGGAGAATCGTTTAAGCGAGACAGGCATAGATACCGCGGTCGTGGCCGAGCAGCGCGAATCACGACGCCGACTGTACGAATCCGTTGAAGCGCTCCCGGAAAAATTGAGACTGCCTGTGCGGTTGTTTTATCTGGAAGGGTACGCTGTGCGGGAGATCGCGTCCTTTTTGAATATATCGGAATCGGCTTTGAAAAAAAGACTGTTCGATGCCCGCATCCGGCTTCGTTCCGCCCTGCACGTCTCCGACTTCTTTACCGCGTTCCGCGATTTGCACGAAGGAGGAAAACATATGCTGCATATTGTCAATGGAGATCATACCGCAGAACTGCTGCATCAGGCAGGAATCGAAGGAGAGGTGCTGGTCTGGCGGGAGCTGTATCCGTTCGGACCGGTCTTTGCGGATATGGACGAGGCTTCGGCCCGTTTTGCGCGGGCCGAAATATTGGAGCGCGAGCTTGGGATTCCCCGCACGCTTTATTTGGATGGATGTTCGGAGCAGGAGCGCCGATTGCGGGAATTGGAACGCTTCGAAGAAGCCGTGTTATGGTTCGAACACGATCTGTTCGATCAGACCATGCTGGCGCTATTGCTGGACCGCATCGGACGGATGCAGCGGGGACGTACGCGGATCAGCCTGCTGTGCATCGGCGAGTTCCCGGGCATCGAGATTTTTCACGGGCTGGGGCAACTGAAGCCCGAGCAGCTTCGCACGCTGTCCGGCACCTGGCAGCCGGTCGGCGAAGCGCAGTTCGCGCTCGCGTCGCGCTTCTGGGCGGCGTACAGCTCGCCGGACCCGCAAGAGCATGTCCGCTTCTTCGCCGCGGACAGCGAAGCGCTGCCGTTCGCCCGCGCCGCTTTCGAGGCGCATCTGGCGCGGCTGCCGTCCGTCTCTGACGGACTCGGCAGCATCCAGCGCGCGGCGCTGGAAGCCGCCGCCTCCGGCGCCGCCGCGCCCCGCGAGCTTTTCCGGCTCGCTGCGGACAAGCTGGTCGCCCTGGGACTGGGCGACCTGGAGTTCTGGCGCCATCTGGAACGGATGGCCGCCGGGCCGTCTCCGCTGCTTCGCCTAAGCGGAGACGCCGCGTTCCCGAAGTACGGCCTATCGCCGCCGGACTTCGGGAACGCCAGGTTCGAGCCGTCCCCGCTCGGACGGCAGATCCTGGCGGGAAAGGCAGCCGCGCCCGCGGACGCGGGAGCCTTTGCGGAATGGGCGGGCGGCCTGCGGCTCGCCGGAACCGGCGCTCCGCGCTGGGACGCGCGCGATAAGCGCGTCCGGCTTCCCGGCGCGGAGTAACACGCGCCACGCGCCGCCGAAGCCGCGCAGCAGCTTCGGCTCCGACTGCCCCGTCCGGCCGATTCTTTTTCCTATATGCGCAACTCCCGTAACCGAAACGAATTCGGCGCGTATAACCGAAAAGATATCGCTTATCGCGGGTCGCCCTGATCGTCTGGCCCGAAGAAGGTTAAAGATAAAGGGAGCTACAATCGAAAAGAAAGACCGGGAGGGAAACGCATGGCAAACGAATCGAACGACGATCGGCGGGGCAACGAAGCGGAAAACGAAATCCGAAACGATATCAACACCGATATCCAAACCGAGACCGCGCAGACCGTGCCGGACACCGAACCGCAACTGCGGGCGGCGCTCAAAGACGTGGAGAAATGGATGAAAAGCCAGCGCAAGCTGCCGATCTGGGATCGTCTTGCAAGCATCCCGTTCAAGCTGCTCGACAAAGTCACGCCGAAATTCATTCACGAAAAAATCGGCGGCCTGCTCGACGAGCTGGGCAATTACGTGCAAAACGGCGGCAAATATCTTATCGCGCGCCGCCATGTGGTCGGCGTGCTGGAAAAGGCCGCGACCCGCAAAAACGTGCCGCTGTCCGGTCCGTATCCGCTGGCGGTGATGGACGAAGCGGCTTCGCGCCTGGCCGGGGAAAGCCGCAATCTGGCGACGGCGCAAGGCGCGACGACCGGAGTCGGCGGCATTTTCACGCTGGCGGCGGATATTCCGGCGGTGCTGGGCCTGTCGCTGAAAGTCATTCAGGAGATCGGGCTTTGCTACGGCTACGACGCCAACGACAAGTCGGAGCGCGTATTCGCGGTCAAAGTGCTGCAATTCGCGTCTTCCGATATCGTCGGCAAGCAAGCCGTGCTGGCGGAGCTGAATCTCAAAGCGGGCGAAGACGGCAACCTCCCGCCTTCGGTCACCGCGATGTCCAAAATCCAGGGCTGGCGCGAAGTCATGACCACGTACCGCGATAGCTGGGGCTGGAAAAAGCTGCTGCAAGCCGTTCCGGTCGCCGGGATCGTATTCGGCGCGTTCGCCAACCGCCAGACGCTGGACGGCGTATCCGAAGCGGCGCATATGCTGTATCGCAAACGCCGGATTTTGGAACGGCTGGACGCGTTGGAGCAGGGAGCGAATTAAAGCACGACCGGATGCTTTTTCTTTTGGCCGACCAACTTTTCCGCCCGCCGCGTGTTGCTTGCCGCTCCGCAGGTTAATTCTGTGAAAGAGAGCGAGAACTCGGGCGGCGCGATCCATGCGGCATCCGTACCCGAAGGTCCGCGATATTCAGGGCGACGGGTATACAAGCAGGACCTGCACTCCCGCCGACATCAAGGAGGAACAGCTATGCAGTGGAAAGGCAGAAGAGCGAGCCGCAACGTCGAAGACCAGCGCGGCCGAAGCGGCGGAGGAGGCTTGATGGTCGGAGGCGGCCTGGGCGTCGGCGGCATCGTGATCGTCATTATCGTCATGCTGCTCGGCGGCAATCCGTCCGACCTGCTGAACGGAAGCGGAAGCACTTCGACGCAGCAGACGCAGACGCAATCGGCCGCGAATTATCAGGGAACGGCCGAGGAAGAAGAGTTGGCCGATTTCGTGTCCGTCGTACTCGCCGATACCGAGGACGTCTGGGGCCGGATTTTTCAGGAAAACGGCATGACCTACCGCAATCCGACGCTGGTGCTGTTCACGGGCAGCGTGCAATCGGCCTGCGGAACCGCCAGCTCGGCCGTCGGCCCGTTTTATTGCCCCGGCGACGAGAAACTGTATATCGATCTGAGCTTTTACGACGAGCTGAAGCAGCATTTCAACGCGCCGGGCGATTTCGCGATGGCGTACGTCGTGGCGCATGAAGTCGGCCACCATGTGCAAAACCTGCTCGGCACGAGCGGCAAAGTCGACCGCCTGCGCCAGACGCTCAGCAAAACGGAATACAACAAATACTCCGTCAAGCTGGAACTGCAAGCGGATTATTACGCGGGCGTCTGGGCGCATTACGAGCAGGGGCAGAATTTGCTGGAACAAGGCGACCTCGACGAAGCATTGACGGCCGCGAGCGCGGTAGGCGACGACAGCATCCAGCTTCAATCGCAAGGGTACGTCGTGCCCGACAGCTTTACCCACGGCACGTCCGAGCAGCGCAAAAGCTGGTTCTACAAAGGCTTCGAAAGCGGGACGATCCAAGGCGGCGACACGTTCGGCGGCAGCTTGTAGCCAGCGGGGCGGTTCGACCGATCGACGGATACGAATGTTGACGAAAAATCAACATTTTTCCACGAAACGAAGCTGAATACGAAAAATGTTGACGTCATGCGCACATTTTTCTTCCCAAAGCGTTAAAAACGCTTCATACGGCGGAAAATGTGTGCAAAACGTTAACATCACAAGCCGAAAGGTCGATTTTCTTGCCAAAATGCTGACGAAACGTCAACACTTGCGTGGAAGTCATACGCACGAACATTCCAATCCTGCGCACGACTCAAACGCTGGGCGCATCAAATCCAAGCTTTGCGTTCATCGGAAACACGCACGGTTCAAGCGGATTTTCGAGAGGCGTGCCCAGACTTTCGAGGAGCGTAGCCTAATATTGCAAACGATCAGAGTAGTAGCCAGCCAAAGAACCTTCGTCTCCGCCTCGCAGCGGGTTCGAAGGTTCTTTTTTGACGCGATAGAGATATCGGACCTGTTCGGATATGACTCATAGCGGGCATAGAAGCGGGGCGGCCACCATTTGCAAAGCAACCGCCGGCCGCTGATGTTATTCCGCCGCGTTTTGCGGGCCGGGGCATGTTTCTCCTTCGACCGCGTCGGCTGCTTTTTCCTCCGCAGGCTCCACGGTCACTCCGTCTTCGATTGCCGGTTCCGCCGCGAACGGGCCTGCCGCATCGTCCGCCGCCGCATGCTCCGAGTCGCCTGCCGTTTTCTTGTTCGCCGTTGCCGCATCGCCCTCCGCCTTTGCTGTCGCCCCGCTCGCCTCTTCGCTCCGCTCTAAACTCTCCGCTCCTGCCGCCTGCGTACCCGGAAAACGCTTCGCGATCCATTCCGTGAACAGTGCGTAATCCCGCTCCACGACATCGGCATACGCATAAGCGAACTGAGAAATATGCTTCGCGAACGCATCGGGATCATCCCCCATCGCCCTGGCAATTTCTTTTTCGCTATGATACGGCAAAATGCCCAAACTCACATCGAAGTCGGCCCGCGCGTGCATCTTGGCGGTCAGCTGTCCCATGATCGTCAGCACGCGCTCCATATCCCCGGTCGTTTGCAGCGCCTCAAGCTTTAAGCGCTTTTTGTACGGGGAACGTTCGCGGGTGTAGAAATGGCGTCCGTCCATCGTCAGGAAGCCCAGATAAGGATCGGCTTCATGGTGCATCGCTTGTTGGGTAGCCGTTACGCGCTTGCCTTGGTGCGCAAAAGTCTCCCAGAACGATTCGGAATACGGCATAAAATAAGCGGGAACGGGTACGCGAACCTCTTTGACCTCCAGCACGGTATCGTCCGAATCCCGGTCGCCTGTTGCTTCGGCCGTACCGCCTTCGATCAGCACATAGAAGCGGTTCAATCCGATCGAGGCCGTGCCCGAGCCGTGCTTCACCGCGATATCCTTGATCCGGTAGTGCTCCTCGCCCGGCCGACGGCACAGCAGCGTATCCATGTAAAAGCTCCAAGCTTGCTCAAGTCCGCCGCGCTCGGTTTCGGTCGGCTCGGCCAGCTCGTTATTTTCGAGAAATGCGCGTCCGCCGCCGCTTTGCATCCGGGCCGTCACCTTTTCCAGAAAATGTCCTTGTTGGCGTTTTTCCAGCTTGCGAAGCAGTTTGCGCACCGCTCCTTTTGCACAGTCGGAATCGACTACGAAATCAGCCGGATCGTCTTTGCCGGAAGCGAACTTGCCGATCTGCTTGTAATACGACCGTATGTAATGCGCCGCCGCGTCGACCTGCTCTTCCGCGGTATACCCGAGCTGGCGTCCGACCAGTATAATGCTGACCGCCATCCGTACAACGTCGTACAGGTAAGAGCCGACATAGCCTTCGTCGAAGTCGTTTACGTCGTACACGATGCGCCCGTCGCCGCTCTGGAACGCACCGAAATTTTCGAAATGCAGATCGCCTTGCACCCAGGTCGGGCGTTCCTTCGGGGTATGGTAAGGGAAGTATTGGCGCGTCACGTCGAAGTAGAACAGATAGGCGCTGCCGCGATAGAAGGAGAAAGGGCCGAGTGCCATTTTGCGATACTTCTCTGTGCGTTTGGCGTCGTCGAGCCCCATGCGTTCTCCGTCGAATTCGTCGAAGATCGAAATCAGGGTGTCCTGACGCAGCTTTTTTCGCGTGCGCAGAACGCCTTCGGTAATGCTTGCATGGACAGTAGACATGAACGTTCACTCCTTCGAATATGAATCCGATCCTGTTCGATGCGGCGTCTAAGGCACGATTGCGGTCAGGCTACGGAAAAGGATTTTCTGCATGGAAAAGCATACGCAGAGAGCTTGCCCGAGGTTGCAGCGATCATTTATTTTCATGGCGCGCAGATGGATTCTATGATAGGATGGGCAGCGCTGGCAGTACATGATGCTGCGGCGGGGCCGAATCGGCCATTTTCTACAGAGGACGTGAACCTGATGATTTTAGTGACTGTACCGAAGCCGGATGTCTCGATCGAGAAGCAGGAGAATCCGCAGCTTAGCCATATTTACGGATTTACCGACTTCCACCTGATCACGCGCGAAGAAGCCGGCATTTTTATGTTTTACGGCGAGAACGACGAATTGCTGTTCGTCGGCAAAGCCCGCAAGCTCAGACCGCGGATCAAAAAACACTTCGAAGACAGCGTATCGCCGATGAAAAACCATCGCGAAGAAGTCCGCCGTATCGAGGTCTGCCTGGTCGCCGACCCGACGCACCGCGATATTTACGAGACGTATCTGATCAACAGCGGCCGGGCCAAATACAACGTCGATAAAGTGTTTTACAAATAACCGACGTCCGAACAGGTCTTGCGCCGTAATTAAAAAGCCTGTCCCCCGAAAACGCGTTGCGGCGTTCGGGAGACAGGCTTTTTTGCGATATTACGCGCGGTGATCCCACTGATGGTCGCCCGACAGATACTTTTCCGTCAAGATCGACAACAGTTGAATGCCGACTTCGTTATGGCCGCCTTCCGGAATGATCAGGTCGGCATACTTTTTCGAAGGTTCGATAAACGCTTCGTGCATCGGCTTGACCGTGCGCAGATACTGGTCGTGCACCGAGCGGATGCTGCGGCCGCGTTCTTCGATATCGCGCACGACGCGGCGAAGAATCCGCACGTCCGGGTCGGTGTCGACGAATACCTTGATGTCGAGCAGCGCGCGAAGATGTTCGTCCGACAGAACGTGCAGTCCTTCGATAATGACGATATTGTTGGGCTTCAGTTCGACCGTCTGATCGACGGAGCGGGCGTGCAGCGTGAAGTCGTAGACCGGCGCGTACGCCGCTTTGCCTTCTTTCAAATCGTTCAGGTGCTTCACCATCAGATCGTTGTCGAACGCGAACGGATGATCGTAGTTGATCGCTCCGCGCTCTTCGAAACTCAGCTCCGGATGGTCTTTATAATAGTTGTCCTGAGATATGAACGTAACTTTTCCGGCGCCGAGCCGGTCGATGACGGATCTCGCTACCGTCGTTTTACCGGAACCGGTGCCGCCGGCGATACCAATAATGAGCATGGCGATCGATAAACCTCCCTAGGTTGATGGCCGATTGCAATTGTTTGCAATTTCAGTATTGTAGCACAGTACGCGCTTTTTTTCACCCGATTTTGTAGGATTTATGTAACTCTTGCAAGAATGGATTGCGCGTAACCGACCCCGCCGCTACAATTGAGAAACGTAGATTCGTTAAGCAGGAAGATTCGCGCCGGGCGCCGAACCTTTTTTTGACGCCCTTTCCCGCTTTCGCCGCGCGCCAGCTACACTCTTGACCGGCTTTGCTTAGATCCGGGTCAAGAACCGCACCCACACCCCAAGAACGGGAGGCAATCCTCTTGAAGCATAAACACGGCAGCCCCAGTTTGAGCCGGCTGATCCGCCTTTCCATGAACGCATCCACGCTGTTTACGATCCTTGTGTTCGCCGTCATCGTTACGATTCTCCTCTCCATCGTGATCCGTCCGCTCGCCCAGCTCGGCGCCCAACTTGTGGCCCACTCCACCATGCGCGAAATGACTTCTCCCGCTTTTCCCGAAAACCACGGCATCGCGACGCTGACCGACCTTTCTCCGCAATCGCCGGGCTTCGAGCGCTGGTGGAAAACGGTGGAACGGCAGGAAGTCGTCAATTACCGCATTCCGCTGCTTGACGGCAACGAGCCGCTGGAGTACGACGAAGGCCGGGAAATGCCGCGCGCGCTGCATACGGTCGATATGATCGTCGAACTGGACGGGCGGGAGCTGTACCGAAGCGCGTATCTGTCTTCTTCGGGTACGGCGGAAGACTCGCTGCGCGAACGCAACTGGTTATACGATTATTTCAACAAACCGTATTTCGCCCCGATCCTGAACGACGACGGGCAAGAGATCGGCATGATCACCGCCCGCATCTATCCGCCGCTGCTGGTCGAGATCGTCGGCGTGACGGCCGCGCTGATGCTGCTGCTCGGGCTGCTTTGTTTTTACGTCAATTACCTGCTCGGCAAATGGCTGATCGGCCCGCTGCTGCTCTCGCTGGGACAGCTCCGCGCCGTGTTTCAAAAGCTGGCCGACGGGCATGTGGACGAATTGTTCGACAAAGGCGTGCAAATGGACCGCTCCTATTCGGAGATCGAAGACATCGCGGTGGAGACGGGCCGGATCATTTCGAACACCAAAATGCACATGGAACAATTGCAGGAAAAAAACGAAGAACTGGAATCGCAAAAGCTTGTGCTGACCCGGCAGGCGACGATCGACGGACTGACCGGACTCAATAACCGCCGCCACTTTTTGGAACTGATCGCGGGCAGGCTCGAAGAACCGGGACTGATGCTGATGCTGCTCGATATCGACGATTTCAAGCGCGTCAACGATACGTACGGCCATACGGGCGGCGACGTGATCCTCGAAGGGTTCGCCGACGTGCTGCGGAATGATTTTAACGGCAATTCGGTAACCGGACGTTTCGGCGGCGAAGAATTCGCGGTATTCGCGACCGGATTGTCCGAACCCGAGATGCGGCTGAGCGCGGAAAAATTGCGCGCCGCGATCGAAGCCGCCGTGTTCGATCTGCCGGACAGCCGTCCGATCGGCGTCACGTCGAGCATCGGGATCGCGTACGCGTACCGGAGCAGCCTGACGTTCGAAGAATTGTATCAGCAGGCCGATGCCGCGTTGTACAACGCCAAGCGCGCCGGAAAAAACCGCGTGGTCGTGTTCGGCGATTCGCCGCTCAGTTTGCCGGGCTAAAAACTTGTTTCGCGAGATCCTTTGCAGGGGATGAAGGAATGAAGACGATCTCCGCCGAATCATTCAATACTTGGAGAAATTTTCAATATCGACCTTTTCTATCAACCTATATCCTCGTGAACGGGAGGCTCAGTCGAATCGTGGAACAGTCGCATAACGAACAAGTGAGTGATAGTTTTGTCGTCCGGGCTTTGGAAGAGAATCTGGCAATCATCCGTTTTGATATCAGCCGCCGCGTGGTGTACGTCAACGATAAATTCGCGGACGTGATGGGGTATCGCAAAGAAGACATGATCGGCATGGATCATCGGCGGTTTTGCTTGCCCCAGTTCGCCAACAGTTCCGAATACGATCGTTTGTGGCGGGACCTGCTTAGCGGGCGCACGTACGAAGACAAGGTAGAGCGGATAGCCGCCGACGGGAAAAAACTGTGGCTGCAAGCGACTTACATGCCCGTATTCGGCAGCAACCGGCAGGTGATCGGCGTATGCAAGGTCGCGTCCGACATCACCGACCGGATCGAAACGATCTCTACGGTGACCGGCGAGCTGGAACGCATGTCGGACAAGCTGCACAGCAAAGCGGACGTAGGCATCCGAAGAAGCCGTTCGCTCCTCGAAAGCATCGAAGAGATCGCGGAAGTGTCCGGCGAAAACATTTCCACGCTCGAAAATCTTCAGGAGCAGGCGGAGTCGATTCGGGGCATCGTGCATACGATTCAGCAGATCGCGTCCCAGACCGGTCTGCTGGCCATGAACGCGGCGATCGAAGCGGCCCATGCGGGCGAACACGGAAAAGGATTCAATATCGTGGCGAAAGAAGTCGGCAAACTGTCCGGACGCGTCAGCGAGTCGATCGTCGAGGTGCGCCATAACATCGAAGGCATCGCGCGCGAGGTCGGCAATATTACGCGCGGCACCGATCGTGCCAAAAGCAGCGTCTATAAAAGCCAAAAAGAAATTCGGCGGGCGCTTGAAGAATTCGCCGAAATCTCGGAAGCCTCCAGGCAACTGGACACGCAGGCCAAACGCTTTTCCGACTTGGTCTGACGCTTCGTTTGACCGGGAAAAAAGCGGACACTTTTGAAAAAGGCAGGGTAACCGTCAAGGCAATCCTGGCTTTTCTCGAAAGTGTTTTTTTATTGCGGAAAAATTGTTCTAAGCAATCGCAAGATTCCTGCCGATATATTTGCCAAGAAGTTTGATGGGAAATCTAATTGCGCAAAATTTCTATTAATTATTTAACACATGGAGGCTCGGGGACATCATGAACGGATCGAATATGCAGCAGGCCGAAGATCAGGTTAGCGACACTCTGGTAGTCAAAGCTTTGGAACAGAATCTGGCTATTGTTCGTTTCGATCTGAATCGCCGGGTCGTCTATGTGAACGATAATTTTGCCAAAGTGCTGGGTTACACCAAAGAACAAATGCAAGGCATGGACCACCGGCAATTTTGCGCGAAAGAATTCGCCGACAGTGTCGCTTACGAAAAGTTTTGGCGCGACCTGTTCGGCGGACGCAGTTACGAAGACAAAATCGAGCGCGTTACCGCGACCGGACGCCGGATCTGGCTTCAAGCCACCTACATGCCGGTGCTGAGCGAAAGCGGCAAAGTGCTCGGCGTGTCCAAAGTCGCGTCGAACATCACGGAACGTATCGAAACGATCTCGACCGTCATGAACGAACTTCAACAGATGTCGGACGGGCTTAACATCCGTGCCGAAGGCGGAATCGAACGCAGCCACGCGCTGCTGCAAAGCATCGAGCATATCGCGCAGGTCTCGCACGACAACATGAATACGCTTGCCAGTTTGCAGCGCCAAGCGGAATCGATCCGCGGCATCGTGCAAACGATCCAGGACATCGCGTCGCAAACGAGCCTGCTGGCCCTGAACGCCGCGATCGAAGCGGCGCACGCGGGCGAACACGGCAAAGGCTTCGATATCGTCGCCAAAGAAGTCCGCAAACTCGCGAACCGCGCCGGCGACTCGATCATCGAAGTCCGCCGCAACATCGAAGGCATCACCAAAGAAGTCGACAATATGGCCAGCGGCACCAACCTTGCCCAAAACACCGTCACCGAAAGCCAGGAACAAATCCGCCTGGCCCTGGACGAATTCGCCGAAATCTCCGCCGCTTCCGGCGAACTCGATGCCCAAGCCAAAGAATTTTCCAAACTGCTCTAACCCTTTTTTGAAGTAATCCATATCACCACCTCCACAAGAGACGACCGAAGAAATTCCTTTCGAGGTGCTGCAAAAAAGACCGGACCGCCTGTCCGGTCAATATGTCGAGAAATTCCAACGTAACTGGAAGCGAGAAGACGGAGAGAGAAATTCAGTGAAAGATGCCTTTGAACTTGAAAAACTACATCTTAAATTTCAATCCAGTTTTCCAAGTGAGACAGCATCTTGAACGAATTTCTCTCGGAGTCTTCTCGCTTCCCCCCACTAACGTAACTTTCTCGACAGCCCAGAGACCGGACCACAAGGTTCGGTCTTTTTTTCAAACTTAAAAGGAATAACTCCATGTCGAACGAATACATTCAAATAATCAAGAATTTTGTCGAAAAACATATAAATCTCAACTGGAAAATGACGATATAAAAGGTAACAACTTATTGGGCAAAATTAATTTGAAAGATAGGGGGATTTTATAATGAGCACGGAAATCGTATCAGCGGTCAACAACGATCGGATCATGGCCGCAATGGAAAAAAGTCTGGCGACCATCACCTTCGATCTGGATCGTCGGGTGATCGACGTGAACGCCAACTTTGCCGGAGCGATGGGCTACACCCGCCAGGACATGATCGGCATGCAGCATCGACAGTTTTGCTTTCCCGAATTCGTAAGCAGCCCGGACTACGAAAAGTTCTGGCGCGACCTGATGGCCGGACAAAGTTTTCAGGATAAAATCGAACGGATGGACGCGCGGGGACAACGGATTTGGCTGGAAGCGACCTATATGCCGGTACTCGATGAACAAGGTCGCGTAGTGGCTGTGTTCAAAGTGGCAACCGATATTACCCGCCGCCAAAAAAGCATCGAAGAAGTCGTGTCCGAACTTCAGCAGATGTCCGAAGGCTTGAACGTACGCGCGGAATCGGGCATCGTGCGCAGCACGGAATTGCTCGGCAGCATCGAACGGATCTCGGAAGTATCTGAAAAAAATATCGCCACGCTCGCCAGTTTGCAAGGCCAGGCGGAGTCGATTCGCGGCATCGTGCAAACGATTCAGGAGATCGCGTCGCAGACCAGCCTGCTCGCGCTGAACGCGGCGATCGAAGCGGCGCATGCCGGCGAGCACGGCAAAGGGTTCGATATCGTCGCCAAAGAAGTCCGCAAACTGGCAGGCCGCGTGAGCGACTCGATCGTGGAAGTGCGACGCAATATCGAAGGCATCACCAAGGAAGTCACCAACATCACGGAAGGTACCAACCAAGCGCAAGAAAATATATCGCGCAGCCATTCGCAAATCCGTACCGCGATGGAAGAATTCGAAGATATTTCGGCAGCTTCCGAACAGCTCGATGCACGCGCACGCGATTTCAATACGATTATCTAATAATCAAACTGTTCCTAATAGGAGATAAGTAAAATCGCGAAAAAAGTCGAATAATCAATGGACAAGCCAGCCGGCCGTTCCGACTCCCGGCTTTTTTGTCACGGGATTCTTTTCGCTTATAATGAAAAGAAAAGAATTTCGCGAGGAGGAAAACCGATGAAGTTGTCGATTTTGGATTATTCGGAGATCCGAAGCGGAGCTTCGCCGGAGATCGCGTTAACTGAAAGTCTTCGACTGGCTCAAGCGGCGGAGCAGTGGGGATATCATCGGTATTGGGTGTCGGAGCATCACGGCAACCGGGTGCTGGCCGGTTCGGCGCCGGACGTGCTGGTATCCGCGCTGGCCGCCGCGACGAAAGGCCGAATGCGTATCGGTTCCGGCGGCGTTATGCTGCCTATGCACAGCCCATTTGAGGTGGCCGAAAGATTTTCGGTGCTGTCGGCGCTGCATCCGGGCCGAATCGACCTCGGAGTCGGCCGTTCGACGGGAGGGCGGGCCGAGACGTCGGCCGCGCTGCTGGACGGGCGAAGCGGTTCGTTTCAACGTTATCCCGAGCAGGTCGCCAAGCTGGCGGAATATATGCGAGGCACGTCAAGTCCGCCCGTGACGCCGCGTCCATCCTCGCCGCCGGAGCTATGGCTGCTTGGCTCCAGCGAAAGCGGCACGCAGATCGCGGCCGATCACGGGCTGGGTCTGGCTTTCGGCCATTTTATCCGCGCACGGGCAGGCCGGGAAGCGGTGCGGAATTACCGGGAACGGTTTGTCCGTTTCTCGGAAACCGACCGTCCCCGCGTATTGGTGTCTTTGTTCGCCGTGTGCGGCCGAGACGAAGCGGAAGCGGAGCGGCTTGCGCGCGTGTTTGACGATTATTTGCTGGATATTGCGGAAAACGGACGTTTGGACGCGGTGCCGTCTTTTGCGGACATTGATTCGCGGCGTTACACGCAGCAGCAGCGGGAAAAAATGGCTGCCGGGCGGCAGCGGATGGTCGTCGGCGATCCGGCCGGGGTGCGTCGGCAGTTAATCGCGCTGGCCGATCTGTACGAAGCGGACGAATTGATGCTCGCGACCGTATCGCCCGATTTCGGCATGAAGCTGAAGATGTACGGGCTGCTGGCGGAAGCTTTCCGGTTGTCGCCCGCGTAACGGGAACGAAAATTCGCAACCGATGCGTGCCTTGCAGCCGATTGCATAAAGAAAGCCGTTCCCAAGCCGGTGAAGGCTTGTGGAACGGCTGCTTGAACGAGCTTTTTTTTGCGGAACCGATCTTTATGCAGAACCGACTTTTAGCGCACGTAGCGCGAGATCGTGTTTTCCAACAGGTCGGCGATATATTGAGGACCGCGGCTCAATTCGCCGCGCGCGAACCGGACGCGAACGAGACTCTCGTCCGTGCCCATCGCTTCCGAGAAAAAGCCGCCCAGTCCGCGCGCGCGCCGATCGACTTCGAGCAGCAACTCCAACTCGCCGTCGTGCTGGCTGAACACCACTTCCAGCTCGTCGAGCTGGCCGCGGAATTTGGTGGTCGGCACGTACTCGAATTCCTGTACGAACGACAGCGGCCCGCGGTGACGCGGCGCGTAGTCGTTCGTGACTTCGCGCAAGCGGAAGCCCAACTGCTCGATCGCGTCCAGTGCGATCTGAATTTCGTCGCTCGGCGTTACATTCAGCGCGTCGCGGTCGGTCGCGTCGACGGCGCTCGGAATGTCCAGACCCGTTTCCACCCAGACGCCTGAACTGCGCAGCGTGATCGGGGTGTATTCCGGCAACGTGAAGCGGAACGGGATTTGTTTGCGTTCGCCTGCCCGAAGCGTAAAGCGCTCGCTCAGCAGATACTTCGTGATCGTCGCCGTTTCGCGCACTTTGCGGTCGTCGTGCTCGCGGATATACTCCGATTTGATAAACAGATAGATACGGTCGACCTGCTGCTCCGTTTGGCCGCCTTCGATATGTACGACGCCCGAGAGTTCTCCGCCTACCGGCACCTGTGCGTTATCGAGCACCGTATCCACTTTGGCATTGCCGATTCCTACGCTAGCCAGCATTTTTTTGAAAAAAGACATAAATGTTCACCCTCCGTTGGATTGATGCCAGATATACGCGGGTTGCCGAAAAACGGTTTCATTCGGCGGAGCAAATTTTTTCGGCAAACGGCAAAACGGGCAAAAAACGCGCCGCGCCGGTCACTTCGCGATCTCCGCCATCGCTTCGCGCAGCGTCGGATAACGGAACGTGAAGCCGGCTTGCAGCAAACGCTCCGGCGCGACCCAGCGGCTTTTGAGGATCAGCTCCGTTTCCGTGCGAATGAAGGCTGCTCCGGCTTCCAGCATCCAGGCGGGCGCGGGCAAGCCGAAGCTTCGGCCATAGGCTTCGCGCATGATGCGCATCTGCTCCTCATTCGTGACCTGCTCGGGAGCGGACGCGTTGAAGACGCCGGACAGATCGCCGCGCTCTTCCAAAAACTCGAACATGCGGCATAGATCTTCGAGATGTACCCAACTGAAACGCTGGCTGCCCGGTCCTTGTTTGCCGCCCAGGCCGAAGCGTACCAGATTAACGTAAGGCGTCATGACGCCTCCGCCTTTGCCCAGCGCGATCGCGATCCGCAACACGGCTTTGCGCGTATGGGGCGTCGGCGCGTCGAAAAAGGTTTGTTCCCAGGCTTTGGCGACCTCGACCGAAAAGCCGTTGCCGATCTCGCCCGATCGCGCGCGTCCCGGTAAATGGTGGCGGTGCCGGAATTGATCCAGAGTTTCGGCGGCTGCGGGCAAGCGGCGACCGCTTCGCCGAGCGTTTGTGTCGTGCGGGTGCGGGACTCCATGATTTCGCGCCGGTTTTGCTCGTTATAGCGGCAGTTGACCGAACGTCCCGCCAGATTGATCAGCAGATCGGCGCCGTTCAGAGCCTGCTCGATCGCCGCCCGGTCTTCCCAGGAGACATGACCGGAACGGCGGGAGATCATGACCGTTTCATAGCCTTTTTTCATATACCGTTCACGCAGCGCTTCGCCGATAAATCCGGTCGCTCCGGCCAGGACGATTTTGCGAGCGTGAATTGAATTATCAATCTCATATTCCATTATTATGCTCCTCTGTAATCCGAATTGGTCTTCTTATCCCGAAACCTTGCCCGACTGGGATTTTTTCTGCATATTCTACGAAATTTGTACCCATGTTCCCTTCAAATCGCTCACTAAATTGACGATAAAGCGAAAAGGGCATATTCTTTTACGCTGTCTGCTTTGGGATGAAAATGAGGCAGCGATTATGATAGAAAGACGTTTTTACGGCAACAAAAGTTTGTCATCGACACCATGTAAAAGGCTGGAGGAGAATCGGAATGAACAGATACGCCGGAAACGGAGAAGACGACCAAGCGGTCGCAACCGAATGGAATATTCTGCTGATCGGAGGCGGTCGCGACGAAGCGTTGTTGCTGTCCCGCCTACTGGCCGATTTTCGTTTTGAAGGCCGCGGCATTCGCCTGCTGCACGCCGCAGACATCGCCGAAGCTCCCAAAATGCTCGAAGAAGAAACGGATATCGCGGTCGTGATGCTGGAACTCGGCGATTCGGAAGACAGAAAGCCGCTGTATTTGGTCGATTATATCCGTCGCACGCTGCTTAACGCCGCGGTGCGCGTCGTGGTCGTGGCCGATAAAAGTTGGGCGGACGCCGAAGAAGAAATCATGTTCCGCTACGATATCAACACGTTCCGCCTCAAAGGCGAGCTGGACGGCGGCATCGGCAAACTGAAGTCCGCGCTGGTCGGTTCGCTGCGGGCTTACCGGGATTTCAAAAAAACCGAAGACGAGAAAAAAAGCCTCGAATACGTAGCCTTGTCGTCTTCGCTGGTGCTGAACGCCGCTTCGCTCGAAGAGTTGGGCCATGACGTGCTGCACCATCTGGCGTCGATCCTGAACACGAAATACGCGTACGGCGGGCTGATCCTGCAAAAAAGCAACCGGCGGTGGCGCAAACTGGCCGCGACCGGGCGGTTCGTCGATCTGGACGCGAATATCCTGCCGTGGCAGATCGAAGATATTTTGCCGCTGCTGCGTACGTTCAATCAGGAGCAGGCATTGTTCGAAGGCTTCGACTTTTATTCGCCGAACGTGTCGGGCACCGAACGGTTGATCTTTATCGATCCGTACCGGACGCCGAGCGAATGGGAATATTATCTGGCCGAATCGTACTGCGCCAACACCGAAGCCGTCTTCGAAAATTTGGAACTGCGGCACGAGATCGAAAGCACGCAAAAAGAAATCATCTACACGCTCGGCGAAATCGCGGAAACGCGTTCGCAGGAAACGGGGTTCCACGTCAAGCGCGTCGCGGAATACACGAAGCTGCTGGCGCTGAAATACGGACTGCCGGAAGAAGAAGCGAACCTGCTGGCGCTGGCAAGTCCCATGCACGATATCGGCAAAGTCGGCATCAGCGATTCGATCCTGAACAAACCCGGCAAGCTCACGTTCGAAGAATACCAAACGATGCAGGGACACGCGATTTCCGGTTACGAGATGCTGAAGCATTCCAGTCGCCCGATTCTCAAAACGGCGGCGATCATCGCGCTTCAGCATCATGAAAAATACGGCGGCGGCGGTTATCCTCAAGGATTGAGCGGCGAAGAAATCCATCTGTACGGCCGGATCACCGCGATCGCCGACGTGTTCGACGCGTTGGCGAGCGACCGGGTGTACAAAAAAGCTTGGCCCGTTTGCGAGATTATCGACTTATTCAAAGAAGAACGGGGCAAACATTTCGATCCGCGATTGACCGATTTGTTTTTGGAACACCTGGAGGAATTTTTGGAAATAAAGTCGCAGTACACGGACGAAAAAGTATTTTAAACGGCGCAGGCAATACGGAAACGTTCGATCCCGTCGGACGAAAACCGTTCTGCCGCGCCTCTTGTGTTCATGCCTAAAATTTGGGACAATGAAGAACGAATACTCGGCTGTGCGGCATAGTCCCGCAGAGCCGAATTTTACGTACCGGAAAAAGCGGGCAAGCCCCGATATTCCGGGTTGAAAAGAGGGTAACGCAACATGACGAGCAAACCATCCATTTACGGATTGACTTTGGAAGCAATGTCCGGCTGGCTGACGGAGAACGGGGAAAAGAAATCCCGTGCCGCGCATATCTGGAAAGCACTGTATAGCGAGCGCGTAAGCGACTTTTCGCAAATGACGGCCGTGAACGCGGACTGTCTGCAACTGCTGCAAGAGCGCTTTTCGCTCAACACGATGAAGGAATTCGTCAAGCAGGAAGCGTCCGACGGCACGGTCAAATTTTTGCTGCAACTGCATGACGGAAGCCTGATCGAGACCGTTCTGATGCGTAAAAAGTACGGGCTGTCCGTTTGTGTGACGACGCAGGTGGGCTGCAATATCGGATGCAGCTTCTGCGCGAGCGGCCTGATCAAGAAAAGCCGCGACCTGACGGCGGGCGAGATCGTCGAGCAGATCATGACCGTGCAGCATTACCTCGACGCGGCGGGCAACGGGGAAAAAGTGACCAACATCGTGGTGATGGGCATCGGCGAGCCGTTCGACAACTTCGAGCATCTGATCAACTTCCTCGACGTGGTCAAAGACCGCAAAGGTCTGGCGATCGCGGCGAAACGCATCACCGTGTCGACCAGCGGCATCCCGGCCAAAATCCGAGCGTTCGCCGATCTCGGCACGCAAACGCATCTGGCGATCTCGCTGCACGCGCCGAACAACGAGCTGCGCACGCAGATCATGATGATCAACCGCGCGTTCCCGCTGGAGAAGCTGATGGACGCCGTGCGTTATTATCTCGACACGACCGGACGCCGGATCATGTTCGAGTATATCCTGCTCAGCGAAGTCAACGACGGCTTGGAGACGGCGGCGCAGCTTGCGGACCTGCTCGACGAGTTCAAGGAACTGGCGAGCATCAACCTGATTCCGTACAACCCGGTCGACGAGCACAGCCAGTATCAGCGCAGCACGCCGGAAGCGATCAACGGCTTCTACGATGTGCTCAAAAAGCGCGGCATCAACGCCACGGTTCGCATGGAACACGGAACGGACATCGACGCGGCTTGCGGACAGTTGCGAAGCAAGCAGATGAAAAAGGATAAAGCGGCGGTTTGATTCCTTTTTGCATTTTGATTTAGAAGTTACTTACGCCTTTGCGCCTGACGGAAATGCACATAGCTGAGGCGGACCGTGCTTTAATTTCGGGTGAAGCAACCGCCGATCGTTCGGCATCAACAGGCGGTTTTGCGATTGTTGACTTTTTGCACACATTTTGCGGATTTTAGCGGCTGTTTTTTTGAAATGCTGATAAAAAGTCAACAAATTTCCGGTTTTATGCTGATTTCGCGACTATTAGGGAAGAAATGTTGACGAAATCTCAACATGGGCACGAAAAATCGGGAATTCGGCTTGAATTGTTGACTTTTCGTGCACAATTCGAGACGCACCAGACGCACCAGACGCACCAGACGCACCAGACGCACCAGACGCACCAGACGCACCAGACGCACCGGCTGTAGGCTGTTGACGCACAGGCGCATGCCGCTCGACCGAAACCGCGATATCGTGCCCGGATTCATCGCGATATCGCGCTGCTCCGGTTCAACTCGTTTTCCGTCCGATCGACACCCAGCTATCCTTTTCCGATCCGGTTTTTGCCCTAGGGCGTGTCTTCAAACCTGCCAATGTGCATCTTTTGCCGCCTTTTCGCCCTCCACAGCGTCACTTTCCCTTGACGTGCCCCGGCACGCCTTCGGAAAAGTTCCTTGTTGAGAACGAAAATTCGGCAAAATCTGCTTCTATTGAGGTTTGAAGACACGCCCCAGGGCGAGACCGGATTTTTATTGCGCATTCCAAAATGAAAGCGTTATAATTTTGAGTGATAAACGACTTCTGCACGCGAAAACGGAAGGAGCGGCAAAGATGATTCGTAAAGCTTCGGTCATGAAGGTGTACAAGCAGCATCACGAAGAATACCGCAAACGGCATGACGAACTATGGCCCGAGATGAAGGAAATGCTCAAAGAGCACGGCGTATCGGAATACTCCATTTTCTTGGACGCGGAGACGGACAGCCTGTTCGCCTACCTCACGATCCGGGACGAAGAGTTGTGGGCGCGTTCCGCCGATACGGACATTTGCCGGAAATGGTGGGCGTATATGAAAGACATTATGGAAACGAACTCCGACGACAGCCCCGTATCGCGGGAACTGCCGGAAGTATTTCGCTTGGCGGATTAGAGCGTGTCTTCAAACCTGCCAATGTGCATCTTTTGCCGCCTTTTCGTCCTCTGCTTCGTCACTTTCCCTTGACGTGCCCCGGCACGCCTTCGAAAAAGTTCCTTGCCGAGAACGAAAATTCGGCCAAATCTGCTTCCATCGAGGTTTGAAGACACGCCCTAGCAGAAATACAGGGAAAATACTCCTGTTCGGTGTCCGGTACGAGATTCGACACGAGTCCGGCGTCAACGGTCAAAGCGCGATTCCCGATTGTCGGGGGGTCGGGCTTTTTTTCGTTTGCTCTTGTTATCATCCGCATGATCCGCAGAATCCGTCGCATTTTTGCTGCCTTTTACCCGAATACCTTTTCGATAGCGCCTTCATATTTTAACCCAAAAATTTCATTGCGATAACGCGGTAAATCAATTACGATCTTGGAATGACATTCGTGCAACGAAGGTCCGATAAATAGAAAGAAATCGGGGGAAACACATGGCTAATACACAAATTTGGATCTCGCTCGGCATTTACTTGGCAGGCATGTTGGTGATCGGTTGGTTTGCCTATCGGCGAACGTCCGGCTTGTCGGATTACGTGCTTGGAGGTCGCAGTCTCGGCCCGGCCGTAACGGCTTTGAGCGCCGGAGCGGCAGATATGAGCGGCTGGCTGCTGATGGGATTGCCAGGCGCGATGTACACGCAAGGGCTGAGCGCGGGCTGGATTGCGGTAGGCTTGACCGTCGGTGCTTATGCAAACTGGCTTTACGTGGCACCGCGCTTGCGCACCTACACGGAGGAAGCGGGCGACTCCATGACCATCCCGTCTTATTTGGAAAACCGCTTCGGCGACGGCACGCGGATCGTGCGCTTGGTGTCGGCGCTGGTCATTATCATTTTCTTCACTTTCTATATCTCGTCCGGCATGGTCTCCGGCGGCATCCTGTTCCAATCGAGCTTCGGTTTGGATTACCATACCGGACTTTGGATCGTCTCGATCGTCACTATCGCTTACACGCTGTTCGGCGGCTTTCTTGCAGTGAGCTGGACGGACTTCGTGCAAGGCATGATCATGTTCCTGGCGTTGATTCTGGTGCCGGTCGTCACGTTGATTCATAGCGGAGGAATCGGCGGCTCGCTGAGCGAGATCCGGGCGATCGACCCGACGCTGCTGGACCCGCTCAAAGGAGCGAGCTTCCTCGGCATCGTCTCGCTGCTCGCCTGGGGTCTGGGCTACTTCGGCCAGCCGCATATCATCGTCCGCTTCATGGCGATCTCTTCCGTCAACGAAATCAAAAAAGCCCGCCGGATCGGCATGGGCTGGATGATCTTCTCCGTAGGCGGCGCCATGCTGACCGGTCTGATCGGCGCCGCGTACTTTTCGCGCGAAGGCTTAAGCCTGAACGATCCGGAGACCGTCTTTATCGAGCTATCGCATATTTTGTTCCATCCTTTGATTACCGGATTCCTGCTCGCCGCTTTGCTTGCCGCCGTGATGAGCACCATCTCTTCGCAGTTATTGGTAACGTCCAGCTCGCTGACCGAAGACCTGTACCGCATTCTGCTGCGCCGCGGCGCATCCGATCGCGAACTGAACGTCGTCAGCCGCCTTGCCGTATTGATCGTCTCGATCGTGGCGCTCGCCCTGTCGTACACCAAAAACGACACGATCCTGACTCTGGTCGCTTATGCCTGGGCCGGCTTCGGCGCTTCTTTCGGCCCGGTGATCCTGCTGAGCCTATATTGGAAAAAAATGAACCGTTGGGGCGCTCTGGCCGGCATGGCCGCGGGCGCGATCACCGTTATCGTCTGGGCCAACGTTCCCGTGCTCAAAGACGCCCTGTACGAAATCGTCCCCGGCTTCGCCGCCAACCTGCTCGCGATCTTCGCCGTCAGCCTGCTGACAAGCAAAGACCGACTGTCGAAAAAGTCACGTTGACGATCTCTTTAGTCTCTCTCCCCTATCTCCCTCCAAAATACGAGCGAGCCCAGCGGAGGGAGAAATTCAGTGAAAAACGCCTTTGAGCGCGTGAAGCTGCAAGCTTTCTACGCGAGACAGCGTTTTGAACGAATTTCTCCCGCAGCGCCTCCCCGCTCGTTCTTTTTCCCATCCCCCGCAACCGTTTCCCCACAAAACACGTATACTGAAAACGTAAGCCAAAACCATCAGCGTCAAATCTTAGAAAAACTCGAGACTCATTCAAGAAAGAGGGATAACCGAATGGACAAAGATATCGGAGTCGTACTGTTCGAGAAAATGGTCGGAGGCGAGCTGCGTCAGATCGAAGAGCGTCCGTGGAGCATGAATATGGTGGCTGCGCTCGAACATGCGAATTACCTCGTCGTTCAGGGTAAAGAATATGAAGCCGTCGAAGGCCGCCTGAACGTCGATACGGGCAAGTTGGAGCTGCTGCTCGTCCCGATGCACGGGTAAAACTGTAGCCAAACAAGAAATACGCAGTTTTGAAGGAGGGACAAAACGTTGGACCACACGGGAAAAGAACGATATACGTTAAAAGAGGACTCGCCGAATCGATCTCTTTCGCCAAGCGAACCCGTCAACCGCAAACAAATCGTCGAAGCAAGCCGTGACAATCGCGAACCGGGCTTCAGCCGTCCGATCAAGGTACTGTCGACGTCGCTGGGTCTTGCCCTGATCGCCAACACGGCGTTTATTCCGGGCGGTGCATTCGCTTCGAACAATTCAGGTAGTTCTGCCGAACCGACACTGGTCGAAGCCTCGACGGAAGAGGTCAAGCAATATTACGATCCGCAAGTCGATTGGAGCCTGCCGATCACGGAAGAGGATCTTCAGGAGCAAGAGCAGACGACCGCGCCGTCCGACGGTTCAGGCGGAACGGTCGTCAACAACTATTACGGCGGATACGGCTCGGGCTTCGGCTGGGGCGATCTGATGCTGTACCATTTTCTGTTCAACAACGCGGGCGTCTACTCGTCGCGCACCTGGAATCAGACTCGCGGCGGATATTACGCGGGATCGACCCGTCCGTACACGCCGCGCACGTACAGTACGGGCAGTTTCCAAAACCGCGAAGTGAGCGGCTCCACGGTACGTCCGAAGACCTCGAATTCTACGGGTAAAATCACCCGGCGCTCTACCTCGTCCAGTTCCGGCGGCGTAGGCGGCAAATCCAGCGGACTTAGTTCGTCGGGTTCGAAGTCTTCGGGTTCGAAGTCGGGAGGCTTCTTCGGCGGATGAGCGGGATTTTTCGCATCATAGGCAAGCCGTCGGAGAACCGCGAAGCGCTTGTCCAAGAGCTTCACGGGTTGGGTTTTACATGGGCAGATTACGAAGACGAGCGCTACTGGATCGATCAGGTTGCGGTCATGGACGAGTCGGTGCATGCCGAGTTGGAAAAAGCTTCGCAACGGTTGTGGAACGTGTTCGACAAAGCGGTCCGTTACGTGCATCGCCGCCGCGATCTGTACGAGCTGATCGGGATTCCGCCAGTGTTGTGGAACATGCTGGATCAGGCTCCGGTCGCGGAAGAACCGAAGATCAGCCGTTATGCACGCTTCGATTTTGCCATTTCACAAGATCCTGAAGCCCCGGAAAAAGTCCGTATCAAGCTGCTGGAGCTGAACGCCGATACGCCGACCGGTTACGTCGAATCTTCGATCGCGACGCCCTGGATGTGCGAGCGTCTTGGCGTGCGCAGCATGAACGGCGGCATGGCGGAGCAGGTTCGGACGGCTTGGGCGTACGAACAGCCGGAAACGGCGGCCTGTATCGCTTACGGCGAACATGCCGAGGATTCCGGAACGATCGAGGCTTTGGTCAAACATAGCGGCCGGGATATGCGGTTGGTGGACTGCCTGGAACTGACGATCGACGACGGTCTGGTAAAAGACGGCGAAGGCGTGCCTATTCATCGCATGTTCGCCCTATATCCGAAAGAATGGATGTCGGTCGACGACGGAGGCGAAGCGCTGGCTTACGCGGTTGAGAGCGGACAGCTTAGACTGTTCAACCATCCGCACGCCATTTTACTGCAATCCAAAGGCATGATGGCTGTCGTCTGGGGTTTGCACGAACTGGGCATGTTGTATAACGACGGGGAACGCGAAGCGATAGCCCGTTACATGCTGCCTACATACAACAAGCCTTTGTTTTCCGGCGATTACGTGTCCAAGTCCATGTTTGGCCGCGAAGGTGGCTCCGTGCGCATGTATGGGCAAGCTGGAGAGTTGGAATTGCAAGACGAAGAAGGTTATGACACGAGCGGGCTTTTTCCGGTCGTGTATCAAAAAAGAGCGGATCTGCCGCGCGTGAACACAGCCGAAGGCGAGCTGCATTTGCTTGCCGGGATGTTTGTAATCGACGGCGTTCCGTGCGGAATGCTGGGCCGTGCCGGAGGACTCATTACCGGCAATGCCAGCCATTTTATCGCGTTGGGAGTGGAATAGATGCTGCGAAATATGCAAAGCGGAAACAAGCGCCGATTGCGGATGTTTGCCGTGCTGCCGATCCTGCTGCTCGCGCTTGCGCTGGGTGCCTGCTCAAGCGGCTCCGTGCTCAGCACGAATAGCGACGACGGTCCTGGCGTGAACACCGTACCCTGGGATTACCGGATTCAGGAAGGCTCCGTCGGCGATCTGATCGGAAGCGACATGACCGTGCTGCCGGACAACGAGCTGCTGGCGAACGACAACAACTATGCGACAGGACAGCAGATATGGACGCTGCAATCCATGAGCGCCACGCTGACGACCGACGATCAGGGGCGCAACGACGTGCAGCTATCCGGCTGGACGACGCTCAAGTCATACCCGGACGAAGCTTCGGCGAAGACCGACCTGGAGAATCTCAAAGTGTCCGTCACGACGGATGTGGACGTGGTGGGCGTGTATAAAACGGCGCTGAACGGCGAGACGCGCAACTTCGCCGTATTGGAACTGCCTTCGGGCAACCGGATGAAGCAGCCGGTAGACGATACCCGTTACGGCAAATTGAAAGACGCCAAAGAGGTTGCCGTCGTGCTGGAAGAAGTACATGACTTTGCCGATTACGATCTGGCATATGCGAAATTTCGGGGGTGGGCCAATTGATGGCGGAATTAGGATTTGACTGGACAACGTTTTATAACATCGGAGTCAGCTTGGTCGCGATCATCGTGCTGCAAATCATAGGCATGCTGATCTTCTTCCTCAAGACTCCGTTCAACGACATGGACGAATTGAAAAAAGGCAACGTCGCCGTAGGTCTTGCCCTCGGCGGCAAGTTTATCGCGACCGGTATTATCCTCGGCATCTCCGCCTACACGAACACGTCGATCTGGTTTATGGCGATCTGGTTCCTGATCGGCCAAGTCTGCATGGTGATCGTGTACGGGGTGTTCGCGCTCGTGACGCCGAAGTTCAAAGTGGGGGAAGAGCTGGAAAAAGGCAACGTAGCGGTTGGCTTGCTGCTGTGTGCGGTGTTTATCGGGACGGCAATTTCGATCAGCAGTTTGATTATTTGAATTTGGCTCGAAAGAAATCCTGTTCGCTTAGGGAAGCGGGGGGCTGCGGGAGAAATTCGTTACGGTCGCGTGTTGAAATTGGGAAGCTGATTGAATTTTATTAAGGAGGCTTCCCAATTTCAAAGACGAACGCTATCGCTCCTTCACTGAATTTCTCCCTCCGCCCTAGCTTCGCCGGGGAAAACATTTCTTTTTCGCCTATAGGGGCGGGGAGGAAGGGATTTGGACATGTAAAGGCCGCGCTCACGATTCCAGTGAGCGCGGCCTTGTCTGGACAGGGCGGTTTTAAATCAAAACATTTAAAGCGTATCGCAGTTCTTACAGAATACGGTAAGCGGGCTGAGTGGAGCAGCTTCGATTACGTTGGTTATGCGCCGCTTCCGCCTCCGCGGATCACGCGGACGTCGGCGGGAGGGATGTCTTCGCCTTCGTAGAGCATGAAGCGGCCGTCCATCCATTCGATGCGGAGGAGCTTCATGTTGTCCGATTGGTATTGCCAGACGGATTGGTCGCCGCCTTGCATGAATGGGGTGCGGCCGGTGGTGGAGACGTGGCCGTTATATTGTTCTTCGAGATGGTAGACGGTGCCGTCTAGGTCCATGGTGGTTGGGACTTCCTGGATGGAGTCGAGGCGTCCGTCGATAGGATGATACAGCGCGTATTTGTTTTCTTCGCGCTCTTCGATGACCAGATAGGACAGGTTCGAGCCGTCGCGCAGGGTCAGGACGACCGCTTTGCGGCGGGCGTTTTGGGTGCGGCCGGTGACTTCGTACGTTACCATGGAGACTTCGCAGATGTCGCCGGGACCGATATCGAGAATGCCGCGTTCTTTGAGCGGAGCCTCGGGTTTGGCGAAAATGTTGCGGATACGTTTGAACATGGACATGATTTTGACCTCTCCTTCGACTGATTTCGCATAGGATGCTTTACGGTAGGTGATGCGGACGCGTTTCGGAAACTCTATCGTTTTATCGTAGACGATCGGCAGGCGGAATCCAAGCAAGGGCTCGATTCGCAAAGAATCATATCATGATGCGTTATCCGGTTTGAGTTGCCGGGCGGTTTCCGCAGCGCGGCATTCGAACGAGACGACGTTATAGGAGGAGCGGGGCGTGCATTTTTTTATCCGGCTGTCGACAAGGTTGATGCATTTGCGCAAAACGACGATTGGCGGCATTATTTTGGCCTTCGTCCTGTTTAGTGCCACGATCGCTTATCTGTTGGAACCCGAGACGTTCGTCAACTGGTTCAACGCTTTTTACTGGGTATTAACCACGATGGCTACGGTCGGTTACGGCGATTACTTCGCGACGTCTCCGGCAGGCAAAGCGTTTACGATTTTTCTCTACATATTCGGAATCGGGCTGCTCAGTCTGGTGATCGGGAAAGTCATCGACTCGATCGCGGACGTGCAGCGGCAAAGGGGCGCGGGAACGTTGACGTTTGAAGGAGAGCAGCATATCGTGATCGTGAACTGGGGCAAAAAGGCCCGTTCGGCGATCGAAGAGATTTTGGAGAATGCGCCCAAAACGCAAATCGTACTCATCGACGAATCCAATCGGCATCCGCTGGAACATCTGGAACAGGTGCATTTCGTTAGCGGCGATCCGGCAGCGGATTCCATTTTGGCGAAAGCGAGCATTTCCACCTGCCGTGCTGCGATCATTTTCGCCGATGAACGGATCGAGGAAGCGTCGTTGATCGACGGTAAATCGCTGCTCGTCGTATCCAGCATCGAGCGGATCGCTCCGCATGTGCATACGACGGTCGAGATCACGATGGAGAACCATGTGCAGAATTTCCGCCACGCGCAGGTGAACGAATTCATTCTGTCGCACGATGCGATCTCGCGGTTGGCGGTACGCGCGGCGCTGCACGAAGGCAGTTCCGACGTGATCACGCAGTTGCTCAACCGCACGAACGGCAGCGATGTATACGAAGTGTCGGTCGACCGCTCGTGGAAAACGTACGGCGACGCGTTCCAGGCGCTGTTGGCGCAAGGCGCAACGTTGATCGCCGACCGCGAAGACCTCGGGATCAACCGCAAGCTGGACATGCCGATTCCGGCGAATGCCAAGCTGTACGTGGTCGCGGATGCAGAAACGCATCGGCGTATCGTCGGTACCGGGAAAACAAACCGGATATAGATCATGATGTTGACGAAACGTCAACATATCGGTTCATGATTCGGTCATTTTGAAAAATTGTTGACCAAATGCGCACATTTCGGCGAGAAAAACGTCAAAATTGCTTCGCAAGCCGGAAAATGTGTGCAAAAGGTCAGAATTCGGAGCGAGACAGCTTTTTTTGCACGAAATTGTTGACCAAACGTCAACATTGATCTGCAAAAGCGCAAAGGCGAAAAAGCGCAAATGCGGATATCCCCCCGAAACTCGGTACAATCTCGCGAAGGCTTGATCGTTTCGCTCAAGCTCAACGGTTTTGCGCTTAGCCGAACCCTACCGACTGATTTTTAAAAAGAACCCGCAAGCGGCGCGAAAGAATCAGCGTCGCTTGCGGGTTCTTGAATTTGTTTTCGACGCTGAGTGACTCTTTCAGATCGTGTACGCAGCGGTTTTTCACAAGAACAAACAAAAATGCAAAATGGTTAGCTTTCCGGCGGGAACCAGATCGTGCGCAGGTCGATCCAGCCTTGCGAGCCGAAACTGACGCCGCGGATGCTGGGCAGGTAAGCGGTTTGCAGCGGCGTCTCGTACAGCACATGCAAGCGGTGGCCGGCGATCAGCAGCGTTTCGATCTCGTCCAGCTCGCGTGCGCGCGCACGCGGCGTCGTCTCGAACGAAGCCCGGCGCAGCGCGCTGCGGATCGCCAGGCGCGTTTTGGAATCCGTATGTTCGGACATGTTCAGGTACAGATCGAACAGGCGAAGCTGCTCGTCGCGGTCCCGGATCAGCGAGAACAGGATCAGGTCCGCGGCGAGCCGCGTCCTGCCTTTGAAATCGTCGACCGTCACGATGATGATCCGGCAAGCGTATCCGCGCCGTTCCAACCGTTCGCGGATCAGTTCGGCGTCTTTGCGGTATTGCGGGATGGTCAGCAGGCGCAGCGACGTGCGATTCGCCAGATTGAGGTCTTCCGCCGTTTGCTCGGTTTTGGCCCAGTCCGGCGTTTCCCGCTCGGCCAAAGCCGCAATCACCGAAGCGCGCCGACGCGGATCCCGCAGCGGTCCGCTTTTGGTATTGCAGGTCACGAATTTGCGCGAAAACACTTCGGCATGCGCGCGCGTCCACAACGCGGAAGGCAGAGTAGGTGGGGCTTGTTCGACGAACTTGCTTCCGGCAGGCAAGGAAGATGCGGTATCGGCATACGCGATGCGGGCTTGACCGGGACCCGGCTGTATTTTTCGGGCGGGTTTGTCCGGTTGTCCGCTTTGCTCCGATTTTGTTGCGACCGCGCCCGGCACGACGTGAAAAGGCAAATCCGACGCGCCGTCGACTTCTTGCCCGTTTCCCATTTGCCACGGGATATTCACGATTTCCACCCGGTCCAGATGCGCCCGTCCCGCGTAATGCGCGGGGAAAGCTTCCAGCACGCATAGATCGCGGTCGAACTCGGCTACCCGAAAAGGCCCCGTGCCGATCGGTTGGACACTGAACGCTTCTTCGCCTCGCCTGAGCATGTCTTTGGGAATGATCGTCGTGCGGCTGGTGCACAGAAACGGCAAAAACAGCGTATGCTCCCTTTTCAACAAGATTTGCACCGTCAACGGTCCGGTCGCCGACACCTCGTCGATATTCCGAAACATAAAGCCGTACAGCACCCGCTCCGACAATTTGATCATCCGTTCGAACGAATACACGACGTCTTCCGCAGTCAGGATATGCCCGTCGTGAAACGTTACGTCTTTGCGCAAATAAAACGTCCAGCGCCGCCTGTCCGGCGACGACTCCCAGTGATGCGCGAGCGCCGGCAAAATCTCGTCCGAATCGGCTTGCTGTTTGAGCAGGCCGTCGAAGATATGGCCGACCACGAACGATTCGGCCAACAGATTGGTGCGCAGAGGGTCGAGCGTATGCAGCTGTTGGCGGATCGGTAGCCGCAGCGTGTCGATCTGGCGCCCCGTCCGCGTTTCCGAATGGTGCCCGAAGTAGGTGCGCAGAGATTCTTGCAGGCGCTCCTGCACCGCGGGCGAAGGCGCGTTATCGCCCAGCTCGCCGGCCAAGCCGCGAAAATCGCCGCGCCGGATCGCATCCGCTACCGATTGGGCGGCGATCTCCTCGGGCGTAACGAGGAAAGACAACCCCGAACGTTTGCCGCGCCCACGCTGCGACGACCAGTTGATCCACCCGGCGTCCGCCATTTTCCCGATGACCGTCAACGCGCTCCGGTGCGTGCAATCCAGCGTGTCTGCCACTTCCGCCAGCGTGACCTGTATCCCCGAGATCTCCGCTTGTTCCGTGCTGTACCGCTCATGCAGCAGCAGGAATTGTCGATGCAGCTTCATCTTGCTTCCCCCTTTACAAAATAAGAAAAAACCACTCCCAATCTTTCTCTTTATCTTCTTATTTTATCACCTACAATGGAAAAAGAATGCAAAGCTCTAATGGGAAGAACGTTTGAAATCGAGAAGAAGTTTGGGAAAACGGAGGGTTGCTTAAAATGAATATGACGACGGTAGACAGGAAAAAGAGTCTGCTGCTGCCGATCGCGGCAGCGTTGGCGCTCGGGGGTCTGCATCAGCTTTTGTTTTTCGGAAAGGTACCGGGGGTGTCTGTGCCGTTATTTCTGCTGCTGTTTTATGCCTACTTCTGGACGTTCGGGCGGGATGCGATGCGGCCGCCCGAGCGTTCCGGGCTTCTGCTGACGGCAGCCGCGCTGCTATTGGCCCTTACTTACGGACTGTTCGATAACCCGGTGTTTTTTGTACTTAACTTGATCGCCTTGCCTGTACTTGTCGCTTGGCAGATGACCTATATGCTCGGCGACCAACGGAGAAGCTGGCATGATCCGATGCTGATTGCCGATGCGATCGGATATGCGGTCAAGCAGACGCTATTGCATATCCCGGACTTGCCGGCCGCTTTCCGGCGCAAGCCCAAACAGGAAAATAAGCCGGAGCCAGAAGGAGATTCCGCTTTCAAGCAAGTCATGTACGGATTGCTGATCGCGCTTCCGGTATTGACGGTCGTACTGATCCTGTTGTTCTCGGCAGATGGTGTGCTGCGTACAATGGCGGGGGAGATTCCCGCGTGGTTCGCGCAGCTTACTTTCGGCGATGGGGCAGCAAGGCTGGTCTGGGCGGTGCTGCTCGGCGTTTTCTTTTTCACTTATCTGGCGGGATTCCGTTCTCCTCGTCGCCCGCCGCCTGTGCAAGGACCTGCGATGGCCAGCTTTAACGAGCCTTCGGCCAAGTTCCAGACGCTGGTCACGGTCACGTTGATGGTTACTTTGAATATCGTCTATGTTCTATTTGTGGCTTTTCAATTCTCGTATCTGTTCGGAGCTTGGCAAGGCGTATTGCCGGAATCGGCTTCCTATGCGGAGTATACGCGAAGCGGCTTCGGGGAGCTGATCGGGGTCACGTTTATCAACTTCGCTTTGCTGCTGGTCGGCATGTATGCCACAGATCCCGGTCAAGGCAAAATGCGCAGCATGCTGAACGGATTATTGGTGCTGCTCGTCTGTTGCTCGGCTGCGATGCTGGGTTCGGCCTTTTCCCGTTTATTGATGTATGAAGAAGCCTACGGATATACGCGTCTGCGCTTCCTGGTGCATGCGTTCATGATCTTCCTTTTCCTGCTGCTGGTTCTGTTCGCGTTGTGTATTCGGTTCAGACGCTTGCCGTTGGGACGGTGGATGGTGGCGTTGGCGGTCTGTGGGTATCTGGCTGTCAATTACTCCTTGATGGATCGCATGATTGCCTTATTGAATCTACAGAGGGAGCAAGCATCGGCAGATCTTGATCTCGATTATCTAATGGGTTTGTCCTCCGACGCCGTGCCTGTTCTGGTTGAATACGGTTCCCGGGAGGACGGAAAGGCGTTGGATTCATGGCTTCGGAAAAAGGCCGTGGACGAGTTAACCGAACGTCGCGAGTGGCAGTCGTGGAATATGTCGGACTGGCGAGCACTCGGCTTATTAAAGCGATATGTCGAGTAAAACATAGTGAAATTGCGGAAGTGGGCAGAAATTCGAAGTTTTTTCGAACTTCTGCCCTATATTTTTGAAATTTGCTGAAAAATAGCTGAAAATGTGGAACCGCGACAATCTCTTCTGGGTAAAAAGGAAAGAGAGCGGCCGGCCTGCCAAACGGTTTTGATTGCAATCGAGAAGCCGGACCGTATGAATCATTTAGGAGGGATTGCGTGGAGTTTTACCGTAAAAGTGGCGAAGAGGCGCTGAAGGAACTCAAGTCCCGCCCGGAAGGGTTGGATTCGGCGGAAGCGAGCAGGCGGCTGGAGGAGCACGGTTACAATGAACTGAAGGAACGGGAAAAAGACCCGGTCTGGAAGCTGATTCTGGAATCGTTCAAAGATCCGATGGTCATCGTGCTTTTGGCCGCAGCGATCGTACAGTTGGCGCTGGGCGAGATTATCGAATCGGTCATCATCTTCGCGGTATTGGTCATGAACTCGATCATCGGCGTCGTGCAGACCAAGAAAGCCGAGAATTCGCTGGATGCGCTGAAGCAGATGTCGGCGCCGTCCGCGAAGGTCAAGCGCGGCGGACAAGTGCAGACGGTGGAAGCGAGGGAAGTCGTGCCCGGCGATATCGTATTGCTTGAAGCCGGGGATTATGTGCCTGCCGACGGCCGGTTGTTGGAAAGCAGCTCGCTCAAAACGGATGAAGGCATGTTGACGGGCGAGTCGGAACCGGCGGAAAAGCATTCGGACATTATCGACGAAGAATCCGGGGTCGGCGACCGGCGCAATATGGCATTCAGCGGCGCGCTGGTAGTCTACGGGCGCGCCACGATGGTCATTACCGGAACCGGAGCCAACTCCGAGATCGGCAAGATTGCCGGGTTGCTCGAAAGCGCGGAAGCCAAGCAGACGCCGCTCCAGCGCAAGCTGGAGAGCTTCAGCAAAAAGCTGGGCGTGTTCATTCTGATTCTGTGTATCGTGATCTTCGGCGTCGAAGCGGGCCGCGAATGGTTCTCGGGCGATACGAATGATATGACGGGCGCGATTCTGAATTCGTTCATGTTCGCGGTAGCCGTTGCGGTCGCTGCGATTCCCGAGGCTTTGTCCTCGATCGTAACCATCGTGTTGGCGGTCGGAACGAACAAGATGGCGAAGCGGCATGCGATCATTCGGCGGTTGCCTGCGGTCGAGACATTGGGTTCGACCAGCGTCATTTGTACCGACAAGACGGGTACGCTGACGCAGAACAAGATGACGGTCGTCGACGACTACGTACCGGAAGGACGGGAAGAACAAATCCCTGACGATCCCGGCCAATGGACGGATTCCGAACAGTGGTTGATGCGCATTGCCGTGCTGTGTAACGATTCCCGGATCAACGAAGACGGGCAAGAGATCGGTGATCCGACGGAAACGGCTTTGCTGGCCTATAGTTCGAAAAAGAACCGTGACCATGAAGAAGTCCGCAGCGAGTTCGGTCGCGAGGGCGAGATTCCGTTCGACTCCGACCGTAAGCTGATGTCGACGGTACATACCATCGACGGACGCCGGTTGCTTCTGGTCAAAGGCGGACCCGATGTGCTGCTCGACCGTTGCGCGCAGATTCGGATCGGCGAGCGGGAAGAGAAGTTCACCGATGAATGGCTGCGCAAGATTCAAGCCAAAAACGAAGATTTCTCCGACCGTGCCCTGCGTGTACTGGCGTTCGGTTACAAAGAGATCGCAGACGGCGTGTCCGTGGACGAGAGCGACGAGAACGAGCTGGTCTTCGTCGGCCTGACCGCGATGATCGACCCGCCGCGCGACGCGGTTTACGGCGCGATCAAAGAAGCGATCAGCGCGGGTATCCGTCCGGTTATGATCACGGGCGACCATAAGACGACCGCGCAGGCGATTGGCCGCGATATCGGTTTGATGACGGAAGGCGACGAAGCGCTGACAGGGCGCGAGCTGGATGCCTTGTCGGATAGCGAGCTGGACAACCGTCTGGAGCATATCGCCGTCTACGCGCGGGTATCGCCGGAGAACAAAATCCGGATCGTCCGCGCTTGGCAGAAAAAAGGCCGTATCACCGCGATGACCGGCGACGGGGTCAACGACGCTCCGGCGCTCAAACAGGCGGATATCGGCGTCGCGATGGGCAGCGGCACGGACGTTGCCAAAAACTCCGCGGCGATGGTGCTGACCGACGACAACTTTGTTTCGATCGTCAGCGCAGTCGAAGTCGGCCGCACCGTTTTCGATAACATCAAAAAGTCGATCGCCTATCTATTCTCGGGCAATCTGGGTGCGATCATCGCGATTCTGTTCGCCCTGGTCTTCGACTGGATCAACCCGTTCACGGCGCTGCAACTGCTGTTCATTAACCTGCTTAACGATTCGCTGCCGGCGATTGCGTTGGGTATGGAAAAAGCCGAACCGGACGTTATGCAGCGCAAGCCGCGGGATATCAAGGAAGGCATCTTCGCGGGCGGCACGTTGCAGACGGTTATTATCCGCGGCGTGCTGATCGGTGCCGCGGTTATCGTGTCGCAGTATATCGGTCTCCAGCAATCGCCGGAATTGAGCGTAGCGATGGCCTTTACCACGCTGATCCTGGCTCGTACGCTTCAGACGTTTGCCGCTCGTTCGCAGACGCAGACCGCATTCGGCGCCGGTTTCTTTTCCAATAAATACGTGCTGGGCGCGGTGCTGTTCTGCTTCGTGCTCTATGCGGTAACGCTGCTTCCGGGCGTCCGCGATATCTTCTCGATCCCGGCCGAATTCGGGGTGAACGACTGGCTGATCGCTTCGGCTCTGGCATTGGGCGCGGTGATTTTGATGGAGATTATCAAGGTGATTCGGGTGCGTGTGGAGCGTAGTCGGAATCGGGCGTAAGGATGGTTGAAGCCGAAGTTGAGTGATTTTGAAAAGAAACGTTTCGCTACCAAGCTGCTCCGGGATTAAGGAGTCACGGCAGCGCAACGTTTCTTTTTTTCTGGCCTGCTATTTCGGTATAAAGGTTGCGGAACGTAGCGATTACGGTTATATTGGTGGATGTGAGAATCATTATCAATGTAAAAAGACCATAAATGGGGGCTACATATTCATGAAACAGAAAACGTTTAAACGCATGGCTTTTACTCTAATCGGTGGACTTGCGCTGGTGGTTAGCGCATGTTCGAACGGCGCAACGACGGAGACAGCGGCACCTGCGGAGACGACCGAACAGGCAGCAACCGAAACAACGACAACCGAACCGACTACGGAAACAACGACCGAAGAAACAACCGCTCCGGCCGAAGACCGTGTGCTGACCGATTCCATGGGGAACGAAGTGACGATTCCGGCCGAACCCAAAGCGATCATCGCTTCCTATCTGGAAGACAATCTGGTGGCGCTCGGCGTGAAGCCTGTGGCACAATGGATGATCAAAGGGAACTCCTACCAGGACTATCTGCAAGATTCGCTGTCTGGCGTACCGGGCATCCCGTCCGATCTGCCGCTGGAAGTGGTTGCAAGCTATTCGCCGGACCTGATTCTGATGGACAGCGCGGAGATGGTGGCAGGCGATAAGTACAAGCAGTATTCGGCTATCGCACCGACTTATGTCGTGGGTAACGCGCAGAACAACTCCTGGAGGGAAGAACTGCTGACCGTCGGCGAAGTGCTTGGCAAAAAAGATGAAGCGCAAAAAGTGCTGGACGACTACGAAGCCAAAGCCGCAGATGCCAAAGCGAAGCTGGACGAAGCAACGGGCGGTGCAAAGAAAGCGGCTGCCTTATGGGTGCTCGGTAGCGACGTCTATGTCGTGAACCAAAACCTGTCGAGCGGCGACGTGATCTACAACGATTTGGGCATGACGGTACCGGATGTCGTCAAGCAATCTTCCGAAGCAAGCGAAGCGAACTGGAGCAGCCTGTCGTTGGAACTGCTGGCTGATATGGACGCGGATTACATTTTCCTCGTGAACGGAAGCGAGAAAACCAAAGACCAAATCCTCGCCGATCCGGTCTGGCAGAACATTCCGGCAGTCAAAGAGGGGCAAGTGTATGAGTTTACCGGCGAAAAAAGCTGGCTGTACACAGGCGCTGTAGCCAATGGAGAAATGATCGACGACGTATTGAACAGCGTGGTAGGCGCCCAGTAAGCAAGAAATCGGCGCAGCAAAGTAAAGTTCCATATAACAATCCAAAACGCGAGTCGCCTCAAAAGGATTCGCCCATAACGCCAGAACTCTATACCAGGATCGAGTGATCGTCCAACAGCCAAAAGGCCGCGTCCTGAGACACGGCCTTTTGGCGTTTTTGTAAAAGTTAACGAGTACGCGAAACGAAGCCGGTCATGCCTGAATTTCAGGTTGGCTATTGACGCCTTCCTTGTCGCTGACGATCCGGTTCAGCACATCCTGCACGGTCACGCCGTCGAAGTAATCCAGATAGCGGCGTTCCGCTTCATCGAAGTAGTGATCCATTGCACCTGAGATGCCGGACGAGATTTTGCAATCGCTGCTGGTGCTGCCCGTACCTTTTTTGGGACGAAGCCCGCCGCAGCACGCAGCCCGGTAAACATCGGCCAGACGGATGGCGGCAGGCTCGACTTTGAGGAAGTACCCGCCACCGACGCCTTCGCGCGTGCCGACCCACCCTTTTTCGCGCAGGCACCCCATTGCTTTGCGGACGCGTGCGGGATTAGTTCCGATATTTTCGGCAAGTTCTTCGCTGTTGGCTGTTTTGTAGAGGGAGTGGGCCAGGTAGACAAGTAGATGTACGGCTGTAGGAAATTCGCTATTCATTGTTTATCCCTCCGCAACTTGATTTAATATAAGGATAAGTTCTAAAAGGCCTTACGCGGCGAGTGACCTTACAGCGTAGAAGACGGATAAGTAGCTTTGTTGACCTTTAGAACTGTATGTTTTATAATTACAGTTATAGCCCAAGTATAATTCTTTTAGACGGATCAGGCAAACAACAAACTTTTAAACGTGGAAGAGAGAGGTGTATCAAAATGAGTAAATGGACGACGGGAGATTGGGTTCAGGCATACACCGACGACGGCGCTTTGGTACACGGGTATCTGATTGCCGCGAGCGCGCCGATCCAGACGGCTTTGCTGCAAGTCACCCATAGCGACAACCGGGATTTGATGGGAAAAGAGATTGCCGTGTCGGATCGCGGGATGAAGAAGTTGTCGGAAAATCCGCGTAAAAGCGAGCAGGAGATTCGTAGCCTGATCGACTTGGCTTTGCATATTCGCGACGAGGCTTGGTTTATGGAGCTGACGGGCGAACTGCGCAGCGGTCCTAAGCGGGCGAGAAGACGGAGCGACGGACAAGGCTATCAGCCGGTCAACCGTTTGGGTTCTCCGGACGTTCGTTAAGATCGAGAGCATTTCTTTACAGTTGCGAATTCAGATTAAAACTTATAGATTAAGGTCAGACGCATAAAGCGGGATCGTCTTCGGGCGGTAGCCGCTTTTTTGTTATTTTAGGATAGCGTGGAAACGGAGGCCTCATCATGATCATTCGAAAAATCGCTACCGGGTTGCTGGCTGCGGCTCTAATCTTGGCCCAGGGCCAACCTCTCGGTCATGCCGGCTCGAACAGCGCGAAGATCGGTCCGATCGTACTGGGTTATTACACGGATCAATCAGACGCTTCGCTAAAGCTGTACCCGAACCGTTTTAACATGCTGGCGACCGATACGTTGAATACCGATGGGCAAGGAAATCTGGTAGGCTTTACTCCGCACAAAGCACTGGATGCCGCAGACCGTTACGGCATGGACGCCTACGCTCTCGTTTCGAATTACGGGGAAAAAGGCTGGGACGGAGAAATCGCGCACCGCGTGCTGAACGAGCCTGCCGCGAAAATCCGTTTGATTCGCAATATGCTGGATACGGTGCGCGCGAATGATTATGTCGGCATCAATATCGACTTCGAGGAAGTACGGCCGGAGGATCGGGAGGCCTTAAGCCGATTTGTGCGCGATACGGCAAAAGAGATGCGCAAGCTTGGGAAAAAGACGATGGTATCCGTTCCTGCGAAAACCGAGGATGATCCCGAGAACGGTTGGTCGGGCGCGTTCGACTACGAAGCGATAGGACGCTACGGGGATCTGGTGCAGGTGATGACCTACGACGAGCATGGCATCTGGGGCGAACCCGGTTCTGCCGCGGGGCTAAGCTGGATCGACGCTTCGCTGAAGTTCGCGGTCTCGGAAGTCGATCCGTCCAAATTGCTCGCAGGCGTTCCGGCATACGGCAATGACTGGAACCTGTCCGATCCGTCCGACGAAAGCGGAGCGATGCTGGCCTGGAAAAACGTGCGGACGCTGATTCGGGGACTGGATAAGACCGGAACGCGCGACGCGAAATCCAAGTCCATGACGCTTCGTTACACGGCTGAAAACGGCGATAAGCATGTGCTGTGGTACGAGGACGAGTACAGCATCAAGCTCAAAGCCCGTTTGGTCGGAAAATACGGTTTGGCCGGTATTTCGGTCTACGCGTTGGGCATGGAGGATCAGGCTTTCTGGACGGCACTACAGGCAGGCTTGAAATAATACGGCTTAAAATACGAAAAAATCGTTCGTTTATCTTCTCTTTATCTTCTTATTTTATCTTTTAAAATGAAATCAAGAAGAGTGATCGGCAGAGTCGGTCCAAAAGGAGGAGTTAACATGCAAAAGGCAAATAGCGAGGATCTGATCCGCATTCGGGTGCTGCCGGAAGAAGCGACGGAGGTTGCGGAATGGGCGGGCCTGATGCTCAGCGAACTGGTCGGGGACGAAGTGTCGGGCAACGGCGCTCCGGTTACGCTGCGAGATCCGGAACGGGCGGCGGAATTGCTGGAGCTGCTGATGCTATGCGCGGAAGAAGGAGCGGACGCTGCGTCGACGCTTGCGCCGGCAGTCTCGGTTCTGGGCGCGATCCCGTCAGAAACGTTCGAAGCCCCGCCCGCTAATCTGAACGCTTTTGCGGCTGCTCCTCCCTATCCGGACTGGCATCCGTATTACGGTAGCGACGCCCTGACCTTTATGGATGAAGAGAAAGACGACTTGCCTGCCTATCGCTCTGCCGAAGAACGCGACGAGGTGCTGATGGCGGTTCGTTTCGGAGCTTCCGCTTTGATCGATCTGGCGCGGAGTCACGGAGTGGACGTACCCGTCTCGAAAACTCTTTTGAAGTAGACATTATTAAGCTTGGTTGCCTGGTTTTTTTATAGGAATAAAAAACGCCGCTCTCGGCATTCGATGTGAATGCTGGAGGCGGCGTTTGGCTTGAAGGCTTATTTGGAGGTTACGCGGCACCGGCTTGGTTTTTATGGGTTGGATTGCCGATCGCGTCTGCTGTTTTATTTTTACGGCCCCAGACATGCGCTCTGAGGTAAGGGATGACCCAACGGTCCAGACCGATCTTGCCGGCGTTGAGCGCAGCGACCACGATCAGGATTTCGGCGATGATCAGGTACGGGTTGGTGCTGACGGTTCCCGAGAACAGGAAGGCGAAGTTCATGACCATGCCCATCAGAGCGGCGAAAGTAGTGAAAGTACCGAGGATCAGTCCCAGGCCGACAGCGAATTCGCCGATCGGAACCAGTACGTTGAACAGTCCGACATTCGGGATCGCGAAGTGTTCGAGGAAGTTTGCCCACATCGGCTGTACCGCCGGGTGGTCACCGCTCGCTTGAGCGAGAGCGCCTTGCAGGAAGCCCGAAGCGTCGAAGCCGCCGCCAGTCAGTTTGCCCCAGCCACCTTCGATCCATTTGAGACCGATAAAGATGCGAAGCGCGGTCAGTAACCACATTGCCACTTTGTTTGTTCTCAGCCAGTTGTTCATTTTCTCCACTCTCCTGATTGTTTTTTGGGTTATTGCTACAGTAGGTTTGTTTTTTTGTATGGGTAACACTTGTTGATTGGATATGCTGACGTTTGCGTTATGCCGCGTTTGCTTTTGTAGGGATGTTTCCGCTCGGCGTTTGGTTGTTTTTGTTTTTGCGGCCCCAGACATGCGCTCTGAGGTAAGGGATAACCCAACGGTCCAGACCGATCTTGCCGGCGTTGAGCGCAGCGACCACGATCAGGATTTCGGCGATGATCAGGTACGGGTTGGTGCTAACGGTTCCCGAGAACAGGAAGGCGAAGTTCATGACCATGCCCATCAGAGCGGCGAAAGTAGTGAAAGTACCGAGGATCAGTCCCAGGCCGACAGCGAATTCGCCGATCGGAACCAGTACGTTGAACAGTCCGACATTCGGGATGGCGAAGTGTTCGAGGAAGCTTGCCCACATCGGCTGTACCGCCGGGTGGTCGCCGCTCGCTTGAGCGAGAGCGCCTTGCAGGAAGCCCGAAGCGTCGAAGCCGCCGCCAGTCAGTTTGCCCCAGCCACCTTCGATCCATTTAAGACCGATAAAGATGCGAAGCGCAGTCAGTAACCACATTGCCACTTTGTTTGTTCTCAGCCAGTTGTTCATTTTTGCCACTCTCCTAGAGTTTTATTTGGTCGCTTTTTGCAGCGGCTCTTTTTGTTTTTGGTAAGTGATCTCTTCCATGGCTTTATCATAAATTAAATCTAAAATTTTAAATGTGATTTATATCACAAAGTATAGATAAAATTTAAAATAATTTTTCGGGTCGATCGGGGAAGGGTGATAAACCGCTTTTTGAGGGATGGGAAAGTGTGGGGACGAGCGTTGTGAGTTAGCGGCTGTAACACAAGTACGTAAGTGCGATCATTTGCCAAAGGCACCTCGCCAGATCGAAAATAGATGCGTAAGTGCAACTATTTTCTAAAGAAACCTCGCCAAATCGAAAATAAGTACGTATATGCAATTATTTGAACAAAAAAGGGGTAAATAGGCGTTGAAACAAGGGAATAAGTGTATTTAAGCATTTATTTTATTCAAATGGATTATTTTGAACGAATTAAGTGCATAAACGCGCTTATTCGTAAAAATTTTCTGCCTGGCTTACGCTTTTCGGATCGAAATCTTGGCGGATAAGCGTGAAACGAAAAAAAGCTGTCCCGGTGCCGCGTCACGGCTTCAGGTACAGCTTTTCGTTTTTTGACTCCTGCATCCGATCCGGCTTTCTCTCAATCCGTAACACGCAGCGAGCCGATAATCATCTCGATAAAGCGCCGCGAGATGCCCGACCGCTGAGCGTCCGCGAATACCGCCGAAGATGCAGGGACGCGCGCAGGTGCCACCGCTTCAACCTCGCCCCCGCCAGCCCCGGCTTCCGCCTGCGCGCTACCCGCAAGAGCGACACCGCCTGTCAAACTAAGCTTTTGCAGCAGTCCCATCATGGCGGTGAACACGAACTCCCCCGTCTCGTACACGTTCAGATCGGAACGCAGCGAGCCGTCGCGCATGCCCGCTTCCAGCGCATCGTTCAGAAAGTGATGTTCTTTTTTCGATCGGATAAACGCGTCGTACCGATCCAGCAGTTTCTGATCCGGCGGGTAAGCGTCGTAGTGCAGGTCGAACAGCAGAATAAACCGCATATAGGCTTTGTTTACCGCGGCATACGTGCTCCACGCTTCCAGCATGCGGCGAAGCCGCGTCGCGCCGCCGCCCCGGGAACCGTGCGTCGCGTCCTCGGCTTGCACGAAGTCGGACATATGCTCCAGCGCCCGCATTTGAACGGCGAAAACGAGGTCTTCTATGGATTCGAAATGCTTATAGTACGTCACGCGGCTTACGCCGGCCTGTTCGCAGACGTCTTTGACCGAGATGCCCGGAAAGCCATGCGTCAAAAAAAGCTCCCGTCCGGCGTCGATCAGATCTTCGTGATTTTGGTTTTTGCGATGCTGGTGCCAAGTCTCACTCATGGGCAATCTCCCGTTCCTGCGCCGGCCTCATGCTGCGCCCCATCGTCAAAGCAAGCGCGGCCAGCAGAATCAAAGCTCCCAAAATATAAGGCAAATTCAATTGAACGTCAAACAGCCATCCGGCGAACAGCGGACCGATCATGCTGCCCAGGCTGGTGTAGGTGGTGTTGAGCCCGGCGGCGTATCCTTGACGGTCTCCGGCGGCGTTGGCGATCAAGGTACCCGCCGTCGGACGCAGGAACGAATTGAACGCGAAAAACAAGGCCGATACCGCGAGCAGATAGATCAAGTTGAACTTGACGAGCATCAGAATGAGAGCGATCGCGATCATGACCAGGGAGATGCGGATCAGCTTCATTTCGCCGAAACGACGGACCATCCGATCCAGCAGCCACATTTGGCAGACGATCCCGATGACCGCGCCCAGCGTAATCACGATCGAGATGCTGCGGGCGTCGAAGCCGTACTTTTGCTCGACGAACAGCGCGTAGACCGTCTCGTAGTTGACCAGCCCGAACGTCATGACCAGTACCAGCAGCAGGTAACGGAAGTAGGGCGTGCGGAACGAGTCGGTGATTTGACGGGTAAAAGGCTCGCGTTTGCGGCGTCCGGCGGCTTGCCTGTGCTCCGGCGGCAGCGTCTCGCGTAACAGTAGCGAGAGCAGCGTGGCCAGCAGTCCGAGTCCGGCGGCACAGTAGTAGGGCATGCGGATGCCGAACTCGGCGATCAGGCCGCCGAGGCCCGGACCGAGCACCATGCCCAGATTCATCGACGCGCCGAGGTAGCCCATGCCTTTGGCCCGGGTCTCGGTCGTGGTACTGTCGGCGACGTAGGCCATAACGGACGGAACCATCAGGCCCAGCCCCATCCCTCCAATGAAGCGCGCGATATAGAGGAGGGTCAGCGTATGGCCGACTGCGAACAAATAGTCGGAGACAACGGTGAGGAACAATCCGGCGATGATCAGTTTTTTCCGGCCGAAGCGATCCGATAATTGTCCGCCGATCGGTGAGAACAGAAATTGCGCGGCGCCGAACGCCGCCACGAGATAACCGGCAGCCGTTCCGGCGGCGCCGAACTGCTTGAGGTAATCGGGCAGAATCGGGATAACCATCCCTTGCCCCAGCAGCGCGATGAACAAGTTGAGCATCAGCACGAACATCGGGAGTCGGACCTTGTTTGATTGTTGCGGCGAAAGGTCGGAAAAAGACATGGGACAAGCTCCTTTTATATAGTTTACAGTGTGTAACTCTTATAAGCCTGATTAGCATACTCCTTTTTCCCGAAGAAGTAAATGTCATCAATTTCCCGATTTTTAGTGGAAAATATGACAAAAAGGGTAACAGGAAGTATACCTATTCACGCAGCAATCCATATATAGTAAATGAATCAACCAGCTTTTTGAAAAAAGAGACGCGGGAGGCTGCCAGGATGAACGAGTTCAAAACACGGCTCCTTACAATCGAACAGAACCAGCGGAATTTGCTTCGCGAAACGCAGGAGCTGCTCAAGGAGTATGAATCGAGCGATTTGATCCACGAGAACGAAAGGCTGCGCCGCGAAACCGAGGAAGACAGGCGCAAGCTGAACGAGCTTCGACAGGAATCCGCCAAGTTGAAAAAAGAAAACGCGGATCTGCGGGTATCGCTCAGCGAACAGATTTTGGATGAAAAGTTGAATATTTTGCGTTTGTCGAACCGCAAGCTGGAGACGTACTTTGCCGGGGAAGATTCGTTGCGCAAAAACCGTCTGCGGCAGTTCGAAGAAACCACGCGCGAGCGGATACATAAGATGATGCTGGCTTCGCGCAAGCTGACCGACGGCGAGCAGCAGGAGTTTAAGGCCAGACTGGACGATCTTTCCCTCCATTTGGAGCGCAGTCTGGAACATCAGCGAAGAATGCAGGAAGAAGCGAACCGGCGCACGCTGGGACCGCTGAACGACGAATACAACCGGATGACGGACGAAGGGGTCGACGAAGCGACGATCCAGCGCCGTATCCGGCAGAACCGACTCGAAATGAAGATCGGCTTGAACTGGATCAACAAGCTGGCGATTCTGCTGATTCTGATCGCGGTAGGCTTGGCGTTCCGCTACAGTTACACGACCTGGTTCAACGACTACATGCGCGGCATCGCTTTCTTCGCTTTCGGTGCGATTCTGCTCGGAGCCGGGGAATTTCTGTATCGGAAAAACCGCCGGACGTTCGCGCTCGGGCTGCTCGGAGGCGGGACGGCGGTGCTGTACGGGTCGATCTTCTACAGTTACTTCCTGCTCGGGATTATCGGCATGTTCGCGGCGTTGGGGCTGTCCGTGCTCGTGACGTTGACCACCGTGCTGCTCGCTTTGCGCTACGACTCGAAAACGATTGGCGCGCTGGGGCTTGTCGGCGGTTATCTGCCCCTGCTGTCCTACGGATTGGCGGAAGGATTGGCCGGGCCTGCCGTCTATGCGGCGATGGTCTATATGTTCCTGCTCAATCTGCTGCTGCTTCTGGTGTCGCTGCACAAACGCTGGACGGTGGTCGCTTATCTCAGCTTTATTTTGAATACTCCTGCCATGCTGCTGCTCGTCTGGTTGGCGGACAGCCGTTGGATCGGGGCCGGGTACGCGTTCCTCACGTTCCTGATGTATCTCGGTTCGACGTTGATCTACCCGCTGCGTTTCAAGCAAAAATTGGCGGAATGGGATGTCGTGCTGCTCGGCGTCAACACCCTCGTCGGCTGCGGAGTCATGTACGCGCTGCTCGAATCGTCAGGCGCGATCGAGTTCCGGGGACTGCTCGCTTTGCTGTTCGGGCTGCTGTACGTAGGGCTTGGACGGCTGGCCGAAAAGTTCGTGCCGGAGGAAAAGAATACCCGTCTGCTGTTCTACGTTACCGCGCTGATCTTTGCGGTGTTGATCGTGCCGTTCCAGCTTCAATGGGAATGGGCGGCGCTCGGCTGGTTGGCGGAAGCGCTGGTGCTGAGCATTTACGGCAGCCGCAGCGGTTCGAAAATGCTGGAGCGGGCGGGCTGGGCGGTCTTGCTGCTCTGCATGCTGGCGTTCGTGCTGGTCGATCTGCCGCAGCACGGTCTTAGCCGTCTGATGGCGAACGAAGATTCCGGCACGTTTATGATCAAATACACGCTGATTACCCTCGGAACGCTTGGCTTGTCTTTGTTCTATATCTGGGAATGGCGCAAAAACGGCCAAGCAGAAGGCGGCGCGTCCGCCGTATCCGACGGCAGTGGGGAGCCGCGCGGGAAATACTCGTCCGAAGAACGGCATCTGCTTCTATTCATCCGGTATGTGGCGATTCTGAACACGTGGTTCTACGGGTTGTACGAAGCCTTTTACCTGTACGATCTGCTGCGTTCGTCCTCGGACACGCATTATCTGTTCTACAAAGCGCTGCTGGCGGCAGGCGTCACGGCTCTGTTGTCGCTGGGCATCTCCCGTTTCCCGTTGATTCAGGATCGGATCACGAGAGCGTATGCCCTGATTCAATACGGCGTAAGTTGCTTTATCGGGATAGCACTCATGCTGGTCGTTCCGGTGCTGTATCGGGATTGGAGTCTGAACGGAGCCGCCGACTATATCGCCTTGTTGGTGCTGCTTGCGGTAAACGTGGTCATTTTCTGGAGCGTCAGCCGCCGATTGCAGCATGCCGTGCGGCGCTATCCGGAAAACGGCGAATGGTACCCGGTCGGGGTCGCGGTGTATGGTCTGATCATGCTTAGCGCGTTGCTCGGCGTTCAGTTGCATGTGGAAAACGCGGGGATGGTCTACAGTCTGGCTTATCTGCTGGTGGCGCTGGCGTGCATCGTGTACGGCTTCCGCCGACGTTATGTGTACATCCGGCGCATGGGTCTGGCGCTTACGCTATTCTGTACGGCCAAATTATTGGTCTTCGATCTTGGACTCAACAGCACGGGCAGCCGCATCATTGCGTTTTTCGTTGCCGGATTCATCTTGCTGGGCATCTCGTATATGTATCAGCGCGTATCGAACCGTCTGGAAGAGGAGGCGGCAGGGAAGGAGCATGACGATGCGGAAGGAGAGAACTGATCGAAGCCGGGGCGGTCCGGGAAAATTCGAAAGCCTGCGCGTGAAAAAAGGATGGGCAGCGGCAAGCGCGATCTTGTTGCTGTCTGGTGTGCTTATGCTGCCGGGAACGATGCAGGCCAGACCCGCCGAAAACGACGCGGAAGCTTCCGGCGTCTGGACGTTTGCCAAAGAAATTCAGGTGACGCAAGGCTCGCGGTATCAGGCGTTGTTTTTGGACCCTGACGTTTACGGGCGAGCAGAGGAAGACCTGGGCGATGTACGGATCATCAATTCTTCAGGGCAGTTCATGCCGTACTATATGGACTCCGGGGAGGAAGGCGAGAGGGGGCTGGATCGCGAATACCCGTTGGAGCTGATCGACCGCGCAGAAGGGGAAAAAGAGATCCGGTTCGACTTTCGCGTCGTTCCGGCTGCGGATAACGAAGACATTCGCGGCAGTCGGTTAACGTTCTCGTTACCGCAGGCTTCTTTTCTCAAAAAGGTTAGCTTGGACGGCAGTTACGACGGGCAGCGCTGGGAAGCCGTAACCACAGGCGAGTTGTATTCGACGGGCGAAGGTGCGTTCCGCAATGTCATTGAGCTGAACGAACCGGCCAAATACGGGTACTATCGGGTGAAGGTTCCGAGTGGGCCGGAACCGTTCGAGCTTGAAGGCATGGCGTTGATCGACGTCGGTACTGCGGTGAGCGGGGAAGATTTCCGTCAGAGCAAAGAAATCACGTTCAACGTTCAGCCGTCGGGACGCATGTCGGAAGTGGTTCTATACAACGCGGACAAACTTCGGATCGACCGGATCAAGCTGAATGCGTCCGCATCAGACGGGTCGAGCGGGTTCAGCCGGATGTTCTACGTGGATCGGGCAAAAGGAACCGGACTCAACACCCGCGTCCTGTCCCCGGATCGACTCAATCGACTGGAACTGTCCGGCTCGACCGTCGAAGATACGGAGATTCGGCTGGCGGAGCCGATCCGCAGCGAAAAGCCGATGGTCGTGATCGACAACGGGGGGAACACGGCATTGAATATCCAGTCGATCCGGATCGGCTACCGGGTCGACCGACTCGTATTCGAAGATACGGGAACCGGTCCTTACCGTCTGGTGTACGGCGCGCAAGCGCAGGAGACGCCGCAGTACGATATCTCGGCTTTCCGCACGGAGATCGAACAATCCGGTCCGGGCGAGGCGACACTCGGCAAGGAAAACGCATCGCAGTTCGTGCCGCCGGCCGCCGAGGAAGCTTCGGGGGCGGATGACGGGTCCGGTCCTAAAGTCGGCGCAAACGCTTCGCTTCAGATCACGTTCAACTTGATTCTGCTCGCGGTGGCGTTGGTTTTGATCGTGTTTTTGGGAAGGAAGTTGAGGAAGAAGTGAAAAAAGGAGATTCCGCAGTTTAGTTCTGCGGGATCTCCTTTTTCATTTTATTGAGGTTAGCGAGCGAAATGCGTATGTTTGGTTTTCCATTGTTCAAGCTTGATTACGAGCCAGAACGAGTAAATCCCGAGCGTAACGGCGCACAGCAGCCACCATTTGATCCAGGTGCCAAACAGTTGAATCGCCGTTCCGTCGAAATACAGTCTGCGTCCCCCAATAACGGTATGCTCAGTTTTCCATTTGTAAATCATCACGACTGCCAACGGATAGCAAATGCCGAGCGTGCATGCTGTAACCAGCCACCCCAGAATGCTCCATCCCATGTACTGCAAAATATTGCCGTCGAAATAAGACCGGCCTTCTTGTGACTCCAAACCGTTGATGTTGATATTGAAAGCTGTGCTCATGGACCTACAACCCTTCTTTTTATAGTCTGTATGTATTATTCTTCGATTAGGTATAAATTCCTTCTTCTCTTTTCATGGAAAAATATTTTAATGCTGAAAAAAGTCAATCGGATGTACGAAGGTGGAGCGCGTTCGGAATCTGCGTTAGTATAACAAAGAGAAACGGGGATGTGACGAAGGAGGATTTCGATATGGAAAATAACGAACAAATCAAAACGCAACTGTTAAACGCCTATAAGTTTCGCCATGCGGTCAAAGACTTCGACCCGGAGCGCAAAGTGACGCAAGAAGACTTCGACTTTATTTTGGAAGCAGGCCGGCTGTCGCCAAGTTCCTACGGTTTTGAGCCTTGGAAGTTCGTCGTGGTGCAAAGTCCCGAACTGCGCGACAAGATTGCTGTCCATGCAGGGGGAGCGCGTCGTCAATTGGCTTCTGCCAGTCACGCGATTCTCGTCTTGGCGCGTTTGCCGCACGAGATGGTCGCGGACTCCGATTACATCTCGCATATGCTGAACGATGTTCAGCGTCTGCCGGAAGAGATCGCGAAGATGAAGCGCGGCACATACGACGCGTTTTTGCGTACGGGTTTTGCCCTGCAAGACAACGAGCGTGCGATGTTCGAATGGGCATGCCGCCAGACGTATCTGGCTCTCGGCAATATGATGACAGCCGCCGCGATGCTTGAGATCGATTCCTGCCCGATGGAAGGCTTCGTGAAGCATGAGCTGGAGCGTGTGTTGGCGGAGGAAGGTCTGATGGACGACAGCCGCTTCGGTCTGGCTTGCATGGCAGCCTTCGGATACCGCGCAGGCGACTCGTTGACCCCGAAAACGCGGCAGCGGACAGACGAAGTGGTAGAGTGGCGATAATTCGCAATATTAGGCGACAATCATCCGTTTTCCGGCAATCCGCCGCAAGCTATGTGTAACCGTAATCCGCCCTGACAGAGTTTAACGGAACGAGGAGACTCTTAGAAAGTAAATCCGGGGTTTGCAAAAATCTAACGGAACAAGACGACGCTTAGAGCAGGATTTTCTTGTTTTTTGGCTGAAAAAGCCTGCGTTTGAGCATCTAAAGGATATGCGATCCGTTAGAGTTTGGGAAAAGGCCGATTTACGCTTTTAACGGACATGCGATCCGTTAGCGGGACGGAAACGCCTGAGCCGAATTGATTTTGTAGTTTGCGTGGTCCACGCATCGGACTGTCCGCGCCTTAGCGCGAACGGAGCATTTGCGACAGTGCAGAACAAAGGAGGATGCCGCACCATGGCATCCTCCTTTGTTTTTACCTGATTACATACAAGCGGTATTCCTTCATGTTCACCTCGATCCACAGCTCAAGCATTCGCCTACTTCGCCGGATACACGACGGTCCACGTATCGCCGCCATCGCGCGTACGGGACAAATAATCCTGATCGTATGCCGTGCTGCCTGTGGCGTAACCTTGTCCGCTCGCGAAGTATTGAGCTGCGCTCAAGTCATAACCCGCATCGGGATCGGAGCGGAACGAATTGCCGCCGTCGCGGGTGACCATCAGACCGCCGTCGATCGGACCGGCTCCCGGTGAAGCGTAAATCCACCCTTTTTGCCCGTCGATAAACGAAAGTCCGACCAGCGTCGGGCGATGGCTGCGCAGCTTGGCGTACACGTTGGTCCACTTTTTTCCGCCGTCGGTCGTTCGATACAGATCGCCGGCCATCATGCTGATATCATCGGTCAGCATAAAGCCGTTTTGGGCGTCGGCGAAGTCGATAGCTGCGCTGCGAAGAGTGCTACTGTCGCTGTTTTCCTCGTCGGTCGGTCCGGCTGTAAATTGTTTTTTCCAAGTGCGACCTCCATCTGCGGTGTGCAGCACAACAACAGCCTTTGCATCGACTGCTCCTACAAACGGGGGCATCGTGCCGACGACCCAGCCGTTCTTGGCGTCGGAGAAAGAGAGGTGTTCCGGCACGAATCCGGCTTGGCCGAAAACGGCAGTCGACCAGACACGTCCGTCACGAGTGAAAAGGAGCCGGTCGCCGACGATCGCGTAGGCGCTGTCGCTTCCCGTAACCGCCAGATTGTTTTGCGGCGGGAAAGAGTCCGTAAAATCGCCCGCGCCGCTCCACTGCGTTTGCCAGCTTTTGCCGCCGTCTGCGGTATGCAGCACACGGGCGCGGGCGTAGCTGACGACTCCTTGCGTTTGTTTCGATCCGTCGTAAACGACGGCCCAACCTGTATCGGCGCCGGACAACCCTAGTCCTGCCGCGTACTTGCCCGGTAATGAATGCTCAGTCCAGGAACGGCTGCCGTTTTGCGTAACAAGCAGACTCAGCGGCTGTTTTTGCGTTTGCGCATTGCCTGCGCGAACCATCCAACCTGTCGTCGCGCTCAAAAAATTCATTTGCTGCAAGCGCATAAAGGGCGTGGTGTCGGCAGCCTCCGTCACGGCTTCCGCGCCGGGATTTTCTGCTGTGCTCGCTTGAGCGGAAGAATCGGCGAGGACCGACGCGGACGGCTCCTCATTGACCGCAGCGATGTCGACCGCAGCATGCCCTACGACTGCGGCTTCTGTTGCGGCTTCCGCTGTTTGGTTCGCGGATAGTCCGTTTCCGGTAACTATTCCCGCCGCGATCACGCCCGCGCTTAGTAAAAAGAAAGTCGGTTTCCGGTTCGGCTTTTTCATATCGTCAGCTCCTTGTTGCGAAATGGGTTGAGACCATTTTCGAAAAATCATCCTTTTCATTGTCGGACTTCGGAGCGGACGGTTCAACCGTTATTTGGTTAAAGAGGATGGCGGTTTTGTAACCTTGCGCACGTTAGGTGAACGGCTACAACAACCCTTCGATCGTCCCGTCCGTCTCCAAACGCATTCTCGAAGCTGCCGGAACTTTCGGCAAGCCGGGCATCGTCATCATATTGCCCGTTTCGACGACCACGAATCCGGCGCCTGCGGATAGCGACACGCGCGACACGCTGACGGTAAAGCCTTCCGGGGCGCCGAGCAGGGAAGCCCGGTCCGAGAACGAATAAGGTGTTTTCGCCATGCACACGGGCAGATCGCCGAAGCCGCGCCGTTCGAAGTCGGCCAATGCTTTCGAAGCGGCGGGCGCATAGGTTACGTCGCTTCCGCCATACAGTCGGGTAACAACCGTCTTGATTTTGTCCTTGAGACTCAATGACGCTCCGTACAAAGGCTCATACCGCGAAGGTTGCTCCTCCAGGATCCGCATCAGGCTGCGGGCAAGCGCGGCGCCGCCGGTAGCGCCTTCGGCCCAAACGTCGGACAGCTCAGCCGCGACGCCAAGCTCGCGGCAGGCGTCGAAGATCAGGTCCAGCTCGCTTTCGTAATCGGCGGCAAAGTGGTTGACCGCGACCAGAACCGGCATGCCGAAGGCTTGAAGGTTGCGCAGATGCCGCTTCAGATTGCCCAGCCCCTCCGTCAAAGCCCGCGTATTCTTTTCGCCCAGCTCTTTGACGGGGACTCCGCCGTTATATTTGAGTGCTTTCGCGGTCACGACCAATACGGCGGCATCCGGTTTCAACCCGGCCTGACGGCATTTGATATCGAAAAACTTTTCCGCGCCCAACTCCGCCCCGAAGCCCGCTTCGGTGATCACCACATCGCCGAGCTTGAGCGCGGTTTTGGTTCCGATCACGCTGCTGCATCCGTGCGCGATATTGGCGAACGGCCCGCCGTGCACGATCACCGGCGTTCCGTCCAGCGTCTGGACAAGGTTCGGCTTGATTGCATCCTTCAACAAGATCGCCATGCCTTCCACGGCGTCCAGCAGAGCCGCCGTAACCGCTTCGCCTTCGAACGTATAACCGACTACGATTCGTCCCAAGCGCTTTTTTAGATCCGCTGCGTTCTCGCTCAAGCAAAGCACGGCCATGACCTCCGAAGCGGACGTGATCAGGAATCCGCTTTCCTGCGGCATTCCGTTGCCCGCGCCCAATCCGGTCACGATGCTGCGCAGGCCGCGGTCGTTCATGTCGACGGCGCGTTTCCAGACGATCCGCTTCGGATCGAGACCGAGGGCATTGCCTTGGTAGATATGGTTGTCGATCAGGGCGGACTGCAGATTATGCGCAGACGAGATCGCATGCAGATCGCCCGTAAAATGCAGATTGATATCCTCGGCGGGCACAATCTGCGCTTTGCCTCCGCCGGTCGCGCCGCCTTTCATGCCGAAGCACGGTCCGAGCGACGGCTCGCGCAGCGCGGCGACCGCGTTCACGTCCAGTGCCTGAAGCGCCTGCGTCAGCCCGATGGTGGTCAGCGTCTTGCCTTCGCCGGCCGGCGTCGGATTCACGGCGGTGACCAGCACCAACTTGCCGCTCGGGCGGTCTTTCCATTTTTCGGTCAGCGAAGGATTCAACTTCGCTTTGTACTTGCCGTAGAGCTCCAAATGCTTTTCGTCGATTCCTGCTTTCGCGGCCACTTCTACAATCGGTTTCATGCCGTAAACGTACCTCCTGCTTTCGAATGATGCGAACAGGGGTATTATCGTTGATCGGCGCTGCGCGCGCAACAAAGTTCGTCACGCAGGCGCAAGCCGCTACCCAAAAGTAAAGTTCCGGTTTTGCCTGAGACAGGCTTTCGAAAAAACGCGTACGCCTATGGACGCATCAAAAAAGCGAACCCCGGAATGACTTCCGAAATCCGCGCCGCCTCACTTCCCGATCCGGAACAAATCGAACCCGTCGATCTCCGCGTAACCGTCCCCTTTGGAGAAACGGATCGTATGCTTGCCTTTGCTTAAGCTCATTTTTTGCGTCGAAGTTCCCCAGTTGTCCCAGCCCTGATTGGTCACGTAAAAATCGCTTGGCGCTCCGCCGTCCACGGACAGCTTCAGCGTCGACCAGACGCCGCCTGCCGTACCGTTTCCCGTACGCGCATACAGGATGTACGTCCCGTTTTTGGGCACGTTCACGTCGATCTCCACATAGCTGTCCGGCGTGTCGATATAGCCGACTTTCGCGCCGCCCGAGCTATCCGGATGCCGCGACACCTTCGCGGTTCCGGCCAGCCGTCCGTCCTCCGCTTCGTACCGGTCGCGCTCCGGCTCGCCGCCCGGCAGCTCGATCGGCGCGTTCGGATTCACCGGCGCGCCGAAATTCGGCGTTTTGTCGTCGTTCCACGTGAAGCGCTGCGCCCGCACCTCGCGGTCCCAGCCGGAGCCTTGCCGTTTGGCCGCATGGTAGACGATCCAGTCTTCGCGTCCGTCCGGCGATTTGGTGAAGCTGGCGTGGCCCGGTCCGTAGACGCCGTTGCCGCTTTTGAACACCTGGTCCGGTCGTTTGGTCCACGCAGCCGGGTCCAGCAGGTTGCCGCTTTTTTTCGCCGTCAGCAGGCCGAGCGAATAATCGTCGGTCCAGCTGCCGCTTGCGGAGTAGACGACGCTGATCTCGTTGCCCTTCGTCAGAATCTGCGGGCCTTCGTTGACGAACGGGGTGTGGTTGGTCTCCCAAGTATGTTCCGGCCGCGCGATCTCGACTCTCGGCGAGTCGATCGTCCACGGGTTGCTCATATGCGCGATGTACAGAATCTGCCGCACGTTTTCCGTGCCTTCCCAGCCCGACCAGATCAAATACAGCTCGCCGCGCGTTTTCAGCACGGTGCCGTCGATCGCCCAGCGGTTCGTGGAATCGGCAATCTGCCCTTTGTCCGTCCAGGTGCCTTTTGTCGGGTCGAGCGAACGGTTCTCCATCACGTACATCCGGTGGTTGGCGTTGTCGCCGTCGTCTTTTGCGTAATAGATATACCAGGCGCCGTCGATATGATGCAGCTCGGGTGCCCAGACGTTTTGCCCGCCTGTTTCGATTACGGTCGTTTCGCCTGCGTCGATGCCGGTGAGCGTTTTCGATTTCCACAGCGTGACGTTGTTTCCGGTCGTTTTGGTGTAGTAGTAATAGCCGTCGGCGTGCCGATACATGAACGGGTCCGCGCCGTCCTGCATGATGACGTTGTAGAAGTCGTTTTTGCCCGCTGAAGACGCTCGTGCAGTGTCCAGACTTCCGCCGCTGAGCGTCGTGCCGAGCAGCATCAGGGCAAGTCCTCCTTTGATCCACGTTTTGCTGTTCATTTCTCCGTCTCCTCTCGAAGTTTCTTTTATAGATAAGCGCTTACAAAAATCTCCTTCGGTATAGCACGGGAAAGCACGTCTTCAACTTAACGCAGCCGACAACCCTTGAACAGGACGGATCTTTGGAGGGACCTGTCTTATTTTTTGAAAAAGGCTTTCTTTTGCCGAGGAATGGACATATTTTTAGGTATGGACGGTATTTTGGGGAAAAAGTCGAAAAGCGTCGCTTGCGCGGCATTTGGATTTACAATGAAGAAAAGCGGGCGTAGGCCGGAAAAAAGGAGGAGAAAAGTGATGCGCCGTTCGGATTTTTGGTATGGGAAAAGGACGCCGCTGTGGCTGGTGCCTGTGCTGATCGTCGGGGTGTTGCTGCTCGGGCTTTGGCTAACGGGCAAAAATGAAAGCGGATACCAAAGACCTCTCGCCGCGAAAGAGAAGACGTCGATCGAGTTCTGGACACCTTTCAGCGGGGGAGACAGTTCGTTCATGAACGCGCTCGTAGCCAAATACAATGAAGAGAATCAAGACGGGATTATGGTACGCATGAACAACAACAAGCTGGACGATTATTACGCGAAGCTCTCCACGGCGATCGTAACGGGCGAAGCGCCGGACATCGCGATCGTGCACGTATCGAAGTATGCGCAGTACGTGCCAGCGGAGTTCGTATCGGTCGTTGGGGAAAAAGAAGCGAAGGAAGCGGGCATAGACTGGGACGGCTACAATCCGAATATCCTGCGCAAAACGGTTGTGGGCGGCAAGCATTACGGCGTGCCGCTGGATGCGCATTTCGGCGTGCTGTATTACAACAAAAAGTGGCTGGAGCAGGCCGGGTTGTATACGGATGGAGTCGTTAAGATCGCGCCGGGAGAACAGGGTTTTACCGATTTTTTGAAAAAGCTTCGCGACGAAGTGCCCGCAGACGTCGCGCCGCTCGCCGTGCCGAACATCCGCATCGATTCGCTGTGGCTGTGGTGGTCGCTGTACAGCCAGATCGACGGAGGCGGGAAGCTGTACGATGCAACAGGCACACATGCCGAACTGAACGAACGGGCGGCGAAACGGTCGCTCGATTACGTCGATTCGCTATACCGGGCAGGCTTGATTCCGCCGGATATCAACGACGCGACCAGCCAGTTCGCCCGGGGACGCGCGGCTACGCTGTTTCTGGGCGTCTGGTCGATCGGCTTGTTCGAGCAGGCCGACGATCTCGATTTCGGCGTGATGCCTCTGCCGCAAATCTACGATCATCCGGCTTCGTGGGGCGACGCGCATACGCTGGCGCTGCCGGCCCGGGCGGACGCCGATCCGGCAAACAGGCAGGCCGCGCTCAAATTCGCGGATTGGCTGACGCGCCATGGCGACGTCTGGGCGCAGGCGGGACATATTCCGGCGTACGAAGCGGCGGCGAATTCGCCGGAGTTTCTGGCGCTGCCCCGCCGCGCAGACTACGTAAACGCGGCCGACGACGTCGCCTACTTCCCGGACCATCCCAAGCAGGGGCGGATCAACGACGAATTGGTGGCCGAACTGGAACGGCTGTGGTCCGGCAGCCTAACGGTTGACGGACTGCTGAAGCGGATCGAGCCGAAAATCGACCGGATTCTGGAGGAGTAGCCTATGCGCAGGTTAGCGGCTTATTGGAGAGACCGATACTGGAAAGACCGGGGCCTTGCGTTCAAGCTGATCTGGATCAATCTGGTGCTGATCGCCGTGCCTCTGCTGTTGTCCTCGTTGCTGAGCGGGATCGGGTACTCGAAGTCCACGCAGCGCAATGTCGGCACGTACCAGGCGGACGCCGTACGGGAATTCAGCGCCAATCTGGACATCTATATGAATGAGCTGGCGCTGCTGACGACGCTGCCGTATCAGACGCCGGAGCTGCTCGATTATTTGGAACGCCGGGATGCCGAACAGTCGACGCTGTACGAAGAGCGGATGTTGCTGGAGGATTTCATGCGCCGCATTCGCGTGAACGGCCGGGTCGACACGATCGGAATCACGCTTCAAGCGGAAAAGGTGCGTTCGTACATGGAGCCGCCGGACAGTCCGGGGCGGTTTACGGAAGGATACGACCCTGATCTGAGCGCCTTTTTATCGCAGGCTTCTTCCGGCCGTGCCGTGTTCGTCCGGCCGCATGCCGTGCTGTCGGATAACGGTTCGACATACGAGGTATTCTCCGCCGTGCGCGTGATTCGCAGCCTGGAAAGCGGCGACCCTCTCGCGATTTTAAAAATCGACGTGCCTGCGAATGATCTGAACGAACGGATAGCCAATCTGTCGGGCAGCGGGGAGCGTTCGGTCGCCGTGCTTGATCATAAAGGCATTCCGATCTACCAAAACGGGAATTTTCCCGACGCTACCGGCAATCTGGGCGCGTATCGGGGGGAAGGCACCGTTACGTTGGGGAGCGGCCGCTCTGCCTTGCTGATGACCTACGTAACGTCTCCGGTCACGGGCTGGACGGTGCTTCAAGCGGTGCCGCTCACGGTGCTGCTCCAAGACGCCGAGACGGTCAACCGACAGATGCTGCTGGTCGGACTGGCCTGCCTGGCCGCTTCGGTCTTCGTGTCCGTTCTCTATTCGCTGCGCATCACCCGGCCGCTAAGCGTGCTTCGGCGTTCGATGAAGCGGGTGGAAAAAGGCGAATTCGGACTCTCGATCCCGGTCGAAAGCGAAGACGAGATCGGGCATCTCAGCCGCACGTTCAACCTGATGGTCTCAAGGCTCGGGAGCTTGACGTATCGGCTGTACGAGACAGAGATCCGCGAGAAAAACGCGGAGATCGCGTCGCTACAGAGCCAGATCAACCCGCACTTTTTGTACAATACGCTCGGTTCGATCAGCATGTACGCGGAACTTGAAGGCAACCGGGAAGTGGTCAGCATGACCAACCATCTGAGCGCCCTGCTGCGCTACAGCATGGGCGGAGGCCGTTCGGAAGTGACGATCCGCGAAGAGATCGGGCATATCCGCGGCTATCTGGCGATCCAGAGCATCCGTTACGAAGAACGGCTGCGCTACAAGATCGAAGCGCGGCCGGGGCTGCTGGAGCAGCCGATCATCCGTCTGACGCTTCAGCCCGTGGTGGAAAACGCGATCGTGCACGGACTGGAACGCGGCAGCGGCAACGTGGAGATACTGATCGCGATATCGGCGGAGAACGGACAGGTCTCGATCGCGGTCGAAGATAACGGACCGGGCATGGACGGCGAGGCTTTAGGCCGGCAAAACGCCAAGATGGAAGAAGGGCTGCTGCCGGACGGACCCGGCGGGCATGGATTGGTCAACGTGCATCGCAGGCTGGCGCTCAAATACGGACCGGGCTTCGGCGTTCGGCTGGAGCATTCGGCAAGCGGAGGCATTCGAGCCAAGATCGTGCTGCCGCGCGTCTCGCAACAACAAGCGGAAGAAGGGAGAGAGGGCCTTGGATAAACGAACGGTATTGGTCGTCGACGACGAAGCGATTTTCCGCAGGGGACTGCGCCACTTGATTGGCACGTCGGGCAAAGAGTGGGAAGTCGTCGGCGAAGCGAAAGACGGCCTTGAAGCGTTGGAGGAAATCGAACGCCTGAAGCCGGAGCTGGTCATCACGGATATCCGTATGCCGCGTCTGGACGGGATCGGGCTTCAGGAACAGATCCGCGAGCGTTACCCGGATATGAGTTGCTTCGTGCTAAGCGGGTATAGCGATTTCCGTTACGCGCAAAGCTCGCTGCGGTACGGCGCGCGGGATTACCTGCTCAAGCCGGTAGACAAGGAAGAACTGTACCGGGTGCTGGATCAGGTGGAGCGCGAATTGCTGCAAAAAGACATGCAGCGCGAAAAACGTCTGCCCGCGCAAATGCCTGTCTCCGCTTCTTCCGAAGAACGCGAACGGCTGCTGGACGGACTTGTGCGCGGTGAATTGCCGCATGCACGGCCGGGGGAAATGCGGAGAGCCGGTATCGAATTCGAGCGCGGCATCTACTGCCTCGTCGCCGAGCTGGACAAAGATTCGGTCGAGCCAACCCGCTACGAACAGCAGGAAGCAGAGCTGTTCTCGCTGTATATTCGCCAATTCGTCGAGGAAGCACTGGCCGGCGTCCGCGCGGGCTTCGTGTTCCGTCGCGGCGAAAGCGTCGTGGCGTTGCTTGACGCCGAAGTCTCGGCGGAGTCGCGCGAAGACATCGCGGGACTTGCCCGGCATATCGCGGCGAAAATCCGCCGCGAAGGCAATCTGACGATCACCGTCGGGATCGGCGGAGGCGTGCACGGCATCGAAGAAGCGTCGAAATCCTACGGCGAAGCGAAGATCGCATTGCTGTATCGCCTGACGTCCGGCGGCAACCGGGTACTGCTGTACGAAGATCCGCCGCGCCAAGAAACGCCGTCGGCCAAAACGCCGCTGACCCATCGCGGCTATCTGGAGCAAGCGCTGCTCGAAGGCGGCGACGACGATCTCGGCGAACGGATTCGCGAAGGCATCGAGCAGCTTTGCGGTTCCGCCGTCAGTCCCGGCGTGATCCACGAGCAGGTCTGCCGCATGCTGCTTGAAGCATACGGCTTGGCCGTGGATCGCGGCTTGCAGGGCGATTGGCCGGAAGGCCGCGATATCGGCGGCGTGCTTCAGGGCGCGCTCGCGATCAGCTCGCGCACGGAGCTGGCCGCCTACTGCGCAGGACTGCTCCGCTCGCTGCAAGCGCTGATCCGCCGCGGCGACGAAGGCGGCGGCATGCACGCCGTGGACAAGATCGTCCGGCATATCGAAGAGCACTACGCGGAGCCGATCACGCTCGGCAGCATGGCCGAGCGGGTGTACCTCAACGCCTCGTATTTGAGCAGCCTGTTCAAAACCCGTCTCGGCCGCTCTTTCGTCGAGATCCTGACCGCCGTTCGGGTGCGCGAAGCGTCGAAGCGCCTGCTGCACACGGACGACAAGATCGCTTCGATCGCCTACGAGACCGGCTTCTCGAATATCCGGCATTTCAACCGCGTGTTCAAAGCGGAGACGGGGCGCACGCCCAAAGAATTCCGCGAGACGCTGCGGCCGGACCGGGCTAATCCGTGAGCGGAATGCGGCGGCAACCCGGCTGTAAGCCCGGCACCGCGCGCAAAGAGCCATAGGGATAGACCGCGTCATTAGCGAAAAGGCAGGCAGGCGAAGCGGAAAATCCGGCGGCACAAGCTGCAAAAAGGAGCGGCGGGAAGCGGCAGAGCGCGTTAACGTACGATTCCGGCGAGTGCGCCTGCCTGTTGCCCTTTTCCAGTTTTGCGTTTCCGCTTTCCCTTTTCCGTCCGCTGCTGTCGATTATAACGAAACATACCCATCGCAACCCACTCCACCTTACTGGTTTATCCGATGCTCCGGCCCTCTAACGGATTGCATATCCGTTACACGCTCCGATCAGATATGTTTTGGATTGTAACGGATCGCATATCCTTTAAAACCCGGAAATCTTTCTTTTTCGCTTGAAAACCTACTCGAATTCCTTCTAAGCGTCACCTCGTTCCGTTAAAAATTCCGCGATTCCTCAAACGACGTCTAAGCGTCGCTTCGTTCCGTTAGAAATCGGTGCTCGAACAGAACTCTCGGCATGCTTCAATCCGATCGAACCCTCCTTCGCTTGTCGGACTCCCCACGTACCGAAACCCAAACATATGTCCACTGCCCCTAAAGAAGCGTCATTCAGTCCCGGGGCATTCAGCCTTATGATTGATTTGTAAGCGCGATCATTGAACGCAATCAGCAAACGGTGCGGGGGCGGCAGCAACTTGCAAGACGTTGGGAAGACGGTTCGAAGCAGATCCATAAGGGAGGTTTTACGATGAGAAAAAGACATCTGTTCCAAACGGCCGCATGGGCTTTGACGCTCATGCTGCTGCTGAGCGCCTGCGCGGCGGGAGGGCCCGGCACAAGTTCGGGCACGAGCGGAAGCGCGGACGCCGGAGGAGGCGGCGAAGCGCCGGCCGGCAAAACGGCGATCTCGTACTGGACGCCGTTCAGCGGCGGCGATGGCGAGTTCATGACCCAGATGATCGAGAAGTTCAACGCGGAGAACCCGGAGATTCACGTGGAACAGCTGGCGAATCCGGCAGGCGATTATTATACCAAGCTGCAAACGGCAATCGCGTCGGATCAGGCGCCGGATCTTATGGTACTGCACTCTTCGCGCATGCCGCAGTTCGTTCCTTCCGGCTTCGTGACCCCGCTCGACGATCTGGCCGCCGAAGCGCAGCTTGATTGGGGCGAGTTCAATCCGACGATCCTGGAATCGACCGTGTACGACGACAAGCATTATTCCGTCCCGCTCGATACGCACGCGATCGTGATGTATTACAACAAAGAGCATCTGGAAAAAGCGGGCGTGCTGGACGGAGACGGAAATCCCGTTTACGACCCATCCCCGGAAGGTTTCACCGAATTCCTGACCAAGATCAAAGACGCGGTTCCGGCCGATGTGGCGCCGCTGGCCCAGCCGGACGTACGGATCGACTCCTATTGGATGTTCTGGGGCTTCTATAACCAGATGACCGGCGGCGGCAAATTCTACGACGACAGCGGCAAAGCCGCGCTGAACAACCCGCAGGCGCTGGAAACGCTGGAGTACGTCGACAGCCTGTACACGTCGGGACTGATTCCGCCGAAAATCAACGATGCGGTCAAGCTGTTCCAGGACAAACGCGCGGCGGTGCTGATTACGGGGGTCTGGAGCACGGGCGCTTTCGAAGGCATCGACGGACTGGACTTCGGCGTCGTGCCGATGCCGCAGATCTACGACCAACCCGCAACATGGGGCGATTCGCATACGTTGGCGCTGCCGAAGCACGGCACGGAAGATCCGGCCAAGCAAAAAGCCGCGCTCATCTTCGCCAAATGGCTGGCCGACAACGGCGAGCTGTGGGCCAAAGCCGGGCATATCCCGAGCGTGACCAAAGTGCTGGAATCGCAGGCGTTCCAAGACATGCCTTACCGCAGCGACTATGCGGCGTCGGCGGACTTCGTCAAATACTGGCCGCGCAACGAAAAGCAGGGCCAGGTCAACGATAACGTCATTAAGGAATTCGAGAAGATGATGGCCGGCAAGCAGGACGCGCAGACAACGCTCGAAAAGTCGAATGCGGCGATCGACAAAACAATCGGCCAATAATCCGCGGATCACGACGAAAAGCAAGCGAAAAGGCGGTCCCGCCGCGGACCGCCTTCCTTGTTTCGAAGTTTCGAACAACGTTTCCGGAGCGCGGCAATCGAAGCCGGAGCATTTGTCCGGACGATCCGGAATACTTTCCCGTGACAACGGTCTCCTGTTCTTATCTTAAGTATTCGAAAGGGGCGACATCATGGCTACCCAAACATTGGCAGGCCGCAAAAAAACCGGGGCTCCCGCCCGCGCGCCGCGAAGCTCGCTGCGTCGGCAAGGCTGGGTGACCGGCGTGCTGATGGTGCTGCCGTACACGATCTTTTTCCTGCTGTTCTCGCTGATTCCGATTCTGTACGGCTTCGGGGTCAGCTTCTACGATTGGTCGCTGCTCGGCGACAAAACGTTTATCGGCCTGCAAAACTACGTCAACCTTATGCAGGACGAAGAGTTCCATGCCAATCTGCTGAATACGGTGCTATTCACGGCGGTCAGCGTGCCGCTGATCACGGGCGCGGGGCTTTTGCTGGCGGTCATGGTCAATAGTATCCGCAAAGGCCAAGCGTTCCTGCGCATTTCCTTTTTCATGCCTTACGTGCTGTCGGTATCCGTTATCTCCAGCATCTGGGTGATCTTTCTTCAACCGTACACGGGTCTGCTGAATCGAGTGCTGCGCGGGATCGGACTGATCGACAGCGAAATCTTCTGGCTGTCCGACTCGACGCTGGCCTGGGCTTCGATCATCATGGCGACGCTATGGTGGACGATCGGTTTCGTGTTCGTGCTGTTCCTCGCCGGGCTTCAGGATATTCCGGAATCGTTTTACGAAGCGGCCGGGCTGGAAGGCGCGAACCGTTGGCAGACGTTCCGCTACATCACTTTTCCGTCGCTGTCGCGCGTGACCGTGCTGGTCGTCGTGCTCCAGACCATCGCTTCGTTCAAAATTTTCGGCCAGTCCAAGCTGATCACGGGCGGAGGCCCGGCGGGCGCGACCAAAACGGTCGTGTTCTCGATCTACGAAAACGGCTTTCAGACGTTCCAGATGGGCTATGCGTCGGCGATCGCGTTCGTGCTGATGCTGGTCATTCTGGTAATCTCGCTGCTGCAAACGCTGCTGCTGCGCAGATTCGGCGAGTGATCGTAACCTTTATCCAAGGAGGGTGTTTCCATGCTTGATCGCCTGTATCCGTACGTCGTTCGCATTGCGGCCGCCTTATTCGCGCTCCTGTTCCTGACGCCGGTCTTCTGGATGCTGTCGCTCTCGCTGACGCCGGAAGGCGGCAGCTTGTTCGCCGGAGGGTTCAACGTGTCGTTTGACAACTACAAGACCGTACTGAGCCGCGCGCCGATTTTCGGCTGGATGGGCAACAGTCTGGTCGTCTCGGCTGTCACGACGGCGCTGGTGCTGCTGCTCGCGTCGATGGCGGCGTATTCCTTTTCCCGTATCCGGTTTCCCGGCAGCAAAGTGCTGTTCGTCCTGTTCTTATCGGCGATGATGATTCCCGGCGAAGCGACGCTGATTCCGCTTTATCTGCTGATGCGCGACGTCGATCTGCTCGGCACCAGAGTCTCGTTGATCCTGCCCGCGATCGCGGGGCCGATGGGCATTTTTATCCTCAAGCAATTTTTCGACGGGCTGCCCAAAGACCTGGAAGAAGCGGCGCGGATCGACGGAGCGGGCTTTTTCAAAATTTGGTACCGCATCTTCCTGCCTCTGTCTCGTCCGGCGCTGGCCGCGCTCGGTATCTTCACGTTTATCGGTTCGTGGAACGACTACGTCTGGCCGCTGATCTCGATCTCGGACAAAGCTTATATGACGATCACGCTCGGCCTGCCGATGTTCCAAAGTTCGTATAACCAGGAATACGCCCTGCCGATGACCGCCAACGCGCTCGCCGCAATTCCGGTGCTGATCGTGTTCCTGATTTTCCAAAAGCAGATCATCAAAGGCATCGCGTTCACGGGCGGCAAAGAAATGTAGCAAATCCTATCAAAAAGACGACGCGCCGGATGCTCCTGTCGAACGATCGCAGGAAGCATCCGCCGTCGATCGCATCCAAGGAGGACTTATGACCTTTTCAAATGAACGCAATGTGCCCCGCCCCGAGTATCCGCGTCCGCAGTTTCAACGCGCCGATTGGCTGAACCTGAACGGCGAGTGGGATTTTGTTTTCGACGACGCGCGCCGGGGAGACCGCGAGCGCTGGTTCGAAGGCGGAGAAGGAGCGTTCGATCGGCGCATTACCGTTCCGTTCGCTTTTCAAAGTCAGCTCAGCGGTATCGGCGATCCGGGCTTCCATGATCGGGTCTGGTATCGCCGCCGCTTCGACGTGCCGGAAGAGTGGTCCGATCGACGCATCCTGCTACATATCGGCGCGTGCGATTATGTGTCCACCGTCTGGGTCAACGGCCGATGGGCAGCATCGCACGAAGGCGGCCATACTCCTTTTCACGCGGATATCACCGATCTGTTGAACGCGGAAGGCGGCAATACCCTGATCATTCGCGCCGAAGACTTCAGCCGCGATGTGACGCTTCCGCGCGGCAAGCAGTTCTGGAAAGAAGGCTCGGAAAGCATCTTTTATACGCGGACGACAGGAATCTGGCAGACCGTATGGCTGGAGCCGGTGAAGAGTGTGCATGTGGAAAAAGTGAAATTTACGCCCGATATCGACCGCGGGGAGGTACGCGTGCGGACGTTTTTCTCGCGCGGGGCATACGAAGCGGCCGCAGGCGGAGAAACGGTCACGGCGGCGCTGCGGATTTCTTTTGACGGAACCTTGATCGCCGAAGACCGTTTCCCCGTGCTGCATGCCGAAGAAACGCGCGCGATCGGACTGAACGACTTCAACGATCATGGCCTGGGACGCTGGTGGACGCCGGAGCATCCGAATCTGTACGACGCCGAGCTGGAACTGACCTGGGGCGGTCGGACCGTGGATACGGTGAGCAGTTATTTCGGCATGCGCAAGGTTTCGATCGAAAATGGGCGGCTGAGCCTGAACAACCGTCCGACCTACATGCGACTGGTGCTGGATCAGGGCTACTTCCCGGAAGGGGTTCTGACCGCTCCGTCGGACGAAGACTTCGTGCGCGATATCCGGTTGACCAAAGACATGGGCTTCGACGGCGTGCGCAAGCATCAGAAGATGGAAGATCCGCGTTTCCTATATTGGTGCGACCGGATAGGACTGCTCGTTTGGGGCGAAGCGGCCAATGCCTACGCGTATTCGGAAGAGTATGTCCGCAAGTTCACGCATGAATGGCAGGAAGCCGTAGACCGCGATTACAACCATCCGTGCATCGTGGCCTGGGTGCCGATGAACGAAAGCTGGGGCATTCCGAACGTGCAGATCGACCGCCGCCAGCAGGAGCACGGCCTGACTCTGTATCATTTGACGCGTTCGCTCGACGATACTAGACCGGTTATCTACAATGACGGTTGGGAAATGGTGAAGACCGATATCGTCGCGATCCATGATTACGAATGGCGGGAAGAGGTTCTGGCCGAACGTTATTCATCCGCGGAAAAAGCGACGAACGCGATGCCGGCCAACCGGCGCATTTTTGTCGGGGAAGGGGCGTACGAAGGTCAGCCGATCCTCGTCACCGAGTTCGGCGGCATCGCCTACCGGAAAAGCGAGCAGGAGGGCTGGGGCTATTCCGGCGCGGACAACGACGAAGACTTCCTGGCCCGCCTCGGTGCCGTGATCCGACCGCTGACCGTGTCCGGTATCGTGCAAGGCTTTTGCTACACGCAATTGACCGACGTCGAACAAGAGATCAACGGCCTCGTGACCTACGATCGGGTGCCGAAGGTGCCGTTGGAGGAAATTCGGAAAGCAGTAAGGGGAGAAAGCTGATCGAGCAGGAAAGCGGGGAATTATTCGCGTTTTTCAAAGACCTCGATTCGTGACGTGAAGAGTGTGGCAGACTTTTTCAGAAGCGAAATAGATCAAATTGTAGAAATGTCCTTATTGAAAAGACTCCGATCCGCTTTGTAGAAACGAAAACGCAATGACACACAATGTTCACGGCGAAAAGGTGTTTTTTCAAGGCGGACACTCTATTCAGTGCCGTGAGAACCCGATATAATGTAAGCGTAACCAATTATCGCAAATCGGACTGAGTTACATCATCCAAGGAGGATGGAAGACATGGCAACAGCACTAAAAGAGTTCAAAAACTGGGTCACCGGCATGCGTCAACCGGACAAGGCTCTCGGCGACGACGATTACCGCAAACTGGAATTTTCGGTGGAACGCCATCTGCACACGCCGCAAGTCCCAAGCCCGATCACCTATCAGGAAGAAGCCCGGATCAAGATGGTTCAATATCATTAAGTTATCGGTTGAGACAATAGATCCGCATATAAAAAAAGAGACTGCTCCAACGCCGTCAAGCGGCGTTCGGAACAGTCTTTTTCGTTAAAGCGACGGACGAACTTTAATGTTCGGTCCAGTATTCGCCGCCGTTCTCGCGAACGTAGTCGTGATCGACGGAAGCTTCCATGATATCTCGGAACGCCCAGTAGCTTGCGGGAGCGTCCGGCCAACGGACGTTCAGTTCGCCGAGCAGAGGCCCGCGGCCCAACATGCGGTTGACCGCCGTGACAAGCTCCGCGCGGGCGATCGGCTCGTCCGGACGGAACGTGCCGTTCGTGTAGCCTTTGAGCAGGCCGGCTTCGGCGGCGGCGCGGATATAGCCGTCGGCCCAATGGCCTGCCGTGTCGGAGAAGTTCGCTCCGGCAATCGGTTCCAGGTTGCGGAACCGGGCCATAATGACGGCCAGTTCGCCGCGCGTGATCGCGCGTTCCGGCTGGAACATGCCGCTCGGCGTGCCGTTCATGACGCCGAGGTCGGCCGCTTTGCCTACATATCCGGCCGCCCAGTGGGAGACCTGCACGTCGGCGTAGCGGCCGCTTGCCGCCTGGGGCACTTCGTTGCCGATCATGATCCGCGTCATGATGGCGGCCATCTCGGCGCGGGAGATGGAGCGTTCCGGACGGAACGTGCCGTCCGGATAGCCGAAGATGTAATGGATATGCGCGCCTTGCTCCGGCGCCGTCCACAGAATCTCCGCGCTGAGCGCCGATTCTCCCGCCGAAGATACGGCCGAGACCTGAAGGCGATAGCCGTTTCCGGCTTGCAATCCGCCAAGCCAGTATTCGGTCAGTTTGACGTCGGAAGCGGCGAGGCGGCCGTCGATATAGACGCGGTACGACGACGCTCCGGTCGAAGGCTTCCACGTCAGTTTGTATCCGCCGATCGCCACGTTGGCGACGGACGGTTCGGACGGAACCGCGGGAACGACTGCCGTCGTCACGGGCGTCTGAACCGGAGCGGCGGCAACCGGAGGGGCCGGAGCCGGCGTAGGTACCGACGCGACCGCGTTCATGCTCAGATCGTATTCCACGATCGCGCTGCCGACATGGATGATGCCGTTATCGATCCAGCTGTCTTCGCCGGGAACGACGGCGCGGTTGCGCTTCTCGATTCGGCTGTCGTACGTCTCATAGCCGGATTTGACGGCTTTGATATAGTAATCGCCGTTCGCGTACACCATCCAGGCATAGCTGCCGTCGGCGACGGTAAGCTGCGGGTTGCGGTTACGGTTGGGCGCGAAATCCGCCAGTTCCGGCAACGGTACTTCCGTGTCCGGCGTGCGTCCTTGCGAACGGTTGAGCGCGGTATCGGCCCAGTATAGGCGCATATCGACGCCTTCGACGGCTTTCCCGGTCGCCGAATCCGTCACGATGCCGTACGGGTCGATCAAGACCGGCTCGATCGTCAATTGGCCTTCCTGGTCGACAGTCACGTCTTTGAACACGCCTGCCAGTTTTTCGCCGGACGGGCCTTCGAACTTGAATAGCAGCCGGTACGTGCCCGGCTGCACGTCGTCGACCTGATAACCGCCTTCGGCGTCGATCTTCACTTCCGAAGACAGCGTCTGGCCGGAAGAGTCGAGCAGCGTTCCGCTGACACTTCCGTTACGGACGAAATGCTCGAACGGCGAGCTGACGTTTTCGTCTTTTTGCACGAACAACTGGCCGCTGATCTGGCGGATCGCCGCCACTTCTTCGCCCGGCTGGTTCAACGCGCCGACTTCGCTGCGCTGCTGCATTTTGACGGTGCGGATCGCGCCGCCGATCTCGATCGGCGCCTCCACGTGCAGCGTGTAGGCTCTATTGCCGCGCGGAACCGGGATATGGTACGTGCCGTCGGCCGCCGTGCGGACTTCGGCCGTGAAATCGACGATTCCGTCACCGTCCAGGTCTTCGGCGATTTTGACCAGCGCGCCCGCGATCGCTTTGCCGCCGCTCGTCACGATGCCGTTGATCGACGGAGGCAGAAGCGAGATCGTCAACCGTTTTTCCGCGTAAATGCCGGATTTCGGTTCGCGCACGATCAGCGTCACGGTTTCTTGCACCGCCCGGTCGCTGTCGATTTTCGGAGCCGTATACGTCGCTTGGGCATTGCCGTCCGCATCCGTCGCGATTTTCTCGGCGCTCAGCTTGCCGGAATCGGCGGACAGGGTCGCCCGCACGCCTTCGATCGGTTTGCCCGTCAGCGCGTCGACGACGCTCGCTTTGAGTTCGGCGGTCGATTGCCCGTCGCCGATCAAGCGGTCGGGATCGGCCGACAGCACGATCTTGGCGACTTCGGCCAGATGCAGGTCAAGCCGCTCGGATTCGGCACGGACCGTGACTTCGCCGCTATCCAGCACGCGTTGAGGCGAGCGCGCGGAAATCACGTAATTTCCTGTCGGAAGAGCATCCAACCGATACTGACCGTTTGCGTCGGAAAGCGCGCTGAACGCCTGCTCGTTGCCGGGCGTGCCGGCCCAAACCGTGACGCCCGCAACGGTTCCTCCGGTGTGGCTGTAGACCGTGCCCGTCACGGAACCCAATACGACGGGAATCGGCGCTTTTTTCAGTGTGACCGTACGGCTGCCGGCAACGGTCGGATCGCTGCTTAGCGCCGCTTTGACGGTCACGGAGCCTTCCGGGGCGGAAGGCGACACGCGAAGCTCGCCCGTGGAAGGGTCGATCGTCACGCCCTGCGGGGCTGTCGGTTCGAGGCTCCACGAGACCGGATCGGTTACCGGCGATTCGGTCTCGCCGTAGACGGCTTGATACACGGTCGTCGCTTCCGGCTCGTTCGCTTCCGGAATCGTCACGGAATCAAGGCCGTTCACGCCGAGTTCGCCGTAGGCGGGAGCGGCTTTGACGGTAACCGATACCGACCTGACGGCGCTCCGGTTGCCCGCGGTATCTTGAGCCGCGAAGCTGAAACGATATGTTCCCGGCTCCAGCTTCGAAGGAAATGCGTACTTCCACGACCCGCTTTGGCCCGCCTGATCAATCGGCGAATACGTGATGCCGTTGTCGGCGGAAAACCGAATCTGGCTTCCCGCTTCCGCTGTCCCTTCGAACGCGATCGGTTGCGAATCGAAATCGATCACGGAACCGTCCTGCGGATTCGAAACGGCTATGGATGCCGGGGGGATGGTATCGATCACGATCGAATAGCCGCTTGAAGCAGGGCTGATTTCTTTCACGGGAGCCTGAGCTTTGGCAGTAAGCGTATGCGTGCCGTTCGCAAGAGGGCTCGTTGTTGCCACCCAGTTTCCCAGATCGTCGGCGGTCGCGGTCGCCAGCACGGTAGTTCCGTCGCTATCGTAGACCGTAACCTGGCTGTCCGGCTCCGCGGTTCCCTTCAATTGGGGAGTCGAGACGTTCGTGATACCGTCCGCCGAAGAAGAACCCGAATCGCTTGCGGCAGACAAGCCGATGATGTAAGGCGCCGCCGTCGTTTTGCTTTTCAGTCCGATCGCGGCGAAGGTTTGCGACGCATTGCTTGCGACCGTGACCGTTTGCACGGCGTTGCTTGTCGTGACGTCGTAAGACGAAGCGCGATCCAGTCGAAGCGTGACTTTGCCCGAACCGGAAGGGAACGAAAACCGTCCTGCGGCATCGGTCCATACTTTGTATTCCATGCCGCCGCCGTTGGTAATCGTGAGCATGATTTTTTCGTAAAACGGTTCCCCGGCGTCTTGTTGGCCGTTGCCGTCGTTATCTTTGAACACCGTGCCCGACACTTCGGGTTTTACGTTCAAGACCGTCGTGTAGGAAGGCCCCGGGAAATACGTCCAGGTATCGATGCCTTTGTTGTTGCCGTAGTCTTTGTCGAATCCTCGCGCGCCCGCCGAACTGTCGATGCCGGAAGAGGCGTCGCGCGGCTTGGAGGCGATCTGCGTGCCGGTGGGATCGAGCGAAATATTCGTTCCGTTGGCCGTTTTATAATTGCTGTCGTTCCAATAAATCGTGCCGGGAGTCACGCCGTTCGGCAACGCCGGCTCGGACGGTTGGTTCAGCGCTTTGATCTTGATCCCGTTCGGCGCGCTTTCGATATCCAGCATCGGGAAATGGTATTCCCCGCCTTTGACCGTCAGTTTTGCCGGATAATGTCCTTCGGCCAGCACGGCCCCCGCGCGGTCTTTGCCGTCCCACTTGACTTCGTTTTCGCCCGCGACGAAGGTGTTTTCGAGCACGCGGTCGACCGCCGCATCGTACGTGCCGTCAAGATCGGTGTCGATCACGAGCTGGTAGCTGCCCGGTTTGTCGGCTTTGAACGAGAATGTGCCGCCGACGCCCGGAGAGGTCGTCGCGCTCGACGTGCCGACGAATTTCAGGCTGTCTTTTTCGAGCTGGGCCAGCGAAAGCGGTTCGGTCGGAACGTCTGCCGGAAGATCCGCGCTCGGCCGGTTGAAAAAGATTCGATGCGTCTGATCCGTCGCCGTGTCCGGCTTCGTCGGATTTTGCACCGTCACGCCGCCCAGCGGAAGGAAGTTGCTGCCGTTCAGATTGACCGACCGATACAGCGTCGCGTTCGATCCGTCCAAAAAACCGCGGTTATTGGAGAAAAAGCCGAAGCCGAACGGGTCGATGCCGTTCAGGTCCGTTTCGTACTGATAACCGTCTTTGGTCAGCACGTATAATTTCGAATAGGCGTATTTGCCGCCTCCGCCCATATTAAGCGATAAGTAGTTCGTGTACGTTCGTCCGTCTTTGATCTCGCCGTCTGCGTTTTTGACGGTGATATCCCAAGCGGCTACCGTGCCTTGCTGTTTGTTAATGTTTTGCTGCTTGTCCGAATTGTAAAAATCGTTCGAAGAAACGGCAAGGGCTCCGGGATTGCCGCCGGAACCCGGACCGTGAAACTGGATCGTCCACCATCCCGTCTGGTCGGCCGCGACGGTCAGCGGCGTGTATCCGCCCGTATTGGAAGACGAATAGGGACCCGATTTTTCTTTGGCGACGGTATCGATCAGTCCCGCCCCGCCTGCAATCACGTCCCGCACGACTTTGCTGCCGTCCGGTTTGGTGACGACGATATCTTCGCCGTTGTAAGACGTGGGTACGCTGGAGCCGAGATACATCGTTTCTCCCACTTTGACGTACGTTTGCAGCGACGTGATCCGTTCGATCCCCGCCAGGTAAGTTCCAGGCGCCCATTCGGTGAACGGCCGCTCGCCTTTGCCGCTTTCGACCAGATCCCGGCTTCCTTCCGCATGGGCCGGATGGGCCGACCCCAGCCACAACGCCCCCAACGTCGATAGCCAGGCGAGCGTCAGCCCCATTTTTTTGAATTTCGATCCTGATTTGTTCATCTTAGGTGTCGCGTCCCCTTGTTATCGTTTTGTCTTTTGGCGAACCGGCGTTTGTCCGTCAAAAGTTTCTCCATTATACAATCCTTCTCTGAACAAATTCTAAACAAAATTTCCGATCGGCAAGCCCGCCCGCAACCTCCCTGTCCGCAAACGCGTATGCTACAATGGAAACGGCAGATTCGCCGGAAAAAAAGCAAGCGAAAGGAAGTCGGAAAATGAGCGAACAACAAGTGAACGAGAGCGAAATGATCGCATATATTGCGGATAAAACAGGAGTAGGCGAGGAAGGCATCAAGACGGTATTGAAGCACGAGCAGGCGTTCATCGCGGCAGCGGCCAAAAAGCCGGGCGACACGATCGAGTTGGACGGCGACGAGCTGGTCGATTACGTCGTTGCGCAGAAAAACGTCAAACTGAACGAACTCGAAATCGAGAACGTTCTGGATGCCGAGATGGCTTACCTGATCGACAAGGGCTTGGCTGGCTACGAGGACTAAAGTTAGCTTTTTAACATGCAGGGGTCTGAATAAGCAGGGCGTCAGTAAATAAGAAAGCATTCGGAACTGTTGGAAAGGCGCGTTTTCGCGAGAGAATTTGCAGAGGTACGCATTCAGCGGTAATCAGCAAAGGTTCACGTGCAAAATGCGCTTTTTCGTTGTTATGGAGGGATCGAAGATGGAACAGGACGAACGTGCCAAAAGACGGGCGGCGATGGAGCAGTTAGTGGCTCAGGCGGATGCGGGTCTGCCTGCGCAGCCTATGCCTTCGCCGGGATCGGAAGGACCGACAGGACCCACAGACCCTGAAAAGCCCGCAAGAAAAAAGAAAAGCGTAGTTCGGCGGATCGTTTCGGGTCTGAGCTGGGTTTTGATCGTCATTCTGGTGGTGCTGCTGGCCGGTTTTATTTATCAAGCGGTCGGCGAGTATCGCGATCGTGCCGCTTACGTCGCGCCGGGAGCTTTGGTAGACGTGGAAGGGCACCGGATGCACGTCTACACGGAACAAAAGTCGGGGAAAGGCGTAAGCGAGCCGACGGTGGTGCTGATCTCCGGTTGGGGCACGGCCAGCCCGTATGCGGATTTCTCGCCGCTGTATGCCTTGCTGCGCGAGCAGGCTTCATTTGCCGTCGTAGAGCGTTTTGGCTACGGCTACAGCGACATCACGGACGACAAGCGCAAGATCGATCAGATCACGGAAGAGCTGCGCGAGGGGCTGATTCAGGCTGGCGTCAAACCGCCTTATGTCCTGACCGCCCATTCGCTGGGCAGTCTGGAAGCGATCCGTTTTGCGCAGAAATACCCGGACGAAGTTGCGGGTATCGTGACGATCGATTCGGGCTCGCCTGAATTTTATCTCACTTTCCCCGAGCGAAATATGCAGCTTCAACGCATTGCGATCAAATCGGGCATCGTGCGGGCATTGTACCACGTGAACGGCTTCGCGGAATATCTGAACGGACAGCGCAACGGTCTTCGCCTGCTATCGCCCGAGATGAAAGAACAGGATCGGCTGGCTACGCTGCTCGTCGCGATCAACGATAACGTAACGGACGAGATGCGCAATATGCGGGCCAATGCGCAAAAGATCGTGGACGACAAAACGCAACTCGATATTCCGATGACCCAGCTTGTGGCGGACCGGTTCGGCGAAGTGACCGAAGATTGGCTGGACACGCAGCGCAAATTCGGAGAGTCATGGTCGACGCAATCCCAGACGACCGTCGTGCAAAATTCGGCCCACTCCATCCAGGCGTATGATCCTCAAGCGATCGTGAATGCAGCACTGGAATTGGTAAAGAATACACGCTAACGAAAAGAGAGTTGACTTCGTTCTTTCCTGAAACTATAATGGTTACAATTAAACGATTTACTTAACCTTATTCTCGAAGGAGCGAATACACATGGGCAAAATTATCGTAACCGGAGCTTCCGGTCATCTGGGTTCGGCGGCAATCCGCCATCTGATCGATCTGGGCGTACAAGCGGGAGACATCGTTGGCATCGTACGCGACAAGGAGAAAGCAGCGGCTCTCGCGGAGCTGGGTATCGAGCTTCGTCTGGGCGACTATGACAATGCGGCTTCGCTGCCTGCGGCATTCGAAGGCGGAGAGAAGCTGCTGTTCGTCTCGGCTTCCTCGATGGATAACACCCTGCGCATTCGCCAGCACGCGACCGTGGTCGAAGCGGCGCGCAACGCGGGAATCCAGCATATCGTGTACACAGGGCTTGCTTTCGGCGAAAGAATGACGATCGCTTTGGAAAACGTCCATCTGGCGACCGAATACATGATTCGCACGACGGGTGCCGATTATACGTTCCTGCGCAACGGCTTCTATCTGGAGTTGTTGGTAAACGAAGGCACACCGGGAATCGCGGCTAGCGGTGCGGTCATTTCCGCTGCGCCGACAGGCAAACTGAACTACGTGACGCGAGATAACCTGGCACGTGCGGCAGCTGTCGTATTGACGCAGGAAGGCCATGCCAACAAAATCTACGAGTTGACCGCTCCTCAACCGTTCTCGTATGACGAGTATGCAGCCGTGTTGTCCGAAGTATCCGGCAAGCCGGTTGCCCATAAAGCGTTACCTGCTCCTGAAGCCGTAAGCACACTGGTATCCGCTGGCGTGCCTGAAGGCGGCGCGGGCTTCCTGATCCACGTGATCGACGGAGCGATCGAACGCGGCGAGTTTGCCCATCCTTCGAATGATCTGACGAACCTGATCGGGGACGCGTATACGCCGCTGAAAAGCGCGGTAGAAGGCGTATTCAACAACTGAACTGCATAACCGATCAAAGGGCTGTCCCGAAAACCGTGAATCGGTTGAGGACAGCCCTTTTTTGTGCGATACGCCCAGATTAAAAAAGGATATATACCCTATCGAAATGACAGAACATATCGAAGAACGGCAGCATTCAACAGATGACAATAGGGTTTAAAATGAAAAGAAGGCAAGCGACTACAATAAGTGCGCATATGCACTTAATTTGTTCGAATCGATCAGCTTTGAACAAATAACTGCGGATCTGCATTTATTTATTCATATTTTCGCGGATTCGCCCTTTTTTTGTTCAAATAATTGCATCTGCGCACTTATTTCGAATTTTGCGAGAAAATAAAACAAATTAGTTGCATATAAGAACTTATTTTTCCATTTTTCAATCCGTATTGATTTCCGATCGATTATTTGCGGATAAGGTTCGTTCAGAAAATCGAGATCAATTCTTTCGTATACGGATGCCGTCCCTCGGCCATCAGGTCTTCCGCGCGGAAGCGATCCACGATCCGGCCTTCCCGCATCACCATGATCTGCTGGCTCATCCGGTGAACGGCCGCCAGGTCGTGGGAAATGAACAGATACGACAAGCCGAGCGAGGTGCGCAGCCCGGTCAGCAGATCCAGCACGGCTCCTTGCGAGATGACGTCCAAGCTGGCTGTCGGCTCGTCCAGCACAACGACGTCCGGTTCGATGCCGATCGCGCGCGCGATCGTGACGCGTTGGCGCTGCCCGCCGCTGAGTTCGTGCGGATAGCGATTCGCCAGCTCGGCAGGCAGCTCGACGGCTTCGAGTAGCTGCCGGATATAGGCTTTGCGCGACGTGTAATTGAAATGTTTCAGTTGCGCACCCCGAGCAAGATGCTCGTACGGATCGATCAAGGAATCCGCGATCTTGAGCTTGGGGTTCAGCGCGGCGGAAGGATTTTGGAATACGATCTGAATACTGCGGCGATGCGCGCGCAGCTTACGGGCGTTCAAGCGGGCGATATCCTGGCCGCCGAGCACGATCGAGCCGCTATCGGCGTCTTCGATACGCAGCAGGCAGCGCGACAGCGTGCTTTTGCCGCAGCCGCTTTCGCCGACAACGCCGAGGCATTCGCCGCGTTCGAGAGCGAAGCTCACGTTGTCGACCGCGGGGCGGTCGGCTCCGGCGTAGGTACGGGTGAGTCGGCCGACGCTTAATACCGGCGAGCTTATCGCAGTCGGCTTCGAATTCAAGCTTTGTCCAATCATCGCGATTCCTCCTCAAGCCCCGACTTCAACGAACGGCTTAACACGGGCGCCGCGTCGATCAGGTTCCGGGTGTATTCATGCTGCGGATGATCGAGGATGCGGTGCTTGCCGCCCGATTCGACGATCCGGCCTTCTTTCATGACGGACAACCGGTTGGCGTAACGCCGGACATGCCGCCAGTCGTGCGTGATGAACAAGATCGCGCAGCCGGTTTCTTTTTGCTTGGCGACGAGCAGTTCCAGCACCCGATGGCCCGATACGCTGTCCAGCGCGGTCGTCGCTTCGTCGGCGATCAACAATCGCGGCGACAGCAGCAGCGACGTGGCGATCGCGGCTCTTTGCAACTGCCCGCCGCTCAGTTGAAACGGATAACGCCGCAGCAGCGCCGCATCCAGTCCGACCGATTCCAGCGCTGCGGCAGCTTTGGTTTTGCGGACGGCCGAAGACTTTTCCCCATGTACCTTCTGATACTCGTCGAAATGTCCTCCGATGCTGCGAAACGGCGTGAAGGCGCCTTGGTAGTCTTGAAAAATATAAGAGATCCGGCTGCCCCGCAAGGCACGCATTTCTTTGGACGTACGCTCCAGCAGATTGCTTCCTTCGAACAGGATTCGCCCGGACGCATGGAGATTCGGCGGCAGCAGTTGCCCGATCGACTGCGACAGCAGGCTTTTACCGCTGCCGCTTTGTCCGACCAGCGCCATAAACTCGCCTTCGCGTACCGCTAGCGATACATTGTCCACGATGGTGCGGCCTTGTCCGGCGATGCTCAGTTCCTCGATCGAGAGAATCACGGCTGCACCTCCTTTTTCACGTCAAAACGATCCCGCAAATAATCCCCCAGCATATTCGCCAGCAGCACGACCGAGACGATCGCAAGACCCGGGTAGACCATCAGCTCGGGACGGGATTGGAAATACGGACGCGAATCGTTCAGCATGGCGCCCCATTCCGGCGTCGGCGGCTGCGCGCCCAGTCCGATATAGGACAGCGACGAGATAAGCAGGATGATCTTGCCGAGATCGAGGCTGGCGAGCACGAGCACATGCCCGGCGATATGCGGCAGCAGGTGCTTGGTCATGATGCGCGCGTCGGACAATCCGTTGGTACGGGCGATGCGGATATAGTCTTTTTGCGATTCGGACAGTACGGTACTGCGGACAAGGCGGGCATAGCTGACCCATTTGACGATGACGATCGCCAGCACCAGGTTGCCGATGCCCGCGCCGAGCAGGCCGCTGAGCACGATCGCCACGATGGTATCGGGAAAAGCGAGAAAGCCGTCGGCGATCCGCATGAACAATTTGTCGACCCAGCCGCGTTTGTAGCCGGCGACGATGCCGAACGGAATACCGATTACCAGCGCCGCGCCCAGTGCGAGCAGGCTGTAGCCGAGCGTCTGACCGCCGCCCAGCAGCAAACGGGTCAGCACGTCGCGTCCCAGATGATCGGTGCCGAGCGGATGGAGGGTGCTCGCGCCGAGCAGACGTCCGCGCAGGTCGGTCAAGGTGGGATCATGCTTCAAGACTAAAAAGGTATAAGCGGAGGCCGCGATGACGAGCAGCGCAAACAAAGCGGCGACGATCGCCTGGACGCTGTGCTTTTTGGATTTGGCTGCACGGGTGCGAACGCGCAAAGGGATGCTTTTCATCGGTGGGCCTCCTTTTCTTTGAGTTTCATTTCGGGATTCAGATAACGGTACGATAGGTCGACGGCGGTGTTCACGACGAACACGACGACCGCCATGATCAGGATATAGCCTTGAATCAACGGATAATCGCGCTGACGGATCGCGTCGACGACCAGCTTGCCGATCCCCGGATACGCGAACAGCACTTCGATCACGACCACCCCGCCGATCAGGCTGCCGAGGCTGACGCCGAATACGGTGATGACCGGAGGGAGACTGTGACGCAGCGCGTGCAGCCAGAAGATCCGGCCTTCGGACAGTCCTCGCGCCCGCGCGGAACGCACGAATTCCTGGCTGAGCGAATCGAGCAGGCTGGAGCGGAGCAGACGCACGTAGACGCTGGAGATCGCAAGTCCTAACGTGACGCACGGCAGGATCAACGAAGCGAAGCCGTCGCGTCCCATCGTCGGCAGATTGCCGAAGCGGACGCCGAACAGGTCGATCAGAATCAGGCCCAGCCAAAAGCTCGGAACCGCCGCGCCGACGATCGACAGCATGCGGCTGAGCGTGTCGATCCAGCTTCCGCGGTAAACGGCGGACAGCGAGCCTAGCGGTACCGCGATCAGCAGCATGACCAGCAGCGCGCCGAGCGTCAGTTCCGCCGTCGCGGGCAGCGCGCTCATCAGCGTCTGCATCACCGGTTGTCCGGTCGAGTAGGAGGAGCCGAAGTCCAAACGAACGAAGTCCAGCAGCCAGTTGCCGAACTGGACGAGGAGCGGGTCGTTGAATCCCATTTCTTCGCGCATGGCTTCGACCTGCTCCTGGCTGACCGACAGCTCGTCAACGTTCAAAATCGTCAGCACCGGATCACCCGGCGCAAGCCGGATGAACAGGAAACTGACGAACATGATGAACAGCAAGAATATGAACACTTCCAAAAACTTTCGCAGCAAAATACGAAACATTACATCACGTCCAGCTTATTGGTAATCATGTAGTATTCGCTGAGCGAGCTGACCCAGTTTTTGACCTTTTTGCCGTTGTAGGCCACGATGGTGGACGGGTGCAGCACGAACGAATTCAACACGTTGTCGTGTACATAGTTGGCGGCCTGCTCGGCAAGCTCGGCGCGCTTTTCGGGAGCGACGGTCAGGTTCAACTTGTCGATGATCGCCGTCAATTCCGGATCTTCCGAACCGCTGAAGTTGAGGGCGCCTGTCGGGTGGTACGTCGCGTTCAAGTAGTACCCGGCGTCGCCGCGCGGAGCGGTCAGGTTGCTGTAAGTCGCAATGTCCCAATCGCGGTTGGAGGCCATGTATTCTTCCGGCGTGTCGATCTGGCGGATTTCCACGTCGATGCCGATCTGTTTGGCGTCGGATTGGAAGACCTGCGCGATCAGCGGCAGGTCGGCGCGGGCGGAGTAGGTGAGCAGCGTGAGCTTGAGCGGTTTGCCGTTTTTCGCCATCACGCCGTTTTCCAGTTTGTAGCCTGCGGCTTCCAGATGCTTCACGGCGGCTTCCGAACCGGACTCGGTCGCGGCGTTGTCATATTTCGGCGCGAACGGCAGGGAAGGCAGGAACGGCCCGATCGCAGGTTCGGCGTGGCCGAGCAGGATCGTGTCGACGATGCCTTGACGGTCGATCAGCGCGTCGAGCGCTTTGCGCACGTTCAGGTCTTTGATGCTTTCGCGTTCCATGTTCATCGTCAGCTGATGCACGCGGAACGTCGAGGCGGATTCCACGACCATGCCGTCGATGGCTTCGAGCGATTCCAGGCTTTCCACTTCCGGGCGGTAGACGATATCGACTTGGCCGGATTTGAGCGCGAGCGAGCGGGCGTTGGCGTCTTCGTTAAACGAGAACGTCACGGTGTCGAGCGGCGAAGCGCCGTCCCAATACCCGTCGTAGCGGCTCACTTCCAGCTTGCTGCCCGGCGTAAAAGACGTCAGCGAGAACGGCCCGGTGCCGATCGGCTTGTTCACGATGTCCGGCTCGCTCACGTCGATGATCGACGTGTTCGGATTGACCAGCTCGGACGCGAATTCCGGAAAAGGCTGCGTCGTCGTGATCGACAGTTTGTCGCCGTCCGCTTCGATCGTGTCGATCTTGAGCGCGTTTTGGATGGCGACGCTTTCGGACAGGGCGCGTTCCAGCGAAGCTTTCACGGCGTCTCCCGTCATCGGCTTGCCGTTCTGGAACGTCACGTCGTCGCGCAAGTCGATCATCCAATGCTGTCCGTCTTCGCTCTCCCAGCTCTCGGCCAGCCACGGCGCGACGGTCAGGTTTTCTTCGTCGAGACGCACCAGCGTTTCCGTGATGCCCGCGCGCAGCGGCACATAGCTGGAATCGACATGCGGATCAAGCGAGCTGGTCGCGAAGTTATATAGGAAATGAACATTTTTGGCAGTCGTGGCAGCATCGGAGTCGGTCGATTGCGCGGCCGTCTCCGGGTTGGAAGATCCGCAGGCGCTCAGCAGTCCGGCTCCCAAGATCAAAGACGCCAACAACGGGAACATTTTTTTATGCAAAAGTAAAACCCCTCTCTAATTCGTAACGATTATCATTAACGCAATAGAGCTTATATTATCGTAATGATTACGTTTTGGCAAGATAGGTAAGTTGTTTCATATGCAAAGGAAAAGCTTAGATATTGATCCGAAAAACAAGCTTAAGTCGTAAAAAATTAGGTATAAGTAATGAAAAAAATGGGTATTAGTAAAGGAGAAGGGAGGGGAATCGATATGCTTCCTCATAACTGGAACGGTGCCGACGAAGAAGCCGCCAAGCATAGAGCCAAGCACCAAGCGGAAAAAGCGAAAAATACGTCCCTCAAACGTACGGTGATCACGGTTGCCGTTACTGTCGTCGTCGTGTTCGCGATCATGTACGCTATCGATTACTTCGGCCTGATCAGATAAAAAAGGCTAACCGGCATAGGGTTGGCTTCGGCTTTCAACAAGCAGAATGCAGAAAAAACCGGTTCTCCTAAAGGAGGCCGGGTTTCTTCGTCTTGCGGTTTTCTTCAACAACGACAGAATGTCGAGAAAGTCGGCTGCCGAGAAGGGCGGCTGCCGAGAAGATCGAATGGACAACAGCCAAACTCATGCTGCGTTCGATGCGGGCGAAGACACGGAACCTTTCGAAACGGCGGCCGCTTTTTCGTCGGCATCCCGTTCGGCAAGCAGGCTGTCCACGCCGACGCCGGTTTCTTTGGATACGATAAAATAAGCGGCCAATGCCATCAACGCCAGATCGAGTTCATAACCGGGGGACGTGGTGCTGCCAAGCAGACCGGCGGGGAGTTTGACGGTCACGATCGCGCCGATCATCACCGCCACGAATCCGACAGCGGACATGCGGGTCAGCAGACCGAGCATCATCGTCGTGCCGCAGACCAGTTCCAGCATGGCGATCATGTACGCGAGAAATTCCGGCAACCCCAACGTAACGAACCAATCTGCCGTATTGCCGATGCCTCCGCTCAGTTTCGAAATGCCATGTCCCAAAAAAATGATCCCCAACACAAGCCGCATCGTCGTTGCCGTCCATTTCATTGCCATCTTTTATCGCTCCTCGCAAGGTTCTATGTAAAGGTAAGTTGTTAACTAATCATAATATAATTGGTTTACTAAAGTTCGTCAATTACTTTTTGTAATTTGTTGATTCGTAGGCGAAATCGCCATAAACGCAAAAAAGACGAACCGGTAAAGGCTCGTCGTCAGGCTGTGCAGAAAATGACTTTGGCTTCGCGTTCGTTCGCAACAGCCATTCCAAAAGCGCTTCGCGCGGTTGAGGTTGAAAAGTCGAGATAAGTGCTCAAATGCACTTATTTCGATCAAGATGCTCCCGAATCTTCAAATAAGTGCGAATCTGCATTTATTTGAAGAAAAAATGCGCGAAAGAGTCTAAGAGCGAGGGAATAAGTGCATATTCGCATCTATTTCCCTAAAACGGTGGAATTCGAAGAAAATAAGTGCATATCCGCACTTATTCGCAGAATCCCGACTCCGATTGCGGTATCGACCGAAACTTAATGTCCATATATGAAAAGAGATAAAAAACGGCTGCCGGGACTTTCTAGGCACGCTGATGACAACCCCGCAAAGGCTCGCCGTGTCGCTTGCGTCTATCCGCTATTGCGCGGCGTATAGTCCAGATCCTTGAACAACCGATCCAGCTCTTTCGCCGTCAGATCGCGCCATTTGCCGACCGGGAGGCTGTTCAGATGGATGTTCATGATGCGAATACGCTTGAGCGCACGCACGTTATAACCCAACGCTTCGCACATGCGGCGAATCTGGCGGTTCAAGCCTTGCGTCAGCGTGATTTGGAAAATGAACTTGGACAACTGCTCGACTTCGCACGGCAGCGTCTTCGTATCGAGAATTTCCACGCCCGCCGCCATCTTTTTCAAAAATTCGGGGGTGATCGGACGGTCGACCGTGACGATATATTCTTTCTCGTGGCGGTTCTCCGCACGCAGAATCTCATTCACGATGTCGCCGTCGTTCGTCAGCAGGATCAGACCTTCGGAGTCTTTATCCAATCGACCAACGTGGAAGATCCGCTGCGAGTGGCCGACGAAATCCACGATATTGCCTTTGACGCTTTTTTCCGTGGTGCTGGTAATGCCGACAGGCTTGTTGAGCACCAGATACACGTTCTCCTGCGCGGCCTTTTCCTTGATCCGCTTGCCGCTTACGCGAACGTCGTCGCCCGGCTCGACCTGGCTGCCCAGATCGGCTTTTTCGCCGTTGATCGTAACCTTGCCTTCGGCAATGATCTTGTCCGCCCCGCGCCGCGACGTGAAGCCGGACTCGGCGATATATTTGTTGATTCGCACTGTTACGCACACCTTTCTGATTGGGGAAAATACTCTGTTTACCATATCGCAAAAGGGGGCGGGTGTACAGGCTGCAGGCGATTGAGAAGAGCGATAATTTTATGATAAAATAGGAACATATGATTGCATAATAAAATTATCCAGGAAAGGAGCTTTTGCAGTGTCGGAAAAAACGGATATTTTGATTTACCAAACGGAGGACGGACAGACACGCATTGACGTGAAATTGGAGAACGGAACCGTTTGGATGACGCAAAAAGCGATCTCGGAGCTGTATCAAACGACTTCGCAAAACATTACTTTACATATTCGAAATATTTATCAGGAAAATGAATTGGAAGAAGAGTCAACTTGTAAGGATTACTTACAAGTTCAAACGGAAGGCAAGCGGCAAGTAAGCAGAAATGCAAAGCACTACAATCTCGAAATGATCATCGCGATCGGCTACCGTGTCCGTTCGCATCGCGGTACCCAGTTCAGACGTTGAGCTACGGAACGATTGAACGAATATATGGTCAAAGGCTTTACGATGGATGACGAACGGTTGAAAGAAATGCGGACATTCGGACAAGATTATTTCGACGAACTGCTCAAACGCATTCGCGATATTCGAGCTTCGGAGAAACGGTTTTACCGCAAAATCACCGATATCTACGCCACCGCGATCGACTACGATCCCAAGTCCGAACCGGCAAGCCTGTTTTTTGCCACGGTTCAGAATAAACTTCATTTTGCCATACATGGACAAACGGCCGCGGAATTGATAGCGAACCGTGCCGATGCCGAGCAGCAGAACATGGGTTTGACGACCTGGAAAGGCGATAAAGTTCGAAAGTCCGACGTCACCGTCGCCACAAACTATCTCACGGAACAGGAATTGGCGTCTTTGAACCGAATCGTCAATATGTACCTCGACTATGCGGAAGATCAGGCAGAACGCCGTTCCCCGATGTATATGAAAGACTGGGCTGACAAATTGGACGCTTTTCTAAAATTCAACGATCGCGAAATTTTGCATAACGCAGGCAAAGTATCGCAGGAAGTCGCAGAAAAGTTGGCCTCCGAACAGTATGATAAATTCAAAAGCCACAGGTTGAGCGAAGAAGCGGACGCTTCCGGAGATTTCGAGGAATTCATCAAAAAGAATCGTCTGGACCGCAAATAAAAAAGCCGGTTCACTTGAACCAGCCTTTCTCTTTGAACCTCGTAATGGCCTCGATCCGGTTGCCCGCGCCGAGCTTGTCGAGGATCACCGATACATAGTTGCGCACCGTGCCGTTGGTGAGCGAGAGCGTGGTGGCGATCTCTTTCGTGTTTTTGCCTTCGGAGATCAGGAGCAGCACTTCTTTTTCCCGGTCGGTCAGCGGGTTGGCTTCGGCGTAAGGCGCGTCGTCGACCAGTTCGGGCGCGTAGATGCGGCGGCCGGACATGACGCTGCGGATCGCTTCCGCCAGTTCCTCGCTCGGACTGTCCTTCAGCAGATAGCCGTGCGCGCCCGCTTTGATCGCCCGTTCGAAATACCCGGAGCGCGCGAACGTCGTCAGGATCAACACGCGGCAGCCGGAACCTTTTAACTCCTCGGCGGCTTCCAAACCTGTCTTTTTCGGCATCTCGATGTCCATCACGCAGATATCCGGTCTGTGCAGCCGCACGAGCCGAACCGCTTCTTCGCCGTCCGACGCCCGTCCGACCACTTCCATATCGTCTTCCAGATCCAGCAGCGAAGCCAGCGCGCCGAGCAGCATCCGCTGGTCTTCCGCAATGACGATTCTAATCATCTTTTACCCCTCCTTGTCCGCCGTGGGTACGGTTCCGATCTCCGCTTCCCGTTGCGCTAGCACATTTGGAATGCGCAGGGTCAGCAACGTTCCGCGTCCGTCCGGGGGAGCCGCAGAGATGTCCAGGCTTCCGTTTACGAACTCCAGCCGCTCCCGCATTCCCCGAAGACCGCTGCCCCGCACGTTTCCGCCGTCTTTCAGTCCGTTTCCGTTATCCGCGACGCGGACGATCAATTCACTGGCGAGCGGTTCGATCTCGATCAGGCAGGAGGTCGCCCCGCTATGCTTTACGATGTTCGTGACCGCTTCTTTCAGACACATGCTGACCACATTTTCGTTAAGCAGCGACGTACGCGTTTCTGCCGGATCGCCGATCAAGGTGAACTCGATCTCCGCCGCTTTCAAGATTTGCCGCAGCCGGTGAATCTCGTCCTCCACATGCGTGCCGCGCATCTGGGTCACCAGCTCGCGCAGTTCTTTTAAAACAACGCGCGCCGTCTGCTGAACGTCACGGATTTCTTCTTCCGCCCGACCGGGGTCCTTCGTCACAAGCTTGGCCGCCAGATCGCTTTTGAGCCCGATTAGCGCCAGCTTTTGCCCGAGCGTATCGTGCAGGTCGCGTGCGATGCGCTGGCGTTCTTCCATGACCACAAGCTCCGAGATGCGTTTGTTGGCGTCTTCGAGCTGTTCTTCGAGATGCTCGCTGCGGTTGCGGTTGTACGTCGTGACCGGCAGCAAAATGACGGCAATGATGGTCAAGGCGACAAACGGCCATTGCGTGATCAACAGCGGATTCAGATGGATATAGCCGACGTAAGCCGAAGCGAGCGCCGCGGCAAGCTGGATCGAATATAAGGTGAAAAAGCCGCTTTTGCTGCGAATGTTTCCGACGAAATAAGCCAGGAAAACCGCGAAGTAGATATAGCCGAACATCAAGGTCATCGACACCGAGAACAAAATCTGCATGCTCGTCCAAAAATAGCGCAGCCGTCCTTTGGAAGCGAAAGCGAGCAAATAGCACACGAAAAATCCGATGACCATCAATATGCCGGTAGCGGCCTGGAACGCGGAAGACGAACGGAAAATGAAATAAAACGGCAGGATATAAAACACGACCCACACGTAAGGATTAAGCCCGGTGCTGCGTTGAAAAATCTGATACCACTTCTGCATGACGGTCTGCCCTCCACGGATTTTTGCCGGAATCGGCACAAGCCTTCCCTGTGCGTGCACCGCCTGATTTTTTGTGACCATTATAACCCGCTTCCTCCTTTTTCCCAAGCCGCGGCGCCTATTGCCAAGCACTTTTTTTGTCCGGTCTCCGGTGTGCGAAAATGTTGCAAGCGTCCATCATTTCCGTATTCAAATTTCCTTTTCCGCAAAAAATGTTGCAGATCTCCATCACTTTGCGGCGATTCGCGGCTATCAAACCGAAAACTCCGCAAAATGATGGATGACTGCAACATTGGAATGAACCTTTATAAAATTCGCGAAACATGCCGGATCTCCGCAACATTCGTCCGAACGATCCGTCAGCCGCTTGCCTATCGCCGCGCGTACCGGTCGTTCGGTCAGTCTTTCGGCAGTACCGGTGCTTTCGGCTTCAATTCGCGAGCGACCGCTTGCACCGCATTTTTCGGCAGGCCCCTGCGTACTTTTCGGCCATAGCCGGTAAACGACTTCGTTTCTTCGTCCCACAACCGGAATTTCAGCGATTGCAAGCTGGTGCGCAACGTGATCGTCGTCGCTTTTTGCAGCGGAACGGAAGAATCATGCGCTTTTTCCAGATTGTAATTCGGGACTTTCGGACTCAGATGGTGCACGTGGTGGAAGCCGATATTGCCCGTGATCCATTGCAGCGGCTTCGGGAGTTTGTAGTACGAGCTGCCTTCGACGGCCGCGTTCACGTAGCTCCATTCTTCCTCATGCTCGAAGTACGAGTCTTCGAACTGATGCTGCACGTAGAATAACCAGATGCCCAGCAGTCCCGAGAAAAAGAAGACCGGAACCTGCACGAGCAGGAAAGCCTGCCAGCCGATCGCCCAGATCAGCGCCGCGTACAGCAGCACGATCAACGCGGTGGTCAGGTGGGTGTTGATGCGTTCTTGGCGCTTCGCGCCTTTGCGGTTGAAACGCGACTCGATCAGGAACACATAGATCGGGCCGAGACCGAACATGACCAGCGGGTTGCGGTAGCAACGGTAGGCCAAACGGGTCCAGAACGAAGCTTCGGCATACTCCTCGACCGTCAACAGCCACATATCGCCTTCGCCGCGTTTGTCGAGGTTGCTGCTTGTCGCGTGGTGACGGGTATGGCTGTATTTCCATTTGCGGTACGGCATCATCGTGATGACTCCCGTGATCGTACCGACAATATCGTTGGCTTTTTTATTTTTGAAAAACGAACCGTGCGTGCAGTCGTGGAAAATGATAAACGTCCGGATCACGAAGCCGGAAGCCACGAGCAGGATCGGCAGCGCAAGCCAGTAGGAAATGGACAAACTCAGATAACCGCCGACCCAGAGCAGAACCAGCGGAACCAGCGTGTTGATCATCTGGCGGATGCTGGCTTTGGAGTCGGTTTTTTCGTAAGGCTTCATATGTTTTTTCAATTCCGCAATCGGGTTGGCGGACGCGGTATTCGTGGACGGGTTCATCGTGTAATCCCCTTTCGCGGACGCCGCTCGGGCATCTCTGTGTACCCAGTATAGAAAAAAGCGCTTGCCCCGCGTAGTCATAAACGTCAGATGACAGGGGTGACAAATGTCATATGGCAAGGCTTCTTATTTAAAATTATGAATATACAAAATACGAGCACAGGAGTAGAATAGGAACGGCTGCATAAGATTGTGAACGAATGAACAAACTTATGCGCGGACACGTAATCAGATAAAGAATAGGGGCTGGAAAAGAAATGAAAAACACTCGTCAAACCAAACGGACTTTTCACGGGAAACGTCCCGTTATGTGGATGATGCTGACCGCTGCATTCAGCGTAGCGCTGGCTGGCTGCGGTAATGCGGCGGAATCCGATACAACTGCGGCTGCAAATGCGGGGACCGAGACGACAGCAGCAACCGAGACGATCACATTGGGCCTGCTGCCGTCGATTGACGCGATTCCGTTCATCGTGGCGCATGAGCAGGGCTTCGACACGGAGCACGGCGTCAATCTGGATATTCAGACGTTCAAAAGCGCGAAGGACCGCGACGTCGCGTTCCAGGCGGGCAAAGTCGAAGGCTTGAGCGCCGATCTGGTTGCGATTTCGATCTATAACGAGGCGGGTCAGGACGTAAAAATCACCAGCACCACATTCGGCGAATTCGATCTGCTCACAGGCAATCCGGACGTGAAAAGCGTAGCCGACTTGAAAGGCAAAACGGTGATCCTGTCCAAAAACACCTCGACCCAATATACGATGGCTATGATGCTGAAGCAAGCCGGACTGACCGAAGACGATATTACCGTCACGGAAGTCCCGCAAATTCCAACCCGCCTGGAATTGCTCAAAAACAACCAAGCGGATGCCGCAGTTCTGCCGCAACCTTTCGTAACGATGGGTTCCGAAGCGGGATTGAACATTCTGGGCTCTACGCATACCGCAGAAATCAACCCCTTCGTGCTGGCTTTCCCGCAAAGTGTGATTGACGAAAAAGCCGACGCGATCCGTGACATGTATGCGGCGTACGATCAGGCTGTGGATTATATGAAGACGCATGATCAGTCACAATACATCGACCTGATTATCAAGGAAGTCGGTTATCCGGAGACGCTCAAAGACCAAATCGACGTTCCGGACTACGTGCCTGCCAAGCAAGCGGACCCGGCGCAGGTTGATTCGGCTTTAGATTGGGCTCGCGAAAAAGGCCTACTGACCCAAGATCTGCATGCGGCGGATGTCATCTCGGACGTTCAATTCAAATAAAACCAACTCAAATCAACCCAAGCATGAGGCCGGAAAAGGGGGAGGAAGAATGGAGAAAGAGGCTGCAATCCTTACGCCATCCGTAGCCGGAAAAAGCGAAGATCAGGCCCTGGTCGCCCGCGCTCTGACCGTCGATTACGGAGAAGGTCCGGTGCTGGGCCCGCTTGACCTTCATCTGCCGGCACAAGGCATCTATACCGTACTTGGTCCTTCCGGCAGCGGCAAATCGACATTGTTGAAGGCGGCGGCAGGCTTGCTGCCCGGCTTCGGAGGAAGCCTGATTTATGGCGGCCGTCCGATAGGCAGCGGAAAAGCTGCCGGCGCAGAGATCCGGGTCGGTCTTGTCCCGCAAAATTACGGACTGCTGCCCTGGCAGACCGCTATCGCGAATATCCGAACGGCATTGAAAATTGCCAGACCGGACGAAGACCGCGCCCGGCGCGAAGCCACGGCGCTGCGTTGGCTGGAGCTGATGGGGCTGTCCGGTCTGGAAGGACGCTATCCCCGGGCTTTGAGCGGCGGACAGCAACAGCGCGTGGCGATTGCCCGGGCTTTTGCGATCCGGCCGGATCTGCTGCTGTTGGACGAACCCTTCTCCGCGCTCGATGCCGTTACGCGCGAAGGGTTGCAGCGTCTTCTGCTGGAGAGTTGGCGCCAGCAGCCGTCCACGATGCTGTTCGTCACGCATGATGTCGAAGAAGCCGTCTTGCTGGGTCGCAAGATCGTGATCCTGACCTCTTCCGCCGGACACCCCGTCCTGATCGACAACGAATCCGTTTTCTTTCTCGCAGATGAGGACAAGCGAGATCATGAGACTTTTTACGAGCAGACTCGCCATATTCGACGAATCATGCGTGAAGGACGGTGAGGAGAATGAAATCCGGTAACAACACAGAGAAAAGCCGTGCAGGAAACAACGGGGAGAAAAGCAACCCGGAATCCGATTCGGCTACAAGCCGCGCAACAAGCCGCCCGAGCCGAAACAATAGGATAAGCGGCTTCGGAACGATGCTGCTCCGCTTGCTGTCGGTTTTCGTCGTTCTGCATGTATTATGGGGACTCATCGCTGCCTTGTTGAAGCGCGACATGCTCCCGTCGCCGCTGGTCGTTTATCGGGCATTATTCAAGCTGGACGGCGGAGACATGCTGCTGAATATCGGCACCAGCATGGGCCGGGTCTTTGCCGGGATTGCGTTGGCTTTAATCGTCGGCTTGCTGCTGGGCCTGTTGATGGGACGTTCCCCACGCTGGAACAGGCTGCTTGATCCGGTCGTTTATTTGACTTACCCGATCCCGAAGATTGCCTTGCTTCCGGTCGCCATGCTGTTCCTCGGACTCGGAGAAGCTTCGAAGATTGTCATGATCGCGCTGATTCTGGTTTTTCAGGTCATTATCTCTGTCCGCGACGGCGTCAAAGCCATTCCGGCCAATACCTACGATGTCCTGACCAGCCTGGGCGCAGGCCGCATGGCCAAGTTCACCCAAATCACCTTGCCCGGCGCATTGTCTTCGATCCTAAGCACGATCCGCATCTCGCTCGGCACTGCCTTCTCGGTCTTGTTCTTTACCGAAATCTACGGCACCGAACACGGCATGGGCTACTTCATCATGGACGCCTGGCTGAGGCTCGATTACCCCGGCATGTACGCCGGAATTCTCCTGTTCAGCGGCGTAGGATTTTTATTGTTCGTGTTGGTGGATTTGTTCGAGCACCGCTTTATGAAGTGGCGGGCTTGAGGATAGGATCGACAGCGGATTCAGCGGATATGGTATGCAAGGCGGCCGAGAACCGGACTCGATTTTATGTTAGAATGCCTTCTGATTTTGGATTTAAGTGCTAAAATACACTTAATTTTTTTGAATTTTACCGTTTGGACGAAATAGGTGCGTATAGTCACTTAATTTCTGGTTTTGCCTTTTGTTTTCGTCTTTTTCATTGAAATAATTGCATTTGAGCACTTATTTCATTATTTTCGTCGAACGGTTTGAAATTAATTGCAGAATCGCACTTATTTTGCGACTCCCGAACGGTCGCGAATGTTCGCGCCGTCTGCACAAAAAAAAGCGAAGGCTCGGCGCCTTCGCTTTTTTGCTGTTTTTTTCACTCGCGACTTTTTTCACTCGGCAATTTTGGCTGCCCTGTTGGCTTGCCAAAATTCATTCGCACGGCTTCGCTATGCCGTGACGTTTACTTGGCCGAGTCACCCAGTCCCGTGCTGTGCAGCAGGTTCACGAGCAGAGCCGCCGCTTCGCCGGCGGTTCCTTGGCGCTGCGCCGCGATCTGGCCGCGGTCGCCCTGGAACAATCCGGCCGCGTACGCGGACTCGACGTACGAACCCGCCCAATCCGAGATGCTCGACGCATCTTTGAACGCCGCCTGCGCGCTTACTGCTTTCGGCGTGTCCAGCGTATTCAACGGCAAGTCGAATTGTTGACTGGCGTTGACGAGAATCGCGATCATCTCTTCGCGCGTGATCGCGCCGCCCGTGCCGGAGCTGTCAGGCAAGCCGTCCAGCAGCCCGGCATTTTTCAGCGCGGCCAGCGACGAGGACGTTCCGTAAGATTCAAGGCCGAGCGCTCTCGCCGTCATGCGGGCAAATGCTTCGCGATCCAGCGTCGACGAAGGCGAGCGGTCTTCGAGAATGCCTTTGACGGACGCTTCCGTCAGGGCGCTGTCGAACCATTTGCCTGCTGCCGCCGGCGTCTCGTAACGCACCAGCATGACCGGGTTGCCGCCCGTCGTATGCAGCACGGCCTGGCCTTCGCGGAACGTGATCGGGATCGGCACGTACTGGCCGTCCACCAGCATGACGGCACCGAGTTTGGAAGTGTCGGTTCCTGCGGGAACCGGAATGTTTTGTTCGCCGTAGCGTTTGTCGTATCCGGTGATCTCGGCGACTTTGGTGCCGCTGCTCGCCAGCATGCGGAACGCGTAGGCATCGCCTACCGGAACGGCGCCTTTGATCTGGCCCCATGCGCTCGGGCTGGTCAAGGCCGTCGATTTTTCGATCTGAATGCTGATCTGTACCTGATCCGAAGAAACGCCGAGACGTTCGGCGGCCTGGCTCAGCCGCAGCCGGTCGACCGGGAAGGTGATGCCGACGTCGGCGGTGCTGACCGAAAGCTTATTGGCGTTGCTGACCAGAGGCGCCAGCGTTTTGCCGTCGAACACGATCTGCATATCGGTCGCTTTCAATTGCGGCAGGCGATACGCCAGCGTCTCGCCGCGCGCGGCGTCTTTGGAAGCGATCGTCAGACCTTGCGAATCCAGGCGCAGCTCGGCGCGCGGCGTGCCGTTCGTTCCGGTGGAGCGGACGAGACTGGCCGATTGTCCGGTCAGGCTGCCTTTCGCGACGGCGAGTACCTGGATCGTTTCGGCCGGATTCGAAGTCACCGCCGGAGTCGGATTGGAAAAGACGGGACTCGACGTTTGGGTCGAAGGCGTCGGTGTAGGGGTCGGCGTTTCAGGCGCTTTCGGCGTAGCCGTCACGGTATTGGAGTAGCCGTTGCCCCAGTCGTCGATAATCTTGAAGCGGAACTGGTACGTGGTCCCGTTCACCAGATCGGTCACGGTCAACGACGTGTACGTGAAATTCGAGATTTGCTCTTTCGGCACGGTGACGAACGTCAATCCGCCGTCGGTCGACATTTCGAGGATGCCGTTCTCGATATGTTCCGGCTTCATGTAACTCAGCAGCGCCGAAGCGTTGCCGGCTTCCGCTTTCAGGCTTTGCCAGTTCGGATCGGTAGCCGGCGTTCCGCCGCCGGTTCCCCCGCCGTCTTCGCCTAGCGCTTCGAAGCGCGGATCGGTAATCGACGTGTCGTCCGGAGCCGCGTACGCCGCTCCGATGCCGAGATACTCGCTGAGGTAAGCAAGCGAATCGCCTTCGTAGGCGGCCGGATCGGCGTTGACCGCGACCGGCGCTCCCGACAACAGATGCGCCGTCAAGCCGGTCGTCAGCACGGCAGAACGAAGCATGACTTTTTTCTTGTTGTTTTTCCGTGTTGCGCTGTTCTTGTTGTTCATAAAGTCACGCTCCTAATTAAGGTTGTTGGGGATGGTCGTTTATCAGGCGGATACAGGAAGGAACCAGCAGCGCGGCGGCTTCCAATTCCCGATTGATGACGCCGACTTTGTTCATGTTGGCTTCGTACAGCCAGATGGACCCGTCTTGTTCGATGCCGAGATCCAGCCCGATCTCCCACAGGCGATGCTCCAGGCGCTGTTCGATCCGCGCGGCGGCGGCATAAGCGAAAGCATCGATCTTCGCGTCCATTTCTTCTTCGCGTCCCGGGAACTGATACGGCAAGAACCAATGCCATTGGGTAAAAGCGCGCAGGTTGGAATGGTGGTTCACGACTTTATGCCGCTGCTGCGTCGAGATGTACGGCATATGCCCGATGATGCGGAAGTCGTCGTTCGCGTCGCGGATCAGATGGACGCGGATATGGAACGGCAGGTTTTCCGAAGTCATGCTGTCGATAAATTTTTGCAATACCATTTCTTTGCTTGCGGCCAAGCCGTCCAGCAAGGCGGAGAGTTGATCGGCGTTCAGCAGATGGCTGTAGACGGGATCGTCGATGCGGTAATGTTCGCCTTCTTTTTGCACCACGATGATCGCCGAGCCTTTGGTTCCGCCGCTCGGCTTGATGACCGTCTGCCCGTGCCGGGCGATAAAGTCCAAAGCCGACTCGGCCGATTCCAGCAGCGAGTACGGGATCAGATGCGGATCGATCGCCGGATCGCCGGACAGCAACTCGTACGCTTTCAGCTTGTTGAAGCTTCCGGCAGGACGGGTATGCGTGTTGGGGATATGCGCCAGCCGCTCGTACGCTTTTTCCGAACGTCGCAAGCCGCGTTCTTTGAGCCGGTCGTACACCACGTCAGGCAAGCGTCTGGCCTGCGCGATCCATTTTCCGTTTTGAAAAGCCATGCTTTTGAGCAATGGAGAATCGTAAGCGGCGTCGACGGGGCGGAACCAGAAAAAGTCCGTTTCGTGGGCCGCGCTGGCGAACGCCATCGCGTCGTGCAGGCGGGAATCGTTGTCTTTTTCCGCCACCAGCATGCCGATCGAACGACGGGAGCGGATCGCTCCCGTTCGCACCTCGTGCAGATGGCGGCAGTATTCCAGCAACCGGACCGCGCGCAGTTCTTCATGGTCGCGCGTTTCCGGCGAAGCGTTGGCTTCCAGAAAACGAATCTCGCCGCTTGGGTCCATCAGCAGATCAATGCCGAGTTCGTTGCACAGAAAAGGGTAAGGACGGTTCACGCCTTCGGCCAGCCGGAGAGCGGTTTCTTCCAGCTTTTTGCGCATGGCGGCGGCTTGTTCCCCGTGGATGGAGACAAGCGTCTCGTCCAGATCGGGGCTTCGGCCTCCGGCGCTAAGGTTGCTGACGAATCCGCCGGGACGTCCGACGCGCGGATAAGTACGGGTGACCTGAAACTCGCCGTTTCGGTCCCGCTGGACGTGCACGCGATAATCGAGCGGCTCGTTTTGCGGAGTCAATGTAGGACGGTAAGGTTGGATCAGATACGTTTTTTGAACGGTAAGGCGCCGTACGGCTTTGCGGAGTTCGCGCAGGTCAAGCAGCCGGGAATCTCCGTCGACCGTGTCGAAGCGATAGCGGTGTTTTTCGGGTTTGACGCGCACGATTCCGCCGCCTTGCCGCCCGTCGGAAGGCTTCAGCAGCACCTCGCCGTGCAGCTTCAGCATCGTTTCCGTGTCGGTCGGCGTTTCGATTTTTTTCGTAGGCAGCAGGAGCTCGGCAAACTCCGTGCTAAGAATCGTGGTAACGCTTTCTTTATCCCCGATCAGATGCACCGCGAAAGGAACTTCCTTACGCAACATTTTTTCCGCCTCGGGGCGCTTGGCCGCAAGTTCGGGAGATTCGTTCAGCACGATATCCGGGTACGGGGTTTCGCGGGGATGGAACTGTCCCTGATACGGATGCAGCGCTTGAACCGTTTGCCTGTCGGGATTAATGCCGTCGACGCTGAAAAAGCAAAGCGAGAGTTGCTGCCGCTCCGCTTCCGCGATCAGCGCCTGGATGCGTTCGTTTGCGATCGAGGTGAACGGGTCGCTGCGGTGGTAGACACCAATTAACATAATGCCGGATACTCCTCCTGTTCAAAAAAGAAACGAATTTTAATTTTTATTTCGGTCAGAGGAGACTTTTTCTAAAGAGAATTCCAGTCTTTTGTCCCAAAAAAAATCACTCCGGAGTCCTACTTCGCCTTCCGCGCCCGAAAACGGATTTACGTTCGATGCGACCGAATGGAACGATTTGGAATAAAAGTGTGTCCGACGCGTTTTTTCATGAAAACAAACGGTATAATGAAAAGAGTTAACGACTTGGGAGGCTTGCGCTCATGCTTCAGGATCATTGGTTTACGGTACAACGCATCGACGAACGCACGTACGCGATCAGCGAATACGGGCATTGGGAGAAAGTGCATTCTTTTTTGCTTCTGGGAGAACGCAAAGCCGCGCTGATCGACACCGGTCTCGGCATCGACAATATCAAGCGCATCACGGACCGGTTGACCGACCTGCCGATCGACGTGCTGACCACGCATGTGCATACCGATCATATCGGCAGTCACGGACGGTTCGAACGCCTTTACGTGCACGAGCTGGATCGGGATTGGTTGGAAAAAGGAATCGCCGGCTTGACGCTGGAGCAGATTCGCCGCGATATCGGCCGGGATATCACGCGTCCGCTGCCGCCCGGCTTCGATCCGCGTACCTATGCGCCGTTTCGCGGCAAAGCGACGGGAACGCTCGCGGACGGCGACGTGGTGGAGTTGGGCGGACGCTCGTTGACCGCGTGTCACACGCCGGGCCATTCGCCGGGGCATCTCAGCTTTTTCGAAGCGGCGGCGGGTTACTTGTTCACCGGCGATCTACTGTACGACGAGACGCCGGTCTATGCTTTTTATCCGTCCACAAGCCCGGTCGATCTGATCGCTTCCTGGGAAAAGATCGCCGCGTTGCCGAACGTCGTCCGCGTTTTCGGTTCGCATAACACGTTGGGGCTTGCGCCGGATATTTTGGGTCGGGCCGAAGCGGCGGCGGAGTATTTGCGAGATCGCGACCTGGCGAAATTCGGCACGGGCATCCATCGGTTCGACGGATTCAGCGTACAGTTTTGAAAAAGGCCGTTCGGCTGCGGGATAGGAACCTTTCGGAAAAGTCCGGGAGGTTTTTTCTTTTGCCCGAACGGAGACGGCAATGCCGCCAAAAGGCTGCCCGCTGTATGTTTCTTCCTCGCGCCGTTCGTTCGAATCGGTTATAATGCGGTCATTATCGCCGAAAGCGGGGGAACGGGAGTGAAAATAGGGCGTTACCGGATGCGGGTGCAAACGACGACCACGCTGATGGTGCTGTCGGTGGTCGCGCTTGCGCTGCTGGCTTTGTATGTCATGATTAGCTTTGAAATCTCCAGGCATACCCGGGAAGCGCTGGAACAACGGGCGGTCGGGATCGCCCGTACCGTGTCGTTGACGCCGACGATCCGCCGGGCGCTGGAACCGGGCGGCGATAGCGACGGCGTGCAGCCTTACGCGGAAGCGGTGCGCGGGGCGAACGATATTCAATTCGTGGTCGTGCTGAATATGCAGGGCATTCGGCTTTCCCATCCCGATCCTTCCCGGATCGGGCAGCACTTCGCGGGCGGGGACGAGACGCCCGCGCTGAACGGCCGCGAATTCATTTCGACGGCGTCCGGCTCGCTGGGCCCTTCGGTTCGCGCGTTTTCCCCGGTCTACGGAGACGACGGGACGCAGGTGGGCGCCGTCGCGGTCGGATTGTCGCTCGGCAGCGTCCGAACGGCAGTCGGGCAAAATATGTGGCTGCTGTACGGAGGGATGCTGCTCGGCGGATCGCTGGGCATATTCGGCGCGGTGTTGCTGGCGCGCCGCTTGAAACGGATGATGCTGGGGATGGAGCCGGACGAGATCGCACGGCGGCTGGAAGAACGCAGCGCCATGCTGCAATCGGCCAAAGAAGGCATTCTCGCGGTCGACAAAGAACTGCGGATCACGTTGATTAACGCCGAAGCCAGGCGCTTGATAGGCGAAAGCGATAACGACGGCGAACGGCCCGGTCAAGACGCGCGCGGCGACGATTCGGCGGAATCGGATTTCCGTTCGCTGCTGCGGATGGATCGGGTGCTGGCGAGCGGCGAACCGGTCTACGATCTGGAAGCGGAACGCGGCGGCACCGCGCTGCTGGTCAACGTGGTGCCGATCCGGATCGACGGCCGCGTCGAAGGTGCGATCGCCACTTTCCGCGACAAAACGGAGATCAGCGTGCTGATGGAGCGACTGTCGGGCATTTCGCTGTACGCGGACGCGCTGCGCGCGCAAACGCACGAGTTCATGAACAAGCTGCATATCATCATGGGATTGACGCATATGAAGCGGTACGATCGGTTGGAGACGTATTTGCAGGAAGCGGTTCCGAGCCTTCAGATCGAAGCGGGCGCCGTCACGACGCAGATCAAAGACCCGGTGATGGCCGGATTTTTGCTCGGCAAGCTCAGTTTGCTGCGCGAAGCCGGCATCCGGTTGACGGTCAGCGAAGAAGGCGTGCTGCCGGAAGCGGCGCAGCCGTCGGTCTCTCGCGAACTGGTGACGATCGTCGGCAATTTGCTGCAAAACGCGATGGAAGCGCCGAGAACGGAAGCCGTCGACAAAGAAATCGGCATCGGGTTCGTGTACAAGCAAGGCCGGTTGAAGATCGAAGTGTCGGATAACGGCATCGGCATTCCGCCGGATATCGCGGCGGCGATGTACGAGCAGGGGTATTCGACCAAAGGCGACGACCGAGGCGTCGGGTTGTACCTGGTACGGCGCAGCGCGCAGCGTCTGGGCGGAAGCATATCGTGCGTCGGCGCGCCGGAGAGTGGAACGCGCTTCGTCGTCGAACTGCCGTACGAAGTCGCGAAAAAAGGGGTGGGCAAATGATTAACGTATTGATCGTCGAAGACGATCCGATGGTCGCGGAGATGAACCGGTTTTACTTGGAAAAGGTGGACGGGTTCCGGTTCGGAGCCTGGGCGCCGTCCCCGGAAGAAGCGCTCAAGCTGCTGGATCGCGAACCGTTCGGGCTGGTGCTGCTGGATCTGTACATGAAGCAGGAAAACGGCCTGGAACTGCTTGCCGAGATGCGGCAGCGGGAATGGCCCGTCGACGTGATCGTGATCTCGGCGGCCAGCGACAAAGGCAGTATCCAGCGGGCGCTGCAAAACGGCGTGGTCGATTACCTCATCAAGCCGTTCGAGTTCGGACGCTTCCGGGACGCGCTCGTCGCGTACCGCGAACGGCATCTGCTGCTGCGCGACCGTTCCAGTCTGGATCAGGCGGAACTGGACGCGCTGACACGCCGCACGGCGGAGACGCCTTCCGCCGCGCAGTTGCCCAAAGGCTTCACGCGCCAGACGCTGCGCGCGATCTGGCAGGCGATCGAAGCGTCGACCGGCGAGTCTTTTTCCAGCGAAGAGATTTCGGCGTCGACCGGCATATCCCGCGTATCGGTCGGCAAATACCTGTCCGGCCTGGCGGAGATGAACGTGCTGGAGATGGACCAGACGTACGGCACGATCGGCCGCCCGGTGCAACGGTATCGGGTGGTGGCGGGAGGACGCTCGCTGATCGCGGCTTATCTGTAGAAGACGGCCTCGGCCTGCGCCAAGCTTTTATCCTCGCGCATGGCTTCCGGGCCGTCTTTTCTTTTCCTTTTTCAAAAATCCGCTTAATTAATTTACAAAAAACAATCGTTAATTACATAAAAACAAAAGCGTCGGCAAAAAGAGTAGGATGCACTTGTAAGCGATTACAAGGAGGTTAGATCATGGAAAAAGCCATCCAGCAGCCGATGATGCCGACGCAGGAAGAACAGCAATCTTCGGAGCAAAAAGAACGCAATCATCCGCTGCGCAAATTGTCCGGTCTGAAAATCATGCAGCTCAAAGTCGGGGTCGTCCCGCTGCCGTTGTATCTGGTGCTCGCCGTTATCGTATTCGCGGCCGCCGCGGTCGGGGAGCTGCCCAACGACATGATCGGCGGTCTGGCGGTCATCATGATTCTCGGCATTTTGCTCAGCGATCTCGGGTTCAAGCTGCCGCTGCTCAAAAATATCGGCGGTGCCGCTATCTTGTCGCTGATGGTTCCGTCGTTCCTCGTGTTCTGGAACGTGCTGAACCCGCAAGTGACCGACGCCGTGCACACGCTGATGAAAACGTCGAATTTTCTGTATTTGTATATCGCGTGTCTGGTGGCGGGCAGCATCACCGGGATGAACCGGCGCACGCTGATCGACGGATTCATCCGCATCTTTATTCCGATGATGGCCGGGACGGTCGCCGCGATCGGCGTGGGAGTCGGCGTCGGCGTGCTGCTCGGCTATAGCGCGCACAGAGCCTTTTTCTACATCGTGATTCCGATCATCGCCGGAGGCGTGGGCGAAGGAATCCTGCCGTTGTCTATCGCGTTCTCGCAAATCCTCGGCGGCGAATCCGGGGCGTTCGTTGCCCAGATGATACCGGCGGCCGTGATCGGCAACGTGTTCGCGATTATCGGTGCCGGCATTCTTAAAAAGATGGCCGACAAAAACCCGTCCATTACGGGCAACGGCGTGCTGGTCCGGGAAAAAGGCGGCAAAAAGCTCGGTGGCAGCGAATACGACAACGAAAAGCCGAATTTCGCGCTGATGGGAGCCGGATTGCTGTTCGCCTGCGCGCTGTTTATCACGGGTAGCCTGCTATCGCCGTTCGTCGGCATCCCCGGCCCGATTCTGATGATCTTCGGCGCGGCGCTGCTCAAAATCAGCGGCCTGTTGCCCAAAAAGATCGAGCAGGGCGCGTACCAGTTGTACAAATTCGTGTCCGGGACGCTCACCTGGCCGCTGATGGTCGGGCTGGGCATTCTCTATATCCCGCTCGGCGACGTGGCCGCGATCATCTCCGTGCCTTACGTGCTGACTTGCGCTTCCGTGATCGCCGCCATGATTTTGACCGGATTTTTCGTGGGCAAATGGGTGCGCATGTATCCGGTGGAAGCGGCGATCGTGACAGGCTGCCGCGGCGGTCTGGGCGGAACGGGCGACGTGGCGATCCTGTCGGCGTCCGGCCGGATGGAACTGATGCCGTTCGCGCAAATTTCGACCCGGATCGGCGGAGCGCTGACCGTCGTGGCCGCTACGCTGTTGATCGCGATCTGGGGCGGCTGATGCGTCGAAGCTCGCCGAAGCCGTTGCGCTCGGACGCTCGCACTTGTTTCTGATCCAAACGTTCGAATCATTAAGGAGGAAAAGAAAATGGGATTGCTCGACGAAATCATGGATTTGCATCGGGGCGGAAAATTGGAAACGGCGCTGAAAAACCCGATCCTGAACAAAGAAGACCTGGCCCGCGTGTATACGCCCGGCGTGGCGCGCGTTTGCCAGGAAATCGCCGGCCGCAAAGAGCGCGCGTACGAGCTGACGACCAAGAAAAACACGGTCGCCGTCGTCTCGGACGGCACGGCGGTGCTGGGGCTGGGCGATATCGGCCCGGAAGCGGCAATGCCGGTCATGGAAGGCAAAGCGGCGCTGTTCAAGCAGTTCGCCGACGTCGACGCGGTACCGATCTGCCTGGACACGCAGGACACCGAAGAGATCATCTCTATCGTCAAAGCGCTGGCGCCGACGTTCGGGGGGATCAATCTGGAAGACATTTCGGCGCCGCGCTGTTTCGAGATCGAATCCCGCCTGCGCGCCGAGCTGGATATTCCGGTGTTCCACGACGACCAGCACGGCACGGCGATCGTGGTGCTGGCCGGACTGCTGAACGCGCTGAAAGTCTGCGGCAAAAGCATCGGGCAGGTCAAGATCGTCGTCAACGGCATGGGAGCGGCCGGCCTCTCCGTCGCCAAGATGCTGCTCAAAGCCGGCGCCGCCAATCTGATCGGCGTGGACCGGATCGGCGCGCTGACCCGGTCCGCATCTTACGCGAACGCCCACTGGAACGACTTCGCGCTGGTTTCCAATCCGTATCTGGAAGAAGGCAAGCTGTCGGACGTGATCGTCGACGCGGACGTCTTCGTCGGCGTGTCCGGTCCGAACGTGCTGACCGTGCACGATCTGCAACGCATGGCGCACGATCCGATCGTGTTCGCGATGGCGAATCCGATCCCGGAGATCGACCCTGACCTTGCCGCGCCGTACGTTCGCGTCATGGCGACGGGACGTTCGGATTACCCGAACCAGATCAACAACGTGCTGTGCTTCCCCGGCATTTTCCGCGGCGCTTTGGATTGCGGGGCGACCGATATCAACGAAGAAATGAAGCTGGCGGCGGCCGAAGCGATCTCTTCCGTCATCCCGACCGCCGATCTGCACGAGCAATATATCATTCCCGACGCGTTCGATCCGAGGGTCGTCGAATCCGTCCGCGCCGCCGTGGCCGGAGCCGCCGTGCGCACGGGCGCTTTGCGCGGAGCATCGGCGGTAAGCGCGAAGTAACGCTTTGCATGACGAAGCGTGACGGTACATGGACAAGCATCATGTACCGACAGGAAACGATACGAAGCCATTCAAGTCCGAAAATCCCGCCTCGGTATGACGCAACGATTTCGGAATTCTGAAAATAAGTGCGGATATGCACTTATTTTCTTCGCATTCTGCGATTTGGAGAGAATAAGTGCGAATATACATCTATTTTCTCGCTCGCCTATCATTTTACGCGTATTTTCTTCGAATAAGTGTATATTTGCACCTATTCGAAAATTCGGGAGCCAATCGAACGAAATAATTGCATATGCGCACTTATTTCAACAACCTTGCTCAAAATAGCCGATCCGAAAAAAACGTTCGACGCCTTCCGGTACGTTGAACGTTCGCAAGCGAAAAACAACCTTCCGGATTCCAAAGCTTGTTTTTCGACGTATCCTTTCAAAGCGTATTCGGTTTCGATTAACTCAGGGATCTCCCGTCCGACCGGTCGTTCGACGTATCTTTTCAAAGCTCGCCGATCGCATCCGATATTGACGCTGTTTCTGCGCCGGTGATAAAATGTCAGCACTTTGGCGCGCAAACAGGAGGAGAAATCTTGAACAAAACCGATCGGATGCTGGCTATTTTGCTCCGTCTCCAGCGGGAACGGACGGTTCGGGCAGAGGATCTGGCCGAGACGTTCGAGACGAGCGTTCGGACCATTTATCGGGATATGCAGGCTTTGAGCGAAGCCGGCGTTCCGCTGCTCGGCACGCCGGGAGCGGGGTATTCGCTGATCGAAGGTTATTTTCTGCCGCCGGTGATGCTGACCGAGGCCGAAGCGCTGGCGGCGCTGATCGGAGCGGATCTGACGCACCAGACTTTCGGCGGCAGCGTCCGCGCGGGAGCAAGTACGTTCCGGGAAAAACTGGAGCATATTTTGCCGCCGAATTTGCGCGAAGAAGTCGCCAATCTGCGCGAAACGGCGAGACTTGCGCCCGACGGGGCAGCAGAGCAAGGCGAAGCCGAACTGGAACGGGTAGAGCTGCTGCGCGAAGCGGTGCTGCGCAAAAGGAAAGTGGAGTTTACGTACACGAAAGCCGGAGAAGAAAGCCGGATTTCCGCTGCGGACCCAAGCCGCGCGGTCGCACCGTACGGGCTTGTGCTGGTGAGGGGCGTCTGGATGCTGATCGCGCATTGCGACCGGCATCGGGAAATCCGCCATTTTCGCGTTTCGCGGATTGGGGATTTGCGCTTGATGCCGGAGCGTTTCGAGTTGCCCGGCGATTTCAGGTTGTCCGATTATCGGGCCAAAGACGACCGGACTTTGCGCGCCGTGGTTCGGGCCGACCGCTCGGCGGTCGAACGGGTCAAAGAACTGCGTCCTTTTTACCTGGAAAACATCGAAGATTCGGACGGCGAGTATCGGCTGCATTTTCGGATGCGGCACGAGAAAGACCTGCTGCCGCTGCTGCTGGGCCTGGGCGCGTCGGCCGAGGTACTGGAGCCGGAAAGCTTGCGCGCGCTGATGCGCAACGAACTGCAACATATGCGGAATCGCTACTGACAGGATGGTGTCAGCAGCGCAGCTATAGACTGGGAATATCCGATACGAAAAGGAGTCGATATTTCCATGAGTACGAATACTTCGAAGGTTTCGAACCCTTCCCCCGCTTCCGGGACTTCCGCGCCCGCCGAGCACAATACTTCCGCATCCGCCGATCGCGACCGTTCCGCGCAGGCCGGACCTCTCGCGCAAAGCGTCGCACGCTCCACGCGGCGCTATCTGCGGCAGATCGACCAACTTGATCTTGAACAGCTTCGCCGTGTTCCGGCCGAGGACGAATGGTCGCTCGGACAAATGTACATGCACCTTGCCGGATCGGCTTTGCATATGCAGCTCGCGAACGCAAAGCGCTGCCTGGAAGCCGCGGCTTCAGGCAAGCCGTCTCAGCCCCTGCTTAAAACGCCGCTTGGCGAAGCGTTGTTCGAGGCCGGAAGCTTCCCGCCCGAACGCGTCAAGGTTCCGCCTTCCCCGCAGTACACGCCTGCGCAGCCGGAAAGCAAAGAGCAGCTTCGAAGCGCGCTGCAACAAGTGGTTGCATGCGTGTCGGAAATGGAAGCGTCCGCCATCGCCGACCGCTCCGGGCATACTCAGGCGCATCCGAGATTCGGGAATTTGACCGCCTCGGAATGGGTCACAGTAACGGAAATGCACTACAGGCACCACTTTTTGCAAGAAGAGCGTCTTCTGAAGGAACTGGGTCTGGCGACGGCTCCGGCGAACTGAGCAGTACCGAACCAAACCAAACCGAATGGACAGCCTTTTCGTTTTCGGCCGCCGCAAAAGCAAGCCACGCCCAAAAATCGGTCGAATCCAAAAAGCGCTCGATCCAAAAAGCGAACAAGCGCGAGTCTCCGCGTTCGTTCGCTTTTTCGCGCAATTTTTTTCGGCGCCGGGTCGCTATTCAAATTAAGTGCCCAATTACACTTATTTCGTCCGATTTGCGCCCGACTTTTCAAATAGATGCAAATCTACACTTATTTAGGGCGTGTACGCAAACTCAGGCGACGTGCATCTTGAGCTGCCTTTTCGCCCTCCTCTACGTCACTTTCCCTTGACGTGCCCCGGCACGCCTTCGGAAAAGTTCCTTGATGAGAACGAATATTCAGCTCAATCTGCGCCCTTCGGAGTTTGCGTACACGCCCTAGAGAAAAGTAGCGAAAGATCGTATCATATCGAGAAATTAAGTGTATATGCGCATCTATTTTCTCCAAATCGCCCAACTCGAAACAAATAAGTGCATATCCGCATTTATTTCTTGTGAATCCGATTCCGACTCGTTCGATTTCAGACTTTTCGCGCTGGAATTTCCGAAAGTTCCCCGAAGTTCTTTGACGTTTTCTACTCTACACGTTCGCTGCTCCTTAAACACTACTCCGCTGCCGGAAAACGATCCAGAATCATCGTTTCCAGCAGCGTATAGGTCTTTTCCAAATCCAGTTCAGGGTGGAGCAGCTTCTGAAGCGCAAGACCGTCGAAGCACGCCAGAAGAATCGCCGACAGAGACTCTCGTTCCTGATCGTCCAGTCCGAGCAACGCGGAATCCAGCACGCCTGCAATCCCTCCGCGCCCGACTTCAAGCAGCTGCGAGACGTCGCTCGCAAGCGCCGCGTCCCGTAGTCCCTGGGCAAAAAACTCGTAGCGAAGCTTATACCAATCCGGACCATGCTCGTCAGCCGTTTTGCGAGGCGTACCTTCTTCGGCTCCGAACAGCTCGGATGAACGGCCGGGCAGCGTATCCCCAAACTCCTCCTCATACCGTTCGCGGCTTTGCTTGACCACCTCGCGCAAGATTTCTTCTTTTGTTTTGAAATAGTAGTGGATCAGGCCGGGAGCGGGGAGTCCGGCTTCTGCCGCGATCTCCTTGATTGAAGCACTCTCATAGCCTTTGTCTGCAATCGTTCGTGCTGCCGCTTCAACGATTTGCCTTTTGCGTGGATTTTTTTTCATGCGGCATCCTTCTTTCCTGACGGTTCTTTGCATTTAGCGTAGCAGGTCGCCGGAATCGCCGCAATCGCGTTTTGGGCAAATTTGCATCAGCCGTCATGGAAATCGAAGATTTTGGATAGAAAAACGGTGTATAATCTTCATTGAAAATCCATGTTTCGATTTTTCGAATCCCGTATGACGACAACTAGTGCCGGGCAAGATTCGGCTCGCACAGAAGATGAACAGGAATGAGAGCGATACGATGTTGAAAAAGTGGCTGATTCTGATTCTGGCCTTCTGCTTGATCATTATAGTGCCTGCGGTTGGATTGATGGATATTATGGCGTCGCAGCGCGGGCTGCCCCGTGCGCAAGACGGCAAGGTGGACTTGAGCGACTGGGATTATGCGCAGCGCGGTGCGGCCACGCTGGGCGGAGAATGGACTTTTTATCCCGGAAAGTTGGTTGATCCCGGCGAGCTGACGCAAAAACGCCCGGAAGGAAAGACGCTGCAAGTGCCTGGTGCCTGGAACGACGCCATGCCGGACGGGCCGCTCGGTTACGGAACCTATCGATTGGAGATTGATCTCGGACAGTCTTTCGATGAAGATTTTGGACTGCGCGTCGCTAACGTGCGAATGGCAAGCCGGGTCTATCTGAACGGCGAAAAGGTAGGCGGAAGTGGCTATCCATCTGAAGACCGTGCATCCGATGTGCAAAAAAACGTGCCTTATACCGGCTTCGTGCATCTGACCGGAGACAAGGCTGTATTGGTTGTGCAGGCTTCGAATTTCAGTTATGCCTCGGGCGGAATTTTCGATTCGATTGTTATTGGGCCGGAAAGCGTCATTTTGCTGGATAAGCAAGGAGATTGGATTCGGGACTTTGCTTCGATCTGCGGGTTCTTTTTGCCGGGCATGCTGTTCTTGCTGCTGTATGTTCTGCACAAGCGCGAGCTGCCGCAGCTTTTCCTCGGTTTGTTTTGTATGTTCGCGGCCATTTACGTTTTGACGCACGGGGAAAAGCTGCTCGATTATTTCCTGCCTAACATGCCATATATGGCGATGCTGAAGCTTCAGGCCGTATCGTCCAACCTGATTTATCTGTTTCTGATGGCCTATATGGATGCTTTGATTCCGGGGACGATTCATAAGGTCGTGCTGCGAGGATACGCTTCGTTGGCGATATCGGGAGCCGTATTGGCTTTGGTGCTGCCGATGCCGATCTTTTCGATGCTGGAAAGCGTTCTGCTCTCTGTAGCCTTTTTGAGCTTGGCCTATACGGGCTGGATCATGATTCGTTGGGTGAAAAAAAGCGCGGAGGACTGGTATCTGGTCACGGTGGGCTTGATGAGCATCTCCGTTTTCATTTTGCTGAACCTGGTCTATCTGATCGCTCAGGTGGATACGCGTTGGCTGGCGATCTATGAGTTGGTTCTGTTCGTGTTGGCGCAGACCGTGCTGTTGATCCGCCGCTTTGTCCGGGCATTTGCCGATGTAGAGCGACTGTCGGGCCGGTTGCTGACCTTGGATGGGCTAAAAGACGAGTTTATGGCGAATACGTCGCATGAACTACGGACGCCGCTGCATGGCATTATTAATATCGCGCGTTCCATGCTGGAAGGTGCGGCAGGTCCCGTTTCGGCCAAGCAGCGAGAAAATCTGGCGATGGTCATGACGACGGGTCAGCGGCTATCCTTGCTGGTCGGCGATATTTTGGATTTCTCGAATTTGAAGGATGGGCGTATTCGCCTGGATGTGCGCACCCTGCATCTGACTTCTGTCGTCCGCTCGGTAATCGAGGTCATGACGTACACGCTTGAAGACAAGCCGATTCGGATCGTGCAGGAGTGCCCGGAGGATCTGCCTGGCGTGCGGATGGACGAGGATCGGTTGCGGCAAATTCTTTATAATCTGCTGGGCAATGCGGTCAAATATACAGAGCGGGGCGAGATTCGGATCAGCGCCTATGCCGACGGCGATCAGGTGAGAGTCGAAGTGGCGGACACCGGAATCGGAATCGAACGAGAACGCTGGCCTGACATCTTCCGCCGCTTCGAACGTACGGACGAGGCTTTGGGGATGGAAGGAACGGGGCTGGGGCTCAGCATTACCCGGCAGCTTGTCGAATTGGGCGGAGGCCGGATCTGGTTGGATTCAACGCCGGGCGAAGGGACAACCTTCTTTTTCACTTTGCCTGTGTCTTCATCTGCGCCGGAAGCTTCCCAAACGGGGATATTGGCATTTGCCGAAGAGTCAAACTCCAATACACAGGTTCCTGATACTCCGGGACTTGCGGTTGCCGATGCCGGGCGCGTGCTCATCGTCAATGATGATCCGGTCAATCGACGGGTGCTGCTAAACTTGCTGGCAACGGCCGGTTATGAGGTGGAGGCAGTATCCGGTGCTGCCGAAGCGCTTGCGTTGATCGAGGAAAAGTCCGGCTTTGAGCTGGTTGTGACGGACTGGATGATGCCCGGTATGTCAGGTCTTGAGCTGTGTCGCCAGTTGCGTGAGCGTTATACGCTGGCGGAATTGCCGATTCTTTTGCTGACTGCGCGGGGTTTGCCGGAGGATATCCGGGCAGGCTTCGAGGCAGGCGCCAGCGATTTCCTGAGCAAGCCTGTCGATGCCGGTGAGTTGAGAGCGCGAGCGCGTACGTTGATCGGCATGCGCCGCTCGGCGGAAGAAGCGATCCGTGCGGAGATGGCGTTTCTGCAAGCCCAGATCAAGCCCCACTTTTTGTACAATGCGCTGAACGTCATTATTTCCGCGTGCAGCACCGATCCCGACAAAGCGATTGATCTGCTGATCGAACTCAGTCATTATCTGCGGGGGAGCTTCGACTTCCATAACCGGGATCGGCTTGTGCCGCTGCAAAAGGAGCTTGAGCTGGTCGAGGCGTATGTGGCCTTGGAACAAGCGAGATTCGACGATCGGCTGGTGTTTGAATACGAAGCGGATGAACTGGTGGGCGTTTTTGTCCCCCCGCTTAGCATTCAGCCGCTGGTCGAGAATGCGGTTCGGCACGGTGTGATGCAGCGTTCCGCCGGAGGCGTAGTCATATTGGAGATTCGGGATACCGGCTCGACGGTTTCTGTTCGGGTTAGAGACAATGGAGTCGGTCTTAGCCCAGAACATTTCGACGAGATTATGGCAGGTCGAACGGGCGGTGTGGGTCTGCGCAATATCCACCGGCGCCTTTCTGCTTTGCATGGTGCAGCGCTGCGACTGGAACCGGGCCTTCCCGGAAGTGAGGGCGGTACGGAGATCGGATTCGATCTTCCCAAGAATGCGGTGTTGCAGTAAGGAAATTCCATTTTTCTTGTTCAGAAAATGTTCAGCCCTTTCCGGTATGCTAAGTACGAGTACCCGCGTTTTCCGGGAAAGGGATGAGAAGCATGCGGATTTATCTTTTGGATGGCGATCGGGAATCGCTGGCACGGACAGCCCGCATGTTGGGCGACTATCCCGATGTCGAATTGGTCGGCAGCTCGTACGAGCCCGAAGCCGCACTAAGCGAAGCGCTGGGGCTCGAACCCGATGCTTTATTTGTGGAAACGCGTCTGGGCTATATTTCCGGGCTTGCGGCTTCGGAGCGTCTTCTGCGCGACTTGCCCGGTTTGCGTATCGTCTATGTGACGGCAAGCCGCGAATATGCAGTTGAAGCTTTTGAACAACGGGCATTCGATTACCTGCTCAAACCGCTGACGCTGGAACGGCTGGAGCGGACGATCGTTCGTTTGCGGCGTTCCTGCGGAAGCGTTATTCATAGGCAGCAAGAAAGATTAGACAAAGTGGAGTGATACGGATGCGAGCAATGCTGATCGACGATGAAAAGCCCGCACTGCTCCATCTGGAGCGGCTGATTCGTGCGGACGGGCGATTGGAGCCTGTTGCAATGTGTACATCGGCTCGCGAAGGCATCGAATGGTTGGACAACGAGCCGGTGGATGCCGTATTTCTGGATATCGGCATGCCGGAGATGAACGGATTGGAAGCAGCGGAGCATATCCAGCAGCGCCATCCCGGTATTGCGATCGTCTTCGTCACGGCCTATTCCGATTACGCCGTGGAAGCGTTCGACTTGCAGGCGATTGATTACCTGCTCAAGCCTATTGGCCCCACCCGTTTGCAAAAAGCAATTGCACGAATCGTGCCGGAATCTCTCGCGGTAGAAAACAAGGCTGCAAAGGCTGGCGATTCTGCTCCAAAAGAGCTGGAGATGCCCGGCATCCTTATGTTTCGTCGGCTGGAATTATACGATTCCGAAGCCCGCAAGGTTCGTCCGGTCAAATGGCGCACCGCCAAGTCGCAGGAACTCTTCGCGTATCTTTTGCACCAAGGCGAGCAATGGGTACCGCGAGACGAACTGACCGACTTGCTCTGGCCAAGCATGTCAGGCGACAAAGCCGCCACGCACCTGCATACCTCGGTCTACCAGATTCGCAAGCTGCTGAAGGACGGCAAGCCGGAGATGGCTTTGGAGTACCGCCAAGAAAGCTATCGTCTGCTGCGCGGCGGCGTGGAAACGGACGTCGAACGCTTCGAGCACGAGTCCGAAAAGCTAATCGGTTCGGTAAAAGGCAACATCGATCCGGCTGAGACGCTATTAGCCCTCTGGAAAGGCGGCTATCTGGAACACCACGACTACCCGTGGGCCGAATCCCGGGCCGAAAAGCTCAACCGCCGACGCTTGCGCCTAGCCCTCGAACTGGCCGAAGAAGAAAAGGCCGCAGGCCGAACCGACGAGGCCATCCGCCTCTTGACCGCTCTCCAGGAGGAAGAACCCTACGCCGAGGAAATCTGCCGCCAACTCATGTCAGCCTACGAATCCGCCGACAACAAACGCCTAGCCCGCGAAAGCTACCGGACGTTCGCGCTTCGTCTCCAAGAAGAACTCGGCGCCGAGCCGGAACCGTTAACCCGCCAAGCTTATGAACGCTTGGCGGATTAACAGATTCGCCGAAAACCGCTGCTCCGCTTCGGGTTGCCGGCCTCTCCATCCGGCAACCCGAAGACGCAGCGGTGCGCTTGCTGCTTGCCACAAGGCGGTTACGTGTGCGCGCGTACCCTGCGCAACCGCCGCGGCGCCTGCAATCCTAAAAATGCGCACAAATCGTCAACAATTCGACGACTTTTGTATGCTTTTTCTACCCGATCTTGACGTTTGATCAACATTTTTCTGAATTTCGGCTCAAACTTCACCCCAAACCAAAAATATCTTGATATTTCGTCAAGATTTTTAAAAAACAGCACTAAAATTCGCTGAAATGTGTGCAAAAGGTCAACATGAAGAGTGAGAAGTGAGAAGTGAGAAGTGAGAAGTGAGAAGTGAGAAGTGAGAAGTGAGAAGTGAAGAGTAGAAAGTAAAAAGTGAAGAGGGCAAACCAGATAGATAAAGTAAAATTTTCTCCTTCTTCTTCTCCTTCCTGCCTGAATCGCCTGACCCACCTATTGATTCCCCTTCATCCTCCCTCATCAATATCAAAAACAGCGTTCCGGACAAATCCCCGGAACGCTGTTTTATGCTTTAATCTATACCCAACACCGCGAAGCTTGTGTTAAACCTTCCCGGAAGTCCGATTCGTGACCGCGCCTAGCGGAGGGGGAAATTCAGCGAGAGACGCTTTTGAACTCGGAAAACTTCCACTGAAATTCCAATCCAGTTTTCCGAGTGAGACAGCGTCTCGTGAATCATTTCGAAGAAATGCACTTCGGAAGCATATGCTGGCAATTTCCCCCGCAGCGCCCAGCGCGGCCTTCCACGAATAGGACTTCCCCACAGAAGCCTTTACTCAGGCTTCCCGGCCCCCGGCACCGCACATGAGCCGTCCGAACATCCGTCCAGCTCCGCCGAATCGTCGCCCAGCACCGTCAACGCCGGACGCTCGCCCCACGCACGCTCCAACGCTTGGTCGAAGACGCTGTCCGGCTGCGCGCCGGAAACCGCGAACTTACCATCCAGCACGAAGAACGGCACGCCGCGTACGCCGAGCTGCATCGCTTCGTCTTCATCGGCCCGAACCTTGTCGCCGTAGGCATCGGATTTCAATACCGCCAGCACTTCTTCCTTATCGAGGCCCGCTTCCGCAGCCAACTTCGCCAGCTCTTCGTGGTCACCCAGGAAGGCGCCTTCCGTGAAGTAGGCTTGCATCAGGCGTTCAGTCAGCGCTTGCGGCAGTCCTTTTTCCGTCGCAAAATGAGCCAGACGGTGCGCATCGAACGTATTCGTATAGCGCATATTGTCAAAATCGTAATTCAGTCCTACGCCGCGAGCCGCTTCGCCGACGCTGCGGTTGGAAGCCATCGCCTGCTCGCGGCTCATGCCGTACTTGCCAGCCAGCAGATCATGAATATCGCCGTTATGCTGAACAGCGGAGTTTGGATCGAGTTCGAAGCTTTTGTACACCACTTCAACCTGATCTTTATTGGGGAAACGTTCCAGGGCGTGCTCAAGACGGCGTTTGCCGATATAACAGAACGGGCAGACATAGTCCGACCAGACTTCGATTTTCATGGGAAAAGACTCCTTTTGCCGTTGGATGCCAAAATCGCACCCGAATCGGACCCGTCAGGAACGCGATCCGAAACGGCATGAATTTTACTTACTTAAAATTATTATAGTTACATTTAGTAAGTTAATCAAGTCTTTTCGGTAAAGTGTTTGCGGGATAGAAAAAAGAGGCTGCCCCAAGTCGTACGACGACTTTAAGGATAGCCTCTTTATAGCTGATGCTCCGATTCTTTTCGGGTGCGAATTCATTAGACGAGTTCACGAACCCTTCAGCCATGCAATCCGGACAGATCGTATAGGGAGATCGGATCTTTTTTACGCGCGCGGCTTGAAGATGCCGAACGCTTTGCCGATCGGCAGGAACTCGCGTCCGAAGTGGACGTTCAATACGTTGGCTCCGCAACCGTACAGCGAGACGATACCGATGGCCAGTTCCGCGTAAGCCGCCATCTCGTGGAAGAACTCCGGTGCGCCGAAGGCGTCAAGCGTCAGACCGAGGAACAAAACGTCGATCAGACAGAAGATGATGAACAACACTTTGTTCGTCTCCATCGCGCCGATCGTCATGAACAAGGTAAAGACCAGATATCCGGCAAAAGCAAAACCAAGCTGTTTACCGTCGACGGCACCGGCAAGTTCAGGGCCGAAAGTACCCATTTTCATCAACCAGTTGGTCGCCATGGCGAACCAGAAGAATGCGTAAGCGGCAAAAGCGGTCATACCGAACGTGTTATTGTGCTTGGCATCCTGGATGCTGGCGAAGAGCTGAGCAAAAGCGCCAAGGAAGACAGCCCAGGAAGCGGCATAGCTGAGGCCTTCCGTCAGTCCGAGCTTCTGCGACGAAGCAACGAGTGTGACGATGGCCAGACCGAACAAGCCGATTGCGCCGGGATCGGCGGTAACGACTTTGACGGTGGAAGGGGACGGGTGATTCATAGCTTTTAATGATTCCTCCAACGATGCAAGATAGAAAGCAAGTGATTTCCGAACGGTTCCGTTCTTTGTGGAACTCAACTGACCCATTGTACTCGAAAAGAAAGACGAAATGAATATGGAAAACCGGGTTTTAGCGAAAATTTTTCGAAAAAAGACAAGCTGTGCGAACTGGATACGCTTCCTTGACTTGATATGTATGAAAAAACATAAAAAAAGCCCCGGATGCAGCGTGCGGTTGAGCGCGGGGCGCGTTCATGCAAGGTGAAAATTTCAACGCAGAAAGACCGCCGAGAACATCGGCGGTCTGAATCATGAACCATGCAACAAAATCCATTGTATTCAAGTCGGTGCCGACCGTCTGAAAAAACGAACAGTCCTGCTTAGTCCCGGAACAGGAAGTCGATCTGCTGGATTTGCTCCGGCGTCAGTGTGACGTAGAGTGTTTTGAGGTTGGCTGCGACTTGCTTGTCGTTTTTGGCACCCGGAATCACGGAATCGATCGCGTCTTGGGTCAGGTACCAGGCGAGAACCACGTTGGAGATGTCGACTCCCTGGGCATTGGCGATCTCGCGCAGGCGGTTTACTTTTTCCACGTTGCGTTTGAAGTTATCGCCTTGGAACATCGGGTTTTTGAGCTTGCTCTCGTCGAGCTTGTCGTCCGCGCTGTATTTGCCGGTCAGAAGGCCGGAAGCGAGCGGGAAGTAAGGGACGAACGAGATGTTATTTTGTTTGGCGTATGGCAGAAGCTCGGCTTCGGCGCCGCGTTTGAACAGATTATATTCGCCCTGGAACACATCGACATGGCCGTCCTTGTTGGCTTCGCGCAGTTGGTCGATCGAGAAGTTGGAAACGCCGATCGAACGGATCTTGCCTTCCTGCTTCAGCTTCGCCAGCTCGCCTACAGCCTCGTCTTTCGGCGTATGTTCATCCGGGAAATGGATATAGTACAAATCGATGTAGTCGGTACCGAGACGCTTCAAGCTGGCTTCGACCGATTCTCTCAGAAAAGCCGGGGAGTTATCGAGTTCAACGCCTCCGTCGACGATTTTATGTGCGCCCTTGGTGGCGATGACGATCTCGTCGCGATGTCCGTAAGCTTTCAGCACCTCGCCGATCAGTTCCTCCGAACGTCCGGGTCCGTAGATGAACGCCGTATCCAGAAAGTTAATGCCGCTTTCCAAAGCCGAGCGAACCGATGCTTTACCCGCTTCTTCATCCAGATTAGGGAAAAGGTTATGCCCGCCGACGGCATTGGTGCCGAGGCCGATCGGGTTTACTTTCAAACCGCTTTTACCCAAAGTTACTTTCTCGTTCACTGCTTTCGTCATTGCAAAACCCTCGCTTTCCATAAATAAAATCAAAACGCGTCTTTATTTTTTACCCTAAAATGATATGGATATAACGATATAAGCTTAAAATCCGATTAAAAAAGTCGGGAATTGAAAAAACAGTGGACGGAAGCTGTCCGCGATGTTGCTTCGCCCCTTTTGCTTATCGCTTTTGCGGCAAAGGGTTCAAAGCAGCATCGGTTCGGCTTGCCGTGCACCGTCTTTTAAAATCATTCTTTTTTCATAATCGGCTCAGTCGACCTTCGCCCCGTAAGAGCGCATGAACAGGACCGCCTGATCCCGATCCATCCGTACGTTTTTGACGTCCAGCGATTTGAAATCGACTCCGTCCAGCACCGCATCCCGCAGATCCGCGCCTTGCAGCTTTGCTTTTCCGAGCATGCAGCGTGTCAGGTCGGCACCGCGCAGATCGGCTTTTTGCAGACTGGTCTCGGACAGATCGGCTTCGAAAAAGCGTGCGCCGCGCAGATCCTGCCGGTCCAGGCGCGCATGGCGGAGGTTGGTATACGACCAATCGCCGCGCACGACCGTAAATCCGTCCAGTTTGGAGCCTGCAAAGTCGGACCCCGTCATTTTACAATTGTCGAACTTGGCCGCGAACAGATTCGCTTCGTTGAACTTGCAGTTCTCGAACGCCGATTCGATATGGATCGAGCCGTTCATCGAAGCACCGCGGAAATCGCATTCGGTGAAACGGCAACCGCGCGTCAAGATCTCTTCCAGCGAACCGTGCGTAAAGCGGCAGCGGACAAACGTACAGTTCGTCAGCTCGCCGTCCCGCAGCTCCTGCGCCCCGAAGTCCACGTCCTCGTAGCTGCGGTTTTCATATTCGAACATGTTAAGGTACCTCCTGTCAGGCTTGACGCTCGAACGCCTGCACCACTTCCAAAATGACTTCCGTCGCTTTGACCATATTATCGGCGGACACGTATTCGTAACGGCCGTGATAGTTCTCGCCGCCCGTGAAAATGTTCGGTGTCGGCAGACCCATGTAGGACAATTGCGAACCGTCGGTGCCGCCGCGGATCGGACGGATGTCCGGCGTGATGTCCAGCTTTTTCATCGCGTCGCTCACCAGGTCCACGATCTCGATCACCGGCTCGATTTTTTCGCGCATATTATAGTATTGATCGCGCAGTTCGAGCAGCACGTTCTCGTCGCCATAAGTCTGACGGAACTCGCCCGCGATGCTTTCCATCAGCTTTTTGCGGCTTTCGAAGCTGTTACGGTCGAAGTCGCGAATGATGTACGACAGCGTCGTTTGATCCGTGCCGCCGGTGATGTCCAGCAGATGGAAAAAGCCTTCGTAGCCTTCGGTGAATTCCGGCGATTCCTGCTCCGGCAAACGACGGTGGAATTCCATCGCGATCTTCGCGGCGTTAATCATTTTGCCTTTGGCCGTGCCGGGGTGAACGCTGACGCCTTTGATCGTGACTTTGGCGGCAGCGGCGTTGAAGCTTTCGTACTCCAGTTCGCCGAGCGGGCCGCCGTCCATCGTATAGGCGTATTTCGCGCCGAACGCTTGTACGTCGAAACGCTGCGGTCCGCGGCCGATCTCTTCGTCCGGCGTAAACGCGACCCGCAGCTTGCCGTGCTTCAACTCCGGATGCGCGATCAGATGGTTCAGCGCCGTCATGATTTCCGCCATGCCCGCTTTGTCGTCGGCGCCGAGCAGCGTCGTACCGTCGGTCGTCACCAGCGTATGGCCGACGTAGTGCGACAGCTCGGGGAACTCGCGCGGCGACAGGACGATGCCGAGTTCTTGGTTGAGCACGATATCCCCGCCGTCGTAGCTGTCCACGATCTGCGGATTGACGTTGGCGCCGCTCAATTCGGTTGCCGTGTCCAGGTGGGCAAGGAAGCCGATTACCGGCACGTCGGTTTTATCCGTATTGGCTTCAAGCGAAGCCATGACATAGCCGTTCTCGTCGAGCGTGATTTCCGTAAGGCCCATCTCCGTCAGCTCGCGCACGAGCTGTTCGGCCAGCTTCATCTGTCCGGGCGTGGACGGGCAGGTCTCGCTGTCTTCATTGGATTGGGTATCGAAACGGGCGTAGCGGTCGAGACGTTCGATCAGCTCTTTTTTCACGGGTAAATACCTTCTTTCCGTTGGGCCGGTTCCGGCGCGATCAGGCACGAACCCCCTTCGCCTTGCAAATGAGGGAAGGGGGTTCGGATACCGGAGGGCAAGCCGGATCGGCGTTTCGATTTGGCGCTCTTTTCGAAACGACAGAGACGCGCATACCTTTATTTTAACATGAAAAAGGGTTTCGAAAAAAGCTTCCCGGTATGTGCAAAGCTGGCACATTTTGCGCGAACATGCGAAAATACACGTTGCATCTTATCAGGCCGAATCAGAAAAAAGCACTTCCGCGACTCGGCATTCGGAGGTTGGAATCATGGATATATCACTGGTTGTTTTTCAAGGACCAAGCGCTTCGGGGAAAACGACACTTCAAGCCGTGCTGGGGCTTCCCCGCATCGTGACCTGGACATCGAGAGCGCCGCGCGACGGCGAAACCGACGGCGTCGATTATCATTTCACCCAGCGCGAGACGCTGGAACGGATGATGAACGAAGGCAAAATGCTGGAAACCAGCGAATACCGCGGCCATCTGTACGGCACCTCGCTGGCTTCGATCGAAGACACCGCGAGCGGCGCCGGATTGCGCTCGATCGTCCTCGACCCGAGCGGCGCCCGCGTAGCCAAAGCGCTGCTCGGCGACCGCGCCCTGATGCTCGGCGTCTCCGCCGCACGCTCCGAATGCGAAGCCCGCCTGCTGGCCCGCGGCTCCGACCCGGAGCAGATCGCCGCGCGATTGGCAGGCTACGACGAAGAGATCGCCGCCCTGGAAGGCTGCGACCTTATCGTCCGAAGCGGCGAAGGCGCGCTGGAACGCGCCCGGGAGATTGTCCTCGCCCTACGCCCGATGCTGGGCTTATAGACCGGACGTAATAGAAAGAACCGTTTCCGGGAAAGGAAACGGTCAGACTGTCTAGAAAGCCGCGTTAACGCGGAAGCAGCAAGAAATCGGAAGAAATATGAAGAAATCGAAAAAAAAGTTCGCCCGCTCGATTCTATCGAAATAAGTGCTTATATACACTTATTTCGTTCGATTTTCTTCTGTCTTTTCGAATAAGTGCGAATATGCAGTTATTTGAAGAAAAAAGCGAAAAAAAAGCCTAAGAGCGAGAAAATAAACGTATATCC
>NZ_JBBKAR010000044.1:0-828 GCF_037722395.1 Saccharibacillus sacchari | reverse complement strand
AGGACGAATGTCCGCAGCGTGAATATTATGTTAGGCGAAGCTTAATTCTCCCTGATTAATCTAGAGAGTTCATTATTTATATCAGCCCTGAATTTTATCATTTTCTCAGCTCCAGGTTTGTTCTCTAATCTATCAATATAACTATTTGCTTTTTCTTTTAGTTGCAAATCAATGATTAATTGGTTATATTCCTCAATCAATTCTCCAAATAATTCAAATGCTTTATTTCTAAAAGCTTTAGTGTATTGTGCCGGAAGTTCTCCTCTTGCCTCATGTCCCGTAAAAGGATCAATTATTTTAGGAATATACGCAATGTTCCAAGGAGCAGTAAATAAAAAAGGATTTTTAGTTTTCCCAAAAATATGTGAAATTTGATAGTTCTGAATTTTAATTAACCCCCCTGAATCAGCCTTAATATTTTTTCGATAGCTAGTGTAAGAATTTAATACTCTTTCGGGCATCGCATTATTTGTAGGATCTACTTGAATCATTTTATTTCCTAATACTTCTCCGTAAAGTTCCATAAATAATCTGGTCCCTGAACCATTTCGCCCATAACCTCTAATATAAGCAAGCCTATTATTAAGTACATTATCCTTTACAATATTCCATCCAGCTTTCGCTTTTTCAAAACTTATATAAATGGACTCTTCTAAGCCAAATTCAAAAAATTGTTCTTTACTTATATGTTCTCTATTAAAGAATTCTGCATATGAATCTTTCATTGTTTTGCTCCTTCTATTAAGTTTCGTCTAACGTTCCTGTATTCACGACTCGACGTATGTCGAGTATCCGGCGACTGCCGGATCAAGGGCGTATGCCCGCAGC
>NZ_JBBKAR010000043.1:0-193646 GCF_037722395.1 Saccharibacillus sacchari | reverse complement strand
AAATACAAGTAAGCAATAAAAAAGGCCACCCATTGAAGAGTGACCTATCAAATAAAGAATGCTATTCTGTCATAGTCAAGTCGTTTACGATTAAACGAGTACGGTAGCCCCCATCAGGAACTTATCCACTTCACGCGCCGCTTCGCGGCCTTCGTTAATCGCCCAAACCACCAAGCTTTGTCCGCGGCGCATGTCGCCAGCAGCAAATACTTTTTCCGAGTTTGTTTTATATTCGCCGTATTTCGCTTTTACGTTCGTCCAACGATCCGTTTGCAATCCCAACTGCTCCGCCAACGTTTGCTCCGGTCCGTCGAAACCGATCGCGATCAATGCCATTTGCGCCGGGAATACGCGCTCCGTGCCTTCCATCGGCGCATATACTTTACGGCCCGTCTCGTCAACCGTACGTTGGATTTGCACGGTATGCAGTTCCTTGAGATTACCTTCTTCATCGCCGACGAATTTGGTTGTCATGATCGAGAACTCACGCGGATCGTCGCCGAAGATCGCTTTCGCTTCTTCCTGCGCATAATCGAGCGTATATACGTTCGGGAATTGCGGCCACGGGTTGGCGAGCATATCGCGCTCAAGCGGCGCTTTTTTGTGTGTGCCGAATTGAGTAACGCTGCTGCAACCGTGACGCAGGGATGTTGCCACGCAGTCGGAACCGGTATCGCCGCCGCCGATTACGATAACATCTTGACCTGCTGCCGAGATATAGTTGCCGTCTTCCAGATTGGAATCGAGATAGCTTTTGATCGTGCCGTTCAGGAAATCCATCGCATAGGTTACGCCTTTGAGGTGACTGCCTTCGATATTGAACTCGCGGGGCTTCGTTGCTCCACCGCATAGTACAACCGCATCGAATTCTTCCGTCAATTGCTGCGCCGGAATATCTTTTCCGATCTCGGTCGAAGTGATGAACGTAATACCTTCCGCAGCCAGCAAATCGACGCGGCGCTGTACGATATCCTTTTCCAGCTTCATGGACGGAATGCCGTAAGTCAACAGGCCGCCAACACGGTCGGAACGCTCGTACACGGTGACGTAGTGACCCGCTTTATTCAGCTGCGCCGCGCAAGCCAGACCCGCAGGACCCGAGCCGACAACCGCTACTTTTTTGCCTGTGCGGCTTTTCGGAGGTTCGGGTTGCACCCAGCCTTCCGCAAAACCTTTTTCGATAATCGCTTCTTCGATGGTCTTGATCGTAACCGGTTGGCCGATCAGACCCACCGTACATGAACCTTCGCAAGGAGCCGGACAGATTCTGCCGGTAAATTCCGGGAAGTTATTCGTTTTGTGCAAACGATCGAGCGCTTCTCTCCACAATCCGCGGTACACGAGGTTGTTCCATTCCGGGATCAGGTTATGCACCGGACATCCGGAAGTTCCGCCGGTCATATTAACGCCCACGTGGCAGTATGGCGTACCGCAGTCCATACATCTCGCTCCCTGCGTACGCAACTCTTCTTCCGACATATGTTTATGGAATTCTTCCCAATCTTTTACGCGCTCAAGCGGACTACGATCCGCTGGCAGTTGCCGTTTATATTCCATAAATCCAGTAGGTGTAGACATCGAACGTTTCCCCCATCCGCATAAGTTCTCGATTTTGGTTCTCTATTGGATCACAAGCGATATATTTTACCCATAATATCATTTTTCATTTATCGTTTGAAATAGATTATACGGAATTTAATTTGCATTTTCTGAATACCGATCATAGACTATTCAGTGCTAATTTTTGGGACGTTCATACACTTCGAATTCGTAGCGGTAGACATTTTTTTCATCACGCATTCCTTCTTCCGAAGAAATCAACAGCCAGGATGACCAATCTACAGTCGGGAAAACGGCATCTCCTTCGAAACTTTCCCGCACGCGGGTTACGCGCAAACGGTCTGCGATCGGCAAATACAGCTCGTAAATCTCCGAACCCCCGATCACCATCACTTCTTCGCTATCCGCGGCGGATAACGCTTCGTCGATCGAGTGTACGATATAGGCACCTTCGGCGGCGTAGGAAGCGTCCCGCGTAATCACGATATTTTTCCGGTCTTTAAGCGGCTTGGAGCCGAACGATTCCCACGTTTTACGCCCCATCACCACAGCCTTGCCCAGCGTTTCGCGTTTAAAATAAGCCATATCGGCCGGAATGCGCCACGGCAGCGCATTGTCCCGACCGATTACCCCATTCTCCGCTTGCGCCCAAATCAACGTAATCGTTGGCATGACGGTTCACTCCCTCCTATACGGCGATCGGGGCTTTGATTCCCGGTTGCGGATTATAGTCGATAAACTCAAAGTCTTCATACGTATAGTCGAAAATAGATTCAGGCTTACGCAAAATACGCAGTTTCGGGAGTTCACCCGGCTCGCGTTCCAGCTGCGTCTTCACCTGCTCGATATGGTTCGAATAGATATGCACGTCGCCGCCAGACCATACGAATTCACCGACTTCCAGTCCGCATTGCTGCGCGATCATATGCGTAAGCAGAGCATAACTCGCAATATTGAACGGCAGGCCCAGGAAAGTGTCGACCGAGCGCATGGTGAGCATACAGGACAGCTTACCGTCAGCTACGTAGAATTGGAAAAGCAAATGGCATGGAGGCAACTTCATGTTGTCGATCTCGGCCACGTTCCAGGCACTTACAATATGGCGACGCGAATCCGGATTGTTTTTGATCGAGTCTATCAATTGTGAGATTTGGTCGATCTTACGGCCGTCCGGAGCTTCCCAGGCACGCCACTGCGAACCGTAAACCGGACCCAATTCCCCGTTCTCGTCCGCCCATTCATTCCAGATCCGCACTCCGTTCTCTTGCAGATAACCTACATTGGTATCGCCTTTGAGGAACCATAACAGCTCATGCACGATCGACTTTAGATGAAGCTTTTTGGTCGTAAGCAGCGGAAACCCTTCTGCCAGATCAAAATGCAATTGACGTCCAAATACCGAAACCGTTCCTGTTCCGGTCCGGTCTCCACGTTCCGTACCGTTATCCAAAATATCTTGTAGCAAATCCAAATATTTACGCAAAAAATCCACCTCTGTTCTCACTTATTCGTTCGTTTAGTACGTTGAGCGAATTAAATCTAAGAGTTGCGTTCATTGGAAACCCACACGCTTCAAGTGGGTTTCCAATGAACGCAACTTTACATCTTTATCGGTCAACGCATCAGTACCTTGTCAACTCTTAATCAGAGGTTTACGTTTGCTTGAAACGCGCACGCTTTAGGTGCGTTTCAAGCAAACTTAACCTTACAGTTGGCGTTGACACGGTATAAGTTTATCATGCCTGCCGCCAGCTTGAATAGATTAATCCTGTAGCAAATCCGACAATATGAACATAACAAAACGGACGCCTGAGCAGGCGTCCGTTTTGTTCAAAATCATTTGCCAGAACAGTTTGCAATGCCGCAAACGATTCCGACATTTGATTTCTTAGCGTTTTTTAGGAGCGATAGCGTGGATTGGGTTACCCAGAACCAGTTCAGCCGCTTCCATCACGATTTCGCCCAGTGTAGGGTGAGCGTGAATAGTCAGAGCCAGATCTTCAAGAGTTGCGCCCATTTCTACAGCCAGACCCATCTCAGCGATCATGTTTGTCGCTTCCAGACCTACGATTTGGCTACCCAGCACTACGCCAGTGCTTTCTTCGGCAACGATTTTCACGAAGCCTTCAGGATGGTTCAAAGATACGGCGCGACCGTTGCCGCCATAGCTGAACTTACCCGCAACAACGTTGAAGCCTTTTTCTTTCGCTTCTTTTTCAGTCAGGCCTACGCTTGAGCATTCCGGATCCGTGAAGACTACAGCAGGCATGCACTTGTAGTCAACCACGGACGAATGTCCAGCGATAGCTTCAGCTGCAACTTTACCTTCGTACGAAGCTTTGTGAGCCAATGCCAGACCCGGTACGATATCGCCGATCGCGAAGATATGCGGGATATTGGTACGGCCTTGCTGATCGACTTTGATCAGACCGCGCTCGTCAAGCTCAAGCTCGATCAGATCCAGACCCAGTTCGCCATCGGTATTTGGACGACGTCCAACCGTTACGAGCAGGTAGTCAGCTGTGATTTCTTGCGCTTCTCCACCAACGGAGAATTTCACAGTAACGTCTTTGTCTGTTTGTGTTGCACTTTCGGCTTTGGCATTCGCATGAATCTCAATGCCGTTTTTCTTCATTGTTTTCGACACGAGGTTGGTCATGTCTTTATCGAAACCTGGCAGAACGCTGTCCAGACCTTCGATGATCGTCACTTTCGTGCCGAATTTCGCGTACATTTGACCCAGCTCGGCACCGATATAACCGCCGCCGATCACAACGAGGCTTTTCGGAATTTCCGGCAGGTTCAACGCTTCAGTCGAAGACAGGATGCGTCCGCCGAATGGGAAAGGCTTCAGTTCGATCGGACGGGAACCCGTTGCGATGATGCAGTTCTTGAAACGGTAGCGCGGCGATTCATGGTCATTGAATACGCGTGCTTCGTTTTGGTTGATGAACATGCACTCGCCGTTGAAGACTTCAACGTTATTGCCTTTGAGCAATCCGCTTACGCCGTTCGTCATTTTTTTGACGACGCCGTTTTTGAACTCTTGGGTTTTAGCGAAATCGACTTTAACGTCGGTTGCCGTCACGCCGAAAGCATCGCCGTGCAACGCATTTTCATAGCTATGCGCAGCCGAGATCAGAGCTTTGGAAGGGATACAACCACGGTTGAGGCAGACACCGCCGAGCTCGGCTTTATCCACGATCAGAACCTTTTGTCCCAGTTGAGCGGCACGGATAGCAGCTACATAGCCGCCAGGTCCCGCACCGATTACCAATGTGTCAATATCCAGGGAAGCGTCTCCTACTACCATTTTTTTATACCTCCATTACCATCAACTCGGGATTAGCGAGCAGGGATTTAAGATAGTTCATGCAGTTTTGTGCAGTCGCGCCGTCGATCAGACGGTGGTCGAAGCTCAAGGACAGAGCCATCATTGGAGCAGCTACGATTTCGCCATTTCTTACGATGGCTTTTTCGCTGATACGGCCGGTTCCGAGAATAGCAACTTCCGGATAGTTAATGATCGGTGTGAAGAACATGCCGCCTGCGGAACCGATATTCGTGATGGAGATTGTGCTTCCTCTCATCTCGTTCGGAGCAAGCTTGCCTTCGCGGCCGCGTTTTGCCAGATCACTGATCGATTCGGCAATCTTGAACACGCTTTTGCGGTCAGCGTCTTTGATAACCGGTACGATCAGGCCGTTTTCCGTGTCTGTTGCAATACCGATATCGTAGTGTTTCTTGTACACGATCTCGTTAGCCGCTTCGTCGATCGAAGCGTTCAGAGCCGGGAATTCGCGAACTGCGGCAACCAGCGCTTTTACGATGAATGGCAGGTAAGTAACCTTAACGCCTTTCTTCTCAGCCAGTGGTTTCATGCGGGTACGGAAAGCAACCAGTTCGGTTACATCGACTTCGTCCATGATCGTAACGTGCGGAGCCGTGTAAGCCGATTTGACCATCGCGTTCGAAATCGCTTTGCGGATACCTTTGAACGGTACGCGCTCTTCGTCGGCTGCTGCCGGAATAGCCGTAGGGGAAGCTGCTGCTTTTGCAGGAGCTTCTGCTTTCGCTGCTGCCGGAGCTTCGCTTGCCGCAGCGGCCGGAGCCGATGCCACAGCTGGCGCTTGGCCGCCGTTTTTCTTGAAGTTCTCTACGTCTTCACGCGAGATTTTACCGTTTTTGCCACTGCCTTGTACTTGACCCAAGTCTACGCCTTCTTCGCGAGCGAATTTGCGTACGCTTGGAGTAGCCAGCACTTCGCGGCTCGAAGCCGATGCAGGTGCTGCGGCAGGTGCCGACGCCGTAGGAGCTTTCGCTTCGGCAGCAGGTGCGGAATCTTCGATCGTTTCCGAACCTTCCGGCAATTCGCCTTCGACTTCGATAATCGCAACGATATCGCCTACGTGGTGAGTTTCGCCGTCAGCTACGCGAACTTCGACGACCGTACCGTTTACCGGGCAAGGCACTTCGACAACCGCTTTATCGTTTTGAACTTCCATGATGATATCGTCGTCCGTAACTTTGTCGCCGACTTTGATATGCATCTTCACGATTTCGCCTTCATGCAGGCCTTCGCCAAGTTCCGGGAACTTGTATGCGAATTTGTTGCTGCCGGAAGCCGAACCTTGCGACGCCGAAGGATCGGCTGTTGCAGGGGAAGATGCAGCGCTTGTGTCCGCTCCGCCTACAGCTGCGTTTGCTTCTTGAGCCGCGTCGGCTTCAGGTGCGCTTTCCGAACCTTCAGGCAGTTCGCCTTCCGCTTCGATGACCGCGATGATGTCGCCTACATGGTGAGTTTCGCCGTCTGCCGCGCGAACTTCAAGCACGGTTCCGTTTACCGGACAAGGCACTTCAACGACCGCTTTATCATTTTGAACTTCCATGATGATGTCGTCGTCGGTGACTTTGTCTCCGGCTTTAATATGGATCTTGACGATCTCGCCTTCGTGCAAACCTTCGCCAAGCTCTGGGAATTTATATTCAAATTTTGCCACGTTGTACAACCTCCTTCTGGATCTTACGAATTAAAATTCAAGAACTTTTTTCACATTTGTGATGATACGCTCAGGTGTCGGCAACCATGCATCCTCGATTTGCGCAAATGCGTAAACCGTATCCGGAGGAGTCACGCGCAGGACAGGAGCTTCCAGGTGAAGAATCGCTTTTTCGTTGATTTGCGCAATGACTTCAGCAGCAACGCCGGCAGTCTTTTGAGCTTCTTGAACAACGATCGCACGGTTTGTTTTCTTGATCGAAGCCACGATCGTGTCGATATCAAGCGGGTTCAGGGTACGCAGGTCGATAACTTCGGCTTGGATACCCTCTTTTTCGAGTTGCTCAGCCGCTTTTACCGAAGTGTGTACGCACATGCCGTAAGTCAGGATCGTTACGTCCGAACCTTCGCGAACAACATTGGCTTTACCCAGTTCTACCGTATACTCGCCTTCCGGCACTTCGGCACGGAAAGCATGGTACAGGTTCAAGTGCTCCATGAAGAAGACCGGATCGTTGTCACGGATTGCAGAGATCAGCAGACCTTTTGCATCGTAAGGGTTCGAAGGAACCACCACTTTGATACCAGGGCTTTGAACCAGCAGGCCTTCCAGTGCGTCCGTATGCAATTCAGCTGCTTTAACGCCACCGCCGAAAGGCGTACGGAAAACGATTGGCGAGTTGTAACGGCCGCCCGAACGGTAACGCATACGCGCCGCTTGAACGATCATTTGGTCAAGAGCTTCGAAGATAAAGCCAACGAATTGAATTTCGGCGATCGGACGGAAACCTTGCACGCCCAGACCGACAGCCATGCCGCCGATAGCGGATTCAGCCAGTGGAGTATCGAATACGCGCTCTTCGCCGAATTCTTTTTGCAGCCCTTCTGTTACACGGAATACGCCACCAACGTTACCTACGTCTTCACCGAAGATCAGAACGTTCGGATCACGCTTGAGTTCCACACGCATCGCGTCGCGGATTGCTTCTTTCATATTCATTTGTGCCATTGCTACATTTCCTCCTTAACGTTACGTTCAATGGATACCGCTCTATATACATTTAAAGCTTATATGCACAGGTAAAAGGTTCGGTTGAGCGCCGTAAAGGCACTCAGCCGGAACCGATTATTTTATTGGAAGTCTGCTTTTTGCTCTTCCAGATGTTTAGGTGTATGTTCGAACATGGAATCGATCAGGCCCGAAACATTCATTTTCTCTGTTTTTTCTGCCTTCTTGATTTGCTCGGCTACGGTTTCTTTGGCTTCCGCTCTTACGCGTTCCGTGTCTTCCGCAGTCCAAAGGCCTTTTTTCTCCAGGTATTTCGCAAGACGAGTGATTGGATCTTTCTCGCTCCATTGTCCTTCTTCTTCTTTCGTACGGTACTTGGAAGTATCGTCGGAAAGGGAGTGCGGCTTAAAGCGGTAAGTTACGGCTTCGATGAGTGTAGCACCTTCGCCGTTGCGTCCGCGCTCAGCAGCGTCTTGAACGGCTTTGATGACAGCAAACACGTCCATACCGTCGATTTTCACGCCTTTGATGCCTGCTGCAACCGCTTTGTGAGCGATCGACAGTGCAGCGGTTTGCTTCGCGAACGGAGTCGTGATGGCATAACCGTTGTTTTGTACAAAGAAGATTACAGGCAGTTTGTATACGCCTGCGTAGTTAAGGCCTTCGTAGAAGTCGCCTTCCGACGAACCGCCGTCACCTGTATAAGTGATCGCGACTTGTTTTTGTTTTTTCAGTTTGAAGCCCATAGCAATACCCATCGCATGCAGGATTTGTGCACCGATGATGATTTGCGGCATCAGAACGTTAACGCCTTCCGGAATTTGTCCGCCATGTTGGTGACCGCGGGAATACAGGAAAGCTTGGTACAACGGAAGACCGTGCCATACGAGTTGCGGAATATCGCGGTAACCCGGGCAAACGAAGTCTTCTTTTTGCAGAGCGAATTCACTGCCTACCATTGTAGCTTCTTGACCGGAAACCGGTGCATAGAAGCCGAGACGTCCTTGACGGCCCAGGTTAATTGCTCTTTCATCCCAAGTACGGGTAAACACCATACGACGCATAACTTCTTTCAGTTGGTCGTCAGTCAATTCTGGCATCAATGCTTCGTTAACAATTTCGCCATCCGGCGAAAGAACGGAAAGAGCTTCAACGTCTTCCGTATACACTTCATAAGGAACCTTGCTCATTATTTTTCACCCCAATAAAAAATTTGAATATCATGTCCCTCTGTTATATCATTATTATACACCTGTTGCATAGCTTAGTCAAAGAAATTGAGCATATTCGTTACTTAATTTCTTACATTGTATATATAACAGGTTCACGATATTAGTATAACAAAAAAGGAAATCCGAACGTTTTAGGTCTTTTCGTCCGCGCAGTTTCAATCTTACCGCATTCGCGCCCGCCGTGTAAAGCGCATGCAAAATTAACGCTTAAACTTGTAAAAGGAGAGACTTTTCATGACAGATTCCCGTTACCTTAAACGCACGATTGTGAAAGAAGTCATTGCGAGCAGCTTTTTAAATGAAGAAAGACCACTTCGAATCTATCTCCCCCCTGGCTACAACGAGGTACTTAGCTACCCGGTTGTCTATTGCCAGGATGGTGAGGAGTTTTTCAACTTCGGCCGAATCGCCACCTATGCCAACCAACTCATTCTTGACGAAGGAGTCGAACCTTTTATTATAGTAGGCATTGAAGTCGACGTAAAAAAAAGAACTGCTGAATACGCTCCGTTCGGAAATCGCCATGAAGCTTATGTGCGCTGTATTATGGAAGAGATTATTCCGTTTGTTGAGCAAAAGTACCGTGCGCGCGAAAACGATCGCATTTTGGCCGGAGATTCATTGGGCGGTTCGATGTCTCTCCATCTGTCCCTGTTATACCCGGGGGAGTTTCCTCGGATCATCAGCCTCTCGGGTGCGTACTACGGAGAGTCCCAGGACATCATTGCACGCGAGTCTGACCTGAGCTGGCTCGACACGTATATGGTCGTAGGATTGCAGGAGGATGAATACGAGACGGATCACGGCACATTTGACTTCGTCGATCTCAACCGCCGAACCCGTGATCTGCTGCAAGACCGCGGCGCGACTGTACGCTATGCGGAAAAGGAAGGCAAGCATCTCTGGGGATTTTGGCAAAAAGAACTTCCGGACGCACTCATGTATTTTTTAACCCATTAAACGAATCGCAACGCTTAATTTTTTGTCAATCTTGCAAACTTGGTCGCTACATGTATCGGGATGACCGTACAGATACTGTTGCAGGTTCGGCTGGTATATTGCGCACATGAACCAGTTCGGTATACTAGAGAGTAGCGATGCCGCGTTGTTCTTAGCCTTGATCAAGTCCGCACAACCGGAACGCCTCATCTTTTACTTATGAAAAGAGGGTTTGTATTGACTGCCAAACGAGTTGTTATCGTCTCCGGTGGATCATGGACCGACGATTACCTGAAATATATCAGCGCCGGCGATCTGCTTATTGGAGCGGATCGCGGCGCCTTGTTACTAATAGAGAATGGATTAACGCCAGATATTGCTGTAGGCGACTTTGATTCAGTATCTTCGGAAGACGCCGAGCGAATCCGTTCAGCTAGCGTCAAAACCGAATCCTGCGACCCGATCGACAAAAATTACACGGATACCGAACTTGCTTTCGAATTGGCTTTGGACCAGCGCCCTTCAGAAATTGTGATGTTGGGCGTAACAGGCGGACGAATGGACCATACGCTGGCCAATGTCCAACTTTTGATTCGGGCCTTGCACCATCAAGTGGTCTGCACCATTCGGGATGCCAACAATTATATTCAGCTCACAGGTAGCCAATTGACGGTAGAAAATCATGGGTTTACATATATCTCCCTAATCCCAGCTACGATGGAAGTCAGTGGCGTAACCCTCCAAGGCTTCGAGTATCCGTTAACCGACGCTACGCTTCGACAAGGACAATCGCTGGCGGTCAGTAATAAGCTTGCCGGTCCAACAGGTACCGTGTCGATCGACAGCGGACTACTATTCGTTATTCAAAGTCGGGATTAAAAGCACTAAACGATTCAAAAAGATCGAGCACATCGAAAAGCACCGGCCCTTCCCGTTCGCGGGTATAGGTCTGGTGCTTTTGTCTTATCGGGAAGGCTTTGAGTGTTTCGTTTGTTTGGAAAAAGAATACGTAGACCTTGACTACTCATTCGTTATATAGTCTAGTTGCGGGCATCTTTTTGCGTTTTTTTAGGCTTAGGAGCTCAATTCCCAAACATTTATTTTCGTCAAAGAAAGGCGGATTTTATGGACATCGGAAGCAAACTGCGCTATTTGCGCAAAGCACGTCATTTATCTTCTGTGGAGCTTGCTCAACGGGCCAACGTCTCCCAATCCTCGATCAGCGATATTGAATGCAATCGGCGTTCGCCGAGACTCAATACACTGAGTAGCCTGAGCCGCGCATTGGGCCTTCCCCTTTCCGAGCTGCTCCCCGTCGACGATCTGCTGGAACATCCTTTGAAAGAAGAAGAACGCGAGATCCTCGATTTGTTCAGCCGAATGAACGAATCCCAGCAAAAACATCTGTTGGAGCTTCTAAGAAGCTTTTCCTCCCAAAAGAACTAATACCACTTATTAATGATGGCAACAATTGATAAACACCTGCTTTCTCTGGCTAAATGTTAATTCTGCACTGGAAAATAACCCGATCGGGCTGCATCTTTCTCGTTTTCAAATCGTTCTTCTACTTTTGCGGGCAGCTGTGCGGGGTCACGCGAGTAATATTTGATTCCGGTAGCCGGATCAACCGACGCATAGACCACTTTCTTCTTTTTCAGCATGCCGCCACCGAAAGAATAGTTATTGTATTGCTGATCACCTACGGGGATTCCTTGAATAAAAGCGACGATGCCGATATCATCAATCCCGTTATCCCACTCTTCCTGCGAAATTTGCGGCAATGTGAACAAATAATCGACTCCGTAACGCGTTGCATACTGATTGTGCCGATTGATGACGTAAGCAAGATCGTTCTGAATAGCATGGATAATGCTTTGCCGGCGAACGGTCTCAAATATCGCTGCATCTTTTAACAAAGGTATTTGGGTGGAGTTAACCACTTCCGATCGCTGACCCTGAATCCAACGCAAAGAGTTACGGTCATACGTTTTTACAAATCCATCCAGTGAGAACTGAATGATATTGCCCTGGGTATCCGCATACGAGTACGGCTTTTTCGGCGACCACACCAACCTCATTTGGGCTTGGCCGCTTGAATCCACAAATTGTTCGGTTGAATAGATATAGTAGCCGTCATAATCAATCACTGCGACTGCCGGTATGTAGCCTGCAAGCGTTCCGATCGCAACGGCATCGCCATCCACATTAAAGTTCAAAGCCAGTGTCCGATAGAATGCTTCTACGGCACGTTCTTTATTTGCCCGAAAAAACTTTTCCGACCCATATCCGGGCTCGTATTCTTGATCGACCGTTTCGTTCAACATATAGGTCGCATCCTGAATTGCCGTCTTCGTCACTATGTTGTAACGATCCGTCAGTTGCATGACTTTATCCAGGTCATCCAGGCGCATTGACGCAATTTGAAAAAAAGGCGAAAAGATCAGAACGAAAATAATCGCAAAGCTAGTAATCTTCATGCAAGACCATTCCTTCGTAGTTCATCAGAACCGTCGAATTTTCTTCAGTATTGTCGCTCATTAAAAAATCCCAAAGTTGCGTAGACGCCGTTCGATTTTTATTCTTCATTTGAATACCGATATAGTCACCGACCTGCATGGTGTACCTCCGGCTTGGGTCATCCAAAGACAGCACGCTGCCTGGGAACAATACGGCAAGTATCTGTTGATTATAAAATCCGGAATAATACGTGGTGAAGCTATTCTGAAAAGTAACCGGATTCGCGGGATCGCTGTAATCCGGGCTAATTTGCTTATGCAAATGCTCCAGCTCTACCTCATATTGATTACCGGTTGCTGCCAACTGGGCATTGAACTCTTCGTACATTTGCGGTGTGATATACCCCTTCGTTCTTGCACTGTCGATAAAATGTGTCGCTGCGCTCTGAATCACAATGTTTGCTATTTTATCCTGGCTTCTGGCTTGCTCATATAATGGGTACATGAACAAAAGCAAAACAGCCAACAGAGCGGCGAATATGCCTGTTACATATTTCATGTTTTATCCCCTAAATACGATTTTGATGATATATCCGGCCGTGTCTCTCTCATAAGTCGCTCGGTAGGTTTTGCTCAAATCAACCCCGCTCGGGTCAAGGTCCTCATAAGTCCCTGTTCGCAAATAAAGAATTCCGTTCACTTCAATATTCATGTCGCTTTGTTGGATATTGCGAACCATATTCACAATAGCAGCTCCCGTATAGGTTTCTTCTCCGGGAACAGCGAGCGTGGCCTTCACTTTTCGGTCCTGATCCGTCTTCAACGTATAAGCAAGTCGGGTTCCGTGTTCAATCGATTGAATCATATTCACCGTGTATGTACATGCCCCGATAAACAAGAAAAACACAGCTGCCAGTACCATAAAGCTCCTCGCATTGCTCATCTATTTCTCCCAACCGGGCAGCAGCCCTCTGACCAAGCCGGAGGGCCGCTGGTCCCCTTTCATTATTTCGTTTGAGTAAACACGATGCCGCGAACCATGTTGTTCGCGTCACGAACAACCGAAGACTTAAATTTACCCGACGGGTTGATAAAGTTGTTATCCGATTCATTCAGAGCTGGAGACAGCGTCGTGTTATTGGTGTCGCTCGTAATAATGCCTGTCGTCTGGTTAAACTGGCTGCCGTAGTAAGTCGAACCGCCTTTGCCTGTTTGAACGTATACGCCAAACTGCTGCTCATTATTGTATTGACGCACAGCATTCATAACCTGGCTGCCTGACAAGGTTGTATTTTCATAGATGTTGAATCGTGTCTGCGACAACTGCGTCTGAATCGTGGAAAATTGGGTCTGGCCTTCTTTTGCAGCGTCTTGCGAAGAAATGAAAATTACGACAACCGTTGTGATCAGCGCGAGTGTCAGAAAAATCCCTGCTGCCAATTTCAAACCTGAAGTTGCATTGCTTCCCATAATAAATAATCCCCTTTGATATGAATTTTGGTTGATTGCTTTTAAATTTGACCGAGCTGCGTAATCAAGTCTTTCATTTGCATAAACGACACATACAGGAACGGAACGATAATATAAGCGCCAAGCATAAACATCACAGGTGCAAACCCAATATCCCGCCCCCAGTTCGCTTTGCTTTCGATCAGACGGTCCATCGTTTCTTTTTTCTGCTCCCGGTAATACTCTTGCTCCATTTCCAGGTCATCGAATGCTTCTTGAATCGAAATGCGTTCCAACGCATTTTCCAAACGCTCGACCATTCGAACAAACGACGGGAACGGAGCTTCAATCTTCAACTGACGCAATGCCGCCGCGGACCCGCCATCATAATCAAGCAAGCAGCGCTGCAAAGCAGGTTTGAAAATGATTCCGAAGCGCTCCATCCATTCCAAAATAATTTGCACGCTCATCCGGTCAAATTGACTCAGAATCGAAATTAACATCCGGAACTGGTCGACTTCATTCTGCATTTCCATCCCGCGAACCCGACGTTGGAATTGCATGATTCCCAGCGGAACAAAATAAACACCAACTCCGACTGCAACGGCGGTCAACACTTCCCACCACTTCAAATACTCACTGTCCGCCTGACTTAACTTTTCCACGATACGTTTTGACATCTCATTTTGTTGAACTTCACTCAGTGTTGATGTAGCGGATTCTCTCACCAACCCCCGTACCGTATCCTCCCAGCCCGACTTCCCGGCATCAATCTCTTGCATGATCCGGTTATCGAGAGAAGTACGTTCTTCCGCCTCCCTGCGCTCTGCATCATCAACTCGCCCTAGCATCAATCCGCCTTTGAGATAGGTTGGCGCATTCCAGATCCGTTCAACTTGACCGAGATGGGCCGAGACAAACATGCCCGAGACAAAAAGAACCGCACACAACGATAGCAACAGACGTCTTACCGTCAACCATTCAATCATGAGCGGTGAATTGGATTCTTTGATCAGCCGCGATAAACCGTAATGGGCTTTCGTATGCTTCTGAGGAACAAAGCGGTCAACAACAAAACGAACCGGACGATACTCGTACAGTTTCTTTTCCCAGCGGATGCCACCCGACTTCGGTGTATAACGCGACTCTTCCGTTTCCGCCAGTTTGCGAATCAGCACATATGCCGCGACGGCCACCGCGTACAGCAGCAGCTTGGCTGCCAGCCCGATCCGCCCTTCGTAGAATTCGCCCATGACCGGAAAATACGTCTCCGCCCAGCGTTGCAGAGGGAAAGACAGCAGGATCGGCGCCAATGCAATAACGGTTAAGCTATTTAGCTGATAACTCAAACGGTTTCTGCGCAGCAGATCGAAGTTGATATCCTGAACGAACTTGCTGATTGCATTCAGATACAAAGAACCTTTGAGCGTCGTTTTATCGCCATATTCCATAATCATACGCGCTATGCCGGTAAATACTTTCAGGTAACGGTTAGGAGCGACTTCATAGTAGGCTGCCAAGCTGCGATCCGGATCTTTAGCCGTTAACACACCATGTATCCGCTCGCCATGCAGCTTCATATCATGACCGGACAACTGTGCCGCTTCGTAGATCGCCTCGTCTGCCATACGGATCGCCTGAAATTGATGACGGTTATCTTCCAAAAAGTCGCGAAAATCTTTCAGCAACCGATTTTCGACCCGATGAACGAATAGATCGATCAGCATACCGTTCAACACCAGACAGCCGATTATACCCAGCAATACAACAGACATACTCCGGCCAAATAACGCAAGCGCCAGAATTAATCCCACGACAATCAGTAACACGGAGTACGTGATTTTCATCGTTTCTTTTCGAATCGTCAGCTCGTCATATGGGCTGATCACCGCAAGCCGTTGACGGATTCGGCGTACCTGACCGCGAAAGACCGGAATTTGCGTAGAACGAATATAAGAACGCTGGTAAAAGCGATTGAGCTTCGGGCTCTCCTTTTTCATCGCCGGCTGCCGATTCATCCAACCGGTAATCGTCTCTTCTTGAACACCGCCTTTTTTACGCAGCTGACGTAGAATGATCCAGATCACAATCGGCACGACGTACAATGCGGAGGCCAGGATAATCAGCAATTTCACGCTCATGCCGGTTCACTCCCCCAGTACCGATCCAGAAAGGCACGAAAATCAGCAGCGTCTTGTCTCGACATGTTTCCTGCCATCAGCTCTATTTTCCGAGAGGTGGGACGATGTACCGGAACATACATGCCATCGCGGAATTCGATAATATTTCTCGCTTCGAACGTGCGTCCGGTCAGACGTCGGTAGTAATCGAGATTGGCACGCGCCAGCACTTTAATCGCCGAGGCCTCATCCAATTCTTTATCCAGTTTTTCGGCCAGTTCGGCAAAACCTTGCTCATCGGGGTCCAGTACGACACATTCCGTCAATCGTTCGATGTAACGGGTACCGTCACGTTCTTTTTCCAAATGCACGTCAAAAGCGATAACACTGGCGACCTGCTCCTCGGCGATTCGTTCATTTTGAAACGTGCCTGTTTTGAGCAGCGAGTTGCGCAGCGACCAGATCAGATCCTTCATCGTTTTGGCATGATGGCTGAAAACGGTGAATTTACTGGCGACTTGCGACATCTGAACGGCCCAGGCCGCAACCGGATCGGTCGCGACTTCGCCGAGAATATTAACCGTGCCGTCCGTCTTTTTCTGAAGATCCAACCCTTCTTGGCCGCTAATCTTGTCTGTCTCGCGAAAAGCCAGCGTATTCCGTTCCGGATATAGCCTGCGCAGATGCAGCTCGAACGCCAATTCCTGAATCCGCAGATTGAACGTTCCGTAGATCGACTTGACCATAGCCATGAGCAACGTCGTTTTGCCGGAGCCTTGTTCTCCCGTCACAGCCGTGACCTGGGCACCCTTCATCAGATAATCCAGCATTTTCATCGGCAATTCGGCACCTTTGACCTGTTCGGAAGCCAGCAACCGCTCCAAGCTCAAATTCGGCAAATCAAACTTACGAACGAAGAACGCCCAGCTTTCGGAAAAAGGAGGCCGTACCACGACAACCCGCGAACCGTCCTGCATTTCGTTGACCATATAGGCCTTGGCTTCGGAGAGTTGTCCGGGACTGCCGAATTTGTAGATGTTCTGACAAACTCGCTTCAGCTCCAGGTCGCTGCCGAATCCAAGAAACGCCAAACGAATCGATTTCCCTCGGTAAAAAATCCAGATACTGTCGCAGCCGCGGGGTCCTTTTTCCCTCATGGAGCGCATCAGTTCAACCTCGTGTTCCAGCTCTTGCATATCAGCAGGCAGACCGGAGACACCGCCCGAGACACCGTCAATCGTCTGGTCTCGCAGCTCATCAATCGGTCCAAACCCTTTGTAGTGCTGGTAGATACGTTGAACAACGATTTGCAGCTTGTCATCGAACGACAATCGCGGCGCTTCAAGCGTATAAATATCACGAATCTCTTCCGCCGTAATGATGTACGATTCGGTCTCGCCATTTTCGATAATGGATTTCAGCTCTGCCAAACGATACTTTTCGATCAGCTGGCTCAAAGCCTGCATGCCATGCTCCAAACTATAGGCATGCAGCAAAATATCGAACTTGTCTTGATCCGTAAGCAATCGTTCGTCACCGAAAGGCAGCACACGATCAATCGTCGACTCGTTAATCACCTCTCCGCGCAGAAGCAAGTCAGCAATGAACGATTTGACGTAAGTTTTATCCGCCAAACTGCCGGAATTACACAGCTTGAGCGAGCTTTTCAATTCAGCCACGACATTCCTTCTACGTTCGAACTCTTCAGCCGACAAACCAAGATCCAGCAGATTGGCATTGGTAAATTCATTAATGGCCGCCGTCGCGTAGGACTGAAGCGCCTCGATCGTAAGAAGCTCGGCCTCAAGCTCGCGTGCTCCCTGCGCCAATGGATTTTTACGAAGCAGCAGCAACAGCCATAGCAAAATCCCGGCGAGAATCACACAAATCAGCAGCAAATTAATCCAGTCCATGCCTTATGAGACTCCTTTCGCGGCATCCACATGTTTCAGTCTGGTGTTGATGCCGATCTCTTCCAGTACCTTTTCGGCAGTCCGACGAACTTCCGTAATAAATGGGTAGTTGTCATGTCGCCGATCCAACGAGCGACTGCGTGCCATGAACCCTTTGATATCCCCGTCGTTGATTGCATCTCTGAAGTCAGAATTATAAGGAATGGTCAATGCAGGTTCGCGTCTTCCATACTTCCGCAAAATATTGGCTGCTTTGTATTTGGAACGAGGGTCGTAGCCTGAGAACAACAGCAGTTGTTTTTTGCCATGCAGCTCTTCCGGCCAACCATTCCGGGCAAAATAACGTTCCAGCATACCCGCGTTCTGCGTCAGACAAACTACGACGAGATCCGCATCCGCAAGCGCCTGCGCCGCAGCGGGGCTGTCCGTTCCCGATCGGATATCCAGCAGAATGCAGTCATAATAGCTTCGTGCATTTGCGTAGATGTTTCCGATCAGTCCACCGGCATTTTCAAATTGCAGACGATTCATACGTTCCGAACCGCTGAGCAGATCCAGACGATCTCTTTCGATCAATAATGCGTTGTTTTTAACCGTTTCCCGTTCCAGCTTGCCGCTCCGAGCCAGACGTACCAAAGCATCGAGGCCGGTTCCGGCGTCGGTAGCCAGATCTCGACTATATGTATTGATCGAGCGGGAAAAGCCTCGTTCCAGCGTGCTTTCTTCCCCCTGAGGCTGAGATACCAATGTGCGAATCCGATACTCGCTACCGATAATCGAAGCGATCGCGGCAACAGAAGAGGTTACGCCTGCTCCGTGCCCTATACTCCAAAAGGCGATCTGTCCCATTTTATTTGCTCCTTTCGGCTTTTTTCCATAATCTCCGCGTTTCGCGTTCATCATTCTCAAGTAAAACTGAAGAGATGCCTTGCACAGCCTTTTTCATTTCTGCGGATAGCCCCTTCAGCTTCAGGCTGCTGGCATACTGATTGCCAATTTTGACTGCAAGATCGCGTTCATCGGGGTAATAGACCCATGATGTTTTCCAGTCAATCGGAAAAGGCTCGAATTGTTCGTTAATATACGTTTCCCCCGGTTCACGTGCTCCTTCGATCCATATTTTGTGAAACGCAGACAACTCGGAAAGCGGCCGTTCCGCAAAAAAACGTTCCAAAAGCCGAATGCTTCGGCGAACCGAGGTCTGTTCACAGCCCAGTACGAGGAATCGATGATCCGCTTCCGGCAACTCAGCCAATCGAAACGGATCGTCCGTGTCATATAGAACGAAATCGTAATCAGCATGCGCAACGGCTCGCTCGCCTCTTGCAGGAATCCACACTTCAAATCCGTCATACTCCTGCGGGTGGCCCGGAACGTCCAAAGCCGGATACGAAAATTCATAACTCTGAAGTGCTGTCGCATCGACAATCAACACACGCAGACCACACTCGGCTAACAATTTAGCTGTATAAAACAGCAAGTCCGTTTTATCGCGATCTCCGATAAAAATAGCTCTTTTCACCTGTCATCCTCCTCAATTGCCTACGCCAGCATCGGAGTTATCCGTGAAAACGGGCTCGCTTTCTGCCGCTTCAGCCTCTTGCGTCGTTCCCGTATCTATACCTTGTTGGATTAGAGAGTTATCTTGCGTACCGGGATTAATGGTGCTCATATTCGCTTTGCTATTCAGGTACTTCTGAATATCTTCCGGCGTCAGTAAATCAAGTCCGCTTTCCAACTTCTCGCGCATGCGCCGTTCCAACTCGGTTTTCGCCTGTTCGACGATATTCGGATCGCTCTCGATCAGATCCAGAACGCTTGCATTCGCCGGATAAGTGATCATAGCAGCTTGTTGAAGCCCCGGTTCGACATAGGTCACCGCGTAGATCGAAGCATCGTTCAGATAAGCATCCACGATCGCCGACGACATCGTCAGAATCTCGCGTTCGTTCATTTGCACCCAGATCGTCCCCGATGCCAAATCCTCGGTACGCTTTTTGGACAATACGATAAAATCTTCGCCTGTCGGGAACTTTACGCGAACGTCGACGAACTCCCCGGCCTGTAACCGACTCGGCAGTTCGATCAAGCGAAACTCCTGGTTCCGCAGATCGCCCGGCGTCACGTCGCCTTCGTACAGCATCGACTCGCTGACAGGCGTATTTTTGGAAAGCGACACTTTCGCATAACGTCCAATCGCAGCTTCCCGGGCGGGCATATCTTCAGGAACCGTCGCTTTAACCACTTCAATCCGGACTAGATCATCCTCTCCGATTTCTTCGCCGGCTTGGATATCGCGCGTCAGCGCAAAGACCGGTACGCGCTGCGCATCCATCTCCGCGATCTGCTGTTCGTAGCCGCTCCGCTCAGCCTCGTGGTTTTTTTCGATATGACGGACATAAGGAATGCCTGCCGCAGCGCAGATCAGTAGTGCTGCCGCGGCTCCTGCTCCCGCAGTTAGTAAGCGCTGACGCTGGCGAAACCTGATTCTTGACATGATTGTTCTCCTTTTTTCTGTTTTATCGGAACCCCAGTTTCAAGATCGATCTTCGCCCTTTTCGCGTATATAACGGACCGAGGATCGGCTCGAAAACCTCACGCAGGTTTCCATCGAATGGATTGGATAACTCAGGTAATGAATAAATTCTTTTATGTCCCAGTCTTCGGCGCATTTCCTTGACGGCATCCTCGGCTGCAAAAGGGAGCACATATGTCCACTTCGGCTTCGCTCGCAAGGTTTCCCGGTGAGCAAACGCCACTAAGTCTCCGCTTCGCCACTCGCTTGCAGAACCGACAATCAACGGCATATCCGCTCGCAAAAACTCTTCAAAATCACGAGCGTCCCTGCAAGTTCCAAGATCCAAGACAACGTATCGATACCCTTTGCCGAAAATGTCGGTCAAATGGCCACGATCCGCCGAAGGCCAATAATCGACGCCGCGAATGCTGAACATGCGCTTTCCTTTTTGCGGCTCACCTTCCCATTCCATCGCAATCCGTTCAAATGCCCCGGACATTCGGCCCAACTCGACGAGCGCGGTTCGTCCTCCTTCGCGAGACAGCGTATGCGCAGCAGCGATTGCTGTATGGGTTGCCCCGCAACCCTGAAAATTGCCGAGCACCGCAATTGTGGATGTTCCGCCGATCCCTCCATTCAACGCAGCTTCGCGCTCAATCGGTTCAGGTTGAAGGATTCGCTTGATATCGCCAATATGCGGGTAACGCTCTTCTCGTCGATAACTAAGCATCCGGCGAATCGCGGGCACCAGCGCCGAAGGAAGATCGGGCCGCAGCGCTCGCTGCGCTTCCGGTGTCCATTCGCTAAAACGACCACCCGTGGAGAGGTACAGCAGCAACGCACCCAGCGCATATTGGTCACTGGACGGATCACTTTGTCCTTCATACTGCTCGGGTGCGGCAAATCCAATGGTCCCCAGCTTCACCGTGTCGGCGCTCTTGTCCGGATTGGCACTGCGTGCAATCCCAAAGTCGATTAGACGGATCGTTCCGTCTTCACCGATCATGACATTGCCAGGTTTCAAATCCCGGAAAACGACAGGCGGGCTTTGCGTATGCAGATACTCCAGCGTTTCGCAAATTCGCAGGGCTAGCTCCAAGATAAACGGAATATCCAGGACGCCTCCGGCCCTGCTTGCATAATCGCTCAGATTGTAACCTTCGATGTACTCCATGACCAGAAATACTCGACCGTCCGCATCCGGCGCAAAAAAGTCGGCGACCTGAGGCAAGCTGCGATGACGCAACCTTGTTAGCATCCCCGCTTCGTTTTCGATCCGTTCATAATCCGCCGTATCGGCCATCGTCTCCTTCACGGCCCACCACTTGCCCGGAAGCTTGGCGTCGGAGGCCAGGTAGACCCGACCCATTCCGCCGCTCCCGAGTACGCGTTCCACCCGGTATCGATCTCCTATTACGGCTCCTCGCTCCAATTTCGGCGGGTACGGCATGAATTCACCCCTTTTCGGACAAAAAAAGAAAGCACCCCTCGCAAACTAGGTCCTAGGACCAAATTCGTGAGGGATGCTTTCCCTTTCCGTGCATATGATTTTGAAGTCATTATAAACCTATTGCTTGCTAAGTGTAAAGACCTATTTCTTAATATTTAATCATATAAAGCGTAATTTCTTCGCGGTTATGGAACAATTGCTTAGCCCGTTGGACCTGCAAACGCGAGTTTTCGAAAGAAGAAATGACCTCTTTGATCAGTGCCATCGGCTTTTTGTGCATCAGCTTGATCGTGACAATAGCCGTACCGCCCGGACTCAGTCCATGCAGCAGCCCCGATACCAATTGAACCATCAATTTGGGGCTCCAGCTCATATCGCATACCAGCAAATCAAACTCGTTTTCTTTGAATTTGATTTCGCTTGCGTTTTTGCGGATATACGTCAAGTTCGGCGATTTGAGCAGCGACGGATGCAGCTTCGCCGGATCGATCGCCGTGACTTTCAAACCGCGTTCAAGCAGCAGCGACGTCCAACCGCCCGGAGCGGCTCCGATATCCACAGCGCTGCGATAGGCCGAGAGATCCAGCCCGAATTCCCGTTCGGCTTCAAGCAGTTTGAACTTGGCACGAGACAGCTGTCCTTCTTCGCGGCGGAAACGAACGGCTCCCCCGCTCCAGTCGGACAAATTGTCTTCGGGACGCGAAATGCCGGCATAAATGCCCGAAGCCGTCACGTAAACGGAAGCGATCCAATCGGCGCTCGCCGTTACGAATTCCGCTTCGGACGCACTCAGCAATTCTTCCAGCCATTCTTTCAATTGCGACGCGCTTTCTTCACCCGCATCGGCGCTTTTGCGTACCTGAAGCGCGACTTTGACACCTGCGCCTACCACCGTGCTCGCCAGAATAAACGATGCGGCTTCCGCAAGCAATGCTCCGGCATTTTCGCCTTCACGTTCAAACTGCACAGGTTGAATATGACGCAGGAAAATAGGACGACTGTCCGTAATCTGCTGCACAGCTTCCTGTTCCGATACGTTCAATTTGACCAAAAGAACTTCGCGATCGCTCAACACGCTACTTTTTACCGAGCCGAAAAGTCGACGAAGCTCCTCTTGTGCATATGCTGCAAAGTCCCGATTGGCCGTGCAAATAAAAGAACTCTCATTTGGCTCCGGTTTCTGAACTTCTTCTATCCTTTGGTTTTCTTGTTGCCATTCATGCTCACTCAAAATACATTAACCTCCACAGAATCTGCGCATGCACGGACTCCCGCTATACGCAAATTCTTTCTTGTTCGTTATCGTCTTTTTATTTCGCCCAGGTGTCACGCTTTTGCTTTTGTCCGATAAACTCCAGCAAGTACGGAACGGAATGCATCGCATAAACCGTACGCGGTTCGCCAGAGTTGGCCGGCTCGAAAATACTGAGCGAAGGCGTGCTGCTAATCTGATAGTTGCGAATAAACTCGGGAGCGAAATTCAGGTCGAGCGCGTAAATATCGATCTCCCGGTCCATTTGCTCAATCACGTCCAACATTCTTCGCGCCGCTTTGCAGGTTCCGCAAAAAGGCGTGTGTCCAAATACGATGACTCGGCGATCCCTCGCTGCGATCCAGCCTGCCAGTTCGCGTTCAGTGACTTCTCTCATCGGGACTCTTCGGCGGCAACTTTTCTGCGGACTTCTTCCGGCATGGACCCTTTGTGCAAAATCACATCGTCAGGCTTACCCGCATACAGCGTCTGATACATGCTCCGTCGGCCGTATTCGCTGGAAGTATGCAGATAGATTTCACGCGGGAATGTTCCGTTGGCTACGATTCGCGCCGCAACCTCGCTACCGCTCAATTCGCCGGGACCCATCTCATGATCCAGCGACAAAATATCCACTTCGCACACTTTCAGCATTTCCAGACATTCTTCGCCCGTACGCGCCAATGCGAAGCCTTCCGGACAAGGACGCCAGTCGTCCATATACAGATGGATTTTCGGTTTGTTTTCGGTATTCGTCACCTTCTCACTCCTTCCCGAACCCTGACTCCCGTTTAAGAAAATACAGGAGTCTGCTCGTATTGGCATTGCGGGCAATAATAAGCCTTTTTACCCGACACATCCATCTTTTCAACTTTAGCTCCGTCTTCCGTGCAAGGCTGGCCTTCACGTTCGTAAACGCGGCATTGCGCCAAATATCCGCCCGTGACGGTATCCGTAGCGCTCAGCGGCGTTTGAATGCAGCCTCCTGCATCGATTGCGGCGCTCAGTACGCTTTCCAAGGCTTCATACAAACGAGCCGCACTTTCGCCATTAAGCTCCTGGACTTTAACCGAAGGCAGCAGGCCCGCGGCAAAAGCAATCTCATCCGCATAGCGAGGACCGATTCCGGCTACCAACTTTTGACCGGTCAACAGACTCCGAAGTGCTCCGCGACGTTTTTTGAGCTGGGCAACAAAGAATTCTGCGGTGAGTTGACGGGAAAATGGATCAGGACCCAACGTTTTAACTACATCGTCCAAGCCACGTACAGTCATCAGACGCAAAACGCTTGCTTTCCCGGATACGTAAAGCGTTCGTTCTCCGAATCCGATCTCGGCTTGCGCAGCAAACGGTGGCTTTTCTTCGCCTTCTCCGCAGTACAATGCACCGTCTTTTGCCAAAGCAATCAACAGGCGGTGACCGTTATCCAGATGGAAAATCAGGAAAGTTCCGCGACGCTCAAGGAAAAGCAAGCTTCTTCCTTCTAAAGCTCCCGAAAATTCCTCAGGCGTAACATCCGTGCTGCGTTCATTAGCCAAGAAAACCCGATCAATCGGACGATCAAGAATCCACTGGCCTAGTTGTCTGCGATAGTGTTCGATTTCAGGCAGTTCAGTCATCAATCATCGTTCCTTTCTTTTTTAGCTTAACGTTAACACCCATTCGTTCACTTCATGCAAATTACTCTTGATGATATCGGGCTCCGCGTCGGCAAGGCCTTTGTGACGCTCCAGATTATGCGGAGTCGTTACGCCCTCATGGGTAAGCAGCAATAACGAACGACAACCGGATTGGGCGCCCGCCTTGATATCGGTCATCATATTGTCGCCGATAACCGTAACCTGCGAGGCTTGTGCACCGAGTAAATCAAAAGCAAAGTTCATCATGACCGATGAAGGCTTTCCGATGACAACAGGCTGGACTCCGGTCATGGATTGCAGAGCCGAGCCCAATGTTCCTGCGCCCGGCATCAGTCCAGCCTCGGAAGGAAGCAGCAGGTCGGGATTCGTCAATACGAACTCTGCGCCAGCCAAAATCAACCGTCCCGCCTGTGCCAATTTTTCGTAGGAAAACTCCCGGTCAATCCCTTGCAGCACGTAGTCGGGATGAACGTTTTCATCCGTCCATTCTTTCAGTCCTGCCGCAGATACCGCACCCCGCAGCCCCGCTTCCCCAAATACAGCCACGGAAGCTTCTGGCTTGCGCTTCGCCATATAGGCAGCGGCTGCCATGGAAGAAGTACATACCTGTTCAGGCCGTGCAGGAATGCCCATTTTGTTCAGTCTTAACGCGACCGTTTCCGGTGCGGCCGAAGAGTTGTTGGTCAAAAAAAGGAACGGAATACTGCGCGTATTCAATGTTGCAATCAGTTCGTCCGCGCCGGGAACCATTCGCTCTCCATGATACAATGTTCCATCCAGATCGATTAAGATACAGTTTTGCGTCATAGCCATTCATTCCTTTTCTTATTCTACACCTTTTACGGCAGTAATCGGATAAGATTGGTGTTCGATCGCAAGCTGCGTACGAGGAAACACGGCTTGTGCTTCCGCTAACAGCGGTTGAAGTTGTTCAAGATCTTTATAGCGCGAACTGAAATGGGTCAGAATCAACTCGCCCACTCCTGCTTTTTGCGCCGCTTCGGCAGCTTGAACCGCGGTGCTATGGTAATACTTATAGGCCAAATCGGCAAACTCGTCCGTGAATGTCGCTTCGTGAACCAACACATCGGCCCCTAGCGCCAGTGGATGGATGCCCGCAGTCGGACGCGTATCGCCAAGAATGGTGACGATCCGGCCACGTTTTGGAGGTCCAAGCACCTGCTCCGGTTCAATCGTACGCCCGTTCACCGTAATAGGCTCTCCATTCTTAAGCTTACCGTATTCCGGCCCCGGACGCACGCCCCATTCCTGCAGAAGTTCCATATTCAAGCTGCCCGGACGATCCTTTTCGGTCACACGATAGCCATAGCTTTCGATTCTGTGTTCCAAAGCCTCTGCTTCAACCTTGATCTGCTCATCCTCGAACACCAATCCGCCCGAATGCTCGACAATCTCCAATCCGAAATCGATCCGGCTTTGCGTCGCCCGCAGCGTAGCTTCCAAAAAATCTCTCAGCCCTTGCGGGCCGTATACGGTCAATGGCGGAGAACCCTCATGCGAAGCCCGGCTGGATAACAGACCCGGTAGTCCAAAAACATGATCGCCATGCATATGCGTGATAAAAATTTTTTCCAATTTACCGAGTTTAAGCGGCGAATGCAGAATCTGATGCTGAGTCGCTTCGCCACAATCGAACAACCAGGAACAACGCCGTTCCTCCAACATGCGGAGCGCGACAGACGTAACATTGCGCTGCGTGGTCGGCAATCCTGCATTGGTGCCGAGAAAATAAAGTTCCACAGCCGCATTCCTCCTTCTTTCGACGCGATCATACACGCCGTAAATGCTAATTCAATACCCCAATCCAGATTCCAATAATCGGATTCGGCCGTTTTCTGCGCTCAAATCCTAAAGCGAAAAAAAGCCCGCCCGCCGCAGCGGGCGGACGGAATACCGGTTCGCCGATTTCTCAGGAATTGCGGACTCCCGCCAGTGGAAGAAGTTCGCGCAAGGACTCGATTTGGTATACCGGCACGATGCCGGAATGTGGCGGACGGCCTACACGGTTAATCCAAACGGAAGGAATTCCTGTATCCAGGGCTCCCCGAATATCCGTACTTTGCTTATCGCCAACCATCAACGCTTCTTCCGGTGCAACGCCCAACAATCCGAGCGCATGATGGAAGATCGACGGATCAGGTTTGCCTTTTCCGAACGTTCCCGAAATGACGATATGGTCAAAATAAGGCACCAGCTGCGGTACGCCATCCAGCTTTTCTTGTTGCAGCGACGGGCAGCCGTTGGTCAGCATAAGAAGTTTTACGTTCCCTTTGAGCTGATCCAGTACAGTATAAGTCTCTTCATAGACATGCGGACGCTTACGACGCTCGGCAGCAAATAGCGTAGACAATTCCAGGGCTAGCGCCTCGTCCTCAACCCCGAGATCGGCCAGTCCCTGACGCCATGCTTCTTTCCGATAAATTGGAGCGATCTCCTGTAATTTACGGAATTCAGGCTGCTCGCCTTTGTCAAAGTTCGCCCATAGACCTTCAAACGGACTGATGCCAATCATTTGGGTAAACGGATAGGTTTCGTAAGTCGCGTATAGATCACGGGCCCGGTCACGCACTGCTGTTTCAAGCGCTTCGGCATTGACTCCCGTACGACGCGATGCTTCTTCGGCAGTCGCTTCAAAAGCTTCTTTTACACTGCGTTCATCCCAGAGCAAGGTATCATCCAGATCAAAAATTACCGCTTTTACCGTCGTTTCCACCGTCATTTCCTAGTCCCCTCACTCTTCCATTATAATCGTCTATGCTTTGAACCTGGTCAACGCACTACTTCTTTTCAACCGGAATCTGATGCTGCTCGGCAAATTCGGTCACGCGCTGAGCAATCTCCTCCGTTTTGAACATTTTCAGGAAACGCGAGAAAATCCAGTTCGCGCTTTTCCCTTTGGTTTCGATGGTGACATATCCTTTTTCCACCCGGAACTTGGCAATATCCCCTGCCAACAGCGTACGTTCACGGTTAAAACGAATCGTCGACACACGGTCTTTGCCTACACGCAAAAACGGACGGCGCAGGAACATGATGACCGCCAAAATCACATACATTACGATGATAAACCAGTATGATGCGCCGGAAGCTTCCTCAACTCCGGACATATGCGCCCCAACCGTAATAACTGTCAAGAAAATGGCAATAATCATCAGGAACGTCGGGAACATATAGTTTCTGCCTTTGAACGTATCATAGGCTTGATTTACGGTTCCTGTTGCTCCAATCCGTTCTTGACCTGTTTTTTGTCTTAACGTATTCGTTTTTTGTTGATTTTTACGGACCTGTCTCTCCCATGAACGGGACATCTTTTTTCCCCCTTAGCGATCGTTCGCTCTACTTATGAATCTCTATACAAGAAAAGCTCGCCGGAACGCGGCACTCCCTGTCCGCGAACCGGTGAGCCATTTCCGTTTCGATAAAGCTGCTAACCAATAAAAATCAGTGCAATTTGCCGTCATTCTTCGGTTCTTCATCAACCCATTCAATCGAATCCAGCTCTTGACGGAAGTTGCGCCGTACGTTGCCGAGATAGATTTCACGAAGTTTGGTACGCTCTTCCAACTCTTCTTCGCTCAGTCCTTCGGCTTTATGTTTACGGGCCAGCTCATTGATCCGGCCTACCAAAGTATCGATATCCACTATACACCCTCCTTGTAACCATACTTCTTTATACTTTCACACGAAAAAAAGAGCTTGTCAAGGCGATTGCCCTGCAAGCTCTTTGCCCAATTTCTAACGCGCCGCTTACCTATTCGCACCCGTCACAGTCTCGTCCGCTTACGATTTAGAAATTAGGTAAAATCAATTCTTCTCCGGCATAAATCTCGCTGCTGCTCAGCGCGTTCTTCTGCTTGATTCCCGAGATAAAAATCCGAGTGTCCGTGCCTTCCGGCTTGTTGCTCTCGGCAATCGACCAGAGCGTATCGCCAGGCGATACCACAACCGTCCGCACTTCCGCCGGAGGCGTGTTGCTCTGAAGAGCATGCACCACTCCCGTGCCTGCGAACAGACCGATCAAGACGAACAGCAGCAGACGCGCTCTAGCCGCTCCCGCTTTGTTCCAACGGTATTTCGGCATACCGATGCTATGTAAAAGAGAAGGAATAGACGAAAAGATTCCATGGTTCCGGCCTTCATTATTGTTCCCTACTGTGTCATAGATACTTTTATAAGTTGTGTATTTTGGCATTTTCAACACTCTCCCAAACGTTTGTTCTGCCCTCTGCGAACAATATAGCACGAACATACGTTCAGATCAATAGGTTTTGGAACGTTTGTTCGCGAAAATTTGTTCGCATCTCCGTAGAACTTACGTTTGTACGAACGGAAGTTCTATGATATAATCGTGCCATATAGCATTTAAGATTTATTGTTCTTTTTTGAATGCTCATGCAAGATAGTCAACAATTAAAATGATTAATGGATGGGGTTGATACGAATGTCGAAGATTTCCGTACGCCAACAGGCTATTCTGGAATTTATCCGCACTGAGGTCAAATCCAAGGGATATCCGCCGTCCGTTCGCGAGATTGGCGAAGCGGTAGGTTTAGCTTCCAGTTCCACCGTTCACGGACATCTGGATCGCTTGGAGAAAAAGGGGTTGATTCGCCGAGACCCAACAAAACCGCGTGCTATCGAATTGCTGGGCATGGACGAGTCGGAAAGCAGCAATCTGTTTGCATCGACGATCCGCCGCGTTCCGGTCGTGGGCAAGGTTACCGCCGGTGTTCCGATTACGGCGACAGAGAACATCGAAGATTACTTCCCGCTTCCGCAGACGATGGTCGGCGAAGATCAGGTATTTATGCTTTCGGTCATTGGAGACAGCATGATCGAAGCAGGAATCAATAGCGGAGATTACGTCGTAGTTCGTCAACAGCAGACGGCCAACAACGGCGATATCGTCGTAGCGATGACTGAAGAAGACGAAGCAACCGTAAAAACGTTCTATAAGGAAAAGGATCATATTCGTCTCCAGCCGGAAAATCCAACGTATGAGCCACTTCGCTTGACTCATGTTACGATTCTCGGTAAAGTCGTCGGTTTGTTCCGTAATTTTCATTGAAGGACGGACGTCGAGTTGAATTTCAACGACGTCCCAATTAAAAAAACTCCCCGTGTAACGGAGGAGTTTTTTTGTGCGAAGCGATTTGTTTTTTTGATAAAATGATAGCTGGCAACCGAAATCTATAGCTCAAAGGAGTTTGCGTATGACTGACTTGATGACTGTTTCTTTTATCGTATGTGCTATTACAGGAATATTAGGTTCTGTAGCTGTATTCCGACGCAACAAAAAGCAGATTCGCCTTTACTTCGCTCTTTCATTGATTAGTCTACTGCTCGTTGTCGTCTCGACGATTGTTCTGGCCCGTTCGGGCGGCGTTTAGAGCGCGTTCGCTCTTCTTGCGTAGACAGATAAGGTGGGTTGAAAATGGTTTCATTGCTTTCGCGATTAAGCGACCGCGTGAATACCGCTTTAAGCGTGTAGGATTTGCGCAGTACGGAAATATGCTTGAGTGAGGACTTGTCCGGCCACCAAATGTATCCACCCTGCTCCAGGTTAACCAAAGTTATCGCGACATCTCGAAAAGCGCCTCCGCTGCGACGCATCAGTCCGGTCATCGACAGTAAACGGAAAGCAAACCAACGATGACGACGCAAAATCCCAAGAATTTTTCGTTCCAAGGCATTCATTTTTACAAACACACCCTCTCATTCGGAACATATGTTTGTATTATAAGCGAACATGAGTTCTTTTTCCAGACTAATTTTGGATTTTCGGATAAACGTTCAGCGCATCTTGGATATGGTAAGGCTTACTCCAGGGACTTCCGTCCGCGTCGGCGGTTACGAGCATATATTCCTTACCGTCTTTGACAGCGATCGAAGCCAGGCAAAGACCCGCGGCGCGCGTATAGCCAGTCTTCCCGCCCAGAATCTTCCCGCCTTTAAATTGCAGCGTCGGTGCGCTTTCGGATAATGTGCTGCGTACGGTCATACCCTGCGGATGGCTGTTCGTAGGCGACATTGAATAGCTGTGCGTGGTAACCAGCTTGCGGAAGGTCGAATTTTTCAATGCAGCCTTCATCAAGATGGACATATCTTTGACCGTGGTGTAATGGTTGGCGTTATGCAAGCCTGTAACGTTCGTAAAATTCGTATGCTTCATGCCGAGCTGCTTGGCTTTTTGATTCATCTTTTTCACAAACTCCGCTTCCGATCCGGATACCGCGTAAGCCAGCCCGACGGACGCGTCCGCTCCGGAAGGCAGCATGGAACCGTAGAGCAGATCGATCGCTTTGACTTTTTCTCCGCGTTTAAAGCCCGCCATCGACGCACCTTGCTTCTCCAGGCTTGCGAACATCCCGGCAGGCAGAGTCGTTTTCCGTTGAAGATCAGGCAGATTCTCCAGCGCAACGAGTGCCGTCATCATTTTGGTCATGGATGCCGGGTAGACTTTTTGGTTGATATTTTTCTTCATCAGCACCTGACCGTCGCTCATACGGATCAAGATAGCGTTGGAGCTGTACAGCCCCGAAGCCAGTTTGGAGGAGGTGGACGATAATAATGTCGATTCGTAACCAACCGTCTGAGCAGCAAGCGCTTGGCCAGGCACCATGCTCCCTGAAACGGCTATAGCCGATGCCATCACGATGACTGCCGCAGTTTTCCACATCTTTCGCGCATAGCCTCCGCTTGTTGCTGTCCGATTCAATTTCACGCGTAACGTTCTCCTTCTTTATTCAGATTTCCCGCAAATAAACTTCATGAATCCGATGGTCACGACCTTTTCTCAAGATCAGATCGGCCCGTTGACGCGTCGGCAAAATGTTTTCGTTCAAATTCAATAAGTTGATGCTTTCCCAGATCTGCGAAGCTCGCTGTACGGCCTCCTCGTTGTTCAAATCGGCGTAACGATGGAAATAGGACAACGGTTCACGGAACGCCGTCTGTTGCAAAAGCAAAAAACGGTCAATGTACCAGCTGCGAATATCTTCCGCGTCGGCGTCGATATACAAGGAAAAATCGAAATAATCGCTCACGAACACCGGTTGCCTTTTGCTTACTTGAAGCACGTTAATGCCTTCCACGATCAAAATATCCGGATTATCGATGACTTCAAACTGATCCGGCAGCACATCATACGTAATATGCGAATACAACGGAGCTTGAACATTGCGCTCCCCGTCTCTCACCTTGCTCAAAAAATCGATTAACTGCTTGGTATCGTAACTTTCCGGGAACCCTTTTCGAGCCATAAGCCCTTTCTCTTCCAATACACGGGTAGGGTAAAGGAAACCGTCCGTCGTCACCAAATCGACTTTCGGATGATGCTCCCAGCGGGATAAGAGGGTTTTCAGCAAGCGCGCGACCGTACTTTTACCGACGGCTACACTGCCTGCGATCCCGATAATGAAAGGCTTGTTTACCGGTTCACAACCCAAAAACGCACTGGTGACCTCTCGCAAATACTGTGCCGCCCTTACCTTCAGATTAATCAGGCGGGTCAACGGAATATAGATATCCTCTGCCTCGCGCAGCGAAATTTTGTCGTTCAGACCTTTGATTTTTTCCAACTCTTCTTCCGACAATAGCAGTGGAGTTCGACTCCGCAATGCCGCCCATCTGGCTCGATCGAATTCTTTGAAATTTCCATACGCATTCATCTTCAGCCGATCCCTCACTCTGACATAGTACCTTCAGTCTAGCAAATTACATCCCTTTTGAACACGCATTTTCGATTTGACTTTCTCTTTCAAAAAGGTTTACCCTAATAATGAACGTATCATTCACTATTGGAGTTGACGCCTTTGCAATCAAAAAAGGAACAAGTTAAACAAGAGATCGAAACCGCGGCTCTGCACGTTTTTTTCGAACAGGGTTATATACAGGCTCGCATGAGCGATATTGCCAAACGTTGCGGGATCTCGACGGGCAATATTTATACGTATTTCGTCAACAAAGAAGAGCTGTTCTATACGGTGGTTCCCTCCGCTTTGGTCGATCGGCTCAACGAGCTGCTTGTGCAGGCGATCCGCAAATACAACGAGCGCGACAGCAAGCAGCGTTTTTCCGAAGTTTCCGATCCGCTTTTGGATCTCGTGATCGACGAATTGATGGCAAGTCGGCAGCATATCGTTATCTTATTGGAAAAAAGCACCGGCACTTTATACGAAGGATACAAAGAACGGCTGATTCAGTTGATGATCGATACGAAACAGCCTTATATCAAACCCGGGCATAAACATTACGCGCTTAACCAAGCCGAAAACGATCTGTTGATGCGAATCGTCAGCGCAAGCATGGTCGATATGTTTTTGAACGTGCTGAAATCGGACCTGAATGCCGAATCGAGATTCGCGTTGCTTCAAGCGCTGAACGTATTCCGCCTGAGCGGCGTCAACGGATTGAACGAGTAGAAACAATAGCAACGGAGGACGCCATTCATGAAAAGTATGCGAGCTTTAACCCACTGCACAATCATTCACGGCCATGCGTCTATCCCGCCCGAACCGGATATGACGATTCTGATCGGCGAAGACGGCAATATTTTAAACGTAGGCAAAACGAACGAGCTTCCTCCACACGCCGACTGCGAAGTGATTAATCTGGGCGGAAAATTTGTGATGCCGGGACTGATCAATGCGCATGTTCACCTTTTCTCGGACGGAAAACCGATGCAACTGTCTGTAGGCGAAAATCTGTTGAATGCAGGTGTCAAGTTGCTTGGGACGGGATTGGGGAAACGTATTTTGATAAAGCGAATGCGTAAAAACGCGGAAACTGCTTTGCAATCCGGCGTAACTACAATGCGTTCGGTCGGCGAGTTTTTTTACCAGGACGTAAAGCTTCGGGACCTGATCCAAAACGGAAAAGCACAAGGGCCTCGTCTGATGGTATCCGGATTTTTCTTGAGCGTGACGGGCGGACATGGTGCTCCTTTTTTGGCTTTGGAAGGAGATTCGCCGTGGGAAGGCCGTAAAAATGTACGCAAAAACGTACGCGGCGGCGTCGATTGGATCAAAATATGTACAACGGGCGGCGTGACGGATGCAAAAGCGCTAGGCGAGGCAGGCAGACTTCAGATGACCGAGGATGAAGTCACTGCGATCTGCGACGAAGCGCATAAGATCGGTCTGATGGTCGCCGCACATGCGGAAAGCCCGGAAGGCGTTCGGGTGGCGCTGCGCGGAGGCGTGGATACAATCGAGCACGGTGCAGCAATGGACGCGGAAACGATCTCCCTGTTCAAAAACAACCCGCGGTCGCTGCGAGGCTACTCTTCCCTTATTCCTACGCTGCAAGCGGGTTATCCGACCGCACTGCTCGATCGCGATCTGACGAACGTATCCGATACGGTATACGGCAATGCTTGTCTGATTTACGAACATATGTTGAAAGGCTTTCGGCAAGCGCTGGAACACGGGATCACGATTGGGATCGGCACGGACGCCGCGATGTCGTATGTGACTCACTATAACCTTTGGCGAGAGCTGGATCATATGATTCGTTTTGCGGGAATTACAACGATGAAAGCTATCGACCTCGTCACACGCTCCAATGCGGAAATTTTGGGCCTAGGCGATGACCGAGGCACAATTGATCGTGGAAAAAAAGCGGATTTGCTCGTTTTGGAACAAAATCCGCTGGAAAACATCCGTGCGCTGGCCGATCCTTACCAGGTCATGCTCAATGGAGCTTTTGTGGAAAAACGCACGGTTCGGAAAATTCCGGAAGTCGATCTGTTGCTGGACCGGATCTGACGTTTAGTAGTTTTCTCCACGGTAATAACGTTCCAGCTTCTCCTCCAAACGGATCATCTGCCGCTTCTTTTCCTCAATATCCGCTAAAAGCTTCGCGCGTTGCGCTTGAACAAGCTCGGTTCGTTCGGGCAGCGTCCCTACTCCTTCTTTGACCAGTTCATAGTATCTTTGAATCTCTTCCAAGCTCATGCCGGTCTCGCGCAAACAACGAATAAATAGCAGCCAATTGATATCGTAGTCGCTGTAAAGGCAGTTATTGTTGGAATCTCGCTCGACCGTATCCAAAAGGCCTTTGCGTTCGTAAAACCGGATCGCTCCGATGTTGATGCCTACTTTTTCTGCGGTTTGCCCGATCGTGAACATTTTTAGTCCCTCCTTCATTTTCCCTCTTGCCCTACACTAAGTGTAGCATAGTAACTTGGACAAGCAGGCATATATCGAACTTGCGAAAAGGAGACTGGACATGGAAAAGATCGCATTTGTAACCGGGGCGAATAAAGGAATCGGATTCGAGGTTGCACGTCAGCTTGGCGGGCAAGGCTGGAAGGTGCTGGTGGGTGCCAGAGATGCGGAAAAAGGACATGCGGCTGTCGAGGAATTGAAGGCACAGGGAATGGAAGCTTCGTTTGTGCAAATCGACCTGACGGACGGTTCGAGTATCGAACAAGCGGCAAGCACTATTCGAAATGAGTATCGCGGACTGTCTTTGCTGATTAATAACGCGGGAATGCCGGGCGCCTTTTCCGCCTCATTCAGTGCGACTGCGGAGCAGGATTTGCGAAATGCTTTTGAAGTCAACTTTTTCGGCACGTTCCGGCTGAACCAGCAACTGCTGCCGCTGATCCGCGAGAACCAAGGAACGATCGTCAATGTGTCCACGGATATGGCTTCGTTGAACTTTATGCAAAATTCGCCGTTCGTGCTTAACTGCTTCGATTACAATGCTTCCAAAACGGCGAGTAGCGCTATGACGTTGGCCATGAGCATTGAGCTGCGAGACAGCGAAGCCCAAGTCTTTGCGGTGACGCCCGGATTCACCAAAACGGATCTGAACGGAAATGCGGAAGGCGGACAGTCAAAAGAGGATGGCGCGAAGGTAATCGTGGGCTATGCGACAGACGGACTGCGGCATAACGGGGAGCTTTTGGATGCGAATGGCGTGTATGCGTGGTAAAGGATTTTTTAAGGCAAAACAAAAACAGCTTCCGGCCTTAGGGCTCGGAGGCTGTTTGTCTAGCTGGATACTTTGAATACGTGCTTGTGACGCGGATAGCTGACGCCTTTGATCCATACGCTGAAATCGGTATACTTCTGCACGGTTCCGCCTTCGTCCACTTCCGACTCGTCGATAGCGTCGATGACGAAGATCGGCACTTGCATCAAGGCTGCTGCGAAAAACTCTTCGTTGCTGATTAGTTCTCTGTACGTTTTCATAAAAGGTTCTCCTTAACATAGAAAAATCGACTTCGCATCAGGATCGCGCGAGCCGATTCTTGAGTTGATTTCATTTTAGCAAGGGAGGAAATAAACGTCCAGATGAATTATTATTTTAGCTGTAGGTAATCAGTTCAATTATGTTACAAAGGTATGGATTTAATAGATTCTTTATTTCGTTTTTTTATATAGGTATAGATGAATATACTTCTGATAGCCTATTTAAAAGTAAGACAGCCCTACAGCAAACATGCCGTAGAGTCGATACTTTCGGTTGCTTAAATTATAATTTTCAAACCTGTGTATCGTAAAGTTCAATCAAGCGCATACTCACTCACTTCAAAAGTAAGAATGTTATTGAAGATTACGGAGTCAGTTCTTTTAATGAAAGGCCCCTTGTTGTTGGAGTATTTATCGATTGCAAAGCGTGAAGGTCCTATACCAGTATCTTTAGCATCGTACCAATTAATAAAAGCAGTGATATCAGACATCGGCAGATCATATTCTTTTTCTAAACCATTAAGCATAGTAATGACTAGTATAGCTCGTTCGCCTTCTTGCGACGGATCATCTGGTAAGGTCGGAGAAGATGAATTATCTTTTATTGTGTATTTTTCAACGGTATTAATTATTCCGCTCTGAGTTACTCCTCCGATTATATAGATTTCGTCATTAACCACTACGGACGAAATCTGACCTCTTGCAAACGAAAGTTTTTCAAAAGAAGAAGATTCATTTGTTTGAGGATTATAGACTAGAATATTGTCCAACGCATTGTCAACGTCATTATCATTGATTCCAGTAGTTCCTCCTACAACATAAATTTGATCTTGATATAAAAATGCTCCGCTACCATTTCGACTTTGAGGCATTACTGCTGTTTTCACCCATGTATCTTTTTCTAAATCAAGCCTGTACACTCCGTTATCGCGTTCGATTGGATAAGATCCACCAAGCGCATATATATTTCCTTTGTGATAAACGACCGATTTTGCTTGGGTTGCGACAGGGAAATTGTTTTTTTGTTGCCATGTTTGCGTTATAACATCAAAGCTTTCTACTGTATTCAGAAGCTTAGAATTATCATGCCCTCCGATAACATAAATTTTATTATCAACCGTTACGGCCGAAGCCCAAGAACGAGCGGAAGACATCGGAGAAGCAGTTCTCCATGTATCGGTTTTCGTATTGTACACTTCCACTTTATTCGTTCGTGTATTGTTGGTTCCATAGTAGCCGCCGATGACATAAATTTCATCGTTGTATACCGCCGCAGTTACAGCCGCGCGTGCAGTAGGCATAGGCGCTTTAATGCTCCACAAATTTTGAATGGGATCATAAACATATGTAGTGTCTCTTTTTGTACCTTTGGCCGATTCACTACCTCCTGCCGAACCTCCGATCGTATAAATTTTCCCGTTCACCGTTACTACAGCTGCAGCAGAACGCCCTTCCGGCAACGGACTCATTTCTTTCCATTCTTTTTGAGCAGCTAAAATATCTGTACTTTTAAACGCAGCTAATGTAACACAAATTAACAAGAGTAAAAGGTACTTTTTCATCATTAGATTCTCCCTATCTTTGAATTTATTTAAAAACAATTATTTTATATACTCAACGCATTAAAAAAACCCTTGCGATTTAGGCAAGGGTTCTTTTAATTTTTACCTAGTAAAGCGTCATATACTGGTCTCTCTCCCATTGATGGACTTGAGTCCGATACATATCCCACTCAATTTCCTTCAACTCGTAGAAATGCGTCAGAGCGTGTTCGCCCATCGCTTGCACCACGACTTCGTCGCGGATCAGTTCGTTAAGCGCTTCTTTCAGATCGGCCGGAAGGCTTGGGATGCCTTCTTCGATCCGCTCTTCTTCGGACATTACATAGATGTTGCGGTCGATAGGAGCTGGAAGCTTAAGCTCTCTTTTGATCCCGTCAAGACCGGATTTCAGCATAACCGCGAGTGCCAGGTAAGGGTTCGCCGCCGGGTCCGGGTTGCGGACTTCGATCCGAGTGCTCAGGCCGCGCGATGCCGGAATACGGATCATCGGGCTGCGGTTACTTGCAGACCATGCCACGTAACAAGGTGCTTCATATCCCGGTACGAGACGCTTGTACGAGTTCACAGTCGGGTTGGTGATCGCTGCGAATGCACGCGCATGCTTGAGGATACCTGCCATATAATGACGAGCCGTCTCACTCAGACCGAGTGTATCGCTCTCATCGTAGAAAGCATTCTCGTTACCGCGGAACAGCGATTGGTGACAGTGCATACCGGAACCGTTCATGCCGAACAGCGGTTTTGGCATGAATGTCGCATGCAGGCCGTGTTGGCGAGCGATCGTTTTAACGACCAGCTTGAAAGTTTGGATCTGGTCAGCTGCTTTCATCGCATTTTCGTATTTGAAGTCGATCTCGTGCTGTCCCGGTGCTACTTCGTGGTGGGAAGCTTCGATCTCAAAGCCCATCTCTTCAAGAGTGATCACGATCTCGCGGCGACAGTTCTCGCCCAGATCGGTAGGCGCCAAGTCGAAGTAACCGCCTTGGTCGTTCAATTCGTCGGTTGGGTTGCCATTTTCGTCTGTACGGAACAAGAAGAATTCCGGCTCAGGTCCTACGTTCATTGCGCTGAAGCCCATTTCTTCGGCTTCTTCCAATGCACGGCGCAGAACCGCACGAGGATCGCCGGCAAACGGTTTGCCGTCTGGCATGTAAATATCGCAAATCAGGCGTGCAACGCGGTTTTCCGTCACCCAAGGGAAGATTACCCAAGTGTCCAGGTCCGGGTACAGATACATATCGGATTCTTCGATCCGCACGTAGCCCTCTATAGAAGATCCGTCGAACATCATCTTATTGTCAAGCGCTTTGACCAACTGGCTGACCGGGATTTCAACGTTTTTGATCGATCCCAGCAAGTCGGTGAATTGAAGACGAATAAAACGAACGTTTTCTTCTTTGGCGATGCGCAAAATATCCTCTTTAGTGTAACTCAAGATACCCTCTCCTCTTCATGTCTTTTCTCCATCATCGCAGGTCATACTTACACCCCGATGAGCTGACCGTTTGTACTAATTCGCTAATGCGAAGAAAATCCCTGCCTTGTTTCGAAAAGATTCGACAAACGACTCCATAAAAACAAAAGCAAGATCTTCACGGAAAAAGCTTATACCTTATCCATACTAAAAGGCCATATATGCTTACTTTCTATTAAAGAATCGGGAAAGCTCGCCCTGAATCAACGAGACTTGACCCGGCTTCTTGCCGGAAACCAGTTGCTGCTTAAGCATACGGTGAAGCTGCGAGTCGGAAAGCTCTTTGCGCTTCTCTTCGGTCGCGGCGTTCAGAACCGTCGCTTCTTCGGATTCTTTCGTGACAGGGTTCATCACTTGTTTGATGCCAGCAATGTTTACGCCTTTTTCGATCAGTGCTTTGATCTCCAACAAACGTTCGACATCGTTAAAGGAAAACAAACGCTGATTGCCTGACGTACGTGCCGGAACAATCAAACTATGCTGCTCGTAGTAGCGGATCTGCCGTGCAGACAAATCAGTCAGTTTCATTACAATGCCTATCGGAAACAAGGCCATATTTCTGCGAATATCGTCGCCCATAGATTCATCAACCTTCCAGTGTACTATTCTAGGTTCCAACCCGAAAGCTGTCCTAACCCCGGATGCCTGGGCGCTTAGCACCCTGTCATTCAGTGTGGTTGTTTGGGGATGAAACCTTATTCTCTCTCTTATTGTACATAACCTGATAGGAAGCGTCAATGATGTGTTAGATTAACTCACAGTAAATTGCGATCGAAAAGTGTCTGCAAAGCATTAAGCACCCCATATTTCACATGCGAATAGGTTAATCCGCCTTGTAAATATCCGATATAAGGCTCACGAATCGGTGCATCCGCAGACAATTCCAAGCTTCCGCCTTGAATAAAAGTCCCTGCCGCCATAATAACCGGATTCTCGTAACCGGGCATATCCCACGGCTCCGGCACGACATGACTATCGACCGCGGCAGCCAACTGCACGCCTTGAACAAAAGCAATCAATTGCTCCGCCCGTTCAAATACGATCGCTTGAATCAGGTCTGTTCTCGGCGCGTTCCAAGCTGGGCTACTTGCAAATCCCGCCAGATCAAACATAGCTGCCGCGAAAATGCTTCCTTTTACCGCTTGTCCAACAATGGTCGGCGCCATGTAAAAGCCTTGGTAGATCCCGCGCGTTGTTCCAAGCATGGCACCCACTTCAGCTCCGATCCCCGGAGCGGTCAAGCGATAAGCGGCCAGCTCAACCAGATCTTTGCGTCCACAGATATAACCTCCGGTTTCCGCCAAACCTCCGCCCGGATTTTTTATCAAAGAACCTGCCATAAGATCTACGCCAACCTCGGTGGGTTCGATCTTCTCTGTAAACTCACCATAACAATTGTCTACAAACACAATCGCATTCGGAGCCAATTCTTTAACGCGGCGCGTCATGGCTCCGATCTCTTCTACCGTAAAAGGAGAACGCCAAGAGTAGCCGCGCGAGCGCTGAATCCCGATCACACGGGTATTCGATGTGACTTTACGCTCAACCTCCATCCAGTCAATGTCTCCGTTCTCAAGCAATGCGGCCTCCCGATATCCGATGCCAAAGTCAGCCAACGAACCGGTACCGTCGCCTTTTTTACCAATGACTTTATGCAGCGTATCGTATGGAGTTCCCGTGATATACAAAAGTTCATCGCCTGGACGGAGCACACCGAACAAAGCCGTAGAGATGGTATGCGTTCCCGATGCAAAATGAGGGCGTACAAGAGCAGCCTCCGCGCCGAATACTTTGGCATACAGTTCATCCAACACTTCTCGCCCGCGATCATTGTAGGCGTAGCCCGTCGAAGGATTAAAATGATAATCGCTGACTTTGCATGCCCGGAAAGCCTCGATCACCTTCCACTGGTTGTATTCAACGACCTCATCCACGAATTCAAAACGAGGACGAACCTGTTGTTCTGCTTGTTCTTTCCATTGTTCGATCCGTGTATCAAATGTTTTCATTGCGTCTCAATCCGTCCTTCGTATTGTATTCAAATTCACGATTCTCAACTTGTCTGCCTGCAACATTCTTTTAACCTCACATGTCAGACCTAAGTCTAACACTTCACAGAATTAACGCGTCACACCCATGTAACGTTAGAGTTTGGCAAAAAGCGCATTTCATACAGAGGGCGAACCTGCTTACCTTCAATATGACAGGTATGCAAAGTTCGCCTCGGCATTATTTTATCCACTTCAAACTTGATAATCTTCCAGCAAATAAGCGTATTTTTCTGCTTCGCCTTTGTGCAACCGCACCTCGTAGACGATATGTTCCTCATCGAATTCCTGCGAGATTACTTCTCCGATCTTATACAACTGGGAAGCCAGATCGCCCCGGGCAGCCGGGACGCGGTAAGTTACGGTTCCGCCGGTCAGTTCTTCTTGAAGACGATTCAGGAGCTTCTCCAGGTCCTTCTCTTCATAAGCGCTAATCCGCAAATTCCACTCGTCTTCCGGCAAAAGTTCCAACTGTTCCGGTGTACAGAGGTCCTTTTTGTTATAAATCTGGATCTGAGGCTTATCGACGGCGCCCAATTCTTGCAGCAGTCGATCGACTACCTTCATCTGATCGCTCAACATCGCCGAGGAAGCGTCTACAACATGCAGCACGAGATTGGCTTCGTTCACCTCTTCAAGCGTCGCTCGGAATGCAGCAATCAGATGGTGAGGCAGATTTTGAATAAAACCAACAGTGTCCGTCAGCACGATTTCCCGCCCGCCTGGCAGTTCCAACGTTCTCGACGTCGGATCAAGTGTAGCAAAAAGTTGATTCTGCACGTAAACGTCGGCGTTTGTGAGCTGACGAAGCAGCGTCGATTTGCCTGCATTGGTGTAACCGACCAAAGCGACCTGAACCGTTCCGCTTTTGATGCGACGCTGACGCTGCTGGGCACGATGCTTTTCGACTTCGGCGATTTGACGCTTTAATTCGTCGATCCGTCCGCGGATATGGCGACGGTCCGTCTCAAGCTTGCTTTCACCTGGTCCGCGCGAGCCAATCCCTCCGCCAAGTCTGGACAGATTGCGCCCTTGTCCCGCCAATCGCGGCAGGAGGTAACTCAGTTGCGCCAGCTCGACTTGAATGATGCCTTCGCGCGTTTTGGCACGCTGCGCGAAGATATCGAGGATCAGCTGCGTGCGGTCGATAATTTTCAAATCCAGTTCCTCTTCCAGATTGCGCACCTGCGCGCCTGAAAGCTCCTGGTCAAAGATTGCCGTATTGGCTCCCAGCTCGTCCGCGATAAGCTTTAGCTCTTGGACTTTACCTTTGCCGATAAACCATCTTGTATCTTTCTTTTCCCGGTTTTGCGACAGGCTGGTGAGCACTTCAACGCCTGCTGTCTCCGCCAGCGCGACAAGTTCTTCCAACGAGTAAACCGGATCAATACCGGAGCGTTTGACGTCATCCGTAACCAGACTCACCAGAATCGCCCGCGAGCTTTCCTCGGGAGTCGTATCGTAAGTTGTACTTTGCATGCTTTTGTTCTCCTTCTATCCGTATAGGGCTTTGCCTCGAAAACCCGGCATCCCATTATCCCCGATTATGTGCCGTCTGGCAATCGGGATTTGTCGAACAACCATTTGGTAAAAGCCAGCATTTCGCGCCCGCGTGTTTGCCAAATGTTCAACGCTTGGGTATCGGCCAGTACAAATTGCGGATCGTCGTAATGTAAAAACTGCGCAATATCCTGTGAACGGGCACCATGAAATTTATGGGTGACGATCGCTGCGGTGTGCACGTCCCGTTCCTCCATGATGCGACGGCTGAGTAGCAGATTTTCATACGTGCTGGTCGCCTCGTTTTCAAGCCAGATATTTTCTTTCGGCACGCCACGCCCGATGAGATATTCAGCCATGCCTTCTGCCTCGGTCAGCCGCATCTGCGGGCTATCCAGGCCTCCGCTGACGATCAATACCGGGTATTGGCCGCTTTTGTAGCCTTCATAAGCGGCATCCAACCTCTCTTTCAATGCAGGACTTGGCTTGTTGTCCCATAACCGCGCACCGAGGACAATCGCGACATCTGTCGAATGTTCCTGCGATAATGATGTACCCTGACCGATTCGAATCTGAATGTACAGTGTCCAAAACGCAAACAACAGGACACCGGATACCAAAACGATTCCTACACGCTTTTTCCAACGCCCGTCGCGCTTCGACTTCCGTTCCGGAATATGCACCGGTCCGGCCTGTCGAAACGCAGTTGCACGTTCTCCTTTTGCCACTTTCCGAATTCCCCTTTCCTTTGAACGAAGGCTAGCGCTACACCTTCAAAGCGGAAGCCGGGAACAGCCGTCTGCGATGTTCGATCGAAAGTCTGAAATAAGGGAATGCGTGGGCATCGATCATCCGCAGCAAACCGTGCGCTGTTTTTGTAGCCAACGCGTAATCCGCTTCCGTAATGACTCCGCGCCGCAGCGCATCATCCAATTCGTCCTCGTCAAGCAAAAAGACAGTCCCGTCTCCCAACACTACGATATCGAGATACAGATCATCGAACCAGGGAACGCCTTGGTCCGTTACGCCCTGCACTTTGCAGATATCGATATACCACTCCACCACTTCTCTTTTTTCGTTGAACATCGTCGTTACGATGAAGTGGGCGTCCTTGGGAAAGTATTGCAGCCAAGAATAGCCCTTGTCAGCCACGCAAAACGTAAGTCCCCCATACGTTTTCATTAGCGGTTCCTTCAATTTGAGCATGTTGTACAAGGTTACGTAGCCCGTAAAGCGGCGGCTGTCGATATACCGGCACAAGAATCTCCGGTCGGTTACGCGCCGCCAGTTGGCTCTGTCAGCAAATTTACGTTTCATAGGGAACCGACCCTTTCTCTATTCCATTTGAATCAAGCTTATCACATTCTCAGGTCACTTCACAAAAGAAGTGACTTGCTCATGCCTCTCTATTACCCGTTTTGAGCAAAAATGTACAAAAAAAGCTCCGGAAAGCTGTTTCCAGCTTCCAGAGCTTGCTTGATTTGGACTCCATTCACCAATCGCGATGTATGCGGGAAGTGAAGTTAAGGTTGGGTCGTCGTCCCGTCTTGCGTTCCTGTCGTCCCTTCTACAGTACCGGGATCGGTAGTTTGAGCATTGGGATCGGCAGCCGGATCGGTTGTCGGGTCCGGTTGCGACTGATCGGCAGGCGCTTCGGGAACGACCGTACCCGGAACAACATTCTCTTCGCCGCCGGAATCGCCTTCGCTTGGCGGAGTTGTCGTTCCCGGATCGGTAGTCTCTGTTCCTCCGGCATTTCCGTTGCCGTTCTCATTGCCACTGTTACCTGAGTTTCCATTTCCGTTATTGCCTGAATTTCCGTTTGTTCCGCCATCGTCTGTTGCCGGAGGCGTTACGGGCACTTCCCCTTGATCGGTTCCCGGATCGTCTTCGGTCTCATCCGGCGGAACCGTATCGTCCGGAAGGTCTTCTTCCGGGTTGTCCTCGGCCGGCACGGTCAGCGTAACGGTGTTAGAAGCTGCCGACTCGACAATAGGCTCTTCGCCTGCCCGATATGCCGTGACGGCATAACTGTAGGTAAGTCCCGCAAGAGCACCGGTATCGGACGTCGAAGCCGTCATCAAGCCGTCAGTGAGCATGGAAGGCTGAGCTTCCGATGACTCCTGCCGGTATAGGCGGTAACGGATATTTTCGCCGGATACCGGTTGCCACGACAACATGATCGTTTGACTTCCGACATCGTAAGAAGCTACGAGTCCGGACGGCGAAGCCGCCGGTTCAACCGTCTCCGGTTGCTGAGGTTCCGGTGTCTCTACGGTTTCCTGAGCAGGTGCATCCGGCGCTTTAAAGTCATTTACCGGCATGCCTTCCATCGCTTGCTTCATGATGCGGGCAAACATGGAAGCCGCCAATCCGCTGCTATTTTTGAGCATATGCTCCGAATTCGGCTTGTCGTAGCCCATCCAGACGGCACCTGTCCATTCCGGCGTATAACCGACGAACCATACGTCACGGTTTCCGCTATTGCCTTCGATTCCGCTTTGCGTCGTACCGGTTTTACCGGCCAACGGACGACCGATATCGGCTTTTTTACCTGTTCCGTCCGTAACTACGCTTTGCATCATTTGCGTCATTTCATAAGCGGTTTGATCGCTCATAACGGATTTTTTCTTCTCGATGCGGCTATAGATCTCGATTTCGTTCGAGTCGCGGATCGATTTGATCGCATAGGCTTCAACAAAGTTGCCTCCGTTGGCGAACGAATTATAAGCCTGGGCCATTTCAAGCGTATTGGTTCCCGTTTTCAAACCGCCGAGCGCGATCGCCAAATTATGGTCGTTTTCAGTCAAAGGAATGCCCAGCGACTCCGCAAATTGGAAGCCTGTTTCCACACCGATCTGATTGAGCAGCCATACCGCCGGAATATTGATCGACTCGGCCAAAGCTTCTTTCATCGAAACCGATTGACTGTAGCCATGCAGGTTTTTGGGACTATACGTGCCAAAGCTTTGCTGTTCGTTGCTAAGCGGCGTATCCACAGTAAACCCGTTTTCCAGCGCAGGCGCGTAAGACGCGATCGGCTTGAACGCCGAACCTGGCTGTCTACGGCTGTTAACCGCCCGGTTAAAGTCGCCTTTATGGTAATTACGGGCACCCAGTATGGCGACAATGCTGCCGTTCTGGTTGTTCGTGATCGTCATGGACGCCTGCACCGGCTGGTCGTCAGGACTTTGCTCGAACATCGCGTCGTCCTTGAATGCTTCTTCCAGGCTCTGCTGTGCTTTTGCATCCATCGTCGTGTAAATCTTGTATCCGCCGCGGTTCAGATCGTCTTCGGTCAATGCCGTCGTGTCTTCCGCTTCCTGAAGCACATAATCGATAAAGGCTTGGTAATGCGTTTCTTTCGTTTCCGGCGGCGTATACGTGTAATCGACCGCTGCCGCTTTATCTTTTTCGGCTTCCGTGATATACCCTTGCTCGTACATCAGTTGAAGCACGACTGCGCGGCGTTCTTTGGACTTGTCGGGATTGGCAATCGGGTTGTAACGTGTCGGTGCCTTCGGCATCGCCGCCAAGGTCGCCATTTCCCATAGTTCAAGTTTGTTCAGGTCGCTTTTGCCAAAGTAACGCTCGGATGCCGCTTTGATGCCGTAATACTGGCCGCCGAATGAAATTCGGTTCAGGTACATGGCCAAAATCTCAGGCTTTGAATACTGACGCTCCAGTGCCAAAGCGATCGACACTTCTGTTGCTTTACGGAAAAAGGTCTTATCCGCGGACAAGAAGATGTTTTTCGCTAATTGCTGGGTAATCGTACTGCCGCCTTCAACGGCAGAACGTGCAATGATATCCCGTACCGCCGCCCGGCCAATCGACCTTAGATCGACGCCGGAGTGCTCGAAGAAACGTTTATCCTCGGTTGCGACAAAAGCATCCTGAAGCAACTCGGGAATGTCCTGCGATTCGACTTCTTCGCCCCGCTGGATTTTGATTTCTCCAATCTGCACGCCTGTACGGTCATAAATGACTGTTGGCGCTTTGATTTCGATCTTATCTTTATTCTCTGCCAGGATTTTCTCTCCGCTCACCGTAATGAACAGATAACCGCCCAGCGCACAAAATACGGCAAACGCCGCTGTGAAAAACAACGTCCAAAATACGCGTTTCCCCGTTATTCTTTTCTTTTTTTTCGGGGAGGTTTTCTTCTTGGCGGTCGTCGGAGGTTTCTTGCCCCCGCCGTTACCTCCGCTACCGCTGCCTCCGGTTGTCCGGTTGGAGCGGCTCAGTTGTGGGTTAGGCATGATGTTTGTGACACCCCTTTTGCTTTCTTTGCGCATGCAGACTGTCTGCATACACGCCCTAACGAAAAGAACAACCTTTGAAGGTTGCTCTCATTCGCAGCTATGGACTTAGACGTTATGATACAGGAAAAGTTTCAAAAATGGCTGTTACAGGTTTGTCATTCGTTCGTCACTTTTGGTCAAAAGTAGTCCCGAATTACTCCCCGGATGTAGTCTCTTGCTGAGTCAGGGATACATTGCGCTGTGGCATGAACGTGGAAATGGCATGTTTGTACACCATTTGCTGACGTCCGTCACTGTCGATCACGATCGTAAAGTTGTCGAATGCCTTGATTGTGCCCCGAATTTGAAAACCGTTAGTCAAGTAGACCGTGGCCGGGATATTCTCTTTGCGCAGTTGGTTCAGGAACGTGTCTTGAATATTAATGGATTTGTTCATAACCGGTACCCCCAATTGTCATTTTACTGTCATTTTCTTTCAAAATCGGAGCTGAACCTTCCCGTAATTATACCATGAATCTTCTCGTAATTTGCAGAAAAGTTTTCCGGTTCGGAAACGTCTACCCATTGGATGTCTTGCATATGGCGGAACCAGGAGAGCTGACGTTTGGCGAAATGCCGGGTATCCCGCTTCAGCAAATACACAGCTTCCTCAAGCGTCGCGGACCCGTCCAGGTAAGGCCAGATTTCCTTGTAGCCCAGTCCTTGCATGGAAACCATGTCCGGCGCGTACCCGAGCGACCGGAGCGCTTGCACCTCTTCGATCAGCCCTTGTTCCATCATTTGGTCGATCCGCTCTTCAATACGGTTATATAGCATTTGGCGGCCCATTGTCAAACCGATCAAACATAGGTCGTAAGGCGTGGTCTTTTTCTGCCTGGCCAACTGTTCGGATAATGTCTCTCCGGTCAGCTTATAGATCTCCAATGCACGAATGACGCGGCGCGTATCATTGGGGTGCAATCTTTGTGCGGATTCCGGATCAATCTCCCGCAATTTGTCATGGAGCGCTTCTGTACCATGCGTTTCGGCAAACAAGGCTTGTTCAAGCCGGAATTCCTCGTCTGCCCCGCTGTCTGCAAATTCGTAACGGTAGCATAACGATTCGACGTAAAGACCTGTTCCTCCGACGATAAAAGGAAGCTTCCCGCGAGCCGCAATTTCCGGGATCAGCGTATTGCAACGTTCCTGGAATTCGGATACGGAAAACGGTTCGTCCGGCTCATGAATATCAATCAGATGATGGGGTATGCCTTCCATTTCGGCTTCCGAAATCTTTGCCGTGCCGATATCCATTCCCCGGTAAACCTGCATGGAATCGCCTGAAATAATCTCGCAGGAAAAAGCTTTGGCAAGCTCGATACTGAGCTTTGTTTTCCCCACGGCTGTCGGTCCGATCAAAACAAGTAATTTGGGCTTCTCAGTCAACTGTAATCACTCCATACGTAATTTTGGCATGGACGCGACCATCTGACGCGAAGCCGAGACGCTCCATTTCCCCGCTGCCTTTTTTCTCTTTCAAAACGACCGTTTTTCGCGCTACCCGAACGGCTTCCCGGATCGACTCTTCGCTCAGCGCCCGAGCATCCGCAAATGCACGCAGCGGCGAAATCGCCGAGGAATCATAAACAGGCTTGCGGAACATCGGATCAAAATACACCACGTCAAAGCTATTATCCGGCAACGATTTCAAATAATGCAGATGATCGGTATGGATTACTTCGACACGCCGCATGGCTTCCGTGACCGACGGCTTCTCGACCTCGTAACTGGCAAGCCCCTCGCGAAGCAACACCGATAGCTCTGCCGAGGCTTCCAGACAGCGAACCAGCCCCGTAGGTCCGACTTGGACGGCAAATACAAGCGAGTCGGTTCCAAGGCCTGCCGTACAGTCGAGAACCGTATCTCCGGCTTCTATCCGCGCAGCGTCGATCATCGGATCGGGTTCGCCTCTTAATAGACGCTTCGCGCGGACATAACCCATGCTTGGATGATACTCCAGCACCGGTTGGTCTTCACGGAAAAGACGAGCTTTGCCCTGAGTGACGATTAACACCGCATCCGCTTTATATTTTGAAAAAAGATTAGGAATCGAAGTCCGGCCTCTCGGCACAATCGGGATTCCCTGACGTTCGGCAATACGAGTCGCTCGCTGAAGCTCGGCTTCAGCGGGTTGAATGCCGGTTGTTACGATCATCATGAAAGGTGTTCTCCTTGCGTTAAGATGCTGGTTTGGTGGAACAAACTGAAACTTTTCTTCCCCAGTTGATTAGGACGCTTACGGGTTATTTTCGAAGCCAGTTGAAGCGTCTGGCTTCGAAAATTGGATTGTAATCGCTTTTGGGATTGGGGCGCCAATTCGATGAAGCAGAGCCTTCCCCCAGTTGATTAGGACGCTTACGGGTTATTTTCGAAGCCAGTTGAAGCGTCTGGCTTCGAAAATTGGATTGTAATCGCTTTTGGGATTGGGGGAAGGCTTTTACATCACTCTTTTAAACAATTTCTCCAAATCGTACGACGAGAAAGAAACGACGATCGGTCGGCCGTGAGGGCAGGTATACGGTTGCTTACATCTTCCCAAGCGTTCGATCAAGGTCTGGGCTTGGATATCGCTTAGACGTTGATTGGCTTTGATTGAAGCTTTGCAGGAGCAGAGCGTAGATGCCTTTTCCCGTAATTTAGCCAAATCGATCGCGCGTTCGCTGAGTACCCACTCGGCCATTTCTTCGATAATCGAAGATTCGTCGCCGGCCGGGAACCAGTGCGGATAAGCCGTAACCCGGAACGTTTGACCGCCGAAAGGCTCCATATATACGCCGGCCTGTTCGAACCAACCGAGTCGATCGCGGATCTTGGTACTTTCGGCAGACGTGAATTCCAGTGTGATCGGAAGCAGAAGCTCTTGCGAAGCCTCTTCCGGTTGACCGAATTTTTCGTAATAATATTCATAATTAATCCGCTCGTGGGCGGCGTGCTGGTCGATCAGATACAGACCTTGATCGTTTTGCGCAATCAAGTACGTTCCGTGATGCTGCCCGATTAACGTCATTTCCGGAAAAGCAGGACGTTTTGGCGCTTCTCCGCGACTGTACAGCTCCGCCGCACGTGCTAATGCCGCGCTGTTTTGCGCAGGTTGAGCAGCTTGTCGAGGATTGGACGCTCCAGAGTGGTTAGGGCGGCCCGTATAACCGAGTCCGTGTCCAGGTTCCCGCACCTGTTGAGGACGAGAGTCTTGTTTACCGTCAGCAGATGGATAGGATACGGAAGCTTTCAGGGCTTCTGGCACCTTCTCTCCGCCTACTGTTGCACTATTTTGCTTGGGAACAGAGGAGGCAGACGATTCATTGTCCTTATCGGCAGCCGGAGCGACATTTTGCTGATCGGCCACACTGGCCTTCGGTAATTGTTCGAGATTCGCATTTACAGACTGGACTTTATGGGTTAAGGCCGCATTGTCCAGATCGATCGAAGCGGCTGCGGACGGCACATCCTTATCCTGCGGCAGACCTGATGCAAGATCGCCCAGCAGCCCTTCTCGCTTCGGAAAATGAAACTGTTCTTGCACAATCGAGTTGCTTTTTCCGATTCGTTGGTTAACAGCCTTTGGAATCAATACTTCGTGCGACAGAGCTGCCCGAATCTTCTCTTCAACAAAAGCAACCAGCTCCGCTTCTTTACTGAAACGCACCTCCAACTTTGCAGGGTGTACGTTCACGTCAACAAGCGATGGATGCATGACCAAGCGCAGCACGACAAGCGGGTGACGCCCAACCGGAAGCAGGGTATGATACGCACGCATAATGGCTTGATTGAGAACATGGCTGCGAATATAACGTCCGTTTACCACCGTTGTTATGGCGCTGCGGTTGGAACGGGTAAAGTCCGGCAAGCTGACAAAACCCGAAACGGCAAAGTCCAGACTTTCTCCCTCCAACCCAATCATGGCTTTGGCACTTGTCGTTCCGTATACCGCCGCGATCACTTGAAGCAAATCTCCTCCGCCCAGCGTTTGCAGCAACGAATTGCCATTATGACGAAGGGTAAACGCTACCTCGGGATGGGATAACGCCATTCGGTACATGTAGTCGGAGATATGCCCAAGTTCAGTCTGAACAGTTTTCATGTATTTCAAGCGCGCCGGCGTATTATAAAACAGTTCCTTTACGCGGAAATCCGTTCCCCGTGAAGCGGGAGCGTCTTCGTTGCTTTTCAATGTACCGCCTTCGATAACCAGTCGGCGTCCGGCACCGTCTTCACCGCAGGCTGTCACCACTTCGACTTTGGACACCGAGGCAATACTCGGCAGCGCTTCACCCCGAAAGCCCAGACTGGTAATCTGAAACAAATCCCGGCCTCCCGAAATCTTGCTGGTTGCATGCCGATAAAATGCAGTCTCGCAATCTTCCGGATCGATCCCTGACCCGTTATCCGTAACACGGATCGAAGACAACCCACCCTCCTCGGTCCATACATCCACTTTAGTCGCACCCGCATCAATGGCATTTTCGACCAATTCCTTCACGACCGAAGCCGGTCTTTCCACTACTTCACCAGCCGCAATTTGGTTGGCGATATGCTCATCCAGCACTTTAATCTTGGCCATATCTTTTCTCCTTTCCCGAGCCGTGTCCAATCTTAGATTCAATGCGGCGAATACATAAATAGCTCTTCTACAGTCTCTGCGCTTCCAGCTTCAACTCATTCAGAATTTGCATGGCTTGAAGCGGGGTCATATTCATCACATCGACATCGCGCACGCGCTGAAGCATTTTCTTGACTTTGAGATCTTCTTTGGCCGGTGCCGTATGAGCCGACTTGGCAGGACGTTCATCGTCTCCGAAAATAGACAACTGTACAACCTCGTCTGAAGGGACTGCCGCAATATCTTTAGGCTCCTGAAGAGTTGAATGCGCGACTGTATCGTCTACGGCGCTCTCCAATGGCGAAGATTCTTCCCGAATCATATCCGTTTGCTTGACGCTGTCTACAGTTTGTTGCGCGTAAGATTCTTCGTCTTCTATCTTGGAAAGAGTTGGCTCGGACGCGGAAGCTGAATTTTTGGGAGCAGAAATGCCGCTTGTCTGACCCACTGCCACTTCAGCCGCTGCTTGCTCGAAACCTTGCAGCAAACCGTATGCCCGATCAATGATGCTGCCCGGAAGTCCTGCAACGCGCGCACAATAGATGCCGTAACTCGTGCTGGCTGCTCCCGCCACCAATTTGCGCAGGAATGTGACCTTATCGCCGCTTTCACGCACAGCCATGCAGTAATTTCGCAATCTTGGCAAGCTCTCTTCCAAATGAGCCAGCTCATGGAAGTGGGTCGATACCAATGCTTTGCAACCGATCGATTCATGCACGTGCTCAATGACCGCTTGGGCAATCGCCATGCCTTCGCTTGTTGATGTACCTCGGCCCAGCTCGTCGATGATGATCAGACTGTCTTTTGTTGCCTGTTGGGTCATGACCTGAATATCGGCCATTTCCACCATGAACGTACTTTGCCCGCCAACCAGATCATCCGCTGCGCCGATCCGGGTGAAAATGCGGTCCAGTAGCGGTACGCTAGCCCGATCCGCCGGAACAAAACACCCGATCTGCGCCATGATCGAGATCAGCGCGACCTGACGCATATACGTGCTTTTGCCCGCCATATTCGGCCCGGTGATAAGCATGATATTCGCGCCTTCTTCTGCCAGATCGGTCGCATTCGCAACGAATGATCCGCCTTCCATGACCGCTTCGACGACCGGATGGCGACCGTTATCGACATTAAGGTCATAGCCGTCATGAAGTTGTGGACGGACGAAAGATTTCTCCGCGCTCGCTTCCGCAAACGCCTGATACACATCCGTTTCCGCAACACGTTCCGCAAGCGCTTTAAGGCGCGGAATGCGTTCTGCTACCTGCTCACGCAGTTCAAGAAACAATCCGTATTCCAGATCCGCCATCTTTTCTTCGGCTTCGAGAATCAACGATTCTTTTTCTTTCAATTCGGGGGTAATGTAACGCTCGGCGTTCGACATCGTTTGTTTGCGCTCGTAACGTCCTTCCGGCAGTTGAGCCAGATTGGCGCGCGTCACTTCAATATAGTAGCCGAATACTTTGTTATAGCCGACCTTCAACGAACGGATACCTGTAATGCGGCGTTCTTCCGCTTCCAACTCCGCGATCCAGCGCTTACCGTTCACGCTCGCTTCACGCAATTGGTCCAAATGCTCGTGGTAGCCTTTACGGATCAAGCCTCCGTCGCGTACGGATACGGGAGGTTCGTCCGTAATCGCCGCAGCGATCGCTTCTGCCAAATCCGCGCATTCGTCCATTCGCTGAGCCGTTGCCGCTAGCGTCTGCGAACCGGAATTCAAACAAACTGACTTAAGTGCAGGAATCTGAATCAGCGAATCGCGCAGCGCGATCAGATCGCGTCCGTTGGCGCTACCGAAAGCAACGCGTCCGACCAACCGTTCCAGGTCATAGATTTCGCGCAGCGCTTCCTGTACGTCACCACGCAAAATCAGGTCGCGATGCAGATATTCCACCGCTTCCAAACGATCTTCGATCGTGCCGCGTTGCAGCAGCGGTTTATCGATCCAACGACGCAGCGTACGCGCGCCCATCGACGTTTTGGTCCGATCGAGCAGCCAAAGCAGCGAGCCTTTTTTCGAGCGTTCGCGCACAGTCTCCGTCAGTTCCAGATTGCGACGCGTAAACGGATCAAGGATCATATAGTGATTCGGCTCGTACACCGAAATTTTGGTCAGTTGTCCCAGTGCCCTTTTTTGCGTTTCGGCCAAATAGGCAAACAGACGCGCTACGCAGACACGACGCTCTTCGTCCAGTCTGGCCCAAGATGCTTCGCCGAACTGTTCGCGCGCGCCATCTTCTTTGCCTTTTTCCCAGGGTGTGCAGACCAGTCGGCGTTCCAAAGGCGCGATCTGGCTCTCCAACAGTTGCAGCAACTGCGCATCGCCGATCGCTTCGACAGGTTGGTAAACGCCTACTTCGCCTTTAAGCCATTCTTCGCTCTCCGGCGCAGAGGTCACATGCAAGTCTCCCGTCGAAAGGTCACAAGCAGCGATCGCCGTCATTCCGTGTGAGCGGGTGACGCAGACCAAATAATTATTGGACTTCTCCCCAAGCGCGCGACTCTCCATCAATGTACCCGGCGTTACGACGCGCACGATCTCGCGGCGCATCATCCCTTTGGACTCGCCAGGTGTCTCGACTTGCTCGCAGATCGCGACTTTATAGCCTTTTTCGATCAAACGCTGCACGTAACCTTCCGCCGCATGGTAAGGCACGCCGCACATCGGCGCTTTTTCTTCCAGTCCCGCGTTGCGTCCGGTCAGCGTAATCTCCAATTCGCGCGAAGCGGTAATCGCATCGTCGAAAAATATCTCGTAAAAGTCACCAAGACGAAAAAAAAGGATCGCGTCCTTCGCTTCTTCCTTGATCTTAACGTATTGTTGCATCATCGGCGTTAAAGTAGCCATGATTCCCCTCCATTTACCTGCTTCTTCTCTTCTTGATTATAGCAGACTTTTTCTAAAAAGCGCGATAATACGAACGTATGTTCATCTCTTTTTGAAAAAAGTTTTTTGATCAAAGTTCTGTTCGTTGAAAAACCTGGGCGCTGCGGGAGAAATTCGTTTCGGTCGCGTGTTGCCTTGAGTAAGCTGGATTGGATTTTATTAAGGAAGCTTCTTCAAGGCAGCTGTAATTCTATTTGAATATTTCTTTAGGGCGTGTACGCAAACTCAGGCGACGTGCATCTTGAGCTGCCTTTTCGCCCTCCTCTACGTCACTTTCCCTTGACGTGCCCCGGCACGCCTTCGGAAAAGTTCCTTGATGAGAACGAAAATTCAGCTCAATCTGCCCCCTTCGGAGTTTGCGTACACGCCCTAATAAACAAGTCCTTTCAAATAAAAAATGCCACAATCATTCACCGCTCCAGGTCATTTCCGACTTTTAAGCAGGAAATGCAAAAGCGATAAAAGACTGCAACACTTTCACTCACATTAAGAAACGACTTTATGAGGTTATGAACTTCAAAACCATTTTCCCATGCAACTTAAAGCAAGATTTCAAATCATCGTTTCGTTTCATTACTTTCCTGCCTACACCACCCTGGCTAGGAGGGCGGAGGGGTATTCGTGCAGTACAGTCTTTTCGAAGAAAGGCACATCGGAACCATATGCTAACGAATACCCCGCAGCCCTCCATCCGCCAGCCCCCTCACGTCACATGCGGAGCTTTATCCTTTTTCGACATCCCCAAATACCGATTCAGCTCGCGGCAAAGTTGCAGGATCGCGGAACGGACCTCGAATTCTTCGCGGGTATCCGGGAGGCTCATTTCTTTAAACCGCTCTTCCAGTTCTGTCAGCATTTCCGCCGCTTTTCCGGTATAATGCTCGCTTTTCACGTCTTTTTCCAACCGATCGAATAGCTCTGCCGTGAGTTCAGCCTGGGAAATCTGCCGATAGACTTGCGACACGAGCTGGGCCATCGTTTGGATCGATTCCAATTGTTGCTTGCGCATCACGAAATACACGCCCCAGAATTCATCGGACTTCAGCACCTGGTTTTCGCGGGAGCGTCTTGCCAGTTCCAGCCCTTCCGCTACTTTTTTATCCGCTTCGATCAGTTCTTTGCCGTCCCAGACATAATCGGGATTGCGAAGCGTTCGGGCGAACTGGGCAAAAATACGGGAAAATGTCTCGTCGGCTTCGCTGCGGATTTTGGACAGCTTTTCTTCCGGGTTCGGCATGTAGATCAAATTGACCAGCATCGCCGAGCCCAGACCGATCACCAGCAGTTGCAACTCGGTCCACAGTACGGGCCAAGTGATCTCTCCTGCATTAAACACATGGAAAACCACGACCGCATTGGTTACGATTCCGCCTTTGAACGTCGCTTTGACGATGATCGGAAAAGCAACCAGAATGTATAGCGGAATCACCCAATAATGAAAACCAAGTGTGCCGAATAAAACGCAAGCGACGATCAAACCGACAATCGAAGCAAAAAAGCGGTCGACGACCGTTTTGACGCTTCGCTTGATAGTGGTGTCCAATCCCAAAATCGCCAGCAACCCCGCTGATGTGGCAGACGGAATCCCTACAAAATGCGCAACCATGACCGAGGCAAAAGCTGCCAACGCCGTTTTGATGACGCGAAAACCAAACATGCGTGTCACCGAATCCCTTCTCCGTTTTTCAGAAATATTCTCTTCATTTTCAAAACTTCCATGTTCCTTACATTTCTCTTCGGAGACAAAAATCCCACCGTTCTCTAAAAGAATCGGCAGGATTTCATCTAACATTGGCTTACAGCTACACGGTTGTCATTCGCTTTGATTCCGATCACTCTATCAAGCCAAGACAATGTGTTACAGCTTCAGATTATACAGGCTTGTGTACTTCTGTTCCAGATAATCCGCCAAATAATCGGGATTCAATTCTTCGCCCGTCACGTCGAAAATGATTTCGGACGGTTTTTTCGATTTGCCGAAACGGTATACTTTCTCCGTCAGCCATTCTTTGATCGGCAGCAGGTTGCCTTGTTCGATCAGCTCGTCGAAGTTGGTCAGCTCTTTGCGCAGCGTGTGCATCATTTGCGCCGCGTACATATTGCCGAGCGAATACGAAGCGAAGTAGCCAAAAGCGCCGCCCGACCAGTGAACGTCCTGAAGCACGCCTTTGGAATTGTCCGGCGGCGTGATGCCCAGGTAACTCTCGTATTTGGCGTTCCACACTTCAGGCAGTTTTTTCACGTCGAGATCTTCATTAAAGAGCATCTTCTCGATTTCGTAGCGAATAATGATATGCAGGTTATACGTCAATTCATCGGCTTCGATCCGGATCAACGAATTTTCCACGCGATTAGCCGCAAAATGGAATTTCTCCGGTGTGATGCCTGTCAATTGGTCCGGGAACTGCTTTTGCAGCTCGCCGAAGTAACGTTGCCAAAATGGCAGGCTGCGGCCGATCATATTTTCCCAAAAACGAGATTGCGACTCATGGATGCCCATCGACGTGCCTTGAGCCAGCGGCGTACCGGTAAGTTTCGGATCGACATTTTGCTCGTACAGCGCGTGTCCGCCTTCATGCAGCGAGCTGAACGCCGCGCTAAGCACGTCGTGTTCGTGGTAATTCGTGGTGATGCGCACGTCGCCCGGATTCAAACCCGTCGCGAACGGATGTACCGTTTCGTCCAGTCGGCCTGCGTCGAAGTCGTATCCCATCTCTTTTAAAATGAAATGGCTGAACGCTTTTTGGCCTTCTTTCGGATAGTTTTCGTCGAGGAACGGCAGATGCGGCACGATTTCCGACGCCGCGATCGCTTCCGCCAACGGCACCAGACGTTTTTTCAACCGATCGAATACGTCATCAAGACGCTCGACGGTCATGTCCGGTTCGTACATATCGAGCAACGTATCGTAAGGCGTGTCTTTCGCTCCCCAATATCCGATAAATTTGCGCAATGTGCCTACGATCTCCGTCAGATAAGGCTCGAACGAATCGAAATCTCCGCTTTCTTTGGCGCCTTCCCATTTCGTTTCCGATTTGGAGGTCAGAATCGTATAGGCTTTGAACTCGCTCTCGGGGATTTTGCGATTTTGATCGTAGCTTTTTTTGACCGTTTCGACCAGTCTGCGATCAATATCGTCCAGTTGCGACGCGTTCGCTTCTTGCGTGAACAGCTCCAGATATGTACCCATTTCATCCGACGTTTCGAGCTTGAAAGCTTCTGTCGAGAGCAGTCCAATCGTTTCCGCACGCGTTTCCGCGCCTTTGGGTGGGGCTCCCGTACGAAGATCCCAATACATCAGACCTACAGCTTCATTGTAGCTTCCGATCTTGGCTACAAGCTCGCGAAATCCGTTCCATTGTTCCTGCAATTGTTGTTCCATCCGGAAAATTCACCTCGTTTGTTTAATGCCTTCATAAAAATGGTAAAAATTATTGTTTACCTCTTGATCATACGTTTTGATGGGTCTATAATCAATATCAATAAAAGGTTTTGCAAAATATAATTTCGATAAAGGAGTCTTGCATCATGTCAATCTCTTTCCGTATGACGGTTTCTCCCGATGCCCAAACGCTGCTGGACCAAAAATTTCAGGGCCGCCCCGGTTATCTCCGGATCGCTTACGATAACGAAGGTTGCGGATGTTCGCTTAGCGGAGCCATCGCGCTATGGCTCGTCGACGAAACGACACCTTCGGATTTGACGCTTGCTTCCGATAGCCCGATCACGTTTATCATGAACAAAAACGATTCCGTTTATCTGGATCAGAATTTGTTCATCACGATCAGCGGTTTCGATAAATCGTCGGTACGATTGGCCAGCGACGGTCAATCTTTCGGCTCCAGTATCCGGATCGAAGATCACCGCACGGCTTCCGAAGCACGCTTCTAAACGGCTTTCGCCTAATTTCGGCAAAATTCGGGCTTGAATTCTCCCTAGCGTGTTATGTAAAATTCGTGATAACGCTCCAGGGCGAAAAAAGGAGGAAGCGGCTTTGACTCAGATTACGGATATTTTGGACCACAATAAAGCGTTCGTCGAAAACAAAGAATACGAAACATTTATCAGCGGCAAGTTTCCAGAAAAAAAAGTCGTCGTGCTCACCTGCATGGACACTCGGCTGACCGAGCTGCTTCCGCGGGCCATGAACCTTCGCAACGGGGACGCCAAGATTCTGAAAACGGCCGGCGCCGTGATCTCGTCGCCTTTCGGCAGTATTATGCGCAGCATTCTGGTTGCTCTCTACGAGCTGCAAGCCGAGGAAGTGATCGTGGTCGGTCATCATGAATGCGGAATGGCTTCGCTGAACGCCGAGCATATTATGGGCAAAATGCGCGAACGCGGAATTTCGGACGAAGTGCTTGCCACGCTCGATCATTCCGGGGTACAACTGGGTCAATGGTTCAAAGGCGTAGAAAACGAGACTCAAGGCGTTATGCACAGCGTGAATATGATTGCCAATCACCCGCTGATGCCTGCCGGTGTGCCTGTACACGGTATGCTGATCGACCCGAAAACGGGTGAGTTGGAGCTTATTTCGAACGGTTATGAACGTACCGGTGAATCTTCGAAATAACAACAATTCGCCATCGTGCATCAGCAATGATGTGTCCGTAATGAATTATGAAAAAAGTTTAATAGTGCGGCGCGGTTCCTTTTCGGGACTGCGCTTTTTCGTTATTAGCAGGCTATTTAACCCTTTGCCCGTACTGGAGTTGGTTGCCCCGGCATCTTTTTATGTTGTACACTTTGGGAAGAGGTCGTGCGCCGTCCCTCGGCGGGACGCCCTGAATATGGAGAACGGGTGATTTCATGAATATACTTTCTTACGGCCTGCTTGCCCTGGTTTCACGCAAAGAAGCTTCAGGCTATGATTTGATGCTCAAGATCCAGCCCTTCTGGCAAGCCAAGCACAGCCAGATTTATCCTTTGCTCGGCAGCATGGAAGAAAAAGGATTGCTTAGCGCCACATGGATTCAGCAAGCAGACAAACCGGATAAAAAGCTGTATTCCATCACGCCCGAAGGCACGCTGAAGCTGCATGAATGGTTGCTCGAAGAAACGGCGGCTCCGGTCATGCGCGACGAATTCAATCTAAAATGCTTCTGTATCCATCTGGCAGAACCTGCCGAGGTTCGCCGTATGTTTGCGGATCGGCGCGCGTACCATGTCGATCGTATTAAATATTACAAAGATATTCAGGACAACATCCCCAAAGAACACCGCAATCCGGGCCATATCGGCTTTGAAGATTACATTCTGTTGCAAAAAGCGATTCTGCGTACCAAAGCCAGCGTAGACTGGATCGACTGGGTCGAGCAAGAGTATGGACAATGGACGGCCGAAGCTTAAAAATTGAAACGTTCTCGAAATTCCTCCGTATAAGGTCAGGGAAGGGCGAAATTTAAGCTTTGCCCATTATCCAAAGACCTTACTGCATTGACCCTTTTGAACTTACTTTCAATCGTGGTCATCGCAAAACTACAGGAGGAATTTCACTTATTATGAGTCGATCCAAAAAGTTCTTTTCCGTCATGCTGTCTTTCTTGATTATCTTCGGTGCTTCGGCCATCGTACCGGACCAAGCGGACGCGCGTCGCGGCGGCTTCAGCTCCGGTCCCAGATCGTATCAAAGCACGCCGAACAAATCGCAAAATACCGATAGTGTCAATTCGGGCACGCGCTCGAACTCCAATACGCAATCCAATAACAGCAGCTTGAACCGTAACAACACCAATAACCGTGGCGGCTTCGGCGGCGCTATGTTCCGCGGCATTTTGTTTGGCGGCATCGCCGGTCTTCTGTTCGGCAGCCTGTTCGCAAACATGGGAGCTTTCGGCGGAATCCTGGGTCTGTTGGTCAATGTTCTTGCTCTGTACATGTTGTTCGTTATCGTCCGCGCTGTTTACCGTAGCGTCAAAGAAAACCGTCGCCGTTCGCGCGAACGCGAAGGACGTTACTAAGCCATGCAGCTTACGATGGATGAAATTATCAACGCGGTCTGTCTGAATATCGCAGAACGCCGAGCGATCAAGCCTACGGAAGTTACCGTTGAAATGCTGTGGGATGAAGATCTCGGTTACAGCGCGCATATTACCGTACAAGGACGCGACTGGTATATCAACGAAGGTTCGCTGATCGAAGCGATTACGCAGTACCTTAATCGCGAATACGGGATTCGTGCTTTTCAGGATCAGATTAGGCTGGATTTGACGGATGAGATTATTGCTCATGTTTCTGCGTAAGGTCCTATTCGTTGGTGAGCTGGGAGGCTGCGAGAGAAATTGCCAGCGTATGCTGCCGAAGTGCATTTCTTCGAAATGCTTCACAAGCCGCTGTCTCACGTAGAAAGCTTACAGCTTTCCACGTTCAAAGGCGTCTTTCACTGAATTTCTCTCTTCGCTTGGCGCTTTGGTCAGACTCAAACCTTTTCTACAAACATTAAGCCCGGTCTTTATGGACCAGGCTTTTTTATGTACAAAATATTTGAAAGTGGAGTTTATGCTTCGCGCTGGACATTTAGCTCTGAGGAGATTCAGGTGGACTGGTTTCTTTTTAAAATTTCTATCTCGTGTTAAAGTGAACTTTAACGAAAAGGAGGTTTTTATGTTGTTCACGATCAAAGAAGTCCAAGAACAATTCGGTCTGCCGGCTTCGACTTTGCGGTTTTACGAAAAAGAAGGCATCCTTCCGCCGATCGGGCGGGATAGTGGCGGGCGTCGGCTGTATAGCGAACCCGAGCTGGAATGGTTGCAGTTGGTGGTCGCGCTCCGTGATACCGGGATGACGATGGACCATATCAAAAATTACGTCGAATTGGTCAAGCAAGGCGACGAAACACTCCATGAGCGGCGACTGATTCTGTTGGAGCATAAGCAGGATGTTGAGCGGAAGATGAATCAAACGCTTGAGCATTTGGAGAAAATCAATCGTAAGATGGCGATATATGATCTGCTTGCACATGGAAAAAAAGACTTTTTGATCTGAAATGAACAAGTGCGAATTTTATGGTCGTTACCAGCTTTTGATGAATCAAAAATTGTTACTTGACTTAAACTTCACTTTAATTTGTATGCTGGGAATATCCCCGTTGAAGGAGTGAAGTCATTTGTCACAGAAAAAAGTATGGTTCATTACCGGTTGCTCGACAGGATTTGGACGAGAGCTGGCAACTCAGTTGATCGAGCAACAATATCCTGTCGTCGTTACCGCACGCAATCCCGAATCGCTGCTGGAGCTTGCTGAAGGTCGCGAGGATCAAGTGCTTGCGCTCAAGCTGGACGTGACGAATACGCAGCAGATCCAAGAAGCCGTATCTGCCGCTCAAGCAAAATTCGGCCGAATTGACGTGCTGGTGAATAATGCCGGAATCGGCTATTTTGCTTCTGTCGAAGAAAGTCTGGAAGAAGAAACGCGTAAAATGTTCGAAATCAATTTCTGGGGACTCATGCACGCGACGAACGCCGTTCTGCCTCTGATGCGCAAGCAGAAATCCGGCCATATCATTAACTTCTCTTCGATCGGCGGCTTGACTTCGTTCCCTACGCTTGGTTATTACCATGCGACCAAATACGCGGTAGAAGGTGTGTCCGAGAGCTTGGCGCAGGAAGTAGCCGAAAGCGGTATCCACGTCTCGATCATCGAGCCGAGCGGATTTCGTACTGATTGGGGCGGTCGTTCTTCGGTCAAAACGCAAACCCAGATCCCTGAGTATGAAAATACGGTCGGGCGCATGTTGAGTGGCATTGGTCAAAGCGCGGGTCAGGAACCGGGCGATCCGGCCAAAGCAGCCGAAGCGGTCATCAAAATCGCCGAACTGGATGCTCCTCCTTTGCGCTTGCTTTTGGGCAACGGCGCTTATCAAGCCGCAACCCATAAGTTCACAACCCTATTAAGCTCGATTCAAGAATGGAAAGAAACGACGATTGGCGCAGACTTCCCACAGCAATCTTGATCTTTTTCGTTCGAATACATTCGAAGATAACCAAAGAAGTTTCATGCCAAAGACAACTCCCGCATTTTCTTCTTGATCCTGATTTGAACACAGAAGATCAAAAACCGCCTTTCGACTTGCTGAAAGGCGGTTTTTCGAAGATTGCGTTTGCCCAAATCCGTCACCGGTCAACGTTGCCTTCGGCTTCCTGATTCGTATCCGTAAACAGTCGTTCTTTCAATCGCGTCGCCAAATCGTCATCCGTGAGCGGTTCGCGGTGCGTATTTTCCAAATAAATATGCTTCTCCGTTTCCGGCATCAGATACAGTTTGTACCACAGGAAAAAATCCGGGCTGTCTCCGTGCATACGAAGAACTTTTCGCAGCGTATCGACATTTTGCGCCGTGCTTGCGATATTGGTCAACCAATCGGCGCGGTAAAAGTCGGCCCATTTTCCATGTTCGGCCGCGCGCAAAGTATCCAGCCCCCGCCGGTAATGCCAGAGCGACTCCGAAGCCAGTACGAACGCTTGCGGATATTGCTTTTGTCGATATGCAGCATAGGATCGGCAGAGTTGATAAAAGCCCTCGCTCCCCGACAAATGCAGCTCCCCGTGAAACCGCAAATGATCTTTAGCCCGCTGACGGTCGTCGTCATCGAGCTTCGCCAACGTCTCGTCACATTGTGCAAGCCAACTTTTCCATCTGTCGAGTGCAGGTGCAAGCCGTTTTTCGAACCCTTTTACCTGCTGCTCGAATGTGCCTGCACTCACCGCCCAGTCCAAACGACGATCACTCTCGGCTTCTTTTCCTTGCAACCAATGGCCGATGATCTGCCTCGCCGGATGATGATAATATTGCTCGCCTGCCAAGTCGTCAAGGTGCGGCCCGTAGGGCAGAGTCGTTTCGGCATACTCGCGATAAAGCCGCGCTAGCGCCTCATGCTCCGACGCGTAATAAGATCGGACGAAGCTTTGCAAATGCTGCTCCGTATCGATTGTGCCGTCATTCCACAGCGTGCTGACGATATCGAGCGGATACGCGTGAGGCCGAATGTTTCCGCTATTGAGAATCAGATAATCGGATGCTCCGACAGCAAACGCCCCTTCTAGCTCGCTTTTCAAAAAGTCGGCGCTCCCTGCGAACATCGTCAGATGATTCGAAGCTTGAAGGTCGTGGAACGTTACATGCACATATAGTCCATGACGGCCAGAATCTTTGACTCGCGGTAGCGAAGGAATCCGAAGATTGAGTTCGTCTCTGCGCCGCGATACCATTTTACCGTACCCGTTATCTGCCCAGACTCTAATCGTATGTTCGGGTAACGAGATGAATCCTTTTTGATACAACTCCGCGATTTCCCCGTACAACGCTACGCAGCAGACCGGATCTTCTACGTATTCGCGGATCATGTCGTACTGCTTTTGCATGACCTGACCGATTAGCTTGCCGCGCTTGAGCGGGGTATCGAAACTCGGATCGTCTTCCCAAAAAGGCTTGTCGCCCTGACCGCGGAACGATAGCACCCAGACGACTTTTCGATGCTGCTGCTCTTGGATCGCCTGCCGCCATAATTGTTCGTAACGCTCCGGTTCTCTCAAGTAGCTCATCTCGCGCCCAGGATAGGCTCTGGCGAACATCTCGGCGCCGAGCGGTTCGGCATGATGATGAGTCACCCACAGCCCCATTTCCGACGCCAATTCGTAATGGACGCCGTGGCGCGGCAAATCCGTTCCGGGAATGACCATATTGCCTCCGGAGCGCAGTAACGCTTCGAATACCGGCTTCCACACTTCGCGCGTCGGCGGATACACCGGTTTCCAGCCGATCAGACACACCTCGTCATTCACGAACCAGCCTCGATACCGCACTTTGCGAGGAGGAGAAACATAATCGACGCACGGAATCATAACTTCGTTTTGAAGTTTGATACTCTGATCCATCCAATACCAGAATGGCTGGATGCCCAGAAACCTTCGACTGAACTCCAGCACGCCGTACACGATCCCCAACTCGTCATGTCCGACGATATGCAATACGGTTCCAGCAACAAACCGAAATCCGAAGGCTTCCGGTGATTGGGGACAAGAGTCGTTTTCGCCAGCCAAAGCAATACGGATCTGCGCCTGTCGGGGATCGTCTACCCATTGAGGCTCGCTGCCGAGTACCCTGTTCAAGTCGCGTGTCAACATTCGCAGCACGTGGTTGATCGCCGTAGAATGGGATTCGGCAACGTGAATGCGCACTTGTCCGCTCAGATGCAGCTCCCGCTTCAACTCGGCAGTCATGGAGCAACCGCCGGCGCGCTTTTTCCTGCGTCGACCTGCGATTGAACATCGTCGAAAAGCTCGGAGACAGGTCGAACCTCCCGAATGCCGATCTCGGCCAACGCCTGTGCGGCTATTCGGGCGATTGCGACGGCGCCGTCTTCGTTAAGATGCGTGTCGTCCATAATCCCGTCGGGATAATTAGGATGCACGTCCGCTTCAAACTGGGTAAACCACTGCCGGGAACGCTGGTGGCCCATTTCTTTGTAAGCGGAAGCGCTACGTCCGGTCAGATCGATCAACGGTACATTTTCACGCAGCGCTAATGCTTCCATTGCCCGGGGATAATCGCCGTGCGTCTGCGTCAGCAATCCGTCGGCATCGAACCAGCGGCGGGAGATCGGAGTGAGCAGAACTGGCTTCGCCCCTTTCGCGCGTACTCCGTCTATGTAACGTTTCAAATATTCGCCGTAGCTTCCCCAGGGACTTGTATGGCGATCCGGGTCGTCTTTTTCATCGTTATGCCCGAATTGGATCAGCAAGTAATCGTCCTTCCCGATGAGCCGCAAAATACGATCCAGCCTGCCTTCGTCGATAAAGCTTTTACTGCTGCGCCCGCAAACCGCTTCATTCACGACATTCGTATCAGGTTGTAAAAAGAGTTGCAGCTTATTGCCCCATCCTTGCATCGGCGATCGATCCTGCGGATAATCCGCCATCGTCGAGTCTCCTGCCAGGTAAAACGTAACCGTCATTTCGACCTCTCCCCTGTTTGGAAATATACAGCCCTCCAAAAAAGGCTAGCCCAATTTCTGCCACATTACCCCGCTTATAACGCTTACTTGACGCAGACCCCGCTTTTTTTGCTAAAATAGAACGATAAAATGAAAGCGTATTACCGCAAAAGAACAGAGTCGGTGCGGACAGTAGCCAACTCGTGAAAGGAGCGTTGTGATGAACCTGCAAGCGATTCCTGATCTTCTGCATTACGGCGATAACGAGGATGAAATCCGGGCCGAATTCGATCGTCGCTGCGGACACTTTTCCATGATCCAGAATCATTACCATGCGAGCTATGAGCTGTATTATTTGTTCAGCGGCGAGCGCAATTATTTCGTCAAAGACAGCTCCTACCGAATCCGGGCCGGCGACCTGATTCTGATCGATTCCAACGCCGTACATAAAAGTACCGACTCCGGCATTCCTGACCACGAACGGATTGTGCTCTATTTCTCGACGAGCTATTTCGATCGCTTTTCGGCGGAAGAACGCGAGCTGCTGCGAACTCCTTTTATCCGCGGTTGTCCGTTGGTGTCATTGAACCTGCAAGAACGGCTGCACGCCGAAGAACTGTTGATTTCCCTGTTAAATGAGCTGCATGTGCGTCCTACCGGCTATCGTCTGCATGTTCGGCATATGGCCGGCGAACTGCTGCTTCTGGCGGCACGCGCTTCGCGTAAGCCAAGAGTATCGCCAATGCCCGAGATTACCCCCGTTCAGCGGAAAGTATCGGAAGTGGTGCGGCATATCAACGGACACTTCGCCGAACCGCTTGAGCTGGATGAGCTATCGCGCCGATTCTACATCAGCCGAAGCCATTTGAGCCGGACATTCAAAGAAGTGACGGGTTTCGGTTTTGCCGAATATGTGAATATCACCCGCATTCGTGAAGCTCAACGGATACTGCGCGAGACCAAAAACAGCGTGACGATCGTATCCGAGCAGGTCGGCTTTGAAAACTTTTCGCATTTCGGAAAAATGTTCAAGCGATTGTCCGGCGTCTCGCCGCGGGAATACCGCAATTTGGATCGTTGACAAAGACTTCCATGCTCGTTATGATGAAAACGTTAACATCCATAGTCGGGAGCGAAACGCATGATTACGATCAAAGACATTGCACGAGCGGCAGGCGTCTCGCACACGACCGTCTCCCGGGCGTTGAACGGCAGTCCGTTGATCAAGCCGGTCACGCGGGAGCGAATCGCGAAGATCGCCTCGGATATGAACTACGTGCCCAACTACAGTGCCAAAAACCTGGTTACGCGCAAGTCGAACACGATCGGATTATTCTTTTCCAGTATTGAGCAAGGGACTTCTTCAAGCTTTCTCGCCGATGCGCTCAAAGGAATCCGCCGAGAGCTGGACGAGCAGTATATGCTGACCGTCAGCGGCATCGACGATCCGGGCAGTCTGGACAGTATCAATCCCCGCCGCTACGACGGAATTCTGGTGATGAGCCAGAGCGAGTTAGACAATCGGTTTATCTATCATGTTCAGTCGGCCGGAATACCTCTAGTCGTCTTGAACCGCCAATTGGATGATCCGTCGATTCCCAACGTAGCGTCGGATGACCGGGTCGGCGGACATGCCGCTGCGGATCATGCGTGGCAATGCGGACACCGCTTGATCGCCATCATCGAAGGCAAGCCGGGGTTCAAGTCTTCTTCCGAACGGCGGCTGGGCTATATGGATAGTCTGATCGCCCACGGCCTATCGCCAAATCCGGACTATTTCGTGCCTGGAGACTACAGTATCGAGAGCGGATACGCGGCCATGAACACCCTGCTCGATCTCAAAAACCGTCCGACTGCCGTCTTCTGCGGCAACGACGATATGGCGATCGGAGCGATGAATGCCTGCTTCGACCGCGGGGTCCAGATTCCCGGCGAAGTTTCCTTGATCGGCTTCGACGATATGATCTTCGCCCAGTACACGAATCCGCCGCTGACGACGATCCATAAGTCCGTATCGGAGATTGCCGCCGAAGGAACCAAACTCCTGCTTCGGCGCATGGAACAGCCTGACGCCGAACCCGTTCAGCGCCTGCTCGGCAGCAAGCTGGTACAACGCCGTTCTGTAGCAAATTTGATAAACAAAGACGGTGACTGATTGCACCTGGCTGCCGGATACCCGTTGAGTGTTCGGCACTGCCGTCTTGTTCAAAGCAAAATGTTCACGTGTGCAAAAATTCATTTCAAAGGAGCCAAAAGCATGACAAGTTTACCCAGACTGTCGCGCAATATCGTGCCAAAAGTAGCCGCTTTCCCGGAAAAGGTCATCCAGTTCGGCGGCGGCAACTTTATGCGGGCATTCATCGATTGGCAGCTTCAGAAAATGAACCATCAAGGCTTATTCGGAGGCAATGCCGTTCTCGTTCAACCGATCTCGGAAGAAGTGAATACCAAATTCGCCGAGCAGGACTATTTGTTCACGGTGCTGTTGAATGGGATCGAAAACGGCCAAACTGTCGATTCCGCCGAAGTTGTAGGAAGCGTGAACCGTCTGGTCAACCCTTATATGGAGTACGAGACTTATCTGGCGTTGGCGGATAACGATCAGCTCTCGATCATCGTCTCCAACACGACGGAAGCGGGGATCGTATATCGTCCGGAAGATCACTTGAACGACAAACCTCCTGCCGGATTCCCGGCCAAGCTGACTGCCTTACTGTATCGCCGATATTCGCTGGGTAAATCCGGCTTCACCATCATCCCCTGCGAGCTGATCGACCGGAATGGCGAGAAATTGCTGGAAATCGTGAAAAAGCATGCCGAGGATTGGATGCTGGACGAAGGGTTCCATCTATGGCTGGATACGCAAAATACATTCTGTTGCAGTCTGGTCGATCGCATCGTCCCCGGATTCCCGCGCGGCAAAGAACAGGAACTGGCGCAGCGGCTCGGTTACGAGGATCAGTTGGCGGTAACCGCCGAACCTTATCTGCTGTGGGTGATTGAAGGACCGGAAATCATCAAAGAACAGTTCCCGCTTGCCAAAGCCGGCCTTAACGTAGTGGTGACCTCCGATATGACGCCGTACCGCGAGCGAAAGGTACATTTGCTCAACGGTCCGCATACGGCGATGGTTCCTCTCGGATTGCTGAGCGGTCTGGAAACGGTCGAAGACGTCATGAACGATGAAGCCTTCTCCACGTTCCTTCAATCCATGATCGAACAGGAACTGATTCCGATGCTCGACCTTCCGGTGGAGGAGCTTCAAAGTTACGCGCAGGCCGTGTTGGAGCGTTTCCGCAATCCGTCGATCCGGCATGAGCTGCGCTCGATCTCGCTCAACAGCATTTCCAAATTCAAAGCGCGCCTGCTGCCGATCCTGCTCCGCTACGTTCGGGAACGGGGCGAGCTTCCTCCGCGGATCACGCTTGCTTTTGCCGCTTTGCTGTACAGCTATCGCGGCGATCGGATCGTGCGGCAGGACGAAGCTTCGGTGTTGGGCGTTTTCGACCGGGCGTGGGCCGACCCGGATCAGTTCATCCCCCGTATTTTGAGTCAAACTGCATTATGGGGCGTTGATCTGAACGAGATTCCCGGCTTATCCGCTCGCCTCGAAGGCCATATGCACGAACTTGACTCTTCGGACTTACAGCTCCATCAATTTGTATAGGAGGACTGCCATATGCGGACTTTGATGAAAATGAATCCCCGCGACAACGTTGCTGTTGCTTTGCGTCCTTTGTCCGGCGGCGAGCATCTGGATGCGGAAGGAACGGAAGTGTCCAGTCTAAGCGACGTCCCGCAAGGCCATAAGATCGCGACCGCGTCGATCCCGGCAGGCGGAGTCGTCATGAAATACGGAGCGCCGATCGGCTATGCCGCCGAAGATATTCCGGTCGGCGGATGGATTCATACGCACAATATCAAAACGACGCTCGCGGGCGAAGAAGAATATCAGTATGAACCGGAGCTGCATCCTGTTTCCTATCCAAACCGCGGACTCACCTTCGACGGCTATCGCCGCAGTAACGGCAAGGTCGGCATTCGCAACGATCTGTTCCTCGTTCCGACCGTCGGCTGCGTGAACGGCGTCGCCGAGCTGATGGTTGCCGAATTCAAAGCGATCCATCCCGACCTCGGACCTTTCGACAACGTGACGGTGCTTAAGCATCCATATGGTTGCTCCCAGCTCGGCGACGACCACCGGATGACGCGCAGTATTCTGATGGACGCCGTCAATCATCCCAACGCGGGCGGCGTGCTGGTATTCGGACTGGGCTGCGAAAACAACATCGTCGCCGAATTCAAGCAGATGCTGGGCAACTTCGACGAATCCCGGGTCAAGTTCCTTGTCGCGCAGGAGGTCGGAGACGAGGTCGAAGCCGGGCTGGAACTGCTTGAAGAATTGCATCAAGCGGCTGTAGGCGATAAACGTGAGCCCGTGCCGTTAAGCGAGCTGAACGTAGGTTTGAAATGCGGCGGCTCGGACGGATTTTCCGGCATCACCGCCAATCCGCTGCTCGGCGCTTTTTCCGACTTCCTGATCGGTCAAGGCGGCAGCACCATTTTAACCGAAGTTCCCGAAATGTTCGGCGCCGAAAAAATGCTGATGGCCCGCGCGGAAAACGAAGAAGTGTTCGAAGATATCGTGTGGCTGATCAACGACTTCAAACAGTATTTTCTTTCTCACGGGGAAACGGTATATGAAAATCCGTCGCCGGGCAACAAAGCGGGAGGCATCAGCACGCTGGAGGACAAGTCGCTGGGATGCACGCAAAAAGCAGGAACTTCGGCTGTCGTCGATGTTCTGAAATACGGCGAGAAGCTGCGCAAAAAAGGACTGAGCCTGCTGCAAGCACCGGGTAATGATCTGGTCGCTTCCTCCGCGCTCGCCGCTTCCGATTGCCAGCTGGTGCTGTTCACGACCGGACGCGGAACGCCGTTCGGCAGCTTCGTGCCTACGGTCAAAGTCGCTACCAACAACGAACTGTTCGCCAAAAAAGGCCACTGGATGGATTTCAATGCGGGACCGCTGCTGGAACAGCCGATGGAAGAAATTTTGGAATCGTTTATCGCTTATTTGATCGAAGTCGCCAGCGGCCGCAAAACGCGGAACGAAGAAAATCAGGTGCGCGAACTGGCTATTTTTAAAACGGGGGTTACGCTATGAATACGAAAACGACGCACGCAGGTCAAACGGGGCAATCCGGTTCACCGGAAAACGCGGCTGTCACATCGGCTGGGAAAAGCGGCTTTTTGAACGACGACTTCCTGCTCTCTACCGAAACGGCGCGCAAGCTGTTCCATGAACATGCGCAGCATATGCCGATCATCGATTACCACTGCCACCTCGATCCAAAAGAAATCTATGAAGACAAACCGTTCGCCAACCTGACGGCAGCCTGGCTGTACGGCGACCATTACAAATGGCGGCTAATGCGGGCAAACGGAATCGACGAAGAACGGATTACCGGCTCCGCTTCCGACTACGATCGCTTCGTGGCCTGGGCGGAAACCGTGCCGAGAACGGTAGGCAATCCGCTGTACAGCTGGACCCATCTGGAACTCCGGCGCTTTTTCGGAATCGAGTCGCCATTGAATGAACGCACGGCTCCCGAGATCTGGGAACAAGCCAACGAAAAACTCAAGCAGCCTCAATTCACGCGCCGCGCGTTGATTGCCAATTCCAAAGTGCAAATCGTGTGCACGACCGACGATCCGGCGGACGATCTGGAGTACCATCGGCTGCTGGCGGAAGAAGAGCAACGCTTTACGGTGCTCCCCACTTTCCGTCCGGACAAAGCGCTCAATATCGATGCACCCGGATTCCGGGACTGGATCGCCCGTTTGGAACAGGCGTCCGGACGAACGGCTTCCTCTTTCGCCGAATTGACGGACATTTTGGAAGAACGCGTACGCTTTTTCCATGAACGCGGCGGACGGTTGTCCGACCATGCGCTGGACACGCTCAAATACGAAGCAGCGGATACGGAAGAACTCGAACGCATCTACGCCAAACGCTTGCACGGCGAAGAATTGAGCGAAGTCGAAGTGACGCGCTATCGTACCGAACTGCTTACCCGCCTGATCGGCATGTATACGCGGCAAGGCTGGACCATGCAGCTGCATCTGCACGCTTACCGCAACAACAATACGCCGATGTTCCGCAAGCTCGGCCCCGACACCGGCTACGACGCGCTGAACGATTTGCCGCTAACCCAATCGCTGTCCCGCCTGCTGGACCGCGCCGAAAGCGAATCCGGTCTGCCGAAGACCATCCTCTACTCGCTCAATCCCGGCGATTATCCGGCATTGCTGGCATTGATGGGCTGTTATCAAGGCGGAGGCATTGCCGGAAAAATGCAGTTGGGTTCCGGCTGGTGGTACAACGATACCCGCGACGGCATGCGCCGCCAGTTGACGCTGCTGGCCGATAACGGCCTGTTGTCCCGCTTCGTCGGCATGCTGACCGATTCGCGCAGTTTCCTGTCGTACACGCGGCACGAATATTTCCGGCGCGTCTTATGCGAGTGGATCGGCGAACTGGCCGATCGCGGCGAAGCGCCGGACGATCTGGATCTTCTGTCACGCATGACGGAGGATATCGCGTACGGCAACGCCGCTTCTTATTTCGGATTTAATCGGAAATAGATCAGAAAGAAATGGATAAGGTCCTGTTCGGGAACAGAGCTGATCTATTTTTACTTTTGGGTGTATTTGGGATAGATGGATGATTAGAGCATGTAAGCTGCGCTTCTACACTTGGCGTGGCTTTTTTGTGTTTGCGGAAAAGATATTTTTAAGGACGGGGATTCGAAACAACTGATTTTACTCAAGATTTTCATTACATTGCCGATTCGTCAATGTAGAGTTGAATAAAAGGGCAGGGATAGACTTAGATTGCTGAAAAAGCAATGTACAACGACTAATCAAGCAATTTAAGAACGAACCAAGTATCTACATTGCCTAAAGATCAATCTAGCTTTGTTTGCAGACGAAATGTTCTTTCCACGTTGCTTTTAAAGCATTGTAGCCTCTCCATGACATGGGTTATTAGCTTCCCAAACAGTATTTCATGAATAATCAAAATTCATACCCGAAAAACAGAATGCCTCCGCCGATACTCGCCCGGAGTCAACCCAGTCTCCCTTTTAAACAAACGAGAAAAATAATTGGCATCGCGAAACCCGCATTGCTCGCCAATTGCCGTAAGCGGTTCATCCCAATGCGTAAGTAGTCGTTTGGCACGTTCGATCTGCAAATGATGACGGTAAGCAAGCGGGCTCATCCCCGTATATTGCTTCAAACATCGGGACAGATAATCGAAATGATAATGCAGCTCCTGTTCCATTTGCCCGGAATCGAACGGAAGCGTCAACGTACGTTCCAGATAAATCGCACATTCTTCACCCAGCCGATCCGCACGCGAGCGCACTTGAGACACGGTAAGTCCTTTTTGCAATTCAAGCAGCAGTTGGCCGAATAAGATATGCAGTTCGTAAGAGCGCGCCAGCGTCGGGGTTTCGTGCAGCCGCAGCATCTGATCCAACAAAGGCCGCAGCGACGCAAGATCGACTCTGCCGAATTTGGGGATGCGGACGACACCTGGACCCGGAGCCGTCTCCTGACTGGATCGCGGCGGCAAAGGTTGGCCCGGCGCCAAATCTTCACGCGATTGCTGCCTACGTTCATTTGCAGCCGTATGCCGAAAATGAATCCAATACACTTCCGTATCGACCTCTGTCGGACGGTAGCCGCCGTGTCGCAACCCTTCCTCCAGCACCAACATCTCTTCTTGCCCGATCTCGTACCGCTCTCCGTTCTCTTCCATGTACAACACGCCCGATCCGCAGATAATCAGATCATACGCTCCAAAAACACGCTCGGCATGGATCATCCCCTGCCGCCAGATGCCATGTCCGATCGCGGCAATTTGCGGAAAAGGCGGTGTGTTAAACTCCAACGTACGCATAGGCTCACTCTCCTTTCCACACACTGATCACGCTGGCTAATCAGCACTTCAGTTTGTCCACCTTATCCGATCCTACTCTCCCATCCTGCTATCGTACCTACGTTCCGTTTAGGATGTAGAGATTGTACGATACATAGTCGATATTGTCAGCTTTTTTAAGCCCGAATATCCGATAAAGTGGTAGATATCGTACGATACTTTACACCATCGAGGAGGAACATGGAATGCGATTCCGTCAGGTTCATCTGGATTTTCATACGTCCGAAGCGATCGGGGACATCGGGCAACGCTTTTCCAAAAAACAATTCCAGGACATGCTGAAGCTCGGTCATGTGGATTCGATTACGGTGTTCTCCAAATGCCATCACGGTTGGGCCTATCACCCTTCCGAAGCGAACGAGATTCATCCGCAGTTGTCATTTGACTTGCTAGGCGCACAGATCGAAGCGGCGCATGAGATCGGAGTGAAAACGCCGGTATACCTGTCAGCGGGATTGGATGAAAAACTGGCTCGCCGCCACCCCGAATGGCTGATCCGCGATAAACAGGAGCGAACCAACTGGGCGGCGGATTTTATGCAACCGGGTTATCATCAGTTTTGCATGAACACGCCTTATTTGGAGATATTGGCGGATCAGGTGCGCGAAGTAGCCGAAAAGTACGACGTGGACGGGATTTTTCTGGATATCGTCGGCGTGCGCGAGTGTTACTGCCAATTCTGCGTCGCCGAGATTCGCAAGCGCGGATCGGACCCTCGGAATACAGCAGATATGCAGCAGCTTTGGGAAGAAACGTATCTGAAGTACGGAGCCGCGATGGACGCAGCCGTTCATGCGTCGAAGCCCGATCTGCCGCTGTTTCATAACAACGGACATATCCGGCGCGGACGGCGCGATCTGGCTGATCTGAACACGCATTTGGAGCTGGAATCGCTGCCGACGGGCGGCTGGGGCTATGATCACTTCCCGCTATCGGCCCGTTATGCGCAGGGACTCGGTATGAACGTGCTTGGCATGACCGGAAAATTCCATCAGTCGTGGGGCGAATTCGGCGGATTTAAGCATCCTAACGCTTTGCGTTACGAAGCAGCGCTGAGCCTGGCGAACGGCGCGGGTTGTTCGATCGGCGACCAACTGCATCCGCTCGGCGAAATGGACCCTGCCACGTACGCGCTGATCGGAGAAGCTTACGCGGAAGTCGAAGCCAAAGAAGAATGGTGCCGCGAAGTCGTATCGGTAGCGGATATCGCGTTGCTGTCGGCGGAAGCCGCAGCAACGGCGTTCGGTGCCCAAGCGCCCGACCCCGCAATCGTTGCGGCAGCCGATACCGGAGCGGTGCGCATTTTGCTTGAAGGGCACTATTTATTCGATATTGTGGATCTCGACAGTGATTGGCTTATGTATAAAATCATGATCCTGCCGGACTGTATCGGAATTACGCCGGAGCTGCTACGCAAACTGGACGCGTTCACGGCAAAAGGCGGAAAAGTTTTCGCTACCGGACAATCGGGACTGCTTCCGGACGAATCGCGTTTTGCTTTGCGTTTGGGAGCCGAGTGGGTAGGAAAATCACCTTTCAATCCGACCTACGCCCGTCCTCAGTTCGAGCTTTCTTCGCTTCGCCCGGCATCGTTTTTGATTGGGGCAAATGCGTACGAGATCGAATTGGCCGAGAACGCACAAGCGCTGGGCAGTCGGCAACATCCGTATTTTAACCGCGATCTGTTCACGTTCAGTTCTCACCGACACGCGCCTTCCGATCTGCAAGATGCGGGAACGGGAATCACCGAAGGCGCGGACGGCATTTATGCGGCATGGAATCTGTTCGCGGATTACGCCGAATACGGCAGTCTTCCAGTCAAACAAATGGTGCGGCATCTGCTGGATCGACTGTTGGAATCGGCGGCTGGAGAGCGGACGCTGAGCGTCGATCTGCCTGCGCAAGGCATCGTCACGCTGCAACGGCAATCCGCCGCCGACCGCAACGTGCTGCATCTGCTGTATGCCTCTCCCGTACGTCGCGGTAAAGATACGGAAGTCATCGAGGATCTTCCGCTCGTCAAGTCGACGGATATCCGATTGGCCGAGCAGCGTACGGTACGCAAAGTATATCTGGCGCCGCAACGCCTTCCCCTCCCGTTTTCGCAGGAAAACGGACAGATTCGCTGCACCGTACCGGAATGGTCTTGTCACCAGATGGTGGTGTTCGAATTTTCCAGCATTTGCGACGTTTAAAACTACAAAAAAGACCGCTTCCCCGCCAAATGACGGAGAAGCGGTCTTTTTTCAAAACCACTTTTACTGCATGCTTACTCTTGCGCCGACAACTGCTGCTCGCCAACTTCGAAGCCCGCAGGCTTCTGCCAGCTTCCTTCGGCCGGCGCCTTCTCGACTTTGCCGCCGCTCACGACGATATGGCCGCGTACGACCGTTCCGATAACGGTCGACGGGAACGTATGGCCGATATACAGGCTTTCTTTATGCTTGGCATAATAGTTTTCCGGCGTTACGGTAAAGCTTGCGTTCAGATCGACGATCGCCAGATCGGCGTCCATGCCGACGGCGATGGTGCCTTTGCGATCGGCCAGATTGAAGCGTTCCGCCGGGTTGGATGCGGTCCAAGCGGCGATTTTTTCCAACGGAATACCGTTCGCGAGCGCGACTTCCAGCGCAGCCAGCAGCGTGAACTGCCCGCCGCTGATTCCGCCCCAGGCCTGGAACAGATTGAAGTCTTTCGGGTCTTTCATATCGTACGGGCAAGGCGAATGGTCGGAAGTCAACATATCGAACTTGCCTGCCGCCAGCAATTCGATCAGGCGCTGCTGTTCTTCTTTTTCGCGCAGCGGAGGCGCACATTTGGCGATTGCTCCTTTTTCGCGCAGATCGTCATGGTTGAACAGCAGGTAATGGGCGCAGGTTTCGACCGTCACGTCCATGCCCCGGGCTTTGGCCGCTTCGATCTTCGCGACCGCCGCCGCCGAGCTGATATGCACGAAATGCAGGGCGCAGCCGGTGATTTCGGAGTAGTACAGCGCACGCTCGACAGCTTCGACCTCGGCGATAATCGGGCGCGTAGCCAGATAATCGTCGGCGCCGAATTGTCCTGCGGCTTCTTTTTCCGCTTTGAGCCAGTTGGTGATCGCCGCGCTTTCCGAATGCAGCGCCAGGATTTTGCCGAGCGCCGCGATCTTTTTCATCCCGGTCAGCAGCGTCATATCATCCACCGCTTCGAATTCTTTGTTGCCCGTGGTGGAAATGAACGCTTTGAAACCGATCACGCCGCCTTCGGCCAACGGCTCAAGATCGTCTTCGTTGCCCGGAACCAGTCCGCCCCATAGACCGAAATCGACAACCGACTTCTCGTTGCCCAGGCGGGCTTTGTCCAGCAGCGCTTCTTCAGTTACCGTTGACGGAATCCCGTTCAGCGGCATATCGAAAAAGGTGGTACAGCCTCCGGCGGCCATCATGGCCGAACCGGTCGTGAATCCTTCCCAATGCTCGCGTCCCGGCTCGCTGAAGTGAACATGCACGTCGATCATGCCCGGCAGCACATGTTGGCCGTCCGCGTTCCATTCCTGCGCTGCTTCGCCTTCAAGCTCGGCCGCAATCGCGGCGATTTTGCCGTTGACGACGCCGATATCCGCTTGCGCTACGCCGGTCGGCAGCACCACGCTGCCGCCGCGTACGATCAAATCGAACTTTTCCATATGATATCTCCTTTTGAATCAGTTTGAATGGGTATCGTAAATGGTTCCTTTTTTAAACGAAGAGCCTTTGAACGCGTATTTGCTGAGCAGCACGTAGGCGATGCCCGCCGTGACGAAACCGATGATCCAGCCGATATCCACCAGCAGGAACGCCGCACCCGCTCCGATCAGCATGGCGAGAATCGCACTCGGATTATAGCCTTTGAAATCGCCGTCTTCCCGGTACAACTCGGCCGAATCCACTTTTTGCTTGCGCAGAATGTAGTATTCGACCAGCAAGATCGCGACGATCGGACCGAGGAAAGCGGAGTAGATTAAGATAAACGTGTTCAAGCCTTTGGCCGAAGAGTCTTGCACCAGCACCCAAGGGAACGAGCAAAGAGCCAGCAGACCGGTAATCACAACGGAAGCTTTGTATTTCAACTTGGTCACGAGCGAGATCACGTAAGCCGGAGGCACGATATTGGCGACCATGTTGACGGCTACCGCGCCGATGACGATAAACGCCGATACCGCGACCGTAATATACGGATTGTCCACGATGACCGCAAAAGCTTTGACCGGATTCGAAATGCCTGTCGCGGCCGCCATCATGGCGCCGATCGTCAAAACGAAGCCGTAAGCCACAATGATCGGGACGAAGTACAGCGCGCTGCGTTTTTTGTCGCTGATTCCGGACTTCAGTTCACGGGAGTAATCGGCGGCGCTAAGGAAGATTGCCGCGTAGTTGCCGAGGAAGACCATGATGAACGCGAAGAACGGAAGTCCCCATGTTCCTTGCGCGTTGACCCATACGTTCGTGATATCTTCGCTATGCTGGGTGAGCAGCAGACCGAACACGTAGACCAGAGCGAGCATGATCACGACCGAGGCAAGCGTTTCCACCCATTTGATCGCATGGAACCCGTATAGCGACAACACGATCTGTACCGCCTGCAATACGATGAAGCAGATCGGAACGCTATCGAAAGCGCCGCCGCTCAGCACTTTGACGATTTCGTTCAATGCGGTACCGCCGACCCAACTCTGGAATCCGTACCAGACGATCGCGGGTATGCCGCGCAGGAATGAAGAGATGACCGAACCTTTAATGCCGAACGACATGCGCAACTGAACTACATAAGGAATGCCGGTCCGATAACCGAATCGGTCGTTGAGCGCGAAGATAACCGAGATGATGCCGATCGCCAAGATCGCGGCAACGAACGTTTGGAACGCGTTCAACGTCGCGACCCCCACCGCGATCAAGCTGGCTCCGAGCGTCATGTTGCCGAGATTGACGCCGTCCCCGATCCACATGAACATGTACGCGATCGGGCCTACCGTTCTTTCGCCGTCCCGTTTCGGTTTTAAAGAGTCGTCTACATTGGTTGCTTCCCGTACCTGTGTTTCCTCCACTGATTTCCCCGCCAAATTTGTAGACATGTTCGCTCCACTCCCTCTTTTTGGTTGCCTGCGCCGATGTATCGTTTACGAATAATCGGGTTCCGGTAAGATAACATCACTGCTTTGTGTAATGTATTCTCACCTTCTTGATTTATGGTTCTTATTTTATCAGCTTGACGCGGCAATTCATTAGCAAAAACGTAGATTATGAAGAAGAGCGACTGTTGATGTTGAACAAAAAAAGTTTACATGGTTCTTACAAATCAACCGAAGCCTTTGTTTTGTTCCTTGCCAAGCACTTCTTCGGGAGTCAGATTGGAGCCGCGCTCCGGCGCAGTTGCTTTTAAACGGTCCAATGCCAAAGCCAACAAAATACCGACTAGCAATCCGTTGCCCAGCAGCGGACGCAGCAGCGGGGGCAACGAAGAAAAATAAGTCGACGGGAAGCCCATGACGATAATGCCGATAAACAAAGGAGCGGACGTTCGATACAGGTTCGCCGTATTCATCCGAATCTGTCCGAAGTAATGCAGCGAAGAACCGATCAGGCGAAGGTACGTGACGAATAGCACCGCGCTGCCGATACTCAGCGGCAAATGGGTCAGCACGCCGCTGATCGGAGGAATCAGACCGATAAGCGCAAAAAGAAGGCCGCCCAGTACGAACGGAAGCCGTTCGCGTATCCGGGTTTGTTCCAGAAATCCGATCGACGAGACGTAAGGCGCGTAAGGTACCATCCCGAGCGGACCCGACAAGACCGCCAACGCGCCGCTGATCGTGAACGAACGCCGATACTGCTGGGCCGAGGCGGCTTGTCCGTAGATCAAATCCGTGCCTTTCAAAGCGCCGAACGTATTCGACGTATTGATCAGGCCCGCAATCACCGCAATCACGACGACGCCCAGATCGAGTCCGTTTTCCGGTCCGCCGAGCGGAAACAGATTCATACCCGGATTCGCCGCTCCCGTACCGTTCGTTTCCGCTCCCACGGCCGCATCCCATCCGAAAAACAACACATGCAGCGCCCAGCCGCCCAAGATGCCGATCAACAGCGCATACTGCGCGATCGAACGTTTGGCTTTGACCGACAGCACGGCTACGAAAAAAGCGACCGCCGAAGCCAAAAAGAACACGGGAGGTTGAATCTGAGAACCTACGGCGGAAGGGCCGGAAGTAATGCCGAGCATGCCTTGCAAAAAGATCGTATTCAACCGGCAGCCGAGCAAAAACATAAACACGGCCATAACGCCCGGGCTGAATAGCTTCGAGAGCAGGCCGGACAATCCGAACAGTCCGATCAATATCGTGAGCACGCCCGAAATCATGATGCCTGCGGCCAAACTCCAACCGAGCTGCGGAAGCGAGATCCCGAGCGAAGGCGCGGATGCGCACAGACTCAAAATAACGCCCCACCACAGACCCGACTGTCCTTCCATCACGGCCCGTTTATGCCCCAGGCCGGCTTGGACCATACAAGCCAGACCGGTCAGCACAAACGAACACTGGATCAAAAATCGAATGTTTTCCTGCGGGAGATCAAAAGCCACGCCTACCGTGATCGGAATGACCATCGTATTCGTGAACAGAAAAAACAACCACTGAAGCCCTGCCAATCCTGACTTTAACGTTAACCTGTTTCGCATGGCTTCACCTTCCGTTTAAAACTTCTCCGCAGTATCGCAGGAAAGCAGGAATATCCGAAAAATCCGAATCTCGTATTCTCACGCAAAAGGACTCCGTCAATGCTCGGAATCCTTTTTGTTGCGATATTTCTTTATAAAGCCAAAGCGCCCGCTTCTACCCGCTCGTACACGTCCAGCGCTTCTTGCACGCCGCGTCCTACCGTGATCGGCGCATGGTGGCGGATCAATACCGCTTCGAGAGCAGCCAATACGAACAACACGTTTTCTTTGCGACAGCTGTAGCCCATCGTGCCGATCCGCCAGATTTGTCCGTGCAGCGGCCCGAACGAACTTGCGATCTCGATCCCGAACTGGTTCAGCAGCATGCTGCGCACCGATTCGCCGTCCACGCCCGCTGGAATTTTCACGCAAGTCACGACCGGAAGTTTCCAGGCGACGTCGTTGAACAATTCGAGACCCATACCGCGAATTCCTGCCATCAAAGCTTTTTCATGCAATTTGTGACGTTCGAAGCGTTCTTCGAGTCCTTCTTCCAGCAAAATGCGCAACCCTTCGCGCAGCGCGTACAGCATCGACGTGGCTTCCGTATGGTGGTTCAGGCGACGCGGGCCCCAATAATCCTGAAGCTGGCTAAGATCGAAATAGTTGCTGCGGATCGGATGCGCCACGTAATGCAGATCGCTTTCCTGCGCGACGCCGCGCTCGACTTTTTTGCGGCTTTCCAAAATGCGTTCCACGCGTTCGTTGTACGTGACCGGCGCCATGCCCGAAGGAACGGAAATACATTTTTGCGTGCCGCCGATTACCGCATCGAGCTGCCATTCGTCCACTTTGACCGGAGTACCGCCGATCGAAGCCACCGCGTCCACTACGGTCAAAACGCCGAGTTCGCGGCAAGCCGGACCGATCTTGTCGAGCGGCTGCATACAGCCGGTGGACGTTTCTCCGTGCACGACAGCGAGAATTTTCGGTTGCACGCGCTCCACTTCGTCAATCACGGCTTGTTGGTCGAAGACTTCGCCCCATTTGCATTCCATCAGATGAACCTCGGCTCCGTTGCGCTCCGCAATCTCCGTAAGCAAATGGCCGAAACGGCCGAAGATCGGAATCAGCACTTTATCGCCCGGCTCGATCAGGCTGCACAGAACGGCTTCGATGCCCGAACGGGATGTGCCGTCTACCGGAAAAGCCCACTGGTTGGTCGTCTGGAACGTTTGCCGGAGCATGTCCATCGTCTCATTCATCATCCGTGTGAATTCGGGATCGAATTGTCCGAGAATCGGCGTCGCCATCGCGCGCAGCACTCTCGGATCGGCTTCTACAGGCCCCGGAGTCATAATCGTTCTCAAAGGTGCATGGATTTCGCGGTACTTCGTCATCTGTTAACGCCTCCTCGATTTGTCCGTCCGATACAGCGCATGTTCTCGACGACGTGCTTTTCGTTTCGACACATGTTTTGCAGGTCGGGTTGTTTCCTTCATGCATGTCATGCCTTTTATAGCCTTTATTCCAACTCTATACGATTTTTAACCGATGTTAGTTTAAATGACTTGGCAAATGCGATTGATTAATTGTAGAATAAAACCACATTGAAATCATTCACGGAATTGTAGAAGAATCAAAAGACTTGTTGTACATGTTAACCAAAGGGGCACGAAAACAATGAAACTCGACGACTTACTGAAACTGCCCGTATTCAACGAAACGATCATCACCGCGGGAGCAAAAGGATTGAATCGCGAAGTCTTTACCGTAAACATGATGGATGCTCCCGATATTATCCCTTATTTAAAACCAAACGAACTGCTGATTACAACCGCTTTTCATTTAAAAGACGATTTATCCGCGCTGCTTGAACTGATTCGGGTTATGAGCCTGCAAGGTTGCGCCGCGCTCGGTATCAAAAGCAAACGGTATCTAGGCAGTATGCCCGATTCCGCCGTGCAGCTGGCCAATGAGTTAAATCTTCCGCTCTTGGAGCTTCCTGCCAATACTTCGCTGGGGGATATCGTCAATAAATCACTCAGTCATATCCTCGACATGCGGACAACCGAGCTTCATAACGCCATGCAGACCCATCGCCAATTTACCCAACAAATTATGAGCGGCCAAGGCATTCCCAAACTTCTCGACCAACTGTCTTCTTTGCTGCACCTGCCCGTTCTGCTGCTCGGTCCTTATTTACAGCCGATTTCGGGACAGTTCTCACAAGCTTCCACAGCGGCCGGACTTGAAGCTTCCGTAGCCGGAGGCGGACATTTTCTGGAGACGCCTTCGATTTGTTCGACATTTTCCCTTTTGGACGAAAAGCGCGAGACATTGACTCTTTTCCCGGTCTATACCCATCGCCAGCTTCATTATCTGTGCATCGAAGGGTTTGTTCCGTTATCCGAAAGCTCTATCATTCTGACGGTCGAACAGGCAACCAACGTCATCGCGTTCGAGTTAATGAAGGAGAACGCGCTCAAGCAGAACCGGCGGCGTATCCAAAACGACTTTTTCGCCAACTTTATCGGAGGCGCATTTTCCGGCAGCGAAGAGATCGCCAGCCGCGGACGCGAATTCGGACTGTCCGGCGACCAACGTTACATATGCGCGGTCGCCAAGCTGGACGGTACGGAAAAAACGACTTCTTTCGTCCAATACAAAGCGGAACAGGATCGGATCGCCGAGCATCTCGAAGCCGAGCTGGCCAACTTCCGCTATCCTCTTCATCTGTTCACCCATGACCGCGCCTATGTGCTGCTCATGCCGCTGATCGACGATTGGAAAACGGTCGAGCCGTCTTTCGTGTCGCTGCTGGAGAGACTGCAAACCAAAATCTCCACGCATTACGGCTCCGATCTCTCGCTGGGCTTCAGCAGTTACGCTCAACCGCTTGCCCATGTTCCGATCTCTTATAAGGAAGCGAACGAAGCTCTCTATTTCGGCGGAATCGCAGGCAAGACCCGTTTTATCGAAATTTATCAGCCCAAAGAAGTGCCGGAAATCCTGCGCATGATCCCGTACGAGCATCTGCGCAAGTTTTACACGGATACGATGCAGGGCTTTACGGACGAGACGTTAAAAGACCACCATATGCTGCTTCAGACGCTGTCCGTGTATATGGAAACACACTGCCAGCTCGCCGAAACGGCCAAGCGGCTGTACATCCACCGCAACACGGTGATTTACCGCTTGGAAAAGTGCGAGGAGATCATCGGCCGCAGTCTGAAAGACCCGGAAGAAACGCTGCGGCTGCGGATGGCGTTTCGGATCAAAGCGTTGCTGCCGGAAGGCGCGACGTCGAAATGACCGATGCAAAAAGATCGCCGCTGATCCGCAAGGATGCAGCAGGCGATCTTTTTTCGTACATTTAACTTGGCCAAGCTACTAATGCCCTCTCTCTTGCAACAACCGATCCAAAAAAGAAACGAAGTCGGCCGCATATTCTTCGGCTTCCGCCCCAAAAGGTTCAAACAGCATAATCGGATATTCGACCGGAACGTCAGGTTCCCGAATCGGCTGCGAGACATCGAAAAAGAATTCCGCATCCGCGTCCGGCATGAATAGGTATAAACGGTCTTTGGGAATCCAATCCTGCTCGATATTCAAACGGTATTGATTAATAAGATCGTCAGGGGCTTCTTCTTGAAATTCCGGCGGCGCCAGCGTAAAGATCTCTGTCCCTCCCAGGCGGAGCATTCCGAATTCCTGAATCCACCATTTATAGGAATCCGGCAAGCGATAACCCAATTCTTTTTCCGCGGCTTCGATCCATTCCGGTTGAACTTTTTCCTTCACTCGGCGTTTGCTTCCGGCGAAGCCGTCGAGTCGTTGGCTTAATTCTTCGTACATGCAATCTGTCACCCTTTCCTTCTATTTAACTACTTCCTAGTTTCAACACTTCGCCCCGCCGATCCTTCTCTATCAGTTTATTTGCCGCTTTTGCTCAATTTCATGAATCCCAAGGCACTTCCGTTTTTCCGATTTCGATTGTTTTGCCGGACTCATTTTGGAAACGAACCAGACTGTCCGTGTTGATCGACTGTTCGTTATCCGCATGTTCGACGATCGCGTTCACCGTATAAAAGAATCCCTCGTCGATGACCTGAACGCGCACTTTTTCGTAGGCGTTGTCCGGTCTACCGTAATACGCGTACGTCCAACCCTCGTGTTCCAAAAGCATCAGACGGTCTTCCACGCCTTCCTGCTTGATCCGATCGGCAATGGCCGGCGGCGCCTCCGTTTCCTTAGCCTCTACATAGCGAACCGGCTCATGACGGATAAAAGAGAGGATAACCGCGATCGCAATCAGTCCCAGCAAAGAAAAAAGAGCCCAATGACGACGCAGACTCATACTTCAGCCTCCTCGTTATAGTCAGAATCGGCTTTAGGCCAATGAAAACCGTCTAATCCGTAAGTAGCACGAATGGTTTCCGCATAAGTTTCCTCTTCAAAGAAAAAAGGACCGATCTCGGGCAACGAAGTCACCCTTGGATTTGAATCCCCTTCACTTTCAATCCCAAAGTCGTACCAAACAACCATCCCCTCCTCCTGCTTGATCCGTAGAGACACGGCCCCGCAACCCAAATCGCCGCATGCCGGACAGATATAAAGAGCACGTCGGTCATCCGGAAAATCCGCAACTACGTTCAACAATAGTTTGTCGATCTGTTTATTTTGAAAAGCTTCGCTCCCGAATCCCAGGCAAGCGATATCATCCATGTTGGGATACAACCTTAGAATCGAATCATACAACCGCTGGCCATCGATCCAAAAATCCGCATGCTTAAAATTACAAGGGAAGCCTTCACGCCGTTGCTCCCTAATGCTCAATACCGATCGGTTCAACAAGTTGATCTCCGCCTTTCTTCCGCATAACCTTTTGTTCAGCCGCTTAAAAACCCTTCTAAATCAAAGACGGTCTGCCCGCTAAAATAGTTACGCTTTTGTCGTATAACTCGCTAAACGTTCAAAAAAGACCTCAACTATGTTTTAATAGGAATAAGGGTTCGGAAATTCGACGGTTAAGGAGTGTATATTTACATGGAAGTCTCGCGTTTTCTTCTGCCCAAAGATCAAGTCAAGCATATCCCCTCTTCCGCTACAATGCTGGAAGCAATGGATTTGCTGGAGAAGAATCATTATTCCGCAGTACCGATTATCGACGAGCAAGGCCGCTACGTAGGCACGTTGTCCGAAGGCGATCTGCTATGGAAGCTTAAAAACACGTTCAACTTCAATCTGGAGATGATGTCCGATATTTCGCTGAGCAGCATCAAGCGGTATCGGCATAATGAATCGGTCGTGATCGATGCGGATATGGAGGATATGCTGACTCTCGCCGCTGATCAGAACTTCGTGCCCGTAACGGATCATGACGGCGTATTCCTCGGGATTATCCGCCGCCGGGATATTATCAATTATTACAATGACGGGATCATGGACTAAGGCACGCCGATCGACAAAAGAGCTTTCCACCGCGCCGCATCAGCGAACGCATGGAAAGCTCTTTTTTTCATGAATAGCAGCCGATCCCGCCAACCGTTCAAACACACGACGTGCCGGATCATCCACCGAGAGAAACGCCACAACCTTCAGTCCATATCGGGTGCCGGTATCCATTCTCACATTACGATAACGAATACGGGTTAGCTCCTGATCGCCTTCCATGTTCGCAAGCCATAGCTTGGAACCCATCGATTCCACCGGAGGTTGTGTCTTATTCTCGCTCCAGTATCGATTGAACTCTGTATACTTGCGATGTCGATCGATCCAATGTCCACCATAACGGGACAGCAAGGGGTCTTGCTTCCACGCATGGACTTCACTTTGAATATGTGCTTCCCACAATGTAAACGACTCTGCATCGAATACCGAACGTCCTCGTACCGGAAGCTGCGGGTTAAAGTGTAAGTCGGCCATCGTTACCTCCTGCTGGGTAAATAGATCCGCAGAAAGGTCAAACAAGCGTATAAACGACTCATTGAAGCCTTTGATCCGCAGATCGTCGGTTGCTATCAAGGCCGGAACGGACAGCGTATCCATTAGCGAATGGGCAACCTCCAAGGCCTGCTCCAATTTCGGTCCAGTCAGCGGTTCATATTCAGGAATATAATCAGCAGCTAACAGCAGAGTATTCCGTTCCTCTCCGTCACATTCCAGATAAGCAGCAATTTCAAGCACCGTGTTGCGATCCGGCAAACGGGCGGAACGACCGATGAGCCAATTTTTATACGTGGGACAGGCTTCGTCATTCAACTCCTGTTGAGTGAATCGCTTGAAAGACGGATGCGACGGATTGGCAATGGCTTGTTGACGACGCATCCTGATTTGTTCAGACTCACGCAGAAAAGCTTGTAAAGTAGATCGAACGGGAATTTCGATTGGTTTCATTTTCAATAGCCTCCTCTACGCCCCATCTTGTTCTGTCAAGTGTAGGTCTACTCTTGGTTCCTTGCGTTGGCCCCAGTATACTCTTCCCTGTCAACCACAAGCAAGGCATCACCATTGAGGATGAGGAGGTCATACACATGATCCAGGCTGTTGTTTATGATTCATCGATTACCGGTAGATTTGCAATACGAAAGGTGGAAGCTCCAAAGGCTACCTTATTGGAAGCACTCGTACAAGTCGAAGCCTTTTCGCTTAATCAAGGCGAGGTTCGGGATGCTTCCGATTATGGTGACGGTTATCGCCCAGGCTGGGACTTTGCAGGGATCGTCATAGAACCTGCAACAAGCGGTATAGGTCCAAAAAAAGGGACTCGTGTCTTCGGACTGCTGACTGGAGGGGCATGGGCCGAGCAAATCGCTGTTCCTGTACCTAGCATGACCGAAATTCCGGAGGGTATTTCGGTCACTCAAGCCGCGACGCTTCCGGTTGCCGGACTTTCTGCGCTGTATACCCTTCGTAAAGGCGGCTTATTAATCGGCAAACGTCTACTGATTACAGGTTCATCTGGAGGCGTCGGGCTGATGCTTCATCAGTTGGCTTCACTGAGCGGTGCATGGACAGTCGGCACGGCTCGTTCTCAAGAAAAGGCAGGTTGGGTGCAAGATGCAGGAGCCGATCAAGTCATTGTCGGTGAATTCCCGCCTATCGGAGCCAAAGTTTCAGGTCCCTACGACCTCATCATCGACTCGGTAGGAGGCGATACCCTAACAGCGTTAGTACCAATGCTCAAGCCTGGCGCGACGCTGGTTTCTATGGGATATTCAGCTTCATCCACGGCTCATTTCGATATTCATGCGTTTACCGGGGCAGGCGGGCGGACTCTCTACGGCTTTTTCCTTGGCGAAGAGCTGGGTCGACAAAACGGACCTGCCGATCTTGCCTTACTGGGCCAACTCGTGGTGGAACAGAAGTTGAAGCCCCATCTATCTATTGAAGCTCCGTGGACGGATCTTAATGAAGTCGCGCACCGTCTGTTAAATCGGGAATTTGCGGGTAAAGTCGTGCTTCGAATCGGTACTGAATAAAAACCAATCCAAATAGCAGCCCATCAGAAAAAGGATTTCAAATTGCCCCTTACGGAAGCAGTCTGAAATCCTTTTACAGTTGAATAACCCTATTTCGATTAGCCCTATTGAATGCGATGTCCTTTGCGCTTGGCTGCCGCTTCGTGCACATAACGGGTCAGCTCCGCGGATTGCTCGTAACGCAGGAACGGAGTCATGATATACACCCCGCTGAAGTATTCCAGAATCACGTCGATCAAAGAGCGGGAAATGTTCATCCCTTCTTGCATCGCGGCTTCTTTGTCGTGTTCGTAACGCTGCATCCGGCCCAGCACTTCGTCGGTCAAGCGGATGCCCGGCACTTCGTTATGCAGGAAAGAAGCGTTCTGCGCGCTGATCAGCGGCATGATGCCGATAAAAATCTGCTGCTTGAGATGCTTGGTTGCATGGTACAGTTCTTCGATCCGTTTTTCGTCATAGACCGGCTGGGTCATGAAATAATCCGCTCCGGCGGCGATCTTTTTCTCCAGGCGAAGCACGCCTTTGTCCAGATGGCGCACGTTTGGATCGAACGCGGCGCCTACCGAGAAATTCGCACGCAGACCGAGCGAACGGCCCGAAGGCAGGCGGCCTTCGTTGAACTGTTTGGTCAGCTTGATCAGATCGAACGAATTGTAATCGTAGACCGATGTTGCACCCGGTACGTCGCCGACTTTCGACGGATCGCCCGTGATCGCGATCATCTGATTGATGCCTGAAGCAGCAAGACCCATCAGATGGGATTGAAGCCCGATCATATTGCGGTCCCGGCAAGCAACGTGCACCAGCGGTTTGACGCCGTATTTGTTTTTGACCACGGAGGCCAAAGATTCGTTGGCGATCCGGGGACTTGCCAGCGAATTGTCAGCCAGCGTCAGCGCGTCGATACCGGCTTCTTTGAGTGCTTGGACGCCTTTGAAAAACCCTTCGGTACGCAGCGTGCGCGGAGGATCGAGTTCGACGATCACCGAATGGTCCTTGGCCGCGGTGATCTCGTGGAACAAGGTTTCCGTCGGCGGAGCGTCGTTGGCGCTTGCAAGCTCGGCGACCGTCTCGCGCACTTCGATCCGCTGCGCCTCTGTTTCGGGAAGCGCTTCCGTGATTTTCTCCGTGATCGGCGCGGCGCCTTTTACGGACTCTACCATTGCGGCTACGTGCTCGGGCGTCGTGCCGCAGCAGCCGCCGATCAGACGCACGCCTTGATCGCGCAGATCCAGAGCGCTTTTGCCGAAATAGTCCGCTCCCGAACGGTATCTCAGACGGCCTTCATTGTACTCGGGCAGACCCGCGTTCGGATACGCCGACAGAAACGCATGCTTCGGCAGCGGAACCTGCTTCAAATAACGATTCATATGAAACGGACCGAGCCGACAGTTCAACCCAACTACGTCCGCGCCCAAACCTTCCAAAATAGCAAACATTTCAGCCAACGTGCTTCCGTCTTGCAAGTAACCGGAGTCCTGCGTCGAGACTTGCGCCACGATCGGCAGATCCGTTTTCTTGCGAGCCAAAGCCAATGTGGTGCGCAATTCCTCGGGATCGTAAAAGGTCTCCAGCAACAGACCGTCTACGCCTTCGGATAGCAAAGCTTCAATCTGGCGCTCGTTGCTCCGCTTGATCTCGCCGAGCGAGACTTCGCCGGGCTTGGTGCTGCGGATACCGCCGATCGTGCCCAGAACGTAAGCCCCGGTGCCTTCCGCGGCCGAGCGGGCCAACCGGGCGCCTGCCCGGTTGATCGATTCCAGCTCGTACTCCAGATTATAACGCTTCAGCTTGTGATCGTTCGCCGCATACGTATTGGTCTGGATCACTTCGGCTCCCGCGCCGAGGTACGCCCGGTGGATCTGGCGCACCTGCTCGGGACGGGTCAGGTTTAGCTCTTCGAAGCAGCGGTCGATGCCGTTCAGATACAGCAGCGTGCCCATCGCCCCATCGGCGACGATCACTCTTGTTCGCAGTTCGTCGAGCAGCCCCATTAGATGCGGTCGCCGGTCGCTCCGGCGCCTCCTGCTGCTCCTGCTTTCGCGAACTGCTCGCGCAATGCGACGGCTGCGGCCACCATCGTTTGAAGCGAAGGCAAGACTTCCTCTTCACGCCGTGTTTTCAGGCCGCAGTCCGGATTGATCCAGAATTGGGCCGGATCAAGAACTTCAAGCGCGCGCTGGGCAATCGACTCGATCTCGGATTGGTCAGGCAGACGAGGGCTGTGGATATCGAATACGCCCAAGCCGATACCTTTGTCGTACGTATCGTCTTCGAACGCGGATACCAGGTTACCGTTGCTGCGCGCCGCTTCGATCGAAATAACGTCGGCATCCAGATCGGAGATCGCTTGGATGATATCGCCGAATTCGGCATAGCACATATGCGTGTGGATTTGCGTCACATCCTGCACGCTTGTAGTCGAAGCGCGGAATGCGTAGACCGCATCGTCCAGGTACGCCTGCCAGTCTTCGCGTTTCAACGGAAGACCTTCGCGCAGCGCCGGCTCATCCACCTGAATCATGCCGATGCCTGCTTCTTCCAACGCGCTGACTTCGGAACGCAGCGCAAGAGCGATCTGGTTTTGCACGACGGCACGGGACAGATCGTCACGTACGAACGACCAGTTGTAGATGGTGATCGGGCCTGTCAACATGCCTTTAACCGGCTTTTGCGTGAGCGACTGCGCGTATGCACTTTCTGTGACCGTCATTGGGCTCAGCAGCTTCACGTCTCCGTACAGGATCGGCGGTTTTACGCAGCGCGAACCATAAGATTGTACCCAGGCAAAAGACGATGTGGTGAATCCGGCCAACTGCTCGCCGAAGTATTCAACCATGTCATTGCGCTCGAACTCGCCGTGTACCAGCACGTCGATGCCGATTTCTTCTTGAATACGAATCCAACGTTCGGTCTCGGCGTGCAGGAACTCCACGTATTGAGCTTCGCTCCACTCGCCTTTTTTCCATTTGCTGCGCGCTTGACGAACTTCGGTGGTCTGCGGCAAGCTTCCGATCGTTGTCGTCGGGAGCAATGGCAGAGGCCAATGCTTCGCTTGCACATCGCGGCGCGTCGCATAAGGCGACAGACGTTCCGGACGGTTGGCATCCAGTTTGCCCAGTGCGTCGCGTACCGATTCGTCATTGCGTTCCGGCGACGCGTTCAGAGCGGCAACCGCGTCCACGCTGGCTTTGATTTCGGCAGCCGCCGCTTCTTCGCCTTCATTCAGAGCTTGAACCAATGTCGCGATTTCCGCCAATTTCTCGTCGGCAAAGCTCAGGCCGTTTTTGATCTTCGCTTCCAGCTTTTCTTCGCTGCGCGTCGTGACCGGTACATGCAGTAGGCTCGAAGACGGTTGAATGAACAGCTCTTTCGCGTTTGCGGCTTTTTCGATCCGGCGCAGCAGCTCCAGCTTCACGCTCAGGTCGGAACGCCAGATATTGCGGCCGTCGATAATGCCGACGCCCAGAATCTTGTCTTGCGGGAAGCCGTTCTTTTCCAGAGCCGCCAGGTTGCGACCACGGTCATAGACGAAGTCGAGACCGATCGCCTGTACCGGAAGCTGTACGACTTCTTCGTAGCGGGATACCGACTCGAAGTACGTTTGCAGCAGGATGTTCAGCTCAGGCGTAGCGGTATTGAAAGCTTCGTAGATTTTACGCAGGCGCGCCACGTCTTCGTCGCTTGTTTCCAGAACCAGGATCGGCTCGTCGATTTGTACCCATTGTGCGCCGGCTTCGCTCAGTTCTTTCAGCACTTGCACGTACAATGGAATCAGTTCGTCCAACAGGGAGTCGAAACGATCGTTTTCGATACCGCGTGCCAGTTTCAGCAAAGTCAGCGGGCCTACGATGACGGGTTTGCCGTCGATACCCAGCTCTTCTTTGGCTTCCAGATAGAAGGCCAGCGGGCGGTTAACCGTGAGCTTAGGCGACAGCCCTTGCAGCTCAGGCACGATATAGTGGTAGTTCGTGTCGAACCATTTGGTCATCGGCGAAGCCGCGAATGCTTTTGTGCCGCGTGCTACCGCGAAGTAAGCATTGAGAACGTACGCGCCGTTTTCGTCCGGAGCAAAAAATGCCGTGCCCGCATCCGCTGCCGTCGTCGGCTCTTCGTCATGTCCGCCGCTTGCGCAGTTGCAATTCTCGTCATGCGAAGCGGTGTTGGCGCCGCCCGTAAAGCGTTGCGGCACAAGACCGAATGTGAATGCCGTATCGAGAACATGATCATAAAGCGAGAAATCGCCGACCGGAATCAATTCCGTTTTCAGGTCGCGCTGTTTTTTCAGATACTCCAGACGAAGTTTTTTCGTTTCGCTCTCCAGCTCGGCTGCGTCGATCTTACCCGACCAGTGTGCTTCCAGAAGTTTTTTCCATTCCCGTTTTTCGCCGATTCTCGGATACCCCAAATTCGAACTTTTCGCTTGCGTCATGTTGATCTTCCTCTCTGCCGGTTATTCGGAGGTGCCTGCCTGTCGGCGGCCCGTCCTGGACTTTGAGTATGATATTAGGCATCCGGAAGGAAAGTGTCAATCGCTCTCAAAAGCCACTAAGACGGCGTTATAGTCAAATTCCATGCTCAGCCCTCGGAATTCCTGATAACCAGTTCCAACACCCTTTTTGCGCCGAAAAGGAGCAATCCCTTGTCCGATAAGGATTCCCCGTTCTCCGGCTTCCAAAGACGGCTATACCGGTTTGGGATCGTCTATATCCTCAGGCTATGACGTACTATAGCAAACGCGCATAAGCCCAAAACCGGTAGATCGCGTCAAAACGCACGTCGCTTCGCGATAAAACGGTATGCCGTTCGCAAAAAAAGGATGCCTTGAGCGGTCCTATTCGCCCGCTTAGGCATCCTTTTCGATTCCGAAAATAGATCAATCGTATTCCAGCACCGTCACTTGGTTGCGTCCCGTATGCTTGGAAGCGTACAAAGCTTCGTCGGCCGTTTTGTACAGCCGTTCTTCTTCGATGTCTGTCCCGCCTTTTGCCCATACCGCGCCGACGGACACGGTTAAAATGCCGATCCCGGGGTTCTGCACATGCTCAATGTTTAACGCGGCCACCGCTTGGCGCACTTTCTCCGCGAACGCTTCGCATTCTTCCCGCTCGATGCCGGGCAGCAATATGCCGAATTCTTCGCCGCCCAGCCGAAAAGCGAAGCTTTGCCCTTCCGAAGTGCTGCGCCGCAACGCTTCGCCCACGAGTTTCAACGCCTGATCCCCTTCGTAATGCCCGTACGTGTCGTTGTACTTTTTATAATAGTCGACATCCAGCATCAGGCAGGCCAACGAATTTCGCTTTTTGTTGGCGCGAGACACGCTTCCGGCAAAAACGGCGTTGAAATGACGACGATTGTAAAGCCCGGTCAATTCGTCCGTGATGGATAACCGTTCGATCAGGCTCAAGGAACGGTTCAGTTCTTCGTTGTTGCGTTTAAGCTCTTCGGTGCGTTCGGCGACGATCTCCTCCAGGTTTTCTTTGTGAAGCCGAAGCTCCTGTTCCGCTTTTTTTCGGGCCGTGATGTCTTTAACGGTTCCTTGAACCGCCCGCTTGCCCCGGTAAAATACGCCGCTCACTTTGTGTATCGCTGTCACGATCCGAACGCCGTCGCGGTGCGCAAGCGCGGCCTCGTATTCGGACGGCGTTTCCGCCCCTTCGATCCGGCTGCGGTAATAACGCTCCACCCGCTCCGCATCCGTCGGATGAATAAAAGCGTCGTACGGAGCGCCCAGCATCTCGTCCGCGCCGTAACCCAACATTTCGGCCAAAGCGGCGTTGACGTAGACAAACCGTTCTTCCTGAATCATGAAAATGCCGTCCTGGATATTATCGACCAGTTCGCGGTACTTGGCTTCGGATTGCTCCAGTTCTTCGTACAGGCTGGCATTTTCTAAAGAAAAGACCATATCCCGGGACAACAGATTGATGACTTTCAACCGTTCTTGCGTAAAAGCGCCCGTGACCAGATTGTTTTCCAAGTAAATGACGGCAACGGTCCGGTTCTGGTTAATGAGCGGCATGCAGACGATCGAGCGGGGACGATGCAACCGGATATAAGGATCGCCGACCAGCGAAGGTTCGGTACGCGCATCGTCTACGATCAGCGTTTTGCCGCTTTCTTCGACGGACCTCAACAGCGTTTCGGGCAAAGGATCGTATAAGGTTGTTTCCCTCACTACCACCGAAATCCGGTCCGCGTCGGCGATATACCGTCCTTCGACCATCATCGGGCTTTGCCGGAGCAAAATGCAGCCTCGCTGCGCTCCCGCGTTTTTGATTACGATCTCCATAAGCGCCTGAAGCAGATGATCCAGTTCGATCTCCCGCGAGATCGCTTGCGAAGCCAACATCAATACGTCGAGATCGATACTGTCCGACGAAGCGGTGAACGAACCGTGCTGGGCGCGTTCATGCGTACGCGAGACGGTGTGCTGCGGATAACGCTGCGCCAACTGCCGCACTTTCCCTTCCGCTCCCCAGACGGCGTAATAATATACCGCTTTGCCCAGCAGATACGTCCCGTAGTCGATATGCCCTTGTTGAAAATGAAAAGCGGCGGCCAGTTCGAATCCCAGCGCTTTGTAGCGAACGGGACCCTGATTTTCCGCTTCCGCGCAGGCCAGATCGTACAATCGGGCGGCTTCGTCCGAACGCTCGGATATTCGTGCGCGTTCCGCTTTCAACAGCAATTCATGCCAAGCAAAGTTGTGCGGATTGTGCGCAGCCCAACTTCGAATACGGCGAAACTCGCGGCCCATGACCGTTTGCCTGCGGCGATTCGCTCCGGCGTTGAGCGAAGGGCTGGCGTAAGCGCTGATCAAAAAACCGTACAGCGCATACTCTTCCATAAAAGCCGAACCCGCCAACGCGCCTGCGTAGACTTCGGCTTGTTCCCTGTAACGTTCCGCTTCATTATAATGTCCGGCGGTGAAGTACTGTTTCATTTTATATAAGTGGTAGATCGCGATTCCCGATTGATAGTCCGCGCTTTCCAACTGCGCCAGACAAGCCGCTTCGCTAAAATGCGGATCATCGAACGACAACGGATTTTCCAGCAACCCGGCCAGTCCTTTCCATTGTTGCCGGGCAAGCTTGGCTGTCGCCAACGCTTCATGGTGCCCCGTATTCGCGATCAACGCAATATGCTTTTCGCTTTCTTCGATCTGCGCTTTCATGTCCAGCGCGGGATGCCATAGGTTAACATAGTAGCACGCGTGCGCCAGGTACAGCAGATTGCCCGAACGCAAACCGGAGTCGATCGCTTCGCCGAAAGCTTCCGGCAATCGGCGCCAGGGTTCTTTCCAGATGCGCGTGAATAACGCCGTCAGCACCTGCGTCGCGCTGCGCGATCGCAGATCGTCGAAACGCTCGTTAAGACGAAGCGCCAGATTCCCGAAAGTCCAGGCGCCTTGAATGTCTCCCAATCCGGACAATAACAGCGCGTAGCCGGTAAAAGCAAGCGCCGATTCCGGCGCGATGCCGTATTTGAGCGTAAGCGCCGTTTTTTTGAGGACGATCAAGCCGAATAAAGGCTGCTCGCCCGAAATAAAAGCCGGCGGAAACATCCCGATCAACAGACGCATCGCCAGCTTGACCCGGGGATCGCTCATTTCGCCGCTTTGTTCCAGGCGCCGGAGCGGAGTGGCGGCAAGCTTCAGCTTCACTTTGCCCAATTCGGCCGCGACCGCGGTCATTCGGACATGATCCGGCAAGCGAATACCCAACAAGGCCAAGCCTTTTCGCCCGGAATCCAACGATTCTTTCATCAGGCCCAGGTAGAAGTAAGACGCCGCCTGCATCTCGTAAAGCCCGGCGGATTCCAACGGATTTCGGGTTTGGGCGATCCATTCCGCGCAAGCTTGATCCGCTTCTTCGATCCGGCGGCACAGATAACCGTATTCCGCATACCGGAACAACGCGGAACGGGTCAACTCCGGACGCAAAGCCCAACGCGCGTCGCCCAGCAAGTCCGTTGCCACTTTTGCCAATGCCCATGCCTTGTCGTAACCGTAGGCCGCTTTGGCGATTCCGGCCGCTTCGATATTCAAACGGATCAAGCGCTCGCGCTCGGCCTCGTTTTCGATATAAACCAGACCTTTGTTCAAATGAGCCATCGCTTCAAGCAAGTCTTTTGCATGCTGGGAGGGATCGGCGCCTAGCCGTTCAAGCCAGACTCGCCCGATCCTCAGATGCAGTTGAACGATCTCTCCCGGCGGTTGCAGCTCGTAAGCGGCTTGCTGAATCCGGTCATGCCGGAACCGATACCGCGCCGACGAATCGGCGGAAGCCGTTGATTCGGGAAAAGGGTAACGAACGATCAATTCTTCTTCGAACGCTTGTTCCAAGCAGCGTTCAACGGTCGCGCGATCGGCTTCTCCCGTACGTTCAAGCAAGCTTGCATCGAATCCGGCGCCCAGCACCGCCGCGAGCGTCAAAAAACGCCGCATATCCGGGCCGAGATCCGACAGACGTTCCATCAACAACCCGAGCACGTCTTCGCTGACCGGCATTTCCGCGATGCGCTGCGCTTCCCATTCCCAGCTCCCGCTCGGCGCGTTGAATACGATCAGCCCGTCCCGATGCCATTCACGCAAAATTTCCCCGGCGAACAAAGCATTGCCCCGCGTTCTGAGACGCACCACTTCTCCCAGCGAACGAACCTTTTCCCGGTCGGCTTGCAGGGTGTCGGCAACCAATGCTTCGACCGCTTCTTGCCCGAGCAAGCCCAGTTCGATCTTGCCGACTTCGCGGACGGCGCGAATCCGCTCCGTCGCTTCAAGCAAAGGATGGCCTTCGCCCAGCTCGTCGGGACGATAAGCCCAGACCACGCAAAGTCCCCGCAGCTTCGAATCGAGCATCAACCGTTCCACCAGCTGAATTTCGGCATGATCCGCGCGGTGCATATCGTCCAAAAACAACAACAGCGGCCTTCCGTCGTCCAACAACCCTCGAACAAAAGCGGCAAAGCTCAGAAAAAAGCGGCTTGTATCTTCGGCAGGCGCAAGCGTACGCAGCTCAGGCGAAGCGCCGATCCAAGCTTCAAGTTCCGGAATCAAGCGCGTGATCAGGATTCCGCTGCCGTCCAGTTCCCTGCGCAAGTTTTCGGCCATTTCCGAATGCCGCACATCGTTTCCCGTTTCTTCGGCCGCCATTTGGACGATCAGCCCGCGGAATGCCTGAATAAGAGCCGCGTGCGGAACGCTTCGATTGTAAGGATCGCATTTCCCCTCGGCCCAGCGACCGTTCTCCCCGGAGACCGCATTTCGCAGCCCATCGACAAAAACGGTCTTACCGGTGCCGGCCTCGCCCACTATCTTAAGCAATCTCGGCGGCCTTCCGGCGACGGAGTCGAAAAAAGCTGAAGCCTGAACAAGCTCGGCTTCTCGCCCGTATAACCGCTGCGGCAAGCGGAATCGTTCGCGACGATCCTGGCCTCCCGGTTCAAAGTCCGTTTCTCCATGAATGCAGCGCAACAGATCGGCTTTGATACCGTCCGCCGTCTGATACCGTTCTTCGGGAGACTTGCTTAACAGCTTCATGATGATATGGGATAAAGCGGGAGAGGCATGTTCGGGTGTCGCCAGATGGGGTGGAACGGGGTGTTTGGCCATTAATGAAAAAAGATACTCCGGCGCGTTGTCTTCCCGATAGGGCCGAGATCCGACAGCCAGTTCGTACAAGGTGACCCCGAAAGAATAATAGTCGGTTCGGAAATCGATACTCCGATTGATCCGTCCTGTTTGTTCGGGGGACATGTACGAAAGACTGCCTTCCGGCAGCGCAGTCTGCTTTACGGATTCGATATCGTTCGATACCGAGTCTTCGGACAATCCGAAATCGATCAGCAGTAGCTTGTTGGTTGCCGTATTCCAGATCAGGTTGGCAGGCTTGATGTCTTTATGGATCACGCCTTGCGCATGCACCTCGCCCAAAATCCCGATAAAAGATACCATGGCGCGCAGGAAAGATTGGGATTCGGGTCGTTTTTCGGCCCATATGCGATCCAGCGAATATCCACCGATATCCTCCAGCTCCAACAGCAGCATGCCTCCGCGTTCTTCAAGTCCGATCGGGCGTACGATTCCTTCTATTTGGGCACTCAACTTTTCCAATAAAAGATATTCTTTTTTAAAACGAATCACTTCTTGCGAATCCGCCGATCTTGAACGCAACAGTTTCAAAATCACGGTTTCGTCGGAATGTTGATTTACCGCGCGATAAACCGCTTTGCGGCCATTGTCGGAAAAGGTTTCGATAATAGTAAAATGGTCAATTGTTGTCATGGTCCGATTCCACCTTTGGCCGCTAATCTTTTTTATTAATTTCTAGCATATCCCATATTATCGCTTGTGGGAAGCCGATTCCGGGCAGACGAAAAAAGCCGGCCGCGAAATCGCAGCCGACTTTATCCTTTTATTCCGGTTCGTGCGCATATGCGCAAATCATAAAAGCTTATTGCGCGCTGTCTACGACGTCTTGAGGAACCGTGATCTCTTTGATCTCGTTGTGTTTCGAAATCGTGCTGTCCATGACCATGTGCATCGACATGCTCATCGCTTGGTCGCCTTCTCCGCTGTCCGCCGACATCGTCATATCAATCAGCGATTTGGTCGGATAGAACGTTTCCTTGTTGAGCGCGTAAGTCAGGTTCATTTCTTCGATGTTCATTTGATCGAGAGCCGCCGCGGATTGTTCGTCGCTACCGCCCAGCATGTCCGAAGCCATCGATTTGATCTTGTCGCCCGACAGCGAAGCGGTCAACACGTAATCGTCGCCTTCTTCAGTCACTTTCATGTCGCTGGCAACGGATTTGAATTGATCGAACGAAGCTTCCAGATTCGATCCGCTTTCCAGGGTGCTCATCATTTGCGCGCGCTGTTCTTCCGGAAGCTTTCTCCATTGGCCTTCCACTTCCATGTAGATCGCGTCAGCCGTGATGTACTGCTTGATATCCGTCGAAGTGCCTGCCGCGTCCGCTTTAATTTCTTGGTACCCGCTGATCGGATCAAGCACGATATCCGTATTCATCGTCGTTTTGGACGTGTTTTCTTCGCCGTTAAGCGTCATGCTTTGGTCGATATCCGCTACCATGTTGTAACTCTTCAGCTCTTTGGTCGCGGCTTGAGCTTTATTCAACAGTTCTTCCGCAGACATTGACGATGCCTCAGCCGCCGGTTCTTCCGCAGCAGGCGTTTCCGTTGCTTCAGTCGCAGGCGTTTCCGTCGTCGTTTCCGCAGGTGCCGTCGTATCCGTCGCCGCCGGAGTTTCGGTAGTCGCTGTTTCCTCGTTGTTTCCACACGCTGTAATGCTTACAACCAACATAGCCGAAAATACGGCCGTCCACATTTTTTTCATTATGTACCCTCCTGGTTTCTGATAAATATGTCTCTTCGGCTTATTAAACCAAAGCGCCTTGTTTTTAACGCTTTTCCGACAATTTAACGCGTAAAGTGATAAATAACAAAGCTTTTTCATAGTATCAATACACCTGGTGGGGGAATACCCGTCATTCGAACGAATTATTAACCGGGGCTTTTCTCATGCAAGATCGGGACTTAGGTCTTTAATCCAATTCTGCCCGGGAAAAGAGTTCTCGAATCAGTACGTCATCCTCGCAAGCGTCTTTGAACCCGTAAACGAACAGTTCCAGTGCTTCGACATCATCGGAATAAGCGGCAAACATATCGGCTTCCGGATCGAATTTGACACGGTCGGCCAGATGCGGCATTTTCTCTTCCAGAAATACGGAAGCGAGAGAAGCCCAATCGTAACCGTTCCCTTCAAAGCCCTCGTCTGCACGCTCCGCAAATACTTCATCCTTATAAAGTCCGGCAGTCAAAATCACCGAGGCTTTGCCTTGACCGTGGTCTACCCATTTGAATGGTTCCATACTGCGCTTTGCTTCTTCCGCCATCTTCTGTTCCTCCTCGATCTTTTTTTGGTAAAAAACTTCCCCGTATCAGTTTACTATATCCCGACTATCGGACACAAAACGCGTCTTGGTATTGTTCCTAATCGTTGTCTGGGGAATCAACTGGCCGTTAAACAAAATGGCGCTGCCGCATACGCCGCCTCTGCTCTTTTCCGGCATGCGTACATTGATCGGCGGCCTAATCCTTCTCCCTTTTGCGCTACGCCGAATGCCTACGTTACGCTGGAAGCACAATGTCGGACATTACGTGCTGCTCGGTCTGCTGAACGTAAGCGGATATTACGGCTTGCAAACGGCCGGAATCGCTTATTTGACAGCCGGACTTTTCTCGACGCTTGTATTTTTGCAGCCGATTCTACTCGGAGTGTTTTCCCGCATTTGGCTCGGCGAGGAATTAAACCGATTCAAAATTGCAGGGCTGATACTTGGATTTGCTGGCGTCGCGGTCATCAGCATCGGCGGACTTGAAGGTCACCTTTCTCCGCTCGGAATCGTGCTCGCGTTATTGTCTGCTCTATGTTGGGCGCTCGGTACTGTATACTCGGCACTGTATATATGAAGAAACAGGGAGCGAAACTGGACTCCGTCTGGGCGGTAACGATGCAACTGATAATCGGCGGCGCGGCCCTTCTGCTCTTGGGTACAGGTACGGAGAGCTGGCAGGCTATCGAATGGAATACTGAATTCGTCAGCATTTTGCTTTTTATTTCCGTCTTCGTCATTGCGGCTGGCTGATCTACTTCCTTTTGATCGACGCCGGAGAAGTCAGCACGGTCGGCGCGTATACGTTTCTGATCCTGGTTCTGTCGAATCTGTTCAGTATCCTGCTGTTGGGTGAAAAAGCGAATTTTTCTTTGCTGGTTGGCCTATTGATGATTGCGGGCAGCATTGTACTCGTCAATCGCAGGAAAATGCCGGGACCGATCACAACGATCTCGTCAAACTCCGGAAGTTGTAGCGATTGAGTCGGACATGCCGATGCAGGCAAAAGCGCCGCTCTATCATTTTCAAAAAAAGAAAGCAGACCTGCTTCGCCCGGAAAACCGGCAAAACAGGGCTGCTTTTTTTCAACCTTGTTTGGGAATCAGGGGAAGGCGCTTCAGCTTCTCCGATAGTTCGGCGGGCAGCGGTTCTTCGAGAATTCGGGCAACCGCCTGACGATCCGCTCCGTTTTGTTGAAGATAGCCCTCCAGCAGATTCGCTTTTTCCGTTCGTCCCATCAGTGCATAGGCCGCCATCCATACTTCCGGACTGGCGATCCGCAGCCCGTCCCGAACGCCCGCCGTCAAAGCCGGCATCCGGCAGTTTTGCCCGTCAAAGCGAATCGCGAAACCGATGATGATCTCTACTTCGGGATTCGTCTTTTCGATTCGCAGCTTGCGGCCGCTTCCGTATAGCTCGCTTGAACCGTTTTCTTCGACCAGCTCCATACCGGCAAGCGCTTCGCGCACTTCGGCTTCCGGCGCATCCGTCATCAGGTCCCAATCGCGTACGTTATCCGTCAGCCCCAGTCCGAGCAGCATTCCGCTTCCGCCAACGACGTAGTCGACTCCGGCACGTTCCAGCAGCAAGGTGACATGTTGCAGCGTGCTTCTTTTTTCGGACAGGCTCAAACCGGCTTCGGCGCTGTCTTTTCTCGCATATTCCGGGCCTTGCTTATGTACCGCTCTGTTCATGATCGAACCTCTCCCTGTTCGGCTTTTCTGCATTGTACCACGAAGAATGGTGCAACAGACAAAAAAGCGCCGGGAAGACGTAAAGCCTCCCGGCGCATCAACCTTTTATTCCGCTTGATCTTTCTCGGCGTCGCTGTCTTGCACCACCTGGAAATCGGTCAGCAGCGACACGACTTCGTCGTGTTCGTCGATTCCCCAATAGGAAGCGTAAAAACCGTCGCCGAAGCCCGAGGTGAACATGATCACGTTTAATCCGGTTTCTTCGTCCGAGGTCAGGTTGCCCCATACGTCGTCGTGCTCTTCCAGCACATCGGCGATCAGGTCGTCGTACAAGCTGATGTATTCGTCGCCGAGTTCTTCCTGAAGCCGACCATCCAACGCTTCCAGCGCGCGGATCGCGTCTTCGTCGGCGAAACTTCCAATGCCCGCATCGACCGGATAGCCGAACAACTCGTTTTCTTTCAGCGTGCTTTTGTCTTGACCCGGACGCACGGCCAATTCCCAGCGCACCGGTTTATTTTCGGAAAAACGAAGCTCTGCTCCGGCGACCGTTCCTTTCTGTTCGCTATGCCACGCAAACACCGGATACGTGCCTGGCTTGACCTCGTACTCGAACGCTTCGAGCGTCGAGGTAAGCGGATCGCAGGCGACGACGCGCCCCGATACGATCTTCAGCGGATCGAGCGGCTGCGGACGCAGCGATCCGTTCGCGTGATCCAGCAAATCTTGCAAAAATTTCGTCATGGTTGTTCTTCCTCTCTGCTTCGGAATAGGCGGCTCCGCGCGAACGTCCGCAGCGGCCGCCGATCAAACAACGTTCACCTATGTATACCCGGTTTGCCGTTTTCCGAACGATACCACCGGTAACAAAACAACAAGATCAGCAGCAAATCCACGCCGTCACCGCCGTAATACATCAACTGCGCGCCTTGCCGGGCGTCTTGAATATCGGTGCCGGCCGGCGGAAAAGCATACAGCGTTTTGCCCAGTATCCCGTGCGCCGCGAAAGACAAGATCATCACGCAGCCTCGCAGCTTCATGCCGGTTCGGTGAGGAGACGGATCGACCGGCAGGATCGAAGACGTAAACAGATACCCGGCGGCGAACACGTGAACATGAATCAGCACATGCAGCGCGACGGACGCGTGCATGGCGGCGTACAGATCGGTCGTGTACAGCAGCCATAATCCGCCGACATTCAGTGACGCTGCCGTAACGGGGTGCGAGATCGCGGCGGCAAAGCGGCTGCGCAGCAAGCGCGTCAGAAACCGAGCCGCCCGGCGCGGCAAAGCGCGAAACAGCAAGGTGACCGGCGCGGCGTATACGAGCAGCAGCGGACCCAACATGCCGAGCAGCAGATGGCCGAGCATATGCGCGGTGAAGCTGCTATGCGCGGCTTGCGCCAGAGGTCCCGCGACCGCCGACGCACAGAGCAGGATTCCCGCGCACCCCGACAAAGATCGCGAAGCCGGCCAACGTCTGTATCGCTTGGAAGTCCAATACGCCAGTGCCGCATACGCCAGCATCAACGGCAAAGCGAGCAGCGCGAGAGAAATCCAATCGCCTAAGCCGTCAGCCGCATGGTAAACAGGGCCTATCGTCGGCGTATCCGATCCGTGACCGTGTCCGGCATGCGCGTCAACGAAACTTCGGCTATTCTGCACGCATCGTTTCCTGTTCGCGGGTTTCCGATTTTTCGCCGCCTGTCCGAACGATCATAGCGATGCCCGCTACAAGCAGCAGCGCTCCGGCTATGTTCCATGTCCAATCGTACACGCTGATTTCCACGCCGTACCGGATCTGATGCAGTTGCATCAGTTTATGGTGCACGATGCCGTCATAAAGTTGGAAAAATCCGGCTCCGAGCAAAATTCCGCCTACCCAGCGAGAACGAATCCATGCCCTTTTTCGGCGCAGATCGGCTAACAGAAACAAGGAAGCGACAGAAGCGAACCAACTGAACGCATGCAGCAGACCGTCCGACACCAGTCCTGCCGCGGTGGTGGATTTATCGTAAAAATGATGCCAATGCAGCAGTTGATGGAACACGACTTCATCCACGAATGCGATGCAGCCGATGCCGAACAGAATGCCGGATACCAGACTTCTCGATCGACCGTTTCCGACTTCGCGCGGCGGCTGCTTTTCGGCGGTGCTTGAGTATCCGTTCACGGCTTATCCTCCTTTTGTTAAAAACACCTTCCCTCTCTATAACCCTTTTTGCGCCATTCCAAATTCCAACCGGCTGGCTTGAACCGAAAAGCCCAAAGTTTCGTAAAAATCCGCCGCTTTGCCGTTGAATCCCGCTACGTTTAGTTCGATCGTATCGACCGACGCTTCGCGGGCTCGTTGTTGCAGTAGCCGGATCAGATCCGTGCCGATTCCGCTTCGCCGCAACCGTTCGTCCACGACCAGATCGTCGACGAACAGCACGTGTCGGCTTTGCAATGCGCAGTTGCCGGGCTTTTTTTCGAAATGATATAGCAGGTAAGCCGACAATTCGGGAAACGATCCCGGCACGACGTTCGATTCGGCGGTGATTTCCGCGACCCACAAAAAACGTTCGGCGTCGCCGATCCAATCGGTATAACTATCGGCAGGCAGCGCCTCTTCCGGCATTCGGTACAAATCCGGCCTTGCCTGAGCATGAAGCCGCTGAAGCTGCGTATTCAAACGGGCGACTTCCGCATAATCGTTTTCAAGCGCGGCGCGTATCACGATTTTGCTATTTTCCATTTCGACTTGCCTCCTTACGATCGATTGTAAAAGTATACCGCAAAGCGAGCAAGCAAAAAAGGTTGCCGCCCGGGAGCCGAATCTCCCAAGCGACAGCCTTATGCAAGACAGGCAGTCTTGCCGAACATCTTTCAAAACAAATCAAACCGGATCGAATCGGCCGCTTGCCGTTCCGACGCCGCTTCGATCGCAAGCGGCGAAAGTTCCAATACGGCGGCGATCCGTTCGTTGTCTCCGATCCCCCATTCACTCAACCGATCCGATGTCCGGGTCCAGGATTCGAGAGTGCGCGTCGCGTTCCAACCTTGTGCAAGAGCCAGCAGACGGACATTTTCCGCCAAACAGCAGCAAGCCGCAAAATCTTCGATCTGCTTGGCCGGGTCCGGCGACAGCGGCGCGACGACGATCAAGCAGGCTTCGACGCTGTCCGGCACGTCCGGCAGCGCTCGCGGATCGGCCGCATAAACAAAACGCCATGGTTCCCGGTTTTCGTCGTTGGGCGCCCATACCGCATCGTTCAGCAAATCAAGCACGGCGTTTTCCGAGATCGGCCGGACGGAAGACGGCGCAGCGATTGCGGATAATGCCGATAGACGCGGAATGCCGCTCATTGCGCACCTCCTTGCTTGCCGATCACGGTCCAGCGTTCCTCGGCGCGCGTACGCGTGCGTCCGCGGGGAACTTTGGCGAAATAGCCCATATGCAAAATGCCCGCGAACGTTTCTTCGTTTTCTATGCCGATCTTCGCTTGAAAAGCAGGTTTTTGCAATTGCGGTTCCGTGTCCCACAACATGCCGAGTTCGCGTTCCCAAGCAAGCAGTTGCAACGTTTGCAACGTGCAGCAGGCTTCGGCGAAGTTATTTTCCCCGGTTTCGCGGCTTTCCCCTTTATGTACGAACACGATGAGATTGGCGGGAATCGCGGCGGTACGTTTGCGGAACGATTCGGACAGTTTTTTGGGAAGCAGACGTCCCAGCTTGCTGTCGGCGAAACTTTCCATCATCGCGGCCGCCAACCGATCGCGGGCTTGTTGCGAACCGGCGAACACGTAACGCCAGCGCCCGCCAGAAGGCACGCCCCGCAACGACTCGGCTTGCTCCAGCAATTCGCGAACTTCGGCTTCGCCGACGGCGCGGCTATCGTATTTGCGAATGCTGCGGCGTTCCCGAATCAGCGAGCTTACCGAATTCATCGCGCGTTTTCCATCGAAAACTGCTGCCGTTCGAATTCCGCTCCGGCGTGGCGCAGGAACTCGCCAACGAAGGCCAATTGCTCCCCGCTATAACCGCCCAGGAAAGTGCGGAAACGTTCTTCTTCGCGCTCGTGCAATTCGCAATGCGTATCGAACACTTCACGACCCGCAGGCGTCAGACGGTAATAAATTTCTTTGCGGTTGTGGCGCATGCGCTCGCGCTTGACCAGACCTTCGCGCACCAGACGCGTGCCGATCTTGGTTACGCCTGCACGCGACAGACCGATCTTCTCGGCAATCGTCGTTCCGTTGATCGGCTCATGCCGACCGATGCACTGGATCGCGTTCACGACGGTCAGATTGCCCACGCGGCTGCCTGTCTCTTCGTCTTCGATCATCGCACGAAGTCGGGAAGGCTCCGTTTGTCTGTGGCTTTCGTACCGATGCAGGAAATCCAAAATCTGTCCGTAAAGTTCCGTTGGTGCTGTATGTTGACGGTAAACGCTTGCTTCCATAGCATTCACTCCTTCAGGATATATAGGATGGTTGATTCATAATCTTGTTGCTGCTGAGAACAATATATCCTAATTGAGAATGATAATCAACAGGTTTTTAGAAAAAATATTTTCCTCGTATACATAAAAATTTGGCTTAAATAAAGGAAAACCGGCTTTTAAAGCCCCAAGGCCGCCGGTTTTCCATTCTCAATTAGATTAAAATATTCGATAATAAACGCTTCAACCTCTGTTCGCTCGCTCGCATACGTTCCAGATCCCGGGATAGCGAACAGGCTTGTTCTTCCAGCACTGTGAAGTCATCGATTCCTTCCCAATAGCGGGTAAGAAAATGCAGGAAAACATCCACTTTACGCAAACGCATGAGCAAAGGAATCGCTTGAAGCTCCTCCTCGCTCAACGCAACGTTTTTACGAAACCCTTCAGCAAAAGCATGCAGAGCTTCCTCGCCTTCCGGAAGTCCGGACAAGATCACCGCCGCATCCATGGCCCGTATGTCATAGGTACAAAATTCAAAATCCAACAACGCTTCAATGACGTCCGGTTCGTCAGCACGAACCAACAGGTTGGATGCGTTAAGGTCTCCATGTACAAGCTGATGGGGCAGATGCCGAAGATTCCCCAACTCGCGTAAAATCTCGGCGTACGCCTGCGCCATCAGCGTAAGATATGGAGCCGCTCTCAGCAATTCGGCAGGCGGATTCGAACACAGATCGAATACTCGTTCGGGCTTGCACAGCGGATAGGCCTCGCCCAGCTCATAGTAAGGACGGTAAGCGGGCTTCTGCTTCGGGGCAATGACAGCCAAAGCCGCGGACAACTCGCCTGCCGCTTCTCCGAACGTATGCAGCGGACGAATATCTTCATCCGTTGGGCGCAGTCCTTCTATGTAAGCAAATAAACAAGCATAGCGTCCGCTGCTGTCCTTCAGGCGAACCAGCGTTTCTCCCTCCGTCGTAAGTAGCGGCACCGGTGTGCGGAAAGACAGTTCAGCTTCAGCCAAAGCCAGCAAAACGGCATGCTCGAACTTTATTTTGGCCGGATCCCGATGCGTTTCGTACACGCGCAGCACGTAACGCCGATGATCGTGATCGACGAAGCGGGTGGTATTGTTCCAACCCTTAGCTCCTTGTTCCGGCGTTCCCGCATAATGCGGCAAATATTGCCGAACAACTTCCTCCAATATTCCTTCTCCCGCGCTCCCCGCTTTTCCTGTCATACGCTCTCTCCCGTCAGCTTTGATACCCTCCATTATAGCGACGTTATCGCGGCAAGACGAGCTTCGATCATTTCCTCTACATCGCACTTGACCCGACTCCACATCAACGCCATCCGATCATGGTGCCCCCGGCAAATATATTCCGCATATAGCTTATCTTCGAGGCGGGTCTGTTTGAGAATCTTGATATTGCGCGAACGCAGCGTCTGACGCAGATCCCGCATCTCGTAACGCGCTTCTTCGCGCATGTGGTCAAGTTGCCTAAGCAGAACGACACGCGTACGCAATGAGGATTTGTCGATCAGCTTCATATCCGCATCCAGCACCCGAATGACGTAAGGAAGTTCCAGCATCGACCGAACCAGGGTAAAATCTTCTTCTGTCGCTCTCATCGTCATGACTCCTTTTGGGATCGGAACTTCGAAGCTTGCGGGTCACTCCTCTGTCGATTCCGCGCCTGTAATGTCCGAATACGCGATTCGCCGCATGCCGGACCCGCTTTGCAAACGAAGCGTTCCCCGCATCGGGCTTGCATCGATCACGATGCCTTCCACCCATTCATCGGAAGAATCCCCATGCACCCGAAACCGAACGGATAACCGGAGCGCGAGCGACCGTTTGATCGCCTCGGCAATATGGTCGTGTTCATCCTGATGCAAAATAATACGCGGCTTCTTATCCCGTTCCGCCGAAGCCCGGATGATCCGCTCCCGGTATTCCGGCAAAATCATGCGGCTCGATTCCCAAATTCCGTTGCCTTCGAGTTTTTTGGTCATTTGTAGTGTCCTCCGATCTTGCCTGCCCGGTCTTGCGCCTGACTCGCTTTGGTCAAAGAGTATCCCCGTACGATCGCCGTCTCGCCGAAACGGTCTTTGATTCCGTCCATGGCCCGGTCCAAAAGTCTTTGACGTTCGCGGTCTTCGAACAGAGACGGTTGGTAGATCTCCGAAGAGACAAGGCCGCCCAATGACAGATGAATGCGCTTGACCGGCGTGCCGTCCCAACCCTCACGGAACAACCGCAACGCTTCGCGATACAATTCCGCCGTAATATCGCTGGGATCGGGCAATCTGCCGCGCCGGTGAAACCCTTCGCTTCTTCGATACCCGCCTTCGCCGCCCGCTCCCACGGATAACGAATCGCCCATTCGTTTCATTCGTCTGGCCCTGCGGCCGATTTCGGTGCATAGTTCGAGCAGAACCGTCCCGACCTCATCGGATTTATGATATAACCGGGGCAGCGTGATCGTGGTGCCGATCTGCTTTTGTTCGCGTTTCGCCCACGGCGAGACCGGCGAATCATCCATGCCGTTTGCGACTCTCCATAACACTTCCCCGTTGACTCCCCACCGTTTTTTCAGCTTCGAGAGCGGGGTTTGCGCCAGTTCTCCGATCGACAGGACGCGAAGAGCAAGCAAATGCTTTTCCATCCGCGAGCCGACACCCCACATGTGCCGGATCGGCTCGGGCCAAATCAACGTTTCCCAGTCTTTTTTATTATGTATACGAACGATGCCTTGCTCCGTTCGCTTGGCAACCAGATCGCAAGCCAGCTTGGCCTGCACTTTGTTCGATCCGATGCCGAATCTTGCCCGTACTCCGGTCTCGATCGCGATCCTTGACTGAACAAGCCTCGCCAATCGTTCCGGACTTCCGCCGTGCAGATGCAGCGAGCCCGTCACGTCCATAAACATCTCGTCGATCGAATAAGGCTCCACAAGATCCGTATACGCTTCAAGAATCCCTGCGATCAACGTGGAAATTTCGATATATTCGCCCATCCGGGGACGAATCGCGACCAGATCAGGGCACTTGGCTAGCGCCGAACTCAATCTTTCTCCCGTTTTGATTCCGTGCCTTTTGGCAACATTACAAGCCGCCAATACTGCACTTGAAGGAACGGAAGGCTCTCCGACCACCGCAACAGGACGATCCCTGTAGGCCTTGGTTCTGGATTTTTCCACTCCGGCATAAAAACTTTCCATATCGACCAGCATGACGGTTCGACTTGTCATCGGCATGGCGTTTTCCCTCCCGATAAAGTCAAAATAAACAAACCGGCTACACGGGGACAAACCGTTTCTTACTTTCATATTATACACCGAACATCAGTTCTGTAAACTTGTTTTTTGCGCCTTTCTCAGGAAGTCCGAATCCGCGGCTCCGAACAAGCGGTGGGTCATGCGTTAAGATCAAATGACCCTTCCGGGCGAACGATTTGATTACCGCGGCGTATTCTCGGGTAAATCCACAAAAGCATGATGGATAAGAACTTTTGGATCACATACATCTTGGGAGGGCGACAACATGGCTATTTTTTCGAATAAAAAAACGATCTTGATTACGGGTGCCGGCAGCGGGCTGGGCAAAGGAACAGCGATCGGATTGGCACGTGCGGGTCACCGCGTGATCGCGACCGTGGAGACCATCTCGCAGGTGCCGGAATTCCGCGAATACGCAAAGTCGGAAGGCTTGGATATCGAAGTATTCAAACTGGACGTCAATAATCCGCTGGACCGGGCGCAAATCGAAGAACATGATTTTGATATCTTTGTCAACAATGCCGCGATCGGCCACACAGGTCCTTTTGCCGAAATTCCTGTAGACAACGTGCGCCAGGTATTCGAAACGAATTTCTTCAGCTCTATCGAACTGGCCCAAATCGCGGCTCGTAAATTCGTTGCCAAAAAGAAAGGGAAGATCGTGTTCACCAGCTCGATCGCCGGCCTTAGCGTCAATCCGTTCCTCGGCCCTTACTGCGCGTCCAAACATGCACTCGAAGCGCTGGCGCAAGCTTTGCAGCAGGAATTGGAACCTTACGGCGTACAGGTCGCGACGATCAATCCGGGACCGTTCAAAACCGGCTTCAACGATATGATGTTCGAAGAAAAAGAAAAATGGTACGACGAAAAAACGAATTTCACCAAGCGCTCGGACCTGCTCAAAGGCGAGCAGATGCTGGCCCAGCAATTCGACCCGCAGGACATGATCGACAAGATGGTCGAAATCATTCCGCAGGATAAGCACCATTTCCGCACCGTATGGCCGGAAGCGTCGGAGCAGCAGGTCAAAGAGTATCAGGCGAAGCTGTGGGAGCAGGAGATCTAATCGCGCCCCAAGTTAAAAAAGACTGTTCCCGAAGCCGTTTTTCGGCTTGGGAACAGTCTTTTCAACTTTCGGGCGTCTTCGCTCTTTATTTATCCCATAAACTCGGCTTCAACACCCGCACCAACGCTTCAAAATAATAATAGTCCCCCCAGATCGTACACTCATCTATCCCTATGCCGCGAGGCTTATTGTAGACGCTATGCTTCAGCACCCCGTTCGATCCCGGCAGATTGCGGGTGGTATAGCCTGCGTCCAACGCGGTCAGGATCGCCAGCGCCTGCCGCTTTGCTTGTTGCCGTTGCTCACCGGACGGAAGATGCCTCGCCAGTTCCAATAGACCGCAAACCGCCACGGCAGAAGCAGACGAATCTCTTTCCTGCGCAGTTCCTGTCAAAAACACAAGATCCCAATATACAACACCGTCAGGCGGCGTACGCTCGGCGAAATATTCGGCCAATGTCTTCGACAACTCCATCAGATCCGTTTCCTGCGTATACAAATAACTGAGCATGAAGCCGTAGATCCCCCATGCCTGTCCGCGCGCCCAGCACGAATCGTCCGCATATCCCTGATGGGTCGTGCCGTACTTCGGTTCTCCCGTCTCGGCATCCATATAATAGGTATGGTACGTCGTCCGATCCGGCCGCACCAGAAAACGCGCCGACTGCCGCACATGGCTGCGAGCCTGATCCGCATAGCGCGGATCGCCTGTTTCTTCGCTAGCCCAATAAAGCAGCGGCAGATTCATCAGACAGTCGATAATCATGCGGCCCCGCTCCTCGGGGTCATTCAGATTGCCCCAAGCCTGTACAATCCCGGCCTCCGGAAGATAGCGTGAAGACAGCAGCTCCGCCGCGACGAGTCCCGCTTCCCGGGCTTTCGGATTGCCGGTGATCCGATATTCGTTGACTGCGGACAGACTGTATAAAAAGCCCAAATCATGCGTATCCGTGCCGATGCGGTTGTCCAGGCGCGCCCGATAATCCGGAAGCTGGCTTTCGGCCGCCTGACGGTATTTCTCGTTGCCCGTCAACTCGTAAGCCAACCACAGCATCCCGCTCCAAAAGCCTGACGTCCACTCGAAATTGGCGATTGCCGCATATACGCCGCCTACGCTGGAAGGAGCCGGGTAAGCACATGGACCGAACGTTTCAAGACCGGCATCGATTCGTTTCAGCACAAAAGCGGCGGCATGTTCGAAGATCGCGGTTCGATGACGCTCCAGTTCCACAAAAGATTTTTCTACGTCCGTAACTTGCTCCTCTTCTGGCTGAACCGGATACCCCGCCGCTTCTTCGCCGTTCTTTTTAGACATCCGCTCGGCCTCCTTTTTTTCCAGTCGTTTCCCCGGTCTCCCTGGCAGTTGCGGCTCCTGCTACAACTCCGACAAAGCTCAGCCGGAACGTCTTGATTTCGTACGGCTTAAGTATAAACTGCCAAGCTCCGGACTGCTCTTCGCCGATCGGACGCTCCAGCAAATCCGTCTCCTGCCAACGCGATACTCCAACGAAGGACGACATCTGCGCTTCCCCGCTCCTCCCTTCGCATTCATGCAGACGCACAATCCATCCTTTTCCGTCCTCCGCTACTTTAAAAGCATCGAAGCCCACTCGCATATCCGATCCGTTCAGTCCGGTAGCGCGCAGTAGCGAGCGACCATGCAGACCGCAACTCCCTTCCCACGCTATAGGCGGACTATTTAAGCTCCAGGCTTGCCGAATGGTGCTTCCTTCCGCCCAATCTCCCGCATGCGGGAACAGCGAGTACGTAAATACATGCTCACCCAAATCCGCTTCCGGGTCCGGATATTCCGCCGACTTGATCAAGCTCAGCCGCAGCGTATGGTCTTTGATATCATAGCCGTACTTGCAATCGTTGAGCAGACTGACGCCGTATCCTCGTTCCGACAGATCCGCCCATTGATGGCCCACCGTCTCGAACCGGGCATAATCCCAGCTCGTATTCCAATGGGTCGGACGCTTGACGTTGCCGAACTGGATATCATACGTGGCTTCGGTCGCTCGAATTGCCACGGGAAACGCCACCTTAAGCAATTGTCTGCGCTCCTGCCAATCCACCGCCGTACAAAAATCGATGCGGCGACTTCCCGTATACAAACGCACTTCCTGAGTAATCACCGAATCGCCATACGCCCATTCCAGCTCAACCGAAGCACGCAGCGGGCCGTTTTCTTTTAGACGCATGAATCGAAGAGTGTCCACAGTCCGCATTTTGTCCCGGTAAAACAGATCGATATTCCAAGCATCGAATTGCAGCGGTTTATCCTCGAATACTTGAAACGCGTTGCCGCACTCGCCGGATGCCAACACCTCGCGTCGATGCTCACGGTCATAAAGACGGCGCAGCCGCCCTTGCTTATCCCACTCCACAATGTAAAACGGCGTCTCCAAACGATCTTCTGTCCACGCAAATCCAGGCTCCGAAGCAATGGCATAGCCTGATGCTGACGGATAGACCGGATCAAATACCAGCTCGCTAAAGCCCAACGAATCCACTTCCCCCGGATCGACCAACCAGCCCTTTTCCGTCCGTTGAAAAGCAAGCTGCCGCCCATCTGCCGTACGCCAGCTACAACCGGCCACTTCGATAATTCCGCGCTTTTCTTGTTCGTGCAATTGTTCAGGCGCATCCCAACCCATGATCTCGACAGGTTCTGAACTGCTCCAGGAAGAATCATTGAATACGGTATACCTTCGGGACTGCCGCGATTCCGGTTCGTCTCTTTCCGCCCGCGTTTCTGTAGAGATCAGCGCTTGAATCGACGCCCGATCGGCTGACAGGATTAGCGCATTCGCTTCTTCGTACTCCAAGCGTGCATCCTCATAGACCTCTCCAATCGAAGAACCGGGAATAATATCGTGAAACTGATTGCGCAGCGCGATTTTCCAGGCTTGATCAAGCCGCTGCTGCCCCGCTAGCGCATCGTGATCGCCTAGCAGCGCCGCAGCGACATTCCATATTTCCGAGCGCCGAAGCTTCAGTTCCAGACGCCGGTTCGCTTTTTTGATCCATGCCTGACTGGTATAGGTTCCCCGATGGTTTTCCAGATACAATTCCCCGTCCCACGTATGCACGTAACCTTCCGTTTCGTTCGCCGTACGTTCCAATCGCTCGAAATAGCCGTCCGCTCTGCCCGTCACCGTTCGCGGCAGTCCCGGCATATGCTCCAATCTGCGCCGCATTTCCAGCATGTCCCGATTGACCCCGCCGCCTCCGTCCCCGTATCCGTAACAGAGCAGCAGCTCGCGGTTCATCTCCCGGTCTTGATACTGCTCCCAGATTCCTTGTACCGTTTTCGGCACGATATATCCGTTATACGTATAGTAAGTCTCTTCCGGAAACTCGATCTCGGGCGTCGTGATAAAATGGGTCAATACCTCCGAACCGTCGATCCCCCGCCAAACGAAGGTGTCATGCGGCATCCGGTTATACTGGCTCCAACTGATCTTGGTCGTCATAAAAGAAGTGATGCCCGATTTGCGCAAAATCTGAGGCAGCGCCCAACTGTATCCGAATACGTCAGGCAGCCATAAATAACGATTCTCTACCCCGAATTCGTCCCGGAAAAAGCGCGTACCGTGCAAGATTTGCCGTACCAACGATTCGCCGGAGCTTAGGTTGCAGTCCGCTTCCAGCCACATGGCTCCCCCGGCTTCCCAGCGTCCTTCGGCAATCTTTTTTCCAATCTGTTCATATAGCTCGGGGTAGTCCTGCTTCACGTATTCGTACAACTGCGGCTGGGTCTGAAGAAAAACGTAATCCGGATAATGCTTCATCAGCTCCAGCACGGTGGAAAACGATCGGGCCGCTTTTTCCCGCGTATGCCGCAGCCGCCACAGCCAGGCCACATCGATATGGGTATGTCCGATGCAAGTTACGGTAACCGGATTGGCCGATTGCGTATAGTCCGCACGCAGTTCATCCAAACGATGTTCAAGTTCGGCAAGCGCTGTTTCGACCGAGGCGTAAAAAGTATCCGCGCCCGGCCTCGACCAGTCCAGTAGACGAAACGAGCGATCCAATGCCTGCAACAGATCGCCTTTTTCCGCCCGGGTATCCGCCAAGACATCCACCGTCTCCAGCATCGCGCGTCCCGTATAATAGAGATCGTCCGACGCCGTATGCAGCAAAGCAATCTCTGCCTGCCCCAGCACATGCTCCTGCGGCGTCTTCGGCCCTCCGCCTTCCAGACCCGACCAGAGCCGAAAATGCAGCTTGGTTTCCGTACCGGCCAGATCGTCGAGAAACACTTCGCGGTGATTGGAATCGACGCCTTGGCGCGGCTCGCCGTTCACGAACAGCAGCGATTCGAATCCCCGGCTGTTCCCGTGCGGCGTCGTACCGAAGTCGAACCGGCCGACAAGGCGAAAGCCGAGCGGCGCTTGGGGAAGCATCGTCGATAGACGCAGCCACAAATAGCGGTCCCGTCCTTCCCAACGCTGTCCTAGCGGCACGACGGCCCACTCGGAGTTGTCTGCCTCTGGAGGAAATGCGGCAATGGCTCTATCGGGGTCAGGCAATAGTTCCAGTTCTTCGAAGATCAACAACCTTCGATAGCGCAGCGATTCCAATTCGGCCAGGCGTGCTTTCAGTTTTTCTTCGGTTTTGAACATGAAAGGTCCCTCCGTTCGGTTATAGAATGGTGGCTGAAAATCGCGAATGCCCGGCCTGCATTTTCCGTTTCCACATGCCGGAATCCGCATCGTATCGCAGTCCCGATTCGAATTCCTGATTGGGTGCTTGATCGAGCGCAAAATAACACCAAGCCTCGGCGGACAGCGACGTTGCCGCCTGTAGTCCTTTCCGATAATCCAACACGGCACTGCCTTTGAGCAAACAACTGAATAGGCAGCGACCGTCTTGCTTAATGTAACTTCCGTTATGCAGAGCGACCCGAGTCAGCGAACCTTTTGAATCGTAGAACAAAATCGCGAGAAACGCATCCGTCTCCAAAGCACCGAACACGGTATGCGAATTATCGTGCATCACCCGGCCGTCCGCCCGAAGGTTCACGAAGATTTCGATATGTCCGCCTTCCGCGCGCTTGATCGAAATCGCTTGCACATCGGCTTTTTTACCGGTATCGGAATTTTGTGAACGTTCGACCTTCCAGTCCTTCCCTTCGGAATTCGGCAATAAAAACACGCTCACGAACTTGATTCTTCCATCCTCCGATGCTGAACGAATTTTGGCATACTTGGCTTCGGGAAACGTATCTTCCAACCCCGACTCCCGGTAAAAAGAAGTGAGATATCCTTGTTCCGACCTATACTCTTTTTGCTCGGGATAGGGATGCAGGACTCTCAACTTGATCTCTGCCTGTTCCAAAAACAAAAACGGTTCCGCCGCTCCTTCTTTGATCTTCATTCCGGCAGGCATATGCAGCAACCATTCGAACGTTCCGTTCTTTTCGGCTTGCAGATCGTCCACGAGAATCATGGCTCCTTCCACGCAGATAAAATGCCGATAGAACCGCCGGTACAAGCCCGAATACGGACCTGTACAATCCGCCAACAGATATTCATAACCGGGCATATGGAGCCAATCGGGTATCGAGCCGGGGAACTTAGTTCCTTCTTCGATCAGTGCCGGAGGTTGGCCATGACCGTTGAACAGCACTACGTTATGCGCGGCAGACTGGCGATAATACGCGTTATACAGCGGCTTGGAATACGCACAATGTCCCGAATCGTCAACGAAAGGATGTCCTCCGATCGTCAGAATGAACGTGCCTACATCCAGATGGTTATGATTCCAGCTTTCCCCGGTCTTTACCGCCAACACAATCTGCTCCCCGCCGCTCCGCCAACGCACGAAGCCGTAACCGGAGTGTTCCAGCACGACGATTCCTTCTTTTTCAGCCGATACGGGAGCTTGCGCAGGCAGATTCTCCGGGTAAAAAGCAAACTCCGGCGCCTCGGACGGATCTCCTTTGACCGCTGCGAACAAGCCGATCAACTCTCTGCGCTGCTGCAATTCCGCGACCCGCAGCCAGACATAAGCGTGCTTTTTCCGATCTCCTTCATCTCCGAAATGAAAGGTTCCGATCTGACCGTCCTTTTTGCCATAAATCGTCTCCAAATACACATCCGGAATTTTGTTCAGCACGTCCAATTCGCCGAGCGCAGTGTCTCCTGTTCGTTTGCGATAAGCGGCTTCGAACACCAAGAAGTTGCCCAGCGCATAATCCAGGTAACCCATCGTTTCGACATAATCGCCGTCCGCTCCAAAATTCGCCTGTTTGTTCTGGAGCACATTGCCCGGATAGGCAAACCAGGCGCGAATGCTTTCCGTGATCGTATGCAGCGCTTCGTCCGCATGCGGCATATGGCCTTCCAACACCAGCAACAGCAGGCCCGCTGCGGACACGCATACGATCCACCAATTATGCCCCATCGTATCCAGCGCATGAATCTTCTTCGCCGGATGCAGCCAGTCTTCATAAAGAGGCAAATACGCTTTGCGGTACAGCATCTCCTCGATCCGGCGGCGCTCTTCCTCATGGCACGCGTTCCGCACCGCATCATACGCCGCAGCCAAATAAAGCCCAATATCCGCTGTCCATAGATCCGATTGCCGCCCGCCGCCGCTCTGATACACCCAACGTTCTTCTTCGCCTAACAAAAAAATCAGTGCCTTGACCGCTTCTTCCGCTTTCCGGCTATCCGTCATGCGCGCGTAAAACGCCAGATTCTGCGCTTCTTTCGCCAGCGTACGCACTTCATTGCCCAACGTAAAAAGCTTGCTCCCGCCGTGAGTCAACCAGCGTTCGCGCAGCGCAGCGATTCGCTGCTTCGCATCCCGCACCCAAGCGTCATCCCGGGCTTCCATCTTTTCCGCGAAAACAGTCCAGCCCCGCCCCATCGCAGGCTCGGATTCAACCAAGCGCCGGATTCGGGCCAACGTTTCTTGGTCATAGATCAGCATGGTCTTCCTCCCGCAAGCGGCCTCGGAGCGAGAATCCGCCCGAAGCCGTTTTTTTCATTCTATGATTCCTGCGTGATTACTTCTTACTCGAACTTCATCGTGTACAGTTCCTTCATGAAGATCCAAGAGTCTTTGTTGTCTTGATACCACTGCTTATACCAGTCTTCGAGCGCTTGGCCGCCGGACGCGTACCATGATTTTTTCACGTCTTCCACGCCCTGATCGACCGTATACGCGTCTCCGCTAACGATTGATTTGGCCATCGTGTCGTTCATCGTGTTCCAACCGTCGTTGAACGTCGTCGTCATCGCCTTATCGAGCGACGGACGGAACTTGGCGTGCGTGAAGCCGGGATGCGGATGTTCCGGGTCGAGGTACAGCTTGTCCATCTGCTCGGCGATCGCGATCCATTCCCGGTCGATCGGATCTGTAGAGTCCGCCGGACGTCCGCCGATCGTATTCGTGTCGAGGATATACTTGGGCATGAACATGCGGTAATCGTTGGTGTAACCCATCTGCGTCTCGTTGGTCGCTTCGTCGATCGGTTTGAACGTTCCGTCGCTTTCCTTCGTGTAGTTCTCGCCTTCGATGCCATACGCGAATGTCTCCACCGTCGAAGGCGTCACCATGAAGTCGATATACTGCATAACCGCTTCCGGATCTTTGGCGTTGGCGTTCACGGCCCCTGTCATCTGAAGCGCCGGGTTAAAGTCGGGACCGAAGCGGCCGAACTGCGTTTCCGGGAACGCCATCGCGGTCACTTTGGCGTTCGGATCGGTGCTTTTCAGCGTATCGAAGTTTTTGCTGATGACCGTGCTGTACGCCAGATAGATGCCCAATTTGCCGCTGGCGAAATCCTGTTCGGCTTTTTGGCCGTTTTTGTCCGACAGGAAGTCTTTGTCCACGATGCCGCCTTCGAACAATTTCTTTTTAAAATCATATGCGGGCTTGATCCGGTCGAACTGGCGCACCAGCTGATCGTTTTCCACAATGAACATCTCGTTCTGGAACATGGCGTCGATATAATAGGTGGCGAATTGGCTCAAGTTGATGCCGTACGTGTCTTTTACGCCGTTGCCGTCGGGATCTTGGTTCGCGAACGCGTCCGCCACCGCATACAGTTCGTCGATCGTTTGCGGCACTTCAAGGCCAAGCTTGTCGAGCCAATCCTGACGGATGACCATCGCGCCGAGCACTTCCGGTTTGGTGACCATGCCGATCAGGTACAGTTTGCCGTCCGGCTTGGTGCCGAGCGTTCGGAGTGCCGGAACCTTTTCCAGCAGCGCCTTGTATTCGGTACTGTTATTCGCGATCAGATCGTCCAGCGGAAGAAGCTGCTTTTGCGCCCAGAGCGAGTTCAGAAAGTCGGTATCGTATTCCAACACCAGATCGGGCGCGTCGCCGGAAGCGAACAACATGCTGTATTTTTGCTGCGACTCGTTGCGGGGAATCGGGATGAATTTGGCGTTGACCGGGCCGTTCCCGTTGATCCATCTCGTCCAGCGGTTGTCGGCGTACGTGCCTTCTTCTTTGGGAATTTGGCCGCGATCGTAGATCGAGACGCTGACTTCTTTTTTCCCACCTTCCCCCTCTGCGTTCTGCTTGTTGTTCGTTCCGCAGCCGCCAAGTACCATCGACAAAGCCATAACCGCCGCGAATCCGCCTGCCGCTTTTTTGCCCCAGCTTTTTTTGCCCATACTCTTACCCCTCTCTGTTTGTAAGCAACATGGCCGTCTCAACCTTTGACCGAACCGATCAGCATGCCTTTAACGAAGTATTTTTGCAAAAACGGATACACGAGCAGCATAGGCAAAATCATGACGATGATCCCGGCGGAACGAATAGATTCAGGTGCAAGCTTGCGGAACGCGTCCGGGTCCAGCATCGCAAGTTCCGACATGAGCGACTGGCTCTGAATCATATTTTGCACGAGCACCGATAAGTTGAAGCGCTCGGGGTCGTTGATATAGATCAGGACGTTGAAGAAGGAATTCCAGTGCGCCACGCCGTAAAAAAGAGCAATCGTCGCGATAACCGGTATCGACAGCGGAAGCACAATCTGCAAAATGATGCGCCATTCCCCGCTGCCGTCGATGCGCGCCGCGTCTTCCAGCTCCTCGGGAATATTTTCGAAAAAAGACCGCAGCACGAGCAGATTGTACACGCTGACCAGTCCCGGTAACCATAACGCGCCGTAATTGCCGACCAGTCCGAGCGATTTCGCCAACAGATAGTTCGGGATTAGCCCCGCCGTGAACAGCATCGTGAACACGATCGCCAGCGTCAGAAAACGTCTCGCGTAGAAATGTTTGCGTGATAGCGGATAAGCCGCCAAAATGGTGAACGCCATATTCAGCCCCGTGCCGACGAGCGTGATGACCACACTGTTTCGAAAAGCGCCCACGATATTGGTGTCTTCGATCAGCTTGCTATACGCCGTCCAGGTGAAATCCTGCGGCCATAAGCTGACTTTGCCGAGCGTGATTGCTTCGTTGCCGCTGAGCGACAGCGCCAGAATATGGACGATCGGCAACAGACAACTTAAAGCGGCCAGGACCAGAATGAAGTAATTGACGCCGTAAAACACTTTTTCTCCGCTTGTGGACTTCACCGGGCTTCTCCTCCTTTTATCACGCAGCCGCCGTTTACCATAATCCGCGTCCCGAACGTCTGGCGATGCCATTGACGACCAGCACCAGTGTCAGCCCGATCAGCGATTCGAACAATCCCATCGCCGTCGCGTAACTGAATTGTCCCGAGCCGAGACCGACTTTGAAGTTCCAGGTGCTGATGACCTCCGCCACGTTGACGACGACCGGGTTTTGCAGCACGTACACCTGATCGAATCCGACGTCCATCACGTTCCCGATATTCAAAATAAACATGAGGATAATCGTCGGCATCAGGCCGGGCAGCGTAATATGAAGGATTTGCTTCCATTTACCCGCACCGTCCATCCCTGCCGCCTCGTATAGGCTCGGGTCGATCGAAGTCAGCGCGGCCAGGTAGATGATCGCCGACCACCCTGCCGTTTTCCAGATGCCCGAAGCAACGAAGATCGTGATCCACGAACTTTCTTTGAACAAAAATGGATACGTGCTGCCGGTCAGACGCTCCAGCATAGTGTTGACGAAGCCCGTTTCGATCGAGAACAACATCAACACCAGACCGCCGACGATGACCCAGTTGAGAAAATGCGGAAGATACAGCAGCGTCTGCGCCCAACGTTTGAACCAGGAGCGCCGGACTTCGTTGAGCAGAATCGCCAGGATAACGGGAAACGGAAAGCCGACGAACACGGTCAAAGCGCTCAGCACCAGCGTGTTGCGGATAATGCCGAGCGTGTCGGGATTTTGGAACAGATATTTATAATTCTCGAAGCCGACCCACGGACTGCCGAGAATGCCGTCCGCGAAATTGTAGTCTTTGAAAGCGATTACGAAACCGAACATGGGCACGTATTTGAACAAGATAAAAAAGATCGCGATCGGCAGGAACATAATCAGGAGCGGCTTGTTCATATTCCATCTTCTGCGTTTGCCGAGAGCGCTGTTCGTTCGCAACCGCTCGGCCTTCTCGCTGTTCTTTTTCGCTTGGATGTCCAGACTGCCCATGGCTTCACCTCCGGGTGGATATCGAATAGCGGGTAAAAAGAAGCGCTTTCCCCGTTGAAGGAATAGGGATGGGGTCCGGATCGAAGTGTAAGGAGAGCGCTCCCTTTTTGGTGCACCGTTAATGTACCGAAAGCGGGAGTATTGGGCAACGGTCAGGTTTCGAGGAGGTAACGTTTTTTGCGATAAAGGCTGTTGGGGTGAGAAAAGATTGAGGAAATCAGGTGGGGTAAAAGGTTCACGTTTTTTGACGGGGTTTCGGAATTTGATTTGTTTGTGGAAGCTTAGACGCTGCGGGAAAGTTCGTTCAAAACGCTGTCTCGCCCGGAAATTTGAATTGGATTTGAACAAGGAATATTTCCGGGCTCAAAGGCGTTTTGAACTGAACTTTCCCTCCGCTTTTTGCTTCTTATTTTTTTGATGATATGAAGTGCTTTGTTTATTTTCGGAACGTTCGTTCATAGTCTTCGAACCGAATCTTCCGAATCACTTTGCGATCCGCCGTTCTGACCACGATGCCTTCGGCCCGGCCTGCGGACTCGATGCCTACTTGCGTCGTCTCGAACTTTTTCAAAAAAGCAAATGTGTCTTCGAACGAGATCGCAAAATCGGAACCGGCGACCGTTGCCAACAAAGGCGCCGCCCGCATATTCAAACGTTCGAACAAAGATTGCTTTTCCTCGTCGGCGTAAAAAGGTTGGTGGCCGTGTTCGCGCCACTCCGCGATTTTTTCCGGCGGTAAGCCAAGAAGGCGTTCGAGTTCGTTTTGCTTCAACGTAAATATGTCGAATGCGCGATAGCTTTGCGTTTTGCGATCCGAATAATTTTTGGACGCTTTCGTTTTGCCGCCGTAGGATTCTTGATAGATCACCGCCAACGCCCAGTCTTCGGCCGCAAAGTCGCTGACGAGCAGTTGTTCGGCCAGCGGTTTTAGAAAGTCCGCGATATTGCCGTAAGGATTGCCGATCCGGTCGCCTTTGGCATAGAGCAGTTCTTCTCTCGATCCGATCAGATAGTCGATCTCGCCATCAGGCGCGCGCAGCAAGATGATTCTGGAGTTTTCTCCGTCGACTTTTTCGTAGATATAAGCGCTGGCGAATTCGTTAAAACCGACGGCATCGGTGAGCGTGTCGTTCAGACGACCGCGTTCGCCGAGTTGGTGGTACGTTTGAATGCTGGGGTATTTGGTGAGGGAGTTGATTCTTTTGAGGTCCATCAGTATGACTCCTTCTATTGATTTTTAGCCAAATAACGCTTATGAAGACCCATCAAAAACGTATCTACCATATGCGTAAAACTTTCATCCAGATCAATCGGTATGCCGAACCCTCCCCGCTGTTCCAACGAAGCAAAGCCGTGCAAAAGACTACGCAAAGTCCGGGCGATATGAATCTCATCAGCTGATCCGACTTGATAAGCCTTCAATACCTGAGTGACCAGATCGACAATTTCTTGACTTACTTTTTGCAACTCATCGTCAAGATCGGTTGGAGCCAGAATAGTGATTTCATACAATCCGGGACGGGTGCGTACGAAATTCAGATAAGATTTAGCCATCTCGCGAATCGCTTCATCACGCGAACGACCGACAGTCGAGCGCATCAAAGCATCGCGAAGCTGTTCCAGACCGGATACGGCGAGTCGTCTGCGAATATCGGGCAATCCTTCCGAATGGTTGTACAGGGAAGGAGAACGGATCCCCAACTTTTGAGCCAGCGAAGACATCGTTAACGCATCGACTCCGTCCGTATCCACGATTGTGGCGGCGGCCTGTAAAATATGGGGTAAAGTCACGCGGTTTCTCGGTACCATTGCGGTTACTCCTTCGTTGGATGCGGCGTGCTCAATGCGGGATGGATCTCCCACTCATCGATCGCTTGCGTCATTTTTTTCAATGGATGTTGGAGCATTCGCCCGTGGCCGACCGCAAGCACAGACGGCTGAAGATCGCGTAACTTTTTGGCACTTTCCAAAGCGGTCGGTTTATGCCAGGTCGCCATCGCGGGAAAAGGAAACCAAGGCTTCAAATGACCGGATACGGCGATTCCGCCGCGCGTCTGAAATGCGTCGCCGGCAATCAGAATACGGTTTCGGGTATCGAGAAAAGCCATAGAGCCTGGCGTATGTCCCGGCGCGTCCAAAGCAAGCAAAGATTCAATACGGTCTTGATCCCGAAGCAACACGTCGGCTTTGGTTGCGACCGTCTTGGGGATTCCGCCTTTGATAGGTACGTTCGGCTCTGTGGGAAGCAACGATGCGTCGCCGCCCAACAAAGCAGCGTCTCTATAGGATATGTACACGACAACATCGGGCACTTCCTTTTTGAGGGCATCCAGCGACCCTACATGATCCTCGTGTGCATGAGTCAATACGATGCGGCGGATCGGTTTGCCGATTTTTCTCGCCGCATTCAAAATCCCTTTCAAGCTGAACGGCATGCCTGCATCGATCAAGGTCAATCCGTCTTGTTCTTCTACAAAATAACAGTTTACCGGAAAAACCCGAGGAAGAAAAGAGAGTTGGTAAACGGTCTGATGGTTGGTCACGCGCATCGTTTTAGCCTCCGTATCGATTAAGTAAAATAAATAAAGTGAAAAGATAAAACTAACTATACACAATAATAAACTAATATTATTAGTTTGTATATATAAAAACGGTCCGCGATGCTTTTCACGCATCTTAACGGACCGTTATTATATATAGATTTAGCTTCTGAACCCCTGAACTTCCTGCTTAATCTCCGAAGCCGAAGAAATCGCTTCTTCTTTGAACTCCTTCACCACGTCCACCGATTCCGCAATCAGGCCTTTGATCTCCTGGCCTTTTGCTTGCAGTTCGCCGCTTTGTTCCTTCAGGCGCTGCCCTTGATCCTTCAGTAGGTCCACCGTGTTCATGAACTTATCGCGCAGCGTAGCGCCTTCCTGTGCGGCAACGAGTACGGCGAGGCCGGCTCCGATCAGGGCTCCAGCTACCGCGCCGACGATGATTGCGTTATTTTCCGAGTTAGAATTTGCCATTGTGTGTTGCTCCTCTCAGCTTTTCGAATAGGCTTGCTGCATCGCTTCTCTTTTAGCTATTACCCACTCCGAGAACGTTTGCAGACGCTTGAGAGATACATTTTCGGATTATTCCGCTTCGGGCCCTGCTTTGCTCCGCGTTCGATAGTCGCCCGGCGTCGTCGACGCAACCTTTTTGAAAGCCCGACTGAACGACATATAATTCGCGTAGCCGACACGCAGCGCAAGTTCCTGAATCGGCTCCGTCGTTTCCCTCAGCAGCTTTTTGGCCGCCTCGATCCGCACGCTTGCCAGGTAATCGACGAAATTCTCCCCGAAAGCATCTTTAAATAACCGACTCAAATAACTGGAACTCAACCCGAAACGATCTGCGATCAAAGACAATGACAGATTCGGATCGCTAAAGTTCGCGTCGATAAATGCCCTGACCTCCTGAAGCGTCACGTGGCTGCTTCGGCTCTCGCGCAGCAGTCGCAGCCGAACCGCATATTCATCCAGCAGGCTGCGTACCTCCGACTCCAGTTCATCCAGGGTGTCAAAATGCTCCAGCACGGCACTCAGCTTCGGAGCCGCCTCGCTGCGCCACAATTGTTTGGCCTCGCCGGGCAGCTCCATCATCTCGCGCAAAAGCTGATACGCCAACACGTTCATCAAGCCGGACAAATCATCTTTGGGCAATAATGCTGTTCGCAGCTCGTCAAGCAGCTCTTCCAGCCGTTCCTTCCACTCCGGTTGCCCAAGCCTGTAAGCCTGAGCCAACTCGCGAATCGTGCGTAGCACCCCGTACAGTTCGGCCGCCGCGCCCTTGCTCAAGTCTCTCCGGGCAATGACCCGCGCTCCGCCGAGCGAAGATTTGTATCCTATCGCTTCATCCGCTTCGCGAAAACCTTTGGCAATATCCTCCGGGCGCTTCAGCTCGTCTCCAAGCGCTATCGTTACGGTACATTTCAAATGAGCAGCAATCCACATGCCCAACTCCTGAGAAATCCCCGACGCCTCCGATACCGTATCCGATTCCGCCATATCTCTGTCCGCAAAACGCAGCAGCAGTCCCAAGCGCCCTCCCGGCAGCCATTCCGCCCAAAGTCTTGCCCCGCGCCCCTCAGCCAATTCTTCTGCCGCATTCGCAAGCGCATAACGAAGCAGGTCGCGACTGCGCTCCGAGTAAGCCCGATTAAATTCGTCCGGCCGGTCGATTTCGAGCAGTCCGACCACGGCAACGCCAAAACCCGAAGTCGCAGAATGTCCGGCACGTTCATTTTCGATGTCTGTACGTCTTACGGCTTCTTCTGTTACTGGGGCTTCACTCGCTCCCAAGCCACGCTGTATCTCCAAACGCAGCGTCTCCGTCTCCCATTCCTCCGAACCGACCACGCGCGAACCGTCCAACAGCTCCCGGAAAAACTCCCGTCTGCGGTACACGATATCTTCCCTTTGCCGCTGCCGATCCGCTTCGGCGCGGGCAATCATGGCGCTCAGCGTCGATTCGATCCGGGCAAACTCATCCGTATGCTGTCCCCGTCGCCCTTTTCGCTCCAAACGTTCTGCTCCACCTTCCGCAAAACCCTTTTCACCGATCTGAGCCGCTTCCGTCAATGCAGCCGCAGCTTGAGCCGTTCCCGGCGGTAACGCTTCCAGACGCTCCAATAGCTGCATCACCGGTTCATAGTTTCGCCTGGAGACGAACACGGCCCAAGCGACACCCGCCAGAACGATCAACGCCGCGCCTCCGATCCACACATACCAAATCCCTGTCAAAATCTGCGATAACGAATCTCCGATTACCCCGCTGCGAATCTCCCATCCCGTATACGCCGACGATACCGCAGACAGCTCCATATTCGAATCGACTTCCGAGCGCGACGCGTCATGTTGCAATTGCTCCGCATCCGCCGAAGGCAAATCCGCCTCGGTTCCGAGCATCATTACACCATCCGCCGTATATAAATGAATAAAGCTGGTCTCTTCCCCGATCATCTCGCGCAGCAGCTCCCGTACCGAATCCAGCGAGACGTTCACGACCATCAAACCCCGTTCTCCCGTTAGCAGCGGAATCCCTTTCACCAGCGTAACCACCGTCCGAGGCTGTTCTCCGAATGCGACAATCTCTCGCGGTTCGGACCAACGTACCGGAACCGACTCGCCGATCACACTTTCCAAAAAGGCGCGATCCGAGAAACTGTCCAGTCGGCCGAACGACAGATTGCTGAGTACCGCTTCATCCGATAGCCGATACACATAGATCGAGTCGATAAGCGGATTGGTGAGCTTCAGTCGTGCCAGACGCCGCGAAGCTTCATCGGCAGCCAGATACGGGTTTTCCGAAGCAGAGAAAAAGGAAGAAAATTCGCCCGACGTAATCTCCCGATTCATCATTTCTCCGATCGAGCGAAACGAATAATCGAGCGATTGCACCGCCTGACGCGAAAAGACTTCGTTGGCACGGGCAGTTTCACGCTTCGACAACTCCGCCGATCCGATAAAAAAGAGGATCATAAGGATCGCTGGCACGATAATCAGAATAGGCAGGTACGAGAACGTCAATCGGTTAAACCAGCTTCTGGACACGCGCACACCTCCCAATCTCCTTATAAAGTTACATATTTTATCATTCGGCGCAACGCTTTTCGTGCTTCCGATAAAAAAGTCCTCACCAAACTCATCCAAACCCCATTATTTTGCGTACAATAGATGTAGACAACCTTTCAAATTTGAACAGAATGTTTCCGTTCTGTATTCCACTACCGGAGGTGACGCTTCTTTGCCTGCTGAATCCTTATATATCGGAAGCGTGCTGGCCGCGGGAGTCTTATCCTTTTTCTCTCCCTGCATCTTCCCGATGCTGCCCGTTTATTTTGCTTTTCTCGGCGGATCGGAAGCGGGTCGCACGGACACCGCCGCCGCTTCGGGTTTCCGAGTCAATCCCAAACTGATCGGCCGTACGCTGCTGTTTATCCTCGGACTGTCCACCGTTTTCCTGCTGCTCGGCTTCGGCGCGGGCGCGCTCGGCGGCGTGATTAACAGTTCCTGGTTCATGATCGCATGCGGCGCGGCCGTCGTCCTGTTCGGCATTCATCAGACCGGCGTGCTCAATCTGATGTTCCTGCAAAAAGAAAAACGTCTCACCTACGATGCCAATAAGCAAAAAGGATGGCTCGGCGCGTTTCTGCTTGGTCTGACGTTCAGCTTCGGCTGGACGCCCTGCATCGGTCCCGTGCTGGCCGCCGTGCTCGGCGTGGCCGCAGGCGGCGGATCGGCGGGTTACGGCGTGTGGATGATGTTCATTTACACCGTCGGCATGGCCGTTCCTTTCCTGATCCTCGCCGTATTTTCCAATTTGCTGCTGCGCCGTCTGAAGAACCTGTACAAACATATGGGCAAGATCAAAGTCTTTTCCGGCCTGATCCTGATCGCGATGGGCATTCTGCTGATGACCAACAATCTCGCCGTTCTGACGGCAGCGTTCCAATTTTAATTTTTGAACTTTAAGGAGATGACCGATTTGCAATCTGTAAAAAAGAAATGGCTGCCTCTATTGATGCTGTTTTCCGTGGTGTTACTGTTATCCGCCTGCGGACAAAACGGTTCGGCGACTTCCGCGTCCGGGGCGACTGCGGCAAGCTCGACCCCGGCGCCGCAGTTCGATCTCAAAGACCTGAACGGCAACGAAGTGAAGCTGGCGGATTTTAACGGGGAAAAAGTCTATATCAAATACTGGGCTTCGTGGTGCTCGATCTGTCTCGCGGGCATGGAAGAACTGAACACGCTGGCCGGACAAGATAATGACTTCAAAGTGATCAGCATCGTCGCTCCCGATTTCAAAGGCGAAAAGTCCGAAGCCGATTTCAAAAAATGGTTCGCCGGCATGGACGAAAGCAATACTACCGTACTGATCGACCAAGACGGCAAATACGCGCAGCAGCTCGGCGTACGCGCGTATCCGACTTCCTTTTATATCGATTCGACCGGCGGCTTGGCGAAAACCGTTCCAGGTCACAACACCAACGACGTGATCGCTTCGAACTTTAACGCAATCCCTTAACGAACGACGGTACGTTTGCCCACTATAACGAGGAGGTTCCATTTATGAAAAAAAGAACCCGGCCCACGGCCTGGCTCTCTCTCGTCTCGCTGGCGCTGCTGAGTCTGCTTGTATCGGCCTGCTCCACGTCCGGCTTCGCCGGCATGAACGCCGCCGGTTCCGTGATGCCTTCGAGCGTAACGGCGGCCAGCATTCCCAATCCGAACGATGACGTGGATTATTCCAAGTCCGACCTGAAAAAGATCTACCTCGCCGGAGGCTGTTTCTGGGGCGTTGAAGCGTATATGGCGCGCATCTACGGCGTTCAGGACGCGGTATCCGGCTATGCCAACGGCACCGGGGAAAATCCATCGTACGAAGACGTCGTGCAAGGCGATCGCGGCTTCGCCGAAACGGTCGAAGTCACCTACGATCCCGAACGCGTGCCGCTGGACAAGCTGCTGACCGAGTTTTTCAAAGTGGTCGATCCGACCAGCGTCAACAAACAAGGCAACGACCGCGGTATCCAGTACCGTTCCGGCGTGTACTACACGGACGATAGCGAGAAATCGGTCATCGAATCGGTCATCTCCAAAGAACAAGAGAAATACAATCAGGACATCGTGACCGAAGTACTGCCGCTGGAAAACTTCTATATGGCGGAAGAATATCATCAGGATTACTTGGAAAAGAACCCGAACGGCTACTGCCATATCGATATGGGCATCCTTAACGAGCAAGAGATTCCGGCCGACGATGCAGCCGATACTTCGGCGGCAGGCGTAAAGTCGACCGGAGAAAAGTCCGCTGCCGCGACGAAAGCCGCAGGCAAAATCGTGATCGACCCGGCGGACTATCCGAAACGCAGCGACGCGGAACTCAAAACGCTGCTGACCGATATCCAGTATAAAGTCGCCGTCGAGCAGGACACCGAACACCCTTACTCCAACGAATATTGGGACACGTACGAAAAAGGCATCTACGTTGACGTCTCCACCGGAGAGCCGCTGTTCGCCAGCGAAGACAAATACGACTCGCAATGCGGTTGGCCGAGCTTCGTGAAGCCGATTACGCCGGATGTCGTGACCTATGACGAAGATACCGCGTATAACATGGTCCGCACCGAAGTCCGCAGCCGTTCCGGCGATATCCACCTCGGCCACGTTTTCGACGACGGCCCGGCGGATCGCGGCGGCAAACGTTACTGCATCAACAGCGCGTCGATCAAATTCGTGCCGCTGGCCGATATGGACGCGCAAGGCTACGGCTATTTGACCAGCGTGGCGAAATAAAGCATTGTTGTATAAAAAAAGCCGTATCCGACGCAGCCGAAGCTGTAGCGGATACGGCTTTTGTTTCGCACAAACGACCGGGACATTTATTTGGCGATTCGTTTTTCCAGCTTTTTTACCAACTTTTTCGGCGTTTCCGCCTGCACGATCTCGCCTTTGATCATCGCGAACGGTTCGGTACGGCATAATCGACATTCTTTGAGACAGGAATCTTTTTTGACTTTGACGTCGTCGCCGTATTTGCTTTTCAACTCTTTATAGGCCGGTTTCGAAAATCGATCCAGGTTTTTTTCGCAAAATTTGATTTTCATCGCCGGTCCTCCCCTATATCGCGCAGCATCTCCCGAACCTGCTTCAATTCGGCGGGGACGCCGCGTTTGATGTCATTTTGCGTAATGAATCCGTATTCTTTCAGCCGGTGCCGGATATTGTGGCGAATATCATGGTCATCTGACGGATTTTGTTCCAACAATCGTTCGTATACCGCCAGCAAGCGCCAATCGGTCACTTTTCTGAGCGATTGAATCGCCTCGTTGCGTATATCAGGATTCGGATCATGCAGCAATATCTCGATAAAATCTTCGATATATTCGGATTTCCGTTCAGACTTACCGGCTTGCCAGAGTGCGATTTCGCGAATTTCGTCGTTGGGATTTTTGAAAGCAGAAAGATATAACGGGAGCGGTTCAACCGCGGCAGCTTCCAAAATATAAGTGATAAACCGGAACGTTTCCTCGTCCGATTCGACGACAGCCATTTTTTTCAACGGTTCGATAAAAGTTTGGCTTTCTTGTTTGCGGTACCAGAGAATAAGCTGCACGGCTGTGCGCCGTTTCTCCGTTTCAACGCTTTCCAAATCTTCCATCAGCAACGGATCGGCTTGCTCGGGCGCATGGGAAGCGAGCAGAGTCAGCGCCCAATAGCGAGCTTTTTCCGCCGGATCGCGAAGTGCATGCCGTGCCGCCAGAATGGTGTCGGCTTGAAGGCTCGGGAATCGCAGCAGCGCTTTCCAGGCTTCGGACCGTTCGTTCTCGCTGTCCGCCGCTTCGGCCGCATGCAGCAGTTCGGGTTCCGATCCGCCCGGCGTCATTCCGAAAACACCGATCTTGAATCCGGCAATGATTTCGTCCAACCAGCGTTCATACCAATCGAGGAAGTTGGATTCGTAAACGAAAAAAGGTCTATAAGAATCCATGTCCATATAAAATACCCGTCCTCGATGATCGCCGCTGACCGACAATAGCATTTCGTAGGAACATCCCTGTGTCCCGATCTCAAGCGTGCCGCGCATCAAATCGGCCACGGCTTCGTCATATTCGTCGTCATCCAAACGATCGTCCAATTCGTATTCTTCCATTGATGCCGATTTCCAATCTTGCGATGCCGGAATCGGTTTGAAATGCGACGGCTGCCCCAAGCGCGTAACATCCGGCTTCAGGCTTTCAATCGCATAGATTCCGTAGTACGGACCTGCTCCGCCTGTATCCTCCGTTCCGCCGTTGCCGATTCCGGTCAAAAACGCCGCGAAATCGTCCGGCAGCTTCACGCCCCAGGATTGTTCCAATTCGTAAAGCTGTTGCAGCGTCAGCGGTTCTCCCAATAGATAGCGATGGCTTTCGGCGCCGAATACTTTGCCTGCTCCCGGAGCCTGCGCGGCACGCGGAAGTTTTTGCCGAATACGTTCAATCTGAGGTTCGAACGCCTGCACCTCCTTGCGTCTTTTCGCGACTTGCGCGTTTTCTTGTTTATTCATATTCGCGATCTCCTTTTTTGCATGAAAAGTTTCTGTTGTTTTCCATGTTTCCATTGAGTTGTACGTCGTTACCTTTTATAATGAAACGGAAAAAGTTTTAATCGAAATCTAACAGAAAAAGGTGTCTTTCATTAATGAGTATACTAAATGTAGAACGACTCAGCCACGGCTTCGGCGACCGGGCTATTTTTAAAGATGTTTCTTTCCGTCTGCTGAAAGGCGAGCATATCGGCTTGATCGGCGCCAACGGCGAAGGTAAATCCACGTTCATGAATATCGTGACGGGCAAGCTGCAACCGGACGAAGGCAAAGTCGAATGGTCGAAACGCGTGCGCGTCGGCTATCTGGATCAACATGCCGTTTTGGAAAAAGGCTTGACGATTCGCGATGTACTCAAAAGCGCTTTCCAATACCTGCTCGATATGGAACAGGAAATGAACGATATGTACGGCCGCATGGGCGACGTGACGCCGGAAGAGTTGGAAGAACTGCTGGAGCAGGTCGGCACGATTCAAGACACGCTGACCGCGCAGGACTTTTACCTGATCGACGCCAAAATCGACGAGACTGCTCGCGGACTCGGCTTGACCGATGTCGGCCTGGACAAAGACGTCAACGACTTGTCCGGCGGACAGCGTACCAAAGTTCTGCTCACCAAGCTGCTGCTTGAGAAGCCGGACATCCTGCTCCTCGACGAGCCGACCAACTATCTGGACGAAGTGCATATCAACTGGCTGACGCGCTATCTGCAAGAGTACGAGAACGCGTTTATCCTGATCTCCCACGATATTCCGTTCCTGAACAGCGTCGTCAACATCATTTACCATATGGAAAATCAAGAGTTGAACCGCTATGTCGGCGACTACGATTACTTCCAGGAAGTCTACGCGATGAAAAAGCAGCAGTTGGAATCGGCGTTCAAGCGTCAACAGCAGGAGATTTCGCAGCTCAAAGACTTCGTGGCCCGCAACAAAGCCAGCGTCGCGACCCGCAATATGGCGATGTCCCGTCAGAAAAAGCTCGACAAGATGGACGTGATCGAACTCGCTCAGGAACGTCCGAAACCGCAGTTCAACTTCAAAGTCGGCCGCACGGCGGGCAAACTGATCTTCGAAACGAAAAAACTGGTGATCGGCTACAACGAACCGTTGTCCCGTCCGCTTGACCTGAAAATGGAACGCAATCAGAAAATCGCTCTGGTCGGCGCCAACGGCATAGGTAAAACAACGCTGCTGCGCAGCATTCTCGGCGAGATCCAGGCGATCTCCGGTACGGTCGAACGCGGCGAGCACCAACAGATCGGTTATTTCGAACAGGAAATGAAAGGCGACGGTTCCAATACGTGCATTCAAGAAATTTGGAACGAGTTCCCTTCGCTCAGCCAATTCGAAGTGCGCGCGGCGTTGGCGAAATGCGGCCTGACGACGAAGCATATCGAGAGCAAGATCACGGTACTGAGCGGCGGCGAAAAAGCGAAAGTGCGTCTGTGCAAACTGATCAACCGCGAAACGAATATCCTCGTGCTCGACGAACCGACGAACCACTTGGACGTTGATGCGAAAGATGAATTGAAGCGCGCGTTGCAGGCGTATAAAGGTACGATCCTCATGATCTCTCACGAACCTGATTTTTATAAGGATATCGTGACGGAGACGTGGAACTGCGAGTCGTGGACGACGAAGGTTTTCTAAGTAGGTCCTATTCGGGAGGAAGCTGGGGCGGCTGCGGGGGAAATTCGTTCAAGACGCTGTCTCACCCGGAAAATGGATTGGATTTAAATAAGGAATTTTCCGGGTTCAAAGGCCAACACTTAAAATGTGTTACCGCAGGTTTTCCTTGAAATCCTGCATTTCACTGAATTCCTCCCTCCGCCTATCGCTTCGAACCGAATAAAACTTTTAAAATCTTCATCTATTTATGGGTAGATGTAAGGCGGAAGAGCTCCTTTGGTGGGAGCTCTTTTTGTGTATGCGTAAAAAATTTTTGTGGCTCTGATTTAGGGCGTGTACGCAAACTCAGGCGACGTGCATCTTGAGCTGCCTTCGGAGTTTGCGTACACGCCCTAGTATCAGAAGATCCAGAACACTCATTGGAAAGCTGTTGTCTTTTTAAACTCTTGTTGCTTTTACTCCCCGACCGTGTTGGTTAGCTCGCCCAAGCCTTCGATAGAGATGGTCATTTCGTCGCCGGGTTTGAGCCAGATTCGATCCGATTCGGGTTGGCCGAGCACGACGCCTTCGGGGGTTCCGGTAAGGATCACATCTCCGGGACGCAAGGTGAAGTGTTTGGATAGGTAGGCGATGATTGCCCGGCAAGAGAAGATCATGTCGGACGTGTTGGAGTCCTGAACGGTTTTGCCGTTGACGCTGGCCGAGATGCGCAGGGCGTCAGGATCGGGTATTTCGTCGACGGTCGCGATATACGGGCCGAGCGGTGCGAAACCGTCGCCTGTTTTACCAAGCAACCATTGTCCGGAGCGCATCTGTAAATCGCGTGCCGATAGATCGTTTGCGCAGCAGTAGCCGAAAACGTAGTCAAGCGCTTCTTCTTCGCTAACATTAGACGCTGTACGGCCGATGACAATAGCAAGCTCCGCTTCGTAATCCAACTGCTTCGTTTCGGCGGGATAAGGAATGATGTCGTGATGAGCAGCTACGGAGTCAGAAAACTTACTGAATACGACCGGCTGCTTGGGGAGCGGCATGTTGGTTTCTTCGGCATGCTTTTTGTAATTCAATCCGATACAGATAAGTTTGCCTGGGTTCAATATCGCAGGCAAAAAACGGATTTCCGTTTGGTTCTTCGACTCGAATCGGGAACGATCCGGACCTAGACGATCCCAAGCATCGCGAATCGCAGCAAGTTGCTCCGGCGATTTTAGCAGTTGATCCGTGGTGGTCGGCAACGTTGTTCCGTTTGCCAGCCATCGGGTAAGCGCGCCGAGCGGGACGATTTTCCCTTCATTGGCGATTACGACCGACGATACGCCGTTACGTTCCACATTAGCAAATTTCATTCCGTTCCCTCCCATTTTCGATCCTATCCAGCAGCCTCGTAAGGATATCGTGAAACTGCACTTTTTTTATGATACGCCAAGTACCGGGCCCGATAGAAAATCCAGCTCTTAGTCGTTCGGTTCCCAACGCTTCGCTTCAGTCTCATCCGGATAACGAACGCCTTTGGGCAGACTCAGCAGCTCGATCAGCATTCCCCACGGCGTGCGTCCATACACAAAACGATTGGGCTCGGACGAGTCTCCCGTTCCGCTTTCCCATCCCGTTAATTCGCTCGGCTCGGACAACAGCGTGCCGCCCGCGTCCTCGAATCGCCGCACCGCTTCATCGAGGTTGTCCGTATAAAAGCCGAAATGCTGAACCCCTAGATCCGAAGCGATCGCAGGTTCGCTCTGCTCGGTATCTTCGAAACGGAACAACTCCAAGTTGACGCTGTTCCCGATTCGAAGCATACGGATCTGCACGACCTTCGCTCCGGGTTTTAGTCCGAGGCGTTGCTCGGTTTGTTTGCCTTGCTGCGGTTCCTGATCCGCAGTCAAGCCGTTATAGCAGACGATAGCTCCGAATGCTTTTTGGAAAAAGGTCGTGGCTTGGTCCATATCAGATACGGTAATTCCGATATGATCGACGCCGCGCACCACAATACTTTCGGCTTCCATAGAGTCGGAAAGTTCTTTTGGATGCTTCTTGTTCATAACGTTCCCCTTCCTTCCGTGTTCGATAAACATATTACCTTCCCGTCCAAGCAGATGACGCATAAAACACATCTCCGTGCATATCCCGCATTCGTTCCCAAGTTCCAGGGTTGGTTGTATCCGGTACTTTCCCGTCCAAAATCTCTGCGTAAAGCGCCATCTTCTCTTCTAAATGTTCCACATGCCGTTTGGCTTCTTCCAATTGCAGACGGGCAGCTTCCCCATACTTTTTCATCATGGCGCCACGCTCGGGAATCGTCGAATCCCCTTGCAGACAAAGATCGATATAAGTTTTGATCGCTTCGATCGGCATACCCGACTGCTTGAGGCAGCGTACGCCGAACAACCAGTTGATCGACTGCTCATCGAACAGACGCACATTATGCTCACTGCGCTGTACGGTCGGCACCAGTCCTTTATCGGTATAAAAACGTATGGCGTGTTCGGTCAGTCCTGTAATCCGAGCCGCTTCTTTGACGGTATGCACGCTGCTTTTCCTCCTTGAAAAAATTTAAAATTCCGCTTGCCTTCGTGTAACACGAAGGCTTTAAGCTCATTGTAAGACAAAACGAACGAAAACGAAAATCGCGGCTGAACCCGACAGGCAGGTCGCTGGATAAATAGGCGTAATCGGGCTGCATTTTTCGATTTTCAGATCCGACCGTTTTGTCATATTCGATCTACAGGAGGAATTTCCATGCACACTGTCACTTTGAACAACGGCGTCAAAATGCCTCTTCTCGGCTTCGGCGTTTATCAAATTCCGGATGCCGAGCAATGCGAAAATGCCGTCTACGAAGCGCTCCGAGCCGGTTATCGCTTAATCGATACGGCCGCGGGCTACGTGAACGAAGAAGCCGTAGGCCGGGCGATCAAACGCAGCGGCGTGCCGCGCGAAGAACTGTTTATTACGACCAAGCTCTGGATTCAGGACGCGGGCTACGAGAGCGCCAAATCGGCGTTCGCCAAGTCTTTGAAAAAGCTCCAGCTCGACTACCTCGATCTTTATCTGATTCACCAACCGTTCGGCGATTATTACGGGGCTTGGCGCGCGATGGAAGAGTTGTATGCGGCAGGCAAGATCAAAGCGATCGGCGTCAGCAATTTCCTCCCCGACCGCCTCATGGATCTGATCGTACACAATAAAGTGGTTCCGGCTGTCAATCAAGTCGAAACGCATCCTTTTTACCAACAGCTCGAAAACGCCGCGTTCATGGCTGGGCAAGGCGTGCAGCATCAATCGTGGGCACCGTTCGCGGAAGGTCTGGGCGATATGTTCAGTAATGAAACGTTAAGCACTATCGCGAACCGACACAACAAATCGGTCGCTCAAGTGATTTTGCGCTGGCTGACTCAACGCAACGTAGTCGCGATCCCCAAATCCGTGAATAAAGAACGCATTGTCGAAAACTTCGATATCTTTGACTTTGAATTAACTACGGATGAGCTTGCTCAAATTGCGGCTCTGGATCATAACAAAACGCTATTCATGTCATATCACGATCCGAAATTCGCCAAAATGCTGGGTACGTTAAAAGTTGATCTGTAATACAGAGAACCCGTCACCGCAAAAAATAAGCATCCGCTCTGCCTTAGGCAGCTGCGGATGCTTTCCGTCGTTATGCGCTGTACGCGCTTATTCGGTTCTTGTCTCGTAGGAGTTCTCCCTGTATTTGTGGTCACGGTTCGGCTCCTGTCGGTCAACATTGGATTCCGGCTCGGTCATGCGAGACTCCGAATGCCAAGCTTCCACTTTCTTTTTCCGCTTGCGCTGGAACCAACGTTCCAAACGATTCGCAGACTGGCGTTCGGCCAGCGTTTTCTTGATTCCCTTCATCAGCAGCTTGGAGCGGTCCTCATTGTTACGTTCCAACTCGTGGAGGTCCTTCAGGAATTCATCGTTCATATTATGCATCTCCATGTACAAGGTCTCCTTTCAGTATATCGAACATATGTTCTTTTGTCGAGTTTGGGTATTTTTTGTATACGGAGAAAATGGTTCATCGATACGCCACTGCCACTTGCTTCTTCTATTTTTCGCCAGCTTGCTCCTTTTTACGAGGAATTTCTTACTTTCTATTTACCCGCTTTTCCCATATAGCAAAAAAGCTTTTCTCTGTTCGAGAAAAACTTTTCAGCCGCTCTTATCGAATTCAGCGTTCATTTTTCATACCGCCAACAATCCGCGCCGCTCCGCTACCGTAATCGAAGCCACGACGCCCGAACCGAACTCCAGGTAATCGTCTTCGACGCCGTCGCTGAAAATCACGCCGCTTTCCGGCATTTGCGACATGATCCGAAGCGGGCTGCGTTCGTCGATCCGGCCGAATACCAGATTCGCGGACGTCGAGCGGCTCGGATAAGGTTCGCGCACGCTGAAATACAGATAAGGCGAGTCCCAACCGAACGAAGCGTCCGGGTTCAGAGCCTGGGCAGGCTGTCCGGCAACTCCCGAAGCGATTCCTGCGGCTCCGGCCAGCACGCTTCGGAGCCAGCCGGTCGAACCCATTCCGGTCGATACGATGATTCCGCTCGACGACTGCTGCTCGGCCGCCTCGTTCACTCTCAGTTCGTAACGGGCCGATACATGGGTACGCCGCCCGATAAACAAATCGTTGACCGCATACAGCACCTGCCCGTCGTTCAACTCCGCCTGCGCAAGCCGGACTTCTTTGACCGGGCGCTTGTCGCGCAGGATATCGCGCGCTACCGACTGCAATTCCCCGACCGTGAATGGCAATAGCGCCCCGTCCCAACGCTGCGGGTCCGGGTTGACCCCGATCAACGGCCGATATGTCGCGTACTTGAGCGTATTGGCGACCAGGCCGTCCTGACCCAACACCACCACTACGTCTTTTTCGCCAAAAATAAAGTTCGGTACATGCTCGCGATCCACCTGCTGCACGCGTCCGATTACGCTCAACGACTCGGTCGCCTGATGCAGCGCCGCGTGGTAGACCCGGTCTTCGCGAATATAGTCGCCGAAGTCCGCCCCCAGCCGCTCGACATAAAACTGCGCCTGCTGAATCGTATTGTACCGGATCACCAGCTCTTCCAGCCGGGTACGGCGCTTCACCAATACGATTTTCGCCTCCGTCTCCGGAGCGCCCGCCGCCATGCTGCCGGACGACTGCCGCGAACGGGAATGTCCGCTTCTGTCGCCGGGCGCGTCGAAAGTCGAAGATCGCGCTCCCGCTACCCTGTCTCTTTTTCCGAAAAAGCTCATCGTTGCGCAGCCCCTTTCGCCGCTTGTCCGCCCATCAGTCCTTGCAGCAGATCCGGCGTAATATTCAACTGACCGATCTTCTCCGCGTTGCCGGCCATTTCCTGGAACGCGATCGCGATCAGTTTATCCGGCTTCATATCCATGTTCGCCATTGCTTGCAGCACGTTCGGATTGACGTTTTCCAGCGATTTCATCACGGCGGTCAGTTCGTAGGCTTTGGCGTCGGCAGCTACTTTTTGGTTCGACGTCTCCAGCCCGATCAACTCTTGTCTGCGTTCTTCCATGCCGATATCGAAACTGAGCTGCTCTTTTTCCATCTCGTGCCGTTTTTGCTTGACCGCTTGTTCCGCGTTGAGCTGCGTTTCGCGAATCTGCCGTTTTTTCGTTTCGACCGCGATCTCCGTGTTGAGTTCGTTTTCTTTGACTTGACGCTCTTGTTGGATCGAAGCGTTGCGGCGGCGGTACAGGGCTTCGTCGGCGTCCTGCAAAATTTCTTCCCGCGCTTGGGCCTCCAACGCGCGCATCGTATCTTTATTCGGCAAAATGGCAAGAATCGACAGTCCCATCAGTTCCACGCCGAGCGCGGCCATTTCTTCGTCGTTCGCCAGCTCCCGTCGCATACTTTGCGCTAGCGTCTCGCTCGCCTGAATCGCTTCGCGCAGCGACATGCGGGCCAGACCGCGCTTGATCCGAACTTTGACGATATTGACGACGCGCTGACTGAGCAAAGCCGGATCGTCCGACAAATAGCGGTTCTTTTTCAAATCGTACGTGTAGTTCAGCACTTCCGTCATGCGTTTGTACTCCGCGATCCGGTAGATCAGTTGTCCCTGTACCGTAATCTTCTGATAATCGCTGGTCATCTCGTCGAACATGAACGGAACGTCGATCGACGAGACCGGCACGACCACCACCGACGTCGTCGGCGCATAATAATGGAAAGCAAGCCCGACGCCTTCTTTGACGACTCTGCCGTTTTTGATCTTCATCACGTACTCGCTAGGCTGGAATTTGGCAAAACGGAATCCGAACATGATGTTTCCCCGCTTTCTTTTTGTTATTATCGTTTTGACTGTAACAAAAATATAGCATAGGTTTTTGATATTATCAATATGATATTAACAAAAAGTTACGAAGAATAAATAAAAAAAGAATCCGGACGGAAATCTGCCGGATTTTTGAAAAATCATTCATATATTTTCCCGACATTAAAGAGCGTTGCGATAAACTCCCAACCGATCGATTCGGGAGACGGCGTATCCGTATTCTCGTAATAACCGTACATATCCTTCACATCCGAAACTCGTATCTATTTTTCGCTTCGTCAAACTCGACTTCGAACTGCGGAAGCTCGAATCCGAAAGCTTCGGAAGCCCAGTGCATCATCGCCGCTTCCAAGCCTTCCGCCTGAAAATCGCAAGGCGCGATCGTCACGGAACTGACTACGATCAGCGTGCGGTTGCCGTATTCGGAATGCCGAAGGATCAACGACGACACCCGGCGCAGTCCGGCTTGCAAAAAAGCTTGTTCGTCCGGCAGCAGCGCGGATTGCGGATCGGCTTGCACCTGTCGGTCATTGATGTGAATGCCTTCGCCTAATTTCACGGCTTCACGGCTGTACGCATCGTCGGACAATGCCGTATAGCTTGCGACGATTCCGATATGAATTCCCCAAGTGGATCGGAAAACGCGGTAAATTGATTCGGTCGTTGTCACTTTTGACTTTCCTTTCTTGCCTGCGTTTGAACGCGAACCAGAGCGGCGCCGAAAAAATCCGGCTTCGCTCCGTTTTTCCTTCAGGCTGATTCATTCAAATCGGTTCGGGTTGTTTGCCGGAATCGGCATCCGAGGTCGGAATCGTCGGCGAAACGGTTTCGGTCTTCGTTTTCTTTCCGATGGCACTGTGCACATGCTCCAACACCGCGTCGAACAATTCGAGCTGATTCGGCGAATGGCAGACCAGATGACCGCTTTGCGGCAGTAGCAACACCTTTTTATCCGTCGAGCCCAGATGCTCGTTCAGATACGCGGAACTGCGGGGTTTCACCAGGTGATCCTTCGCCCCTTGCACGATCAAGGCCGGAGACGTCGCTTCTTCGTACCATTCCAGCGATTCGTCCACGATCCGGTAAAACTCACGCGTTGCGCGAGCGGGAACCGCGAAGAAATTGCGAATATACCGTCCCACCATGCTCGGTTGCATCAAGGTTCGGGCAATCGCTGGCGGATGAAGCGGAAATACCGGCGTGGACAATAAGGTAATCGAGGCAATCCGTTCTTTGTAAAAAGCCGCAAGACGCGTCGCGATCAACGCTCCCGTCGAAAATCCGATCAGATGCACGCGTTCGTTGTTGAGCAGCAGCGTTTTGAGTTCTTGTTCGGCGCTGGCGATCCATTCCCGATTGCCCGCGTCCTGCATTTCTTTGCGACTGCCCCCGTGACCGCTTAGCGTAAACGTACCGACTTCAAACCCTTTTTTCTGCAAAAAATCGGCAAGCGGCTCCATTTCATGCACGCCTCCCGTAAAACCGTGAATCAGCAGGCAGGCTTCCATCTGTACCCTCTCCCGTCCTTTTCGATTCGGTGCTTTCTATTAGTATAGCGCTTATCGAATAGACGGAGCAAAGCAGGCAACCTGTTCAACCGGATCATCCACGGCCTTTTCAGCTTTTTGTTGCAAATCCGTCACGTCTTGTTTAATTCGACTCGGTACTGCTTCAATAGACGTTCGGCTTCTTCCCGGATCTTGACATCGGAATCACAGGCTGCACGTTCAAAATAAGGATACGCCTGCTCTCCGTACTCACTTAGGCGACGGAGCGCGGCTTTACGCAGCTTGACCCCGGACGAGGGCTCCGCAATCAATCGACCGTATTTCGACAGCAATCCCGGCATCGGCAGACCTTCCAGCGCGCCCACCGCGGTCTCGCGCACCACTTCGTCCGCATCATCCAATGCCCGGCCGAATTGCATCGCATAAGCTTCCCGTCCCGGTAGACGCCCCGCATGAAAAATAGCTTCGCGGCGCATATCGGGATCGGGATGCGTGAAGAAAAGAATCAGCGTGGTCAGCGGATTTACCGGTCCTTGCTCCAGAATACGGACAGACTGACATAGCACCCGATGGTCTTGCTCGTCTGGCAGCGATCGTTCAAGCAACGACGTCAGTCGACCGCCACCGGGCTCGCCGTAAGCTTCGATCTGCCGCGCTGCATTCAGCCGTTCTTCCGCAAGCGGACTCGTCAATGCCTTTTCAAGAAACGGAAAAGCCTGTACATATTCTTTTTGCGCCAAAATCTCCAAAGCGGCCATCCGTACCGCCGGAGACGCGTCTACGCATTGCTCGAACAAAAACGACAGCGTCTCTTCCTTCAGCTTGGGAAGCTTGTGCATGCCCTGGATCGCGCTGACCTTGACCTTCTCTTCCAGGCTCGTCAAATACAGATCGATCAGCACCACGTCGTCTCCGGCCCGCTCCATCGCGAACCAGCCCGTATCGTAACCGCCAATAATCTCGTCCAGCCAACGCTCGTACCATTCCAGAAAGTTTGCTTCGTATGTAAAAAAGGGAATTTGATAGCTGCGATCCACATAAACGATTCGACCTCGATAAGGCCCGTTTAGCACCAGCATCATCTCAAAGGTCCAACCCATCGAACCGATACCGAGCAGACCGCCATATAATTCGTTTTGAAGTCGGCTCCGTTCTTCAGGCTCAATCGAGAGATCATCCAGAAATGCAATCCTCGATCCCCATTCTTCTTGAGTCATATTTGGAGATAACAGACATTTTTGCTTCAGCGGCCCTGCGATTCCATGGGGATCAAGCGCCGCTATGCCGTAATAAGGACCGGCTCCCCCGTTACCTACAACTTGCAAAAATTCGGAAAACTCATACGGTAGCGCGATGCCTGACTCGGCTTCGAACTTGGCAATCTTTTCAAGTTCAAGCGGTGCGTTCATTCGATAACCGTGCCGGTTCGCCCCGAATTCTTTGAGAGCATCGTCGCGCCGCATGGCCATCTTCAGCTTCCACACAATACGCTCCAACTGCGCTTGCTTTTTCACTTTATGTCCCTCCCCCAAGTAAAGCCGACCGTAATCGCACTCCCGCCGCGCGGCCGCCTTCCTCTCGCTTATACGGCCCAACCCGTATGTCAGCGATAATCCCGTTTGCCGGACGATCTCGTCCTTTATGTATATGGTATGCTATAATCTCATTTTGTAATGGCTGGAATCGTTGCACGTCTTTGCCACTGTGCTTGATTGTAACTCGTTGGCGGGTTTTGTGCAAAATCCCAAATGGCCTATTTTCCTTTCTTTGTAAAGGATTTAAGAAAATGCGCAAGGAGGAAATTGTCCATGTCGAATCTTTCCGATCGATTGTTGGAGGATGTTTGGAAACAACTCCGCTCGATCTATGCACGCGAACAACAGCGTCTGGGCGAGATCAAAGAATGGAGTCCCCTTCAAGCCGGTGTATTCAATTATTTGAAAATCAGCCGTCTGAAGCCGCAATGGGGCAAGACCCCGCATCGCTTAGCGATCGATGTGTACGAACCTTTTTCATGGAGTGACGACGCCTACAAATTCGAGCTTGATCCCTATATCGAATACATCACCGAGACGATGCTGCGTGATGAATTCTGGCCGGGCTTGTTGAAAAAAATCAATGAGCTACGCCTGTCTAATGAGATGGGCCCGCGCTTTTTCGACTATCGATTCGAGCTTGTTGCGGATTTCCAAAGTGAGTCGAATGCCTCATCTTTCAAGCTGAACGCCATATTGATCGATGAAATCAAGCTCGCTAAGTTAAAAGAAACGTTGGAACGATTTGTTCAAAGCAAAGTCTTATCCGATCCTCCGGCGCGCCCCAAGGCAAAAGATTACTTCTTTTTCTCGCGTCTGCTCGTAAATGCTGATTTGCTGCCGGAAGGCCGGGTTGCCCCCGATCCGCAGCAGCTTGAAGCGTTGTCTCTCGGCTTAAGCCGCAAGCTCAAGGAAAATCCCGAGCGACTGGCCGAATGGAAGCGTGAGTATAGCCATGCGCTAAAAGGATGGGCCGAGGAACAATTTTTGCCGCTGCATTTCGATGAAACCGATGATTACCCACTGCGTTTCCGCATCAAGTCATCCACCGAGCGGCCGACGCTGCACGCTGAAGCTTTGGACTTTTTCCTCTATGCGGCGCTTCAGGTTGGTCACGATGACCCACAGCTTCGGCTGTCCTATCTTCGTTATGCGTCCGATCTGGGTTCGGATACGGCCGAGCGTTATTTGAAGACCGGGAGCGGCAAGGTGGAAAGCTCGCGCAAAGGCAGTCTGTTCCAAGGCAAAGCGAATGACGTACTCCAGACCGTCGAATTGAAGTTGGCCGCGGAAAAGGAGCAAGCGTACCGGGAAGCTCTGAACTATGTATGCGATCTGATGCGCCAGGGGTTTCCGACAGCCTACACATTGAAGCTGAAAAGCATGGAAAAGCACGGGTTACCGCTTAAAAAGCTCGCTAAATCTCCGCTGCATCGATTTTTCGCTAATGCTCTGCAATATCCGGCACTATTTCCGATTATCGCTGAATATGCAGACCTCGTTATGGACGAGTTCGCTTGGTACGGGGATGTCGAAGCAGGCGAAAAGTCGGTCATGCCGGGGACATACGCTGTGCTGGGTCTCGGACTACATAGCGAGGATTACGATTCGCTGCTGGTACGATATATGCAGCTTGTCGATACCGAACATCAATCTGCGCACGATGATTATGCCGCTCTATTCGCTTCGACCAGGGGCCTGAATGAGCATACGTTGCCGACTTTGATTTCGACGTTGCTTGGAAGCGGTCAGAGTGCGCGTCCGATCAAGGAATCGCTAATCGATACGCCTGAACTGGCCCGTCTTTTGTCCGCGCAGTTGCTTCTGCTGGAAGATTACGAACAAGAGCTTGCGATCTATCGTTTGTTCGGCGGTCACGACAAATTGGTTCGTATGGCCAAGAAGGCTGAAGCAGACCTGGCAACGGCGCTTGAGGAACTGGCGACCGTCACGCAACCTAAAGTTCGCAAGCGCCGCTAAAGAATCCAGCGTACAAGAGTTTCAAATTCCGGACTATATTTCTCGCAGAAGACTAGGGCGTGTACGCAAACTCCGCCGGGAGCAGATTGGGCTGAATTTTCGTTCTCTGCAAGGAATTTTTTCGCAGTCGTGCCGGGGCACGTCAAGGGAAAATGACGCAGCGGAGGATGAAAAGGCAGGTCAAGATGCACGTCGCCTGAGTTTGCGTACACGCCCTAAACAAAAGGCTGTTCCCGTCGCCGAACGCAGCGGGAACAGCCTTTTTTCAGCCTAAGACCGAGAATCTCCCGCTCCCGCTGATCATTTCGATTCTTCCGCGCCGGCCTTCGCGTTGCCCATAAAAGCGATAGCGACCGCCGCCAAAGCAATCGGGATCAGCGCAAACAGGAACATGGAGGTAATCGAATCCGACATGGCATTGACTATTTTCTCTAAAATGTCCGGCGGGATCTGCGAGCGCACGTCGGATTGGAACACGCTGCGAAGGTCTCCGCCGGCGAAGCCTCCCGCATCCTGTCCGGCAAAAGCATCTTTCAAACGGCTTGCCAACACGCTGCTTTGGATCGCACCGAAAATAGTAATGCCGAGCGTCATTCCGAAGGAGCGCAGGAACGAGTTGGTTGAATTCGCCGTTCCCCGATACTGAGGCTCCAGATTGTGCATCGAAGCCGTCGGCAGCATGGAGAAAGAGAACCCGACGCCGAAGCCGGCCAGAACCATATAGATCGTCAGCAGCACGCGCGATGTATCCGGCGACATAAAGGCCAGCAGTGCCATACCCGCGAAGAACGAAATGACAGAGACCGTCATCAGACGGCGGAACGGAATCTTGGTCTGGAAAATACCGCCGAGTGCGCTGCCCGCTACCGAGCCGAGCATCATCGGGGTCAGGATCAATCCCGCATTGGTAGCCGATCCGCCGTACACGGCCTGTACAAACAGCGGAATATAGACGGTCAAAATAATGAACGTCGCGCCGTACAAGAACGCCAATACCTGCGACGAAGCGAATAACCGACGCTTAAATAGCCAGAACGGCAAGATCGGATCGGCCGCTTTGCGTTCGATTAACACGAAAGCAACAAAAAACACGGCAAACGCCGCAAACAATCCAAGAATCGCAACCGAATTCCAGGCGTACCCGTCCGAACCGCCAAGCTCCAATGCAAACATCAGCGCCACGATCGACATAACGAGCGTAACCGCGCCTGCCCAGTCAATCTGCTGCTTGCGGTGCACGGTCGATTCTTTATAGAATCCGATAATGAAGAACAACGCCAGTACGCCAAGCGGCACATTCACGTAGAAGACCCAGTGCCAGCTAATGGCTTCTGTAATATAAGCGCCGAGCAGCGGCCCCAATACGCTGGACAAGCCGAATACCGCGCCGAGCATGCCGGTCATTTTTCCGCGCTTTTCGGGCGGGAACGTATCGAAGATAATCGTGAACGCGATCGGCATCAGTGCTCCGCCGCCGATTCCTTGAATAGCGCGAAACAAGCTGAGCTGCGTCATCGTTTGAGCAAGTCCGCACAGCGCGGAACCCAGCAAGAAGACGATCAATCCGAAAACGAAAAACCGCTTACGTCCATACATATCCGACAATTTGCCGAAGATCGGCATTCCTGCCATCGTAGCCACCATATAGGCGGAGGTGACCCAGACGAATTGATCGAGTCCTCCGAGGTCGGCGACGATTGTGCCCATCGCGGTGGCGACGATCGTGTTGTCCATTGCCGCCATCAGGATGCTGAGCAACAAGCCCGCCACAACCCATTTCGTGTTTGCCTGATTCATCATTTTGCGCACCAACCTTTTTGTCTTAAAGTCTTCTACACACTAAGTGACCCACTGGTCATTGTCAAGAAATTTTTATGTCAGATTAGGCATAACGTCGGTCGCATTGCGACATACGCATAATTACACTTTTTTTATCGATTCAAAAATGTTCCTTTTCCTGTATAATTAAATAAGAAGTTATTCAGTTGCCTTTTTGGAAGGAGTTTTATTTTGAGTCGTTTTGATTGGGACAACGAGCATACGTCTTCGAACCGTCGCAGCGTTTCTCGGCATGAAGAAGATCGGCAGAATCCTTACCGAGCTGAGCGCGGATACGAAGACCCGGTATACCCGAATCGCGGATATGATGAGCGCGGATACGGCGAACAATATTACGGCGCGGGGCAGCGCGATCCGTTCGCGCCTTACGGAAGACCGGCGCAGCGGCCCTACAGATACGGCATGGCGCTGGCAGGCTTCATCCTGGGCGCGTTTAGCTTGGCGATGCCGATTCTCCTGTTGATTCTGATGATATCTACAGGAGACTCCGACGGCTACGCCGCGTTGGGCGGTTTGATGCTGCTATCAATTCCGGTCTGCTTTGTGGGTTCGATCGTCGGGTTGACGTTGTCGATCGTAGCCGTACGCAGTTCGCGGGGCGCAAAATTCGCGATCGCGGGCATTTGCTTCAACGCGTTGGGATTGCCTTTGTCGGGATTTTTGTCTTTGCTCGTTTTTGTGGTGTTGGTTTCGTCGTAAGGTTGTCTGAAAAAAGAAAAGAAGCCTTTTCGAAAGCTTCTTTGGAAAAGCTATTGAAATAAGTGCGCAAATACACTTATTTTATTCGATTTGCTCCCGAATCTTCAAATAAATGCGTATAGGCAATTATTCGAAGAAACCAGGCGTAAAAAAGCAAAATACCAAGAAATTAAGTGCATATCCGCATCTATTTTATCAAAATAGAACAATTCGAATAAATGAAGTGCATATTCGCATTTAATTTCAAAATTCCGAGCGAAGGGCGTCCCGCTCGAAGCTATTCGGGTATAGCTTTTTGGGATTGGCTGCTTGGAAATCAGGCAAAGCCTAACGTCAATCGAAGAAAAACAAAAAAAGGCTGCCGAGAAACTCCAACATGGCTGGAAGCGACTTTCCCGGCAACCTGAGAAGCCTTTTCGAAGGCTTCTTTTCTTTTTTCAAGATTGTTTTAGATAGGTATTAAGGAGCAGCCGGAACGATCTCGACCTCGTCGATGAACGCAGTGTTATCGCCGCCGGAGGAGGTGGCTACAAAGCGGACTTCGAGATTCCCGGCGGTCACGGAGAACGGTTCGGTCTGGAGCGGCTCGAACTGAGCGGACGCGGGCATGAACGAGCCGACCTTATTCGTGCCGACAAACACGTCGAACCTCTGGATGCCCGGATATCCCGGACGTTGCGAAGCCCGGAATGCGATACGATACGAACCGGCGGCGAAAGCGGCGCTTTGTCTGAAAACGCCGCTACCGGACGAATCGGTTTTCAAATAAGCGGTCTGCACGCCTTCCGGCGCTTCGGGCGCATAAAACGGTTTGCCGTTGCGCTGGATGCCCGAGTGGCTGTCGAACGTCCAACCTCCGGCGGTAAAGTTGAATTTCGCGCCGTTCACGACAGGTTCTTCGAAGCCGTTGTTGCTTAGCTTCGACTCTCCGCCCGGAGTACCGGGCATGCCCGGCGTTTGCGCATCGGTTGGCGATATCGCGACGGAATCGATAAAGGCGGTATTGTCGCCCTGCGTTTTGGTCGCGGAGAAGCGAATGACGTGCTTGCCTTCGGTCGCGTCGAAAGCGTCGGTCGTATAAGCCGCGTACGCGCTTTGCGTGATATTGTAGGAACCGATCTTCGTATCGTCGAACCAGATATCGAAGGTCTGATCGCCGTACCCGGTGCGCTTGGCCGCTTGGAAAGACAACTCATAGCGTCCTGCCGGGAAGTAAACGGACTGGCTAAATTCGCCTGCGACGCCGTTGGTCGTTTTGAGATAACCGCTTTGCTTGCCTTCCGGGGCCGCCGCAGGCTGGAACGGACTGGTGTTCGCCTGCACGCCCGATTCCGGTTTGAACGACCAGCCGTTATTCATCGGACCGCCGGATGCTCCGGTCGTAGCCGGACGTTCGAAGCCGGCATTGATGACCGTAACGACCGGGTAAGACTCCGGCACGGAGGAACTGACGTACCCGCGCTTCTCGAAGCCCGGAGCCGGATCTCCCCCGAATGTGGCATCGTCCAAAGTCGCGCCTCCGGTCAGCGTTTTATACACGAATCGTCCGTCCGCCCCGTAAGCCACGCTTTGCGTGCCGGAAAACGTAATTTGATCGTCTTCGTAGCCCGCAAACTTATAGCCGTCCGGTCCCGAAGCCAGACTTCTCGTTCGATACAGCGAAGACGAGATGGCCGAAGTTTGCAGTCCCGGCGCAATCGCGACCGCTTTGACCGTTTGCGTCGTGCCTTCCGGCAAAATGATCGGTCCGCTATACAACGACGAGGAGGCAGTAGGCGTGCTGCCGTTGGTCGTATAGCGGATTTGCGCGTTCGGCGTGTCGCTTTCGAGCTTCACCGCTTCGGACGACGGGTACAGTCCGTGCTTCAAGCTGAAGCTCGGCGCTTCCGCCCGTCCGGCTTCGCTTTTCGGCGTAACCTTGACCAGCGCGATGCCGTACGCTTCCGGATCGGCGGCGCTTTGCGCCTTGATCGCAACCCATTTCTCATCGGCGATCGCAGGAGCGGTGTACACGCCTTCCGCACTGACCGTCCCGTTGTTCTGACCCGCTACGCTCCAAGCGACGCCCCCGCTGCCGTCGATCACGGTTGCGCTCAGCGCAACGCTTTCTCCGCCTTTTACATACGGATCGACCGGGCTTACGGCGACTTGGGTATCGGGTTGCTCGGTCGTGTAGATCGCAAACGAATAGTCCGTTTCCGAATCGTTGTCCTGAAAACCGCTGCCCGCCTGGAAAGTTCCGGATACGGCGGGAACTGTTGCATTGCCTTCCAACACGATGTCGTCGGTATACGCATGTTTATAGAATGTTTTGTTGATCGCGGTATCGCCGAAATCGAAGGTCAGGTTTTTAGCTTCGCCGCCTTTGCTTTCGACCAACACCGCATAATCGCCGCCGTCCGTTTTGAACGCGGCAGCGCGGATATCGTCCGCATCGGTCTGCGCCGCGATCACTTCGCTATGCTCCGGGATATAGCGGCTGAGCAGCGAAGCGGCGTAAAACGTACGATTCGGTTTTAGCCCGAGCACGTTGGAGTCCCACATCGTGTACGCGCCGTTCACATCGCCGAGCGGATCGGCCGTCCAGGTTCCCGTCATCTGCCAGACCAACGCCGAGCTTGAGCCGGAGTTGGCCGCTTGAATCACGTTGTTCGCGAACCCAGCTTCCCAGCCGCTGATATCGTCATACCGCCAGCCAAACTCGGTCAGATGAACCGGCTTGCCTCCGGCCGCGTCGGTACGCTGCTGAATCGCGTTGCCCAAAGTGTCATAGCCTGCGCCGTACACATGGAAACTATACGCGTCAAAGTGCTCGCCCGCGTTTTGCTCCATATAAGCCGTCCAGGCGGGAGCGTCGACTTCTTCCGGTCCCCAGATCTCGATCCGGTCGCGCAGACCGTCCGTTTGAAGCTGTTTGCTGACTTTGGCGACCATCTGCGCGTAATACGCTTTCTGGTCGCCCGGCGCTTCGAAATCCCAGCTACCGTTCGGTTCGTTGTAAAACGTTAAGTATTTGACGTTATCGTAACCGCGTTCGTCCAACAGCTCGCCGAGCAGAGCCGATGCCGAACGTCCGTAAGCATCGAGATCCGCCGGAGCGCTAGTCGTCGGTTCCTGCCCCGGAATGCCAAACCAAGACTGGGCTTTGCTGCCGACTTTCCAACCGAAATTCAGTTCCACTTCGGTCCCGGCTTCCTTGAACGCGTCCAAATAAGCGTAAAAAGCTTTCATTTCGTTGCTTTCCCAGGTGTACTGCCCTTTTTGCGGCTCCATCCAATCGATCTGGAACCAGACCCGGGCCACTTTGGGCCGTGCCGTCAAAATTCGTTTGCGGTCGACTTGCCAATGCGCGTCGGAGTAGCCGAAGCTTTGCGTTTGGGACATAAGCGATTGAGGCATCAGATTGACGCCGACACCCAGGAAATTCTGCTGGATGATTTGATCCGGATCGATCTCAATCGTTCGGGCGGCTGCCGCCGATACCGGCTCGGGCTTCATTCCGACAGGAAGAGCGAGCGACAGGCCGAGCAGGATTCCCAAAACGCAACGTCCGAACGGGCGTGCACGAAGCGACTTTCTTTTCTGCATATTCTCTCTCCTTTTAATCGAATTCGCCGTTCATGATAACAGATTTCCTCCTTTCGTGTTTATGCTATCGTTATGTAAGCGTTAACAACTTGAAAGATCCTACGAATCGCTTGAAAAATTTGTCATCTCCAACTGCCAAACAGCCGTTTCGGAAATGGTTTCCGGAACGGCTGTTTGGGATTCGTTTGCCTTTCAAACGGCTTCGCAAAAAAATTGCGCCATCGTTGAGTGCGACAGAAGCTTGAACACGATCCGTCCGAACAACGGGCTTACAGAGCTTTTACCGCTCCTCCGTCTACCAATAAAGCTTGCCCCGTCGCGTACGTGTTGGCGAACGATCCGTAAAACGCGACCACGCGTCCGAACTCATCCGGTTGGCCGAGTCGTCCCAACGGAATCGGGCGTTCGCTGGCTTCACGGACTTCGTCGATCGAACGGCCGGTCTTTTTCGCGTTGGCTTCGTCCAGTTCCAAAATACGATCCGTAGCGATTCGGCCGGGGGCTACGGTGTTGATCAAAATACCGTCGGGCGCAAGTTCGGTTGCCAACGTTTTGGTCAATGCGTTGACGCCTGCGCGGAAAACGTTCGACAGAATAAGGCCGTCGATTGGCTGTTTGATTGAAGTCGAAGTCAGATTGACGATTCGACCGCCGCCTGCTTTGCGCATATACGGCAAAGCTTCGCGGATCATACGGATCGTACCCAGCAGGTTCAATTCATAGGCGGCTTGCCAGTCGCTGTCCGACATGTCGCCGAAACGTCCTCCTTTGGGACCTCCGGCATTGCAGACCAATACATCCAGACCGCCGAAACGTTCCGCGGCTTCGCGAATAGCGCGCTGCACGTCTTCTTCTTTTCCCGCATCCATCACGACAGTCGCAACTTCGACGCCCGTTGCTTCTCCGATCACGCGCTTTGCTTCCGACAATCGCTCCTCGCTCCGACTGGCGATCGTGACGTTAGCGCCTTCGCGCGCAAATTCCAGTGCCGAGGCACGCCCCAGGCCTTTACTTGCCGCAGCTACAAACACCGACTTGCCTTTGAGTCCCAAATCCATTTTCCCAGCCTCCTTGTTTGATCTGCTTCACTCTTCTATTATACCCTTTAACCTGGTCAAGCTACGAGCTGGCGAACGAGCGTAATTCTTGGTAGGATAAGGTCACGAAAGGAGCGATGATAGATGGATCTCGGTTCGAATATCCGTGCCATACGCAAACGCAAAGGCATTACCATCGCTTACATTTGCGCCGCTACCGGATTGTCGCAAGGGTTTATGAGCCAAGTAGAAAACGACAAGACCTCGCCCTCCATTGCTACGCTTGAACAAATTGCCGAAGCGTTGGATGTTCCTTTAGCCTATCTGTTGTTAAAAAAAGAAGAACGCATGCAAGTGGTCCGCAAAGAAGAACGCCGCCGGACGTCCGGGGGAACGGAGCAGGTCGATATCTCGCATATCGGACGTACGCCGCATCTGCGCATGACGCTGATCGAGCTGGCTCCGGGCGCTTCGTCAGGAGATACTCCCCATGCCCATGAAGGCGAAGAAATCCATATGATTGTCAGCGGATCGGTAACAGCGCAGCAAGGCGAAGACGTCTATGATTTGCGCGAGGGAGATACGTTCAGTTGGAACGCCTGCGTACCGCACCGGGTCTGGAACGATAGCGATAAGCCTGCCGTCGTGCTGATCGCGGTGTATACGGATTCCAAGCGGGAGGCTGAACCGATCTGATCCCAAGCAAAAAGCGCATCGGAGGCATAATCCTGTCCGGTGCGCTTTTTATGTCCATCTGATATTTACTCTCTATTCGAACGGATCAGCTTCCCGAGATGAGCAGCGTTCGGGTATTTTCATTCCAACTGACCGACAAACCCAACACGTCGCTTAACGTCTGAACAGAAAGCCACACGCGGGAATTTTCAAGCGTGGCCGCGATATCGAGAGAAACCGTTTGTCCCGCAGATACAGCCGTTTCTTTTCCGACCGTAATCGAGCTTGTGGTTCCGTTGCGTACGAGTGTCAAAGTCTTGGTTGAGTTGTCCCAATCTGTTTCTGCGTTCAGCCGTTCAAGCAGCCCGTATACCGGCACGGACACCCGATCGCTTTGAACAACAGGTTGTACATCCGAGAATACGACGTCGCTGCCTTCATATTGAACATGAACAGCGGTCGAAGTCTGAGTGCCCGTTGCTGAGGACTTGTCGCTCTCCGGAAGTTCCGTAACCGTCAGCCCCAACTGCTCTTCCAGGTTGACCAAACGATTGAGCGCGAAGGTCATCATGGAACCGGAAGCCATCATGCCCGTTCCGCCGAATTCGCCGGATGGCAGCTCCATGTCGGAACCGCCGGAATCCTCGGATGCCGAGTACGCAATGTTTTGCTGGAATTCCTCATACGTGTAAAAGGCTGTCGGGTCCGCTTCCACGTAAGGTCCGATTAACGTTGCCAATTCGCCTACGCGGTCCTGCAAGTAAACCTGAATCATCAGATTTGCGCGTTAAAAAAGCCGTTCCGACCGAATCTTTCGATTAGGCAGAACGACTTGGATCGATTATGGCCTTGCACATTCGAACCGATACTTTAACGGCGTCCGATCAGGCCAAGCACATACAATCCGTATTCCTGCTGATCCATGAGTACTATTCCCCTGTCGTCAAAGGTATCTTTTTCTTAAAAGGCGGAAGCTCCATGTTCGTACCGGCTCTCCACAACCATTCGAACGGACCGTACAGAAAACGGCGAAGCCAAAAATGGCTGACGACCATCTGCACGGCGAAAAAAGCGATCCCGATCGGAACGACGGCCGCCATAGGCAGACTGCCGATCAGGCCGAGCGAAGCAAACACGCCCTCGCCCGGCTCTTTGAAGAGCGTGACGAATACAAGCGACTGCATTAAATAATTCGTAAAGGCCATGCGCCCGACAGCCCGGAACGGTTCCAGCAATCGTGCGGTGCGGGAGCCTTCGCGCCCAGCCCATCCGATAATCAGCAGCACCGCGCCGATCGTCACCGCAAAACAAGCTACCGGATGCAGCGTCGTGATCCAGTTGTTGTTCCATTCGCTGCCGTACAGATATTTGCCTGTCCAGCCGAGCAGCAGAAGTGTCGCGCCGAGCGAAGATGCCAAAATCGGATGCTTGGGCAATCTCGTAAACAGCCCGCTGCGATACGCATACATACCGAACAGGAAGAAAGTCAAATGTTCAACCGCCAACACTAACTCGCCGAACCCGGTAGACAAGTAGCGGCTGGAGAAAAAAGCTTCCTGATCCGGAATCAGCGCTAAGCCGTTATAAAGCCAGGAAGCCGGCGATACTGTCTGGAGCGCGGAAGAAAGCCCTTCTCCCATTACCGTTTGAATCTCGTACGCCGTAACAAGGAACAACACAACTCCCGACAGCAGCAAAAGAGGCTTCGGCATCCACAGGAACAGCATCAGCATGAAACCGTCCAGCGCATACATAAATAAAATGTCGCCGTTCCATATCGCAAATACATGCAGCGAGCCGAACAGCAGCAGCATGAGCATTCGGCGCAGCAGCATCGGATACGGCCTGCGGCCTTTGCGAACGGCGGCGTCGAAGATGAGCATCATGCTGATCCCGAACATAAACGAGAACAACGGGCGGGCGCTGTTGCCGAATAACACATCAATCGCTTTCCACAAAAAGTTGCCTATCGCGTCGCCTTCATTGAGCGAAGCGCCGGTCAAATGCGATAAATTGCACATGAAAATAGCGAACAAAGCAATGCCGCGAAGCTGGTCCAGCACGTCGATCCGTCCGCCCGGCGTCCCTGCCGCGGCTTTCAAACGAAGATCGGGTGCCGTCGAAGGCGTCTTCATCATTATATCAGACCTTTCCCTGTCAAAGACCGCCGAGCAGTCCATGGGTGATATCGAATTACTTTTCCCATTGTAGATGCGGCAAGCCAGCGACTCCTCCTTCGAAAAATACAATTGGATGACAAGTTTGTTACACTCTCAGCGATACCCCAGCGACGAGATCAAAGCCGAAATCGTTTGCGGTTCTTCGACGGCCCCGTTTTCCAACCATTGATTAATGACGCCCAAAATGATGGCGAACGTCCACCTGAAGATGGAACGCGACATGATGCCGTTGGATCTTCAAGCGTTCAATCGGTTTCATCACGGCGGAAAAGTGCGCGAGCAGGATATTCAATCGTTGCGGGAATCGCTCGCGGACGGTTTGCGCGCCGGACGTCGAATGACCGCGTTAAAAAAGCTGCTCGAACGAACGGTTACCCGAACCGTTTAGACTTCGCGGGCGCCCGGACGCAGTCGGATTCTTTCGCCGTGAACGTTGCGGATTCGGCAAAAAATCACTTATCGATAAGCGCCGACAGTTCCCCGCTGAACACCTTTTCGTTTTTGGCGTTGTATGTCGACAAAAGCACCGTAACGATCCCGCTGCGGCGCTTTTCCTCCAACGCGATCACTTCCGCTTCCACGCGAAGTTCGTCGCCGGGATACACGGGCTTGATAAAGCGTATATCGTTCATCCCCGTTCCGGCGACGACTTCTTCCCCGTAAGCTCCCGTTTCGACCCACAGCTTGAAAGACACCGCCATGGTCTGGATACCGGAAGCGATAATGCCGCGGAATCTTCCGGCCGTCGCTTTCTGTTCGTCCAGGTGCATATACTGCGGATCGTACACGGCAGCGAATTCCGTGATACTTTCCAGGGTCAGCGTGAGCGAACCTGTTTTAAACACATGTCCGAGCGTAAATTCTTCAAATTTCATCCCCAACGACCTCCGCTTTCAAGTTAAAAAGTAGCGTTGCGGTCGGGTCGTCCGTACAACGAAAAAGCCGCTCCTCTAAAGGAAACGGCTTTTTTTCGGTGATTCCGCTCGCCGCCGCATATCCTCTATCCTACGCGCGAAAAGATCAAGTCCACAAGTCCGGGGCAAATCTGCGGCAAGCGCGCGAATCCGGCGAGACTTGTCCGGCGCAACCGCAAACGGCTTCGATCACAGTCCCAACGAAATATATTTCACTTCCAGATACTCTTCGATGCCGTAATGCCCGCCTTCGCGGCCCAGCCCGCTTTCTTTGAAACCGCCGAACGGAGCCTGCGCGGTCGACGGCAGCGGATCGTTCAAGCCGACGATTCCGAACTCAAGCCGCTCGGCGATCCGTACCGCTTCGCCGATCTGCTCGGTGAACACGTAAGCGGCCAGTCCGTACGGACTGTTGTTGGCCCGTTCGACCGCTTCGTCGATCGTGCGGAACGTCGTGACCGGAGCAAGCGGACCGAACGTTTCTTCGTTCATGCAGACCATATCGTCCGTCACGCCCGCAAGCAGCGTAGGCTGCACGAAATGACCGTCGCCCGAATCCGTCACGCGCCCGCCTCCGACCTCCACGCGCGCTCCTTTGGAGCGGGCATCTTCGATCTGCGCCAGCACTTTATCCACGGCTGCGGCGTTGATCAACGGACCGATATCCGTTTCCCCGTCCAGACCGTTGCCGACTTTAAGCTCCGCTACTTTGCCCGCAGCAAGCTCGACGAATCGATCCGCTACGCTCTCGTGCACGTAGATCCGATTCGTACAGACGCAGGTCTGGCCGCCATTGCGGAATTTGGAAGACATCATGCCATCCACCGCTTTATCGAGGTTGGCGTGTTCGGTCACGATGAACGGCGCATGGCCGCCCAGTTCCAGCGACAGCTTTTTCATATTGTCGGCGGCGCCTTTCATCAGTTCTTTGCCTACGCGGGTCGATCCGGTAAAAGACAGCTTGCGCACGCGCGGGTCCTGCTGCCAAACGCCTCCGATCTCGCCGGGAACGCCCGTGACGATATTGATGACGCCTGCCGGAATGCCGGCTTCTTGCGCCAGCTCGGCCAGACGCAATGCCGTAAACGGCGTTTCTTCCGAAGGCTTGATTACGACCGTGCAGCCTGCCGCCAACGCCGGGGCTGCTTTGCGCGTGATCATCGAAGCCGGAAAATTCCACGGGGTAATAAGCGCGGCTACGCCGACAGGCTGCTTGGTCACCCAGATTCGTTTGTTCGGCGACGACGCGGGGATCGTTTCTCCGTACACCCGTTTGGCTTCTTCGGCGTACCATTGGATAAAGCTATTGGCATAATCAATCTCGCCTGCGGCTTCTTTCAGCGGCTTGCCCTGCTCCAGCGTCATGATTTCGGCAAGTTCTTCCCGATGTTCCGCGATCAAAGCATGCCACTTGAGCAATAAGGCGCTGCGCTCGATTGCCGCCAATGCCGACCAGGCCGAAAAAGCTTCATAAGCCGCATCGACTGCCGCTTTGGCATCTTTTTCCGTCGCTTGGGCAATCCGGCCGATCTGCTCTCCGGTCGCAGGATTGCGCACTTCGATATGTTCGTTCGTGTCTGTCCACGAGCTTCCGATTAATAATTTCCCTTGCTTGTTCATCGATCATCCGTCCCTTCGCTCTTACTAAAAAGGCTTGCCAACAAAAATAGGGTCCGGCAGGCTTCTGCCGAACCCCTTCCCTATTAGTATACCCCAACGAAGGAAAGAACCTACTGCGTTGCCCGCTCTTCGCCGTTAAACGCCACGCCGGGTCGGCAATCTTACCGGTCCTTCAGCCAAAACTTCCGGCACTTCGAACAACAAATCGACTTCCAACTCCGATGCCGACTGTGTTCGGACAGCCGCCCAAACGGCGTCCGCGTCCAGCAATTGTTCCAAATGCAAAACGCCTCTCAGCTCTGGGCGGTTAACCAGCATTTCAGCGGTATGAGCCGCCACGCGGGCCGTCATATCCGACTGGCGAATCCCGCGAATCGTGCAGCCCGCTTCGGCCGGACGGCCGTTGCTGCGACCGTAAGCCACCACGCGAACCGCGAACTGCTCGCTTCCCGCATGCAAAGCTCCCGCCAGCTTAACCGATAGAGTGCGCAGCGGCGACCAACGCAGCAAACGAAAAATGCCCAGGCGACGCAACCCGGCAGCAACGCGCGCAATGCCGTTCACGTCAAAACCAAGCCGCGTCGACACATCCGATACGTCCAGCGTTCCGGGCAGCGTCCGCTGATCCGAAAACGGAAAACGATACACTCTTTTGCGGCCAAGCCCGCCTCCGAAATTTGCCGTGATCCCGTCTGTCATCGAACGAACTTTCCGCAGCCGATCCGTCTCCGCGACTTCGAAATCCGCTCCCATAGAATCGATGGTCCATTCGACCGCCGCTTTGCCATGATGCTCGCCAAGCCCCAGCATCAACGAAATCTCGATTTTGTCCGTCTCGTCCAACGCGGCTGCCGCTTTGGCGGCAAGAAGATTCGTCAGACCCGGCGCCAGCCCCACGCTCAGAACCGCAGCGGCCTGCGGCTCGGGCACGTCCACTCTTCCGGCTTTTAGCAAAAAATCGACTTTGGCCGTGATATCCATATAATGCGTGCCTTCTTGCAAACACTGCTCGATCAGGCCCGGTTCGTCCTGATCGAGACACATGACGATTAACGCGATCGAGGACAGGTCCCTTTTGGGCGCATCCGAGCCTACCGCCCATTGCATAGGCTTTACGCGGCCGCCGGTTTCGTCAGAGAAACGCTGCGCCGACTGCAAACTGCGCCCGGCCGCATAGACGCGCCCAGGGAATATTTTTGCCAGTTGCATCGAGATGGTCCTGCCGACGCTTCCGTATCCGCCGATCACCACGATATCCGTTTTTCCGGATGCTAAAGCTGCGCGATTGCGCTGTTGAACTTGATTCATGCTTCTCCCTCCTCCTGCTTGAATGCCAACCATCCGTCAATCAGAAATGCTCCAAAATACCGCTCCGTATGCCGAAACCCGCATTCCTCCAGCAGTTGTTCGACTACCGAAGACGGAATCGGATCGGATTGAGGACCCAGCGAAGTCACAAAACGCAGCCAGTCTTCTTCCGTAATGCCTTGGCTCAACATATGCGTCCGCCAAGCTTCCATCATGATCGGATACGTAGGCGAATCGAAATCCGCATTCAGCGAAGCAAACAGAAAAGGGGCTCCGGGCTTCAACCGATCTGCGATGGCTTTTAAATGCTTCTTTTTCGCTTCGATTCCTCGAACAAAATGCAGAACGAGCATACACACGGCCGCATCGTAGTCCGGAGTGTCCAGAGATGCAACGCGTTCTTTTTCATTTTCGGCATATCGTTCGTTCCGGTCTGTCAGCTCTCCAAGCACCAGCTTCGTACGTGCCGCTACGCTGCTTCCCTCGATTCGCAACCGCGCCCGCTCCAGCATCACGGAAGAAGGGTCGACTCCCGTAAAATTCCATCCCGGTTCGGCAAGACCGAACGTCTCCAACTCCTGACCGCCGCCTGCGCCTGCGATCAATAGATGCGCTTGGCGACCTTTGCCCTGATGCGCGGGGTCGAGAGCGGCTCCGAGCAGCTTGACGCCTATTTCATATAAATTCGCATAGCCGGGAATTTTGGCTGCAATGGTCTGCGGGTAACGCGAAGCATGGGGATGGTTCCAATTCATTTCCGTTATCTTTTTCTGTTCATTCGGTGTCATCTTGCGTCCTCCTTCAAGCCCGATCAAGACTCTCTATTCAGGGCCGGGCTGCATATCTGCGTTGCGTTTCTCCTTATGCCGCATTTCTTTTGCAAGCTTCCAAACGGCAAGCATTGAAAAAGCCCCAATGAATAACGGATAATAAAGTTAGCAGCTCCGATCTCTTTTTCTATTATTTCGAAAGTCGGATGCGATGCCCATCCCAGAAATCAGGGGAATTGCAAGGAGGAAGGGTATGGAACAGCAAATCAGCCGCTTATCAGGCAAGCTGCACCGGGTTGCGGACAAGTTCCCTTCCCCGCGCGCTTATCGCAGCGCCTGCCTGTCGCTTTTGGTCGGAGTTGTGCCTTTTGACGGCGCTTGCTTCACCGGAGTGGACGGGCACACCGGACTCAGTACCGGCTCTGTCACCGATGACGTCGTAGAGGCGATCCATCCTCGCCTGTTCGACTACGAATACCGCGGCGAAGATATGAATCGCTACGATGCTTTGGCCGAAGCGGAAATACCTGCCGCTTCATTGGTTCTCGCTTGCGGCGGGCAGCCCGAGATCAGCACCCGCTACCGCGAGATTTTGTCCCCCGCCGGATTCGGGGACGAACTGCGCGCCGTTCTCGCCGCGCGCGGGCGGCGCTGCGGGCAACTGTCGCTGCTCCGCAAACAAGATCGTCCTCCGTTCACTGCGGAGGACGTACGCCTTGTGGCGGCGCTGCTGCCGCAGATGGCCGCTTATCTGCGGCAAGCCTCGTTTTCCGAAGAAGATCCGGAAAACGAGGCGCAGCAGCCGCTACCGCTGCCGCACGAATCAGGCGTATTCGTGCTGGCGGACGATTTGCGGCTGCTGGCCGCGAATCCCTCGGCCGATAGCTGGCTCGCCGTGCTGCGCGCCGCCGAGCAGATCGAACCGGACGTCACGCCGCGTCCGGTCCGCGCGGTCTGCACCCGCGCCCTGTCGCCGTCGTCGCAGGACGGCGACAACGCCAACGGCACCGCACGGGTCTGCGTCCCCGTGCCCGGCGGCGTCTACATCGGCATCCGCGCCAGCCGGATGCGAAGCGCCGACGGCGAAACGCAGCTCGCCGTCACCGTCGAGCGCGCACGGCCCGCCGACATTTTGCCGGTCCTGGCCGAAAGCTTCGGCCTGACCGAGCGCGAGCGCGAGGTCGTGGACCGGATCGTGCAAGGCCTATCCGGCAAAGAAGCCGCGCTATCGCTGCATATGTCGGAGTATACGCTGCAAGACCACTTGAAATCCGTGTTCCGCAAAACGGGAACCAAAAGCCGGCGCGAGTTGGTCTGGCGGCTGTACTCCAGATTCAGCTAGGCCGTGTACGCAAACTCAGGCGACGTGCATCTTTTACTGCCTTTTCGCCCTCTACTGCGTCACTTTTCCTTGACGTGCCCCGGCACGCCTGCGAAAAAGTTCCTTGCCGAGAACGAAAATTCAGCAAAATCTGCTTCCGGCGGAGTTTGCGTACACGCCCTAGTACTCTGTACCAAGTGAAGGTAAGGTTACGCCTTGAGGTTTTCCTTGCCCATGCTCGGCGAATACGCATAACGAAAAGCTCTGCCGTCTCGCGAGTTCGCGAACATCGGCAGAGCTTTTTTCTGCATATCGTTTTGTTTGCTTACTTCTATCGGCTATTCGAACTTTTAGCCGAGCCTCGATTGTTGACTTTTCATCCACTTTTTCACGATTTAGCCGTCCGATTTTCGAAAATCTTGATGAAAAGTCAACAAATTTCGTTTTCCCCGCTGATTTCGGAGCTTTTTTCGAATAATTACTTACAAAACATCAACATTTTAGAAAAAAAGAAAAAATCGAGTATGGTTTTTTGACTTTTTGCACACATTTCCGCACGGTATCCTCGGATACCGCGACAAGCTTCGTATCTTTCCCCGAAAATCCTGTCTGCACCCTTTATTCGTATCTATATTTAAATCTTTATCTTGAAGTTCTATTCTATCTTGCTTGAATTTTTATCTTGCCGCTCGCTTATTTACCGCAAATACATCGAAGCCAGCTCCGCCGTACGGCGATTGGCCATTTCGATCTCCGTTCTTCTCGGCATCGGCGCCCATTCCGACGTATCGTCCAGCCACGTCTCCGGCAACTCTTCCGGACTTTCCGTTCCCCAACGCTCAAGCCATTCTTCCGGCAATCGCATATGCGGGTCGGCATCGATCTTATTGAGCAGAGGATGCCCGCTCATCTCCATCCACAACAGCGCCCAAGCCCTCGGCACGACGCGCCAAATATCGTACCCGCCGCCGCCCAGCGCCACCCAGCGTCCGTCGCAATGCGTATGCGCGGCCTCGTGCAGCATTTTCGGCATTTCCCGGTAAATCTTCATCGAACAATGCACGTGCGCGAGCGGATCGAGCGCATGCGCGTCGCATCCATGCTGACTGATGATGATATCCGGCTTGGCTTTATGCAGCACGTCGTCCAGCACGTTCCCGAAGCATTCCAGCCAGGAATCATCTTCCGTATACGGCTCCATCGGCAGATTGATCGTGCAACCAAACCCTTCACCTTCGCCCCGCTGCTCCACCAATCCCGTACCGGGAAACAAATATTTGCCCGTTTCGTGAATCGAATACGTATACACATTCGGATCGCTGTAAAAAGACATCTCTACCCCGTCGCCGTGATGTACGTCCGTATCCACGTACAGCACCTTCGCTCCGTATTTTTTTCGAATAAACGAAATGGCGATCGACGCGTCATTGTATACGCAAAATCCCGAACCCCGCTGCGGCATCGCGTGATGAAGACCTCCTGCCAAATTAATGGCGTGACGCGCTTTCCCCTCCATAACAAGTTTCGCCGCTTCTACCGTCGCCGCCGCAATGACCTCGGCGCTTTGGTGCATACCGGGGAAAAACGGCGTGTCTTCCGTATCCAATCCATACTTTTGCGCTTCGCCGATTGTTCGCCCATCCGGTCGCAAAGCGCTCAATGCTTTGACGCTTTCGATATATTCCTGCACATGTACGGCATGCAGCAGCGATTCGTCCAGATGTTTGACCGACACGATTGCAGACTTGTTCGGAAAAGCGTTCGCCGACCGCAGCAAATCGCGTGTCAACGTGATCCGGTGTTGGTCGAACGGATGGTCTTTGTCGAACACATAATTCAAAAAATGCGGATGAAACATATACACGGCATCCTGCATGCTGCGGCTCCTTTCTGTGTGCGAGATTCAACCCTGCGTCGCTTCTGCCGATTTTTTCCGCCGCGCTTATTCAATACATAAATCGCTGCCGGAAGCGCAACCGATCGAATGCCTCCACGGACGATTGCGGGACTTTTTTGCCTACCCGAACCATCAGGCAGTTAGCCGGATGGCTGCAAATCTCGGGATCGTCGGTGGCGAACCAGACCATATCGACGTTTTTCATCAGATCCTCCATCATTTTGCGGTAGTCCCAGACGCTGAGGCCCGTGCTGTCCAGATCCCAGTGCCAATAATACTCCGTGGTAAACACGATTGCGTTATCGAGCTGACCGCCGCGAAACGCGATGTCCAGCAGCTTTTTGCTGATGCCCCGGCTTCTGTAATCGTTTGCAACTTCGATCGCGCCCAACTCGACCAGATCGTCCATGTTCCCTTCCGACCATAGCTCGTACTCGTCGGGATAATGGAACGTGACATAGCCGACCACGGTCTCGTTTTCCAACGCCGCGATGATTCGCCCTTCCGGCAGCTCGGCGATTTCGACAAGCGCTTCGTGCTGCTCGCTTGGGCGGCGAAACGCGTCGAGCTGCGGATGCAGCGCCAGCTTGCGCAATTGATCGGACGGCATCGGCCCTTGAATGACCAGCTTTTTTTCGCCTTCGCCTATTGTTTCTTCGTGAAACATTTTGATATGCTCCATGCGGCCTCCTTTTCCCGGAACGGCACGTATTTGAAAAAGGCGGCCGCAAAACGATGAAACGACGCTTACGCCCGGACGGTCCGCTTCTCCTTCGTTTATCATAGCGGTTTTATGCGGTGAACACCATCTTTCGGAAGTGCAAAAGCGAATATAAACAGGCAGCGGCTTCGAACAGAAATCTGCCCGAAGCCGCTGCCGCGCTGCCAACCTAAGCGATACATCCGTTATTCGACGAAAGGCTGAAATTTCCCCCACGCAGCAGATCGCCATTCTTGCGCTACTGTGCCGCCCGCCAAGCATCGAACTGCTTTTTATACTCGTCCACGACCGTATCCAGTCCTGCCGCTTTCATGTTCTGAATCGCGCTTGCAAAGCCGCTCTCGTAAGGCACGACCCCGTACATCAACGGCAAAATGCTCGTTTGCAGCTCGGCCACGCTGTTAGCGTACGCGCTCGCCACCGGAGTCGGGTCGAAGCTGAAGCCGATCGTGACGCTGTTGATCGCATCGTCGGCCACCGTCGTCCGGCGCTCCAGGCGGCCCGGGTCGATCGTCGACGCGTAACGGTTCATTTCGACGTTGCCGAGCAACCAGGTGGACAGCTCGTATTTCGGTCCGCCCGCGTCGGTAAAGGCCAATGTTTCTTTTTTGTTTTTGCCTTCGTCTTTCCAATGCGTTCCTTCGATTCCGCTTTGCACCAGGTCGAAGTTTTCCTGACTGGAGAACACCCAATTCAGGAATTGCACGCCCGCTTCCGGGTTCGGAGACGTGGCCGATACGCCGTTGGAGTTGCGGATCGCGTACGAACGGAATTTTTGCTGCTCGTTCAGGAAATAGATATTCACTTCCGCGCCCGGGAAAGTTTCCCGAATTTTATCGTCGATCCCCACGTCGCCCGGACGATATAAATAACGGCCTGCCAATTCTTCTTTGTTGAGCACCTCGCTCGGCGTCGTCAACACGTCTTTGAGAATCAGGTCGCGGGAATAAGCTTCGTTCATGTATTCAACGTCTTTTTTGAACTCGTCGGTCTCCAGCCACGACTTTACGTTCCCTTGCTGATCGACGTAGATCAGGTTGTCGATGACCGCGAACGGGTACGTGTCGTACGTCGTATGCAGGAACGTCGCCGGTTCGCCGAGCAGCTTGATATAGACGTTTTTGTTGTCCTGCGGCCAGTTTTTTTGAAAAGTCTCGGCGATGTTCAGCAGGTCTTCCGGCGATGCCGGCGCGTCCAGATTGTTCTTTTCCAGCAGATCGGTACGCAGCGTCACCATACCGTCATTGAACGCCGTATCGAGCCAGAAGTTGGGGATATACGTGATTTCGCCATTGATCTTGGCCGAGTCCCAGATCCAGTCGGGCATCGACGCTTTCAACTCCGGTCCGTACTCGTCGAGCAGCTTGTCGATCGGCAGCAGCGCTCCGTTGCCGGCCAACACATTCGGACCTTTGATATCGTGCATGATTGTAATCAGCTCGAATTCTTCGCCGGTCGACATCATCAGATTGGTTTTCTGATCCCAGGCATCGCCCGGAATATACGTCGGCTGATAATCCAGATTCAGACCGTCCGCTTCGAGCTTTTCATTGATCGCTTTGACGACCGTATCGAGATCTTCCGGCGCGTTGCCGGGCAACAAATAACGGACCGGCAGCTTGCCGGACGATCCTCCGCTTCCTCCACCCGCGTTCGAACCTTCGCCGCCGCCCGAACAACCGGCCAGCATACCGAGCGCCAAGATCGACGCCAGTCCCATTTTCGCTTTCCGCTTCCATGTCTTCATTTCGGTTATCCCCTCTCGATCTGAATAGATGCGTCGTCCCAAGCGTAACCGGAGGGGTGTGCGCGAATATACTGCAATAATGAGGAAAACCCGGATTTGAACAGTGCGATCAGGCTTTGAGCCGTCCCAACTGCATTTGGCTGCGATACTGGGCCGGTGACTGTTGATTGTATTTTTTGAACAGGGTATAGAAATAGGTCGTATTGAAAATCCCCACCTGCTCGCTGATACTTTGAACCGGTTCGTCGGTTTGCAGCAGCAGCTCTTTGGCCCGCTCCAACCTTACCGCATTCAGATAATCGTTGAACGACGACTCGCAGTGCGCTTTGAACAGCTTGCCGACGTAGCTTCGGGACAGCTTCACCTCGCCGGCTACCAGCTCAAGCGACAGATCGGGCCGGGCGTAATGGGTTTCGACATAAGTTTGAATATAATCGACGATCTCCGCATGCCGTTCGTCTCCGTCGGTATCCGCGTCGCTGGACAATTTTCCGGCCAAGCCTTTGAGCGCTTCCTTGAATTCGTGCAGCGTCTCGAACGAAGACATCCGGCGGGTAAAGTTCAAAAACAGATTGTTGATTTCCTGATTTTCGGAGCGTGGGACGCGAAGCTGCTTATACAAGCTGCTGACGAATTGATTCATATAAAATAACGCTTCGTGATAATCCCCTGTCGATATTTCTTCGGCCCACAGCTCGATTTCCCGATTGATCCGCGTACGCTGCCGCAGCCGGATCGCGTCGATCACCGATTTTTCCTGCCTGGACGGATACGCCAACTCGTGCTCGCTTGTATCGCAAGACGTTGAACAATCGAAAAGATTTCCCTGGCCTTCGAAAAAACGACGCTGAACGCCGGACTGCGCTTGTTCGAACGACTGCTGCAATTCTTCGTGAGATTGCGCAACCGTCCCGATACAGACCGTCACGGATAAATTCAGCGCATGGTCCAATCCATGCTGAAGCTCGCGGAACAGCGAGTCGAGCGGGATCAGGTCTCTCGGCTCCGCGCCTCCTTCCGGGGTCGGTATGATCAGCGCGATCAGACCTTCTTCGATGACCGCCGCACGGACCCGGTAACCGCCGAACAGCTCGGTCGTCGTACGCAAAATCGCTTCGTGCGCGAAAGCCCGCGTCGGCGCGTCTACCTTCGTCCGAAACTCGTCCAATCCGTCAATCAACAGTGCGACCGTCATATACGCGGTTCCGGGGCAGCTTTGCGCAAACCGTTCGAACGTGCCCGAATCGCCGCTTTTCAACAACTCAAGCACTTCCGTTTCCTGCCTTCGGGCTGCGACGCTTTCGAGCGAAGACAGCTTTTCGGTCATCTCGGAATAAGAAGCGTTCAGCAATTCGAATTCGTTGATCCGGCGCGCAGACTGCTTATGCCGCTGCATGCCCGATATTTTTTCCAACACGCCGCGGATCGGATTATAGGCATAATGAGTCAACCGGGCCGACAACAGCAAACTCGCGACGAAAATGGCCAACGCAAGTCCCATCGACGACCAGCGCAGCGTACTCATATTGAACAGCAGATTGCGATACTCGCTGTGACTGACGAATACCCAATCCAGATCGGCCGACTTGACGTAAGTGATCACGTTTTTGCGACCGTCGATCTCGTCCATGAAATAGCCGCTCTCTCCGGGTTCTTGCAAAATGCGTTCGATGTAAGGCGTGGAAGACCGATTCTCCATAAATCTCGACGAATCGGAATGGGTCAGGATCACGCCTTTGGCATTCATGACGAATAGCGAATCCGCCGCATCGTTTTTGTAACCGCCGATCAGCTTCTGAATATAGTCCGTATCCATATTGATGACCATGGCGCCTTGAGCGGGCAGCAACGCGTAATAGCTGGGCAGCAGCACAAAGGTCAGCACGTTGCTTTCTTTGGAGCTGCCGGGATTCAGGATGCGCCGCGGAAACAGTTGGAAGTAGCTTTTGTTTTTGGAACTGATCTGCGTAAGCAAAAATTGCTCTTGCTCCAGCGTGGCCCCTTTGGTGTCGAGATACGTTTCGGTTAAGCCGTTGTAAATGCCGATCGATTCGATAAAAGGATAGGTGGTCTGCATATTGCGCAGCACCCGCGAAGCGTGATACTGCTTGATCCGGTCATTTTCACGATCAAATAAAGAAGCCACGATGGTCTTGTCGTTCAGCATCAATCCGCCGAAATTGTACACCTGGTCTTTGATCACGTTCGAGACCACGCTGCTTTGCTTGAGCATGGATTCGGAAATTTTACCGACTTCGCGGGCCGTGCTCCAGGAAAATAGCGCATAGAGCACCGCCGTTACCAGTGCAATGACGAGAGCGGTCAGCAGGACAAAACTGAAGAACATGTTGCGATATACCGTATACCTTAGCAGTCCGTTTTTTAACATCGCTATTCCCTCCAGTTCCGAATCCGTCTGTATGAATGTTCGTTTATATGTCGTGAATTGTGACTAGATAACGCTTACATGCGAAGCTTTGAAGTTATTCTCATTATAAAGAAGCCGAAAAAGATCGCAATAGCGAACACTTCGGCTTCAAATCGCGAATTATCTGTCATCAACCTCTCTCAAGAACTATAGAACCCTTGTTGCATAAGGCTTGCCGCTTTACCCCTTCCATGTATGCAAATCCTCCGAATGAACGCCAAATTAAAGTTTTTCGCCATATTCGAAGTCCGAAATCGCTATTCGATTCGCCGTCGCGCCATTTTCGAAGTTTACCGCTCTCGATTCTGCTGCTTAGACTGGAGTGGAGTAACGGCAGACTTTTCCCACGAAACGAAAGGGTGTGGCTTTTGCGATGAAAAACAAAAAAGGCTCCATGCTGCGCGAACTGAAACAAAACGGCTACGCTTATTTGCTGGTCATTCCCGCGGCCGTCTACACGCTGATTTTCGGTTATTTCACGCTTCCGTACATGCTGATCGCGTTTCAACGCTTCAACTTCAAAACCGGCATTTTCAATTCGCCGTGGATCGGTCTCGACAATTTCGAATTCTTTTTCTCTTCGCCCAGAGCCTGGGAAGTCACGTTCAATACGCTCAAGCTGAACGTGCTGTTTATCGTCGTCGGCACGGTCGCCGCGATGGCGCTTGCCATTTTGTTCAACGAGCTGCGCAGCAAATTGTTTTCGCGGCTGACGCAATCGACGATCCTGTTTCCGCATTTTCTGTCCTGGGTCATCGTCAGCTACATTCTGTACAGCCTGCTGTCGACCGATTACGGCATCGTTAACCAAGTGCTGGCGAAGCTGAACCTGAATCCGGTCAACTGGTACGCGTCGCCGCAATATTGGACGAGCATCCTGGTCATCACCGCCGTCTGGAAAGACATCGGCATGAATCTGGTCATCTATCTCGCCGCGATCACCGGAATCGACGATACGTACTACGAAGCCGGACGGATCGACGGCGCCACGCGCTGGCAGTTGATCCGCCATATCACCATTCCGCTGATGATGCCAACGATCATGATCTTGTCCCTGCTCGCGCTCGGCAAAATCATGTACGGCAGCTTCGATATGATCTACGCGATTATCAAAGACAACGGCTTGCTGTATCCGACGGTCGACGTTATCGACACGTACGTGTTCCGCTCGCTGCGCACCATCGGCAATCCGGCGCAAGCGATGGCGGTCGGGCTGTACCAATCCGTCGTCGGCTTCATTCTCGTTTGGGGCAGCAACCGGATCGTGCGCAAAATCAACCCGGACCATGCGCTCTTTTAGAATCTTGATTATCCAAAAGGAGGTCTCCGTCCATGAACATCAACCGATCCCGATTGTTCGATATCGCCAACGCGGCGTTGATCGGCTTCGTCTCGCTGCTGTGCCTGGTGCCGATGCTGCTTGTGCTGATGGTGTCGTTCACCTCGGAAGCCAGTATCCAGCAACACGGGTATCAACTGCTGCCGTCCGAATTTTCGCTTGACGCGTATAAGCTGCTGCTCGGCACTTCCCCGCTGTACCGTAGCTATCTGGTTTCGCTATTCGTAACGATTGTCGGAACGTTGATCGCGGTGCTGATCACCGGTATGGCTGGGTACACGCTCGCCGCCAAGCATATCCGGTACCGCAACGGTCTGGCGATGTTCTTTTTTATCACGATGGTCTTCAATACCGGTCTTGTGCCGTGGTATCTGATCAATCTGGAGTTGGGGCTGCGCAACAATATCTGGGCGCTGATCGTCCCTTCGCTCATTTTCAACCCGTTCAATCTGTTTCTCGTCCGCAACTATATGTCGCAGATTCCGGGTTCGCTGATCGAAGCGGCCAAAATCGACGGCGCGAACGATATGTTTATCGCGTTCCGGATATACTTCCCGCTTTGCATGCCGGTGCTTGCCACGATCACGCTGTTTTACGGCATCGGCTACTGGAACAACTGGTTCAACGCGATCATGCTGGTCGACAATCAGAATCTGTATCCGTTGCAATATTTGTTGTTCAAGCTCAATTCGGAAATCAATATGATCCAGCAGATGCAAAGCTCCGGCGTAATCGTCAGCGATGCCGTTCTGCCGCAGGAATCGGTGAAAATGGCGACCGCGATCCTGACGATCGGGCCGGTGATCTTTTTCTATCCGTTTCTTCAGCGGTACTTTATCAAAGGACTGCTGATCGGGTCGTTGAAAGAGTAGGCGGGTTTGGGTAAAAGAAAACGTCCGGCAAGTCGGATCTCGACTGTCGGACGTTTTTTGGGTTGTTTGTTGCTGCGGAAAGTTGCGTCGGTGTCTGCTGCGGATATTTGGAAATTGACTGGCTCAACGATGAGTTGCCGCAACCGGCGCCCGGCACTGGCCCGCAATTAACAGCTACGTTCAAGCCCGCGCTCACCGCTCCGCTCCGTCTGCATACACCGACGTCCCCCGTTTCCGCGCCCATTCCGCCACTCGCGCAGGATCGCCTTCCCACAGCCGTTGGCGTCCCCAATCGTTCGCTTCCGGGCGGCTTGCGCATTCCACGCGAATGACCGGGAACAGCCGGGTCGGCGCTTCGACGGGAAGCCCTCGCATGATCAACTCGTCCTCCGTCTGCTCGAATTCCAGCTTTTGCCCCGTGGTCAGCAGCGTGACTCCGGTAACCGGAGTGACCAAATCCTGAAGCCGCATCTCCGGTCGACCGTCCCAAAAGCGGATAATCAGATACAGATTATTGCCGCTGATCGTCTGCCTCCCCCGCGTGACGAATTCCGTCAACGAGCCGCCGTCCGATCCATATACGGCTTCGCCGTGCACCTCCAGCCAGCGCCCGATCTCCAAAGCCCGTTCCACGAACTGAGGCGGAAGCTGGCCGTCGGCGGTCGGGCCGCAGTTGAGCAGCAGATTGCCGCCGTGCTCGCCGCCTTTTTCCGCGCATTCGCACAGCAGATCCAGCAGCGTATCCGTAGGCCGCCAGCGCTCGCCGATCACATGACTCCATAGACGCCATGTGCTGACCTGACAAGACTCCCACAGACGCGTACGATCCACCTCGACCAGATGTTCCGGCGTGCCGAAATCCCCCAGCGTATCCGAGTCTCCTGCTCCCGCTCCTCCGTCGGCCCGGTATCCTTGACGTTCCATGGAGTAACCGAGACGGTTATTGATCAAAATATTGGGCTGAAGCCGCCGCATCTCTTCTACCAATTCCACGCTGCGCAGATCGTCCGCATTACGCGGCCATACGCCGTCGAAAAAGAAATGGTCGATCTGTCCGTAATTGGAGAGCAACTCGCGAACCTGGTTATGCAAATAGTCGCGCACCTGCTCCCAGCCTTGCGGGTCTTTGCCGGGACCGTCGAAATACGCGGGCAGCCGCCAGTCGATCCATGAATAATACAGCCCGATCCGCAGCCCGGCTTTGCGGAACGCGTCGACGTATTCGCGCACAAAGTCTCTGCGCGGGGCTTGTTTGGCGCTGGAATAGTCCGTATACGCGCTATCCCATAGACAATAGCCATCATGATGCCGCGTCGTCAGGCAAGCGTATTTGAAACCCGCTTTTTTGGCCGTGTCCGCCCATAACTCGGGATCGAAATGAGCCGGATTCCAGCTTGCGGCCGCTTGCGCGTATTCCCGCTGATCCAGATGCTCGCGAAACAACACCTGCTCGCCCCGCCCATACTGCGTATAAGGACCCCAATGAAGAAACAGCCCATAGCGGCTTTCCGTAAACCATTTCCAACGGTCCGGTACCGTAAATCCTTGCATTGTCATCTTCTTTTCCCTCCCGTAATCGATAACTGCTTGTTGCTTACGGGCATTGTAGCATCGAACACACACAGCACCGGTTTCACTTTTGGACAGTTCTTGTTTTTAAAGCCTTTCTTTTCAACCGTCTCGCGGTCAAAAGAAGAAAACGAGTAACAGATGTGCTATACTACAGAAAATTGTAAGCGCTATATCTGTAAAACGCATAACGATGCAGCTTAAGTAAGCAACTTCATTTACGCGACAGGAGGCTCTTATGGAAAAAAACACGGTAGAAATCATCGGTGTCGAGGTGCAGGAATCGAACTTGGGCGACTACGAAGAGGCTCGTCTCGCATTTGATTGGATGGATGAAGAAAAAAACTTCAGTTGGCACGAAACCGGACAGCTGAATTTGGCTTACGAAGCGATCGATCGGCACGCGGCATCGGGCCTGGGCGACAAAATCGCGCTGCTGTACAGCGATCCCGAGCGCGACGAGTCGTATACGTTCGAGCAGATGCGGCAGGAATCGAACCGGGCGGCGAATATGTTGCGCAGTCTCGGAATCGGCAAAGGCGACCGCGTATTCATCTTTATGCCGCGCACGCCGGAACTGTATTTCACGCTGCTCGGCATCGTCAAGATCGGCGCGATCGCGGGTCCGCTGTTCGAAGCGTTTATGGAAACGGCGGTGCGCGACCGGCTGCAAGACAGCGGCGCGGTCGCGATCGTCACGACGCCCAAGCTAGCCGAACGGGTTCCCGCGCATGAATTGCCGGAGCTGAAACACGTGATTTTGGTGGATGCTTCCCGGCCTGTCGAACAAGAAGCGGCCGGTACGGATTCGCCGGACAGCCTGCTGCCGGAAGATTCGCCGTTCGCCGATTTCCATGCTTTGATGCGCGAAGCTTCCACGGAAGCGGAGATCGAATGGGTCGACCGCGAAGACGGATTGATCCTGCATTACACGTCCGGTTCGACCGGCAAGCCGAAAGGCGTGTACCATGTTCACGGCGCGATGGTGCAGCAGGCGTATACCGGACGGATCGTGCTCGATCTGCGCCCGGAAGATGTCTACTGGTGCACGGCCGATCCCGGCTGGGTTACGGGCACGTCATACGGTATTTTCGCGCCCTGGCTGAACGGCGTCACGAATGTGATACGCGGCGGCCGCTTCAGTCCCCAGGACTGGTACGAGACGATTCAGCGCAACAAAGTTACCGTCTGGTACAGCGCGCCGACGGCGTTCCGTATGCTGATGGGCGCGGGCGACGAAGCGGTCAAAGAATACGATCTGTCTTCGCTGAGGCATGTGCTGAGCGTCGGCGAACCGCTGAACCCGGAAGTCATTCGCTGGGGACACCGAGTGTACGAGCGGCGTATCCACGACACGTGGTGGATGACCGAGACGGGCGCGCAATTGATTTGCAACTATCCGTCGTTGGAGCTTCGTCCCGGTTCGATGGGCAAACCGATTCCCGGCGTCGAAGCCGCGATCGTGGACGATCAGGGGAATATCCTGCCGCCGCTGCGGATGGGCAATCTGGCGATCCGTACGCCGTGGCCGTCCATGATGCGCAAAATCTGGAACAACCCGGCCAAATACGAAGAGTACGTACGTATTCCCGGTTGGTACATCTCAGGCGATTCTGCTTATATGGACGAAGACGGCTATTTCTGGTTCCAGGGCCGGATCGACGACGTCATCAACACGTCCGGCGAGCGGGTCGGTCCGTTCGAGGTGGAGAGCAAACTGGTCGAGCATCCCGCCGTCGCCGAAGCAGGCGTGATCGGCAAGCCCGATCCCGTGCGGGGCGAAGTGATCAAAGCGTTTATTTCGCTGCGCGAAGGCTATGAAGCGACGGACGAATTGAAAGCGGAGATTACCAAATTCGTCAAAGAAGGCTTGTCCGCCCATGCCGCTCCGCGCGAGATCGAATTCAAAGACAAGCTGCCCAAAACGCGAAGCGGCAAGATCATGCGGCGCGTGCTGAAAGCCTGGGAGTTGAAACTGCCGGCGGGCGATTTATCCACGATCGAAGATTGAGCGAAGAAAATTCGGCAAGATTCAAGATCATGCAAAGCAGTCTGAACCGATTGTTTGACGATGTGCAGCCGAACTTTGAAAGCCTGTTCCGTTTAGACGGATACAGGCTTTTTTTCTGCGTTTTGAAGTTCGAACGGCCAAGCCGCCCAGTTTCCAAAGTGTAAAATTTTTTCATTTCTAACTTTCGATGTTTCTATAAAAAACCCCATGTTTATTAAAGCATTAAAATACATAGTTTCCGGGAGGAATGTCCAATTGAATACTCGCAGGAAAAAGACGCTGATCGCCTTGGTTTCGGCTGTTTTGACCGTACCGCTGTATGTCGCGCCGCTGCCGTTTTCTTTTTCCGGTTACACCGTTTTTGCCGCCGTCAACGAGTCTCCGGCTCCATCCGACGATCCTTTGCGGGCGAAGCTGCTGTACGAAATTTCCGTATTCAAGGAAGCGGCCGAGATGATGACGCCTTCCGCGTTGCACGGCAATTTGCCCGATTTGTTCGAGCAAACCTACAAAAACCGGATCGTCGCCGAAACGACGGCGATTGCGCAAAACCCGGGCTCCACGCCCAAACAATTGCAAAAAGCGCTTGACTACGTCGATTTTTCTTTGCATGATTTTTTCGATAAAGGCGATCCTTATACCGGGTACATCCTGATCAAAATGTCCGGTTACTTCAATCTGCATTTTCCGAGAAGCGACGAACCGGGCGGATATTCCGACGAAAAAGTGCAAGCGCTGGTACAGAAACTGGATAATTTACGCGAACGGTTGGACGCCGGCGAAGACGAATTTACCGTGTACCGGACATTTATCGAAACGCTGCTCGACTTTTACGCCCATCCCAACGTTTGATAAAAGGAGGAATCCGCGTTGATTCTGTTCGATCGCAAACCGAACGTCAAGTTCGCGCTGGCTTTTCTGGCGATGCTGCTGTTTTTGGGTTCGCTGCCTGTTTCCGCCCAGGAAACGGGCACGTCCGTATCGGCGATCCGTCCGCCTTCGGGGATCGGGCTTCAGGATGCGAACCGCGTACGCCTGCTGCAAGAAGCGCGGGCTATGTATCAGCTCAACGAAGCCCAAGCTTCTTCTTACGAATACGGTCAATATTACGACAAATTCAAAAAAATCAGCCTGGACGCTTTTGCCGTCGCTTTCGACCCCGCTTCCTCTTCCGCCGACCTGGCCGCCGCTTTGCAGCCGTTCGATACGTATCCGCCTTATGATTTGTTCGCTGGCGATAACAACGTTTTTGTCGACGGCATCCTGTTCGAAAAAGAACTTCAACTGCATCTGTACACCGAGTTCGGCAGCGAACCGGGTCTATGGACGGAAGCCAACGGCGAACAATGGATAAACGAAATCGCGACCGTTCGCGACCGCCTGTATCCGCTGATTTCTTGGGATTATTGGAAACCGGAAGTGTGGCCGATCTTTTGGGAGTTCCTGAAGAAAGAGGCTTCTTTCGAAGATCTGCGCAACGGACGGTCGGATATTTTCGCGCAAACGTTCCAGTATCGCGCGGACGTGCTGAACCGGCTAGCCGACGGACGTCTTGCGCCGCAGCAAACCGCCTCGTTCGACACGGCCGTCCAGGAACTGACGCGCTTGCTCGCCGTTTCCGCACAGCCGCAGCCGATCGCCGACGCGTTTGCGCAGGTCAAAACGGCCTATGAAACGCTGCCGCAAGGCGGCAATCCCGCTTCCGCGCTCGCCGCCGATATCGAAGCCGCGCGTCTATTGCTGAATCTGCCCAAAGGCATCCGTTCCGGGCAGTACCCCGCTTCCGCTTTCGGCACGCTGCGCCGGGCGATCAACGAAGCCCAGCGCGCGTTGGAAAAAGGCTCCTCGGCCGCGCAGTTCGTGCAAGCGCAAACCAAATTGGCCGCGGCCGTAGCGGATTTTCGCAGCAAAAAGAAACCTTGACGTTCGTCGGAACTTTTTACGCGCGTGTTTCCTATCTATGAAAAAAGCTGCTCCGAAGCCGCCTAAGGCTTTCGGAACAGCTTTTTCTCCGTCAATCCCGCTTCGCGAACTTCGACAGCAGCTTCAATACTTCCAGGTACAACCAGATCAGCGTGACCATCAAGCCGAACGCTCCGTACCATTCCATGTTCTTCGGCGCGCCGTGCGCGGCTCCTTGCTCGATAAAGTCGAAATCCAGCAACAGGTTGAGCGCCGCGATGACGACCACGAACAAGCTGATGCCGATCCCGATCAAGCCCGACTCGTGGATAAACGGAACGTTAACGCCGAAAAAGCCCAACACGAAATCGAACAGATACACCAGCATGATCGAGAACGTCGCCATGATGATTCCGGTCCGGAAGCTCGGCGTGACTTTGACGATACGCGTGACGTAGAGCAGCAGCATCGCGAATAACGTACCGACCGTAATCAATACCGCGTTAAGCACGATGCCCGGATAGTCCATCTCGAATGCCGCAGACACCGCTCCGATCGCCAAGCCCTGAAAGATCGAGTAGAGCGGAGCCGTAATGAATGCTATTTTCGGCACGAAAGTCGTCACCAACGCGGTAATCAATCCGAGAATGCTACCCGTCAGCATGATCCCGTATACGTCGTAACCGTGATCGAAGCGATACCAGGTATACGCCGCGCCGCCGATCAGCAACAGCAGCATAATAAACGTTTTGTGTACCGTCCCGCTTAGCGTCATGTTGCCTGAGCCGATCAGGTCTTCTCTCGCGCGGTCGAAGATTCGTTTACCGAATACGGGGTTTCTCGATTCCATTTTCCATCATCCTTTTTCGTCTAATGTCCGTAATGCCTCTTATACGTCAAAAGTTGATTAAGGTAACGGAAATCCCGAAATTTTATCGACGGTCAAGCAAGCTTGCGATTTCGTGCATAGACGGCCATCGCTTCGCTCATAAAAGCAGCAAGTCCTTCCCCGTATTTGTCGATGTTTTGCTTAAAACGCTCATCCTGCACGTACATCTCTCCAAGCCCGGCGAACGCTTCATACGAGTACGTGCCGAAATTGCCCAAAAAAACGTACCAGTCTCCGATCGCTTCCTGGGCGGGCGGCGAAGCCGGATCTTCGTGCCGCATCCCTGCCAGCGCGCTCATCTTGGCGTCCCATTCCTGCCGAAGCTCGCCGTGAAGTTCAGATGTAGCGGTACGCTTTTCCAGTTTGCGTTTCGATTCGTCGATCGCCGCGTCCCCCCAACGGTCTCTCGCTTCCTGCTCGTACGGATCGTTCGCGAAATCAAGCCCTTCGAATCGTTGTTCGTTCGTCATGTCCATCTCTCCTTTGGCATGTTGGATACTTCGGTCGATATTGGCGATCATGCGGCGGGTATGCGCCATTTTGTCTTCCAGCATACGCCGCTGAAGCTCAAGGGCTTCCAGTCGGTCAAAAGCGGGACTGTCCAGCATTCGGCCGATTTCTTTTAACGCAAATCCGAGTTCCCGAAAAAACAAAATATGCCGCAACCGCTCCAGATCGCGATCCGCGTACATGCGGTATCCCGCTTCCGTCACCGCGCCCGGCTTCAGCAGCCCGATCTCGTCGTAATGATGCAAAGCGCGGATACTGATGCCGGCAATTTTCGATACTTCTTTGACTTTAAGCGGCAAGCGCGTTCACCTTCTTTCGCACGCGAATGATGTTGTACGTCTGTTCGACAACTTTAGCCTAAGCCCTCACGTTGCGTGAGAGTCAAGCGATTTTTTTGAAAAAGAGACTCGATCCGTAAAAAAATCCCGTTCGCGCGAAAAGATGCGCAAACGGGACAAAAAGATCCGCTTTCGGTGTTACCGTTCCGGCCGCTCCAGTTCCGCGATCAACGGATAATGGTCGGACGGATATTTTCCGCCGAAATCGCGGCGATCCAACTTCGACCAGCGGACGTTCAACGGAGCTTCCGCGAAAATGTAGTCGATCGGCTCGCCTTCCGATCCGCCGGCGAAATCATGGAACGTGCGCCCGATCTCGCCGCGCAGCGCGGAATAAGCGTCTCGCAATACCGGCACTTCGCCGACTTCGGGCCGTTCTCCGCGCAGATAACGCAAAGGTTCGTCCGACGGCCCTCCGTTCATATCGCCCATCAGCACCGCCGTATCTCCGGGATAAACGTTCGCGTGTTCGAGCATGACGGAAGCGACCAGCTTGGCTCCTTCGATCCGCGCCGCTTCGCCGATATGATCGAAATGCGTGTTGTAGACGCGCACGACTTGCCCGTTCGATCCACGGCGAAAACGTCCCCACGTACAAATACGCGGATAATCGCTGTCCCAGCCGAGCGATCCTACGGTCTCCGGCGTTTCCGATAACCAGAACTGCCCGTGCTCCAACGCTTCGTATTCGGCGTGGCGGTAAAAAATCGCGCAATGCTCGTCTTCGTCCGCGCCGCGTCTTCCTTCGCCGATCCACCGGTAATCCGGCAATTCTTTTTGCAAATCGTCCAGCATCAGCTTGTACGCTTCCTGAACGCCGACGATCGACGGACGGTGGGAGCGGATCGTTTCCGCCGCCCACGGCGCCCGTTGGTCCCATTCGTTGCCTGCGTCGTAAGCCGTATACGTGCGCAGATTGAAAGTCATGACGGTCAGCGCGTTATCGGCTGACGTTTTCTGTTCGTTTGTTGGTGCATTCATCGTTTATTCCTCCCGCCGTGTATCGTTTGAACGTTGGCTCGACCGTCTCGTATTCGATAGGATCGAAACGTTTTCATTCTTTAACGATACGCTTTTTTGGAGTTTTTGGCGAGTTTCTTTTTGAGGAGCGTCGACGTTGGCGATCACCGGACGCAACGGCGCGCAGATAATGTTCGAACTCTTCCGCCGCTTTTTCTATCATCGGGATATGGAACGGCGCATTCTCCTCGATCCGTTTGGCCGAACGCCAGACGCTCCACGTCGGTCCGCGCTACGGCTATGCCGGGCTGATCGGGCGCGTTCAGGCAGCTTGCCCATCGCTCAAAATGCCGAAAAACGCCACGCCCGCCGAGACGATCATAAAAATAATTGAATTGATTTAAATTTGTGCATATCCCTCACAATAAAAACTTTACTCCATCATGCTAAAGAGGCGAATGTAATCACCCAACAAATTTATATAATAGTAATTAAAAACCTATCATTTCCCATTCGCGTTCTGTTATGGTTGAAGCAGAAGAATCGGAAACTCGGATAGGAGCGTCTCGATGAATGCAATCAAAAAAATCGTCGTGATCGAAGACGAATACGATATTTCGCGCATCGTCAAAAATTATATGGAAAAACATGCCTACGAAGTCGCGGCCGCGGCGAACGGAGCGGACGGGCTGCGCATGATCGAGCTACTGGAACCGGATTACGTCATTTTGGATCTGACGTTGCCGGACGCGGACGGGCTGGAACTTTGCCGCCGTATCCGCGAAAGCCGTGAAACGCCGATCCTGATTTTGAGCGCGCGCGGAAGCGATACCGACAAAGTGCTCGGACTGGGCTTCGGGGCGGACGACTACATGACCAAGCCGTTCTCGCTCAGCGAGTTGTTGGCCCGGATCAATGCCCATTTTCGCCGTTACGACAAAATGGCCGCCGCGTCCTCTTTTTCCCGAACGCCGAATAGTTCGATTCTTCGGATCGGCGATCTGTCGATCGAAAAAGAAACGCATCGCGTTTGCGTGAACGGACGCGATATCGCGCTGTCGGCCAAAGAGTTCGATCTGCTGCTCGTGCTGGCCGAACATCAAAACCGCGTCTTTTCCAAAACCGAACTGCTCGATATCGTCTGGGGGTACGACCATTACGTGGACGACAATACGGTCAGCGTCTACGTGCGTCGGGTCCGCGAAAAGATCGAAGACCGCCCTTCCGATCCGCGTTATCTCAAAACGGTCTGGGGCGTGGGCTACAAGCTATGTACATAAGAAATTGGATACGGGGCAAAACGGCAGCGGCGCTGATTCTTCTGCTGCTGATTTTGTGCAGTGGAATCTGGTTGGCGAACACGGGAGAAAAACGTTCCGCCGCTTCCGATCGCTACCCGGTGAACAAGGCTCGGCTGCTGACCGGAAACATCATGTTCGAACTGGAGCAGAGCGGTCTCGGCGCGCTGGACGGGAATGAACGATTGCGCGAGCAACTGCTTCGGCAATGCCGCGAAATCGGCGCGGAATTGACGCTCGTCGATCTGCGCGGAACGGTCGCGTTCGACTCTATGGCTGCGACTTCGTCACCGTCGGCCCCGTCGGATTCCGTTTCTGTCGATTCCGCCGACACGGAAAACCGACGCGTCGATTTGCGCACCGCGCTGCATTACGACCTGTACGCTTCGTCCGAACCGGAGCGTTTCGAGATCGCTTTTCCGATCGTCGAAGCCGGCGGCGCGCAGACCGGAAACGCGCTGTTTACGCTGGACGCTTCGGCGGTGCTGGCGGCGCCGGACCGAAGCGGCGGCACGCTTGCGTTCGCCGTATTCGCGCTGCTTCTGCTGCTGTCGGGCTGGACGACGGTACTTGTCTATCGGCGTCTGCAAGCACGCGCCGTCGAACCGCTGACCGCGCTCAAGCAAGCGGCGGAAACCATACTCAAAGGCGAATACGACTGGAAATCGGAATACGCGCGCCCCGACGAAATGGGCGAGCTTTACGCGGCTTTCGAACAGATGAGGCTCGAAATTTCGCATCTGCACGGGGAACGCGAGCGCCGGGAACGGATGCAAAAAGAACTCGTCACCGATATTTCCCACGATTTGAAAACGCCTTTGACCGCGATCAAAGCGTATATCGAAGCGATCGAAGCAGGGCTATGCGCCGATCTGGACGAAGTGATGGAATATATCGGCGTCATGCGCGTGCATACCGATAAAATGGTCCGGCTGACCGACGATCTACTGGTCCATGCTTTGAACGAGTTGGGACAGATCTCGATCACGCCGCTCGAAGTCTATAGCGCCGATGCGTTCCGTTCGATCCTTCGCACGGTCGAACGGGATATCACTTCGTCCGGAATCGCTTATCGGGGACCGGATTCGTCGTCGTTCGCCTTTTCGCCTGCGGACGGGTCGGCGCAAGTACCGGAAAATGGCTTTGCCGACATATCCGGAATTCCGAACGTGCTGATTCGCGCCGACGTCAACCGATTGGAACAAGTCATGTCCAATCTGGTGACGAATGCGCTAAAGCATACGCGCTCCGGCGATACGATCTGTATCGGATTGGAGCTGGAACCCGGCTTTCTCGGAGTCAGCGTGGCCGACACGGGCACAGGAATCGATCCGGCGGACAGGCCGTTCATTTTCGAGCGCGCTTATAAAGGAAGCGCGGCCCGAAGCAACGGCGCAGACCTGTCCGTGCCTTCCGCGCGCAAAAACGACGGAAGCGGACTGGGGTTGTCGATTTGCAAAACGATCATCGAAGCGCACGGCGGCACGCTATCTTTTCAAAGCCGCAAAGGAAACGGTACCGTGTTTCGTTTTACGGTTCCGCTTTGTTGAAGCCGCCGCACAAGTGCGGGCGGCTTGTTCGGTGATTCCCCTTAATCGAATTGGCTTTCGATTGCGGGGAATCACCTTTTTAGACCCGTTCGGTGATTCCCCTTAATCGAATTGGCTTTCGATTGCGGAGAATCACCTTGTAAGATTTTATTAAGATTTCCGTCAGAATTGTGAAAGAACGGTTCGCTATACTGGGCACATAGACCATATTCGGGAGGCAGAGCTATGGAAAAACCGATTATTCTTCGAGCGTCCAACCTGTGCAAAACGTATTCGACGGGTAGCGAACAATTTCACGCCATCAAAAATTTGGATCTGGATATTTACGAAAAAGACTTCACGGTCATCATGGGCAATTCGGGTTCGGGCAAATCGACGCTGCTGTACCTGCTCAGCGGATTGGACGGGATCACGACAGGGGAAGTCTTTTTCCGCGATCAACGGATCGACGATTACAACGAGAAACAATTGTCCGGATTCCGCACGCGCAAGATCGGCTATGTGTACCAGAGCATCAATCTGGTGCCCGATCTGACGTTCGCGGAAAACATCTCGCTGCCCGGCTATATCGCCGGGGGCAAAAAAGCGGAAGTGCGGCGCAAAACGGAAGCTTTGCTTCAGGCGATGGATATCGAAGGGCAAAAAAACCGGCTGCCTTCGCAAACGTCCGGCGGACAGCAGCAGCGTGCCGCGATTGCGCGCGCGCTGATTAACGATCCCGAAGTGATCTTCGCGGACGAACCGACGGGGAGCCTGAATATCGAGCACGGTCAAGCGGTGCTGGACATTCTGACCGGACTCAACCGAAAAGGACAATCGGTCGTGATGGTCACGCACGATCTCAAGGCCGCCTGCCGCGCGGACCGCCTGATCTATATCAGCGACGGCAAAGTCGCGGGCATCCTGGAGTTCGACAAGTACGACGAACAGACGCTTGCCGGGCGCGAAGAGTCGATCTTTGCGTTTATTTCGGGAAAGGAGCAACGCCATGTACGCCGTATGGAAGCTCTGTCTCGCTAATCTGCGCAAGCGCAAAATCCAGAATTTCCTGATCGCGCTGTTGATCCTGCTGTCGACGCTGCTTTTGTCGACTTCGGTCATCCTGATCTCCAACACCGACAATCTGTTCACCGGCATGCACGAAAAAACGAACGGTTCGCACGATATTTTGCGTATGGACAGCGGGCTTCAGGACCCGGAGCAAATCCGCGAATTCTGGAGCGACGAGCAAGGCGTCCAGGTATCCAAGCTGTTGGAGTACCGGACGCTGTCGGGCGTTTCCTACAACGGCAGCGATATTCCGAATCTGCTGCTGTTCATGATGGATACTCCGGCCCCGCCGCTCGGCGTGGACGAACTGCTCACCGCGCAAGGAATACGGAGCGACACGCCGGAAAAAGGAACCGTATGGATTCCGACTTCGCTCGCGTATTCGCATCAGATCGCGGTCGGCGACACGCTTTCGTTCAAAACGGATAGCGGAACCGTGGACTTGAACGTATCGGCGGTCGTAGTCGATATTCCGTATGGCGGACCGTTCTCGACCGAATCGCGCATCTGGATGAACGATCTGGATTATCAGGCGCTGCCTGTTGCCGAAGGAGCCGTTCCCTCGTATATGATGGGGATTCGATACGATAACTACGCCGATCGCCAAAGCGACTGGAACGCGTTCGAACAAGCGTTGGGGTCGCCGTATCTGGAAACGGTCATGAGTTTCGACGAAATTTCTTCGTTTTACCTGATTTTGAACAAGGTGATCGGCTTCGTAATGATTTTCCTGGCCGTCGTGATGATGGGCATCGCATTTTTCACGATCGGATTCACGATCGCGGACGCGATTCTTACGCAATACCGGACGATCGGCGTTCTCAAATCGCTGGGACTGACTTCGCGGCGAACGATCGGCGTGTATCTGATCCAGTATGCGTTTTTGTCCGTGACCGCGATCGTTCCGGGATTGATCCTGAGCCGCTTTTTGTCCCGCATGATCGTGGACAGTACCCTTGCTTACCTTAAAACGGATACCGATCCCCTTCCGCTCAGCGGGATAAACGCGGCGGCGTGGACAGGCGTCCTCATTCTGGTGCTCGTGCTGCTTTGCGTGTGGGCTTACGGCAGACGGGCGCGCCGCATCGCGCCGGTGCAAGCGATCCGTTACGGCATGTCGGAAAGCGACAGTCGGCGCGAATCGCGCGGGATCGGCACGGCCGGACGAAGCCTGATCGGGTTCGGTAGCCTGCCCGCCGTGCTGGTCGTCGGAACGCGCAATATATTGAAAAACGCGAAAACGTCGACGTTGATGATGATTTTGACGATGGTCACTTCGGCGGTGCTGGTGCTCGGTTACGTGGTGCTCAACAGCGTCATCAATATCCAGCAGACCTCGCCGCAGTGGGGATACGACGATTCCAATATCACGGTGCGCGTTTTCAACCCTTCGACTTTTTCCAAAAGCGAATTCGAAGATCGGTTGTCCGCGGACAGCCGGATCAAAAACGTTTCGTGGCACAACGGCGTGACCGGGGTCATCGAAGCGGCCGATACGCCGGTTGCCGGCGAGTTCGCGTACCCGCTGAGCATCGTCATCAGTATCGTGGAAGGCAGTTACAACGATATCGGCTTCGCGGTGCTTGAAGGACAGAATCCCGTGAACAAAAACGAGATCGCGATCGGCGTCAACGTGGCGCAATCGTTGAACAAAAACCTCGGCGATACCGTCGAATTATACGTGGAAGGCCAACAGCATACGCTGACCGTGACGGGCATTTACCAATCGGTTGCCAACTCGTCCAATTCGGTGCGCATTCTCGCCGCGACCGTGCAGGAAAACAATCCGGCGTTCAGCGCGACCGACGTTGCCTATATCAATCTGAACAACCCGGCGCAATCGGATGCGGTGGTCGCGGAATTGAACGGCTCGTACGCCGATTACCTCAGCGCGGCCACGCAAAAAACGCTGCTCGATTCCGTGTTTCTCGAAGCCGCTTCGACCCTGATCTTGCCGATGTGCTTTATGGGTCTGCTGTTTATCGCGGTGACGCTGATTATTATCTACAGCATCTGCTTAATCAATATCCGCAAAGAAATCAAAACGTACGGCATCTACAAATCCGTCGGCATGTCTTCCGGCCGTATACGCCAATCGGTCGCGCTCGGCATCTCGGTTCTGGCTACGGTCGGCGCGCTGCTCGGGATTCTGCTCGGCGTCTACGCGCTGCCGATGATCCTGGAAAATATTCTGTCGGACTACGGAATGGTCGATCTGCCTCTCGTGATTAACCGGGGCGGCGTGGTCCTGATCGCGTGTCTGAGCATTCCGGCCGCGGCCGCCGGGTCATGGTTGTCGTCGCGCATCATCCGCAAAACGTCGCCGCGGATTCTCGTCGTCGAGTAACGCGGCGGACCATGACGAAGATTTATATGCTGCAAGTTCCCGAACGCCTGGAGTCGGGGCGGCTGAGGAGGCTTGAGCGATACGTGTCCCGCGAAAAAAAGGAACGCTTGGCCCGCTTCCGTCAGGACGCGGACGTCTCGCGAACCTTGTTTGCCGACCTGTTGATTCGACGGTTGATTATGTCCGGACATGGTCTGCGCAACGACGAGATCCGGTTCGACGCCGGGCCTTTCGGCAAGCCGTCCGTGATCGGCTTGCCCGGTTTCGAGTTCAATCTGTCCCATGCCGGCAACCGGGTAGTCTGCGCTGTCGGCAATCAGCAGATCGGCGTCGATATCGAACGGATCGCGCCGATCGAATTCGGAATCGCGCAGCAGTTTTTTGCCCGCGAAGAATACGAACAACTGCTGCGAGCCGAACCCGGCGACAGGCTGACGTTGTTTTACGAACTTTGGACGATCAAAGAAAGCTATATCAAAATGACCGGACGCGGCTTGCAAATCCCGCTCGATTCTTTTCGCGTATGTCGCGAAAACGACGGAATCGCGTTGTACGAGCAGCAACGAAAATTGCTTTGTAGGGCGCGGAATTACGAAGTCGGCGACGAGTATAAGCTGACGTTATGTACGACAAGCGATTTTTTGCCGGACGCTCCGCTTTTTTGTTCGGCGGAAGAGTTGGAAACGGCTTTCGATTGAAGCGGCGGCTCGACCGCGATACAAGCTTATGCGGTTTTTGAGGCTATATGCCGAATGACGCCAAAAAGACGAACACGCCTGTGTCACAGGCGGTTCGTCTTTTCAGGTTGTCGAGAAAGTCGCAGGGGTGCGAAAAACAAGAAAACGTTCTGGACCCCCTTCTTTCCCATTTCTCCGCTTTCTTGTCGGTTTCTTTTCGCGCACAGGTTTTACCTTTCGCTTTAATTTTCGCTTTCGCGAAGCGTACCGCCTTCCAATCTCAGCACTCGATCGCAATAAGGCAAAATGCGCTCGTCGTGGGTCACGATCACGCCGGCTTTATTTTCCGCTTTGACCCGCTCGGCGAGCAGCTTGGTCACGTCGCGCCCTCGATCGGCGTCGAGGCTTGCGGTCGGCTCGTCGGCCAATATGACCGATGGATCATTCATGAGCGCGCGCGCTACCGCCACACGCTGCCGTTCCCCGCCGGAAAGCTTATCCGGGTAATGTTTGCGGCGAGCGGTCAAGCCAAGCCGGTCCAGTAGTTCTGCTGCGCGGCGAGCCGCTTGTTCCTTGTCGGCGCGGCCAAGCTTGGCGACGAAGCGCAGCTGCTCTTCCACTTTCAGGTAAGGCAGAAGATTCGCTCCCTGGAAAATGAACCCGATCTCATGCAGCCGCAAATCGGCCAATTGTCGCTCGTTCATGCCCGAGAGACTGCGCCCGCCGATATGCACTTCGCCCCGGCTTGGTGTAAGCAGCGCTCCGGCAATCGACAAAAAGGTACTTTTACCCGAGCCGGACGGTCCGACTACCGCTACCAGCTCGCCTGACTTCACCGAACAGGACAACCCTTCCAGCACCGTAAGTTCCGATTCTCCGTCCCCGTAAGTATGCGATACTCCCTCCAGATGCAGCTTGATCTCGGCTTGCAGTCTTGGTTGTACAAGGTTCGTCGCATTCTCTTGCTTCGGCTTCGCATCCAGTTTCATGTTCATGCTCCGGCCCTCCCGATCGCGTCCAGCGCGTCCGTCTTGGCGACTTTAATGACAGAAACAAGCCCGCCAAGCAACGCCACCGCTAAAAATAGCGAACAACTTAACAAAATCGTGCTTCCGTCCAATGCAAACGGCATCGCCGCCGGCAGCATGGCTTTCATGATCAGCACCAGCCCGACACCCACCGCCAAGCTCCCTACCGACAATACAAGCACCTGAGCGACCACGCTCCCTGCCAAGTAACGCGTTTTCGCGCCGATCGCTTTTAGAATCCCGAATTGACTGGTCTTCTGAATCGTGATGACGTAGAAAAAGACGGCTAAAACAAACGCCGAGATTACGTAGAGGAAAGCGATCATCATCAGCAGCGAGGACTGTTCCGCTTTATGCCCCGGAATAGCCGAGATGGCCTGGGCTTTGGTAATGACGTCGGCATCCGTTACCGAAGACCGCAATTGATCGGCTTGGGAATCCGACACGCGCAGCGCGATCGCATTGTACGCCGTATCGGCCTCGCCGCCACGGGCAGCCATAATATCCGAACGGTAAGCCGCCCAATCCGCGTCGTTCATCCAGACGGCAGGCATATGGCTGTAGGACTGGTTTTCCGTAAAGCCGCTGACCGTCCACTCAAGGCCCGTCGCACTGTCCACGATCGTATCGCCAATGGCGACGCCTGACTCGGCCAGATCACGGTCCGCCAACACGGTGCCCGTTGCTGTCTGATTTAATCCCTGACCTTCAACCGTTCGGGGGACCAACCAGCCATCCGCTTGTACGCCGAACAACGCAATATCGATCTTGCTGTCGGAGTCTTTTCGCGTCACCGTCGTCATCTGCACGCCTAACGGTTCCGCGCCTTCTTTCCCCGCAATATTCTGCGCCTCTTCAACCTGCTCGCCATACAACGCCGAACGGGCAAATCGATCGTCAGAGTCCTTTTGCACGATAAAGTGATCCGCCGACATGTTGCGAACCGCCGAAGACGTCGCATTGCCAAGTCCGTTCGCAAGTCCGGTCACGAATAGCACCAGAAAAGATACCAGCAGCATGATCGTGACGATCAGTACGTACCGCGTCCTGGAAAATCGTATTTCCCGCAAAGCCAAAAACATGGGTTCTCCTCCTTTTTTCCCGCCCGGACACCGTCTTAAGAGCCTCGGGCGACAGTTCTCTTCCATCTGTCACCCAGTCTAGGGCCGGAAAATGAACGGAATATGAACACCAAATTACAATTTCGGCAACCGTACGATAAAGGTCGAGCCTTTCCCGATTTCGCTTTCGGCCTGGATCGTCCCTCCGTGCAGGTTCACGATTTGTTTCGCGATAGCCAGTCCCAGCCCCGTGCTTCCTCCATCGGCTCTCGACGGATCTCCACGATAAAACCGGTCGAATAACCAAGGCAGCTTCTCCGGCACGATGCCGTCTCCCGTATCTGCGAACCGAAGTACATTTTCCCCGCCTTCTACCTCTGCCGTAACCGAAATGGATCGCCCTTCCGGAATATGCTTAACCGCGTTCGACAGCAAGTTGATCCATACCTGATCGAGCAGCGTCGCATCCCCCATCACCGCGAGAGTATCCGGCACGGATAGGCGCAAAGCCAGTCCTTTTTCGCTCATCTGCCATTCCAGCACGTCGACGGCTCTGCGGATTTCGTTTTTAAGCTTGAGCGGACTTCGCACCAAGCCGTCTTCCATCCGATCGAGTGAAGAAAGAAGCAACAGCTGCCGCCCCAACGCGGACAATCTTCGACTTTCCTCTCCGATAATCGTTGCGAAACGAAGCCGTTCGGCCTCGGGCAATTCCGCAGACGATAACTCCGAAGCAAATCCTTGAATCGACGTAAGCGGGGATTGAATTTCGTGCGAGACATTGGCGACGAACTCCCGGCGGGATTCCTCCAGGCGCGACAAGCTTCCGCTCATCGTCATAAAATGGCCGGCCAACTGCCCGATCTCGTCGCGGCGATTGGTCGGCAGTTCGATATTGTAATGCCCGTCCGCGATCCGCTGGGTAGCCGCTGTCATTCTCGTGATCGGCTTCACCAGGTAGCGCGTCGCAATCAGCAGCACCGCGATACTGAACACTACGGTAAGCAGACCTACCATCGCGAAAAAGCTGCGCAGCTCGCCGAATTGCAAAATGACGTCCGGACGCAAAAAAAGAGCTGCCGGACGACCGTTCAATTCCAGCGGCACGCCAACCGTATTGCTGAGCCGATTGTCGAAGAATCCGGTGATAAAAGGTTTGTTCGGGAAATTCGCAACGCCGTGGTACTCCCCTCCGGCCAATACCTCACGCACGGCTCCTGGTTCGAGATCCTGCTCGCGGAAAGCCCGTCCGTAAAATGATCCTTCTCCGCTTCCGTCCGTCACATACAATTCGTAGCCTAACCCTGCCGCACTTGCCAAATACTCGTCGGCCGCATCGGGACGGAGTTCGGCCATTCTTTTCACCTCGTAGGCGATCTGCGTAAGCTTTTCATCATTAAAAGGCTTGAGCTGCACATGGTAATATACATTCGAAACGAGAAAACCGAGCAATGCGCCGATCGCAACCGCCAGCAATGTGGTGAGACAGACGCGCACATACAGACTTTTAATCGGACGGTTCACCAGCGTAAGCCTCACCTGCGGTGCACCTCCAGCTTGTAGCCGATCCCGCGAACCGTCCGGATCGAAAAATCGTCTCCGTATTCGGCGAAACGATTGCGCAGGCGCTTGATATGGACGTCCACCGTGCGCTCGTCTCCTTCGTAATCCGCTCCCCAGAGCAGCCGGATCAATTCGCCGCGTTCGAACAATCTCCCCGGATATTGCGCCAACTGCGCCAGCAGCTCGAACTCTTTTAAAGGCAGCAGCAGTGTAGCGTCTCCGTCGGTTACCTCGTGATTTTTGCGATCGATGGTCAGCCGGTTCAGACGAATCTTCTCACTCGAAGCCAGCGAATACCGACGGAATAACGCGTTCATGCGAAATAACAATTCCCGTGGCTCGAAAGGCTTCGTGATATAGTCGTCGGTTCCGTGTGCGTATCCGGCTTCTTTATCTTCCAATTGTTCACGCGCCGTCAGCAGAATGACCGGAATATCGTACAAACTTCGAATCTCGGTACATAGATCAAGTCCGCTGCGTCCCGGCATCATGACATCGAGTACCGCCAGATCAACCGGAGTTGCTGCCAGATGTTTGGCCGCTTCATCGCCGTCTCTGGCTTCGATCACCCGATAGCCTTCCTGAGTCAGCACCGTTCTGAGCAGCGCCCGAATATGGATATCGTCGTCGGCAATCAATACTTTTTTCATCTTCCCGATCCTCCCTGGCTGTTATCGAACCGCTGCGTAAAAGGCTGCACTCTCCACCATAGGCGTACAATCCACATGGTCTCCGGTCAGATTGATCTCGAAAATAAAGTCTTTGCCTTCCACGAACGGCTTTACGCGCTCCCAATCGATCAGCCCTTCTCCCAACGGCAGAGAGTCATGCCGTTGTCCCATGCTATCGACCAGATGGTAATACCGCGCATACGGCGCTGTTCGCTCCAACACTTCGCACAACTTGTCGTTGTCGCCGCGGAACCCGATAAACGTATGGCTGACATCGACGTTGATCGGCAAATTCAGCGGAATGATCAAGTCGTCGATCAAGTACGGATTGCTGTAGCAAAACAGTCCTTCCGTCGAATCCTCCCAGAGCAGCAACCCGCTATCGTAGCCCGGAATAGACTGAATCGCTTCTTTAAGCTTGATCGTCGATTCCCGGTCGATCGGCACATCGCCCATCCCGATATAATGAGCGTGAATGACGCATTTGGCGCCTTCTTCTTCGCAAATTCGCAGCAGCTCCGCCGTCGATTCGCGGTAAAACCGAACCATTTCCGGCTGCTCGCTCCTTATATCCAGATATGCGCCTTTATACTTCGACGGATGGTGCATATAGGCCTTGATCCCTTTTCTTCGCATTTCCCGAATACGCTCGCGGATCAGCGGCGTACGTTCCATATCCTTTTCCATTAAAAAAAGCTCGACGATCTCGGGTTCATGACTCAGACGATTCGCAAAGCTTTTGTCGTCGATGCCGCCTTTCAGTCGTACACCTTTTTGCATGCCGATTCCTCCCGTACTCCACTATTCATTTGACGGTTCTGTCGGTCGAAGCTTGACGTAACGACCGCAACCGATTCTTTCTTCATCTTAACGAAAAGCAGCCCGGCGTACAAAGTTCATTTCATCGACATGCGAAATTTCCTGCCTATAACGAAAAAAGCTTTTGCTCTTCCCCGAAACCGAAGTTTCGAAAAAAGCAAAAGCTTGCGTTGGCTCGCACAGAGGAAGCAGATCCCGCAAAAGGCGATTAGTTTCAAAAGCGTCTCAATTACGACAGCGCCAGTTCGTCCGCCGATGTATCCGGTCTGGGTACGCCGAAGTTCGGGGTTCCGTCTTCGTTCCATTCAATCACTTGGACGCGCGCGTGACGGTTTGGATCATACAGCGGATCGCCGACGATCTCTTTGTAGCTTCTGCCGTGGAACACGAGAAGATCCAGCGAGCCGTCCTCGGATACGGTGAAACTGTTATGCCCCGGTCCGTACTGTCCGTTTTCTTCGCACGTTTGGAACACCGGAACCGGCGTTTTGACCCACGATTTCGGATCAAGCAAATCGCTGTTCTCATCCGCGGTCAAAAGTCCCATGCAATAGTTGTAATCCGTCGCGCTGCCCGAGAAGGTCATAAATATCCGTCCGTTACGCTTCAGGATCGCTGCGCCTTCATTCACCAGGAAGCCGATTTTTTCCCACTCGTATTCCGGCGTCGAAATGCAAACCTGTTCCCCGCGCAGCGTCCACGCATTTTCCATCTCGGAAATATACATATTCGAATTCCCTACGATCTCCGGATCTTTTTGCGCCCAGACGTAATAACGAATACCGCGATGTTCAAACGAAGTCGCATCCAGCGCAAACGATTCCCATTTCGTTTTGATTTGCCCTTTTTCGATCCATTCGCCTTCCAGCGGGTTAGCGGAATCGTTTTCGAGAACGAACATACGATGATCAAACAAGCCTTCCTTCGTCTCCGACGTATGCGCCGCCGCAAAGTACACATACCATTTGCCGTCAATAAAATGAATCTCCGGCGCCCAGATGTTTGCGCTCATCGGGCCGCTGTCATGCTTATACCAAATATTTTTCGCTTCGGCATCCCGTAGTCCGACAATCGTAGACGCGCGTCTAAGCTCGATCCGATCATACTCGGGAACCGAAGCGATAAAATAATAGAAGCCGTCTGTGTGTTTGACGATAAATGGATCGGCTCTTTGTTCGATTAGAGGGTTGGGCACATTGTAAGGTGTCATAAAATATGGGCTCCTATCGGGAACTTTACGAGGCCGATGCTTTGGATCGGCAAGGGATGGCACGCTTGGGGCGCTCCGGGGTGTGGGGTTCTTACGATCGCTGTCGAATTCCGATTTCTTTATAATTAACAACGTTAAGGTTGAAATCGGAATTCAAAGGCGACCGCTTCGCTTCTTCAGAATCCCCACACCCCTCCGCTAGCGCGTGCCCGGCCGATCCAATCAGCCTCGTCAAATTCTTTTATTTTTGTTGGTATAAAAATAATTGAAAGTGAATCAAAAACGGAAATGCAAGGCTCTATAACTAACCCCTAAAAAAATATGAACGAAGGTTTAAAGGGTGACGCCTGTTTTATTCCAGGCGCAGCTTGGGGCGGAGGGGGAAATTCAGTGAAGGAATGAAATGTTCGCCTTTGTATTTGGGAAGCTTCCTATGTAAATTCCAATCCAGCTTCCCAAATGCAACACGCGACCGGAACGAATTTCCCCCGCAGCCCCTCCCGCAAGCCCCCAGAATAAACGAGCGCATCCTCACCCTTTAATCCCCGAGTTCAAATTAATCGACTGAACGAAATATTTTTGGGCAAACAAGAACAGAGCCAGCGTCGGAATGATCGCCAGAATCGCCGAGCCCATCAGTTGTCCGATCATGCGGTAGTTGCCGTAGATGTCTTGCAGCAGCAACAGGCCTGCCGTAACCGGCATCTTGTCGACGTCGGTGTACACGATAACCGGCCAAAGGAAGTCGTTCCATGATCCGGTGAACGAGAACAACGCGCAGACGATCAGGACCGGCTTGATCAGCGGCAGCATGATCGAGAAGTAAATCCGGAAGTGGCTGGCGCCGTCGACTTTCGCGGATTCGTCAAGATCTTTCGGAATCGCAAGCATGAACTGACGCACCAGGAAGATGTTGCCCATGCCGGCAAGGCCCGGGATAATCATCGCCCACGGCGTATTGACCCAGCCGAGCGCGTCGATAATTTTGTAGGACGGAATCAGGTTCACGACACCCGGGAAAAACGAAATCCCCAACAATGTGAAGAACAGGAAGTTGCGTCCTTTGAAGTTCATCCGTGCGTAACCATAGCCTGTAATCGAGATGACGACGACAACCAGCAGCGTGTGCGATGTCGCAATCAAGACGGAGTTCATCAACCAGCGCAGAATCGGCGCGGTCGACGTATTTTCCAAAATTGCCGTATAATTATCCATGATCCAGTTGACCGGAAGCAGCCGGAACCCGGTGCTTACGACTTCGGTCTGGGAACGGAACGATGTCGTGATTCCGAAGATGACGGGAACGATCCATATCACGCAAAGCAATCCGAGGAATACATAGGCTACAACTTGAGAGACGCTAATTTTCGTGCGCTTACGGCCTACAGCCACAGCGCTTTTATCCAAATCCATGACTGGGTTTGACATGCTGCACTCCTCCTTAATCAGTTCGAGTTACGATTCATGACGTAGTATTGCAGTGCAGAAATCACGAGAATGACGAGGCCGAGCAAGACTGCCATAGCCGAAGCCATCCCTGCAATCGATTCGCCGCTGCCAAAAGCCAGCTGGCGGATATACATCATCAGCACCGATGTGCTCTGTTGAGGACCGCCGTCGGTCATCATCAGCGGTTGGCCGAAGACGTTGAATGCACCCGCTGTCGTCATCACGAACGTATAGATTAACGGGAAGTTGATCGAAGGTAGCGTGATGCTGAAGAATTTGCGGATCGGACCTGCGCCATCCAGTTCGGCCGATTCATACAGTTCTTCGGCAACGCCGCTGATCGAAGCGCGATAGATAATCATGTTACCGCCGATGCCGCCCCAGATGGTCAGGATAATAATGATCAGCCAAGCGTACGGCTGGTGCGTGGCCCAGGCAATCGTTGAACCGAAAAGATTCCCCGTGATGCCCAACTGTTTGTTGAAAATAAGCGAGAAGATCAGGGCAGATGCCGAAATGGAGATCAGACCCGGTACATACAGCACGGATTGAATAAACGTTTTGCCTTTGAGTTTCTTGTGCGACAAAGCCACCGCAATCATCAAAGGAAGCACAATGAGCGGAGGTACGGTGAAGATGACGAACAGAAGCGTATTTTTGAGACCGTTAAAAAACTGCGTATGGAACGTCGACGACGTATCGAACAGGATCGTGTTGTAGTTCGCGAATCCTACCCAGTTCGGTGAACCGGCCAAGTTCCACTGCGTGAACGAAGCATAAATGCCGTAGATCGTCGGAATGACGACAAACACGAGAAACAAAATCAGATGGGGTCCCACAAAGAAAGCGGGAGCCAAACTCAGCTTCTTTTTCATAGGCTTTCAGTTCTCCTCTCAAGACTGCCCTGAATCCCGGATAACGTTCAGGCTGCAAGCCGAACCGCTGCCGGGCTTGGAAAAAACGATATGCCCGCTGAGGGCATATCGCCATGCTGTCGAAAAAGTCAGGTGTGCGGCACAAGCCAGCAGGCTACGTTAGACTTTCTCGACACATTGACGACATATCCACTCTGGGCATATCATGTCTTCCTTTAATGTAGGGGTAGACGCTGCTTGATTTAATTATTCGCCGGTCTTGGCTGCCGCTCCGGTCGATTCCGTAATCTTGTCTTCGACTTCTTTTTGCATCGTTTGCAATGTCTCGTCGATGTCTACGTTACCGCGAACCATATCGCCGACATACTTGTCAACGGCTTCCGCGATGTAAGGGTAGTACTCGTACGTGTAGATGTAGAGCGATTGGATTTCTTTTTCATTCGAAGTGAAGAACGACTGCATGTATTGCGAGAAGTCGGCGCTTTCCACAACTTGCTTACTTGCAGGAATTTGACCGGCTTTCGCCCATTCTACCGAGTTCTCGCGAATAAATTCGAGGAATGCGCCGATGCCTTGCTCTTTTTCGTCCAGACGCTGTTCGTTGTTGAACATCGCGAACAAGTGGGAAGACGAACGGTTAGTGAACTTGTCCGGGCTGACCGAGTATACGTTCGTCACGCCGAAGTTCAGACCTTCAACCGTAGCATGTGCTGTCGAGCTCCATGTACCGTCTGTCGAGAACAGCACGTTACCGGATTGGAACATCAGATAGCCGTCTTCGCCGAACGGAGTCATCAGACCCGCGTCATTGATTTTTTTGACGTCTTCGATCGCGGTCTTCATCACTTCCGTGTTCACGGCAGGCTTGCCGTCTTCCTGGATATCGCCGTTGAGGTTCTGAATTTGTCCGAGCATCGCCCAGCCCAGCAGCGCATCGTTGACGACATAGTCGCCTTCGTCCATCTTGCCTTGCAGGCTCAGGATCTCGTCGACCGTTACGTTGTTATCGTCAAGGAAGCTTTCCGCGCCGTATTTGGCCAGCAAATCCTTGTTGTAATACATGACGTTCGCATGAATATCGAGCGGAATCGTGTATTGCGTTCCGTCGATGTTGCCCGCGCCCCAGGCTTGCGGCAGGAAGTTGTCTTCTTTCAATTCTGGTTGCGCTTGCATAACTGTAGTCATGGCTTCGAGCTGGTTTTGTTTCACGTAGCCCGGTACGCGGTCGGCGTGGATGATAGCCAGATCGGGAATTCCTTTACCGGAGCTGAGAACCGTAGATAGCTTTGTATACATATCCGCGGTTACGACATGCTTCACTTTGACTGCTGGATTGGTATCGTTGTAAGCCTTAACCAAGTTGTCCATATACGCGCCGTCTTCGCCTGTCAGAGGTGTCCAGAATGTAATCGTGTTCGGATCGTTGGCGTTACTGCTACACCCTGCCAACAAAGAAGCCGTCAGTGCAAAACCTGTAATTAATGCCCCCAATTTTCTTTTCAATCGATTCTCCTCCTGTCTATGTAAACCCTTAACTCGCGTTTAGTATATCCCTAATCTGAAAACGGTGTCAATAACTTTTTAATAAACTTAAAACATAAATATATGATTAGATTAACTTTTTTGTTACTATAATTTTTGAATGTAACCGC
>NZ_JBBKAR010000042.1:0-103480 GCF_037722395.1 Saccharibacillus sacchari | reverse complement strand
ATATACGCACTTATTTCCTCGGAGACGATTTAAAAAGACGCCACTCTGCGGAACTCTCGTGTTTTTTCGCAACACCAAGCTTTTCTCTGGTATTCTCCTGCCTCTGGTCGCATCCGCATCCTTCGCCCGCTTCATGGCACCTATCTTCATGCTTCGCAACGCGCTCCGCACGCCTCACGTTTTGCACGGCCACCTCGCGGCTTACCGCCGCACGCCCCGCGCTCCGCACGCCTCGCGTTTTGCACGGCCACCTCGCGGCTTACCGTCAGACGCCCCGAGCCTCGCACGGCCACCTCGCGGCTTACCGCCGCACGCCCCGCGCTTCGCACGACCACCTCACAGCTTACCGCCGCACGCCTCGCGTTTTGCACGACCATCTAGCAGCTTACACGCTTTCCGATCCCGTCCGCTCGAAGCGGAAGCCGTCGAAGTCGAAATTCGAGCCCGGCAGGAAGATGAACGTGACGCGGCAGCGGCCCGTGATCGGCTCCAACGGGAAACGCCGTTGATCGTATCCGTCGGATTCGGCAAACTCGACGAGGCGGCGGGCTTCGCCGTTGTCGTGTTCGAAACGGATCTGGATCGTATTGAGCGCGATCGGCGAAGTTCCGCGGATCGTAAGCCCGTCCGTGCCTTCCGCGCCGAAATCCATGTCCGCGAATTCGATCGAGACGTTATTTCCGATCCGCTCGACAGCCCGGTCGGTGCGTTCGAACGCATCGCCGTAGACGCGATCGCAATCCAGCGCACGATTCCATTCGAAAGCCCGGCTCTGCGGCGCGAAGGCAAAGCCTTTGATATGCACTTTCTGGCGCAACACGAAGCAAAGCGTCTCGATGCCGCGCAGTCTGCGCGAGAGCGTATACGTCGCGTCTTGATACGTATTCCAGATAGACGGCTTCTGGTAGATCACGTCCGCAAGCAGCTCCGATCCTTCGTCATTCGGAATCCCTGCCCAAATCTCAATCGGATACTCTTCGTCCGACAGGGCGAAGATCGGAAGCGTAATCGTATCCGCGCCATACGGGCCGAAATCAAGCCGGGTGAATCCGACATGCGTCTCGCCGTCGCGGGATGTCGCGACGCCCCGTTCGTTGCCCGTGCCTACTTCGCCCCGCGAATAATCGTATACGCCCGCAGACACGAATCCATACGGATCATGATAGGCCGTCCCGAGTCCCGTAGCTTCGAATTCCAGTTGCGAGATCAGCCGTACGTCGCCGCTTCCGCTGCGACTTGCGCAGCGAAGCCGGAAGGCACCGTCGCCCAGCGCCGTGACGGTCGCTTCGAGTCCGTCCGCTTCGACCACAGCCAAGTGGGAAAGGATGCCCGCATCGTCGGTGACGGTCCATTCCACATCGCGGCAAGGCGTGCCTGCCGGATACAGCTCGGCTTTGACGCGGACAGAAGACTGCTCGGCATCCAGCTTGCGTCCCGATTCGCTGACAATACGGATCTTGCGCACAGGGACAGGGATGCCCTCATCTGCGGCACTTGCGGCTGTAGTGTCACCCGCTTTTGCTTGCTCTTTTTCCTCGCTCGAGTCGGTTCCGCCGCAATCCAGCACGACCGACAAACCCTGCGTAACTTCCGGATCTACGGCTTGCGTAGTCAGCTCGAAGCTGGCATCCGCAAGGCCGGGAGACGATACCCGAACCGTGATTGTGCCTGCCTCCAGCGTCGATCCGATGATCGCAACGGCTTTCCCGGAAAAGAGCTGCCGCGAGTTTCCCTGATAGGCGTCATAATCGGTGCTGTCGCCGTTATCCATGCCGAGCAACCGTCCCGCGCCGCCCACTTCGATCTTCACCCGATTGGTCGCATTTTCAACCGGGCGTCCTTCGGCATCCGTCGCGCTGATCTCCAGGTATGCCACATCGCGTCCATCCGCATGAAGACTCCGGCGATCGGCTTGCAAACGGAGATTACGAGCATCTCCGAAAGATTCCCGTATATCCTCCGCAATGATCTCGCCGTTCTCGTCGTAAGCCAGCGCAGTCAGTCGCCCGGCTTTAAAAGGGATTTTCCAATGCGCGACAGGCTGCGAGCCGGAGGCCCAATCCGTTTCGTGGAAACCAACCGTCTCATCGTCCAGTCGCAGCTCGATCCGCGGCGCGTTGGAGCATACCCGGACGTCGATGATCTGTCCGTCGTTGAAGTCCCAATACGGGAAAATATGCACCATCGGCGATTTGCGGTAATCCGTCCAGGCTGCCTGATAGATATAATAGGAGTCTTTCGGGAAACCTGCCGTGTCGATCTGTCCGAAATACGAATTTTTGGTATGATACGGCGTCGGCTCCCCGATATAATCAAAGCCCGTCCAAATAAACTGTCCTAACGAATACGGCGCGTCGCGTTCGGCGAGGATGCAGGCTTCCGCCGATTTGGCGCCCCAACTGGTCGGACTGTTGCCGAGCGCGGAGCATTGCCGATCGTCATCGGTCAGAATGGGCCGCTCGAACGGGAAGTGGTAGACGCCGCGGCTTTGCACGACCGAAGCCGTTTCGCTGCCGTAGATGATCCAGTCCGGATGTTCGTTATGGTGATCGCCGTAGTATTTTTCCGCGTAGTTGTAGCCCGCAATCTTGACGATATCGGCGCACTTCTGCGCGTTCTCCCAGGGCATGTAATTGGAGCCGATCGTGACGGGAGCATTGCCGCGCGGATCAAATTCCCGAACCAGCTCCCGCAGCATGCGGGTCACTTCCTGCCCCCGTTCATCGGCGTGCGTATCGTAGATCTCGTTGCCGATGCTCCATAGGATCAGGCTCGGATGGTTGCGGTCCCTGCGAACCCAACTGCGAACATCGCGGCTGGACCATTCCTGGAAAAAGCGCGCGTAATCGTAGGTCGTTTTGGGACGCTCCCACATGTCGAAAGACTCCGAGACGACCAGAAAGCCCATCTCGTCGGCCAGATCCATCACGCCCGGTGCAGGCATATTGTGCGCCGTACGAATCGCGTTGACGCCCATCTCTTTGAGCTGTGCAAAACGCCGCCGCTGCGCCGCCACATTGAACGCCGCGCCCAACGCCCCCAGATCGTGATGCTCGCAGACCCCGTTCAGCTTCATGTGCTGCCCGTTCAGGCTGAAGCCATGCTGCGCATGAAATTCAATCTCCCGAAATCCGATATTTTGCTGAACCTGTTCAATCACTTGTCCCGTGTCCGGCAAGCGGATACTCGTCTCAAGCCGGTAGAGCTTAGGCTCGCTTGGACTCCACAGCCGTGGGTTCGGAACGTCCAGAAGCGCTTCCTGAAAGGTTCGGCGAGGAGTCGACCGGCTGCTCTCCAACGCTTCGCGCTTGTACTGGTTGTTTTTCTCCGCTTTGCCGAAGCCTTGCTCGGCTTGAACGGCAGCATCCGGCAAAGGAGCGTCTTCCGGTTGCGCAGGCGTAAGCTCTGCGGAAGGAGCCAGACGGATCGAGCGTTCCGCAACAAGCGTATCTCCGTCATACAGATGGTGGGACAACTCCAGCGCGCCGACCGTTTCCACTTCCGTTTCGATAGCGATTCGCCAGTTGTCTCCATGACGGCTGGTCGAGACGTAGACGCCGTCGGTATCGATGTAGGAATCTCCGCGCGTTTTGAGCCAGACGTTCCGGTAGAGGCCTGCCCCGGAGTACCAGCGACTGTTGGGACTCTGGTGGACGACCTTGACTACGATCTCATTGTCGCCTTCTTTTAAAGCAGGGAAAATATCGAATTCGAAGGTCGAGTAGCCGTATTTCCATTCCCCGATCTGTTGTCCGTTAACGTAGGCCGTAGAGTCCATATAGACGCCTTCGAAAAGCAGCATGAGCTTGCGTACGCCTTCGGTTTCCCAATTCGCGTCTGCGGTCAATACGCGTTTGTACCAGCCGATGCTGTCTTCGTAAAGGTTTTGCGTATCGGCAATCAGCCAGTCATGCGGAATCTCCACCGGTCCAAAGTTGAGCGACTGCCAATGCTGGGTGTCCAGCGGGCTTTTGGCAAAAGTCCAACCGTCGTTGAACAGAAGCGTTCGGTTCATGATCATTTTCCTCCTTGTCTATGTCTGCGCACAGTAGGGTCTGTTTCTCTTCACAACAGGGTGATCGGCTACAAAATGCGGATTGAGGGTTCTTCCTGAAGATAGTGAACCGGAATATGGGGAAAAAGAACGGACAGCGCTTCGGCGAGCCGCTCCATCCCCGGTTCTTCGCTTGCCGCATGGCCGAGTGCGATCAGCCCGCAATGTCGTCCAAAACGCATTGCTTCGCGTACATACTCAGGCGTCTCCCATTCCGGTCCTTCTCCATAGACGATAAGGTCTGCCTCTTTCGACTCCAGCAACGGAATCGTCAACGTTCCGCCGCCGCGATAGCCCGCCAAAAGCCCAACACGCGAAAAGACCGCTTCTGGATGTCCTGAGATTGTTATGTATGGCAGTCCGAGTCGCGTTTTGATCTCCGTAGCGATTTCGCGTAACGAAGCGGAAGGAATATCGAGCAAGCAGCTTTCGGCACGATATTCGCGAACATAACCGGACCAGCCCAATTTGGCGACCAGTCCTTCGGTGATCCCATCCGGGCAATAGCGATGAATGCTGTCGTGCAAGCGGAAAACCGCGACATCCGAGGCTTCAAGCTGCTGTCGCTTCATCCGCTCAATCTCGCCTTCCGGCGATTCTTCCGAACGTTCATGATGGGAGAAAAAGAGTCCTTCATGCCCGATGACCAGATTGGCCCCGAGCGATCGCGCCTGCTGCACGACCGATAGCGTCGGCATGAAGGTTGTGACGATTCCGGTGACGGGTGTGCCCGGATCGCCGATCAGCAATTGATCTACCGTAGGTTCAGGCAATGCAGTGTGTCTGTTCGCCGTCAGTGCGTCGATGACCGTCTGCACGGTCGGTAGTGGAGTCATGGCGTCGATCCTCCTTAGTCCTTATGTAAACGCATAGAAACGACGAGACACTCAAAATTTTCCATTTGGCGTTTTTTTGCAAAAAAGTTCCCGGACGCGTCTTAGCGTCCGGGCATGAGTTCGACTGTGATTTTGATGGAGCGGAACCATTAATAACCGAGCGTTTCTTTGGTTCGGGAGAAGATTTCGTTCGCCGTCTGGATATAGCGATCCGCGCCGTTGGCTTGCACCTGCGCGACATAAGCGTCCCAGCCCGTATTGACGTCTTCTTGACCCATGATGAATTTGAGCGTCATGGTGTCCACGTAGTCCATCAGCGGAGTGACGAGCAGGTTCATCTCTTCCGCTTCGTCCGGGCTTGCCATGATCGGCGGCTGGATCGCGCGCGGTTCGCGGTATTCTTTGATCCGCTCGATATAATCGCGTTCGCCTTCGGTCATGCGCGAATAGCGAAGCTGATCGGTGCCGCCGTAGGCGAATACGCCGCCCGCGAAGCCGAGATCGACGTTAAGCTGCTTCGTTCCCGTATCGGCGTTGAGTCCGTTGTACGTGATGTCCGGGTTCAACACGATATTGCCGTCGGCGTCTTTGGTATACGTGTCGCCTTCGTCGCCCCACAGCGCGAACGTCTGGCCTTCGTCGGAGTACCAGAGCCAATCGACGAAGCGCAGCATTTTAATAAAATCTTCTTTGCCGAGATCGTTCAGCGCGTTTTGGCTGATCATGACACCGTTTTCCAAACGGGAGTTTTCGACTTGCAGCAATCCTTTCGGACCGCCCGGCTGCACGATCATGTACAGTTCGCTGTCTTTGTCCGTCATCTTGCTCGCGGAATCGGCCAGAAACTGATAGTTGCCGTTGATAACGAACGTTTCGCCTTTGTAGAACTTGGCGCGCGCCGATTCGTCGTCCTGGGTAAAGGACTCGGGATCGAGCAGGCCGTCTTTGATCAGTTTGTTGAAATAGCTCACGTATTCTTTGAAGTCCGCGGTCGTATCGGCAAAATAAAATTCTTGTTTGTCTTCGTCGAACTTCACGCCGTTTGCCAGGCCCCAGCCGCCGGTCACGCCGTATTCGACGCCCGCGATATTCAGCGAAGATTTGCCTTGATATTGGTCGGACCAGACATAGTCGGCATCGGTATAAGCTTTCACTTTTTGCAGCGCCGCGTAAAAGTCTTCGTAGGTCCATTTGCCTTCGCTGCCTTCCACGTCGACGCCGGCCGCTTCGAAAATGTCTTTGCGAATCACGTAGGAGTAACCGCCCGCCGCCGATTCCCACAGCCCCGGAAGCACGTAGTATTTGCCGTCTTCTTGCAACTTGGCTTTCAGATCGTCGGCCATGCCCCATTTCTCCACGGCTTCGGTGTAGTTCGGCATATACTGCGTCCATTCGCTGATCGGCACGATCTGACCGCCCGCGACGTACGCGGTTTCGTCGTACGTTTTCGGAATGATGTAAGGCGCGTCGCCGGAGTTGACCACGAGCGCTTTTTGGTTTTCGTATTCTGCGCGCGCCGTGACCGACAGGTCAAACGAGACGTTCGTTTTTTCTTTGAGCGACGACCAGAACTGCCAATCGTCTTGGTACGGATACGCTTCGTTGTCGCTGAACATCATGGAGTAGCTGACCGGCTCGTCGGAATGGAACGTTTTGCCGACGCCGTACTCGTAGCCCTGGGCTTCCTGCTGGCCTTCCGGGTCGGGCGCGTTGGCGCTGTTGGTGTCGTCCGAGTTTCCGCAAGCGGCCGTTCCGGCGACGAGCAGCAGGGCCAGCGCCGTTTTTCCGAATTTGCTCAACATGTTCATAAAGACCTCCCGTTTATGTGTGGCTTGTTATCCTTTGACCGAACCGATCATCATGCCTTGAACGAAATATTTCTGCACGAACGGATAGATACAGATGATCGGCAGCGACGTGAGCACCATAGCGGCCGATTTGATCGTGGCGGCAATCTGCGTGGACGTCTCGGCACTCGCTCCGACCTCCGCCGTGCTGACCGTGCTGTCGATGATTTGCCTGAGGTACAGCGCGACCGGCCATTTTTCTTTCGATTGCAGATACAGCGCCGGGCCGAACCAGTTGTTCCAGATGCCGACGATGCAGAACAGGGTCATGGTGGCGAGAATCGGCTTGGACAACGGGAGCACGATCCGCCAAAAGATGCCGTAACCGCCGAGCCCGTCGACTTTCGCCGCTTCCTCGACCTCGTTCGGGATCGACGCGAAGAACGTTTTCATCAAAATGACGTTGAACGCGCTGATCGCGCCGGGAATAATGATCGCCCACATCGTGTCCCGCATATGCAGCGTTTTGGAGATCAGGATGAAGTTAGGGATCAGTCCGCCGCTGAAGTACATGGTGAACAGCACGAACGGGATAAAAAATTTGTTCAATCGCAGCTTGTCTTTGGACAACGGATACGCCAGTATAGCCGTGCCCATGACCGCGATAAACGTGCCGAGCACCGAATAGACCAGCGTGTTCCAGTAATAGAGGTAAAAGTCCGGCTTGCTCAAAATGAGCTTGTACGTGGCGGCGGTGAATTCAACCGGGAAAATGGTGACTTTACCCGCGTAGATCGCCGATTCCGAACTGAACGACTGCGCGATCAGATACAGGAACGGATACAGCGTGAACAAGATGACGAGCAACATGACAAAAGCGTTGAACACCCGGAAAAGCCGATACGATAACGTATTGCCCATAGCGCAGGCTCCTTTCTACCAAAGGCTGGTTTTGGTCGTTTTGCGGGAAACGTAATTGGCCGACATGACGAGAATGAGTCCGATGATGCCTTCGAACAAGCCGACGGCCGTCGCGTAGCTAAAGCTGCCGCCGCTGATGCCGATTCGGTACACGTAAGTCGAGATGACGTCCGCCGTCTCGTAGGTGAGCGGATTGTACAGCAGCAGGATTTTCTCGAAATTCGAACCGAGAATGCCGCCGATATCGAGAATGAGCAGCGTCATGATCGTCGGCAAAATGCCCGGAATCGTCACGTGCCAAGCCAACTTGAGCCGGTTCGCCCCGTCGATCCGCGCCGCTTCGTACAGCTCGGTATTGATGGTGGTCATCGCGGCGAGATACAAAATGGTGCCCCAGCCGAGCGCTTGCCAGATGCCGGAGGATATGTAGATCGTCGGAAACCATTCCGGCAGCGAGATGAACGACAGCTTCGGCAGTCCGATCTGTTGCAGCAGACCGTTGATCGGACCGTTCAGCGCCAGCAGTTCTTTGACCATGCCGGCCACGATGACGGTCGAGATAAAGTGCGGCAGGTAGGAGACGGTCTGCACGAACTTTTTGACCCCGATATTTTTCAGCTCGTTGATGAGCAGAGCGAAGATCAGCGTCAACGGAAAACGGACCAGCAGGTAAAAGACGCTGAGCAGCAGGTTGTTGCGGAACGCCCGCCAGAAGGTCGGGTCTTTCATGAACATCTCGAAATACTTGAAGCCGACCCATTCCGTACCGAGAAAATTGGGACCGCCCCGGTATTTGCGGAACGCGATGATATTGCCCAGCATCGGCGCGTACTTGAAAATCAGGAAGTACAGCACCGGCAAGATCAGGAACGAGTAGAGCACCCATTCTTTGCGAACGTGGCGAGCCAGCGAATCTCTTTTCGTTTCGCGGATATTGACTTGTTTGCGCGTTAAGATTCCCAATGGGGGAGCACCTCCTTAAAATGGGGGGATGGTGGGGTGCGTGGGGCAGAGGGGAAATTCCGCTTCGGTCGCGTGTTGTCCTCGGGAAATTGGAATTGGATTTAAATAGAGATTTCCCGAGGACAAAGGCGATCGCTAACGCTCCTACGCTGGAATTTCCCCTCTGCCCAGGCACTTGGGTGGGTAGAGTTAGGTAAAGAAATTAAGTTCGAAAGATAAAGAGCTGAAAAGATAAAGAGTTGAGAAACTGAGAAACTGAGAAGCGAAAAGGACGAAAGACGGGCGACGGTGAATGTTTTGGATCTACAAGTTATCCCGGCGAAGCTTTTTAGGGTCCGAAGGGCAAGGATCAGCTTGATCGGATAGACATCCGAATGGAGCGTTTAAATAGATCGACGCAAGTTCGATTTGGGCTAACGGAACGAGGTGACGCTTAGGTGTGGAAAAAGGCGATTATCGTGCCGGTTTTTTTCCTTTTGAGCGTCTAAGCGTCTCTACGATCCGTTACTTTTTGAAAAGGTCGAAAAATAGTCGTCTAACGGTCATGCGATCGGTTAGAGGTCTGATCCCTATTTTTTAAAAAGGAAGAATCCTTTTCCCCTACCTGGGTTCGGGTTTTTCGACTAGAGCGACTTTTGGCTTTCCGGAGGAAAACAACCCGGAGCGATAGGCGAAACACCCGAACCTCCCGAACCTCCTGCCCCCTAGAAGAAGCGGGATTTTTCCGCTGTCCGGGCGGTTAAGGTGAACGAATGCGGCGTGCGGCCGGTTAAGGCAACGCTGCGGGCGTCGGGTTGGGAGAAGCCGATATGCAGCGTATAGTTAGTATCCGCCGCGATCGAGGTCGTGCCGTCTTCGCCGTATAGGGCGAAAGCGTCGAGCGGCAAGGTCAGCTCGGTGTCGACGGAAGTGCCGGCGGCCACATGGACTTTGCGGAACGCTTTGAGCTGCGCGTTCGGGGCGCCCGGGCTGTCGGCCCGGACGTACGCTTGCACGACTTCGGAAGCGTCGAGCGTTCCGGCGTTGTGCAAGCGGACTTTGGCGCGGATACCGGACTCGGTAACGGAGTCCGCGTCCAGCTCTACGGAGTCGATCGCGATCTGTCCGTAGGTCAGGCCGAAGCCGAACGGGTAGAGCGCTTCGCTTCGCATATACCGATAGGTGCGGTTATTCATCGAATAGTCCGTGAACGCCGGAAGTTCTTCGGTGGTGCGGTAGAACGTGACCGGGAGTTTGGCGGAAGGCGAGTATTCGCCGAACAGCAGCTCCGCGATGGCGCGGCCGCCTTGCGCGCCCGGATACCAGCCTTGCACGATCGCGGGGATATGCGCGTCGGCGTAGTTGACGGCGAGCGCGCTGCCCGCGAGCAGCACCAGCACGACAGGCTTGCCGCTCTCGTGCGCGATGCGCAGCAGTTCTTCCTGCTGGCCGGGCAGGTCGAGATTCGGCTTGTCGCCGCTGGCGAAGGCGTTGCCTATATCGCCTTCTTCGCCTTCGAGGCCGGAATCCAGGCCGAGGCAGACGACGATCAGGTCGCTTTCGGCGCAGACGCCTTTGGCTTCGGCCAGGCGGTCGCCCGGTTGGGCCAGTCCGCCGACTTTGTTCTGGAACAAGTGGCAGCCTTCGGAGTACAGCACGCGCACGCCGTCGCCGAGGTAATCCTGCAAGCCTTCGAGCGGCGTGATATAGCGCGACGCGGTGCCTTCGTAATTGCCGACGAGCGCGCGGCGGTTGTTGGCGTTTGGGCCGATCACGCCGACGGTGCGGAAGCGGCTACGATCCAGCGGCAGCAGGCCGTCGTTTTTGAGCAGCACCAGCGATTCGCGCGAGGCTGTGAGATTGAGCGCCTTCATCGCCGGAGAATCGGTTTCCGCGTAGCCGATCGAAGAGAACGGCACTTGTTCCGGCTCGTCGAACAGTCCCAGTTTGAAGCGGGTAGTGAACAGTCTCGTCACCGCCTTGTCGATCTGTTCTTCCGTCACCAGGCCTTGCGCCACGGCGTCTTGCAGGAACAGGAACAGACTGCCGCAGTTCAGGTCGCACCCGTTTTTCACGGCCAAAGCCACCGACTCCACTTCGTTCGCGGTGACTTTGTGATGCAGATGGAAATCGCGGATCGCCCAGCAGTCGGACACGACATGCCCGTCGAAGTTCCATTCGCCGCGCAGGATCTGCTCCAGCAGCAGTTCGCTGCCGCAGCACGGTTCGTCGTTGGTCCGGTTGTACGCGCCCATCACGGCTTCGACGTTCGCTTCTTCCACGCAGGCTTTGAACGCGGGCAGATACGTCTCGCGCAGATCTTTGTCCGAGACGACGGCGTTGAAGCTGTGGCGCACGTCTTCCGGCCCGGAGTGGACCGCGAAATGTTTGGCGCAGGCGGCCGTTTTGAGGTATTTTTCGTCGTCGCCTTGCAGTCCCCGGATAAAACGCACGGCCAAGCGGGCGGTCAGATGCGGGTCTTCGCCGTACGTCTCATGCCCCCGGCCCCAACGCGGATCGCGGAAAATGTTGACGTTCGGCGCCCACAGCGTCAGTCCTTTATAGATGTCCGTATCGCCGTATCGTTGCTGCATATTGAACTTCGAACGCGTTTCGGTGGCGATCGCGTCGGCGACTTCTTGCAGCAGGTCTTCGTCGAACGTCGCGGCCAAGCCGATCGCTTGCGGGAAAATGGTCGCCGTGCCGGCGCGCGCCACGCCGTGCAATCCTTCGTTCCACCAGTTGTACGCTTTGACGTTCAACCGTTCGATCGCCGGGGCGGCGTGCACCATCTGATGGATTTTTTCTTTCAAAGTCATTTGCGCGACGAGCTGCTTGGCCCGTTTTTTGTAGCCGTTTATCGTTTCTGCTTGTTGCGTCACAGTCGTGTCCTCCTTCGAATACATAGGGATAAATCCGCCGGGTTCGTGCAAAACGGACCCAAAACAAACGCGCTGCCGCAATGCTTGCTCGACGATCAGGCGTAAACGGTGCGTTCCCGTTCGTCGGGAATGCCCGATTTGCGGTAAAAGTACGTATTCACCGCGTCCCGCCACTGCTTCGCGTTCTCCGATTGTCCTTCCAGACGATGCAGGATATGCGCAAAACGTTCGGGATCGACGTCAGCCTCCAACTCCCGCCAGCGCGCGATCCAACGGTCCACGGCGTCCGCGCCTTCGAAACGGCTGTCGTAAATATGCTGAATGACCGTCTTGCCCGACTTCAGCACATGCGTGTAAGGAACATGATGGAAAAAGAGCAGCAGTTCGTCCGGGCATTCTTCCAGCGAATCGTAGCGGTCGCGGTTTTCGTCGGCGTATTGTCCGGTATAACCGGTTCCCGTCGCCAGCGTCCGGTCGACGCCGAGGCCGTCCCGGTCGGCGAAATGGTAGGTGCCCCATTTCGAATATTCGTAACCGTCCACGTCGACCGCGTAATGGTAATGCGGCTGCACCATCCAGCCGACGCCGAGCGGGGCGGTATAGCTTTCGTACACCGGCCACGACTCCAGCAGCAGTTTTGCGACGAAACGAGCGACGGGAGTGTCCGCGCCGAACGTCAACGCGCTCCATTCTTCCGCGATCGCGTCCGATTCCAGCTCCGGGTTCCAGGCCAAGCGGCCGAAGCCGAACAGATTGGCCTGCGCCAGATGATGCCCCGTCCAATTGTCGTCGTTGCCGATATTGGAGACTGCGGCCACGCCGCTCCGGGTAAACGGGTGCACTTTTCCAGCCGCGATTTGTTTGACTGTACATCCTGCTCCGTTCAGGAGAGTATCGAAGTCCAGCGACTTTTTCCATTGCGGAACGAGGAAGCAGATGTCTCGCTGCTGGCCGGTATATTCCTGCGCGATCTGGAATTCCATCACTTGGTTCGTGCGCGGCATCGCGCCGAACAGCGGCGAGACCGGCTCGCGCACCTGGAAGTCCATCGGGCCGTTTTTGATTTGCAGCACGACGTTGTCGCGGAATCGGCCGTCCAGATCGCGGAAATGATCGTAAGCCGCCCGCGCGCGGTCGGTCGAACGGTCGCGCCAGTCTTGATGGCAGTCGTAGACGAAGCAGCGCCACATCACCAGTCCGCCGTGCGGAGCCAAAGCGTCGGCCAGCAGATTGGCGCCGTCGGCGTGATCGCGTCCGTAGGTGAACGGGCCGGGCCGGTTTTCGGAATCGGCTTTGACCACGAAGCCGCCGAAGTCCGGCACGGCCGCATAGATTTCGGCGACTTTGCGCTGCCACCAGTGTTGGACATCAGTATTCAACGGGTCTGCCGTGTCCAGTTCGCCGAGTTCGATCGGAGCGGCGTAATTGACGCTCAAAAACAACTGGATGCCGTAGCGTCCGAACGTATCGCTTAACCGTCTGACGTCGGGCAGCAGGGCGGAGGTAATCAGTTTCGTTTCCTCGCGGTGCACGTTGACGTTGTTGACCGAGATCGCGTTGATGCCGACCGAAGCCAGTAGCCTGGCGTAATCGTCGATGCGCGGCGATTCGAGCAGGATTCGGTTATCCCGGTAAAAGATCGACCCGCCGGAGTAGCCGCGTTCCACGCTGCCGTCCATATTGTCCCATTGATCGATCATGCGCAGCGGATTTCTTGGCGATTCCGCCAGGTCCAGATCGCGCGGGCCGCGCGGATCAGAGTCTATCAAGCGGAGCAAAGCGAACGCGCCGTACAGCAATCCGCGTTCAGAGCCGCCGCGAAGGATGGCGTAGGCGGCTTGTTCGCCGTCCTGATTTTCATTTTCGCTTGCCGCTCCGATACGCAGCGCGTACGCTTCTTCCGCCAAAGGAAGCGCCTTCAATTCTTCCAGCGACCGTTGGGCCGCTTGCGGCGAACCCAGCACGATAACGGGAGGCGAACCGGCTTTCAGCGTTAGCGAAGGCGGGGTTCCGGTGAGAATCTCGATACCGTTCGCCAGTTCTTGCAGAGCGGCGGCTCCGGGACCTGCCGCACGAAGTTCCATGCGGGCGTCGATCTGCTCCAGTAGCGGACGCCACGCTTCGATGCGTTGCTCGTCCTGCCAGCGGTCCGACGGAAGCCAAGCGGCATAGCCTTTTGAAGAAAAGGTCATAACGGGTTGCTCCTTTCTGCGGGAATCCGGGCCGGATCGTCAGCGTCGTGACGTTCCGTGCCGAGTTCCCGTTCCAATGTGCGCCGGACCGCGCCCGGTCCGTCCAGCATGTCGCGGAACATCTTTTCGATCTTGCCGCCGAGACCGGCCGCGTAAAGATCGACCGCGAACAATTCGGCGTCCGCAAGAATCGCGCGCACGTTCGGCAGCGCGCCGGGCCACACGTCTTTGCGGTCGGACATCTTCGAGGCAGTTTCAAACGCTTCGGCGGTGTCGGCTGTCCGGTCCGCCGGACGGTTCAAGCGTCGACGCAGTTCTTCCAGCATCGGATCGGGACTCGGCTCGAACGGCCGTCCTTCGTCGTCGACGCCCATCAGGTACCGGCACCAGGCCGCGATCGCCAACGGAATCGCGGTCAGGTCGGCGGCGTCCAGTTCTGCCCGTTCCATATAAGCGCGAAGAGTATGACCGAAGCGAATCCCGATCTTTTTCGACGTGTCGGAAGCGATCCGCTGCGGCGTATCCGGGATAAACGGATTCGGGAACCGCTTATTCAATACCTCGTCCAGAAACTTTTCGGGAGACAGGATACCGGGATCGACAACGACTGGAAGACCTTCGTTTCTGCCGATGCGTTCAGCCAAGGCTCGGAGCACGGGGTCGCGCATCTCGTCAGAGATCCGCGTATATCCCAGCAGGCATCCGGTAACGGCGAGCGCCGTATGCAGCGGATTGAGGCAGGCCGTCACTTTCATCGCGTCCGCTCGATTGACGGTGTCGCGGTCGGCGAACAGAATGCCTGCCGCTTCGAGAGGCGGACGGCCTGCCGGAAAATCGTCTTCAATCACCAGATACTCGATATTTTCGGCATTCACAAATGGAGCGGCGTATGTATGGCGGGAAGACGTGATCTCCTCCATGCCGCCGATGCCGAGCCGCTTCAACTCTTCGCGAATCAACGAAGAAGGCCGCGGCGTAATTTTATCGATCATCGTAAGCGGAAAAGAAACCAGACTCCGATTTTCCAAATAATGCACAAATCCTTTTTCCGCATGTCCTCGGATTGCCCATTCTTTCGCTACGGTCGTCAGGCCTTTTCGCAGCACGTCGCCGTTATGCGGACAATTGTCCAGACTGACGAAGGCCAGCGGCGACGCTCCTTTGCGGTAGCGGCGAAGGGCCAGCGCCGCGACTACGGCCATCACCTGCTCGGCCGCTTCCGGCCCGGCTTCGAAATCGTTCAGTGCTTCTTGCGTGTAGCCGCCGCGCGGTTCGGTCAAGGCGTAGCCTTTTTCCGTAACCGTAAAAGACACGAGCTGAAGGCTTGGATTCTCGAAAGCGCGCACCAGACGGGCATAGTCGTCGGTGCGAAAAGGATCGGCACAAAGCGCTTCCGCCACGCTGGCGAGCACTTCTTTGCGCAGTCGGCCTTCGGCATCCATCTCGACCAACAGCGTCAGATTGTCGTGCGGCCGGTACACCAGATCGATCGTTTCCGAATCGGGCGTGCCCGCCGCGATAATGCCGGTGTCGGCGAGTCCTTGGTTTAACAGTTTTTGTTGAGCTTTGGCGATCAGGCTGCGAAAAATATTGCCTGCGCCGAAATGAACCCAGCGCGGGTGGTCCAAGGTATGCTCCGCAACTTGTCTGCGATTGAACCGGGGAAGTTCGACTCCGGCTGCTTTCCAAGCTTCCGTATGCTCCAGTCCTCGTTCACTCAGCTCCAACACTAACTTCGCCTCCTTGCATTTGCGCGGCACGTTGCTTGGCGTTCTCCAATCCGTCCCAGGCCCCGAGCAGATACATAACGCCAAAAGCACGATCATACAATCCGTATCCCGGTCGGCAGTGGGCTTCTTCTCCCCAAAGGTGACGTCCGTGATCCGGGCGCACGTAGCCTTCGTATCCATTCTCGTGCAGCACCCGAACCAGTTCCGGCAGGTTCACGTTTCCGTCGCCGAGTTTATGGGACACTTCGACGAAATCGCCGTTGTCGAAGATTTTCACGTTGCGCAGATGCGCGAAGTAGATCCGGTCTTTGAACTCGCTGATAATGGACGGTAGATCGTTTTGCGGATTGGTTCCCAGCGAACCGGAGCAGAACGTCAGACCGTTATGCGGATGATCGACGGCGTTCAGCAATCTGCGAATGGTATCCTGGCTGCGTACGATGCGGGGCAGTCCGAAGATCGGCCAAGCGGGATCGTCCGGATGGATCGCCATTTTGATTCCGCATTCTTCGCACACCGGCATCAGCTTGTTCAGGAAATACACGAGATTGTCGAACAGCTTCTCCTCGGTGACGTCGGCATAGGCCGCGAACAGTTCATCCAGCCGCGACAAGCGATCCGGTTCCCAACCGGGAATCGTAAAGTTACCGCCGCCGCGTATGATCATTTCTGCCATCTCGTGCGGATCGGTTGCGATGGAAGCCTTCTCATAAAACAAAGCGTTTGAACCGTCCGGTAGCGGATAATAGAGATTGGTGCGCGTCCAGTCGAAGATCGGCATAAAGTTATAGCAGATGACTTCAACGCCGACCGCCGCCAGTTTGCGAATCGTATCGGCGTAAATCTCGATATAGCGATCGCGCGAAGGAAGCCCGATCTTGATATCGTCATGCACGTTAACGCTTTCAACCACGGCTACGGAAAATCCTTTGGATTTGATATGTTCGGCTTCCGCGAGAATTTCGCTGGCTTCCCAGACTTCGCCGGCCGTTTTGTGATGCAAAGACCAGACGATTCCGCTTACGCCCGGAATTTGCCGGATCTGATCGAGTGTAATATTGTCGTTGCCTTCGCCGTACCATCGCCAGGTCATTTTCATGAAATAGCCTCCCAAGTGACCCTACTCTATTTTTCAAGCAAATCTTGTATACAAGAACAGCTATATCATAGTGCCGTTCCCTCTTGCTGTCAATTGATTATTTTTAAGGTTTTTATCGGTGTCTTGCTTTGCAATTACTTTTTTGAAAACGTTTGTTTTTGTTTGGGTGCAAACGTTGTATACTACTTTTGAACGTGTACGGCAGGGGGACATCATTCAGGAAAGAGGGCGAGGGGATGACCAGCAAGGCGGGGATTTTGCGTCAGTTGAGAAACGAGATTTTAACGCTGGAACTGAAGCCGGGTAGCATACTCAGCGAGACGGCTTTGTCGGAGCGCTTTCAGATTTCGCGTACGCCGCTGCGGGACGTGCTCAAGCAGCTTGCGCATGAGGGGTATATCGACGTGTATCCGAAGCGGGGCAATCTGGTCTCGTATATCGATCTGGAATCGGTGGAGCAGATCATTTATTTGCGCAGCACGTTGGAAAAGGACATTATCAAAAACCTGGCTTCCCATACGTCTCCGCTGCCTCTTCGAGGGGTGCTGGAACTGAAAGAAATTTTGGACCGCCAGGAGGAGACGATCCAACAGGAACACGCACATGAAGCTTTTTTGCAATTGGACGATGCGTTTCACAAGGCGTTGTTCGCGTTGGCCGGACGGGTGTTTTTATGGGATCTGATCCAGCAGTCCAATGCGCATTATGCCCGCTACCGTCGATTGCATTTGCTCAAAAAAGAGAAGCTCAAAGCGATTCTTGCCGAGCATCGCTTGATTCTCGATAGCGTCATTGGGCGGGATGCGGAGAAGATCGACGAGATTGTCGAGCATCATTTGCACGAGGATATCAATGCGGCTTATTTGTTGGAGAATTTTGCGGAGTATCTGAACATGCCAAGCTTCGACTCTTCGGAATCTGTGAACGCGAACAGCAAATCGTGAACCGCAAGCAAAAAGACCCGAACAAAACTGAACAGACCCGAACGGCGTCGAGCCGGAACGGGTCTGTTTGCTTACGGTAAAAAGCGGAATGGAAGCGGAATTTTGAAAATAAGTGCGAATATACAGGTATTTTCTTCTGTTTTTGCGGCTTGAAAAAAATAAATACGGATATACACTTATTTTCTCGTTCTTATACGCGATAACGCCTTTTTTCTTCGAATAAATGTAGATTTGCATGTATTTTAAAATCCGAGAGCAGATCAAACGAAATAAATGGATTTGAGCATTTATTTCTCGAATTCTCGCTCATAATCAGGCCGATCCACCCGACTCGACCCTGACCGATCCGACTTGGCACTATGGCCGATCGGCGCTTTGGCCGCCTAACGCTCCGGCGTTTTGCGGCCGCTTGAACGTTTCGAATCGGCGGGTCGTGGGCACGGCTACTCGCGCGTCGAGCCTTTGACCGGTTTGTCGTATTCGGCGAACGTGTCTTTGAGAATAGCGAAGCTTTTTTTCTGGCGTTCGTGGTAAGGCGGCAGATCCCAAGCATCCCAGATATACGTTTTCGAAGCCGGAGAAGCGACATTCGAGCCCGTAGATGCTTCCGCTCCCGACAGAACGGCGGAGACCGATACGCCATTCGTGTCGATCGGCGTGACGGCTTCCGTGCCATACGGATACTTCCACACTTGCAGCTTGCTCGGATCGGTGAAACCAAGCAGCATCCACGGAATGCGCAGCTCCAGCGTATCTCCCTGCAAATACCAGTCGGATAAATTATTGAATTTTTCGCTGTCGGGATCGTTGGTGCCCCAGTGCAGCTTGCCGACGTCGTAAGCTTCGAAAGGAGCGGTAACTTTGCTTTGAGGCAGGTACAGCTCCCGGTTCAATGCCAGCTTCCAGGGCAGGAATATACCGGCTTCTTCGTCGGCGTATTCCGCTTTGTACGGCACGGATTTCAGCTTGTAGCCGTATAGCCAACTAAACTGGTCGTAGGCGCTGTTGACGTACAAGCGTCCGCCCTGGCCGGCTTCGAAGCGGGCCAGAAATTCCAGGCCGCTATCGAACTTGATGCCCGGCGCAAGCTTCGCGGACGTACTGCCGCCTGGCGTCGTGTCGAACCCGAGCGTCAGCACGTCCTCGTCGAAGTTCCAGTCGCCGCCGTCTTTTTGCAGCAGGATATACAGGTCGGAGGAATCGCTGGTCATCGCCATATGCAGGCCGTTGCCGATGTCTTCCGCTGCGAGACCGCGCTTTTCCCAATCGTCGGTGTTCCCGTCGATCGTCATCAGCTTTTCGGCGCTTTCTTCCGGCTCGATCGCCAGAACGCCGAAGTGTTCTTCGTTCGTCAAGCGGTTGCGCCACATCGCGCGGCGATCGCCCGGTACTTCCAGCTCGATCGTATTCCACGTAAACTTGAACCATTCGTCCTGCCATTCGAACAGCATCGCACCGTCATAGTCTTCGTTGTAGATTTGATGCAGCATGCCCGCGTTTAGCTCGCCCTGCTGCTTCTCGGTGTGCATGCCTTGGCTTCGGCCGAGCAGGCCGTAGTGGGCAATGCCTCGCGAGCTTGGCATGCCAAACTCGGCGATGACCAGCGGAATGCCTTTATGATGTTCGCGCAGTTCGTGCAGATAACCGGCATACGGGTCTTTGACACCTTCGTCGTTTACGTAATCCACATATTTCCGATCCCGGCGAAGAGAGTCGGGGTAGTACGGATAGACGTGATAGGAAGCGAAATATCCGGCTGTCCAGGACTCTGTCGGTTCCATGTGCATCGGATCGACAGGGACCAGATCTTCTTGCTCCAGCGGTTCGTTCGGATGATCCAGCGGATCGGTTGTGACCCAGTTGGTGAACGAGATCGGATGCTGCCAACCGTACTTCATTTCTTCGGTGGCGAGCACGTCCAGCATTTCGGCAAGCCAGCTCTCGAACGGAGAAGCTTCGGCTTTGGCACGGAAATACTCGCCTGCGTAAGGATTCAGACCCGTATGGGCTTCGTTGGTAGTCTGCACCGCATACGGATACCATTCGGTACCCAGCACCCAGCCTAACAAGTAGGGAGAGACGTCGGCGGTATACGTGCCCGAGGCGTGTCCGGGGCTTGCCGGAAGAACGGCTTGCCCGTGGACGACTGCTGCCGCGTCCCGGATTTCTTTTTCGAAGCCTGCTTTGATCGTATGGGTAAAAGCATCCCGTCCGTTGCCGTCCGCGCCGATCAATTCTTCTTCCGGTGACCAAATCCCCTGCATCAGCATCAACGGTTCTGTCTGCTTGGCATTGTATTCGGCCAGCGCTTCGTAAAAGTTCGGCGGCAAAATGGTATACACGCGCACAGCCTTAATGTTCATCTCCTGCATCATCGGGAACCAGCGGAGATAGTCGTCTTTGGTTGGCGAGACTTGCCCCGGATAATGCCCCGGCGTCGTGGCGCCGAAGTTGATGCCCGGCCAGAATGATTTTTTCCAATCGGTTCCGTCGTATACCGCCAGTTGCCCCTCGACAACGGATGTCGTTCGCTTAATTCCGTTTTCTTCAAAAACAGGAACCCGAGCTTCCGGAATGCTGCCTCCGGAATCGATTGACTCCGTATTCGCGGTCGAAGCTGTGCTGAAGCCGATAAAACGCCAGACGAGCATGCCAATCAGCACCAGCACGACGATTCCGAGAAAGCTCAGAAACAAATAGGGAATCGGCCTCGGTCTGCGGAAATTTTTGCGGGAACTCATGCGCCACCTCGGATGGAATGATTTTACTGTTATTCTACATGATGAGGACGGTCAAAAGAACCCCCGTTTCCTTAATCAGGAAGCGGGGGTTTGGGTCGAAGTTAACAATGGGGACGAAGCGGCGTTTATTCTTCGATGCGCTTCAACGGATCGGTTGCCGGACCTTCCAGCACTTCGCCGGTATACGAGAAGCGTGAGCCGTGGCATGGGCAGTCCCACGAACGCTCGGCATCGTTCCAGGCCGTCTCGCAGCCCATATGCGTGCATGTGGTATCGACGAGGAAAAGTTCGCCTTTCGGATCGCGGTAAGCGCCGACTTTTTTGCCTTTGTAGCGCACGACTCCGCCTTGGTCCGGTTCCAGACGATCGACTTTTTCATGCGCGCCGGCGAATTTGCCCGTGATCAGTTCTTTTGCCATTTTGAAACCGGTCGCGATATTCTGGCTAATGCTCTTATCGTTGAAACGTCCCGGATTGAACGTATCCATATGCGGGTTCGAACGACGCAGCACATTGTCGCGCAGCAGCAGTCCGGCGAACGTACCGTTGGTCATGCCCCACTTGTTGAAGCCGGTCGCGATAAACGCAAACGGGTAATCCGCCGACAGCGGCCCGATATACGGGATTTTATCCAACGTGGTAATATCCTGCGCCGACCAGCGGAACGGAATTTCGCGCGAACCGAACGTTTTGCCCGCGAATTTTTCCAATTCCAGATAATGGTCGAAGGTGTTGTCGCTTTTGCCCGGAACATGATTCTCGCCGCCGACGATCAGCACTTCTTCGCCTTCGAATGTCGCGGAACGAAGCGAGCGCTTTTCGTCGTCGATATTCAGATACATGCCGCCGTGGAACGTCGTTTCCGGCTTGACGACAAGCGCGTACGAGCGTTCGACGTTCAGACGCGAGAAGTAACCGGCCGGCACGTTCCAGAACGGATAATGCGTCGTGACGATCATCTCGTTGCAGTTGATTTGCAGTTCCGCGTCGATCGTGTAGGCTTTGATCGGCTTGCCGTATACCGCGCCTTCGATCGTGGTGTTTTCGTAGATCAAACCGCCGTTCTCGATAAACTTTTCCACCAGGAACTTCAGATATTTGATCGGATTGAACTGCGCTTGTCCCGGCATGGAGATCGCGCCGATCGCGTCGACCGGAATCGGAAGCGACTCGTGCCATTGTCCCGGAATGCCCAGCTCTTGGTAAGCGTCGAACTCTTTGCGCAGATCGTCCAGCTTGTCTTCCTGATTGGTGTACAGATAAGACGTTTCTTCTTTGAAATCGCAGTCGATGCCGTGCGTCTCTACCATCTCGCGGATAAAGCGCAATCCTTCGATATTGGCTTCGTAATACGATTTTGGAATCTCGGGGCGGAAGTTGCTTAGCAACTCGCTGTAGATCAGGCCGTGCTGCGCCGAGATTTTGGCCGTTGTGAAGCCTGTTGTGCCGCTCAGGATCTCACTGGCGTCGACCAACGCGACTTTATAGCCTTCCAGGGCAAGCAAATAGGCAGTGGTTACGCCGGCGATGCCCGCACCGATCACGGCAGCGTCCACTTTGATCTCTTCTTTGAGCTCGGGGAAGGTCGGCAGCGTCGTGACGGTTCTCCACATGGAACGCGGATATCTTGGAAGTTCGGATGGAACGTTGAATTTTTCGCTCATGTCAGGGGGACCTCCTCAGGTTCGATCGGGATGAGTTAAACTCTACCTTTCTTATTTACCACTTTGGGCCGTTCAGAAACGAATATGAGCAGGCAATCGACAACAGAGCGAAAAAGCGCGCCGGAAAAAAAGCTTGCCATCCGGTAATCGGCGCGGTTAAGATGAACCCATACGACGACAAGGAGGTGAGATAGGATGCAACAGAAAGAATCGCTTGCAAGTTTATTTGTAGTGCTGGGTCAGCTGCCGATGGCACTGAGCGGCATTGTTCATTCCGTGATGCTGGGCGGGATCAGTCTGTCCAAATTTGAGCCTTCGACGCTGAAATTTGCCAACGGTACCCGTCTGTCCACAATCATGAATGAACAGCGAAATGTCGCTCCTGTCTCGCGTCTGCGGATGGGGTCAGCGCTTTTCGCGCGGCCGCTTTATTCTCCGCAGCCTTGACCTTTTGAGAACCCCCAGGGTTCTAGTGAAAAAAAGGGTCCGGGATGCCGGGCCGCGCGTATGGGTGCAACCTCCAATCTAATGATCCGAGGCCGCAGGGGACATTTCCCTTGCGGCCTTTTTGCGTACTTATTTTTCTGTAACCGATAAGGCAGCCGCAGGGGAATGTCCGGATTTCCGTTCGGGAATCTTGCGATGCAACCCCAAAAATCAAGTCCGAAAAGGACTTTTTACGAAAGGATGAATCAACATGTTAATGATCGGCTGCCATCAGGCGAAAAAGTATTACGGGGCGCAGGAAGTGCTCAGCGACGTATCATTCGATGTCTACGAGGGGGAGAAAGTCGGGCTGCTCGGCGGAAACGGGGCAGGGAAGACCACGTTATTCCGTCTGCTATCCGGGCTGGAAACGCCGGACGAAGGCACGGTATCGCTGCGTCGCGGCGCAAAAGTAGGCGTATTGGATCAGATTCCGGACTATGGTCGGCGAAGCGTGGGCGATGTGTTGCTGGACGTATTCGCGCAAGTGCTGGCTCTGCAAGATCGGCAGCGGGAGTTGGAGGTAGAGATGGGATCGTCGGAAGGTGCGGCATTGGACCGATTGCTGCGCGAATACGGCGAAGCCCAGGAAGCGTTCGAACGTGCCGGAGGGTATGAGATTCCGGCGAAGGTGGATGCGGTCGCATCGGGTCTGGGCATTCCGGCAGAACAGCGGGCACAGCCTTTTGCCGAATTGTCGGGCGGGGAGAAAACCAAAGTCTCGCTTGCGGCGCTGCTGCTCGGCGAAGCGGATCTGCTGCTGCTCGACGAGCCGACCAACCACTTGGACATGGAAGCGGCAGCTTGGCTGGAAGGCTTCATTCGCGACTCGTCCGCAACGGTGATCGTGATCTCGCACGACCGTTATTTCCTGACGCAGACGATAGGGAAGGTTGTCGAGTTGGAGGATGGAGAAGCGACGGCATACCCGTGCGGGTATGCGCAATACCGCGAAGAGAAGGAAGCCCGTTTGCTGCGCCAGTTCGAGGAATATAAGGAGCAGCAGAAGGTGATCAAGCAGATGAAGGAAGCGATCAAGCGGTTTATCGAATGGGGCAAGCAGGGCGACAATCCGAAGTTTTTCCGCAAAGCCGCTTCGATGCAAAAAGCACTGGACCGGATGGAGAAGGTAAAGCGTCCGCAGCTGGAACAGGCGTCGATCGGTCTGGCCTTGGAAATCGACGGACGCACGGGCGAAGACGTTTTGACGCTCGAAAGCGTTCATAAAGCGTACGGCCGACGCGTGCTGCTGGGCGAAGCCAACGCTCTGCTGCGTTACGGCGAGCGCGCCGTGCTGATCGGAGGCAACGGCGCGGGCAAAACGACGCTGATGCGCATGGTGCTGGGACAGGAAGAACCGGACCGCGGCGAACTGCGCCTGGGTTCGCGCGTGCGCGTCGGTTATCTGGCTCAAGAGGAAGCGCCGCCAGAGAATCGCATGAGCGTGCTGGATTACTACAAGGAACACGCTGCGATGGAAGAAGGCGAGTCGCGCGGCCGTCTGGCGAAGTTTTTATTTTACGGAAAAGACGTGTTCAAACCGGTTGCCGGACTGTCCGGCGGGGAATGGAGCCGATTGCGCCTTGCGGTACTGATGCGGCAAAAGCCGAATCTGCTGCTGCTCGACGAACCGACCAACCATCTCGATATCGCTTCGCGCGAAGCGCTGGAAGAAGCGTTGGAGGAATATGACGGGACCGTGCTGGCCGTGTCTCACGATCGCTTTTTCATCAACCGGATCGCGCAGCGGGTCTGGGCGTTGGCAAACGGAGAGCTTCGCGTAACGCTCGGCGGGTACGACGAGTATCGCGAGGAACGGAAAAAGGCGGAGCAGGCGTTGGAGGCGGCAACCGCCAGACCGGACGAAGCCGCTTCCGCGCAGTCGCGAAATTCCCGGAAACTTTCCGCATCGAACACTCGGTCGTCCGGCGAACGTTCCCGAATGCCGGACAGCGGAATCGCCGCAAAAAAGGGCGCGCGTACGGGGTCTTCGGCGTCGGCCCGGAACTCCGTATCCCGGCGCGACCCGGCGAAGCTGGAACGGGAGATCTTCGAACTTGAATTCCGCCGCGCCGAATTGGAGACGATGCTGGCCGGTCCGGCCCATGCTCTCGATGCCGGGCAGCTAAGCGAATGGTTGGCGGAAAAAGAACAATTGGAGACCGCGATCGACGAGTTGACGGAAGAATGGCTGACGACGGCGGATTGATTTTCAAAAGAAAAAAGTACAATAAATTGTACAGAAAAAAGAACTTAATTATGTACGCAATAAGAAGGCAGAACAGAATGTTGGCTGTCAATTATACGGAAATGCGCGGGAATTTCAAAGAATACTGCGACAAAGTCACCGATGATTTCGAAACCGTGATCGTGACTCGCAAAGACAATAAAAACGTAGTCATGATTTCTCAGGACGAATACAATAACATGATGGAAAATCTGTTTATTATGAGCAACAAAAAGAACTATAATCGGCTACTGGAATCCCGGAAGCAACTTGAGCAGGGAATGAGTCAGTCCAGAGAACTGTTGCTCGACGAAGATGAATAAAGTTTTCTCTGACTACGCATGGGAAGACTATCTGGCCTGGTTTCAGGAAGACCGAAAAATACTGAAAAAGATTCACGCGCTGATTCAGGATATTGAGCGCAACGGATATTCGGGTGTCGGAAAACCGGAACCGTTGCGTCATGATTTATCGGGATATTGGAGTCGGCGGATTACGGACAAAGATCATCTAATCTATAGGGTCGATGAAGAAAACATTTATATCATCGGCTGCAAAGAACATTACGGGGATTGAACCATACCGATCGAACCTTCAAGGGCCGATCGGTATTTGCTTTTGCCGCAAAAAGGGACTGTGGCTCCGTTGTCGAACTGTTTTGAATGACGATCAAGCCGATAAACGAAGGAGAAGGGTATATGGAGAGCGTGACCAAAAGAAGAATGAGCGAGGACGAACTGCAACGCATCGCGCACGCGAATTTCGGCTGCGGCTGCACGCATACGCAAGAATTGGGCGAAGGATGGGCCAATTCGGCGTATGTGCTTCAGTTGGAGGATGGGCGCTCGGCGGTGCTCAAAGCGGCCGCCGAGTCCGAAGAAGGCCGGATGCGCTGCGAGCGGGGACTGATGCGCACCGAAGTGGACGTGATGCGCAAAGCGACATCGCTCGGCACCGTGCCGCTGCCCGAAATCTATGCGTACGACGCGTCGAAAAGTATCGTGCCGTGCGAATACTTTTTGATGGAAAAGTTAAGCGGCGTCTCTTACGACAAAGTTCGCGAAGAGATGCCCGGGCAAGAGAAAGAGACTGTCGACCGTGAACTCGGCGGTTATTTCCGGCAGATCCATACGATCACGGGCACACAGTTCGGTTATTATCTGCCCAACCCGGTGAACTCGGCGGCGTGGGACGAAGCGTTTATCGGGCTGATGCGCGACGTGATGCAAGACGGGCGCGACGCCGGCATCGAGCTTCCGATGGGCTACGGCGATCTGGACGCGAAATTGCAACAGCACCGGGACGCGCTGCGCGAGGTGAAGACGCCGAGGCTGATCCATTGGGATTCGTGGGCAGGCAATGTGTTCGTCCAAAACGGACAGGTCGAAAGCCTGATCGACTTCGAGCGCGCACTCTGGGCAGATCCGCTGATGGAATATGGCTTCGGAAAATTTGCATATTCGCCTGCTTTCGAACAGGGATACGGGGAAGAGGATGCGCGAATACGTATAGGGGCCGCAACGATCGGAGCCGATTCGCAGGTCGCGACTTTGCCGGAGGGCAGTGAACATTCGCAAAAGGTCCGCCGGGCGCTGTACCCGCTATATCTTGACCTCGTGATGCGCGTGGAATGCCATTACCGAGGGTTCGGCGAAGAGCATACGCAATGGGCGCACGCCAATCTGAAAGACGGCTGGGAACGTTTTTTGACGGCGACCCAAGATTGTTAGAAGATAGGCAGGAAGGCTTTTTTACCCCAAAACAGACCAACGGAGGCGAATAAACGAATGGACTATCGGAGACTTGGCGGGACCGGGCTTAAAGTGAGCGAAATCAGTTTGGGCAGTTGGCTGACGTACGGCGGGTACGTGGAACGCGAAAATGCGGTCAACTCGATCCATGCGGCGTATGACGAAGGCATTAACTTTTTCGATACGGCCAATGTGTACGAGCGCGGCGAAGCGGAGAAAGTCGTCGGCGAGGCGCTGAAGCGCTATCCGCGCGAATCGTACGTACTGGCAACCAAAGTGTTCGGCAAAATGGGCGATGGCCCCAACGATTCCGGCTTGTCGCGCAAACATATCGTGGAGCAGTGCAACGCCAGTCTGTCGCGCTTGGGCCACGATTATATCGATCTCTATTATTGCCATCGCCATCATGCCGAGACTCCGGTCTACGAGACGCTGCGGGCGCTCGACGATCTGGTGCGTCAAGGCAAGGTGCTGTATGTCGGCGTGAGCCAATGGACCGCGGCACAGATCGAAGAAGCGCTCGGCACGGCGGACCGTTATCTGTTGGATCGCATCGTGGTGAATCAGCCGGTATACAACATGTTCGACCGTTATATCGAGCAGGAGATCATTCCGCTCGGCGAACGCAAAGGCGTGGGACAAGTCGTTTATTCGCCGCTGGCTCAAGGGCTGTTAACCGGGAAATACAAGCCGGGTGCAGCCGCGCCGCAGGATAGCCGGGCCGCCAAGCTGGGATGGAGCGAAGAAAAGCTCAATCAGGACCGCATTGCCAAAGTCGGCGAGCTGTCGAAGATCGCGGACGAGTTGGGCATCAAGGTGAGCCAACTTGCGATTGCATGGATACTGCGTCAACCGAACGTAGCCAGCGCGCTTGTAGGAGCAAGCCGCCCGGAACAGGTCAAGGAAAATGCTTCGGCTTCGGGAATTAAGCTGGATGCCGATGTGCTGGAGCGGATTGAAGGAATTTTGGGCTAAGCATGTGTGCGAAATAGCGATGCTATAGGGGATATGGGGCGCCAATCACGAACGATGTGATTGGCGCTTTTTGGTGCGAATGGACGTTGAAAAATTTCGTTGTAAAAAACGTCGGTTTGCTATTCAGGATTGCCGCTTATTTCACGATATATTTGTTTGCAAGCATTATGATGAATTGGGGATACGACAGATGGCGACCGAGCCGAATCACTTACCGACATTAACACCTTTTAGAGCAGGCAGCGTAACCCTACGCCTACCCGATGCCTCTCCGCCGTCTGACAAACGCCGCAAACACCGGAGCACCAAGCCTATGAACCTCTGGTATGACATGGCCATGAACGCTGTTTATTTGCTGGGCAGCCTGCTTTTTTTGGCGGGTTACATGGAGTTTGGCAGCGCACTGTTTCTAGCCGGAAACGGCGTTGCTCTGGTGAGGGCTTTATCGTCTGCGCCGCAGCGTTCTCAACTGGAAAAGGGGCATGAAATATTGCCGCTGCTGCTTTACTTGGTAGGCTCCTGCTTCTTCTACGTTCGGGATATTTATCCGGGTACGGTTCTATTCATTGCAGGCAGCTTGTATGTGTTGGTATACCTGCTTGTGCCTGCGATTCGCAAGCGGGATGCCGCAGCGCTTCGGTCTTTGATTCCGCTGGCGCTTTCCCTGATCGGTTGCTTGTTTTTCCTGACCAGCGTTCGGGTTGTGGGTACGTTGTTGTTCATCGTCAGCAACGGGATGCTTCTGAATCGGTCGTTAGATCGGCTGATCGGCTCGCGCTTGCCTAAACGTGCGGTGCAGGCCGCCAAGCTTTCCTCTGCGGAAACCGAGGTTCCGGCTCCGTCGGAATCTTTCAAATAGAATGTTATAGATCACTTCGCTTGTTCGCGAGGAGCTGGGCATGGCCGTTTTTTTAGCGGTCATGCTTTTTCGTATGGATATCCAACCTCACATATGTCAGCAAAGTCTTAAGAACCTGAAGAATCGTTTAATTTTCCCGCAACTTCGTTGCTTAGAGGGGCGCTCAGTAGGTATAATGGGCGTTGTGCCGAAATGGCAGCTTTTAGGGCTTGTCCGACATGCCCTGCTCATTTTTTTGCTCGCAATCGCAGCTCTGCGTACCCGCCTCAGGCGGACCTGCGGGACCAAGAGAGGAAGGGAAGACGTGCTTTTCAATTCGTACGAGTTTATTTTCGTGTATCTGCCGGTTGTGTTCATCGGCTACTTTCTGCTGAATCGTTTCAAGTTCTATAACACGGCAAAAATCTGGATGGCGCTGGCCTCGCTGTTTTTCTATGCGTATGAGGATACCCGCTATCTACCGCTGATTCTGGGTTCGATCGCATTCAACTATCTGGTTGGACGCGGACTTAGCCATATCAACGCCGACGGCGTGAACCATAAGGGACGCTGGCTGTTGATCCTCGGCGTGGTCGGCGACGTGGGCTTGCTGGCTTACTACAAATATGCCGACTTCTTTATCGAAAACTATAACGGGCTGCTCGGCCAGGACGTATCGTTGTTACATATCGTGCTTCCGCTCGGCATCAGCTTCTTCACGTTCACGCAGCTGGCTTATCTGGTCGACGCGTATCGCGGCAAAGTGAAAGAATACAATATCGCGAACTACGTGCTGTTCGTAACGTTCTTCCCGCACTTGATTGCCGGACCGATCCTGCATCACAAAGAAATGATGCCGCAGTTCGACGATCCGGACGGCAAGCGCGTGCGCGCGGACAATATTTCCCGGGGTATTTTCATTTTCTGTATCGGTTTATTCAAAAAAGTCGTGATCGCGGATCTTTTGGCTCCGATTGCTACAGCCGGATTCGACAGCGGACAGTCTTTGCATTTCGTGGAAGCCTGGACGACATCGCTCGCGTATACGGGCCAGCTGTATTTCGACTTTAGCGCATACTCGGACATGGCGATCGGTCTGGGCCTGATATTCAACATCAAGCTGCCGATCAACTTCAATTCGCCGTATAAAGGCACCAGCATCAAAGACTTCTGGGCCAGATGGCATATGACGCTCAGCCGCTTCCTCAAAGATTATATCTACATTCCGCTGGGCGGCAACCGCAAAGGCACAACCCGTACTTATATCAACCTGTTCCTGACCTTCCTGATCGGCGGATTCTGGCACGGAGCGGGCTGGACGTTCATTATTTGGGGAGCGATGCACGGCGCGGCGCAAGTCATTCAGCGTCTGTGGCAGTTGACCGGCATCAAGATGAACAAGTACGTAGGCTGGTTTATCACGTTCAACTTCGTCAATATCGCCTGGGTATTTTTCCGCGCGCAGCATTGGTCGGATGGCGTTCGCATTCTCAAAGGCATGTTCGGCATGAGCGGAATCATTATCCCGCCGGATCTGCTCACAGCCGGTCTGCCGATTGTGGTCGTATCGCTTGCGATCGCACTGTTTGCCCGCAATTCGATCCAAATGACGGAGAACTTCAAGCCGACTCTGGGCCGTGCGGTATTTGCCGGTGCCATCTTCGTCGTTTCGCTTCTGTATTTCAACCAAATCAGCGAATTCCTCTACTTCAATTTCTGAAATAAGGGTTCGGTTCGTCATGGGGGAAGGTTATGGATAACAAAGGTTATCGCAAGTTTTTGGTCAAATTCACCGCCAGCACGCTTGTGTTCGCGCTGCTGGTCGGATTGTTTATGTATATCGTCGATCCGCTTCAACTGTACCGCAAAGCGTCGTTGTACCCGGCGCTGTTTTCCTCGCAGGAGCGGTATCAAAATGCCGGATTGGCGCGCAATTACGATTACGACACGATCATTCTCGGCAGCTCGATGACGCAAAATTTCGTGCCTTCGTACGTGGAGAGCGTGATCGGCGGCGAAGTCATGAAGCTGTCGATCGAAGGCTCGACCGCGATGGAACAAAGCACGGTCGGCAAACTGGCGCTGAGCACCGGCAAAGTGAAACGCGTGATCTGGGGCTTCGATTACTTCGCCATGCGTCAGGACGTCGATGCCGAACCGGTAGATATGCCGATGTATATGTACGACAACAATCCGTTCAACGATTACGAGTATCTGTTCAACATCTCCAATATCAAAAACGCATGGAGCGCATTGACGACGCCCGCCAGCGAGTCCAAAGCGTTCCGGGATCTCGACACACTGCGCAACTGGGACAAGTCGGCCAAGTACAGCCAGGCGGCCGTGCTTCAGACTTGGGAAAAAGCGCGCACCAAAGAAATCGGCTACGGCAAAAACGAGTTCTCGCTCGATAACGTCAAAGCGGTATTCAACAAATACGTGCTGAGTCTGATCCAAAACAACCCGGATGTCGAATTCACCTTCTACTACCCGCCTTACACGATCTTGCGCCAGCAGGTGTGGGCGGAAACGAATCCGGTACGGGCCGAAAACCAGTACGCGATGAAAAAGTATATGTTCGAGCAGTTCAGCCAGTATCCGAACGTCAAAGTATACGACTTCCAGGAAGACGCTTCGATTACCTATGATCTGGGTCAGTACAAAGATCTGTCTCACCATAGCCAAGCGATCAACGAGCTGATTATCCGCGAGATCGCCGAAGGCAAAAACCTGGTGACGGCGGAAAATGTGGATACGTTCAACGAAGAACTGGAAAGCCAGCTCGCGCATCTGGCGGTCGATATGGACAGCGGAGCGTTCAGCCTGTTCGTGTACGTCAACGGCGAAGAAGCGAAGTTCAGCGTGCCCGCCCAGGTTCGCGAAGGGCAGATTCTGGTTCCGATCAAAGAATTGTCCGCCGCGCTCGGCGTGGAATTCGGCTTTGACGGCACAAGCGTCGTCAAGCTGCGCAAAGGCGACATTACCGCGACGCTGACCAAAGGCAGCGCGGAGATGACCGTGCAGACCGGAGACGATACCGCGAACGCCAAAACGGTCGATCTCGGCTACGCGATGCAGAACCTCAGCGGCAGCATGATGGTGACGATCGAACCGATTGCCGACGTGTTCGCGGAATCGTACGAAGTGACCGAACCGCAGCAGTATCTCAAAGAAATCCGTATCGAGACGGGTTCGGCGGAGTAAGGCGAACCTATACGATATCCGATACCTGTGCGGCAACGGAATAAAACGAACCTGCACGATGCTTGTACGTTAAAAGAAAAAGGCTATCCTACGCTCTCGATCGGCGTAGGATAGCCTTTTTTCATTAATCTTATCATAAGTAAATCTTGTCCCGGACAATGCTTACCGAAACGGTTATTCGTCCGCCCAATCGCCGAATTCCGAAATATTCATCGTGCCTTCATGCACATCGACGTAATAATAATTTTCTTCCGTATCCAGATACACGTTCAACTGGGTCGCGTCCAAGCCGGGCAGCGACAATTCGAAATCGCCGTTCGCGTCTAGAGAAACAGGCAATACAGCGACTTCTTTCCAGCGAGGCAGGAAAGCGTCGATTTTGACTCTGAATGTCCGATCAGGCAGATCGGGGAAATGCCCGGTCAGCTTCAATACGCCGTTGTCGCTATAACGCGCGATCATATAGCTTTTGTCCAGTTTGTCGGGAACGACGAAGTATTCGTTGATTTCGGGCCAATCCGGCAGCATCAACACAGGCGAAGCTTTGCCCGGACGGGCGGACAGTCCGCCGTTTTTCGCCGGAAGCTCGCGCAGCATCACGGACGCTTCTGCGAACGACATCGTTTGGCTCGAACCGAAGCCGTCCGCGTACGAGTTGATCGCGCCGCGCATATAGTCCAGCCCGGACACGTACCGATTGGCGTCTTCGCCGGCGTATGACACGCCGGAAGCACCCGCGATCAGCTCCGCGGCGCGTCCGCGGGTGATCGGCTTATCGCGCAAAGCGGTCGATTTGCCGCCGGATACCGGCAGATTGCGCGCCGTCGCCACGACGTAAGCACCGTCCGCCCAATGCACGCTTTTTTTCGGCGCGTAACCCGCGAGATCGGTTCGGTACGCTTGAAGCAGCAGCGTCAAAAATTCGGCTTCGGTCACCGGGCTGTCCGCTTTGCGCGCAGGAGCACCGGACGAACGCGCCCAGGCTGTCGCGTCTGTCGAAGAAACGGCGGTTTTGACCGTTTTAAGCTTTGGCAGCACCGTGATCTGGATTTTCGCTTTCACGCCGCCATATGTGGCTTCAGCGTTGTACGTACCGGCTTTCAGCCCATAGATTCGGCCGTTTTGGAACCGGTAGCCTGCTGCGGAAGCCGGACTTACAGTCGTGTACGCGGTCACGTCTTCGTAAGCGTCCGAATATTTTTTGAACGTCGCGGTAAACTCGGACGCGATCGACTCTCCTTCATTTACCGTGACCTGCGGAAACGTAGACAGCCTGTGGACGGGAAGGCCGTTTCCGGTGCTGAACGACCAACCGTGCGTTTTTTGGGCCGTGCCATCTCCCAGCTTGTACCGGAGTTCCGCCCGATAAACCGTGTTGGGATGCAGCAGCTTTTTGGGTATGAAATAAAGCTCTCGCGACTTTTCGTCCACGTAAGTGTCCAGCGATTTTCCCGAAGGATCGGTGAGCTTGAACTCGTAGTCTATAAAGGATTGGTTGCTTTGCACGGATATGATGTAGCCGGAGAACGAAACGTTGAACCATGCAAGCGGATTGGGTACTTCGTTCCCGTAAAAACCGACCCCCGCGTCGGACATCCCGTTGTACGGATAAAGCACAAGCTGATCGTCCGGTATCCTCGGATGGCCGGAACCGCCGAGATCGACAACGGCCGTGCCTTCCTCCAGCCCTATGCCCACTTCGGTAAACGTGGACTGAAGCAGATTCGTTCGGTGATAAGCGGTGTCAAGCCAACCGTCGATAGCGTCGGAGCTACTTTTTTGGAAAAAATGCATGACCTCGCCTGCGGCGAAACCGTCCAAAATTTCGGCTGGAATAATCGGTTTCCAACCCGTGGCCTTCATTCGTTGCGAAGGCCCGGTACCGGTGAAGCCGGGGTTGCCTTCGCGTTCGTCATGGGCACTTTCGGCCTTTCCCGGCTGTAAATTATAGTATTTCGCATGATTCGAAGCGGCTTCGGAAAGCTGCGCGCTGAGCGTGACGGGTGGCACGCCGGCGGCGGCGCGAACCTGGTTCAGCTTGTCCAGCGCAGCAAGCTGGTCGGCCGTGAACGATCCGGCGGCTTGCGTGCTCGGAGCGAACGCTGCCGATCCGCCACACAGGAGCAGCAGCAGGGATAAACACATGAAGCTTCGGCCGAGGCGGCCGTTTTTCATCAACATAAGCATGGTACGTTTCCTCGTTTCCGCGCGCGAAGACCCGGAAGAAACCATCTTCCGGGTCGATCGGTTGCTGTCTTGCTATCAGTGTAACGTATTTTGGAGATTCGGCGAAGCGTTTCGTTCGATTTTTACATCCTCTTTTTAACAGCCGCAATGCCGTTACTCGCTCGGATGCGCTTCTTCGTTTTGCGCCACGATCGGCGGCAGGGACAGTAGCGAAGCCAATTGGCGGAAATGCTGCTGGTTATTCAGCTCTTGCGAAAGCTTCCAACATTCGCGCACATGGGCCGAAGATTGCTCGCGCCGCCCGCGATGATGGTGGTAGACGGCCAAATGATAATGCAGGCTGGCAAAAGTGCTGCGGATCACGGAAGCCGGATAATAGTTGTCCGGCCGCTGCTCCGTATACCGATCGAGCGGCTGATAATGTTCGGACAGCAGACCGTCGACGTCCGCGCCGTGGCGATTGGCGGCCCGAACCAGATTGACCAGGCATAGCAACGTTTCGTTGGGATACTGCTTCATGTAAGCCGCATACCGGGGCAGTGCGTCGAAGTTGCCGAGCATAAGCTCCAAATCCAGACGGTTGCCCAGCGCGAAAATAGCAAAGTTCGCAACTTCTTCGCGACCGTCGTCGTCCATAACTTCGAAGTCGCTCAAATCCGCATACCGTTCGCTGTAAGCATAAGCTTCTTCATAGCGTTCCTGCTCGATCAAAGCCAGTTGCTTGTGAAGCAAAGCGCTGCCGTAATAAAACACCAGCGACTTTGCCGGGATCGGCCGAAGCTCGTCCGGAGATTCCTCGTATGCGGGGTCGCGCATCTCCTCGTAACGTTTCGAAGCCGCTGCGAAAAGCTCGTCCGCCAGATTTTCCATCTCGGCGTATTTGCCCAGCTCGTAAAAAAGATTGCCGAGGCGAAGCAGTCCGTCCAGTTTGAGCCCAATAGGCAAAAACGCGCGGAACGGCTCGAATTGGACAGCCGCTTTCAGATTTTCTTCCCCGTCTTCCGTCAAGCGGGCGCGGAATAAGCGATATTGGCTGACGGATAAGCGCACGGAATGCTGATGCTTCTCGTGTTCGACCACGATTTCGTAAAAAGGAACGGCTTGCGTGAATTTTTCCTGCATAAACAGCGTCTCGGCCGTCTCGAACACGAAAGGCACATATTTCAGATCTTCCAGCAACCTTTTCAGCACATGTCGCACCAAGTCGGTCATGCCCAGTTCCGAGCAGGCAAGCAGAAAAGGCTCGATCCGCCGCCGGTTCGGCTTGTCGTCATAAAAGCATTCGCCTACATAGTCATCAAACAGCCAACCTGGAGGCATGTTCAAAGCTTCCGTGATCGTGGCCAGTTGATGAAACGAGATCGGCTTGGGCGGCGTGCTGTTCAAGATTGCGCTGAATACGCCGCGGTTCATGCCCGATTTTTCGCTTAACGTCGAAAAGTTATGTCCTTGCGCCGCCATTTCTTTTTCGATGGCGGCGCGGAGTTTGAATGATTTTTCCATGGTGCACCTCTCAAAGGTCGGGCGGATCGGCTTGCTCGCTGTACATCAGCGTAAGCGAAGAGAGCAGCCGAAACATCCGGTGATTGTTCAATTGATGTGATAATTCCCAACTTTGGAGTGCCGCTTGAAGCGACTCTTCGATTCGTCCACGGTTAAAATGATAGATCGATAATTGGTACAGCAGGCGCGCGAAGCGATTGCGTCCGATCTGCTTGGTATACGTGTTGCTTTGCATATCCAGCAAACGGTGGAGATCGATCGGAAAGCGCGGCAGATATTCGTCGATCGAAATCCGATGCAAATTGGCCGCTTTGAGCAGGATGATCAAGCCCGGCACGCGTTCATGAGGGTGAAGACCGAGCAGTTCGATATATTCAGGCAGCACATGGATTTCTCCGTTCAACAAACGGCATCCGATCCGGTTGGCATGGGCGAAAAGCTTCAGATCGGCGACCGTTTGCCGCATATCTTCGTCTTCTCCCGCAAGCCAGGACAGATCTTCGTAACGTTGCGAATAAGCTTCCGCTTCGTGAAAATCCCCTTTTTCGCAAAGAGCGATCTGCTTCATGACGTATCCCTGACTGTAGTAGACCACCGCCGGTCGAGTGAGCTTCCGTTCAGGGTTGAAAGGCTTGCAGGGCGCTTGGTCTTCCGTGCCGAACAACCGCACGCAAAGCGCAATCAGTTCGTTGGCAAAAGTGTCCAGCTCCTCGGCATCCATCCGATTGAAGCAAAGACCGCCCATCACCGTCAACGCTTCCAGCTTGAACTCCTCAGGCAAATTATCGCGGTAAGGCGAGAAAGCGTTGAGCACGCGAGAATTGTTTTCTTCGTCTTGATTTAAGCGCAATAAAAAAAGACGGTAACGACAAATAGCAGTTTCTACTGAGTGGCGATCACCGTTATGAATCAGTAGGTATTCATATAAACGTACAGTTAGCGAATTGGTTTCTTCTTTATTTTTACGCTCGGCGATTTCGAAAAGAAAAGGCAGGTAGCGCGGCTCGCCGCCGAGTCGGTGCAGCACCTTTTCGATGCAGGAAGGATGCCCGAGTTCGATGCAGCGTTCCAAGAACGGTTCGATCCGGCTTCGATTCGGTCGCCCGCCCAAAAAACACTCGTCGATATACAACTCAAAAAAGGCGTCTTCCGGCAAAGCAAGCGCCTGTGTGATTTTTTTTAGATGCGGGAACGATATCGGATTTTGCCTGGAACTTCCCCCAACAAAAATCAGGCTGAGCGATCCGCGGCGAATCCCCGATTTTTCCGATAACGCGGAGAAATTGTATCCCCGTTTCCGCATATTCTGTTTGATGGCCGAGCGGAGTGGACTGGAAATCTGCATGTAAAGACACCTCGGTCGAAAATATGAAAAAGCCCACCCGGTAGGGCGGCAGATAAGTTTAGTGGGAAATTGTAGTTGATCAGAACCGGTATCGATCCCGCAATTGATTCATTATAATCCTCGATAGCGAAACGTTTGTCAGCTATCTTTAATAGCTGGAAAACAAACGATGCTTTTATTTGAAAATGAGCAGTTCAATAAAACCGAGGAATATAAGTATAACATTTTTGAATATAGAGTGATTTAAATGTAAAATTAAGGATATAAATGGGAAATAATTAATATTCTAGACTCAAATTCGGGCATAAAAAAAGGGAGCAAAGAGGCTCCGGAGTCGAAAGAGATAACATTGAGATTAAATTGTAGAGTCATCATACATATTATAAAATGCGGTCAAGGAGGCTAAAAGCCTAAAATGTTGTTGGTTATTGACTGTCTGAGACATGTTCCAACATTTAACCGCAGCATTTAATGACTTCTCAGGTCGACCTGCATTGGAATGATAGATCGCCAGGTGATAGAGCAAAAAAGACAAGTTATTTCTTTTCGCAATTTCTGTATAGTAACCGTCTGGATTTTCCAATAATGCTTCTAGCTTGTGTTCAAATCTTTCCATGAAGTAATCAATCGAAAAGTTGAACGTATTGGCCGATACGACAATAGTAATCAGTCCAGGAATCAGTTCTTCGGGATGGTTTTCCAAGAAAACTATGTATTCCGGTAAAACATTCATATTCCCTTGCAAAAGTTCAAAATTCCAGAAGTTGGCTTGCGAAAAGATAAAGAATTTTGACAGTTCTTTTTTTGCTACTTCGCTGCCGTCGTCAAACCATTGAAGTTCTCCATATTTTTTGCAGTAAGTTTGAGCTTCTTTGTACTTTTCAACCCCTTCAAGTGCACACTGTTTGGCTAAATAGGCTTGTCCGTAATAAACTACAGGGTGGCGTTCGCAAAGGGTTTTGTAAAGCTTTATGGTTTTCAATTTTGGTGAGGTTGCGGTACCAAACAATTGAACGCAAAAAAGAATAAAATTTTTAGAGAGTATATCTAATTCTTCGAACTTTCGTTGGTTATAAAGAATATTCAAGGCGTGAATTGAAGCATCCAAGTATAGATGTGTAGGTAAATAAGGACAAAATGGCCATAAGCGATACAAAATTTGAAGATTAAGATCGCTATCCAATGACATGGAAGAGCGGAATATTCGATAATGACAGGTTGCAAGCAACTTTGTAGAGATTACTGTCTTTAAAGATATGATCCATTCATACAATAGAAAAGCAGCTTTATCGTTGCCGTTTTTGGTTAGTTCTTCGGCTACATCGAATACGACAGGCACATAGTAGGCATTGTCTTCAAGCTGATCTATTGCATGTCTCAAATGATCGTTCAATCCAAGTTCTCCGCAACGGTGTAAAATTTTTTGGATTCGACTTCGGTTGAAGTTTGCTTTGGTGAAATACTCCTGGATATAAAGTTCAAAAAAATGATCTTCAGAGTAGCCTAGCGTTAATGTGATCTTAACCAAATGATCGAAAGAAATCGGTTTGGGATCTTCTTCTCTGAACATTAGGCTAAACGTGCTTCGAGAAAGACCCGATTTATTTGCGAACTGTGCAATGGAAGAGTGCGTTCTTAGGATTTCTTGAGACAAAAGTGTACGCAGAAGGTTTTTTTGTTCCATAGCCATCTCCTGTAATTGAAGTTATATAATAAAAAAACCAGCTCATTGAGCTGGTTTAAACTAGAATTCGTAATTTGATAAAATTAAGAGTCACCTACGCCATTAGACATTCTTTGTAGAAGAATCGGAGGGGTAATATTAGTATCTTTTATAACCGATTGCGTAGGTACATTTTGATTAGATTGTTCTGCTGAAACGACGGCTGTAGAACTTAAAGCCAGTACTATTACAAAACTAAAAAGAAATTTACGCACTTTGGTACACACTCCTTATTAAGTTTTCATACGTCTTTTTTTGTTGGTCAGATGCGTAAGATCTAAACTCTTCAAAAAAAGGAACACACTTCATAAACATGTGCTTATTATTTATTATAATAGCCATTTCTAAGCTTCGTAAAGTGTTATTTAAAGCGGCATGGTAATCTTTTCTATCTAAATAATACACTGCTAATTCGTAGCAAATTTTAGCGTATCGGTTAGTCTTACTACGTTTATTATATTGGGTTTGAATTTGCTCATAAGAATTTAAAAAATCATGAAAATGATCTAAAACATTATCTATATACAAATTATGTTTGTTTGCAGACTGTAGTAACGTGAGCAAACTTGGAAGTCTCTCATTCGGATTAAGATCTAAAAATTCGATAAAAGATGGAATAACTTCGATGTTTCCTTTTAAAATCTCGATATTCATTGAATTCGCTTGCGCATACATTTTAAACTTAGCTACTTCATTAAACCCTTTCTCGTCCAAACCTTCGAACCAGCTAAGATCTTCATATCCGTGATTATATTTCTTTGCTTCATCAAAATTCTCATAACGTTCCATAGAAATGGTTTCTTTCATCAGAAATCCTTGTCCGTAATAAACAACTAAAGGACGCTCTGTTTCTAAAGGAATATATTTTGATTTAGAACGAATCTTTTGTTTTTCTAGTTGATAAACGGTTTGAGAAAATTCATGAAGCTGATTACCGTAAATTTCAGTTTCCGTCCATCTACCAAGAGCATAATAAGTATGAGACAGATGCAATAATCCATCCAACCGATGATGATCCGGCAGTTTCCCGCAGAACGGTTCAAAACGCATCGTCACTCGCAAATTCTGCTCATTATCCTCCCCAAGCGAAGCGCGAAAAATTCGATAATGGCTGATCGCCAGGCGTTCGGCATGGTTATACTTCTCATTCTCCACCACGCACTCATAAAACACCAAAGACTCCTTGACCTTTCCCGACGTGAACAAATTCTCCGCGATATCGAAGATCATCGAGACGTGCTTGAGGTCTTCGAGCAGGCGGGATAGCACTTCGCGGATGCAGTCTGTTCGGTTCAGTTCGGCGCAGCGGATCAGGAAGGGCTCGACGCGGCGGCGGTTGGGCTTGCCGTCGTAGAAGCACTCTTCAATATAAAGGTCAAACATCCAGCCTTCCGGGTAGCCGAATGCTCGGGTGATCGCTTCCATCTGGTTCAAAGAAATCGGCTTCGGAGGGCTTCCGTTCAGAATCGCGCTGAAGATGCCCCGATTGATGCCGGATAGTTCGCCGAAACTGGAAAAGTTCATGCCCAGCTCCGCGATGCCTTTTTCGATTTCCGAACGCAGAGTCATTGTGGTTTCCATAATCTGCACCTCGCTCACGTAGCTAAATTACATCCAAATTTAGGTATCTCATATAATTCTTATAATACTAGTAATTTACAATATACAGGAATGAATGAATACAGGTCAATTGCTTTGCGCATGGGAAAAAATACAAAAATAAAACGGTATCATCCAAGTCTCCCAAGCTTCTTGTTAATTTTCATGTACACGGTTAAATTGTGCGTTAAATTATATATCGGACGAGAAGCAAAGGATATGATAGTAATTTTGGGATATTGCAAATATAAGTAATGAAGCTTAAAACGCACTGAAGAACTCACCACGGAATAAGCATACGAATGTTGACGTTTTGCTCGCTTTCTAAGTCGAAAAAAGCAAAATTTTGCTGAATGCTGACTTTTCGTCAACAATTCCGGTCAGAAAACGCTATTTAGGCGGCGATTGAAGCAAAATGTGCACAAAAAGTCAGCTTTCTTAGGATCAGACGAAATGTTAACGAAAAATGTTGACGTTTCGCGCACATTTTTTCCATAACGTACAAATCGCAGGCCGAATCTTAGCTACTTTTCGCGGATCAGGCGTATTGGATCATGATTGCGGATGCAACGTGGACGCTTTGGCCGGACTGTCGGTTGCATTTTTGTGTCCGGGAAGCGAAAATAGGTGGAAAGCGGCACAGCCGCGCACAAGAATGCCTTCTATATCTTCTGATGATTACGGGTTGAAAAGGTAGTGGGAAGGGGCGAATGGCTTGGCGAAAAGGCTGGAAGGAAAACGTATAGCGATTACCGGTCCGCGCAAAGCGGAAGAGTTAAGCACCATCGTGCAAAAAATGGGAGGGATCGCGCTGATTCGTCCGGCTCAGGGAACCGTGTTTCTGGATGAACCTGAACTGGGCGGCGGGATCTCGGAATGGATACGCCTGAAGCCGGAGTGGTCCATTTTAACAACCGGTATGGGCTTGGAAGCTCTGATCAACACGGCGCAGGAGATGGAGCTGGAGGAACACTTTCTCCAGTCTATCGCCCATTCAAAGATCGCGGCTCGCGGGTATAAAACAGTGAACGCGTTGAAAAAAAGGGGACTGACTCCGCTGGTGCGGGACGACGACGGCAGTACGGAAGGCTTGCTGCGCCAGATGGAAGATTACGACTTCTCCGGCAACAACGCGGTCGTCCAGCTGCACGGCGATCCGGCCCCGCATCTGGTTTCCTGGTTGGAAGAACGCGGGGCGACCGTACGGACGGTGCTGCCTTACAAGCATATTTCGCCGCCCGAAGAACAGTTGCGCCAATTGCTGGACGATATTTTGGAAGGCCGGGTCGATGCGGTCACGTTCACCAGCGCCCCTCAAGTGCGGTTCCTGATCGGACATGCGGCCGAGCGCGGACTGGAGAAGGCGCTGCGGGCTGCTTTCGAGCAAGAAATAGTCGCTGTGGCGGTCGGTAAAGTGACTGCGCAGTCTATCCGCGAAGAAGGAATCGACCGCGTGATCGCGCCGAAGGAAGAGCGTATGGGCAGTATGATGGTGGAGTTGGCCAAGTATTATGCAGCTTTATCCGACGGAGAAGCAAGCGAAAGTATCCTATTTGAAAACGGAGGAATCATTCATGAGTGATCTGTTTAAAAAGGCGTTGTCGCTGGGAATCGGCCTGACCGTAGCAAGCAAAGAAAAAGTAGAGAAAGTCGTCGACGATCTCGTGAAAAAAGGCGAAATAGCGCCGTCCGAGTCCAAAGCGGTCGTCAATAAACTGATCGAACGCGGCGAAGAAGAACGCAATACGATCAAAAGCATGATTCAGGAACAGGTGCGCCGCGTGCTTCAGGAGCTGGACGTTCCGGCGGGCAGCGACGTGGAAAGCCTGGAACAACGCATCGCGGTGCTGGAGCAGCGCGTGGCGGAACTCGAAGGCGACAAGCCTGCCGTAACGGCGGACCCGGCCGCAGAAACGAACACCTACCGTCCGGGCGCTACCGGGGAAACGACGGCCGAGTAGGATGGCGGTCCATATCCGCCATGCCGGCCGCTACCGGGAGATTGCGGTCGCCTTGATCCGGCACGGCTTCGGGTACATGGTCGAGGAGATGGGGCTGACGCGCGTATTGCGCATGCCAGCCCGCTGGATCAGAAGCGAGACGCCGGAAACGAAAACGTTGGGCGAGCGCATCCGGCTGGTTATGGAGGCGCTTGGGCCGACGTTTATCAAATTGGGTCAGCTTGCGAGCACGCGCGCGGATTTGCTGCCGCCCGGCGTGATCAAAGAGCTGTCCAAGCTGCAAGACGACGTGCCGCCGTTCGAAGCGGAAGAAGCTCGGCGCATCGTGGAGCTGGAACTGGGCGGTTCGATCGAAGACGTGATGAGCGACTTTTCCGAACAACCGATCGCGGCCGCTTCGATCGGACAGGTGCACAGCGCGCGCTTGGTCGAAAGCGGTCGGCGCGTAGCGGTCAAAGTCCAACGTCCCGGCGTCAAAAAGCAGGTCACGCGCGATCTGGAAATCTTGCATGACCTGGTGGCGTTGGGCGAAAAGCGCTGGGAGTGGGTGACCCGCTACCAGGTTCCGCAGCTTGTCGACGAGTTTTCGCGTTCGATGGAAGCGGAGATGGACTACACGGCCGAAGCGCGCAATATGGAGCGAATCGCCAAACAATTCGATCAGGACCCGCATATCCACGTCCCTGACGTGTTCTGGGATTGTACGTCCGAACGCGTGCTGACGATGGCGTTCGTCGAAGGCGTCAAGCCGACCGACCGTCATTATCTGGAGCAGCGCGGCTACGATGTGAAAGAGATCGCTTCGCGCATCGTGAACGCCGTGCTGAACCAGATCTTTATCGGCGGATTTTTCCACGCGGACCCGCATCCGGGCAATCTGCTCATCATGAAAGACGGTTCGATCACGTTTCTGGATTTCGGCATGGTCGGGCGGCTCAGTCCGGATATGCGGGAGTATTTATCGTCGCTGGTCATCGCGCTTATGCGCCAGGACACGCCCGCGATGGTGCGGTCGATCGAGCGCATGGGCATGATTCCGGACGAAACGGACGTCGGCGCGCTCAAGCGCGATCTGGAGCGGCTGCGGGAGCGGTATTACGACGTTGCTTTTTCCGAGGTCAATTTGGGACAGGTCATCAACGACTTCTTCTCGACGGCCCGGCAGCACGGCATCGGCATTCCGCCGGATCTGCTTATGCTCGGCAAAGCGCTGGTCACGACGGAAGGCATGGTGGAGCGGCTTGATCCGACACTCAGTATCGTGACGCTGGCCGAACCGTTCGGACGCAAGCTGGCGCGGGAAAAGTTGGGACCGGACCGACTTCTTCGCAAAACGGTCAGCGGCGCGCTGGGACTGGCGGATTCATTGGCGAATTTGCCGGACCGTCTGCGTCATCTGACTTCTTTTATCAGCGGCGGGCGTGTGCGGGTGGAAGTCGAAGTGCCGGAGCTGCGAAAAGCGTCGCGCGGCGTGGATCGTCTGGTCAACCGCCTGGCGTTCAGTATCGTGCTCCTTGCGTTCAGCATCGTGATGGCCGGGCTTGTGGTCGGAGCTTCGTTGGCGCAAAAAGAGACCATGATCTGGAACTATCCGATCATCGAAACGGGCTTGGTCGTCGCGGTGCTGATGGTGGTGCTGCTGCTGTACTCCATTTTCAGGTCCGGCCGGTTTTGAAGTCTGTCCGACACTGTTTCCTGAAAATTTTCGAAAAATACACAATAAAGCAAGCCGGGTGGCGAAAGACGTCGAAAATCGCTGCCTGGCTTCGTTTTATGCCGTTTTATACCGGTAGCCGCACTACCTCGAATTCTGTATAATGAGGGTCTTGACTACAACGGACCCGGGTTTTTCTGAGAGGGGAAAACTCCACAACATCATACAGGAATAGAGGATGGTTATGGAGCTAAGACAGCAGTGGTTCGGAAATGTGCGCGGCGACATCCTGTCCGGTATCACGGTGGCGCTCGCGCTCATTCCGGAAGCGATCGGCTTTTCGATTGTGGCGGGCGTCGATCCTATCGTGGGTCTGCATGCCTCAATTGTGATCGCGATCGTCATTGCGTTTGTCGGGGGACGTGCAGGCATGATCTCGGCGGCAACGGGTGCGATGGCTGTGCTGATGGGCAGTTTGTATCGCGACCATGGCATGGAGTATTTGCTTGCGGCAGGGGTACTGGCAGGCGTCATTCAAGTGTTGCTCGGGGTGTTCGGTATCGGTCGCTTTATCACGTTTATCCCCAAGCCGGTCATGACCGGGTTTGTCAATGCGCTGGCGATTATCATCTTTATGGCGCAGCTTCCGCAGTTCGTGGGAGCGGGACCGGCCATGTATATTATCGTGGCGGGGACGCTTGCGATCATCTACATTTTACCGCGATTCACAAAAGCCGTTCCGGCGCCGCTGGTTGCGATTGTGGTCATGTCGTTGGTGGCGGTCTGGTTGAAGCTCGATATCAAGACGGTCGGAGAAATGGGGGAGCTTGGCACGATGCCGCCGCTGTTCCATATTCCGCAGATCGACTTGACCTGGAGCATGTTCGCAACGATTCTGCCGGTCTCGATCTCGCTTGCGCTGGTCGGCTTGCTGGAGTCGCTGTTGACCGCTACGATCGTGGACGATATGACGGAAAGTAAAAGTAACAAAAACGTCGAAGCGCGCGGTCAAGGCATTGCCAACATCGTCAACGGCTTTTTCGGCGGTATGGCGGGCTGCGCGATGATCGGACAGTCGGTAATTAACATCAAGTCGGGCGGACGCGGACGGCTGTCTACGTTTACGGCAGGAGCGTTCTTGTTGATTTTGTTGGTGCTGCTTGGCAATATCGTCAGTCAGATTCCTTTGGCGGCGCTGGTCGGGGTTATGATTATGGTCTCGATCGGAACATTCGACTGGAGTTCGCTGTACCGGATGAAAAAGATTCCGCTCGCGGACACGGTCGTCATGCTTATTGTTGTCGGAATCGTCGTGGTCACGGATAATCTGTCGATCGGCGTAGGCGTGGGCGTTGTACTGTGCACCTTGCATTTCGGTTGGAAGATTGCGAAGCTTAAGGTGACTTCAGAGACAAGCAATGGGGTAAAAGTCTATGAAGTGCGCGGACAGATGTTCTTCGGAACCGCTGCGCATTTCGTGGATCACTTTACTCCGACGGATGATCCGAATAAAGTAGTGATTGACCTCTCGCATTCGCATGTGTGGGACCACTCGGCCGCTTCGGCGATCGCCAGAGTCAAGTTGGAGTATTACAAGCAAGGCAAGCAGGCAGAGATTCGCGGCTTGAACGAAGACAGCCGCATTATGATCGAAAAATCGGGACTTTCCGCGCCTTCGGGCCATTGATTTCGGAAAAGGGGTATCCGTTAAGAGGATGACGGATACCCCTTCTTTTGGAATTCGCGCGAGCGAATGCCAGCATCGCGGAAGACGTCCCCATACGGAGGAATGAATAGAATGAAGACATTTAAAGATTTGGGGATTGCTCCCGAGGTGCTGGACCGTTTGCAAGCACAGGGTATTACCGTACCGACACCCGTACAAGCATCTTCGCTGCCTCTTGCGTTGCAAGGGCGCGACCTCATGGTGCAAGCACAAACAGGAACAGGGAAAACGTTGGCTTTTATCCTGCCGATCCTGGAAAAAATCGCCGCCGGACGCGAATGGCATGACGGCGGACGCTCGGAAGGCAAAGGCTTGCCGCCCGCGTTGGTCGTCGCGCCGACACGGGAGCTGGCTTTGCAAATCACGGTCGAAGCCCGCAAAATGGCCGGCCCGGAAATGCGGATCTTGTCTGTATACGGCGGTCAGGACGTAGAAGCCCAATTGCACAAGCTGAAAAGCGGCTGCGATCTGGTCATCGGTACGCCGGGACGTCTGCTCGACCATATTCGCCGCGAGACGCTTAATCTGAGCCGCGTCAAAACGCTGGTACTCGACGAAGCCGACCAAATGCTGCATATGGGCTTCCTGAAAGAAGTGCAGACGATCATCGAAGCGACGCCGCCGTCCCGCCAAACGATGTTGTTCTCGGCAACTTTGCCGGACAACGTACGTCATCTGGCCGGTGCGTATACCAAAGACGCCGAGCAGATCAGCATCACGCCGGCGGAAAAGATTCCGGCACGCAATATTCGCCAGATCGCGCTGGAATGCACGGATCGCAATAAATACGACGCGCTGAAGTTCCTGATCAACCGCGATAACCCTTATTTGGCGGTCGTATTCTGCCGTACCAAGCGCCGCGCTTCCAAGCTGAACGAAGAGCTGCAATTGGAAGGTTACAACTCTGCCGAATTGCACGGCGATCTGTCGCAAAACAAGCGCGAGCAGGTTATGCGCGCGTTCCGCGAAGCCCGTCTGCAAATCCTGATCGCGACGGACGTGGCTGCACGCGGTCTGGACGTGGAAGGCGTCTCGCACGTCTTCAACTTCGATATTCCGCAAGATACGGACAGCTATATCCACCGGATCGGCCGCACGGGCCGCGCAGGCGACAAAGGCCTGGCGTACACGTTCGTGACGCAGCGCGAGCAAAGCACGCTGGATCTGATCGAAGACGCGACCAAGCAGCGTCCGGAACGCGTCGTGTTCCAAAACGGCGGCATCATTCGCGTGAGCGATGCGACTCGTCGTCCGAACGAGAGCCGTGAAGGTCGCGACAGCCGCGAAGGTTCGGTCAAAGGCGGCGGAAGACGCGGCGCCGGCGGAGGCCGCAGCGGTCAGGAAGGCGGACGTGGTCGCCGCGGCGAAGGCGGTCGCAATCAAGGACGCGACGAAGGTTCGCGTAGCGGAACGCGCCGCGTAGCCGGCGGCGAAGACCGTGCCGGACGTGACGGCGCAGGCGCTAGCCGCCGGGGCGGAAGTTCCCGTGGCGAGAGCGCAGGGCGCGGCGGCGCGCGCAGCGAAAGCGGATCGAACAGCGCCGGAAGCGGTCGCGGAGGCCGCAACGGCGAATCCGGTCGCAGCGGCGGCTACAACCGCGGCGAGTCCGGCCGCTCGGAATCCGGCCGCGGCGGATCGTCGCGCGGTAACGGTTCCGAACGCAGCGGCAAAAGCGGCGGCACAGGCTCCGCCCGCAGCAACGGCGGCCGCAGCGATAACAACCGCGGCGGCAACGGCCGTGGCTCCGATTCAGGCAGCGGCCGCGGACGCCGCCGCTAAGGCCGGCTTCGCATTGCTCGCGATCTACGCAACCCGAGATATGGTTTGTTCCTCACGGGGTTCGTCCCTCGCGGGTCGACCGTATTGAATATATAGCTCGATGAGAAGAATCCCTGCATGCTTGGAGCGGGGATTCTTCTCGTTCAAATAAGTGTACGCGAGCACTTATTTTGACAATTCTCTCTCCAAAGCAAATCGATCCCGACCGATAGGCACTTCGGCGCTTTCTAAGACATGCAAGCAAACGCCTTAGAAAAAGGATTTTGTTGAATTTGCGTTTCCGAAAAGCAACTTCCGGAAGATCTGTCGCGGGACGTCGAAACAAATTAACGCAGCGATGCCGAAATCGTATACGCTTTAGATGCGAATCCAGCAGAGGGCGGGACGCTGGTTACCTCAAAGCGTGAACGAATTTATTACCTGTATCCGATTTCATTTAAAAAAAGAGTTTCCGACCCGTGTTCACGGTTCGGAAGCTCTTTTTTAGCTTGCCGTGGTATTCGTGTTCATCTTCTTCGTTTGTTCCTTATCCTTCGCTTTTCAAATTCCCATACATCTTGGTCATCAGCCCGCGAAACTGCTCCCGCTCATTCTCCGAGAAATTTCCGAAGGTCATGCTATCGATCTCCTCCACCGCGTCATGCACGCGCCGCGAAATCTCATGTCCTTCCGGCGTCAGGCGAATTCGCCAAACGCGCTGGTCGTTCGGATCGGAGAAACGTTCAACGAAGCCTGCCTGTTCAAGCCGGGTCAGCATAACAGTCAGCGTGGCCGGCTTGATATGCATGCGCTCCGCCAATTCTTTTTGATTTAATCCTTCATGGTTGGACAAAATAAAAAACACCGGAGCTTGTCCGGGATGGATGTCGAGGGTTTGGTGCACAGCGTGCATCCGACTATGGTGGGCGCGGAGCGTCCGGATAAATAGATGCGTCAACTCGTTGGAATCGGGCGGCACACGCAACCTCCTTTGATTTTAAAATCCGATACGTCAGGTATACCAGACAAAAGAATCAGGCGTCAATAGATCCCGTATAGCGAATATTGCGTATTACCTGTAATGAGTTCTACAAAAAAGTGTGGTTTTATCTGAATTTAGCAAAAATTGTTTTTCGCTATCAAAGGCTATGATTAAAAAGTAAGCACGAGAGGGAAGGTGACCGTATTGGCTTACAATTCTTATCGCAACGAAGAACCGCTATACACCATGATCGAACGTTTGCGGCATGAGCTGCTGAAGATCACGGAACATAAGAGTTTTTGTGACCGGGACGTTGTCGAATTAAGCCAGCGGTTGGATGCTTATATTGTACTCGCGCAGCGTCAGAAATCGGGACGTTCGGAAGTAGGAGCAAGATAGCTGCAACAACATGGCTTGCCAGAAGTCGACAGGAGTCTGACGGCTTTCGATTGAACCATTAAATGATGCTGAAGCCGTACAATGAAATCTCGTGAAAAAACCGTTTTGTCAAAAAGCATGGATTCCGGCCCCACCGATCCGTCTTTTGATCAAAGCGGTTTTTTTCTATACAAAATTTTAAAAGGCGAATCATGTTTACATTTTTTATTTTTTTATTTTTTTGTTATCTTGATGTACATACGCTTTGCAGTTACAATAAATTTAGCGTGGTTTCGCCTCGGAGGGCCTTACAAATCGCATTTGGATATTCAGTAATTTTTTGAACAAAAAGTAGCAATTATTCCGAAATATGTTATACTGCATATTAAATAAACTTTTTGGCTAAACTCTAACTTCACATAGAGAGGAATTCAAAATGAAGGATACCGGTATGATTCGTAGTTTGGATAGTCTCGGACGGATCGTGATCCCTAGTGAGATTCGGGGAACGAGAAATATCGAGATTGGCGATTCGTTGGAATTTTTCGTAACGGACGATGGCATGCTTGTAATGCGTAAGTATAAGTCGACGGAATGTTCATTCTGCCGCACGCTGGATAGCGTTGTGTATTACAAGGATCAATTCGTATGTGCTTCGTGTCTACAGGAACTCAAGCATGCGCCTGTTGTACCCGTGACTCAGGCTCCGACCATTGATGAATCTGCATCCAAAAAGCGGATTCGGGTGTCGGATATGTTGCCGCGCCTGGAGCAGGCGCTGATTGACCATCCAGAATCCAGTCAAAGCGAAATTGCTCAGATGTTGGGAATCAGTCAAAGTCGGGTAAGTCAGCTCAAAAAGCAGCTTAAGTACAAGTCCTAACTGATCGTCCTTAGTTTCCAAACTACCGATCCTATATTTTGCACGTGTTCGTTGTGCGACTTCCTGATGGAAGAGGTCCAAAAGCCAAGGGGGCTTTTGGGCCTTTTTGTCTTGGTTAACAAAATGTGCGGGTGCAAATTTAACTTGACATTTGATAATGATTATCAGTATCTTAAACAGTAATGAAGAAAGAATGAAGTTCCAATGAGGACAGGCATACGGACGTATACAAGCAACTACATTTGGTTTTCATATAAGGGCTCAAGACTTTTCGGAAGGGAATGGTTTACTTTATGTTCCGTTTAAGCACAACTAACCTTGATATCGCGTATGAGGATCGTCTGATCGTCAAGGATCTTAATATTGAAATTCCGCAGGGCAAAATCACGGCATTGGTCGGAGCGAATGGCTCGGGCAAATCGACGATCTTGAAAACGATGGCGCGTCTGATGCGTCCGAAAAACGGCAGCGTGCTGCTCGACGGCAAATCCATTCATAAGCAGTCGACCCGCGAAATCGCGAAGCAACTGGCGATTCTGCCACAGACACCTACCGCACCGGAAGGACTCACCGTAACGGAACTGGTTTCCTATGGACGTTTTCCTCACCAAAAAGGCTTCGGTACGCTGAAGGCCGAAGACAAAAAAGTCGTGGAATGGGCGCTTGACGTGACCAGTATGCGCGAATTCCATGACCGCCCGATCGACCAGCTTTCCGGCGGTCAGCGTCAACGTGCGTGGATTGCGATGGCACTGGCTCAGGAAACGGATATTTTGTTCCTGGACGAGCCCACTACGTATTTGGATATGGCGCATCAGCTCGAAGTGCTTCAACTGCTGTACGATTTGAACAAAACGCAGGGCCGTACGATCGTCATGGTGGTGCACGACTTGAACCATGCGTCCCGTTTTGCCCAACATATGATCGCGATCAAACAGGGGGAAGCTCTGGCTTCCGGCACGCCGCTCGAAGTCATGTGTCCGCTCGTCATGCACGAAGTGTTCGGCATCGAAGCGGATATCGTGACCGATCCGCGTACCGGCGTGCCTCTGTGTCTGCCGTACGCGCTCTACGCATTGTCGGAAGAACGCAAGCGCGATTCGGCTCCTCAAGGCAAAATGCCGCTCAATAACGGAAGCGGTAGCGAAGTGCGCCGTACCGCTTCGCAATAAGACCGTTTTGAAAAAGAAACCGTGTGTCGAACGTTATTCGGCATGCGGTTTTTACGTGTCTATGATCAATCGTACGTTTACGGAGACGGAAACCAGACAACGAACCTCTTTTTGTGACAACTATGTGAATAAAGGTTCAAATTAAGGATTTACACTTGCAATGTGAAAAATGTCACACTATAATAAGAGATATCAGGTGAACACATTCACAAACAAACCTGGTTAGCAAGGTGAACAATTTCACAATAAAGCGTCAGTCGACGCAAAGCCGGGTAGTTGTTATAAAATCTTTTTTTTACACGATTATGTACAAATTTTCACATGACTTTGCAAGCAAAGTTTTATCCCATAAAAAATTATCCTATTGGAGGAATTCACTCATGAAGATCGCAGTTATCGGTTGTACGCACGCAGGAACCGCCGCTATCGTCCGCACCGCCAAGCTTTACCCGGATGCCGAAATCACCGTATACGAGCGCAACGACAATATCTCTTTCCTGTCGTGCGGCATCGCGTTGTACGTCGGCGGCGTGGTCAAAGACCCCGACGGCCTGTTCTACTCTTCGCCGGAGCATCTGATGACCCTCGGCGTGCAAACGCGGATGCGCCACGAAGTGCTGAACGTTGACGCCGCAGGCAAAACGTTGACCGTGCGCAATCTGGAAAACGGCGAAGAGTTCGGCGACACGTTCGACAAGCTGATCGTGACAACCGGTTCGTGGCCGATCATTCCGAAGTTCGAAGGCATCGAGCTGGATAACATCATTTTGTCGAAAAACTTCAACCACTCCAACATGATTATCGAAAAAGCGAAAACCGCGAAAAACGTAGTCGTGATCGGAGCAGGCTATATCGGCGTCGAGCTGGTGGAAGCTTTTGAAATGAACGGCAAAAACGTGACCCTGATCGACGCGGAAAAACGGATTCTGAGCAAATACCTGGACGCCGAGTTTACCGATCGGATCGAAGACTCGCTGGTGGAGCAAGGCATTACGCTGGCATTGGACGAAAAAGTCGAACGCTTCGAAGGCAAAGACGGCAAAGTCCAAAAAGTCATTACGACCAAAGGCGAGCACGAAGCGGACATGGTCATCCTCTGCATCGGTTTCCGCCCGAATACCGATCTGCTCAAAGACCAAGTTGATATGCTGCCGAACGGCGCGATCCTGGTCGACAACTATATGGAAACGAGCGTCAAAGACGTGTACGCCGCCGGCGACAGCTGCGCGATCCGTTACAATCCGACAGGCAAAGCCGCTTACATCCCGCTCGCGACCAACGCCGTGCGTATGGGTACGCTGATCGCGCTGAACCTGGTCGAAAAGAAAATCGCCTACATGGGCACGCAAGGCACAAGCGGCATCAAAATCTATGAAGACAATATCGCCGCAACGGGCATGACCGAAGTGGCCGCCCGCGAAGCGGGACTGGACGTGGCCGTAGCGACGTTCGAAGACAACTACCGTCCGGAGTTCATGCCGGAATACGAAAAAGCGACGTTCAAGATCGTGTTCGAAAAAGACAGCCGACGCATCGTAGGAGCGCAACTCATGTCCAAAGTGGACCTGACGCAGTCGATCAACACGCTGTCGGTCTGCATTCAAAACCGAATGACGGTCGAAGAACTGGCCTTCGTCGATTTCTTCTTCCAACCGCACTACAACAAACCGTGGAACTACCTGAACTCGCTGGGCTTCGCGGCAATGGATGCGCAGCCGGTCTCGGACACGGAGGAGAGAGCGGCGCGGTCGGTGAAGGAGCAGACAAACGCGTGATGGCTTGAACGCGGGCTGCGGGAGAAATTCGTTTCGGTCGCGTGTTGCACTTGGGAAGCCGGATTGAATTTGAATAAGGGAGCTTCCCAACTGCAAAGGCGAACGCTAACGCTCCTACACTGAATTTCTCCCTCCGCCGGTCGGGGGCGTCCTCGCTCGGACTTTTGAATAAAATAAAAGATAAAAGATACAACATAAAAGCATAAAAAAGGCTGTTCCGGCTTGTATGCAGGCCGGGACAGCTTTTTTGGGTTGATGTGTATCACAGGACAAGAGACAAGAGAGGATATACGGCTTATTGGGTGTACCAGACCGGGACATCTCGCGTGAAGCCGTCGAAGTCGCTCCAGATTTGTTCGGAGCGTTGCAAGGTATCGCTGATTTCCGGTTCGCCGAAAGGGACGGCCCAGACGATGGCGTACAAGGATTCTACGGCGCAGTAGAGCGATAAGCGGCCGAAAAAGTGCGGGTCATAAGGGGCTGCGGCGAGGTAGCCGTCGAGTTGGCCGCGGGCGAAAGGCAGGCTGATCCGGCTGGTGAATGTGATCAGGCGATTAAAGTCGCGGTAAGGATCGCCGTAGTCGGAGCGGTTGAAGTCGATGATATGCAGGCTGCCGTCGGGAGCCAGGATCATGTTGCCGGGATGGTAATCGCCCTGGCGGAATCCCGGAGCGACGTTTTCCAGCAGCGGAAGCCGGGCTTCGATCTGCGCCAGCAGCTCGCGGTCGAACGGCAGAAGGTAGCCGCATTGCTCATAGGCGGCTTGTTTGCGTTGGATCTGCTTGCGCAAAGCGGCCGCGGGCGAGAGAGTTCCGGCCGGAGCGGGGAGCGTGTGCATGCGATGCAGATATTCTCCCGCGCGGCGTCCCAGACGGTATGCTTCGTCGTCGGACAGGCCGGGTAGCAGATCCTGTGCGTCTTTCCCTTCGATCCAGCTCAGCAGCGAGTAGACGAAAGGCCGGTTTTCCGAACGGTTCCGATCTTCCGGTGCGCCGCGATCTTCCGGTTCGTCTGGGTGATCGGAACCGTCGCATACGCCGAAAGCGAGCGGGCGAGACATCGGGATGCCCAGCGCGAAAGCTTGCCGTACGCGTTCGAACTCGGCTTTTTTCGCTTCGGCTGTTGAGGCTTCGGATACGCGCAGCAGCAAAGAGCCGCCGTCCCGCGTCCGAATCCGGTATTTGCGGTCGGGCGACCAGCCTTTGTCGATCGGCTCCGCCGCCGCCCAAGCGTCGGAACCGGGAATCGACGTCATCCAACCGGGAATCGCCAAACGCGTAGAATCGGGATCGTGCACCAAAGGTCACCGCCTGTTCAATAGAATCTTTTAATGGTATTCGACTCTTTTTTATCTGTATTCTACTCTATATCCGGATCTTGCGGGTACCTGTATGCGTCATCTGTCGAAAAACAAAACAGGGAATCGTCCGCATTGAAACGAGGGAAACCCCTAATGGACGGAGACGGAAATAAATATCTCGAAAATAAGTGAAAATATTCACTTTATCGCCGATAGTATGATGTTTATCACGTACTAGCCTGATCTTCTACGCTAAAATGGGGTACGAAAAGGAATTGTTCAAATTTTAGCTATAAAAGGGGACGACAACAATGGCTTACAACAAACCGCCGCAAATCGCAGAAGTTACGGTCGAGAACGGCGTCAAAAAGGCGCATAATACGCTTTCTTCCGTTCTGATTCTCGGCTTTTTGGCCGGTGCGTTTATTGCGCTGGGATTCCTGCTGGATATTCGGGTCATCGCCAATACGCCGGAAGAATGGGGCAGCATGGCGAACTTTATCGGGGCCGCCGTGTTCCCGGTCGGGCTGGTGCTGGTTCTGCTCGCGGGCGGGGAGTTGCTAACCGGCAATATGATGGCCGTGCCGCTGGCGCGCATGGCGCGGCGCATCACGACAGGCGAAATGCTCAAAAACCTCGTGTTGATCACGATCGCCAACTTTGCCGGCGCGATCTTCGTCGCGTACTTCTTCGGTCATATCGTCGGCCTCACCGCGTCGGGTCCTTATCTGGACAAGCTGGTCGATATGGCGGGACACAAGATCGACAGCACGTTCCTGCAATCGTTTATTTCCGGGATCGGTTGTAACTGGCTGGTGGCGCTGGCAGTATGGCTCAGTTACGGCGCGGACAATATGAGCGGAAAAATCCTCGGGATCTGGTTCCCTACGATGGCGTTTGTCGCGATTGGCTTCCAGCACGTTGTGGCGAATATGTTCCTGATCCCGGCGGCGATCTTCGAAGGACATTTTACATGGGCCCAGTATTTTGCGAATTTCGTACCGGTATGGCTCGGCAACCTAACAGGCGGAGCGATCTTCGTCGCCGCCGCGTATTGGGGCACTTACCTGCGCAAGCCTGCCGAACATCAAGCCGTTTCGGCTGAACAAGGCAGTTACGGCACTCCGGAGTTGAAAAAGAACGCCTGAGAAATCTTCAATATTTTCGAGCTAAAAAAGAACCTGTAGAACGTCGCGAAGAAGGCGGCGTGCACAGGTTCTTTTGTGTCCATAAATTCTCTCTTGTCGCACCAATATTACTTTGTTTGCAGCCTGCACGTACTAAGTACGTTCTTCGGTCAGGATCTGCGACACTTCCGGGGCACGGTAGGCTTGCATCTGATCCAGCAGCGCCGAAGGCTCTTGAGCTGTCAGCAAGATCTCCCGATGTTGGGGCGTGACGAATCCTTCGCCGGTCATCCGGTCGAACAAAGCGATCAGCGGATCATAATAACCTGCGGCATTCAAGACGCCGATCGGTTTGGTGTGCAGACCAAGTTGTGCCCACGTGAAAACTTCGAAATATTCTTCCATCGTGCCGGAGCCGCCGGGCAATGTGATGAAGCCTTCGGCAAGTTCGGCCATTTTGGCTTTGCGTTCGTGCATCGATTCGACCATAATCAGCTCGGTCAAACCCAAATGCGCGATTTCGCGGGTCTGCATGAACGTAGGCAGCACGCCGATCGCGCTTCCGCCATTGTCCAGCACCGCATCGGCGACCGCGCCCATCAGGCCGACCCGCGAGCCGCCGTAGACAAGCGTGATTCCGCGTTTGGCCATCTCAAGACCGAGCGCGCGTGCACTTTCCATGTAAGCGGGCGAGGCGCCTTCTCTCGAACCGCAGAATACGGCAATGCTGTTTGGCATGATGTGCATCTCTCCTTTTTTGGAAAATGGATAAAACCTGTTATTGCATTAGGCTCAATATAACATAGCATCGTCGAAGCCGACAGACAGACGGCAAAGGAGGCAGGCGTTCAGCCGATAAAATGCGATTTGAACGAAAAACATGTCCCGGCACCGAACCTCAAGCCTCGCCTACGAGTATTGCCACGTATATAGAGCTTTCCCGTTCTCGTCCTGCGCTTCGATATACAGCAGATTCGATTCCATGATCTCGCCGTCGTCGGCAATCAGATAGGTGGCCTGATCGGGTTTGATCGGAATCAGAACCGGACCGTTTTCGTAGACCATCACGATCGTGCGAATCCGTTCGTCGTTCACGTTGCCGCCGACCCAACGAATATCGGAGTCGGTTTTTGAATTGATTCCTGTCGTTCCGTTGCCCGGCACGAAGGGCAACGGCTTGCCTTCATCGGTCAATTCGGGAGAGAAGCTCATGCGTTCGTAGACGTAGCCGTTTCCTTTGCGTTTGGCGAGCACGACTCCTTGATAGGGCTCGCCTTCGTACCGGTACGGGAAAGAAGCCAAGATATGATCGCCTTCGATAATCTCGGCGTCGATATGAATCCCGTCCACTTGGTGCTTGTATTCGTAAGCCGCTGCTTGTTTCACGATATCTTCCAGCGACTTGCCCGTTATCGTTTTGTCCCGAACCGTGAATCCGGTATTGTGCGCAAGATCCACTTCTTCCGGATCGTACATCGTTTGGACTTCCGGCACGTTTTGCCAGGCTTGGCTCGGTTCTGTTTGACCGTCGCTTTTCCAGCTATATCCTTGCGAAGCCGATACATAACCGATCAAAGGACGCTGCTGATCCGGGTGACGTTCGACGGGAGCCAGGCGGTCGGTCACGACCTTCGCCGCCCATTCGGTAGGCGAGCAAGCGGTTAGAGCCAACAGGCTTGCCATTGCGACCACAACCGGCATCCCTAATTTTTTTCCGAGCAAAGTATTCTCCTCCTTGAGCGAACGCGTGATGATTGAACATCGTACATACAATAGACGCATTCCGGCAACAAAAAGTCATGCAAAATAAATTCGCCTTCACAAGTCCGGGGGAAGGAGCTTGTGAAGGCGAATTTCGGGAGTGGTCCATGATATGGCAGCAGGTACAGTTCATGAAGGGGACATCACTTACCGCCTATTTGCCAATGCTTTTAAATAACCTTTACTTCATCCGGTTGAAACACTTGTACGCTAACCTTGCGAAAAAATATTTTGCCGAAAAATTATGCTACAATGAAGGCCTGGAAGAATTTACGATTTCATGTGAGAAAGGAGCCGTCTGTCATGTCCATGACTGAACGGCCTAGCGGTGTGTTTCCGGCAGTCTGCCCGCTTGATTGCCCGGACACCTGCGGCCTGCTGCTGCACAAGGAAGAAGGTAAGATCGTCAAAGTCACAGGCAATCCGCATCATCCCGCGACCAAAGGGGCGATCTGCAATAAAGTCAGGCATATGGCCGAAAAGGTCTATCACCCGGATCGGTTGCTCTATCCAATGAAGCGTTCCGGTCCAAAAGGATCGGGGCGCTTTATGCGCATTTCGTGGGCAGAGGCGCTTACGGAAATCGCTGAAAAGTTCCAATCTTTGTCCGCCGAGCATGGAGCCGAATCCATACTGCCTTACAGTTTCTATGGCAATATGGGCGTGCTGAACGCCGAAGGCATGGACCGGCGTTTCTTCGGCAAACTGGGGGCTTCCAAGCTTGCGTATACGATCTGCAACTCGGCGGGAAATACCGGCTGGAAGTATACGATGGGCTTCGGCGGAGGTTCAAGCCCGGAAGATACGCTGAACGCCAAGCTGTTTATCGTCTGGGGCGGCAATATCGTTAGCACGAGCATGCACCAGGCCGTACTGATGGAACAAGCCCGCAAAAACGGAGCGAAGATCATGGTGATCGACGCGCATAAAAATTTGACCGGACGCCGGGCCGATTGGTTTATTCCGCTTTATCCGGGCACGGATACGGCGCTTGCGCTGGGGATAATGAACGTATTGTTCGAACGCGGACTGACGGACGAAGCGTTCCTTCAAGCGCATACCGTTGGACACGAGGAGCTGCGCGAGCACGCCAAAGAGTACACGCCGGAGCGGGTATCGCGTATTACGGGGGTTCCGGCCGACGATATCGTTACGTTGGCGATGCTCTACGGCGAGACATCGCCGAGCCATATCCATATCGGCAACGGGCTGCAACATCACGACAACGGCGGAATGGCCGTGCGGACGGTATCTTGCTTGCCGGCTTTGACCGGACAATGGACATGCGGCGGCGGAGCGTTCAAGTCCAACGGCGCCTACGCTTCGCTGAACGACGACGCGCTGACGCGTCCGGATCTGCGTCCGAATCCCGGCGTGCGCACGATCAATATGAACAAGCTGGCCGACGCTCTGCTGACGCTGGAGCCGAAAGTGAGAGGGCTGTTCGTGTTTGGCAGCAATCCCGCCGTCGTCGCGCCGGAATCCGACCGCGTGCGGCAAGGACTGGAGCGGGAAGACCTGTTTACCGTCGTGCACGAGCTATTCCTGACCGATACGGCCAAATACGCGGACATCGTGCTGCCTGCCACGTCCAGCTTCGAAAATACCGATCTGTATACGTCGTACTGGCATCATTATGTGCAGCTTCAGGAGCCTGCGATCGAACCTGCCGGCGAGAGTAAAAGCAACTTCGAACTGTTCAGCCTGTTGGCTCAAGCGATGGGGTTCGAAGAAGACGCTTTCCGCGAAACGGAAAACCAGGTCGTGCGCGCGGCATTGGACAACCCGGACAATCCTTATTTAAAAGGCGTCACGCTGGAGCGTCTGCAAACCGAACGTTTCGTTGAGCTGGATATGTCGCCGAAAGCCGACTATCTCCAACGTTTGACGACGCCTTCGGGCAAAATCGAACTGTACTCGGAGCAGCTTCAGGCACTCGGCCTTCCGCCGCTTCCGACCTACATGCCGCTTGAGGAAGGCTTTGACGGCGAAAATCGCGAGCATAAGCATCCCGCATACCCGCTCATGTTCGTCAGCCCGCCCAACCACAACTTCCTGAACTCCACCTTCGCCAACGTAGAAAAGCACCAGTCGATGGAAAAAGAACCGCTGCTCCAAATCCATCCTCAAGACGCCGCAACCCGGGGCATCGAAGACGGACAGCGGGTCGAAGCTTACAACGCGCGCGGCGTCTATGTGTTAAAGGCCGTCGTCACCGACCTGATGCTGCCGGGAACCGTCGTCAGCCAGGGACTATGGTGGAACGCCAATCCGGGCGAAAATGCTCCAAACAAACGCCGCTTGGCGAATGCCCTCACGTCTTCCCGAATCGCCGACATGGGCGGCGGCGCCACCTTCTTTTCAACGACCGTCGAAGTCAGACATGCTCAGGAAACATAGACACCGAAGCCAGAATCATGTTTTTTATAAAAATATAATAACCTGCCGAGAAAGTCCGACGTAGCTGGAAGCGAGAAGACGGAGAGAAAAATTCAGGTCAAGACGCCTTTGAACTCGGAAAATTCCTTATTTAAATCCAATCCATTTTCCGAGTGAGACAGCGGCTTGAACGAATTTTTCTCGCAGTCTTCTCGCTTCCCTCGCCAAAGTAACTTTTCCGCCAGCCTCAGCTCGACAAAGAAAGGAAACAGAACGTACATGAACTGGCTTCAACGTTATCCCAAAGAAATCCAGGCTTTGCTGCTGGCAAGCCTGATCAACTCCACCGGCAGCGCACTGATGTGGCCGCTGACGACGATGTATGTGTTCGGCGAGCTGGGTCGCAGCATGCAGGACGCCGGACTGGTCATTTTGCTGCAATCGCTCGGCGGGATCGCCGGGCAGTTGGTCGGCGGCGCGATGTACCATCGAATCGGCGTGAAAAAACTGCTGGTCGGTTCGCTGTTGATCAACGCGTTATCCCTGTTTGCTTTGCCGATCGTTAGCGCTCACTGGGGACTGTACATGGTGACGATGCTGATCGTCGGCTTCAGCAACGCCATGACGCTGCCGGCGATCCAGGCGTTTATCGGTTTCCGTTTCGCTTCGCGCAGAGGCGAGATTTTCAATACGATCTATGTCGGCAACAATATCGGCGTCGCGTTGGGTACGGCGCTGAGCGGCCCGCTGGCTCAACTTTCGTTTCCGCTGACCTTCGTGCTGAACGGCTGTACGTGCTTGCTGTTCGCCGTTTATTTCTTCGTTTATTTGAAGCGCGTCGACCGGGCGGGAGAACTGCATGTCGAAGCGAAGACGTCCAAGCGCGAGCAAAAAGCGCTGCCGCTGCTCAAAAACACCCGTGTCTACCTGTACATGGGGATCGGCGCGCTGTTCCTGTGGCTGGGCAATTGTATCTGGAACGGAGGCGTATCGCCGGCGATTCTGTCGGAAGGCAAGCCGCCGTCCCACTACAGCATCCTTTGGACGATGAACGGCGTGCTGATCTTTGCGCTTCAGCCGCTGATCTCCTGGATGAAGCGTTCTTTCGCCCGCAAGCCGGAATCGCAGATGACAGCGGGCAGTCTTTTTTATCTCGCCGGGTATCTGGTCATCTTGTTGTTCCCGCAATACGGAGCGCTGGTCGCGGCCATGTTCCTGGCGACGATCGGGGAGATATTGTTCCAACCCGCGATGCCTGCCTTTATCTCCGAGCGTACCAGCGCCAATGCGCCGTTCTATCTCGGGGTATCCGGCGGTATCGGGCAAGCGGGTCGCGTCATCGGGCCTTATATTATGGGGATTTTGTATGACCGCGGCGGGCTTGGGCCTGTCGCGTGGCTGGCTGTATCGGCGGCGATCCTGTCCTGCTTGTTTTTCGTGCTGAACCATCGCCTGCAACGTTCGCCAAAAGCACTCACTATCGAATAGAGCAGAGATAAGATGCAGGACTGGATTACAAAAAGCCTTTTAGCTTGTTTTGAATAGCAGCAGAGGAGGAGCGGGGATGCAGCGGACGATCGAAAACGAAGTGACGATTCGCGAATCGACGATAAAGGATGCCAAGCCGTTGATGCGGATCGATAAGCTGGTGTGGAATTCTCGCAACTCGCCGCAGATTCCCGTCTGGAAGTCGCGTACGCATTATTTGCGCAACTGCCCGCCGGAGAATCAATTAGTGGCCGAATGCGACGGGATCGTGGTGGGCTGTATCGGCTGGCGGCCGCCGACGCTCATGTTCAGCAACGCGCATGTGGCGGAGATCTATATCGCGGTACATCCGGCGTATCAAGGGATGGGCGTCGGTCGGAAGCTGATCGCGGCCATCAAGCTGCATACCATGCGTCGGGGCGTGAAAAAACTGCGCCTGCGCGTGCTATCCACCAACGAAGACGCGATCCGCTTCTATTTGCGCTGCGGGTTCACCATCGAGGGCAAGTTGGAGCGGGAGTATCACATAGACGGGAAGTTCGTCGATGACGTACTCATGAGCTGCTGGCTTCTGTAAAAGGGCATGGATCAACCTGTTTAGAAAAGAGGCCGCTTCGCGCCCCATTCTTCGTCCAGCATCCCGTAGACCGCATGATCCACGTAACCGTCGTCCAGCTTCTCGGCTTGACGCAGCACGCCTTCCAGCAAAAAGCCGAGCCGTTCGGGAATGCCCCGACTGCGCTGGTTGTTCGTCGCGCAGCGAATCTCGATCCGATGCAGACCCAGTTCGATAAAGGCATAGTCGATTAGCGCCCGTGAGGCCAGCGACATCAAGCCCCGCCCTTCGAACGCTTCGCCGAGCCAGTAGCCGATCTGGGTCGAACGGCTGCGCCAATTGATCTCGTGAAAGCCGATGACTCCAGCCAATTGTTCGCGTTCCCACAAGCCGGCCGTAATCGCGTCGTTTTCTGCGTAAAGCCGGGCGGCATTGCCGATAAATTCCTCGGCATCTTCAAGCTCCTGTAACTGCTGCGTCCAAGGCATCCAGGGACCCAGCGTATGGCGCGAGCCTTCGATCAGTTGAAGCAGCTCCCTTGCATGACCGCTGCGCAGCGGCTTAAGCTGTACGGATTCTTTTAACGGCAGGCTGAACATGAAGAAGTCTCCTTTTCGCGGGGATGATGTTTCTTATGCTACTCCAACCCGCCCGGTGCGTCAAAAGCGTCCAAGCAGTCCATAGAGGGAAAAGACAGGCGTTTTTATTGAATGGAAAGGCCGATTTGCGTTATATTGAAGTGTAGAGCAAGAGCAGAGGCCGAAAAGATTAGACATAACGGTTAAAAACCGGTATACCCGGGCATAATGAAAGGTTGATCGATGTGGAGAACGCCAAGACCCCACCGAATTTTATTAAAAGCATTATTGAAGAAGATTTGAAAAGCGGCAAAGTCAAAGAAATCGTAACCCGTTTCCCGCCGGAGCCTAACGGTTACATGCACATCGGGCACGTTCGCGCGATCTTTATCGACTTCGCCTTGGCTGACGAGTTCGGCGGACGTACCAACCTGCGTTTCGACGATACGAACCCGGTCAAGGAAGACGTCGAATACGTGAACTCGATCAAGGAAGATATCAAGTGGCTCGGATTCGAATGGGATAATCAGTATTACGCTTCGGATTATTTCGACGAAATGTACGAGCGCGCCGTGCTGCTGATCAACAAAGGGCTCGCTTATGTCGACGATCAATCGGCCGACGAGATTCGCGAGAACCGGGGCACGCTGACCGAGCCGGGCAAAAATAGTCCGTACCGCGACCGTCCCGTTGAAGAAAACCTGGATCTGTTCACGCGTATGCGCAACGGCGAGTTCCAAAACGGCGAACGCGTGCTGCGCGCGAAAATCGATATGGCATCGCCGAACATCAACCTGCGCGATCCGGTCATTTACCGCATCTCGCATACGACGCACCACAATACGGGCGACAAATGGTGCATCTACCCGATGTACACGTACGCGCACCCGCTGGAAGATGCGATCGAAGGCGTAACGCATTCCTTGTGTTCGCTCGAATTCGAAGATCAACGCCCGTTCTACGATTGGGTCGTGCGCGAGTGCGAGATGGAAGCCCAGCCGCACCAATACGAATTCGGACGCCTAAACGTCTCGACGATGGTGACGAGCAAGCGCAAGCTGCGCAAGCTGGTCGAAGAAAACCTGGTCGACGGCTGGGACGATCCGCGTATGCCGACGATCTCCGGGATGCGCCGCCGCGGCTACACGCCGGAAGCGATCAAGGCGTTCATTTACGAGACAGGCATTTCGCGCAGCCAGGGTCTGGTGGATATCCAAACGCTGGAGCATTTCGTTCGCGAAGACCTGAAGCTTAAAGCACCGCGCACGATGGCGATCCTGCGTCCGCTCAAAGTAGTCATCACCAACTATCCGGAAGGCGAAAGCGAACTGCTGCCAGCCGAAAACAACACCGAAAACGAAGAAATGGGCATTCGCCAAATTCCGTTTTCGCGCGAAATCTATATCGAACAGGACGACTTCATGGAAGAGCCGGTCAGCAAATATTTCCGACTGTTCCCGGGTAACGAAGTTCGTCTGAAGCACGCCTACTTTATCAAATGCCACGACTTTATCAAAGACGAGAACGGCAATGTCGTCGAGATCCACTGCACGTACGACGTGGAAACGAAAAGCGGCAGCGACTTCAACGCACGCAAAGTCAAGGGCACGATCCACTGGGTCGACGCTTCCGCAGCCGTTCCGGCCGAATTCCGTCTGTACGAGCCGCTGCTCGGCGAAGACGAGGAATCGGAAGAACTGGCGACGGACGAGACGAACGACGTATCCGCGGACGAAGTGGACGATTTCCTGAAAAAGGTCAACAAAGACTCGCTCGAAATCGTGCACGGTTTCGTGGAGCCGCAGCTTCAAGACGCGCAAGCGCAAGACAAGTTCCAATTTTTCCGTCACGGTTACTTCAACGTCGATCCGAAGCTGTCCGAAGCCGGCAAGCCGGTGTTTGGCCGGATCGTATCCATGAAAAGTTCGTTCAAGCTGCCGAAGAAATAAAACGAAGTTTACGGTGATTCATATCGAAAGGTCCCGTTCTCCATGCGCCGGAGAATCGGGACCTTTTTGGCATACGGTCGTTTTTCGCTAGTGACGTTCCCGTTATCGCTTGGCGTTGGCCGAAGCCGCCGCCGGAGCGAGTTGCCCGCTTCGGTGCAGCGTGTAGCCCATCGCGGCGAAGCCGACGGCTCCGATCACGGACAGCACGGTGCCGCTCTGGTACATCATCGGCGCGCCGAAATTGTCGAACATCCAGCCGCCGAGAATGCCCGCCACGATGCCCGATACGCCGCTCCATGACAAAGTGAACAGCGCCTGTCCCGTTCCCCGGTACGCGGTCGGCACGAACATGCTCGTCATCAGCGTGCCCACGTAGAAGTAGCCGGCATACGTCACGCTGTGCAGCATCTGGATATACACGATGTGCATCGGATCGGTCACGGTCGACATCAGATACCAACGAACGGCGAACAGCGCGCTCACGACCGTCAGGCACACCATCATAAAGCCCAATCTTTTACGGAAAAAGCGGTCGAACAGCAGGAAAAATAACGCTTCGACAGCCGATGCGGAAAAGACGGCCCAACCGACCATCTGACGCGATCCGCCGAGGTCGGTGATATAGAGCGTCATGAACGTCCCGTTCATCGCATTCGGAATCGAGACGAACACGCCGAGCAGCAGAAAGGCCGCGAAAGTCGGATTGGCCAGGACTTTGCCGAATCCGCCGGGAGCGACCACGTTGGTGGCGGCCGGGCGACGCAGCGACGGTAACACCACAGCTGTCAGCAGCGTCGCGCCGAGCAGCCCGGTGAATAACCAAGGCACCCCCGGAGACGTTCCGACGCGATCAATCACGAAGCCTGCCGCCGCGGCCGTCAATGCCCAGCCGAGCGATCCCCAGAGGCGGAAGCCGCCGAATTTGCGATCCGTGCCGTCGATATAGCCCAGAATCATGGTGTTGCTTTGCGCGAAGACCGGACTTTGGAAAAAGTAGAAGGCGATCATCGCCAGATAGATCATCGCATACGACTGCACGTGAAAAACGAACTGCGACAGCACCAAAGTACCGGCCAGCATCAGAATCAGCATCCGCCGCGTATTTTCCATCCGGTCGCCCAAATATCCCCAGAACGGATTGGCAACCAGAGACACGAACGGCCCGATCGCCATTAACGTTCCGATCTCCAACTTGCTCATGCCCCCGTCTTGCAAATAAAGCGGGAAAAAGCTGGCGAAGACCGCGATTGCACCGTATAGGAAGAAATTGAAGGCTTTGAGTGGGAGGAAAGGCGAAGGACTTGCGGGAAGGGTTTGAGGTTGATTGGTTTGTGGTTGGGACACGTCGAGCACGCTCCTTGCGGGAATAGGTCTTCGACCTAATAAGTAAGGGCTTTCATTTCATGTAAGGTTTAATAAGGGAACCAAGCTGGACGGCAGGGTCCCTAATCGACAATATAGTCCTTCCTGAGACAGATTACAACAAAATCATCTAAAGCGTTACTAGGGCGTGTTTGAAAACTCAACGACATGCATCTTTTACCGCCTTTTCGCCCGCTACGGCGTCACGCTTTCTTGACGTGCCCCGGCACGACTGCGAAACCCTTCCTTGTTGCGAGCGAAAATTCGGCAAAATCTGCTTCCTTCGGAGTTTTCAAATACGCCCTAAAAGAAAAGGTTAGAAATGCTACCGTTTTGTCACATCATGTGGATCAAGCTGTTTCAAATTGCGGGTATAATTGAATTGTAAGCGTACGCAACCCGAACGTTTTTTATGAAGCGAAAATCAATGGGCGACCGGATTTTTTGATCTCTATCGAAACGACTCCGGACGCTTATTCCCATAAGGAGGCTCACGTTAATGACGAGTGCGACAATGGAGAAGGCGGTTACGATGGAGCGAGAAGAGAATCAATGGACACATACCCGGTGGATGATGTATCAATTGCTAAGCGATTTTATTATTTATAGACCGAGCGTGCATCTGGTCATGAAATGGCGCGGGAAACTGCAACGGTTGGAGTGGGAGAGCGAAGCTTTCAATCGGTTCAAAACGATCATTTCCGAGCCGGACACGGCTTCGCTGGCGGCTTTTTGCAAAGGCGAGACGTCGGAGTACGACCGGCTGGTCGGGCAGCGTCAGGCGGGGATTCCGCTTCGGGAGTCTTTTTACGCAGGGTGCGAAGCGGAATTGGCGGCGATGCGCGTCAGCGCGGAATACGACCGGGCCGGCGTGATCCTCAACAAGACGTCCGGGGAAAAAGACGACGAGCTGAGCATGGAGTTGGAGTTTATGGCCGTGCTGTCCGAACGCCTCACCGAGCGGGGCGTACGTTCGCAAGGCGAATGCGAGCAACTGGCGCGTATCCAATGGGGCTTCGTCAAGCGGCATCTGCTGGCGTGGGTGCCCGCGTTCTGCGGCGAGCTGCGCAAGCATACGGAAAGTCCTCTTTACTTGAGCCTGTGCGAATTGATGGAGGAGCTGATCGCTTCCGATTATGCCTGGTTGAACGAGCGGATCAGCAAATAAACGGATCATCAAGCCGCGCGTTTTCTTCTTTCGGGGAGAAGGCGCGCGGCTTTTTGTTTCGATTGCTCGCCGAGCGTCCAAATGAGGCATAGACCGGGCAGCGTCGCTTGGCGAAAAGAAGGATCGGCGGATCATGGATCTTGGCGGTCGGACCGAGCCGGCGTCAAGCGGCGGCTCCCGGAAGCGAAGGAGGAAGCACGGATGGGACTATATATCGGACTGGATATCGGCACGACGAGCACGAAGGCTTTTTTATACGATGAAAAAGGAAAGATTCGCGGAGGTTCGCAGTCGGCGTACGCGCTGCTTGTGCCCGAAGCGGGGCGGGCGGAGCAGCGTCCGGACGAGCTGCTCGACGCGGTAGTCGACGCGATTCGCGGGGCGATGCAAGACGCGAAAGCGCACGCGGACGATATCTCGGCGGTCGGCATCAGCGCGGCGATGCACAGCCTGATGGCCGTGGACCGCGACGGGCATCCGCTGACGCCGCTCATTACCTGGGCGGACAACCGCAGCATCGGACAGGTGAACGCTTTGCGGAAAGGGAGAGAAGCCGGGAAGCTGTACCGCGCCACGGGCACGCCGATCCATCCGATGTCGCCGCTAACCAAGCTGCTGTGGTTTGCCGACCGCGAGCCGGAACTGTTCAAGCGCGCCGCCAAATTCGTATCGTTCAAAGAATATTTGCTGCATCGGTTGTTCGGCCGTTACGCGCTCGATCTGTCGCTCGCTTCCGCAACCGGAATGCTGGATCTGCACACGCTGAAATGGAACGATTCGGCGCTGCATTTGACGGAATTGTCGCCGGACCGATTGGGCGAGATCGTGCCGATCACGGAGCGGTTAAGCGGCATGGACCGCAAGCTGGCCGACCGGATGGGCCTGCATCCCGACACGCCGTGGATCGTAGGCGCAAGCGACGGCGCGCTGGCGAACGTCGGCGTGGGCGCGCTCGGCAAAGGCGAAACGGCGGTCACGATCGGCACCAGCGGCGCGGTCCGCTCGTTCGCGGACCGTCCGGCGACGGACCCGGACGGCCGGACGTTCTGCTACGCGTTCGAACCGGATCGCTGGCTGGTCGGCGGACCGACCAACAACGGCGGCATCGCGCTGCGCTGGTATCTGGAAAAATTCGTGATCGACGAAGAAGAAGGCGAAAGCGGCGATCTCAAAGAAAAGCAGGCGCTCGACCGGATCGTCAAGCTGGCGGATTCCGTTCCTCCGGGTTCGGAAGGGCTGCTGTTTTTGCCGTACTTGAGCGGTGAACGCGCGCCTTATTGGAACGCCGACGCACGCGGCGCTTATTTCGGAGCGACGCTGCATCACGGGCGGGCGCATTTCGGCCGGGCGACGATGGAAGGGGTCTTGTTCGCCGTGCGCACCGTATCGGATGCGTTGACGGAGCTTGGCGGCGCGAATCGGACTTTGCTGGCTTCGGGCGGATTCGCCAAAAGCGATATCTGGACCCAGATGCTGGCGGATTTGTCGGGAACGCAGGTAGTCGTGCCCGATACGTACGAAGCGTCGGCGTTCGGCGCGGCCGCCGTCGCCATGAAAGCAGACGGGGCGATCGGCGATTACGCCGATATGAAAAGCGGCATCGGCATCTTGCGCACGCACGAGCCGGATTCCGGCCGCTTCAAAACGTACGAGCAGTATTATTCGCTGTTCAAACGGGTCTACGAACAATTGGAGCCGGTCTTCCCGGAGATCGCGGAGCTTCAGCGGGGAACGGGCGTGAACGAGGAAGAAGCCAGCGAGAACGGACATTCCAAGCCGAAGTCGGCGGATAAATAATTCGGCGGATAGATAAGATACGGCAGGGGGCAGAGGGCTGGCCGACAAGCAGATATGCGAGCCGTCAAAGTCGTGGAAATGGAAGCGGAAAAGGAAAGCGGGTGAAATAAGTGCGCAAATACACTTATTTCGTTCGGTTTGCTTCCGATTTCTCAAATAAGTGCGTATATACATTTATTTGAAGCGGAAACGAGAAAAAGAGCAGAATGCGGAGAGATTAAGTGCATATCCGCATCTATTCTTCCTAAACGATGAAATATGAATAAAATAAGTGCATATCGGTATTTATTTTCGAAAATCTAACCGGAAAAGTGTTTGGATTTCAGGTTTTGCGGTTTCGGTTTTGTTCGCGTCGATCTTTTCCTTGCTTAAGAGTTGTCTGTTCGCTTATCCAGCTCCGGCGGCTCTCCTGTCTGCCCCAAGTCCTCTGTATCTGATGAAGTCGTATGTTTACGCTTGACCGAGATTTCGTATCTGAATCGCGTACGAAGTCGAAGCTTCCGACGCAAGCGCACGGGTCCGGCGTTTCGCGGTAATGTAATCTCGCCTTCGCTGTGCAAGAAGGATCAGGGGGTTTTTCTGCTCGCGCTCGCGCGAATTTCGCAACAACAAAAAGCCGCTTCCCGGAGGAAGCGGCTTTTGTTGTTTTTTTGCGATGGGCGTTTCTGCTGAGCCGTATTTTGCTTTGCAACGGCTGGAGCCGAAACCGAGTCCGGGCGCCGAAAGTCGCAGACGCGATCGGGGTTGAACCGGTTTCCTGTTCAGTCCGGTTTTAGTCCAGCGGCGTCTCCAGCTTTTCCAGTTCCGCGCGTCTGGCGCGGGATTTGCTGCTGATTTTCATCAGGAATTCGTATACGACAGGTACGATGACGAGGGTCAGCGCGGTGGAGCTAATCAGACCGCCGATCACGGTGATGCCGAGCCCTTTGGAAATGATGCCGGCTCCGCCTTCCCAGCCCGCAACGAGCGGAATCAAAGCTCCGATGGTCGCAAGAGCGGTCATCAGGATCGGACGCAGACGGGTCGATCCGGCTTCAAGCAGCGCTTCGCGCGTCGAGAGTCCTTCGCGTTCCTTGTGAATCACGCGGTCGATCAAGACAATGGCGTTGGTGACGACGATACCGATCAGCATCAGTACGCCCATCAGTGCCGATACGCTAAGCGATTCTCCGCCAATCAATAGGCCGATCAATGCGCCGATAACGATGAACGGCAGCGAGAACAGAATCGCGAACGGCGCCAGACCGCCGCCGAAGGTCACGACGAGCACGAAATACACGATCGCGATCGCGGCGAGCATCGCGAGGCCGAGCTGAGAGAAAGTGTCATTGATCTGTTCGGTGACGCCGCCGAATTCGACGGTGATGCCGTCCGGCAGATCCAGCTCGCTAATCTTGTTCTCCAGTGCGGTCGAAGCACCGCCGACGTCGGAGGCAACGATATTGGCCGACAATTGAGCGACGGTTTTGCCGTCCGAGCGGCTGATCGTATCCGGCGCGAGCCCTTCCTGAACTTCCACTACGTCGCTAATCGGGACTTGAATACCGAGCGGCGAGGTCAGTTCGGTGTCTTCGATTTCCGAAAGCGTAGAGTAGCTCTTGCTCTCGGTCTCGATATAGACGTTATGGCTTTGTCCGTCCAGATCGACTTCGGTCAATACGGGACGCTGCGTAACCGGAGCGAGCGCCATCGCGATCTGCCCGGCAGTCAGTCCGTAGGAACTGAGTTTCTGTTGATCGGCCACCAGCGTGTATTGGTTATAGCCTTCCTCCAGATTGCTTTCCGCTTCTTCGAAGTTGGAGTCCGCTTGAATCAGCTTCAGTACTTCGTCAGCTACAGGCTTGAGATCGTCCGTGCTGTCTCCGTAGATACTGACGCTTAGCTGGCTGCCGCCCAGGCCGCCACCGATATCCATCTGGCTCCATTCGCCGTCCGGAATACGTTCTTGCAGTCCGGCAATCAAATCTTCTTTGACCGTATCGAAGTTCGGGGTGTCGCTTTCGAACTCCGTATAGAACAGGGCGGAGTTGGACGAGCCGAAGCCGAGCGGATTCGATCCGCCGATCGAATATTGCATATTGGTCAGATTCGGCTGCTCGCGGACGAATTCTTCGGCATCCAGCATACGCTGCTGGGCCTGTTCATCCGTAGCTCCCGCTTCCGGCGAATAGGTAAACGTAAACGTCTTGTCTTCCTGCTCCGGCAAGAAGCTGGTGCCGACATAGGGAAGGGTGAACAAGCTTCCGACCAGCAGTACCACGGCGATCAGGAACGTGATCAGCTTATGGGACAGCGACCATTCCAGAATCCGCTTGTAACCTTCGGACATGCGGCTTGGCTTATCATGCGAAGCTTTGGCTTTGATGCCGCCGCGGAACAGCGTGTGCGCCAGCATCGGCACAAGCGTGATCGCAATCAGAAGCGATGCGAGCAACGCGAATACCATGGTCAGGGCAAACGGCATGAACAGCTCGCCGACCATGCCGCTCACAAAAGCAAGCGGGACGAATACAGCCAGTGTCACGATAGTCGAGGACATGATCGGCAGGAACATCTCGCGCGTCGCGGCGCTGATCAATTGACGCCCGCGCAGCTTTTCGCTGCTCAAGGTCATACGTCGGTAGATGTTCTCGATAACGACAATCGAGTCATCGACGACCCGACCGATCGCGACGGTCATGGCGCCGAGCGTCATCATATTCAAGGTGACGCCCATCTGCTTGAGCAGCAGCACGGCAATCAAAAGCGACAGCGGAATCGACAGAATCGAGATGATCGTCGATCGGATGTCGCGCAGGAAGATCAGGATGATCAAGACGGCGAACAAGGCGCCGAAGATCGCTTTTTCCAACATGGTCCGGACGGAATCTTCGATCGGCTTGCCCTGGTCGAGCATGACGGTCAGGTTCAGGCCGGAATATTGGCTTTCCAGATCGCTGATGCGGTCTTTGACGGCATTGACCACGTCCACGGTGTTGGCATCGTTGGTCTTGACGATCTGAATGCCGATCGATTCCAGGCCGTTGGTCCGGGAGACGGACTCGGAGCTGCCCACCACTTCAAGCTTCGCAATATCGCTCAGCTTAACGGTAGGAATTCCGTTGGCAAGCGCAGCTGCCGCCGCGCCTTGCTCGGCGTCGCTTTGCTGCGTGATATCAACGCCTGCGCCCTGCTGGGCTTCGCCTTCCTGCGTCGCATCAATACCCGCAGCGCTTGGATCGGCGTTCGTCGAGCCTGCCGCGCCGGAAGCGTCCGGAGCTGCTCCGCCGCTGCCTTCGGTTCCGCCAGCCTGCGGCTGTTCGGGAACAACCGGAATTTCCAACGCTTTCAGATCGTCCAGCGTGGTGACATTGCCATCGACGACGACGGCCGATTGGGTATCGTCCAGCGTGAATAATCCAAGCGGTGCGCGAACGGACGAAGCGTCGACGATATTTTGTACCGTTTCCCGGGTCAGACCCAGTTCAGCCATCTTGGCGTCGTCGAAGGTCAGTTGAACTTCACGCACATACTGACCGGAGAGCTGTACCGAAGCGATGCCTTCGATCTTCTCCAGCTCCGGCAGCACCTGCTCCTGCGCGATGCGGGACAGTTCTTCCAGATCGTCCGTCCCCGTCTCGGCCGATGCGCTCAGCGAGATAACCGGGAAGGAGTTCAGACTGAAACGCGTGATTTGCGGGCGTTCCACGCCTTCGGGCAGCGTAATCTGGTTTAACCCTTCGCGAATCTGGGCGGTCGCTTCATCCAGATTGGCGCCGAAGTTGAACTCGACGGCGAGGGAAGCCACGTTTTCCATCGACGAGGAAGTTACATTCTGCACGCCGTTCACGTTGCGCAGCATTTGCTCCAGCGGCACGGTCACTTCGTTCATGACCGTCTCCGGAGCGGCGCCCGGATCGACCGCCGTAATGCTCAGAAAAGGGACGTTGATATCGGGGATGGTTTCCTGCTTCATGGTAAGTCCGCTGTAAATACCGGCTGCCGTAATGACAATCGTCAAGAACCAGACCGCAAGCTTATTGCGCAGGGAAAAACCGATGATACTTTTCATAAAAAGATTCTCCACTCCTCTTAGATGGACTGCACCCGTTGTCGGGCGTCATTTTCGGGGATGTACAACTGGCTTCAATCTTGCTTCAATGCGTGGACAATTCGTCCAAACGGTACGAAATAAGCGGGCTGAGCTGTTCCAGCGCACCGTGCAGGACAAGGACTTCTCTGAGATTGGCGACCATACCTTTCACGACGGCGCGCCTCGGCGAAGCATTGGAGAGTTCTTCTTCCAATACATCTAACGTCTCCAAAGCTTCCTCGCGTTCGGCGCGCAGGAGCGGGCTCCAGGCGAGCGTGTCCCGCATTTGGCGAATCAGGATAAATGGCCGCTTGGCCGCACCTGATTCGTCCGGGACATCCTTGATCCAGTCTGCCCATAGCGACGAAGGAATCAAGGGTTCCGGCTGCCGTTCAAGCAAGCGCTCTGCGGCTGCATCCACCATGGATTCCAGATGGCGCAGCGCGTCGGGGATCGGAATCTCCGGCATGCCCCAATCGTCAGCAAGCTGAAGGTACGAGAAGGTCAATCCGCTGATGACGATAGACAGATCGCCGGAATAGCGGTCGATCTCCGGTCCGTAGATGCCGATCAGGCTGCGCCGGATCAGAAGGAAAGCCTGGGTCAGCAGCGGGTGTCGCACCGGAGCGCAAGAACCTTCTTCCTGGCTTTTCCTCAGTTGGTCGCCGATTCCGGTAAATTCCTGCTCCCGGATCTGCATCAGCATGAAGGATTTGAATTCGATTAATGAATGCAGAAGAACTTCAATCTGGGCGAGAAAAGTCTCGCGAGCGGAGCGGTCTTCCGCGGCCGCGGCTTGCAGCTTCTCTTGTAAAGTGCCGAGCGCGTATTCATGGATGGAGCGGATTAGTTCTTCCTTGGAGCGGAAATGCTGATACAGCGTCCCTTTGGAAAAACCGCAGCGTTCCGCGATATCCTGCATGGATGTCGCCTTGATTCCGCGCTCGGAAAACAGGGCGAGAGCCACGGCGAAAATCGTATGTTTGCGCTCTGCGGATTTGTCTGCCAAAACGTCATGCGCCTCCTTGTCTGACTTATCGGTTCTGTGAACGACTATCGAGTCAGAAATTAGTATAAACGAAAAAAACAGCCGTCTCAACTTTACCGGGAAACCGGGGTCGAGAACGGCTGTTTTGCTGATAAAATCAGTTTTACGAGATTAGCTTGAGTCCGACCGCTGCGGCCAGGATCATTGCGATAAACAGCAAGCGACGCGCTTCTTTGGCTTCTCCGTACATAAACATGCCGACAAGCGCGCCGCCTACTGTACCGATGCCGGTCCAGATCGCATACGCCGTACCCATCGGAATATGCTGCATCGCATACGTCAGCAACGAGAAACTACCTGCAAAAGCAGCAATCAGCAAAGCGAAAGCGGGAACGCCTTTGCGTAGCGAAACCTGCTTAAGTCCGATTACGCCGAATACTTCGCAGCATCCTGCCAACACGAGAGCAATCCACGGCATATCAGATCGCCTCCTTTTTGCTAACGATGCCTGGAGACGCTTCGTCCTTCGGCGAGTCGGTGACGAGCTTCAGACCGACGACGCCGGATAGCAGAAGCAGAATCAGCAGTGTTTTGGCAATGCTGAACGGCTCGCCGAACAACAAGGTTTCGGCGACGACCGTTCCTGCCGTGCCCAACCCTGTAAAGACCGCGTACACGCTGCCGATCGGCAGCACTTTTGAAGCGTTAATCATGAGCCAGAAGCTTGCCGCGATTCCGATCACGGTCAGCAGCCACTCCCAAATATTCGAGGAGTGCTTGAGGCCCGATACCCAGGCGACCTCGAACACTCCCCCGATCAGTACATACATCCATCCGCGATTCGCACGGCTCATCGTAGTCACTCTCCTTGAATATCGCTTCACTTCGTAATCAGCACGCCCCGGCAATACACCGGCCAGACTGCATCCAGCCGCCGCGTAGCTTTTGCCGTTGTCGTATAAATGGCTTCCGCCATGACTCCGTCCAATATCGTCAGATACGCCAAAGCTGCTTCCTGCGCCCCTTCCGGACGCAAGCGTTCAGCGTGAACCGGCTGCTCCAGCAACCGAATCAATCCAAGCTCGGCCTGGGCGAAAAAGGGATTAACCAGCTCCATCACCCGGTCGTGCAAAGCGCTAGGCGGGAAATAAGACATCCGCAGCAAAAAGCGCGTCTCCGCATCCGATTCATGATCGTCCATCAGCCGCTCGACAAGTTCGCGCAGCGTCTGTTCGAACGGACGGGCGGTGTCTTGCAGGATATGCCGAAGCAGCATGTATTGTTTGCGGCGCAGCGTTCGCTTGAACACGCACAAGAACAAATCTTCCTTGCTGCGAAAATGAGCGTAGATCGAAGGCTTGCGTATGCCGACTGCATCTGCGATCCGTCCCAGTGAAGCTCCTTCGAAGCCTTCGCTGGCAAAAAGCTGTAGGGCAACGTCTTCGATAGCAGGTTTGCGGGTCATACAAAAGCCCTCCTTTTCTTATCCCAAATACAAATAAAACCGAGCGAACTAACGGTCGTTAGGTTGTAATTTAGCATGGCGGATTCGGAATGTCAATGCAAAGGGTAAAGGGAGTTATCAAGGAAGAAATCGGGGTAAGCCATGAAACCTCCCTCGGTTCATCGCGTAATGACCTGAACGATAAGGGAAGAAATCAACAAGCTTTTTGCTCGAAGCAGCCACACCATACCCGAAAGGAGCATGCGAAGTGAGACGCGGATTGATTGTATTTATGCTTGCCGTGCTTCTGTTCGTCTTTTATTATTTTGGCGTCGATCTGTTCGGAACGACCGCCGCTGCGGTGATGAGTATTTTTTCCACCCTGACCGTCGTTTCGATTGCCTTCTTGATCTTTATGGACAACCGCAATCCTTCGAGCACCTTGTCGTGGATTCTGGTGTTGGGGCTGCTGCCTGTGGTGGGACTGATTTTCTACTTCCTGTTCGGACAGAATTATTTCCGCCGCCGCAAGTACGATAAGAAGGCAGAGTGGGATCGTCGCATTTACAAATGGAGCGAAAAGGATACGCTGGCCGGGATCGGGAATACGGCACATTTTAGCGAGGAACAGCAGCGGATACTGCGCCTGTCGCGCCGTTTGTCGCTGATGCCCGTGTCCTATTCGAGTCCGACGGCGGTGCTCACCAATGGCGGCAGCACGTTCTCGGAACTGCTGGAAGCTCTGCGCGGGGCCAAGCATCATATCCATATGGAATATTACATTTACCGGGCGGACGATATCGGGACACAGATCCAACGGCTGCTGATCGAAAAGGCGAAATCGGGCGTCGAGGTGCGCTTTATGGTTGACGCCGTCGGCAGCATTCAGCTTCCGCGCAAGTTTTTGGACGAGATGCGCGAAGCCGGGGTGAAGGTGGCTTTGTTCGGCGCGACGAAGTTTTTGCTGGCGACTAGCCGGGTCAACTACCGCAACCATCGGAAGATCGTGGTGATTGACAAAAGCATCGGCTTTATCGGCGGCTTGAACGTGGGCGACGAATACCTTAGCCGCAGCAAAACGTACGGATTCTGGCGCGATACGCATATGCGGATCGAAGGGGAAGCCGTCAGTACGCTGCAACGGATCTTCTTGCGGGACTGGCGGCATATGACGAACGAGCAGCCGACGGGACCCGGATATTTTCAGTCGAAAGGCAAGCCGAACCCGAAATTGGGCGCGGTGCAGATCATTGCCAGCGGACCGGATAACGATCGTCGGGCGCTGAAGCATATTTTCTTCTCGATGATTACTACAGCGAAAAAGTCGGTCTGGATCGCCACGCCGTATTTTATTCCGGACGAAGATATTTTGACTGCTCTGCGAACCGCTGCTTTATCGGGCTTGGATGTTCGATTGCTGTTCCCGGCCAAGCCGGACAAGAAACTGCCGTTCTGGGCGTCCCACTCGTACTTCCCGATCCTGCTGGACGCCGGCGTAAAGATTTACGAATACGAAAAAGGCTTCCTGCATTCCAAGCTGCTGATCGTGGACGGCGAAACGGCGAGCATCGGCACAGCTAATATGGATATGCGCAGCTTCCACCTGAATTTCGAGGTCAACGCACTGCTGATGAACAACGCCAGCGTAGAACGAATCGCCGCCGATTTCGAGCGCGACCTGCTGAACACGACAATGATCGATCCAGCCAAATTCGGCAGCAAACGCATCGCCGTCCGCTTCATGGAATCCGCCGCCAGACTTCTGTCCCCGCTCCTATAGAAAATAATTGATGTATAAGACACGCCAGCGGAGAAAACCTAACGTATCTGGAAGCGAGAAGACGGAGAGAGAAATTCAGTGAAGGAGCGTTAGCTTTCGCCTTTGAAATTGGGAAAATTCCGCTAAAATTCAATCTTTTTCCCGATTTCAACACGCGACCGGAACGAATTTCTCTCGTAGTCTTCTCGCTTCCCTCTACCTGCGTAACTTTCGAGGACAGCCTGAAAGTGCTAACTTTGGCACTTTCTTTTTTTGTATCCGAAAAACTTATTTGTGGCACGAAGCTTGCTATGTTAGGCTAAAGGAGATTATTTGCATCGCAAGCCAACCGATTTTACAAAATACATCATGCGCAAAGCGAGCCGTTAGACCCGTTATTGGGTAATTAAAAATAACGTGGAATGTCTAATCAGGAAAGGTGAATAGAATGGCGCAAAATGAAAATCGAAAAACTGCGGTGATCGTAGGAGCGGGACCTGGAGGATTGGCGGCGGCGATGCTGCTTGGCGCGAAAGGATACGAGGTCGACGTGTATGAAAAGCAAGAGGTTCCGGGAGGACGTTCGGGCCGGATCAAGCTTGGAGCGTACACCTTCGATCGGGGCGCAACATTCGTCATGATGCCAGAGCTGTTGGAGGAACTATTCGAACAGGCCGGGCGCTCGGTGCATGATTATGTGGAACTGCACAAGCTGGACCCGTTGTATGGATTGTATTTTGATCGGGGACGTACCGTGTTGATGCCGTCCAGCGACAACGAAGAGACTGCAAAACGGATACAGGCCCTTTTTCCTGGCGAAGAGGCCGGCTTCTACCGCTTTATGACTGACGAGTCAGTGAAGTACGAGCATGTGGAACCCTTGCTGCGTCGGCCTTTCGGCGGCTTTGGCGATTACATGAAAAGCGATGCGATCAAGGCGCTGCCCCACCTTAAAATTACCGATACCGTATACGGCCAGCTCTCGCGGTACTTCAAGGACGAGCGGCTCAAATATGCGTTTACTTTCCAATCCAAGTATCTCGGCATGTCCGCGTGGAACTGTCCGGGAACATTTACCATTTTGTCGTATATGGAGCATCGTTATGGCCTGCTGCATCCAAAAGGCGGAGTAGCGGCGTTGTGGGATGCTATGGTCAAGGTCGCTCAGGAGCACGGCGTGCGTTTTCATATGGGCAGTCCGATCGAACGGATTGTGACGCAAAACGGCCGTGCCACAGGCGTTCGGCTCCAAGGCGGAGAAACCCGCAAAGCGGATCACGTGGTAATCGGAGCGGACTTCGCTTCGGCGATGAACGGACTGTTCGAGCCGGGGGTGTTGAAAAAATACACGCCGAAAAAGCTGGAGGCCAAAAAATATTCCTGCTCGACGGCGATGCTGTATCTGGGCATTGACGGAGAAGTCGATCTGCCGCACCATTCGATTCATTTTGCCGATAATTACGAGAAAAACGTCCGAGAGATCACGGAGAGCCTGACGCTATCGGAAGACCCGTCGATCTATGTGCACAATCCGTCGAAGCTTGATCCGACGCTTGCGCCGGCGGGCAAATCGTCTCTATACGTGCTGCTGCCCGTTCCGAATCTGAAAGGCGATACCGACTGGGTCGGACGGCGCGAAGAGCTCAAGGAACAGATGCTGACGCGTCTGGAACAGATCGAGCAACTCCAAGATATTCGCAGCCGCATCGAGGAAGAAGCCTTTTTCACGCCGCAGGATTGGCAGGATTCGCTGGATGTCTATCGCGGAGCCACGTTCAATCTGTCGCATAATCTCGGACAGATGATGGCGTTCCGGCCGCACAACGAATTCGAAGAAATTGAGCGGGTATGGCTGGTCGGCGGCGGTACGCATCCGGGCAGCGGACTGCCGACGATCTTCGAATCGGCACGGATCAGCGTGGACTTGATCGAGAAGGCTGACGGCAAGACGCGCAAAAGCCCGACTCCGCAAGCGCTCGGTACAGCAGGAGCAACAGAGTGAGCCGCGGTCCGAAAGTCGCGATCGTCGGCGGTGGCATCGGAGGGCTGACGGCCGCGCTGCTGCTCAGCAAGCAAGGCGCGGAAGTGACGCTGCTCGAAGGACGCGACCGCCTCGGCGGGCGTATCGCGTTCGAACGCGACGAAAACGACATTCGCCGTATCGACCAGGGGCCGACCATCGTGCTGCTGCCGGAAATGCTGTTGTCGATTTTGGAAGAGGGCGGGGTTGAACGGGAACGGATCAAGCTGATCGAATCGGACCCGCTGTATCGCATTCATTTCTCGGACGGAGAAACGATGACGAAGCGCAGGCAACCCGAACATCAGGCCAAAGAAATCGACCGTTTGTTTCCCGGCGAGTCCGAAGGGTATATGCGTTATATGGAGCGGATGCGCGAGTTGTATCCCGGCGCGCAAAAAGCGGTGCTGGAGCGGACGTTTCCGCGCAAACGGGACTTTTTCACGCCGCGTCAGGTACGCATGCTGGGACAGTTGCAAGCCCACCGAAGCGTTCGGGGAGCTGCCGCCCGCTACTTCCGACACCCTAATCTGATCGATGCGTATTCGCTTCAGTCGCTCTATATCGGCGGACAGCCTGCGGGAACGCCGGGGGTGTACTCGATTTTGCCGTATGCGGAGCATGAATTCGGCATTTGGATGATTGAAGGCGGCTATGCTCGTTTGCCCGTTATTTTGGAGGAGGAGCTGCATTCGCGCGGTGTCGAGATTCGACTGAATACGCGTGTGGAGCGACTGGAAGTGGAAAACGGCCGCTGCCGCGGAATCAGCGTCGACGGCGTTCGCGAAGAATATGATGCCGTGCTGTTCAACGGGGATTTTCCGGGGATTCTGCCGCTGCTCGAAGGGCATCCCGAAGCAACAAAACGGAAAAAGCCTTATCAGCCTTCGTCCGGCTGCGTGCTCGTCTTTATGGGAGTATCCAAGCGATGGGAAGATCCGGCGGCGCATCAATTTTTCCTGCCGGATAGTTTGAGCGACAGTCTGCAAGCCGTTTTCGAACGAGGCATGATTCCGGCGAATCCGTCGTTTTACGTGTTTAATCCGGTGGTGCTTGATCCCGACGCCGCGCCGGAAGGCGAAAGCGTGCTGTACTTCCTTATTCCCGCTCCCGACGCTTCGCGCATCGCTTGGTCCAAGGAAGGCCGGCGGCTGGCGCGCAAGGTGCTGCGGGCTGCCGAGGAACGAGGCTTCCCGGGACTTCGCGATTCGATCAAGTGGATCAAGCTGCGCACGCCCGAGGATTCGAAGCTGGACGGCAACTATGTAGGAGGCAGCTTCGGCATCGCGCCGATTCTGGCTCAGTCGGGTCCGTATCGACCGCAACCGAAACCTTTTCACAGCATTGAAGGTCTGTACGCGGCCGGCGCTTCGGTTCATCCAGGCGGGGGCGTACCGATTGTGATGCAGGGGGCCAGAATGGCCGTAAATCAGCTTTTGAAGGAGTGGAACCCATGAACGAACAAATTATGCAGCAGTGTGAAGACGCAATGCGACGGGGATCATCTTCGTTTTACCACGCCTTCCGTGATTTGCCCGAACGTAGGCGGCATGCCGTCTATGTGATCTATGCGTTTTGCCGGCTGATTGACGACAGCGTCGATGAACCGGAGACGTCGCCGTTTACGATCCATGAGCTGAAGGAACGGTTTTTGAATTTGGAGCAAGCGGAAGGTCATTTTATCTGGCCGGCGCTGCGGTGGTTGTTTACCGGCTTCCCGAATCTCGGCCGACAGCCTTTTTTGAATCAGATGGACGGTCAGCTCTCCGACTTGACGCTGCTGCGTTACGAAACGACGGAGCAGTTGGAGCATTATTGCTATCTGGTGGCCGGGACGGTGGGCGAGATGCTGCTGCCGGTGCTGCGTGACGATCTGCATGTGGAAGCGGCGGAAGCCGGGATTGCTTTGGGGAAAGGAATGCAGATCGTCAATATCATTCGCGACGTGGGCGAAGACCTGCGCCGGGGACGTCGTTATATACCGGCGGAGCTGATGCGTCGTCATGGGTATACGGATGCGGATCTGGATAACGGAGTGATCGACGCGCGTTTTGTCGCCATGATCGATGAATTGCACGACCAGGCGACGAAGTGGTTCGCGAAAGGGTTGTCCAACCTGGAGACGTATCCGAAACGCAGCGGATTGGCGGTCGCTTTGGCGGCGGCGTTCTACGGCGCGATCTTCGACCAGGTACGCCGCAACGGATACGATGTGTTCAATCGCCGCGCGATCGTGCCGGATGAGGAAAAGGGATTGCTGCTGATGAACGTACTGGCCGCTTTCGGAGCAATTGACGGGACGGCGGACAGCGCAGCAGTATCGTGATGAGCGATTCGGGGAAATATGCGGTAGCGGAGCAGACACAGCGCGGCGAACGGAAGCTGTCGGACGCGAAGGAACGGAACGATTACGCCGGGAAAAATCTTTTGGAAAAGAAGACAAGCACGCTTGACCGCACCGTGCGGATTTCGGGGATCGTTTTTTATGTCTGGATGGCGATCGGCCTGACATTGATGTTGACGGTCGGCGTGCCGGATGCGCTGGGTTTTTCGAATGCGTTATTTCTGGTGTTTTATACGGCGTATGCGCTGGTGCTGCTTCGGTTGGCGATGGAGTCGTCCGCGGCCGCAGCGGAACCTCGCCGGCCGCAGCGTCCGTTATTGAGCTTGACGCTGGGCGCGGCCGGGATCTGGCTGGGCGGGATGGGGATCGAATGGAGCGGCGTGCATACCGGGTGGCCGTTCGGCGGCTATCATTATTCGTGGATTTTGGGTCCGCATCTGTTCGGCGTGCCGGTCACATTGGGCTTGGCCTGGATTGCGGTGATCGGCAGCTCGGCTTTGATTGCGGGACCGGGAACGCCGACGTTACCCGGACGATTGTGGAAAGCCGTACAGATCGGGACCTGGACGGTATGGATTGATTTTGTGCTTGATCCGGCCGCCGCGTCCCGAGGCTTCTGGAATTGGAGCGGGGAAGGCGGCTTCTACGGGATTCCGTGGAGTAATTTTGCCGCTTGGTTCGTGGTAGGGACGATCTTGTCTTTGCTTCTGCCGCAACGCGTTCCGAGTCGCCGGACGTTGACGCTCGGGTTAAGGCTTTATCAATTTATTTTGCTGATGTTCGGTCTGATCGCTTTGCAGGATGGGCTTTACGGTCCTGTCTGGATCGCGGTGGCCGGCATCGTGCTTTCGGAGGTCCGGGTCCGTTATGATATCCGCAGAGCAAGCTCCGGCGTTTCGCGCGCTGTTTGATTTTTATAATCGTCGTTATCTGTTGCCTCGCGCGTTTCGTTCTGTTGGATTATACGGAACGCTGGACGCCGGGATCGAACAGGAACGTCCTATTTTGTACATCGCCAATCATAGCTCGTGGTGGGACGGTCTGCTGCTGTATCATTTGTGGCGCCGCAGCAACGAGCATAACCACTATGTCATGATGGATGAGGCCCAGCTTTCGGAATATCGTTTTTTTCGCAAGCTGGGTGCTTATTCGGTGGATAAAAGTGCCGCTGGAGCAAGCCGGGCGTCGCTTCGGTACACCGAGCGGTTGCTGGACGAAGGAGCGAGGGTGTGGCTGTTTCCGCAAGGGGATATTCGCCATTTGGAAAGCCGTCCGCTGGAATTGCAGCGCGGAACCGCGCATCTGCTCAGACGGGTGCCGCATACGGCGGTCGTGCCGGTGACGTTCTACTATACGTCGGGACTGCACTCCAAGCCGGAGGTATCGCTGATGATCGGAGAAGCGATGACTGAAGACTGGGCGTCTTCGGATGGAGCGGCGATGACCCGGATGCTTGGCAGTCGGTTGACGCAGCAGCTTGATCTGCACCGGAGTTACGCGATTGCTGCGGTAAACGATCGGTCAAAGGCCAAGCTGCCCGACCGTGAACTGCTGCGCACCGGCCTGTCCGTTAACGAGAAGTATGACCGTTTGCGAAAAAAAAGGAGGCCCGCGCATTGACTCTCACTTTGATTCTGACTGTCGTTTGCGCATTGCTGATCGCTCAACTGGTTTTCGCGCTGCTGAATGCGAAGGCGCTGCCGGTTCCGGGTCGGCGAACCAAACCGATCGAAGGCCGCCCGCTGGTGTCCGTCTTGATTCCCGCACGCGACGAAGAGCGCAATATCGAAGATTGCTTGCGCCATGTACTGGCTTCGGACGATTCGGAGTTCCGTCTTGAAGTGATCGTGTACGATGACGATTCGAGCGACGATACGGGCGGCATCGTGCGCCGGATCGCGATGGAAGATTCGCGTGTCGGATTGATGCGGGGCGGCGAATTGCCTTCGGGCTGGAAAGGCAAATGCTATGCCTGCCACAATCTGGCGGAACGCGCTTCGGGGAGTTGGTATCTGATGCTCGATGCCGACGTCAGATTGGAGCCGATGGCGATCCGCGACACGCTGCGTTCGGCGCAAAAGAAAAAGGCCGGATTGGTCACGGGCTTTCCCAAGCAGGTCACCGTGACGCCGCTGGAAAAGCTGGTCGTGCCGATGATGGAATTCGTCATTTTGTGTCATCTGCCGATCGCCGCGGTATCCCGTGCGCGCAGCGGACTGTTCGTTGCCGCGCACGGCGCCTACATGCTGATCAAAAAGTCGGCTTACGAATCCGCGGGCGGCTACGAAGCGGTCAAAAACGAGATGGTCGACGATATGGCCATGGCGCGAGCGGTCAAAAAGGCCGGCTACAAAATGCTGCTCGCGGATATGACCCGACACGCGCATATGCGCATGTATCATACAGGACGCGAGGTATGGAACGGGTTTCGCAAAAATCTGTTCGCGGGTCTCGGCAAAAACTACGTTTTGCTGCTCGGTCTGCTGATCTGGTACGGCGGGCTGTATCTGCTTCCTCCTGTCGCTTTGCTGATCGGCTTATTCACCGGCAACGCGCATTTGGCGGGTTTTAGCGCAGGCGCGATGCTGCTTGGCATGGCGGTCAAAGCGGTATGCGACGTGCGCGGCGGATTTCCGGCCTGGCACGGCGTATGGATCGCGGCGACGATTGCCTGTACGCTGGCGATCGCGCTATCGAGCGTATTCGGCGGCTTGAGCGGTCAAGGGCACGAGTGGAAAGGACGGCGTTACGGATGAATCGGAAAAGAATGGAGGTGGGTTTATGAGCCGCAAAGCGGTGATCGTCGGCGGAGGGTTAGGCGGATTGTCTTGTGCGATTGGCCTGGCTGTCGAAGGCTTCGACGTGACGCTGACGGAAAAGGAATCCATGCTCGGCGGCAAGCTGAAGCGCGTGGAGAAGTCCGGCTATCGGTTTGACCGGGGGCCGAGCACGATTACGATGCTGCATGCGTTTCGGCGTGTTTTCGAGCGTGCCGGACGGCGAATGGAAGATTATATCACGACGTATGAGTTGGAGCCGCGCACGCGCAATGTCTTTTTTGACGGAACGACGGTAGACTTGAGCCGGGACGCTTCCTGGATGCGCGAGCAGATCGCGGCCTACAGCCCGGAAGACGCGATGCGTTATCCGGCATTTCTGGAGGAGGCGCGGCGCGTGTACGGGCTGGCGGACGGACGTTTTTTGAATCGCCTGATGCTGTCTACCCGTGAGAAAATCGATCCGATGCTGCTGCGGGATTTTCTGAAGGTTCGCCCAACCACGACCTTGCGTACGCTGCTGGCCCGTTACTTCAGTCATCCGTATACGCTGGCGATGTTTGGGCGTTACGCTACGTATGTCGGGGCTTCTCCGCTGCGCGCCCCTGCGATTTTTGCCATGCTGGCCCATGTCGAAGCGGACTTGGGGATTCACGGGATTCATGGAGGCACGTACGGACTGGTCGAAGGCATGGCGCGTCTGGCGAAAGAGCTTGGCGTGACGGTCCTGACCGATACGGAAGTGCTGTCGATCAAGGTCCGGTCCGGGCGTGCCTACGGCGTGGAGACCACGGCGGGAGTGCTTGAAGCGGACGAGGTCGTGTGTAACGGAGATCTGTTGACGACCGCCAGGTTGGTGCCGGATCGCCTGCGTCGGCGGACTTCGTCCAGCCGATTGGATACGTACGAGCCGTCGCTGTCCGGGTTCGTGTTACTGGCCGGGGTCAAGCAGCGTTACGACTCTTTGTTGCATCATACGATGTTATTTCCCCAACGGTTGGAGAGCGAATTCGGCGATATTTTTGAGCGTAAGGTTGCACCGGACGATCCGGCTCTGTACATTTGCAATAGCGGGTATTCGGAACAAGGCACGGCGCCGGAAGGCGGAAGCTCATTGTTTGTGCTTGCGAACGCGCCTTATTTGTCCGAATCCTGGGATTGGCGGGAACGCAAAGACGAATACGCGGATAAGATCGTTGGCATGTTGAAAAAGAGGGGGATCGGCGGCTTGGATACGGCTGAGGTGTTAGAGCGGTATACGCCGGCCGATTTGCAACGGGACACGTACGCGCATCGCGGCGCCATTTACGGCATTTCGTCGAATACGCTGAAGCAGACGTTTTTCCGCCCAGGCAACCGCGACCCGGATATTTCCGGGCTGTGGTACGTCGGCGGCACCGCGCATCCGGGCGGCGGAACGCCGCTCGTGACCATGTCGGGGCAGCTCGTAGCCGAGCGGATCGCGAGTACGAAAGTGTAAGGAAGCGAGGATTCCGCGCCTGTAGACCGTATAAGGGAGTCGGGAAGCTCGGGGCTACAACAGGGTATAGCGGAGTCGGAAGTTCGGGTCGGTACGCGGATAGGAAAATGTAATGCGCGGATAGAGGACATGCAGGTACGCGGACATACGGACATGCAGGTACGTGGGTGTATGGATATGCAGGTATGCCGATAAGCGGTTATTCGCCTATTCGAGAACGGTGAGCGCGAAAAGTCCGGAGTCGGACGCTGTTAGATAGGATTATTGAAAATAAGTGCGGATATACACTTATTTGCTTCGGATTTTGCGATTTGGGGAGAATAGATGCGGATATGCACTTAATTAATCGATCTTATGCGATTTTACGCGTTTTTTCTTTGAATAAATGTAATTTCGCATCTATTGGCAGATGCGGAGGCGAATCCAACGAAATAAGTGTATTTAAGCACTTATTTCGACAAGTCTCGTGTTAATCAGTCTCGTCTTAACAATTCTCGCCGAGAATAAAAGCTAACCTGAAAAGAAGGAACGCTCGATACTTTGCTGTAGCTTGACGGCGTTAACTCGGCGAATGTAATTGGTCTGAGACGTACCGGAACCGTTAGCGTTTCAGACCGGTTCCAACCCCCTGTTAAAGTGGGACAAGCTATTGGATGATGTAGAAAAGAGGGGAGCGGCCATGACGAGAGAACAAGCAATTTCCGGTCCTTCGACCGGAGACCGAAAAAGCGAGCATGTCCGCTTGTGTCTGGAAGAAGATGTGTCCGGAGTCGGCGTGACCACAGGGCTTGAACGTTACGGATTTCGGCATAACGCGCTGCCGGAGCTGAATTTTGACGATATTGATCTGTCGACGGCGTTCGTCGGACGCAGCCTGCGGGCGCCGCTGTTGATCAGCTCGATGACCGGAGGCAGCGCCGGGACGGGGCGGATCAACGAGCGGTTGGCGGAAGCGGCGCAGCTGCGCGGCTGGGCGATGGGACTGGGCTCGGTCCGCGCGGCCGTGGAGCGCGAAGACTTGGCGGCGACGTTCAAGGTTCGGCACAAAGCGCCGGACATTCCGATCATCGCCAATCTGGGCGCGGTGCAGTTGAACTACGGGTTCGGCGCGGACGAGTGCCGGCGCGCGGTGGAGATCGCGGAAGCGGACGCGCTGGTGCTGCATCTGAACAGCTTGCAGGAAGTGTTCCAGCCGGAAGGCAATATCGACTTCGCCGATCTGCTGCCGAAGATCAAGCGGCTTTGCTCGGAGCTTGGCGTGCCGGTCGGCGTCAAAGAAGTCGGTTGGGGCATCGACGGGGACACGGCGCTGCGCTTGGCGGAAGCGGGCGTCGCTTTCGTCGATGCGGCGGGAGCTGGCGGTACGTCTTGGAGCCAGGTCGAGAAATTCCGCAGCTCGGACATCATGCGCCGCACGGCGGCCGAAGCGTTCGCGAATTGGGGCAACGGCACGGCGGAGTGCATCGCCGAGATTCGCGCCGCACTGCCGGACATGCCGCTGATCGGCAGCGGCGGCCTGACCAGCGGCGTCGACGCGGCCAAAGCAATCGCGCTGGGCGCCGATCTCGCAGGCGTCGGCCGCGCGTTGCTCGGCCCGGCCGTCGATTCGGCCGAAAGCGCGGCTGCCGCGATGCGGCAAGCGGAATTCGAACTGCGCACGGTGATGTTCGGCATCGGCGCGGGAAACGTACGGGAGCTTAAAAGCACGAAACGTCTGGTCCGCAGATAAGCGGGGCAGGCGTTTTTTGTTCCGGTAGCCCCCTGGCAAAGACTTGCCGCTCTCCCGTATCGCTTCGCGGAAATTCCTGTTATAATAGGCGGTGATGCTTATTTCAGGGCAAGCTGGCGCATCCTTTTTTCGCGCGAACGCGTTATTTTAAGATCAAACTCAGAGGAGTTGTGTATTCATATGGCATTGAAAGCCGGTATCGTAGGGTTGCCGAACGTCGGCAAGTCCACATTGTTCAACGCAATCACGCAAGCAGGCGCAGAGTCCGCCAACTATCCGTTTTGTACAATCGACCCGAACGTTGGCATCGTCGAGGTTCCCGACGAGCGTCTCGACAAGCTGACAGAAATGGTTACACCGAAGAAAACGGTACCGACGGCGTTTGAATTCGTCGATATCGCGGGCCTGGTTCGCGGCGCGAGCAAAGGCGAAGGTCTGGGCAACAAATTCCTGGCCCATATCCGTGAAGTTGACGCGATCGTACACGTTGTACGCTGCTTCGTGGACGAGAACATCACGCACGTCGACGGCAAGATCGATCCGGTTAGCGATATCCAGACGATCAACCTGGAGCTGATCCTCGCCGATATCGAGAGCGTGGACAAACGAATCGAACGCTCGAAAAAGAACATGAAAGGCGGAAACAAGCAGTACGCCCAAGAGATCGAAGTGCTGGAAAAGGTCAAGGAAGCTTTGTACAACGACCAGCCTGCGCGCAGCATCGATCTGACGGACGACGAACTGCAATTGATCCGCGAACTGCATTTGCTTACGCTTAAGCCTGTTTTGTATGCGGCAAACGTAGCGGAAGACGAAATCGCGGATGTGGCCAACAACGCTTACGTGCAAAAAGTCCGCGAGTTCGCGGCTGCCGAAAACGCGGAAGTCGTGCCGATCAGCGCGAAGATCGAAGAAGATATCTCCGAGCTGGAAGGCGAAGACAAGCAAATGTTCCTGGAAGAACTGGGTATTCAGGAATCCGGTCTGAACCTGCTGATCAAAGCGGCTTACAAGCTGCTGGGTCTGTACACGTACTTCACGGCAGGCGTACAGGAAGTTCGCGCATGGACGATTCGTCAAGGCACGAAAGCTCCGGGCGCAGCAGGCGTGATTCACTCCGACTTCGAACGTGGATTTATCCGCGCTGAAGTCGTAGGCTACCATGACCTGGTTAACGCCGGTTCGATGAACGGCGCTAAAGAACGCGGTCAGCTGCGTCTTGAAGGCAAAGAATATATCGTGCAGGACGGCGACGTCATGCACTTCCGTTTCAACGTTTAATCGTTGAGCTAAAAAAGCCGTTCTCCTTTTGAAAAGGGAAACGGCTTTTTTGTTGTCGATAAAAGTCTCCACTTTTAGATTTAAAGAATTAAGGAATTAAAATGTTAGCTCCTTTTATTCCGCAGGCTTTTTGTTATAGCCGAGTTCGCCGTAGGGGGTGAGTTTGGCGAGCCATTTGTTTTCCAGTTCGCCGAGTTGTTCGCGGATCGATAGGTAGACATTTTCTGAAGGCTTGAGCACTTCCAGAACTTCGAATTCGAAGGCGTCTTCGCCGTAGGTTTTCCAGTCTTGTTGAAGCTGTTTATTTTGGAAGCTGCCGTTATTCAGTTCGAAGCGGCGGCCGTCCATGGACTTCAGGTTGGGGAGGGAGGCGATAAAGGATTTGCCGCTGGACTTGTGCATGATGCGGTAGACGCCGCTTTCTTGTTTGATTTCCTTATACATCGCTTGCAATTCTTTGCGGCGGTTGGTGGGATTCACGGGGGATACCTCCTTTGTCGGTTTTGTAGTTGTAACGCTCTTGTCGGCAACGAAGTCGGGTCGGCCGCCTCGCGTTGTCCAGTAGGCGCTGCCGTCCGGCTCGCGGCTGATCAAGCCGTAGTCGACCAGATTGCGGCGCAGAATTGCGTAATCCGCGTAGATCGGGGAAAGTTCTGCGTTGAGTTCTTTTTCGGTATAGAATCTTCCGTCATCCAGGCGTGAGACGATTTGTCGGAGTACGGCGAGACGCTGCTTTTCTTTTAGATCAAATGTAAGCAGCGGGCCGTCTAGGCCTTCCGGAAAAGCGCGCTTTAAAATCTGCCGTTCTTCTTCCTCGGTCATGTTATAGCGATCATCCACCATGCGAGCTTGAGGATGTGGCACGATGAAAGACGGTTCCGGTTTATCGCTTCGCTCCTTGAGCAGTTCCATCAACGCGAGAAAAATTCGGGCTTGCCGTTCTTTTTCTTTTAAAACGAACCGATGATTGCGGATCGTCGAAGCGCTGCCGATTTGAAGTTCATTCTTGATTTCGTCATCGCTATTCCCATCGTAAAAAAGCCGCAGCAGCGAATTTTGATGGTCGGTCAGTCCGGTTGCCTTTTTGTCGAGACCGATCAAGGCTTGAAATGCCGATCCATGCTGGGCCTCGATATGGCGCTGCATGGATTTTTTGGCGTCGTAAAAGATACCGTCGTCGGCGTAGATCAGGCCTTGTTCTGTCGTATGGCCGCAGAAAAGGCACACGAAGATCTCGCCGTCACGCGCATATCCGTTCTTCAAGTCTTGCACGGGAGCGTTCCATAACGTATCCAGATTGTTCATGAGACGAATCCATCCTTTGTTTGGTATATAATAGATCCTCTTCGATTTTGTTTGATATTATATAAACATTATTCGTATATGTTTGTCAAATGACAAACGCTATAGATATTTGTTTGTAAAATAAAAAGCCGCTCGCGTCATGGAAGACGAAAGCGGCTTTGCGAAGCCTTTTAAAAGAAACCCAATCAATTCTCGAATGAGATCAATACTTCGACCGGCGTATCGTTAGCCAAAAGCTCCACGCTCAAGACTTGCTTGGAACTCATTTTGACCGAGATATTGTCGCCAGAGAGCAGAGTCGGCGTCGAGATATCGATGCTGATCCCCAAGCCCGCGAATTCCGTCGCCGCCGTAGCGGTCAACATATTGGACAATTCAGAGAGCGCGCTGCGCGCCATATCGTCCAATTCTTCGACCGGCATACCCATCATCATGGTCGAAGCGATTTTTTTGGCATGTTCCGTATCGATTCGGTACACGACGTTGCCTTTCAGCGAACCGACGATTCCGACCAGAATGATGATGCCGGAGCAGGTGAGATCCTGTCCTTTTACGCCCAATCCGCCTTTGCGGGCTTCGGCGAAACCGAGTTGCGGCATCACTTTCAGGAACGATTCAATAAACGGGTTAACGTGTGCTACGTCCATTTGTCCTCACCTCTTTTGAAGCCGACGTTAAGAAGCACTTCACCGTAATCGGTGTCTCCGACGGCACTTATGGTTTTGAAAGGCGCTTGCGAGATGAGCATACGCTCTCCGTGCATGATCGACGGAGGAGCCAGACGCAGGCCGAACGATTTGTTTTTCTTGTTCAGGATCGAGCAGGCATTGCCCGCTACAATATTGGTATATTCCGCAAGCGCGGCCGTGACTTCGTTGAGATTGGCAGGTTCTTTTCTCATCATGGCAGCCACGAGCGCGTGAGCGGTTTCTTTGCTCAAATCGATCATGAGTCTGCCGGAGAATTTGCCGATGATGCCGACGATCACCGCGATGCCGCGGGATTCGAAATCGGTATCCAGTTCGTATTCGCTTTTGTAAGTCAGCAGGGTCTTGGTCATCCGGTTGAGTCCGTCTTTCAGGCTTTCTTTGAACACTTCGACATACTCGTCTTCCAGTTCGGTGAAAATTTCTTCGAACGCGACGGCTTTTTGAATCGCGCTGAGCAGTTCGTCGGCGTCGACCGGTTTTTGAATGTAGCCGGATACATGGTTGTCTCTGGCTTCTTTGAGGATTTCGTCGTCCATCATGGAGCTGATCACGATGACTTTGATATTCGGGTTGATCGCATGGACGGCGCGCGTGCATTCCAATCCGTCGGTGCCGGGCAAAGTCATATCCATCGTCACCAGATCGGGTTGCGTGGCGGCGATGACTTCGTTAACTTCTTCCAACGTTCCGGCATCGCCCACGACTTCGAATCCGTTGTCTTCCAAAATATTTCGAATCACGGCTATAGAAAACGGCGAATCATCCACAATCACGACTCTTGTTGCTGACATAAAATCCCGTCCTTTCTCGTGCTGTACATTTTGCTTCGGGGAAAGTGTCTTACGCCGTCGTCCGGCAGCCGGTGAGCGATGCTGCGTCGAGGTCGGTGTATTGTAACTAATATCGACAAATATCGCGCTAAATGTAAGAAGAAAATCAAAGATTCGACAAGAAGTTTCCATAGGAAATTCTGTAGGTCTGTGCTATAATTAAGAGTCGTCGTACACCGATACGAACGGCTATTTCTTTTATATTTTTTCTTCTCCACGAATCGTGGAAAGGGAGGCATCCATCATGATGTTCATAGGCGTGCATTTATAGCGGGGACCGACACGTACACCCTTGCATACCGAACCTACAATCCATTTAACATTCAAACCTAAATCATATAAAGAGGTGATCGGCCTTGTTGGATAAATTACAGGCACTGGTTGACCGTTACGACAAACTAAGCGAGCTGCTGTGCGACCCTGACGTGGCAAGCGATTCGAAAAAGCTGCGCGACTACTCCAAAGAGCAGTCTGATCTGCAACCGGCTTACGAAGCGTATACGGAATACAAACGCGTTGTGGAAGACCTTGACGCGGCAAAAGAAATGCAAGGCGAAAAGCTCGACGACGACATGCGCGAAATGGTCAAAATGGAAATCGACGAATTGTCCGCGCGCAAAAACGAACTGGAAGAAATCATCCGGATCGTTCTGCTGCCGAAAGATCCGAACGACGACAAAAACGTAATCGTCGAAATCCGCGGCGCGGCCGGCGGCGACGAAGCGGCATTGTTCGCGGCGGACTTGTACCGGATGTACAGCCGTTACGCGGATACGCAAGGCTGGAAAGTCGAGCTGATGGACGTGAACGAAAGCGACCTGGGCGGATTCAAAGAAGTCATTTTCATGATCAACGGCCGCGGCGCGTACAGCAAAATGAAATACGAAAGCGGCGCACACCGCGTACAGCGAATTCCGGCGACGGAATCGGGTGGCCGTATCCATACGTCGACCTCGACGGTAGCGGTGCTGCCGGAAGTCGAAGAAGTGGATATCGTGATCAGCGACAAAGACATTCGCGTGGACACGTTCTGTTCCAGCGGAGCAGGCGGACAGTCCGTTAATACAACCAAGTCGGCCGTACGTGTCACGCACGTTCCGACCGGCATCGTGGCGACTTGCCAGGACGGCAAATCGCAGAACTCGAATAAGGAAAAAGCGCTTCAGGTGCTTCGTTCGCGTATCTATGACGTGATGCGTCAAGAAGAAGAAGCGAAGTATGCCGGCGAGCGTAAAAGCAAAGTCGGCACGGGTGATCGCAGCGAGCGTATCCGTACCTACAACTTCCCGCAAAGTCGCGTGACTGACCACCGCATCGGTCTGACTATGCACAAACTGGATCAAATCATGAACGGTGATATTCAGGAGATCGTATCCGCGCTCACGATCGCCGAACAGACTGATCTGATCGACGAGAAAAGTATTTAATTCGTTGAATTCAGATCATTCGAACATGAATCCATTGAATCGAGCACGTTCAGGCCGGAGCGGCTTTCAATTGCGCGATGGCCTGACGCTCCGGGAAGCCTTTGCGGAGGCTTCCTCTTTTTTGCGGGAACGGGGCGTAGAAGAAGCGGATGAAAATACACGGCTGCTGCTGAAAGAAATTCTCGGCATGTCGGGTGCGGAATACGTGATGGCGCTGCGAGATCCTTTTCCGTACGAACATGCGGATGTGGAACGCTGGGAGAACGCGATTACGCGCAAAGGCGACGGCGAACCGGCGCAGTACATTTTGGGCGACCAAGAGTTTTACGGTTTTCTGTTCGAGGTGACGCCGGATGTGCTGATCCCGAGACCGGAAACGGAACTGCTGGTCGAAGCGGTGGTGACACGTGCCAAAACATTGTGGCCGGAAGGAACGGCTTCGGTGCTTGACGTGGGGACCGGCAGTGGGGCGATCGCGGTCAGCTTGAAGCTGCTGCGGCCGGAACTTCAGGTGACGGCCAGCGATATCTCGCCGGGAGCTTTGAGCGTTGCCCAGCGTAATGCCCAGTGGCTCGGCGCGGACGTGGCCTTCGGCGAAGGCAGTTTGCTGGAACCTTTCGCGGGAAAAGCGTTTGATATCCTAGTCTCGAATCCTCCCTATATTCCGGCTGCCGATATCGAGGAGCTGCAACCGGAAGTCCGGGATTTCGAGCCTCGCGGAGCGCTGGACGGCGGGCCGGACGGGCTTTGGCCGTACCGGGAAATGATGAAGCAGCTTGATCTGCTGGCCCATGATCCGAAGCTGATCGCGTTCGAGCTGGGCATGGGCCAAGCCGACGCTGTAGCCGATATGCTGCGGGAACGCGGAAGCTGGAGCACCGTGGAAACGGTGTTCGATCTGGCGGGCATTGGCAGGCATGTGATTGGGATTGTCTGAATCTACACGCATGAAAAGGCCGCGCGGGCGGGAAGCAGGGGCGGCAGGGCCGCAGCGCTTCCCGCTTTTTTGTATCATGTGCAGGGAGAACTGTGCGCTAAGCCGTCCACATGACAAGCAGGGGCTTTATCGCCTACAATAGAAAGACGCATAGAGAGAAAAGCTGAAAGGACCGCGACGCGGTTCGCAAGGCTAATCGCAGCATTGCTGAGGCGGAGACGGGAACCCGTTCGCCTTGATGCTGCAAGAGGGAATAATTGGCCTTGAACAGGCTTTTCGGAGGAACCATACCGCATGTTGACCAAATGGAAACATATTGACTGGACCCTGATTATCGTTTTGCTGTGCATGATGGGAATTTGCATTCCTCTCGTGCATAGTGCCGTTGCGACGAGCGACCGATTCAGGGGCCTGGACACGCAGATGATTTTTTATTACGTTCTCGGTTTTGGCGTTATCTTTTTCATGACTCTTGTTGACTACCGCTTGTACGTGAAGTATTTCTGGATCGTGTACGGCGGGGGTATGCTGCTTTTGCTGCTGACGCTGACGCCGCTCGGCCAGACGCAAAACGGCGCGCAAGGCTGGCTGAAGCTCGGACCGATCGGCATGCAGCCGGCGGAACTGTTCAAGCTGGCGCTGGTTATTGCGATCGCGTCCCTTTTAGCCAAACGAAACAAAGAAAAACTGGGCTTTTTCGCGGACGTGATTCCGATCGGCATCGTCGCTTTTATCCCGTTCGCTGTCGTTATGGTGCAAAATGACCTCGGCAACGCGCTGAGTTATGTGTTGATTCTGCTCGGTCTGCTGTGGATCGGCAATCTGAAATTCACGCATGCTTTGATTATTTTCGTGTTGGGGGCAGGGTTGCTGTTCGGCGGAATCAAAGCGTATATCACGTATCACGATCAGGTCTCCGACTTTATGACCAACACGCTCGGACGCGCCCACTGGTTGGATCGGATCGATCCGTGGCTGATGCCGGACGAAGCCAGCCGGGACGCTTCGTGGCAGACCAAAAACGGTAAATACGCGATCGCGGGCGGAGGCATGACGGGTCAGGGCTATATGCAGGGCGATATGGTACAAAATCCGACAGGTTCGCTCGTTCCGTATACGTATTCGGATTCGATTATCGTCGTAATCGGCGAGGAGTTCGGCTTTGTGGGGATTTCATTCCTGCTGGTGCTGTACTTCATTATGATTCATCGGATGATCGTGATTGCGCTGGAATGCAAAGACAGGGTCGGGTCCTATATAATCGTGGGGATCGTGGCGATGTTTATGTACCAGATTTTCGAAAATATCGGCATGTTTATCGGCTTGATGCCGCTGACGGGGATCACGCTGCCCTTTATCAGTTACGGGGGTACGTCGCTGCTGATCAATATGGCGAGTATCGGCGTGGTCATGAGCATTCGGGCGTGCACCAAGGAAGACCTCGTACGAGACGAGTTCGCGGACGTCAAAGGCTCGAAGGTCGACGACGGCGGAATCCAAGCGATTCGCGGGGCGCTATCGAGAATGGGAAGATCGAAAAAGGCTTAGACCGTCTAACCGGGCGAAAGAGGCTGAGGGGACGATATGATCGGATATTGAGGGATTGCGAAGAAAGCGTACGACGACAAAGCGAAAGTTCGTTTTGAAATCAACCGACACGTGACGGGAACTAAGCGGCGCGTGTTGCGGGAGGCTGCGGCGATGCTGGGCAAGATCAAAAATATCGACTGGACGCTTGTGATTATTTTGCTTATTTTTATGGGGATTTGTATTCCGGTCTTGAATAGCGCGATAACGAACAGTACGAATACCAATATATCGGCTTCCGTCAAAAACATGGTCGCTTACTATATTCTCGGCTTCGTCGGTTTTTTCGCGGTTGCGGCTATTCCGTATCAACTGCTGATCAAATATGCGGTTTACATTTACGTGTTCGGTCTGGGCGTGCTTTTGTTGGTTTGGACGCCGCTCAGAATGACGCTGAACAATGCCGACGGTTGGGTAAGCATCGCGGGAATCAGTCTTCAACCGGCGGAAGTTTTCAAACTGGTTTTGATTGTCAGCCTGTCCGCCTATCTGGCGCGCAAGCAAAATGATAAGCTGCTGTTTTGGAAAGACGTGGTGCCGACCGCTTCGATCGTTTTGATTCCTTTCGGTCTGGTCATGCTGCAAAACGACTTGGGCAACGCGCTTTGTTATCTGGTGATCGTAGCTGGTCTTTTGTGGATCGGCAATATTAAGTATACGCACGCGCTGATTTTTTTCGTGCTTGCTACGGCCATGCTGATCGGCGGAATCCACACGTATAAAACGTATCATGCCCCTATTTCGGAGTTCGTGGAAAAAGCGGGTCGCGCTCATTGGCTGGAACGGATCGACGCCTGGCTGCTTCCCGAAGAAGCCAGCGATAAAGCGATGTATCAGATCGAAAAAGCGCAGCTTGCCATAGGCAACGGGGGCATGCTCGGCACGGGATACATGAAAGGCGAGTTGTCTTCGAGAGTTCCTTATACCTACGCCGACTCCGTCGTTACCGTGGTGGCGGAAGAATTCGGCTTCGTAGGGATGGCCGTTCTATTGCTGATGTATTTCATTTTAATTCACCGAATGATATTGATCGCTTTGGAATGCCGGGAAAGAGCGGGTCCGTATATCATTGTCGGCATCGTAGCGATGCTGATGTATCAAATATTCGAAAACATCGGGATGTTTATGGGACTTATGCCGCTGACCGGGATCACGCTTCCTTTTATCAGTTACGGCGGGACCTCTTTGCTCATTAATATGGCCTGCATGGGCGTGGTTATGAGTATTCACCTTTCGAATAAAGCACGTCAGAAAACCGACAACATATTGCGTACGGATCATCTGGAAGAGGAAGATAAAAAGCAAAAACGGAAATTGAAAATACCGTATTTGAAGTTTTGATTTGACGAATGGAGAAAGGATAACGTTATGAAAGAAGGCGGAATGTCTAACAAGCGTACTTTAAAGTGGGAAGTCGACCATTTAAGTTCCACGAGGAACAATGAGTCGCGGTACGTAGAGCCATTAAGCGCCGCTGCTGCTCTGCTCGCCAATGGCAAACTCGTCGCTTTTCCAACCGAAACCGTCTACGGGCTAGGCGCCGATGCCCGAAACACCGACGCTGTAGCGGGTATCTTCGAAGCCAAAGGCCGCCCTTCGGACAACCCGTTAATCGTGCATATCGCTGATCGGTCGGAGTTGGACGCGTTCGTAGAGGACGTGTCCGAAGCGGACGAGAAGTTGATGGCTGCTTTTTGGCCGGGACCGCTGACTTTGGTTCTGCCCGTTCGTCCGGGGGCTTTGTCTCCCAAAGTCACGGCGGGGCTGGATACGGTCGCGGTCCGCATGCCGGATCATCCGGTCGCTCTGGAATTGATCCGCGCTTCCGGTTGTCCGCTTGCGGCACCCAGCGCCAATCGTTCGGGCCGTCCGAGTCCTACGCTTGCTTCTCATGTCTGGGAGGATCTGAATGGTCGTATCGACGGCATCGTAGATGGGGGCCCGGCAGGAGTCGGCGTTGAATCGACTGTGGTGCGAACCGATGCCTACGGCGGTGCGACGGTGCTTCGACCGGGCGGCATTTCGGTTGCTGAACTGAGTCAGGTACTTGAGGCTCCGGTAAACCAAGTGTCCGCCGACCATGGAGCGGATATCGATCCGGAAGCGGCTATGGGTACGGGAGAAGCTGCGGAGTTATCGCCGATCCAAGCGGGATTGCCTCAGGCTGATCACAGCAACAGGCTTGTTGACGAGGCTAAGGAAGCCGCCGCGACGAATGAAGCGCCTCGCTCGCCAGGGATGAAATATACGCATTACGCGCCGAGCGGACAGCTTGAAGTTGTGATCGGTTCGGATCAGCGGGTCGAAACGGAAATCCGTGAACGCCTTGTTGCTGCTCGCATGCGCGGGGAGAAGACGGGCGTGCTGGCCTTCGATGAGCATTTGGCTTTTTATAAGGAGTTGTCCGACGTCGCGCTGTCTCTGGGCAGCAAACACGATCTGCGCGAAGCCGCCTCCCGGTTATACGCGGCGTTGCGGCAATTCGATGAACAAAAAACGACGTATATGCTGGCTGAAGGCTGCTCGGAAGACGGCATCGGCTTGGCGATCATGAATCGGATGAGCAAAGCCGCTGGCGGACGGATTCATCGGGTTTGATAGGAATGACACTTTTGCGCAAAGGAGACGGTTCGCTTGAAACATATTTTATTCGTATGCACGGGTAACACTTGTCGCAGTCCGATGGCTGAAGGTTTGCTGCGTCAGATGGCGCGGGAGCGCGGCGTAGAGCTGGATGTTCGTTCGGCTGGCGTGGCTGCATCGTGGGGCGTGCCGATCTCCCGCCATGCGGAGGGCGTCTTGCGCGACCACAGTATTAATGATCGTCTGACCTCTTCGCCGTTGGATCGGGAGTTGGTAGAGTGGGCCGATTTGATCCTTACCCTGACCGGATCGCATAAAAGCCATGTGCTGCGGTACTTTCCCGAGACGTTCGAACGTGTCTACACCTTGAAGGAATACGTGGAAAATGATCCGGAGGTACTGGCCGATCTGGAAGAGTTGGATAGTTTAACGGCATCGGCCGAGTTGTCGCGTGCGCTTGGAGAAGCCGTTGATTCAACCGTGCGCCAACGGATGATCGAGTTGCGCCAGCGTATTCCGATCTTCGATATCTCCGATCCGTTCGGCGGTTCGCGAGATGATTACGAAGCGACGGCAGCCGAGATTCGGACAGCGCTCGATCGACTGCTGGAGAAATTGGAACGCAGTTCCTGAGTAGGCGAGAGCGTTAACGAAAAGGAAATACGCGGTGCTTGTTATAGATACCAAACCGTTAGTTACAAAACCGTCCGCCTTTTTCGGTAAGACGGTTTTTTTATGTACGGAAAAAAGAATCGAACAAAACGGGACTGTTGAAAATTGTAACGGATCAAGGCGACGCTTAGCGGTCATTTGGAAGGAGTTTGGATTTTTAACGGATCGAGGTGACGCTTAGATCAGAAGTTGGCCTGATTTTGGCGAAAAAAGTAGGGAAATGAGAGTCTAATGGCAATACGATCCGTTAAAATCGCGGATAGGGTTGATTTGTGCTTATAAGGGACATAGAGTCCGTTAGCTGAGCCGAGCCGAGCTGAGCTTTTGCTTTATTACCGAACGTCTGTGAAATGCTTCTCATGGTTTGTCCGTATTTCGCACGAATTTAAGTTGATTTTTACCCTTTGTTGTCTTATGATGGAGGGGAAATTGCAGATCCGGTGTAACTGGCGACGAGTGTGGGTTCAACCACGATGGAGCACCGGAGTAATCGGCCGGTCGCCTGGGCAAAGAGCAGCTTCGTGCGTTTTTACGCGCGCAGTCGCTCTTTTTGTTTTTTTGGCAGGATGTATCCAGGTTCCGTCCCGCCTTCTCGCTTTCCTTTGAGCGATTTCGGCGTTATGATCGTTAGAGGAAAGCCTTAACGGCATTAGCGAAGGAGTGACGGAGATGGAACAGAAACACGAGAATTCGATTCGCCTTCAGGTAACGCTTGCGGTACGTGAATTGGCGGAAACTGCTGGGCTGAAGCCGGGAAAGGTTCTGGTGATCGGCACCAGCACAAGCGAGGTTGCAGGCCAGCGGATCGGCACTTCGGGAGCGCTCGAAGTCGCCCAATCGCTGCTTGCGGGTATCCGCGAGGTTCAGCAAGAGTTTGGCTTCGATGTAGCGTACCAATGTTGCGAGCATCTCAATCGTGCGCTGGTGGTCGAACGTTCGGTGCTGGAGCGACTTGGCTTGCGTGAAGTATCGGCTGTGCCGGTGCCCAAAGCAGGCGGCTCGATGGCTTCCGCAGCGTATCGCGATATGAAGGAGCCTGCTCTGGCCGAGAGTATCGAAGCCCATGCAGGTCTGGATATCGGGGAGACGCTGATCGGAATGCACCTGCGACGGGTAGCGGTTCCGCTGCGATTGTCGGTGAGGCAGATCGGCGAAGCCCGAGTGAACGCCGCATTGACCCGCCCTCCACTGATCGGTGGGGAACGCGCGGTCTACCGTTTGGCGGAAAATGAAGATTCGACCTTTTGCGAGTGACGACATTTTTTAAACCCAGGGAGGAATACGTTAACATGGAAAACTTGAGAAAAAGCGACCCGGCCGTACTGAAAGCAATGGGACTGGAACTGGACCGTCAAAAAGCCAACATCGAGCTGATCGCATCCGAGAACATCGTCAGCGAAGCGGTGATCGAAGCAATGGGCTCGGTGCTGACGAATAAATATGCCGAAGGCTATCCGGGCAAACGCTACTACGGCGGCTGCGAGCATGTCGATATCGTCGAAGATCTGGCGCGCGACCGTGCAAAAGAACTGTTCGGCGCGGAACATGTCAACGTACAGCCTCACTCCGGCGCGCAAGCCAACCTGGGTGTCTACTTGGCAGCATTGAAAGCAGGCGATACCGTTCTGGGCATGAACCTGGCACACGGTGGTCACTTGACGCACGGCAGCCCGGTTAACGCTTCGGGTATCCTGTACAACTTCGTGGCTTACGGCGTACGCGAAGACAACTTCCGTATCGACTACGACGACGTACGCAAAGCGGCCTTCAAACACCGCCCTCGCATGCTCGTTGCCGGCGCTAGCGCGTATCCGCGTACGATCGACTTCGAAGCGCTGGCTTCGATCGCAAACGATGTTGGCGCGTTGTTCATGGTCGATATGGCGCATATCGCGGGCCTCGTAGCCGCTGGTCTGCACCCGTCGCCGGTTCCCCATGCCCACTTCGTGACAACAACGACGCATAAGACGCTTCGCGGGCCGCGCGGCGGCATGATCCTGTGTAAAAAGCCTTGGGCGCAAGCGATCGACAAAGCGATGTTCCCAGGTACGCAAGGCGGACCTCTGATGCACGTGATCGCTTCGAAAGCCGTTGCTTTCGGCGAAGCGCTTGATCCGTCGTTCAAAGTGTACGCGCAGAACGTAATCGACAACGCCCGCGTCTTGGCGGACACGCTGATCGGCGAAGGCATCAACATCGTATCCGGCGGTACGGACAACCATTTGATGCTGATCGATACGCGCGGCGTCGGCATCACGGGCAAAGAAGCGGAGCATGTCCTCGACTCGGTCGGCATCACGGTAAACAAAAACGCGATTCCGTTCGATACGACAAGCCCGTTCATCACAAGCGGTATCCGTCTCGGTACGCCAGCAGCAACTTCCCGCGGCATGGATCAGGACGCAATGAAGTCGATCGGACAGATCATCGCTTCCGTACTGAAAGCACCGAAGGACGAAGCCGTTCTGGATAAAGCACGCGCAAACGTCAAAGAACTGACAGACCGCTTCCCATTGTATCCTAACCTGCAATACTAATAGGTTTCTGCGATCACGCACCTGACTTTATAAAGCTGTCTTAAAACCGTACATCGGTTTTAAGACGGCTTTTTTTGCGTTGTCCGGAAAATAATGCCTATTAGTTAATTCTGAGCAGTACAAAAAATTCTTTATGCGGCTGTTGTCGCGAGAAAACAAAATCATAAAGCAATTGCTATTGAACGTGCCGAACAACTCTAACGTACCTTGCTCGACAGCCTGAGAAGAAAGCGACTCTTTTCTCGATTTTTCTGGTAATTTCAGGATGGATGACAGACAGCAGTCAAAATCGGGTATATAACCATTACGTTTTGCAATCGCTTTAATCTTTCAGGTATATACAAAAACAGAGGGAGAGGATACGGTTGAGCCGCAAAAAACTTTCGCAACTTTCGCAGCAGCTCGTTTTCGTAGGCCCGACGACGATCTTTTTCACATTAATCGTCCTGGTGCCGTTCTTGCTCGGCGTTTACTACTCGATGACCAATTGGAACGGCGTATCGACCAGCGTCGAGTTTGTCGGCTTGAGCAACTACGTACATATTTTTACGTCGGACCCCGAGTTCCGGAATTCATTCTGGTTTACGGTGAGGTTCACCGTGATCGCCGTCATCGGTGCGAACCTGCTTGGATTTTTCCTGGCGTATTTCCTGACCAAACCGTTGAAAAGCAAAAACATCCTGCGCACCGTCTTTTTTATGCCTAACATGATCGGAGGACTGCTGCTCGGCTTTATCTGGCAGTTCATCTTCGTGCGCGGATTCGCGGCGATTGGGGAAGCGACAGGCTGGTCGTTCTTCAACCTACCGTGGCTGGGCGACGAACCGACTGCGTTTTGGGGTATTGTGATCGTGTTTGTGTGGCAGTATGCCGGTTATTTAATGGTTATTTATATCGCGTCCCTCGGCAATGTCTCCAAAGATGTGCTGGAATCGGCCGAGATTGACGGAGCGAACCGCAGCCAGATTTTGTGGAAAATCATTGTGCCGCTGATCATGCCTGCCGTTACCGTATGCTTGTTCCTGGCGATCTCCTGGTCGTTTAAAATGTTCGATTTGAATCTAGCCTTAACCAACGGCGGACCGTTCAACGCGACCCGTTCGGTAGCGCTCGACATCTACCGCGAAGCGTTCACGAACAGCCGACTCGGATTGGGTACGGCCAAAGCCGTGATCTTCTTCGTTATCGTGGCGATCATTACGGCGCTTCAAGTACGGGCGACCAAAAGCAGGGAGGTTGAAGCATAATGGAACAAGAGACGAGATACCGTATCCCTACGTTGATTATCGAAATCGTGTTAATTCTGATCGGCCTGCTGTTTCTGGTTCCGTTCTACTTCCTAATCTCCAACTCGCTGAAAACATTCGGCGAAATTTTGTCGGATGCGGCGGCGTTGCCGAATACGATTCAATGGGCAAACTACAAGTCGGGCTGGGAAGCGATCAATTTCCCGTCCGCTTTCAAAAACTCGCTAATCATTACCGTTGTCAGTAACGTGCTGCTGGTGCTGCTCAGTTCGATGACGGCTTACCAGATGGTGCGTCATAACACGAAATTCAACAAAGCGCTGCTCGCTCTGTTCGTGGCCGCGATGGTCATTCCGTTTCAATCCATCATGCTGCCGCTCACGGACGTGACGAGCCGGATCGGACTCAGCGACAGCTTGGTCGGTCTGATTATCGCTTATCTGGGCTTCGGCGCGCCGCTCTCGGTATTCCTGTTCCACGGCAGCATGAAGTCGATCCCGCTCGAAATCGAGCAGGCGGCGCGGGTCGACGGTTCGGGCACGTACGGCGTCTTTTTCCGGATCGTGTATCCGATGATGCGCCCGATGTACGTGACGATCATTATCCTCAACACCCTGTGGATCTGGAATGATTACCTGCTGCCGTCGCTTATGCTGACCAGCGAAAGCTTGCAGACGATTCCGATCGCGACGTACATGCTGTTCGGTCAGTATACGAAGCAATGGGATTTGGCGCTTCCGGCACTGGTGCTTGGCATCGCTCCGGTCATTATCTTTTTCCTGGCTATGCAAAAATACATCGTGTCCGGCATTGCGGCGGGCGCCGTGAAAGGGTAAGGGGGAATACCTATGTTCGGTAAAAAGCTTATGCTGCTGCCCGCCTTGATCCTGACCGCCGCTACCGTGCTGTCCGGTTGCACGCAGGGAGGCAGCGCAGGCGAATCGGGGCAAAAGGTCATCAACATTTATCAGGGGAAAGTCGAAATCTCCGATCAGCTTCAGGAAATGAAACAACTGTACGAATCTTCGCATCCGGGCGTCGTGCTGAATATCCAATCGGTCGGCGGCGGCACGGATTATGCGGCTTCGCTGAAATCGCGTTTTTCCGCCGGTGCCCAACCTGACATCTTCACGATCGGCGGGTTCCAGGAACGCGATCTGTGGCTGGAATATCTGGAAGACCTGTCGGATCAACCGTGGACGGAGAATATGGAGCAGGTGGCCAAAGACCCGATGAGCGCAGACGGGAAGCTGTACGGTTTTCCGCTGAACTACGAAGGGTACGGCTTTCTGTATAACAAAGACATTTTCCAAGAAGCCGGCGTGACCGAGATTCCCAAAACGTTGTCCGAACTGGAAGAAGCCGCGAAAAAGATCCAGGACGCCGGCTATACGCCATTCGTGAACGCTTATGCGGAATGGTGGGTGCTCGGCAACCACAACGTGAACGTGCCGTTTGCCCGCCAGGATGATCCGGAAGCCTTCATGCAGGCGCTGGACGAAGGAAACGCGGATATGGCGAGCAATGAAATTTTCGACGGCTGGCTGGACCTGCTCGACCTGACGCTCAAGTACGGCAATGCCAACCCGCTGACGACCGACTATAATACGCAGATGTCCACGTTCGCCAACGGGCAGGCCGCGATGACGCAGCAGGGCAACTGGGTACAGCCGACGCTCGACGGTATCAATCCCGATCTCAACGTAGGGATGATGCCGATGCCGATCAGCGACGATGCCGAGGCCAACGACAAACTGTTCGTGGGCGTGCCGACCTATTGGGTCATCAACAAAAATTCGCCGGTCAAAGACGAAGCGAAAGAACTGCTGGAATGGATGGCGGGCACGCCGGAAGGACAGCAGTTCCTGACCGAGAAGTTCCAATTCATTCCGGCGTTCAACAATATCGAAGCGGCGGCGGAAGATATCGGACCGCTCGGCGGCGACCTAACCACGTATATCGCAGACGGCAAAGCGCTTAATTGGTACTTCCAACAGCTGCCGATCGGGACGCCACAGGATTATGCCAGTTTGATGCAGTCGTATATCGCGGGAAGGGATACGAGAGAACAATTGCTCGATCACATGCAGGCTTCGTACGATAATCTTAAGGTCAGATAAATATAATGCATCGCTTTAAATGTGTTTTTAAACGTTACAATTTTTTCAGACTGATGAGTCAATTTAATCAAATATTTTATAGACAGACGAAATATCTTAAAAAACCGATTGATTTACATCAGTTGGTTTTTTAAGATTCATTCTGACTTTGATAAAATTTTGATTCCAACATCAACCAGTATTTGTTTTCCAGAGAATTCAAGAGAAATTTTTGCTCTTTTTTTTCTTTTATCTATTTTTTTAATGC
>NZ_JBBKAR010000041.1:0-2714 GCF_037722395.1 Saccharibacillus sacchari | reverse complement strand
AATCAAAAAATGAGCCAATACTTGCTTCATTTCTTTCAATTTCCTTGCCCACTTTTTTTATTTGCGTTTTTAAAGAATCAAATGCACTTTTTTCGACATTTTCCATTTGTTTAATATAAGAAATGACGTCTTCTTCTAAAGACAACAATTTTTCTCTAAGATAACTTGGCATTTGATAATATCTAGAATCATTTTTGATTCGCATCCAGACTTCAAATTGAGTAAAATTCCGATTCCTTCGTGCTGGATTAAATGATATTTGCACCACCTTATTGTTAGACAAATCTTTAGAAAGACTTTTGAATTCAATAAGCAAAGGCTCATAAATTGTTTTCTTATTTATTATCGCACTTTTTATATGATTACTTTGAATCAATGAATATATAGTAACAAAATAAGTGATAGCTCCACCCACAGTAGCTCCTAATAATGATGCAAGTATAGCTACACTACCTGAATTATCAAGAAATTTAAAAACATCTACATTGGATGAATCGAAAGCATTAATCAAGAAATTAGATAAAACTGCAAGAAGTAAAATTAAAATAATTATCAAAACAAACCTTAATATAATTGGATGTTTTAATCTTACTTTTGCTAAAGATGTTTTTAAAGATTTACTCATTTTAAGCCTCCCTTTTTTAATGATTTCACATAACGTTCCCTTATTCACGACCCGGTGCATACCGGGTGTCCGACGACTGTCGGACCCAGGACGTATGTCCGCAGCGTGAATATTTTGTTATATGAAGTTACCTACTCCTTGGATTACTTTCTAAAACTATTGTCATGTGTAGTTGCGATTCGTATCTGAGGATTTGTTTGAATAATTAAGGTTACAAATGCACTTTCATCATTCATCTCTACAATCAGTCTTTCTACATCTTTATCTTTTTCTATCGTAAGCCCTTTTACATCTTTGAATCCCAGTGAATAAATCTTTCGCTCATTTATGGTTAGATCTATAGAGAATGATTGGTATGCCGGACTAATCGTGCAAGACAAAATATCACTCTCTCTTTGTAGCTTGAACGTTAAGGTGTTGTAGAACCAAGGTATATCTTCATCCATTAATTGTGGCTCAGATTCGAATAATGAAATCAATTCATATTCTTCTGGGAGTGGATTCATCTATTACTCCTTTTCTTTTTCGCACTTGGTAATTTTATATAACGTTCCTGTATTCACGACCCGACGTATGTCGGGTGTCTGGCGAATGCCAGACCAAGGACAAATGTCCGTAGCGTGAATATACTGTTAACTGAAGTCATGTTCTTTTACAATCTTAGTTAATAGGATTTTTAATTCCTTTTACTTATTAAAAAGTTAAACATAAAAACAGCTACAATAGAGACTCGAAAGTCACCAATTGTGGCCGTTTTAATAAGTCAATTCAATTATAAAAGCAATAGAACATCTTAGCATAAATACTTAATTCATTATCGTTTTACCCAACTTTGAGTTGTTGTTGGCCTTCCCTCATCATCCACAGTATTAATTCTTCCAAATTGCTCTATCAATAAAAGTTCTTTACCTTCGCTTAGCACTCGTCCTACAGCTTTATTTAAGGCCACACCTACAAGATACCTTCCACCAATTAAAAACCTAACAAGCTCAACTGTTGTGAAAACTTCTTCCATTTGCTGCACTGCTTCATCAACTTCTTCAAAATCAATCTCATACTCCTCCAAAATATCTAAAGCTTGACGAAATAAAATATTTACTTGGTCTTTCTGCAATGCTTGCTTATCATCCAATAGCGCATCTATTTTTCTTATATTCTCTAATTCTTTTGTTACTTCGTTTACTTGCTCTTCAGAAACTTTAGCATTTAAATACTTTCTTGCATAATTAAGAAAACTATCTGTCCTATACATGTAAAATTTTTGATTTGTCTTTTCCAAAAACTCTTGTACTAAATGGGGCTGAGGTCTTTTTATTAGTTTTCCTTCTTTTTGCCACCAATCTGCCTTCTTTTCTTCAGTGATAAATATTATAGGTTTGGGATTTTCTTCAGAAGAAGCTTTATCAATAATTTGTTTCCATAAAATGAGATCTCCATAAAGTTGCTGATATTTCATATGTCCGTATGTTCTATTATTTTTCTTATTAGCATCGTCTTTATCTTCAAATCCTGGCGGGACATTATCTAGGTACCGAAGTTCTCCCTCTTTTTGAATTTCATCTATTTTTTCTTGATTATAAGCTTCTCCAATTATTCCGTTTAAAAGATCTTCAAGTTCACGTTTTGTATCTTGTGAATCAGGTAGTTCTTTTAAGCTTTCATCAATTTTCCGTATTAACTCATCATTTAAGTCTTTCAATTTATCTTTATAGAACTCTAAATTTTGTAAATGAATATACGGATGTTCACTAGTAACATTACCGAATATAGTATCAGCTTGCTTTTTTAAATCTATTATTTTTTTTTGAAGCAACTTATAACCTTCAGTTTGTTTTAGCATGCTACCTTCGTAATTGTGAAAATATTCTAATGCTACCTGGTGAGGAACCCATAATCTATTTTCTTCTTTTAATTTTTTTAAAATATTGAAAAATCCTTTTACAGATTCGCTTGTTGTGTACTTATAAAAATTCAACAGAATATTTGTATCAACAACAAAAATCGCGTGACTCCATAGTTCATTGTATTCTTCTTGAGAATAATCTATAAATCCTGCAAACATATTTTTCATTAGACATCAACTCCTATC
>NZ_JBBKAR010000040.1:0-683 GCF_037722395.1 Saccharibacillus sacchari | reverse complement strand
CTGTTTGAAATATAGAATCAATAGCTCGTGTTATTTTATTAGGGCTTTCCGTTAACAATGAAGAATATAGTTCAAAACCGACACCTTCATTCTCGTAATACTTTCTTTGATCAATACCATCTGTTCCTTTAAACAAAGTAATATTTTTTTTCCAGGCGGTAAACAAATAATTACACTCTTCAATACTACATATTATGTTATTGAGGCCGATTACACTTTTGAAAATATCAAATTCTCCTTCTTCTTTCTCAGTAATTTCATATTCACTTTTCATAATTTCCAATTCATTTAAATAACCTTGTTTATATTTTTTTAGAATTTGAGAATCAAGTTTGTAGTCATTCCATAGCGCTTGTAATATTTCGTATTGCGATAATGCAACACTACCTGTATTTATATTTTTAAATAAGTCTGGCAAATCATCTTTGTCACCATAATATATAATAATAGCGACGTCTTCATCATGAATCGCAATTCGATCAATCAGTAAGTTATGAAGTTCAGTAATACTCTCAATATCATCAGCTATATTAGATAGTTTTTCCTCTTTTTTTATGAATTTATATAAGCTCATTAATTTTTCGTATTCATATAGACTAGAAAGAGACTCGTACCACGTTCTAATTGTTCTCTTTAAATGGCTAATAGAAGTCTTTGAATATTCTTTCTCCAAGTAAAAACTC
>NZ_JBBKAR010000003.1:0-82208 GCF_037722395.1 Saccharibacillus sacchari | reverse complement strand
CCAGGAATATGCGGTAAAATTCACTGCACGTCTTCCCGTTCCTTATTGTATTTATCGACCTGAAGGATTTGGTTGTGAAGAGTAAATCAAAAAAATTCTAATGCCTCAGATTTTTATTTTCATAAATAAATCTTCATTAAAAAACCCCTTCCGGAGAAGGGGAGCTTTTCAGTCCAATATTAACGAAGCAGCGACAGTACGCCTTGCGGCGACTGGTTGGCTTGCGCCAACATCGATTGCGATGCTTGCAGCAAGATGTTGTTTTTCGACAGAGCAACCATTTCTTTCGCCATATCCGTATCGCGGATACGCGACTCCGACGCCGTCAGGTTTTCCACGGTTGTTCCCAGGTTGTTGGACGTGTATTCCAGTCGGTTTTGCACTGCACCGAGGTTTGCGCGTTGCGTTGCTACTTTTTCAATAGCACCGCTCACATTGGACAACGTGGTTCCTTTGTTAAGCCCTGCAAAACCACCGGTGTCGATGCCGGCAATCGAGATTTTGAAACTGGAGTCATCGGCTTGAACGCTCACGTTCGAAGTGATTTTGATTCCGTTGAACTTTGTATTCGTCATGATGCTGTCGATTTGCGAACCCAACGCATCCAACTCGGCATTGATGTTCGATTTGTCGCCAGAACCGTACGTACCGTTTTCTTTTTGCACGTTCAGTTCTTTCATCCGGCCCAGCATCGAGCTGACTTCGTTCATCGCGCCTTCCGCCGTTTGCGCGAACGAAATGCCGTCCTGCACGTTGCGTTGAGCTTGTTCCAAACCGCGGATTTGTCCGCGCATTTTTTCCGAGATCGACAGGCCTGCCGCGTCATCGGCCGCACGGTTGATCCGCAGTCCCGAAGACAGCTTTTCCATGTTCTTGCTTGCTGCGGCACTGTTCAGCCCCATGTTGCGGTGCGTATTTACTGCCTGAATATTGTGGTTGATAATCATGATAATGTTTCCTCCCTGAGTTGTTTATTCCCACATCCGTGTGGTTGTTTTAGCTTGAGTTGCTCGCAGTTCATTGCTCTGCGCCGCTTCCCCTGCCTTAATATATATCGTTCTCTATTCCGATTTCATGAATAGCTTTTTCGAATTCCCTTATTCTTTTTACTCTTTTTTTGCATGAGCCTGAAGCAAAGCGAGAAACTGCTTCGGATCGATCGCCGCGCTCTCGTTATTTTCCTGAACCGAGGCTAAAATCTCTTTGCGGAAAATCTCGATTTGCTTAGGAGCTTTAATCCCGAGCTTGATCGTATCGCCTTCCACGGAAAGAACAGTCAATTCAATATCGTCGCCGATGACGATGGACTCGCCTTTTTTTCTCGAGAGTACCAGCATTACGATTCCCCGCTTTCACTTTGGGATGACGGATTCAATAGGTGCTTGGTTTGATAAGCCGTATTTTGCAGTACGATCTGTCTGCCCAAACGATCCGAAACATTGAATACCAAGGGTGCCAACATATTAATCGTCGTTCTGGCCGGATTGCTGTTCCAGGTCACAATGCAGCGAATCGCTACACCCTTTTCCTCGGCGATGCTCAGCTCTTCGATCAACTCGTCAGAAAGCTCGAATTCGTAATCAGGAAAATGAGTAAAGGGATCAGTAACGATGAACGCCAATTCTGCCTGATCAACGGCCTGCAGATAACTATACGTATCGTCCACATCGCATAACACGTATTCCGTAACCTCTTCAAAACCGGGGATTCCTTTAGGGAATGTAATCAGATCTTCTTCGCCTACCGTTAATTCACCCAAGTGAACCGATTGAATTTGTACCATGTAGATCCTCCTCGCGATTTAAAAAAGCTACAGACCGTTGTCCATAGCTTCAGATTATCTTTTTAAACCTCAAATTTCAACATACCAACCTCTTAACGCATGAAGTCTATCAAAGAAGAACTCATAATATTCGCCGAAGATTTAAGCGCAGCTTCATAAACGGTCTGAGCACTTGTTGCTTTGATTAATGCTTCCGCAACATCAAGATCTTCTGTCTTCGATAACAAAGTCGTCGTGTTCTGTTCCTGATCCAACAAACGGCTATTCACCAGTTCAACACGGTTCGTACGCGCTCCGACTTCCGAACGCGCCGCAAGCATTTTATTCGTTCTGGACTCTACACCGCTCATTTCTGCCGTAATTGCCGATTGATCTCCTGACTTCATGGCTGCAATCACACGGTCCATAGAAGCAAATACGTTATCCGCATCGCCCTTCATGCCAAAAAACTCATTGCCCGATGTGTTGATCTGAAATTGGATGTTCTCACCAATCACGTACTTCACTGCAGTATTATCAGTTTCAACTTGAGCATAATCAGTACCGTCTGCCGTTGGATAAGGCATATCTCCATAAGATTGGCCGTTAAAAATAAATTTACCGCCGAACTTGCTGTTGCCGATATCTACAAGCTGTTTCTTAAGCTGTTCTACTTCGTTCGCGGCAGCTTCCATATCTGTTTCCGAATAAGTCCCCGTGCTGCTCTGCACCATCAATTCCTTCAACCGGGTCATGACATCCCCCGCACTCCCCATCTGGCTGTCTGTTTCGTCCAGCCAGCTCTGCGCCGTATCCGTCGCACGCTGGAACTGCTCGTTGCCTGCCAGCTGCGAACGATAGCGAAGGGCATAGGTCACGCCTACAGGGTCGTCGGAAGGCTTGTTGATTTTACGTCCCGAAGAGATCTGCTGCTCCAGGTTATCCATGTTATACAGATTGCGGTTCAGGTTACCGAGGAGCGTCGAGCTCATCATGTTCGATGTCATCCGGATGGTCATTGTATTATTCCTCCCCTAAAATTAGCGGCCGACCGTACCGGTGCCGTTGATGAGTTTATCTAGCATTTCGTCGAAGGTCGTCATGAATCTCGCACTTGCGTTATAAGCCTGCTGGAATTTCACCAGGTTCGTCATTTCTTCGTCCAGGGACACGCCGCTGACCGATTGCCGCAGCGTTTCGACCTGGCTCGACAGATCCGTCGCGTTTTGCGCCTGACGCGCCGCTTCTTTGGACTGCACGCCGAGCTGACCCGTGATCGAGCTGAAATAATCGTCGATGGTCACCGGAGTCGAAGCGGCGGCGCCAAAGTCAAACTTCGTGCTTTTCATGTCCGCCATGATCAAAGCGAGTCCCGCGTTGCCCGTCACGACCGATTCGCTCGTCGTGCCGACTCCTGTTACCCGGAAAGACGATGCGATCAGGTTCGGGTTGCTTTGGATTTGCGAATTCAATGTGATGTTGCCTGCCGTGATCGCGCCGCCCGCGCTGCCGGAAGTGAACAGGTCGATCCCCGCCGAAGGCGTCGTGCCGTTGATGGTATAGCCGATTTTCATCAACCCGTTGATGCCGTCGACTTTGACTTTCGTATCGCTTGCCAGCGTACGGTTGCCGGCCGTGTTGGAATACGTTGTGCTCGTCTGCGTTCCGTCCGCGTTCACGACGTTCAGCGTCGTGCCGTCCGGAACGACGCTGCCCGCGGGAAGCGTGATTTCGAATTGGCCGTTCGCAAGGGTATTCGCCAACGTGTCCAATTGCGCACGGTAGTCCACGACGTAGTCGTCGCGCGAAACAAACATGCCGTACACTTCGCCTTTGTTCAGCGTTCCGCCGTCGTAGGCAGCCTTCAGGCTTGCTTCCGTTACGGGAGTCACGGTAGTACCGGCTACCGCCACGTTGCCGCCGAGCGATACCTGATAGCCCGTATCCAGCTTGGTCACCGTCACGTTCGCGATCTTCGACAGCTGATCAACCGCGTAGTCGCGTTGGTCGCTCAAATCGTTGGCGTTGTTGCCCATGTCTTCGACTTTTTTGATACCCGCGTTCAGATCGGCGACTGTTTGCAGCAGCGAGTTGATCTCGGTCGCTTTCAAGTTGATGTTGGCCGTGATATCGGTCGTCATCGCGTCAAGCTGCTTGGCGGTCTGATTCAGGGAATCCGTCATCGCAAGCGTCGTTTCTTTGATGATTTTCCGGTTGGTAATATCCTGTGGGTCTTTACTGAAGTCCGACCAGGCCGACCAGAAGTTGTTCATGACCGTGCTAAGCCCCGATTCCGAAGGTTCGTTTACGATCGCTTCCAGCTTGCTGAGCGTTTCCTGACGTACCGTCCAGCCGCCCAGTCCGCTGTTCTCGCTGCGGAACTGATCGTCCAGATACGAATCGCGCACACGCGAGATCGAAGTCACTTCAACGCCGCTGCCCAGTTGCCCGGCACTTGTCCAGTTGCGCAATCCCGGCATTTCAAAAGCGCTGGTTGCCTGTGTCTTTACGACTTGCCGCGAATAGCCTGCCGTGCCGGCATTCGCGATATTATGTCCGGTCGTGCTCAGCGCGGTCGTCTGTGTATAGAGGCTTCGCTTGGCCGTCTCCAGGGAATGGAATGTCGATGTCATAGGTTCTCTCCTTTACTCGTTAACCGCGTCTGTCGAACATGCCCGAGCTTCCGTAACCGTAGCCCTGGGAAGCCGGGTGCTGATACGTGACGTCTTGCTCGGGGCGGTGCGCCATGAGTTCCATGGAAAAGTCGATAAACGACAGCGCCTGTTCGATCAGTTGGCGGTTCATATCATTGATTTGCTTGAGACGCATCAGCGTATCCGAAAGGCGAGCGTGCACATCCAGCAGTTCCCGTTTCTCGTCCGGATCGAAAACCAGTCTTGAAATTTCGGCAATCGTCAGCTTTAGCCGGGATTTGATTCCGCGTTCCTGCATAAAAGCATAAGCCAGTTCCGCACGCAGCTCGTCTTCCGTCTGGATCCGTTTCAACAATTTCGACTCGCGATTCATCGTAGCGATAAACGCGTCGATTTCGTTTTTGATCACGGCTTCCTTTTTCGTCTCCGCGATTTCGATCATTTCGAGATGGGAACGGTTCAGCTGCTCCAGCTGTCCGATCAACTGCTTCAGTGCCAAGATCGTTCACCTTTCTTTCCGATTATTTTAAAAAGAGGACTTCCCCAAAAACGCCGGATGTACCGGGTTTCTGAAAAAGTCCCCCATTCCGTTATAACCTTTATCGGTTATTATCCGAGATATGGTAAGAGCTTTTCGGCAATTTTATTTGCGTCTACCGAATAAGTGCCGGCCGCTACTTGTTGCTTCAAGTCCTGGATACGTGCTGCGCGTTCGCTGTCGGCCGGTTTATTTGCTGCTTTCAGCATATCCATCGCCTCCGTGGAAATCGTCACTTCGTCTTTGCGCACCGCTTTTTTCGTTTCTTCTGTGCGTTGCGTCTCTTGCGTACGTTGGTAAGGGTTCACGGCTGCAATTCTCGAGGGTTCGTTGATTTTCATAATATGTTCAACCTCCTAAAGGTTTGAGTTTTCGCTGAGTAAGTAAAAGCACCGATAAGCTTATACTAAGTTTATCGGCGCCTGTTCAAACATTGTTTAGAGCTATTTAAGAAAAAAATTTAAATTGTCAAGCGTAAATTTGGACTATTTCTGTTTCCTTGTTCCTATTGCTGGGTAGACAGGCACGGATTTTTTAGTCGTTTCTAAACCGATCCACAGCTTTGTACGCGCCGCTTGATGTATTCTTCTGAGCCTTGGGCTGTTCTTTGGCCGCTTCGCGCAAATCGCCCGTTAATTTTGCGCGGCATGATTCGCATATATTTCCTTCGTGAATAAAAGTTCCGCACACTTCGCAGCCGTAACTCAGGTTAGGCGCGCTCGCGGTCGAAATGCGTCCTTCGCGGATAAATATCGTGATCTGCCGTATGCTAACGCCGGTCTCGTCCGACAATTCCTGCATATGGGCACCTTTATTGTCCCGCAAATACTTCACGCATGCTTCGTACTCGTTCTCGATATCTTTTAAGCAGTTTGCGCAAACTCCTTTATAATTCATCACAAAAACCTTGCCGCAGCGCGGACAATTCGCCAAATTCATCTTGAGGGCGCCTCCTTCGTGTTCGTAGCCGGCGTTGAAATACCGCATAACCTTATATATCGGATAATCTTCTCATGAGTTAAAGGTTCTGCCTGCTAGCTTGTCAAAGATAAGTTAGTACTTCTATCATTTTAACGCAAAGCGCATACATTACAAGCGCTTTTACGAGCGCGCAAGTGTCAGACTGTAGACAAGCACGGGCCGATCGAGTACGTTTTCCAAACCTTTCAATACCGAAGCGCATACCGCTGCCGTCGTGCCTGTCGTGTAAATATCGTCTACAAGCAGGACCACAATAGGAAAAGACCCGCCGGGGCGTTTTGGACTTCCTATTGCTTCCCATTTTTGAAAGCCCCCGGGGTCTAAATTAGGAAGCAACGAAAAGGCATCGTCCAAATTCCGCAAGCGTTCGGCGCGGCTTTTAAAACTTTGCTTGCCCGTATGCACGTTTCGAATCAGCAGATCGCGCGCAGGAAGCTTCAGTCGTTTCGCCAACTTGCGGGCCATGAGTTCGGCTTGGTTGAACCCCCTCTCTTGGAGGCGCTTTTCGCTCACGGGCACCCAGGTGATAAGATCGGCTTTGAAAACATGCGATTTGAATCGTGCCCGATGCGCCGCTTCAGCTCTGCCGACTTCTTCGCGGCACATTCGGCGGTACGCCTGCTCCAGCATGATCGAAAAAGGCTCTGCCAACCGCTCGACGCCTCCGTATTTGTACGCCGAGATCCACTCCCGCATCGTCGCATCATATTGAACGGCGCTACGGTTGAGGGCAAAAGCCCTTGCTTTCGCTTCGGGGCGCTGGCAATCCGGACATCCCTGTGCCCGCCCGCATACGACGCAACGCGGCTTAACGATCCACGGAATCCGGCTGGCGCAACGTTCGCAGAGCAGCGGAAGCATCAGTCCGAGCTTGGCCGATTGGCCGCAGACCAGGCAATTCTCGCGGGTCGGCATCAGTAAGGTGCGCAATACGTTCCCGATACTCATCGCTTGGGCTCCGAGCTTTTTCGAACAGACATCCAGGGCAACGCAAGCGGACGAGCATACTGAGGCAGCAGAAAAGGACGAGCCAATCGGTTCATCCGACGAATCTGACGACAGGCTCCGGTCTGCGCTTTCGTTTTTTGAACGGCTGCAAAAACGACTTTTCCTGTCGGATCGTCCGCTGAACGTCCCGCACGGCCTGCCATCTGAACCAACGAGGCTTCGTCAAACAATCCACTGTCCGCATCCAAAATGTAGACGTCACTGCGCGGAACCGTCACTCCTCTTTCCAATATGGTCGTCGTGACCAGCATTCTCAGATCCGTGGCGCGAAAAGATAACACTTTGCCTGTTCGTTCTTCGTCCTGCGAAGAAGTCGCCCCAACCGCAATCCCCGGAAAAGCAACACGCAATAACGCCGCCAGCGGCTGTGCAAAAGCGATTTTCGGCACGAAAATAAAAACCTGCGCCCCTCGCTCCAACGATACTCGCCATTTTCGCAGCAATACATCGGGCAGGCGCTTTTTCCGCAAACATTCAGACAAGGAACTCGCGCGCAGCAGCACCGGAACAGGCAGCGGATGACGATGATAGCGGACCGGCACTTTCGCGCAAGCCAGACGCCCTTTGCGCACCAGTGACTGAAGCTGCTTAGGCGGCGTTGCCGACAGATAGACGGTTTTTCCGCCAATAGCCCGGCACCGTTCCGCAGCATAAGCCAACATCGGATCGCCGTGAAAAGGAAACGCGTCCAGTTCATCAATCACGACCAAATCGAACGCCTGCACAAAACGCAGCACCTGGTGCGTAGTCGCCAACGTCACCCCTCCGCGCCGCCAACGCTCCTCGCTGCCTCCATACAGAGCAACCAACGTTTCGTTCGGAAAAGCTTTGCGCAGGCGCGGAGCCAGTTCCAACACTACATCACGCCGCGGCGTAGCCACTAACACACGGCCTCCCTGGCTGCGCACCTGCTCGATTAACGGAAACAACATCTCTGTTTTGCCTGCTCCCGTCACTGCCCAGAGCAGAAACCGGCTACTTGGATCTTTGGCGGAATAGCCGGAGGTGTCGGATCTCGGATCATGTGGCAGTACGCTGGACTGAATTTGTTGCCAGATACGACTTCCTTTTTCTGACGTTTCTATCGACTTGGCGAAAAGGGGCCGTGCACCGCTAACCTTCGATTCCAGAAAACGCACGGCTTGTTCGGAAGCTTCGATCTGTGCCGGACTCAGCTTCCAATGCAGGAGCCTCGTCCGCAAATCCGTTTGGGTCATCGGTTGAGCGTTGAAAACGCCAGAAGACGCTTCCGCGTCTTTCTCCTGCGGTATACCTGATACCAGCACTTCACAAGAACGGCTTCGTCCAAGCGCACGGCAAGCCTCGCACCTCGCGCACACGGATGAGCCGCATGAACCGCAGGGGCCTCCGCTGGCAGCGCTGCCGCAACGCACACAGTAATTTAGCGTGCTCCCATGCTTCGTTTTGACCGCATTCTCCAATCGGATAGTTCCCTGCAAGTACGCAAACTGGGCTATGGATCTCCACTGTTTTTCCAACGCGGGATCAAGCTCCTTCAGCATGGATTCCACTTCTCCACCGAGCAGCGATCTTCCTTTCATTTCTGGAGCCAACCGTTCTGCGGAAACATGCAACCCTCTCAGCCAGTTCATAGCTTTCGCTCCGTCTAACGACGGATTTCCGAGAACCGATATTGCCGTATCTTTTTCCTTACCTATATAGGCGATGCCTGACAACTGTTCAAAATGGGCTAGATCCGTTGTATGTAACACTTCGGTCAGACCCGACTGGATGGTTCGAATCCAATCTGCATGGTTCCAAGTTTTCACGCACAAATCGAGCTGGCATCCCGCCAATTGAGTGGCCCATTGCAAAGGCATTCCCTGGGAAATGAGACGGAAAAATACCGATTCTGTCTCTCTGGCTTGTTGAACGCCCCACCAGCATCGATCTACGTTCAAATCAAGCGACATATAACATCTCAGACCATCCGTATCTCCTGCAACATACACCCCCGCTTTCATTTCCATTCCCCCAATAAATTTTTTAAAAAATCCAACAAAAAAAGCACACCCTTTGCGCTCTTGCGAGCGTATAAGGAGTGTGCTTCATTCCTGATCATACGTTATTTTCTTCACTTGCTAACTTTTACCGAACCGTGCTTTTTGCAAGATCGGTCCCATTACGCTGCCTCAACCTGCGTGCAGAGCTGCTTGATGTGTTGGGTATGAGACAGAGACAACGTACCGGGAAAAATCATCAATTCCCTACTTTCGTCCGTAAAATGAAGGCTTTGCTTAAAGTGTGACCCAGCCCATCTTGATTGCGTTGATAACGGCTTGCGTCCGGTCTTCAACCTCCATCTTCTGCAGAATGCTGCTGACGTGGTTTTTAACCGTTTTCTCACTGATAAACAAGAATTCTCCGATGGCTTTGTTGCTTTTGCCTTCGGACATTAGACGCAGCACTTCGGCTTCACGACGCGTAAGCGGGTTGTCTTCGCCGCCGATGAATTTAACGCCTGCTTCTTCATCCTGGACCCCTTCAAACATGGCGCCGCGTTCGTTGACAAAGGTCATGCGTTGAAGCTGTTGAATCAGTTTGCCCGTCACTTTGGGATGAATATAAGCGTGGCCGGCCGCTACGCTACGAATCGCATTGATGAGCGACTCTGCTTCCATGTCTTTCAAGAGATAACCGCTGGCTCCCTTGCGCAGCGTCTCGAAGACATAGCTTTCATCGTCGTGAATAGACAGCATGATTACTTTGATGTCCGGGAAAATCTCGCGGAGTTTGGCCGTAGCTTCCACACCGTTCTCGTTGGGCATGTTGATGTCCATCAGGATCACATCAGGTCTGTAGGCGTTACAGAATTCCAGCACTTGAATGCCGTCGCTGCACTCCCCGATAACCTCAATATCATCCTCCATGTTCAAAATCCTTTTCAATCCTTCACGGAACAATTGGTGATCGTCAGCCAAAAGCACTTTAATTTTAGGTTGTTCCGAGTTCATGCTCTCCATCTTCATACCCCTTTCCATTTTCTACATTCGTCGGGATATGGATCACGATTTTGGTTCCTTGATTCTCGGCTGATTCGATCTCCATTCGTCCCTCAAGCAGCTCGACTCTTTCCCGCATTCCTATCAAACCGAAGTGCGCATGCTGGTTCGCCTTTTGTTCCAAGATATCCGTGTTAAAGCCGCGTCCGTTATCCCGAATCGAGATTTTGACAAGCTGCGTCTGGTAGGCAATCTCGACGACGACATGAGTAGGATCTCCGTGCTTGGCCGCATTGGTGAGCGCCTCCTGAATCAAGCGGAAGACGGCGGCCTCCATCGCGGAAGAGAGCCGGTACTCTTTGCCTCTCGTCTCGAATACGGTGCGAATCCGGTTTTTGTCCTCGTAGTCGCGCGTGTACTTGCGAAGCGTCGGAATCAATCCGAGGTCGTCAAGCGCCATCGGTCGGAGATTGAAAATGACTTTGCGAATCTCTTCCAGGCTAAAACGCACCTGCTTTTTGAGATCTGCCACTTCTTCTTGAACGCGGCCGTAATCTTGCTTGCCCAGCATGCGTTCGACGATTTCGGTCCGGAGCGCCATATTAGCCATTAGTTGCGCCGGACCGTCATGAATTTCTCTGGAAATGCGTTTGCGTTCTTCTTCCTGAGCCAGAATGATTTTCAAGCCGACCATCTGGCGGGTTTTTGCGGATTCCAACATTTTGGTTGCCTGTCCGACTTCTCCGCCGGACAAATATTCGGTGACGACACTCATTTGCGACCCCAGCGCCTCGGCGCGTTCAATCGAACTCGTGGCATTGCGCACACGAAGATGAAGCTCGTCTCGACGGGCTCGCAAATAAGCTTCTTTTTCCCTATACACCGAAAGTTCCAATTGGAACTGCGTAGCCCGCTCATAGGCCTGCCGAATATCATTCTCCGTATATTTAACGAAATCCCGACTCACTTCCGTGAGCCGGATACGGGAAAGACGGAATTTCCCTTCGAGATCATCGACCATATCGGCCGTGTCCGAAGTTTCCTTAATGACCTTCTGCAGTTCTTCGGTGAGCGAGTTGAGTTCGGCGCGGGACTGGTCCAATATCTCAAAAATTTGATACTTGCTGTCTTCAACGACTTGGATGGTATTTTTGATGACTCGGTTCAAAGCATCCGCTTGGAAATCCACGGGCAAAATCGACTCCATTCTCTCCGGCGTTCACCTTATTGTCAAACAGGTGATCGTTCAGAACCTATCGTATCATGACTCGATAGTCACAGTCTTCGTTTCTTGTTCCCATTTTACACGCAATCCAAGCTGCTCGGAAACCAGTCTTACAGGGACTAAAGTCCTATTTGACACGCTTATCGTCGCCGAATCGGAAGTTTTGCGTTTGCCGTTTAGCATATAGTCCTTTTTATTCAAATTTAATACAAGAAGCTGGTCCCCGCGCAAAACGGAGATCGAGCCGGTTTTCGCTTCCCAGCCCGACGTTCCTCCGAACGCGTCCGTGATGTATTTGACCGGAAGATAGGTGACTCCGTTACGCACGACGGGCGATACGTCCATCGTGCTCGCTTTGCCGTTCGTCAGCAGCGTTTTGGAACCGACAGTCATCTTCGCGCTCACGCCAGATGGAAGCCCCAATGAGCTTGCGTCTGCCGGTGATGTCGTTTTGATGTTGTCAATTTCCACAAAGCCGCTTGCCGAACGCTCATCTTGTCCTTCTGCCAAATTCACTACATAGATTCGTTTCACTTTGGCGGGATACGCAATTGTGCCATACTGGTTCAGGTTCACGCTGAGCGTTTTCCAACCTGTAAAGTTCAGGCTCTTCGCCAGGTCGACGTAGATGGTCTTTCCATCAGCGCCGATTACCTCGGCCCGGAGCCAGTTGTAGCTATTATCACCCAACACATCCAGACTCAGCGCACTTGCGCCTGATGTCAGCGTTTTGCCCGACGAGCCGTTCAGGTTGATGTAGGCATACTTGTTCCCCGTACCTGCGGTTGTATCGTAATCCAGACGCAGTACCTTCGAACCCGAATGCGTACCGGTACCCGACTTGATCTGGACTTTGCCAGTTACTGCGGATGGGCTGCCTGTAAATGACAAGCCATAGGCGACATTTTCAAAAGTTTCCCAATCCGTTTCTTGTACATCGGCAAGCGTCAGCATGGTTTTGAATCCTTCATAGCTGGCGATCGCGTAGCCGACTTTCGCTCCGCTGTTCACGGACGTCACATTCAACGCACCGTCTTTGATGCTTCCCTTGAAACCGACAAACTCCCAATCCAGCGCAGACGGATCAATGCTGACCGTATTGCCGGATTTTAAAGTCGCGGTTACAGACAATGGCACAACCGTGCCTGCTTTAAGCGAAGCGGATGCTGCGCCCAGACTCAAAGACGAGAGGGAATCGGCCCCCAGCACTTCCACCTGAAGAGTCGAGCTGACTCCATTGCTGGTCGCGGTCAACGTGGCTGTACCTGCTTTTTTCGCCGTCAATGTATTGCCGTTCCAAACGACGTTCGAATTGCTCGATTTCCATGACGGATTGATGTTCGACGCCGCGATCGGGTTATAGTACGTATCATAGCCCTTCACGCTGTAGCTGGCCGATTCTCCGATTAACAGCTGCGTTTTGCCACTCACGGCAAAGCCTTTCAGCTTGCCTTCCGGAGCAGTCGTGTACACGCCCAAACCATTTACGACGCTGCGTTGAGTCTGGCCGCCGTATTCCGTCGTAAACGTAAGCTGAGCCTGTTCTTCGCCCAGCGGACGCGACACCATCGTGGTTGAGCCGCCTCCGTCCAGATTGAGTCCTTTCCAGATGCCCAGGCTTGTCATAAAGCTCTGAAGCTCAGTCAAAGACATGCCGCTACTGCCATCGTTATCCTGAACCGTAACGATATAGGCGTAACGACCGCTTTGCGAGTAGCCGAGTGCTGTACGCGCCCGGTAGCCGCCGATCGAATCGACATTCCGTGAAAACGATGTGGCTTTTCCGTTATCGACCAGAATGGTGTGACCGCCAATCATGACTTCGAGCGAGGCCGGATCAAGCTTTTGCCCCGTCGTTTTGGACACGAGGCTGTAATCGGTTTGGACCTGTGCACCGACCGTCAGATGCTCCTTCATGTAAGTCGCTGCCGTTCCGTGCGCGCGCAGGATGTATGCCCCTTGCGGCACGGTGCCTTCCAGGGCTTTGTTTAGCGACACTTTCGTCACGACACCGTTTTCCACCAAAGCCTCGGAAGGAATCGTCGCGCTGTTTTTTGGACGTTCGGCATTGCCCCAAGCATCCGTATAGATGTACATCGCATTGACATGGCTGTAGCCCCCGTCCGGTTCAGGGCTGTAGGAAACCAGGTTGATCCCTGCCAGTTCCAGCGATTGCCCGTCGCTCGACTTCACGGTGCCGGAAAAATCATACTGGTCGATCACCGGCTTCCGGTCTTTGGTCACGCCGAATGCGTACATCCCCTTAAGTTCGGACGGGCTGGACATCAATACGCCGTTCGACACCTGTGCCCCCATCGGAGCGCCTTCAGCTGCCGTGTTGAAATAATCGCCGTTTACCCCCGCTACGGCATCGGTTTCTTTGGCCATGCCGCTAACGGTTTGCAGCGTGGTGAACTTTCCGCCTTTTCCGGTCATGACATCCAGCTTAACGTACGGATTTTGCAAATCAACCTGAATGACGCTGGCCAGACCGGTCGCTGTTTTCCCTGAACGGGGTACGGAGTATTTATAGGTTAACAGATTCGCGCCGGACGTGATGATTTCTTCGTTCGTTTTGTTGATGGAGACGGCTGCTGCCGCAGAGGCCGTTTGCGTCCCTGTCAACGCTCCCCAGCCCGGCACAGCGAGCGGCTGCACGACCAATGCTCCGGCCAGTACGGCAACCATCCACTTTTTCCCTAACTTTTTGCCCTGCTTATTCATGATGTTCGGTTTCGCTCCCTATCTGTACAGATTCGTTCGCGTATGTATGACTAACAACTTCGAGGCCAATATACGCCACTATTGTAATAGACTGAAACGACGCGCAAAAGTTCCTGCAAATTCGACAAAAAAACAAACTACAATAAACCATTCTACCTCACTTCCACAAAATGAAAAGAGAAAAAGCGATCATTTCCACAAATAATTTGAAGAAATGATCGCTTTTGTGTACAGTTCGAAAAAGCCTGAGTGAGCAAGACTAGATGAACTGGTTCTTTGGATTCAGTGAGTCGGTTAGTTCAAATATCCTGCCTTTTGAAGCACACGTGCGAGCATGACGACAGCTTCGGATTTGGTCGCGTTTCCTTTCGGATTGAACCGCCCTCCGCTGCCGCCTTGGATTACGCCGGCTTGCACCGCTTTGGCTGCTTCATCGGTATACTTGATGCTCGCTTTGTCTTTAAAGGAAGCAAGAAGCTGACTCGCGTTGCTGCCCAAAGACACGTCCGTGCCTGTATAATTCAGCGCCCGAACCATCATGACCGCCATTTCTTCGCGCGTGATCGAAGCGCCGGGTTTGAAGCTTCCGTCCGGATAACCGGTTACGATTCCCGCTTTGACGGCGGCTCCGATCGAGCCGATCGGAACTTTGCTGTATCCGATATCGCTGAATACCGCCGCTGCGGCCGCGTCGCTGCTTAGTCCGAGACCCCGGCTGATCAGCTCGGCGAATTCGCCGCGGGTGATATTGGCTTTCGGCGCGAACGAATTTGTCAATGTCGGGCTAAGCACGTATTTGGCGCCCATTTCGTTCACGGTTCCTTGCGACCAGTGACCGTTTGCTCCGGCTACGGTCGTCGTCGAAGTCACCGGAATAAGGGTACGGCTGCCCGCAAACGAACCTGTTAACAGCATGCCGGCCGTTTGGGAAGCCGACTTGCTCGGCGTAAAGCTCGGCGAAGTCGCGTTGCCGTCGAAGTATACGACAGAGGTGCGCGAAGCCGGGGAATTCACGTTCAACTTAAGGCGGTACGTGCCTTGCAGATCGGTTTGTTGACCCGAAGCGTCGGTACCGGAAGCGGTACCGATCGAGGTTCGGATATCGACCGGATTGCTAAGCATTTGCGCGTTGGCGTCACTGAGCATCGTAATCGTGCGGCTTAACGAAGCCGACGGCAGATTCTCGATTTGAACCGTCAGCAGCGTGTCCGCTCCGGCAGTCGTATTGCTGAGCGAAGATAATGGCAGCTCGTACACCGTGTCTTTGTAACGCACCGCGAACGACATTCCGTTACGCTGCGCGTAAGCGTCTTTGAGCGTTTGAACGGGAACGGATACCAGTCCGGCGTTCTCCGCATCAGGGACTTCGAACACAACCGCCCCGTTTTTGGCGCTGCGGGCAAACGCCGAATCGAAAGCTTCTTTGAGCGCTGTCGCCCCGACCGTATAGCGATGGGTATTCGTATTGAACGTAGTCGACGCATCGGCGGAAGTCGCTCCGGTACGCTCCATGATCACCATTTCTTTGCCGAAATCAGATGCAGGCAGAACCGAAGCGTTGGTAGTCGTCTCGGTCGTCTGTCCGGTCGAAGAGGTGGTGCCCGTCAAATTCTGTACCGCTATCCGGTTGAATCCGATCACTTGGGTACCGGAAAGATTTTTAAGCGGATTGCCGGCCGGCATGTAAGACAATGTGACGGCTTGACCGGCTTTCAGCTCACTACCCAGTTTGAGCGTCAGCGTGCTGCCCGCGAACGAAGCGGAAGAGACTTCGACCGCGTTATTGTCCGCCGTAACCGCAAACTGCCGGTATGCGCCTTCGTCCGGCGTATACAGCGAGCCCGTGAACGTAAGCGCGATTTGCGAGCCGTTGCCCGTCACGGTTTTGATTCCGCTCGTTCCCGAAGCGGCTCCTACCGGTTGAAGATTCAAATACCCTGCGGCATTGCCGTTAAGATCGGACAGTTTTACCGTACCGGGCACGTAGGAGACCGTGATATTTCCGTTAGCGATCAACGAAGACGCGAGCGTCAACCGCACTTTGCTGCCTTCGATCTTGACGCCGTTCACGTATACCGGCGATCCGCCGGACAATACGGAAAACTGACTATTCGTCGGTACGGTATCCGTACGCAATGCTTCATTGTAAGTCAACACCAATTCGTTGCCCGACAATTCCGCGCTCACGAATTCAGGTGCACGGGTATCCAGCAGATTCCGTACGCTAAAGTCGGAAAAAGCGGAAATATTTTGCCCCAAATAATCCTGCAACGGAGCGCCGTTCGGCGAGTAATTGACTTTGACCACCGCTCCGTCGGGAACGGCCGAATTCAGATAAAGCAACAAAGCCTGCGAGCTGCTGCTTAACGAACGCACTTCATAAGCACGGCCGTCCACGGTTACGGTAAACTGGCCGTAAGCTTGCGACGCAGGCGTTTTCAAACTATTCTCGAAAATCAACGTGATCATGTTGCCGTACACGTTGCCTTCTTTCGGCTTTGGCATTGCGCTGTCGATTCCGTTCGTTACGGTATAGGAAGACAGCGATACGGCGGCGTTGCCGGTATTGTCGACAAGCGGACGAACGCCCGGATCATAGGATACTTTGACGTCTTGGCCTACGGCTACGCCGGTATTCAAACGGATATAAACGCTGTCTCCGCTAATGTACAAGCTTCCCGGTGCCCGCTTCTCCCCGTTTACCCATACCGTATAACTGGACAGCAAAGGCGTTTGCGAAGCGTTCAGCGATTTGCTGTACGTCATGCGGATCAACGTGGGACTGTCCAGCTTGGCTAATTGGATCACCGGAAGCACATTGTCGGAAGCGGCCGTTTGGAAACTCCACGTCGTACTTCCTTTCAGACCGGCAAACGAAATTCCGCTGTTTGCCAGATCGCGCACCGCTCCGTTATCCACGTCGATATAATAGAAAGCTCCCGCTGTCAGTTTTTCTTTGGGCGAGATCACGATTTCGGACGCATTGGATGCGTTGACGCTGACCTCAGCCTCGACTTTCGAGCCGCCGCTGCGATACAACGTGATTCCCGTACTGCTGCCCGTTCCGCTCAACGCGATGCTTCGGTTAAAACGGATCGTCGGCTTGGTATCGATCGATACGCCCGTGCTGCGATCGGAAGGCGTCATGGAATACACCTGAAGCAGCGTGCTGTTCGTCGTCGTCGAGAATGTCCAGGTCAACGGCTGCCCGCTTTTCGGATAAATGTTGCCTTCCGAGTCTCCAAACAATCCCGCTGGCACTTCGACGGTATACGTATATCCGGTTGCCAAAGGCGTTGTCGGCGACAATGTAATCGTGTTGGTTCCTCCGCCCGTAATCCGCCCGGAGCCGAGGCTAAGCGTGTCTACGGCCCCGTCGTTTCGACGAATCGTGATATTGCCTGCGCCGTTGTTCGGATACACGCTGCGGCTGAACGTCAATTGCAGGTTGGAACCGGCGGTGACTCCGACTGTACCGGACGCAGGCGTCAATGTGTTCAAAGCCAATGCGTCCGCGGTCGTGGTAAACGTCCAGTCTTTGGATGTCGCGATTCCCGCGAACGGCGTGCCGTCCATATCGCGGAACGTATCCGCTTCGGCCAGCACATAATAAGCGGTTCCGCGATCCAGGCCTTTGTATGCGGCGGACGCTTTCGTTCCCGTTTCGCTATCCATCGTGAAATCGCCCGCCGCCAACGTCTGGATCAATTTGCTATCGTTCAGACGATAGATCGATACGTTGCCTGTGTTCGGCGTTACCGGTTCGCTGAACGTGATCGACAGCGTGCCTGCTGTGTTGGCTCCGGACAACCCGTTTTGCGGACTGCGGGCTTGCACAGTCGGCGCTACGTTATTGGCAGATTCCGTACGAAAAGCCCAGTCGATCGCATTCGGATAAAAACGGCCGGACATATCCGTAAACACTCTGGCATCGATATGCGCTTCATAGCGGAAACCCGGCTTCAGTCCGGATTGGCTCGGATCGATCGACACGTTGGGCGTGCCCAATCCGCTAACCATCGTGGAAAGGACCGGAATTTTGATCGAGGTTGCGGCTGCATCAGGCTTGGCCGGATCGATTTCTTTTAACGTGATCTCGCCTTCGCTCGCAATCACGGCCTCGTTGAACGTCAAACCGAGCTTGCTGCCGCTTTTGAAACCGATCGCATTATTGCTTGGCGTCGTGCTCACCAATTCAGGGTCCGTCGTATCTTCTTCGGCTCCTGTTTTGAAATTCCAGGTCAATGCGCTTGTAATACCCGTCCAAGGCTTGGCAGTCAATCCTTGCGTCGTTTCCGTATCCGTAAGTACGGGCGCAAGAATACCTGAATCGGCCAAAACGTAATAGCCGGTATTCGCTTTGAGTTTGAGATTGTTCAAAGGAAGTACCACCTGGGTACCGTCGCTTTGGAACTGCAAGTTTTTCGCTTCGATCGTCTGCACCAGCGTGTTGTCGCTTTGCTGTTTGAGCGTAAACGTTTTGCTGGCTGCTCCGTCCGCTAATTTTACTGCACGATCGAACGTGATCAGCAGTCCGGGAGTCAACGAAATATTTTGGCCTTTGCTTGCAGGCGAATACGCTTTGACTGAAGCCGTCACTTCCGCAGCGGCTGCCGAAGCGATATAATTGCCCGACTCTCCGACCAGCGTCCCCAACGCTGCCGGGGCCACGGTATTTATCAACATCAAGGAAGTAATCCCCAACGCAATTTTCTTTTTCACGATTTCCCTCTCCTCCCCAATCCCTAAAAAGACAGTCTTTTTCTATATCGGAAGGCAGTCAGCAAATAATTAGCGAGAAGCGGAAAGGAGAGTCGATTCAAGTGCTCACGAAAAAGAAGCCGTTCCCATGATCGACATCGCTTTGGGAACGACTTCTTTTTTGTATTCTGTTTTTGCTCTTTGAACGCTTAAAAAATTACTGCACGCCTGCTTGGGCTTTGAGTTCTTCTGCTTTGTCTGTACGTTCCCAAGGCAGATCGATATCCGTACGGCCGAAGTGTCCGTAAGCCGCTGTTTGCTTATAGATCGGACGACGAAGATCCAACATACGGATAATGCCGGTCGGACGCAGGTCGAAGTTATCGCGCACAAGTTTCACGAGCACTTCTTCACCGACTTTGCCGGTTCCGTACGTATCGACGCTGATCGATACCGGATTGGCTACGCCGATCGCGTAAGCCAGTTGAATCTCGCATTTTGCGGCAAGACCGGCTGCTACGAGGTTCTTCGCGACGTAACGCGCCGCGTAAGCGGCCGAACGATCGACTTTCGTCGGATCTTTGCCGGAAAATGCGCCGCCGCCGTGACGGGCATAGCCGCCGTACGTATCGACGATGATTTTACGTCCGGTCAGACCTGCGTCGCCTTGCGGGCCGCCGATTACGAAGCGTCCTGTAGGGTTGATGAAGTATTTCGTTTCGTTATCCAACAGTTCGGCAGGAACGACCGGCAAAATGACATGCTTTTTGATGTCGTCCTGGATCTGTTCCAACGTAATACCGTCGGCGTGTTGAGTCGATACCACGATGGCATCGACGCGAACCGGCTTGTCTCCGTCGTATTCGATCGTCACTTGGGTTTTTCCGTCCGGACGCAAATATTCAAGCGTTCCGTTTTTGCGTACTTCAGCCAAGCGACGTGCGATACGGTGCGACAAAGCGATCGGAAGAGGCATCAGTTCCGGCGTCTCATTCGACGCGAAGCCGAACATGAGTCCCTGGTCGCCGGCACCGATGTTTTCCGTTTCCAACTTCATTTGCTCCGGATCGCGAGTTTCCAAAGCTGCGTTAACGCCTTGCGCAATATCCGCAGACTGTTCGTTGATCGAAGTCAGTACTGCGCAAGTGTTGTAATCGAAGCCGTATTTGGCACGGGTATAGCCGATCTCTTTGATCGTATTGCGTACGATAGAAGGAATATCGACATACTCGGATTTCGTACTGATTTCGCCGATAACAAGCACCATTCCGGTAGCGACCGCAACTTCGCAAGCTACCCGCGCATTTGGATCATTAGCCAAAAAAGCATCCAACACCGCATCGGAGATCTGATCGCAGATCTTATCCGGATGACCTTCCGTTACGGACTCGGATGTAAACAAACGCCGTCCTTGAAGCGACATGAGCGTGTACCTCCTTGAGTTGTTGCAAAAAAATTCCCTTATACAAAAAAACGAACCTAGCCCGATGGGGGAAGGTTAGTGATTCCATCCTCGAATGTAATGGTAACTGATTGGATAGTAGAGTGTCAAATAAAAAGAAAAGAAGCTCCCTCGTCAGGGAGCTTCTCTCGTTTGAAACTTAACTTCAATTCAATCGATAATTATTGAATTGGAGCGCTGTTTGTGTTTGTAACGAATGGTCCTTGAGCTGCTGCTTTGTTGCCAGCTGCATCTTGGACGTAAGCTGCATTGCTCTTAACTGCTACGGAGTATTGAGCTCCTGGTGTAGCAACCAGAATTTCAATTACGACATTACCGTTAGCATCAACAGTAGTTGTGTAATCAGTAGTTGGTGTCAGAGCTGCTGCGCTTGGAGTAGCTGTGTTCTTAACAACGAAGTCGCTTGCCAACAGGCCAACCGAAACTCCAGTTGCAGGAACGATGCGCTCTGTGAACGGTACAGTAATGTTGCGTCCTGCGTAAGCCAGACCAACCGAAGGAGCGTCGATTTCAGGCGCTACGGAGTCAGTTACTGTTGCTGTCGTGAACGCTTGTACGCTCTTACCGGAAACTGTAGCGATTCCATTGCTTGCAGGTACGCTTACAGTCAGAGCCGATGGGGAAGTCGTGCTTGTACCCAGATCGGAAGTTGTAAGAGTTACTGTTGTTCCGTCAATGCTTACGCCTGTTACGCTACCTCTCGACAACGTGAAGTCACTTGCAGTCGCCGATTCTACAGCTTCGGAGAATGTCAGTTCGATCGTGTTGTCGCTAGTCAGCTCTTGAGCCGTAACTGTAGCTGCTGCGTTTGCATTGATGTTGAACGGAGTTCCTGTTTGTTGCAACAGGTTACCGCTAGCATCTTCCAGACCAACAAATGCGATCTGAGTGACGTTAGTTCCAACTTCAACGCGAGTGCTGTTGATTGTTGTAGGCAGAGTAATAACTACTGTTTTGTAGTCGTTAGCGATACGAATGTTCGAAGCACTTGGCAGTCTTACCGAACCAGTGCCCAGGTTGCCGCCCAGTGTCAACAGGTAGTTAGTAGTGTCGGACAACGTTGCAGGATCCATCGCTTTGTTAAATGTCGCGATGATTGTTCTGTTGTACACGTTACCTGTTACGCTGCTAACAGTAGGTCTAGCGCTGTCGCTAACTGTAAATGTCTTGGATACAGGAGCGATCGAGTTTTGCAGAGCAGTTGTGTCTCTTACGCCAGTAACTGCCAGCGTGTAGGTCGAAGCACTCAGCGTAGGGTTAACAAAATCAAGAACGATTGTGTTCGTACCCGAACCGCTGATCGATTGGATCGCTTGTACAGTGCCACTGCTGTTGGTTACAACGAAGTTGTCGCGAGTAGCTGTTACCGCTCTGTTGAACTTAACAGTTACTGTAGCGTTAGTAGCGCTCGAGTTGTAAGTTACGTCGCTTACAGTCGGACGAGTTTGGTCAACAGTTGCTGTTACAGCAAATTGTTTAACCGTGTTAACGTTACCCGAGTAGTCGCTTACGCTTGCTACATACAGGTTAGTCGTGTATGTTGGCAGACGATCGTTTGTACCGAAGTATACAGCGTATTTGTTGCCTGCGAGCCATTCGATGCTTTCAGCATAGTGAGTCGTCGTTCCGTTGATCCAGTAGAAGTCCGTGCGGCTTACTGTGTTCGGGTCGATGTCTTCGCTGAATGTTACTACTGCTTTTTCAAGAGTAGCTTGAATTTCAGTTACTGTAGGAGCTTCAGTGTCTACAGCTACAGTGAATTCATTGGAAGCGCTCAGCGATTTCAGACCTGCATAGTCAGTAACCAGGGAAGAAGTCAGCGTGTGTGCTCCTGTAGTGAATGCAGTGTAAGGACGCAGAACTGCTTCACGACCGTTTGCGCTCAGCGTAACCGATCCAACAAATGCGGATCCGTCCAACTGGAAGTTGTTCGAGTTCACAGTTTGTACTGGCTCGGAGAATACGACTTTGACTGCTTTAGTTCCCAGACCTGTTACAGCTTCAACGGTAGGAAGAACGTTATCAAGCGGACGGAATGTCAAAGCGCTCGAGTTGATTGTCGACGTACCAGCTTGAACGCCAGTTACCGTCACTGTATAGGACTCTTGGTTTTCCATAGTCACGCCGTTTGCCAGTGTCAGGCGAACAACGTTTCCGCTTGGAAGAACTTCAGCCGATTTGATTGCGCCTGCAGTCGTCGAGTAGTGATCTTCGTCGCTAGCAGTTGCTTCGTCAACTTCACCGTTGAAGGTAACGTCGATTTCTTTCAGGTTAGTTGCTGCTGCGCCAGTTGCCGCAGTTGCGCTAGTAACCTTCCAAGTTACGCTTTCGCTGTAATCTTTACCGTCGTAAGTGAAAGTCACAGTTGTAGCAACGTTAGGCTGCAGAGCAGTCGTAGGTTTAACTGTTACTTTTTCACCGTTAGTGAGCGTGAAGACTACAGTTGCGCCGTTATCCGTTACTTCGTAAGAAGTTACAGCAGGCTTAACAACTGCTGTTTGGTACGAATAAGCAGTGTCAACCAGCAGGCCGCGAGTTGCAGCTGCAGTGAAGTTAGCAGTGTTGCTGATCAGGCCAGCGTTGATTGCTGCTTGTACTTCGCCTTTAGCCCAAGCGGATGCGCTGTTGTTGATGCCTGTAGTAGGCACTTCCAATTTAGCTGCACGTACCAGGGTAGCTGCCATTTCTTGAACTGTTACTTTACCGTTAGGGTTGAACTTCTTAACGGAACCAGTAGTCGTACCTTGCATGTAGCCGGCTTTCGTTACGGCTTCAACGTAAGGTTTGTACCAAGCGTTCGCATAGTTTTGGTCTTGGTAGGAGTTCGTGCCAGTAGCCGAAGTGTCCAGACCAGTCAGAAGAGCTACGACTTTCGCGAATTCAGCGCGAGTCATGTCTTTATCCAGGTAAGCATTGCCATCTGGGTAGCCAGCGAAGATACCTTGAGTCACCAGTGCGTTATACTTCTCTTGCGTAGTCAGTGTTGCCGCGGAAGTGACCGAAGCGAACATCGAGAGAGCCATAGCCGTAGAAAGGGCCAGGGATACAATTTTCTTCATACCTTTTTGTTCTCCTCCTTGGAGTGTAAATGTGTTTTTTTTGTCTGTAGTTGGTTCGCATTCGCTCATGTTACTCATTAGCTGATTGCACCCCCTTTCCAGAGTTGAGCAGGTGTTAAGTATAAATGAGGTCTGTGACGGGTATCACAGAAACTTGTAAACGATGATGTCGTAATAAGTAAGCGCGAAACAAAGGATACCCAATCCCGCTTTCCGTATTATACATTGGTCGCTAACCGTCGTAAAGCCTATTTTCGCATAATGCGTACAACTTTACGGATTTGCGTCCAATCTTTGGAAATCCGGGGCTCATAACCGCTTTGTTTTGACACTCAATGACTTAGACGCGAGAGGTTACGAAAAAGTTGCGACTTTTTAAAACTTTTTTTTCGTTTTTTTATCGCATCCCATTTTACCGCAAATGCCTACTCTTTTACTTAAACCGTCTTCTCGATCTATAAACGCAAAAAGCACCAAAATTCGGTGCTTTTTATAATCTTCTATTACTATAGAAGAAAGCTGCTGTGCTTAACGGATGCGTAAAGCGAGTTGGATGATTCTTGCTCGCATTTGTGGATCGGAATTCAGCTTCTCGTACATATCGTCGATCGGCTTTTTATTATCCTTGTAAGTCTTATCATGCTTGATCGTAACGTGAGACCAAGAGATCAGTTCGTTCTCCGCTTCGGCCAATTCATTGAACGCTTGATGGAATCCTGTTTCGAGAACCAGCTTTTCCATAAGCTCCTGTTCAACTTCGTGTTCTTTTTGTTCTTCGGCTACGCGAGCCTCCAGAACCTTGGAGCGTTCTTCGAATTTCGTTTTGGCTTTCATATAATCAATCTGGGCTTTCGACTTGATTGGTTTCATTGTTCCGGTATCCACCCTCACAGTAAGTATTGTTATTCGCTATTTTAACTTAAAACGCTTCAAAATACAAAAAACGATTTTAGGCAATCTTCCCAAACGCTGCGGGTTTTGCCGGTCGAAACAAAAAAGAGGAGCATCTCCATGGTATAGAGACGCTCCTTTTTGAAGTTTAGTTGCGTTTTGGCTTAGAGAGTTTTCATTTTGGTCATGACTTTAACGGCAATCGCAGCGGCTTCGGCGCGGGTAAACGTTGCTTTAGGGTCGAAGCGATACGTCGCTTTCGTCTGCCCGTCTTCGAGTTTATTCGCTTTGCCTTCCATATACTTGCCTTTGGTTACGGCCAGTACGGCGCCTGCATAGCTTGAATTGATCGTGGTTGCGTCCGTGAACGACTTTTCGAGTCCCGCTTTCGATTTCGTATTATCCGTCAGCTTCAGATTCATCGCACGGGCAATCATGACAGCTGCGTCTTCACGGCTTAGCGTGTTGTACGGCATAAATACGCGCGGTCCGGTACCTCTGATAATCCCTTTGCGTACAGCGGTCTCGATGTAACGGTAATCCATATATTGGTTCGTTACAGGACCAACGTCGTCAAAAGTACGTTTCGTGATGTCTTCGTCATAATCGAGCGGAATGTTCAGCATTCTGACCAGCATCGTAGCGAATTCGCCGCGAGTAATGACTTCGTTTACGCCGAATTCATTTGCGTCTTTAGCCTTCATAACGCCGCGGGACATGATCATTTCTACGTTTTCGCGCAGATCGGCTTGAGCGATAACGTCGCCGTAGCTGTAACGGAGACCGAATACCGCGTAGTAACCGAATCCATCGAACGGTGCAGTAACCGTCTTGGCGGACTTATTAACCGTTCCGCCCAAGTTGACCCATTCGTTGCCGTTCAATCTCCAGATACCGAGATTACCGGCCGAAGCATTCACGAGAGCCGGATCGTATTTGATTGTAATCGTGCCTTCTTGCGTAGGTTCCAGCCATTGTTTAGACGAGCGGCTTTCGAATCCTGGCGCAGCGTAAGGCTGGTTGCCCGGAACGGTTTCGTAATCGTCGCTTGTTGCGGTCGAAGCGAAGTAACCGGCATCGGTCCAGTACAGATCGGATGCGTAACCGAAGTGGGGTTTGGGAACCATCCGGCTGATCATCGTACCGTTGGATTCCAGCAACTTCAGTTGACCGTCGCGGTATCCGCCCTGGCCGTCGCTCACATTGACTTGATTATAGATTTTGATCGTGCGTCCGTCGATCGGGCTGGCGATACCGACCAACAGTTCCTGCTTATCGAACAAGCTGATGGTTGGCGATTGGCTGCCCGGAGTCGGGTTGATTTCTCTCAGCAACGTTCCTTTAGGCAGCGAAATTTGCAAATCGCCTTTGAACAGTTTGAGTTTGCCGCCGGAAGGCATCGTGGCGCTATACTGCGCGCCTTGCACGATTTCCGCCGAGTAATTGACTTCGAACGAACCGTTTGTTTTGGTCGTTCCGGAAGTTACCGTGAATTTAATCGTGTTTTTACCGGCTTTCAAGCCGGTGAGACGACCGCGGAAAATGTCTTTATCGCCTTTTACCAGCGACTGCTTTCCGACCAGTACGGTAGAAGCTCCTTCGGCCTGGATACTCACGTCAAGGAAGTTTTGCGTAATGACGCTCTCGTTAGGCAATTTCGGAGACAGAATCGTGTAAGGACGAAGTTCGCGGGTTACCGTCAACGTTTTGGAAGTCGTGGACGTTCCTTTGCGTACGTAAACCGTTACTTTCAAATCGCCGGTTGTCGGCAAAGCCAGATCCTCGATGATGAAAGCATTCACGGTTCCGGCTTTCGGTCCTACTTTGAGTTCTCCTGTAGACTGACTCCAGGAAGTGCCCGTACCCCGGGTAAGACGGGTCTCTTTTTTGTTGCCGTCCAAACGGATAATGATTTCGTCGGCCGTATCAGCCGGATTGATCGCGAATTCCGTATCCATCGTCAGTTCGTTCGTCGTATATTGATCGGTTTCACCTGGAACGAACAACGAATTGTCCTGAGTCAACGAATCGACCGGAAGCGGATGGAAATTTTCGATTTGAATGCTGTCGTTTTCGATCAGGTACAGCGTCAGCGTCGTCGTGACTTTTTTGCCGTCCGCAGTTCCCGACAACGTCAGCGTATTGGCGCCGGGCGTCAAGGTCAGCGGGAAGTCCGCCGTGCTGAGCGAGAACGTGCCGTTGGACGAAGTTGTCGTTATTGTACGTCCGCTATACTCGACCGTGATGTTATTTGTCGCTGCCGTGAAATTGATCAGACGTCCTTGAACGGAATCGATCGCGTTGGCAGCGGTGAACACCTGCTCGTTATACAAGTTGGTCACTTGGATATAAGGAGCGGATTGATAGTTGATCGGCACGGAAACGGAATCGTTCTCGTATTCGAAAGTCAGCGTTTGACGGCCGCTTTTCAGTTTGGAGATTTGATAAATGTTGTACGATGTTCCGCTGCCGTCTGTGTAATACTTGTAATTTCCAGCGGCGATTTCCGTTCCGTCGGATTTGATTTTAACCAAATCGCCGGCTTTGCCTGTATCGATAGCAAGCCATAACGGCATTTCAGGCACGGATACATATGGAGAAGTTCCCGCATCGAAAGCCGTTTTGCTGCTGTAAGACGTGACACTGCTTGAGGTACTGTTTACTCCGTAAATTTGATAAATGTTTTTAATGAACGTATCTTGCGCGCCGCGAACTTTGAAGCTCAATGTCGCACGCTGTTGGCTGTTCACTCTAAGGTCCAATTGATAAGAACCGGACGTAAGCTCAGGCAGACTGTCTGCCGTACGGAACGTATACGTCACAAGAGAAGTTCCGATCGTGTTCTTTTTTGTCAACGTAACGGCTGCTTCATTGAACGAAGGATACACTTCAGGCGTTGTGTCCACCATTTTGTTAAATGTGATTTGCCCGCTCAGCGTGCTCGGTGCCGTACCGCTTGCCGGTACCGCAACGACGACTTCGCCGGAAATTTGTCCGCTCGGCGAACCTTCGATCGTCGCGTTCGGATCGATTGCCGTGCTGCCGACTTTGACATTGTACAGTTGCGCGTTGCCGTCATAATACACAAGCGTACGCGTTTCGGCGTAAGTTCCTGTCGTCGACTTCGCAACGAACGTCAATGTGTTGGAGCCTTGGGTCAATGTCGGTGTCGCGTAAAAAGTTCCCGCGCCGCCGCTGAACATCGGATTTCCGTTCAACGTTACATCAACCGCGTTAGGCGCTTCAACCGTGATCGAAGGCGTCTGCGAAGAAACAACGAAAGGCGTATTTTCTTGCGTATCGTCCGCCCCTACTTTTACGGAAGAGATATTCGGTGCATCCACAAACGTAACGTAAGCCTGGTCGGATACTTCCTGACCGCTTGTCGTCGTCGCTTTGACCGTGATCCGGTTAACGCCGGATTTGACGTTCACTTGATAAAACTTGAACGTTTTATTGTCGCCCGTGTCCGGTTGGCGGTCTCCGCCGCTGCTCGAACCCACGACCGTCGTGCCTACCATCGATTCGATCACATACGTGATCGTGGATGTGTTGACGTCCTGGAATGTACCAATGATATCGACCTTGCCGCTGGCGCTGCTTGTTGGTGCCGAAGCGTCATGGCTCAGGTTCGTAATTTTAACGGTTCCGCCCGCAGCGGCCGCCGGATATACCGGAAGCAACGTGAAGATCAAAACGACTGCCATCATTAAGCTCAACAGAGACTTAATGCTTTGTTTACCCACTTGTACAGCTCCCCTTTGTGACGCACGCCCCGAAGGGGTCGTCTTATTGTTACCAATCTGCAATGGATGTCCCTCACTTCCTGTTTGTTACGCGTCGTTGTTCTTTTTATCGGCGGCATCGAACAAATATGTTATAAAAAACCCTCATTTTTTACAAACAAAAAAAGCCTTGCTTCTCTAGTTAGAAAGAGAAAACAAAGCTTTTTTACAATTATCGGAAATCAGAATGGTTAGGGTTTCGCCTGATCTTCCGGTTTCGGACGAAGTCTCGCCAACAATTGCAGCACCGGACGCTTCGTTTGGCCAACCAGACCGATGACCTCAGCCCCGATTTGCATAAAGAACATCATGATACAGATCACGACAAAGGTAACCCAGCTGGCCTCGAACATGGCGGAAGCCGACTGAATGACCGCCAACACGCCGAAGAAGGCCGCGATTCCGTAAATGATCAGTACCGTTTGGCGGTGGCTGAAGCCCAGTTCGCGCAGGCAATGGTGCAGGTGTCCTTTGTCCGGAGCAAAGATCGGCTTCTTCTGAAGCTTCCGGCGCACGATCGCGAAGAACGTATCCGACAGGGGCACACCGATGATAATCAGCGGCGTGATGAAAGACAATACCGCGATTTGCTTGAACCCAAGCAGCGACAGCATCGCCAAGCTAAAGCCCAAGAATAATGAACCCGTATCTCCCATAAAGATCTTGGCCGGATGGAAGTTGAAGAACAGGAATCCGACGATGCCTCCCAGCAACAGCAGGCAGAGCAGCGCGACCAGGAAGTTGCCGTTGATCAGCGCCATCACGAGGATGGTTCCGATCGCAATACCCGATACGCCGGCAGCCAGGCCGTCAAGGCCGTCGATCAGGTTGACCGCATTCGTTACGCCGACGATCCAAAAGATGGTCAGCGGAATCGCGATCCAGTTTTCAAGCGAAGAATAAGCATCCATAAACGGAATATTGACGAATTCGACTTTGATTCCAAATCCAAAAACGACAACGCAGGCTGCGCCGGTCTGGATCAGGAATTTTAATTTGGCATTCAGATCAAATCGGTCATCTAACGCGCCGGTAAGCACAATAATCGTTCCGGCTGTAAGGAAGGCCTTGATAAAGTTCCCGTCGCGTTCCGACAAGTCGAACGGAAGGAAAGGCATAACGGCAAGAAGCGCGATGACAAAAGCGAGAAAAATCCCTAGTCCGCCGAGTCTTGGCATAATGCGCGTATGCACTTTGCGGGCGTTCGGCACGTCCACTGCTCCGACTTTGATCGCAAACCGCTTCACGAGCGGCGTCAGACCCAGAGCCAATCCGAGCGCGAGCACGAAACCTAAAATATAGACGATGAACATAGTTGTCTCAAACCTCCAATGTGTTTCAACCGGGAATTATTATAACGCGCCCTGCGGCCGAATGCCAGTACGAATTATGTAGATTTCCCTTTTGACGGCTCCTATTTACCGCTTTTTTTTCGCTTTTTTGACTTTGCGCATGAATTGCGGCAAAGCCATCATGCGCGGCAAGCGGGAAGGTTCCTTCGCTAGACGGTAGAACCACTCCAAACGAAGCTTCTGCATAAATATCGGCGCGCGCTTCGTTTTTCCTGAGATCACATCGAAACTTCCGCCTACTCCCATGATCACCGAAGCGCCGAGTTCATGCTTATGACGGGCAATCCACGGCTCTTGCGTTTTGGCGTCACGTGCGACAAACAGCAGATCAGGTTGCGCCTGACGAATAGATTCGATCACCCCGGCATTTTCCGGAGCACCGAAGTAACCGTTACGCACTCCGACGATTCGTACCTTCGGATATTGTTTCTGTAACCGACTCGCTGCTTCCTGAACCACTTCTTCCGCGGCGCCGAGCAGATAGGCTGTCCAGCCCAGTTCTTCCCCGCGCTTCATCAGCTCGTGCAGCAGATCGAATCCGGCTACGCGTTCCGCGACCGGATCACCGAATTCCTCGGCTGCCCAGACCACGCCTGCGCCGTCCGGCACGATCAATTCCGCTTCTCGCATGGCGCGCATGTTATCTTCGCTCTCCAACGCAGCCATAATCATAATCGGATTCGCCGTAATGACCTGGTGCGGCTTCTTGGAAGCGACCGCACGCTCCAGCACTGCAACAGTACCTTTCATGTCCAGCTTCGAAACGTTGACGCCGAAGATGGAAGTGACCGGAATCTGCCCGATCCCTGCCTCATTCTTCATATGACTCATAGGGTTTGCTCATCCTTTATGTGAAAAATATTCAGCAATCGCCCGTGCAGGACGTGTCGATTCACGCTTCAATTCCGCAATCAGCGGCTCACGTTCGGCTTTCCAGCTTTCAGCATCGTCGAGCAGATGGGCCAATTCTTCGGCAAGACGCTCCGGACGTACCTGTTCGCTGTTCCCGATTGCTTTTACATTCAACTGAGCCAAAAAGCTGTCGATCTTCGGATCGTAGGAGATCCCCGCTACCGGCACTCGCTGCGAAGCGGCATAGATCAGACTATGCAGACGCATGCCGACAAGAGCATCGCAGCGTCCGACTTCAAGCAACATCGCCTGAGGATCTTCGGTCTGACGCGTCGTGATCTTCGAACCGAGCGACTTCACGTCGCCCATTCGCTCGATCACGTAATTGGAAGCCGCTTCGTCATCCGGGAGGTGAAACGGCAAAAAGCAGAAATGAACATTGCGGCTCTCCGCCAGTTTGCGCAATCCATCAGCGATTCCGGTAAGTTCTGCACGGTCTTCATTCCAAAAACGTACCGACACCCCGATTTTGGGCAATCCGTCCGGCTTTTCGGCAGGGAACTTCGATGCGGCTCCCGCTGGCAGCGGAAGACCCATCACAGGATCGGGCACGATCTCGACCCGGCTGCCGTCCATTTTCATAGAACGCAGCAGGGCGGCCGACTCCTGATCGCGAACCGAAATATAGTGACTACGCTTGAAGGAACCGTGAATGAGCGGATAGAACAGTTTGCGATTGACGGGTCCTACGCCTTGCGCATAGATGAACACAGGCTTGCCCATCCATTGAGCCAATCGAATCACGCCTACATAGTAGGGAATCGTTTTGGAGCTGGTCGCATCCTGTAGCAGACTTCCGCCGCCGCTGATCAATCCGTCGCTCTCTTTCAACGCCTGGCGCACCTCGCCCATTTTCATCCGGTGCACCGCTTTGACGCCATATACACCGGCTGTCCACGACGGATCACCGGAAAGAACGATCGGCTCAAACGTCACGCCGCTTCGTTTGCCTTCTTGCTCCAGCGCGGTCAAGATCGACTTGAGTACCGCTTCATCTCCGCTGTTGCGGAATCCGTAGTAGCCAGAGATTACAATTTTGCGAGCAGTGGCGACCATTTCTTCCAACACCTTTCGATGATTTGCCATACGAGCACGAATACCAGACCGACAAGAAGACCGAAGCCCATTCCGATCAAATCCCGAAGCAGAGAAATCCAAACCGGGGTATGGATATGCGCAAACGTGTCAACCATGGACAACTGTCCGATCGACGCTATAACCATGACGTAAACCGCATGGCGGTATTTCAAAGCGACGAACACGCCGGCAATGAACAGAGGATGTCCGAGCAGGAACTCTTTGGTTCGCGGACGAACGCCTACCGTATTTTCGAGCAGGTTCCGGAACGTCATTTCGAGCGAACTTACGCTGCCGCTGTTGCCTGTACGGGAAAGATAATACAATCCGGCAACGGCTGCTACTGCCGCAATGACCACCATCGCGATCGTAACCGGCATGCGCAAAATTTTGCCCACGCTGCCGAACGCGGAATTTTTCCGGTAAAAGAGAACGTACAACGCGGTCAACGCGATCGGCGCCAAGTGCAACAAGCTGACGCCTCTGAACTGATCCAGCACCAACTGGTACGTGACATGGTTGAGCAACGCGATAATGAACGGTACGGCAATCAACGACATGGCGCTTGTGCGCAGGAACAACAGAATCCCGTGAGTCAGTCTTCGGCCCACGCTCATGGCCTGTCCGGCCTCGTACAAACGGTCGATCTTGCGGATCGCGAACACCATTGCGATCGTCGGCGCGCTGATTCCGGCGAGCAGCGCGAGCGCTTGCTCCATCAGATGCGGCCGCAACACGTACAAGCCCGCCGTTCCCACCACGCCCAACACGAAAGCAAGCAGCGTCAGCGGCGGAATGAAGACGGAGACCAGGAGAGCGATCAAAGCGACCGCGCCCAAAATGGCGATCCAACGGAAATAGTTCTGTCCGGCCATCTCGGCGACTTCGAACGAAGAAGCGGGACCCATTTCGAAGCCGTAATTTTCGATACGCTGGATCGCGCCTTGCGGCCCTTCCAGGCTTTCGACCAGGTTTTCGATCGTATCGGTGATTCGGCCTTCGATGTTATTGGTCTGTACCGCTGTATGAATAAACATCATGCGGATGTTGCGGTCTTTCGCAGCCAGCGCGAAACGATCCGCCAGAATTTCAGGGTCGAGCGAAGAATCGCGGCCGCTCAGCGAATACAAACGAGCGACATTGTAGTTCGTATCTTTTGCCAGCGTTTCGAAACCGCGTTGAGGACCACGCAAATTCTCGATCGCCGCAATACCGATGCCGCGTTCATTGAGCAAATCCGCAAATTCTTCCAGATGACGCTCGTCCGGCTCTTCCGCGTAACCCGGCACTTCTTCCCCGTCAAACAGGATACGATCTACGCCCATCGCTTTGAATCGATCCAGCAGCGAAGCCAGGCCTTCTTGATCGTACACGGCACTGTTGCTTAAACGCGGCAGCAGATGGAAGCCTTTGGACTCCAACATTTCCATGGCTACCGGGTCGGGTTCCATTGTTTTCAATACCGCATTTTGTACCGGCGTCGCAATCTTCAAGCCGCTACGTCCATTTAAAGACCAGTCTTCTACCGCGATCTCCTGACTGGCAAAAGCTTTGCGGATCATCGGTTCGATCTGGGTCTGATTCTCGGCGTCCGTAAACAGTAGGTATGTAGCGTTCTCGTTAGCCGTCAACACTTTGCCTGTCAAACGCGCCGCATCCTGCTCACTGTACACCGTAATCCGGCGTGCATTGGATAACTCCGTCAGCGTCGCTTGATAGACAGCCATCGTGTGAATGCCTGCTTCTTGCAGAACGTCGAGCTGTTCATTCATCCAAGCGCTAGGATTGCCTTGATAGGAGGAAACCTGCACCAGATCCCGATAGTCGAAAATCATTTCTACATTTTTGGACGTTCCTTCTGTCCGGATACGATCATATGCAACGGGTAAAGATGCCACGATGCCGAGGATAACCAAAATCCATAACACCTTTGTTGCTGCCTTATTCCACTGACGCCATTTCTGACTCAATTTCGGTATACCTCCTTGCCGGAAACGATGTTCCAGCATTGTTCAAGTTGATAAGTCAGACGCCTCCTGCCGAAACGCGCCGCTTCGGCGCGCTTCGGCAAGAGGCATCGTGGGGAGTTCTGAAAAAACCGCCGCGAACGCGAATAAGGTTCGGCTCGCGGCCATTTTTAATCAATATCCGATTGTAACGAACAAAGCTTAAGCGTCTACTTTTGCCGTAACCGCCTGCACCAATCGCTCTACCGCTGCTTCAGCGTCTGCCAGCGAGTCGCCACGAACCGCGAAATACACTTTGATCTTCGGCTCTGTGCCCGATGGGCGCAGAACAAACCAGGAGTCATCCTCCAAAATATACTTCAGTACATTTTCGGATGGAAGTCCGTCAATGCCTTTTTCGTAATCAAGAGTCTGTACGACCTTCACGCCCGCGACTTCGGTCGGTGGGTTTTCACGCCATTCAGCCATGATCGACTGAATTTTGGCCAGACCGTCTTTGCCTTTCATTGTACGCGACTCCAGACGTTCGATGAACGTGCCGAACTGTGCATACAGACCTTCCAGCACATCGTACAGCGTTTTGCCTTGGGTCTTGTAGTACGCCGCCGCTTCCGCAATCAGCATAGAAGCCAGCACCGCGTCTTTATCCCGCGCATAGCTGCCTGCCAGATAGCCATAGCTTTCTTCGTACCCGAACAAGAAAGTATGCTCGCCGCTCTGTTCGAACTGCGTCATTTTCTCGCCGATGTATTTGAAGCCGGTCAGCGTGTTCAGTACGGACGCACCGTAATGCTGAGCGATGACCGCGCCCAGTTCGCTGGTTACGATCGTTTTGATCACGGCGCCGTTCTCCGGTAGCGTTCCCGCTTCTTTCATGCGGCTCAATACGTAATCGACCATGATGGCGCCGGATTGGTTACCGCTCAGAACGACGTATTTGCCTTCTTGGTTTCGAACGACTGCACCCATACGGTCACAATCGGGGTCGGTACCGATCAGGATATCCGCGTTCAGTTCCTCGCCCAGCTTCATCGCCAGCGTGAACGCTTCGCGTTCTTCCGGGTTCGGCGATTTTACCGTGGAGAAGTCGCCGTCCGGCTGCTCCTGCTCCGGTACCACGGCAACGTTTTTAAATCCGATCTTCTCCAGTACGCGGCGTACCGGCAGATTCCCGGTGCCATGCAGCGGCGTGAATACGATCTGTAGGTCGTCGCCTTTGCCAGCAGCCAATTGCTCGCGGCTCAGGGACAGGCTCGCTACTGTATCGATAAAGGCTTCGTCTTCCGCGTCGCCGAGCCACACCAGCAGACCTTGCGCTTCGGCTTCTTCGCGGGTGATCCGTTTGATTGCCGAGAACGATTGAACGCCTTGCACCAAGCTGATCACGCGCTCCGCTTCATGGGGAACGAGTTGCCCGCCTTCTTGATTATACACTTTGTAGCCATTGTACTCGGGCGGGTTGTGGCTTGCCGTCACCATGATGCCGCCGTCCGCCTGCAAATGGCGAACCGAGAAAGACAGCTGCGGCGTCGTGCGAAGCGAAGGGTACAATTTGGCTACGATGCCGTTGGCAGCCAGCACCAATGCGGCTTCGAGCGAAAACTCCGGCGAAAAGTGACGCGAATCGTGCGCAATGACAACGGAAGGTTTCCCTGCTTTGCCTTTTGCCGTTTCCAGTATGTACTCCGCCAGTCCTTGCGTCGCTTTGCCGACTGTATAACGGTTCATGCGGTTGCTGCCTGCGCCGATGACGCCGCGCAATCCGCCTGTACCAAACTCCAGCTCCCGGTAAAAACGGTCTTCCAGTTCATCCGGCTGCGCTTCTAGCCCTCGCAGCTCCTGTTTGGTGTCCTCATCGATGCTTGGGTCTTCCAGCCACTGCTTGACGACCGCCGCGGTTTTTTCATTCAACATAGTTGTCGTACCTCCATGTCCGGATTGTTGGGGTGAAGAGGCTTTCGCGGTGAGGTGCCTATTCGCGGTCGGCGAGCGCAAACATCATGTCGCCTTCGGCGACCACGTTTCCGTCAACCGTAGCTACGGCGTGTCCTTTTCCGATCTTCCCCTTGAAGCGGGTCATTTCGACCTCAAGCCGCAGCGTATCGCCGGGCTTGACCTGTCCTCTGAACCGGAAACCGTCGATGCCTGCGAAAAATCCGAGTTTGCCCCGGTTTTCTTCCACGATCATCATCGCCACGCTTCCGACCTGAGCCAGTGCCTCAACTATTAATACCCCCGGCATGACCGGATAACCCGGAAAATGCCCAACAAAGAAAGGTTCGTTAACGGTTACGTTTTTAATGCCGACCGCGCGTTTCCCCGGTTCGACTTCCAAAATCCGATCCACCAGCAAAAACGGCGGGCGGTGCGGTATAATCTCTTGAATCTGCTGCGAATCCAACATCACGAGCAAAACTCCCTTCGGCAATTTCCCCCATCATTATACAGTTTCCCGCAACAAAAAGAAATCGCGGAAAAACGCCATAGAAAAAGAGCCGCTCCCAGATCCCAATGGTCCAAGAACGGCTCTTCTGTATCTCACTGATTCCCACAGGAATAGGAAGCCAAATCTTAAGGAGCAAAGACAAGGTCGAATACATGCATCCATGTCTCCGGCTTAAACGCCTCTTCCAGCTCCTGCTTCCCGATATAGACATAACCGAAGACCAAACCTCCGGCCAGACAAATTGCGAAAAAAAGCAGAAAAAGAATAAACCGCAGCAATCTTCTGCCAAATGTTCGTTTACGACGCACAGGTACTTCGCTTTGCTCGTCCATCACCTTTTCCACTTCCAACCCTCCTTGCTGCAAAGTCCGAAGCCCCGGCGAAAATACCGGGGCTTCGGACGACTTCATTTTACAAGCTATGCGCTTGTATGAATATTCAATTATTGACGAATTCCGTTTGCCAATGTTGCCATAGTATCGCTGGATGTCAGCGCCTTGGCGGCCAATTGGTAAGCACGCTGAGCTTGGAGCAACTCGGTCATCTGCGCGGTCATGTCTACGTTGGATTGTTCGAGATATTGTTGTCTCACCTGAGCGGTTACGCCAGTGTTCGTCAGCACGTCGGCTTCGTTCGTGCCGGCCGCCAAAACGAATACGTTTCCGTCCGTTTGAACAAGTCCTTCGGAATGATTAACGCGCGCCAGCGAAAGCTGGCCGGCGGCTGTGCTTGTACCGTTAGCGTTCAACGCGCGAACCGTACCGTCGCTGTCCACTTGCAGCTTCGAAGTAGCCGGAATACGAATCGGTTGTCCGTTCGTGCCCATAACCGGATGTCCCTGATTGGTCATCAGGTAGACGTTCTGCGTATCGGCGCCCATCGAAGCCAATTGGAAGCCGCCTTCGCGCGTCCAGGCTTTCTCGCCGTTCACCTGAATCTCGAACAGCGCGTTGCCTTCGATCGCAAGATCGGACAGGCTGCCTGTTTCCTTCAGCGGTCCTTGTGTCAGATCGACGGTCACTTCGCTCATCCGGGCACCGAAGCCCAGGTTGAAGCCCGCGTCTGTGCGTCGTCCGTCCAGTTGGAAAGAATCGCCTTGGCTCTGCACGCGAGTCAGTACATCCTGAAAGTTCCCTTGTTTGGCTTTGTAACCGACAGTATCCAGGTTCGCGATGTTATCCGAAATCAAGTCGAGCTTACGCTGAAGGCCGTTCATGGTCACCGCAGCACTGATCATCGAGTTATTCATGAATATGCCCCCTTAATTAGACTCTTCCGACTTCGTTAACGGCTTTCTCCAAGCTTTTATCGTAGAATTGGACGACTTTCTGGTTCGCTTCGTAGGCACGCAGCGCAGCTGTCAGATCCACCATCGATTGGGCGGCATCCACAGTAGACCGTTCCAGGAATCCTTGCTTGACTTCGATCGCATCATTGTTGGTCGCCGCGCGGAGCGAAGCTGCTCCCTGCGTCTTTTCCGCAAACAATCCTTCGCCGTCGCGAGTCAACTCGTTCGGTTTCTCGGCAACCGTGATCCCGATCCGTCCGGATGCGGCGCCTGTCGCTTTATTGAAAATCGTTCCGTTCTCGCGTACCCAGTAATCGTCCATCGATCCGGTCAGCACGATCGGTTGTCCGTCCTGGCCCAGCACGTTCTGGTTCATCGAAGTGACGAGGCGTCCGTCCGACGTCAGGTGCATATCGCCATCGCGGGTGTAGCCGGTTCCTCCAGCAGGGTTCGCCACGTTGAAAAAGGCTTGCGGCTTATAGACCGTCTGTCCGTTTGCCTGAGTAGCTTTGCCCGAAGCGTCGAACGCAATATTGCCGCCTTGAGGATTCGCGACCTGGATATCGGAAATCAGTGCGAGGTCATCCGACGAATTGGACTCCGTTATATCGCCTTGCACCATCATCGAAATGCTTTCTTCGGCAAATACGCCCGTGTTCAGCTTGCCGACCTGACGATTGTCGCGGCCCTGATCCCCGTTTTGCAGAGCGACCATGACTTCCGGGAATGAACGCGCCACACTCTCCACCTGCTTGTAACCTGTCGTGTTCAAGTTGGCGATGTTCTGTGTAACCGTGTCATGTCTGTGCTGCTGCGTCATCATGCCTGCAGTCGCCGTATATAATCCTCTCAGCATTCGATGTTTTCCCCTTTCCGATATCGCGGATGCGGTCTATAGCCGTCTGTAAAAATCCAAGGTGTCTTTGTCCGTGTCCTAATAACCGGCGCCTTCAAAAAAGCCCCTCCGGCCTTGTCTTCTATATATCGGCAGATTCAAAAATTTGTTGAGAGAAAATCAGAATTTTTTCTTGGCTGTTTTGTCGAGGTGGTCCAGCATCTTCTGCGTGCCTTTAACTACGCAGTGCATAGGGTCCTCAGCCGTCCAGACCGGTACTCTCAATTCCTGTGCCAACAGATCATCCAGACCATGTAACAGAGCGCCTCCGCCTGTAAGGACAACGCCGCGATCAATGATGTCTGCCGACAATTCCGGTGGTGTACGTTCCAGCACCGACTTGGCGGCACTCACGATTAACGCCACAGACTCGTCCAGCGCTTCCTTGACTTCTGCTGATGTGACAGAGATCGTGCGTGGCAGACCGCTGACCATATCGCGTCCACGGATATCCACTTCAGCTTCACGGCCGTCCGGGTGAACCGAAGCAATATTGATCTTCAGATCCTCCGCCGTGCGTTCGCCGATCAGCAATTTATATTTGTTTTTGATATAACGAATAATCGATTCATCGAAAGTGTCACCCGCTACCTTGATCGAAGAAGACGTTACGATATCGCCCATCGACAGTACCGCTACGTCAGTCGTACCTCCGCCGATATCGACGACCATATTGCCGCTTGGCTGATAAATGTCCATGCCCGCGCCGATCGCTGCGGCTTTTGGTTCTTCTTCCAGATAAACGTCTTTCGCTCCGGTACGCTGGGCCGCTTCACGGATTGCTTTTTGCTCAACGGACGTGATATTGGTTGGCGCGCAGATCAAAATCCGCGGATTGCTGTACCAGCTTCTTCCGCCCACTTTATTGATGAAGTAACGCAGCATCGCTTCCGTAATGTCGAAGTCTGCGATAACGCCGTCGCGCAGCGGCCGCACCACTTCGATATTGCCCGGCGTGCGTCCTACCATGCGACGAGCTTCCTCGCCTACGGCCAGAACGCGCTTGGACTCTCTCTCCACCGCCACAACCGACGGTTCATCGATGACGACTCCCTTACCTTTTACATAAATCAGCACGTTCGCCGTGCCCAGGTCGATTCCGATATCCTTGCTCAACATGTATTTTCGCGGCCTCCAGCATCCTTGTTTATTCGGCTTTTTCACTGCGCGCTCACGCCCGCCGTCCTGTAAACTACCAGCTTTTAACATACCATATTCATGGGGTGTACATCAACGGAAATTCACCGGAAAACACGGCTAAAAACACAAAAAATCCAAGTTCTCTCGAACTTGGATTTTTCAACCGAAAGCTTAAGCCCACGTTGGTTGTACATTGAACGCCGGTGCTTCCGCACGAGCTGGTGCTTCGGTTGTTACGGCCTCCGTAGAAGCAGCAGGCTCCGGCATGGAAACGCGCCAAATATCCGCGCCCAGTCCAACCAGCTTCTCCGTCAGATTGACATATCCGCGGTCGATGTGATGCGTCCCGCCGACTTCGGTCGTCCCCTCTGCGACAAGGCCTGCACAAATCAAAGCCGCACCTGCGCGCAGATCGGTTGCCGTCACTTTCGCTCCGACAAATTTGGTCTCGCCGCTGACGAACGAAGAACGTCCTTCAACCTTGATTTCAGCATTCATCAAACGGAACTGGTCCACATGCATGAAACGGTTCTCGAATACTGTTTCGGTTACCACGCTTGTTCCTGTAGAGCTGAGCAGCAGAGCCATCATTTGGGACTGCATGTCCGTAGGGAAGCCTGGGTAAGGCAATGTCTTGATATCCACTGCGCGAAGCGGCTTGTCCGCGATGACGCGAATGCCATTTTCGTCGGGGATAACCGTAACGCCCATCTCTTCCATCTTGGCAACAACCGGTCCCAGATGGTCTGCGATTGCGCCTTCTACGTACACGTCGCCACCCGTGATCGCTGCTGCTACCATATAGGTACCTGCTTCGATACGGTCAGGAATGACGGTATGCGGAGCGCCGACCAGCTTATCCACGCCTTCGATGCGGATTGTATCCGTACCTGCGCCGCGAACGACAGCTCCCATCGCATTCAGATAGTTTGCCAAGTCTACGATTTCCGGTTCTTTAGCCGCATTTTCGATGGTTGTCGTTCCGATCGCCATCGTTGCGGCCATCATGATGTTTTCCGTTGCGCCTACGCTGGCAAAATCCAAATAGATTTTAGCTCCGCGAAGTCTGCCGTCGCTTTTCGCTTCTACGTAGCCTTCGCCAAGCGTAACTTTCGCGCCCATGGCTTCGAAGCCTTTGAGATGTTGATCGATCGGACGCGTGCCGATCGCGCAGCCGCCAGGCATGGAAATACGGGTTTCGCCCAAACGCGCAAGCAGAGGCCCCATAACGAGGAACGAGGCACGCATTTTGCTTACCCACTCGTATGGCGCTTCGGATGAAGTCAGGTTTTGCGCATTTACACGGATGACTTCATCACGGTATGTAATGCCTGCTCCCAACGATTCTAAAACTTTATTAATGGTCATAACGTCATCAAGAGGAGGTGCATCGGAAATGATACTTTCTCCTTCTTGTCCTAAAAGACTGGCAGCGATGATAGGAAGCACCGAATTCTTGGCACCGCTAACTTTGACGGTTCCGGTCAATCGTTTGCCGCCGCGGACGATAAATTTGCTCATCTACGTATTCCCTCCGCGCGTTTAATTTGCGTTTAATTTTTTGTGTTTATAATTGGTGTTTGTGGTATTGTGCACATGCCGACCTGAAGGCCGGTTGGTCTTTTGAAAGAAATATAGCCAACAAGCCTAATCACTGATTAACCCAAGCGTTCCGACTTTAAACAATTTCGACTCTAGAATCCTGTCCGGAGCAACTGCGACCATCCGACGTAATCCAAAACAAAGTTCGCGACGAAATGCCCGAGCACGATCGCCAGCAGCACATGCAGCATTTTCCCCTGCGGACTCTGCGGATGGCGAATGATTACATCGAGCTTTAAATTCTGCAGCGCCCACCAGGCGAGGATAATACAGCCCAGTGACACAACCATAGACAGAATGCCGGAAACTCCGGTTTGCGAAAAAACGGCCAAGTTACTTTCAGCCATATTTCAAGCCCCTTTCATTCGTCCGGTCAGACCTTTGGTCCGCGTATCGATATTTTTGCGGACTCCTCTATAATACTGGGAAGTGCGCGAAGAATCCAGCACAATTCAAACAATTTTTGCAAAAAAGCGCCCATAACTTTCCTTCGAAGCTTATTAATTGGGTTTTGCTTGGTTGCTTAAAATCATGTAAGCGCTTTTCATTAAAAAGCCTCCCCTTTGCCGCCTTTTCCCTTTATCGGCAAACCGCTCTGGATCTTGAATCTTCTTTTCTATATTTCCGGGGAAATACAGCATACAAAAAAAGCCGGGCTCAAAAGAGACCGGCCTTGCGATTACTTATTGATGACGTCCGTAGCGTTCACGTCGATACGGGTCATTGCGCGCTTAAGCGCAAGTTCCGCCCGACGGAAGTCGACTTCGTCCTGATGCATTTTGCTGCTTTCGATCCGCAGCTCGGCTCTTTCCCTTGCGGCGCGGGCGCGATCTACATCGATGCGTTCCGGCAGCTCGGCGCTTTCGGCCAGTACGACCACTTTGTCGCGACGGACTTCCAGGAAGCCGCCGTGCACAGCGATATGCGAGCGTTTACCGTCATGCTGCACGGTAAGCGCGCCGATTTGAAGCGGAGCGACAGTTGCGATATGACCCGGCAAAACGCCCATATCGCCTTCTACGCTCTTGGCGATGATACTGGTGACCTCACCGGAGTAAATGAGACGCTCAGGCGTGACGATTTCCAGCAAAAAGGTGCTCACTTATATCCCTCCTCACCCTAAGTAGCTTACAGGGTTTTCGCTTTCTCGACGGCTTCTTCGATCGTGCCGACGAAGAGGAATGCCGCTTCCGGCAGACCGTCATGCTTACCGTCAAGGATTTCACGGAAGCTGCGGATGGTTTCTTTAACCGGTACGTAGCGTCCTTTGAGGCCTGTGAAAGCTTCGGCAACGTGGAATGGCTGCGACAGGAAGCGTTGGATCTTACGCGCACGAGCAACGATAACTTTGTCATCTTCGCTCAGCTCGTCCATACCCAGGATCGCAATGATGTCCTGAAGCTCGCGGTAACGGGCCAGGAGCTGCTTCACGCCTTGAGCCACTTCGTAATGCTCTTCGCCAACAACGTCCGGAGCCAGAATCCGCGAGCTGGAAGCCAGCGGGTCTACGGCAGGGAAGATACCCATTTCGGAGATTTTACGCTCCAAGTTAGTCGTTGCGTCCAAGTGAGCGAAAGTCGTCGCCGGCGCCGGGTCGGTATAGTCATCCGCCGGTACGTAGATCGCTTGGATCGACGTTACGGAACCTTTTTTGGTCGACGTGATCCGTTCTTGCAATTGACCCATTTCAGTTGCCAGTGTTGGCTGGTAACCTACGGCAGAAGGCATCCGGCCGAGCAGGGCGGATACTTCGGAACCGGCTTGGGTAAAGCGGAAGATGTTATCGACGAACAGCAGTACGTCGCGGCCTTCTTCATCGCGGAAGAATTCAGCCATTGTCAGACCCGTCAAGGCAACGCGCAGACGTGCGCCCGGAGGCTCGTTCATCTGACCGAATACCATGGCTGTTTTGCTGATAACGCCGGACTCTCTCATTTCATGGTACAAGTCGTTACCTTCGCGCGTACGTTCACCAACGCCCGCAAATACGGAGATACCGCCGTGTTCCTGTGCGATGTTATTGATCAGCTCTTGGATCGTAACGGTTTTACCTACACCCGCGCCGCCGAACAGACCGATTTTACCGCCTTTTGCGTAAGGAGCGAGCAAGTCGATAACCTTAATGCCGGTTTCAAGCATTTCAGCCTGCGTTGACAATTCGTCGAACGTCGGAGGCTGACGGTGGATCGGGTTATTTACCGGGGAAACCACGTCGCCGGCTTCGTCGATCGGTTCGCCAAGAACGTTAAATACGCGTCCCAGAGTGATTTCGCCGACAGGAACCGAGATCGGAGCTCCGGTGTCAACCGCTGCGCTTCCGCGCGTTAATCCGTCCGTGGAAGACATCGCGATGCAGCGCACCGTGTTGTCGCCCAGATGGTTCGAAACTTCCAGCGTCAGGTCGATCGCTTGACCGTTTTCGGTCACTTTTTTAACTTTGAGTGCATTCAGGATTTCCGGAAGCTGACCGCGTTCGAATTCCACGTCGACAACCGGACCCGTGATGCTGATGATGCGTCCTGTATTCATGCTTGGTTTTCCCTCCTACAAGCTTCAGCTTTGTGCGGCGCTCGCGCCGGCCACGATTTCGGTAATTTCCTGCGTAATGGCCGCTTGACGCGCCCGGTTGTATGTCAGCGTATATTCGTTGATCAGCTTGGATGCGTTTTTGGTAGCCGCGCCCATCGCCGTCATCTTCGCGCCGAGCTCGCTGGCTTTTCCTTCAAGCACGGCTTTGTAGATCAGCGTTTCCGCGTAACGCGGCAGTAGCTCGCTAAGCACCGCTTCGGCGGACGGTTCGAACTCGTACGACTGCATGGCGCCTTCGAAAGAAACAGGCTCCATCGGCAGCAGTCCTTCGATCTGAGGAATCTGCGTAAGCGCGTTGACGAATTGGTTATAACATAAGTATAGCGCGTCCGTGTGTCCCAGTTCGTAATCCTGGACAGCGCGGGCAGCAACCGTTTTGATGTCCGCGAAAGAAGGCGCGTCCGACAATTCCGTCACCGTCTCGGCGATTTCGATCCCGCGTCTGCGGAAATAGTCGCGTCCTTTGCGTCCGATCACGTAAAGCACGTACTCGTCCGGAGACGAATGACGGTCGCGAAGCTCGTTCGACACGCGGCGCAAAATGTTCGCGTTGTAACCGCCTGCCAGACCGCGGTCGGACGTGATCACGAGATAAGCGGTTTTGCGTGCCGCGCGTTTTTCGAGCATCGGATGACGAATCCCCGTGCTCGCGGACGCGATGCTTGCCACCACTTCGCGCAGTTTTTCCGAATACGGACGAGCCGCTTCGGTTTTCTCTTGCGCGCGGCGCAGCTTGGAAGCCGCTACCATCTCCATCGCTTTGGTGATCTGACGGGTGTTTTGTGTACTTTTGATCTGCCGTTTGATCTCGCGTATTCCTTTAGCCATATGGGTTCACCTCCAGACTTTGCGAAGCAAAGTCACTTCGTAAGCATCTATCCGAACATTTTCTTGATTTATGAAGGAAGCCTGCCCCGAGCCGTAAGCGCAAAGCCGCTCTTCCCTGACGGGAAGGACGCGGCTTCACCCTTTCGAAGCCGGAAAGCTTCTGCTGAAGATTCGCGAGAGTCCGGTTAAGCCGTCGTCGCAAATCCTTTTTTGAATTGTTCGATCGCCGCAACCAGCGCTTTTTCGTTATCCGACGTCAGATCTTTCGTCTGTACGATCGAATCGAGAATCGCAGTGTGTTCGGACGTCATGAATGCGAGGAATTCGCGTTCGAAACGACGAACGTCGGCCACCGGAATATCGTCGAGCAGGCCTTTGACGGCCGTGTACAGGCTCACGACCTGTTGTTCGACGGACAGCGGCTGGTTCACGCCCTGTTTCAGAATCTCCATCATCCGTGCGCCGCGGTTGAGGCGGGACAGCGTGGATTTATCGAGATCCGAACCGAACTGCGAGAAAGCTTGCAGTTCGCGGTATTGCGCCAGGTCCAAACGCAGGGTACCGGCGACTTTTTTCATCGCTTTGATCTGCGCGGAACCGCCGACGCGGGATACCGAGATGCCGACGTTGATCGCCGGACGTTGACCGGAATAGAATAGATCCGATTCCAGGAAGATCTGACCGTCGGTGATCGAGATCACGTTCGTCGGAATGTAAGCCGATACGTCGGAAGCTTGAGTCTCGATAAACGGCAGAGCCGTCAACGAGCCGCCGCCGCGAGCATCGCTCAGTTTGGCTGCGCGTTCCAACAGACGGGAGTGCAGATAGAAGACGTCGCCCGGATAAGCTTCCCGGCCCGGAGGACGGCGAAGCAGCAAGGAAAGTTCGCGGTAAGCCGCGGCTTGTTTCGACAAGTCGTCGTAGATGACCAGCGCGTGCTCGCCTTTGTACATGAAGTACTCGCCCATCGCGCAGCCCGCATAAGCGGAAATGTATTGAAGAGGAGCCGGATCGGATGCCGATGCCGTTACGACGATCGTGTAGTCCAGCGCGCCGTTGCGACGCAGCGTTTCCACGACTTGCGCGACGGTAGACTGTTTCTGTCCGATCGCCACGTACACGCACTTCACATTGTTGCCTTTTTGGTTCAGGATCGTATCGATCGCGATCGTTGTTTTACCGGTTTGACGGTCGCCGATAATCAACTCGCGCTGACCGCGGCCGATCGGAACCATGGAGTCGATCGCTTTGATGCCGGTTTGCATCGGCTCATGTACCGATTTACGGTCGATAACGCCCGGTGCCGAACCTTCTACAGGACGGAAATGCGGCGTTTCGATCGGGCCTTTGCCGTCAACCGGCTGTCCGAGCGGGTTCACGACGCGTCCCAGCAATGCTTCGCCTACAGGCACTTCCATGATGCGGCCTGTGCGTTTCACTTGGTCGCCTTCGCGAATGTCCGTGTAAGGACCCAGGATAACGATACCGACATTGTCTTCTTCAAGGTTGAGGGCCATGCCCATCACGCCGTTGGAGAATTCCAGCAGTTCGCCCGACAATACGTTATCGAGACCGTGTGCGCGTGCAATACCGTCGCCGACTTGGATAACGGTTCCCACTTCGGCGACTTCGATTTCGCTTTGATACTGTTCAATCTGGCTTTTAATCAGCGTGCTGATTTCATCAGGTCTGATACTCAAGTGGTTTCCCCCCTGTCACTATGCTTGTCGTTCGAAAGACTTCTCAAGACGGGCCAATTTGCCCGCCAGGCTTCCGTCGTACAGCGTGTTGCCGATCACGACTTTGGCGCCGCCCAGCACGCTTTTGTCCACGATGTTGGTAATGGTAATCTTTTTGCCGGTCAGCACGCCGAAGCGTTCTGTCGCGGCGGCCTTTTCCTCTTCGGTCAAAGGGAAAGCACTGTATACGGTAGCGTCGGCCAAGCCGAGCGCTTCATTGGAAATATGCTCGTAACTCTCGCGCAGTTCGCCGAACAGTTGCGTCCGGCCCCGTTCGATCAATAAGTCGACCGTACGGATTACCGGAACGGACACGCGGCCTTCAAAAGCGCTGTTCAGCACTTTCTTTTTGTTTTCCGCGGATACACCGGGCGAAGCTACGAACTTACGCAGGGCCGGATCGGACGCGAAAGCTTCCGTGATGGCGCGAAGCTCGGCCTGAGTCTCGGCGACTTTGCCTTCGGCAAACGTCACTTCGAACAGCGCGCGCGCATAACGTTTCGCGACCAGCGTGTCGCGGCTCATGATTTCGTCCCTACGTCTTTCAGATACTGGTCGACCAGGCCTTCGTTCGATTTCTCGTCGATTTCCTTCTCGATCAGCTTGGAAGCGATCTGTACGGAAACGCGTCCGACTTCGCCGCGCAGAGCGGCCATCGCTTTGTTCTTCTCGCTTTCGATATCGCGCAACGCTTCGTCTTTCAAACGCACGGATTCTTCTTTCGCCTGCGCGATCAATTGATCGGCTTGCTTGCCGCTTGTCTGTCTGGATTGCTCGATAATATCGTAAGCGTCTTTGCGCGCTTGTTGCAGCGCTTCTTTTTGCTGTTCTACGTAAGCGGCAGCTTCTTCGCGTGTGGCCGAAGCTTCATTCAACTGGCCAAGTACCAGCTCGCGGCGCTTTTCCATCACGGACATCAGAGGTCCGATCGCATAGCGGCTGAGCAGCCAGTATAAAATACCGAACGAAATCAATGTTACAACTGTAGAAGTCCATACAAACTGCACCAAGATCACTCCTTTCCATACTTCTAAATCACTTATTTATTTGTGTTTAGATTTAATACAGTCACAAAACAAATCCACTCTTGTAAAAAAATACAGTTCAAAAAGAAGGCGTGGAGGCTACTGCCGTCCCCGCCATAAAGTTCCGCATAAAAATTTAAGCTGCCGACCAGAAGATGAAAGCAAGAACGACACCGATAATCGGCAGTACTTCGACCAACCCTACACCGATAAACATAGTTGTTTGCAATGTCGATTTAGCTTCCGGCTGACGAGCGATTCCTTCTACGGTTTTACTAATGATCAAACCGTTACCAATGCCTGCGCCTAAAGCGCCCAATCCTACTGCAATTGCAGCTGCAATAAATGCCATAACTCCCATTTAAAGTAACCCTCCTTAGTGTGTATACATCTGATTTATTAGCAGTTCGCAATTTTCAAAAAACGATTGCCAACTTTTAACCTATGTGTGCCAATCCAAGTCACTTAAAAAATCCAAACTCAAAACATTTAATGATCTTCTTGGGGATCGATTTTCTGGGATATGTAAACCATAGCCAGAATCATGAACACAAATGCTTGGATTGCTCCTATAAACAAGCTAAATCCTTGCCAAGCCATCATCAAAGGAATTGAGGCGATCCAACCCACTGCATTTACAGCAGCAAGTTTCAAAATAACACTGATTAGAACTTCGCCAGCAAAGATGTTAGCGTAAAGGCGCATGCCATGCGTCAACAAACTTGAAGCTTGCTCAATCAGATTGATCGGCAACAAAGCAGCAAACGGTTTAACGTAATGCTTAAAATAAGACTTTGTATTCCGTGAAATTCCTAGGAAATGCACCATGAAGAAGATAAGTCCGGCTAACCCCATTGTGACGGAAATGTCGGCAGTAGGAGATTTCCAAAATGCTACTTCTACATGCGGATGTGCATTTCCAGAAGCGGCGGCTGCGTTAAATGCATCGACCACCGGAACTATTGGACGGCCAAATATGGTAGCATCTTCAACATGCTCATACCCGAAAACAATCCCGAAAGGAAGTCCTAAGAGATTACTCACAAAGATAAACATAAGCAAAGTTACACCAAGCGTAATAAAGGGACGGCCTTTTTTCAAATCCATTGTAGCAGCGATCTGATTCTGTACGAATTCAATAATCCACTCCAAAAAATTTTGAAATTTGCCTGGATTTTCTACTGACATATTGCGCGTAGCTAACTTTGAAATCACGAAAACAACTAAGCAACTCACAAATAACATGGTGATAATCGATATGTCGAATTGAATACCACCAAGCTCAATGATTGGACTTTTATGCATCCTTTTTACTCCTTTCCTCAAGTGATCCTACAGCATCCTGGCGTTTCTTTTGAAAGTAAGCCATTTCTTCTTTGGAACTCTTTATGTTAAAGGTTATCCCTAAGACCAAAAGTATCAGAGGTGCAATCACGATACACGCTAACAACACTTGTAAATTCACTTCATATGGAAATTCTATAGCAACTACAACTGTTCCAATCGCTGCAATTACACGCCATGAAAAACCGATTCCTCCACGATATTTACGTCCCTCGGCCGCAGCATCAGTTAATTTTTTGACCTTGTAACCTAGGTAATACATGCTTATACAACTGATACTTACTCCAAAAACGATCCCGAGCAATACGGGATGATGGTGTGGAGCAATCAGCATCCATATGGCACCCATCAATAGCACTGTGTACGTTATGCGCGTTAACCAACGCATGTACCTCGGCAATTCATCCATATGAATCCCTCCACAATTTAGCGTATTGAATTTAAAATGTCACACGCTTTAAGAAAAATTCAAAGCGCCTGGATTTTCACCTACCTCCGTTCGAACCGCATAAGTATGATTCAAATGCAATTAGTGAAAATGATTTAATTTAGATCGAGCTTTTAAAAAAATATCTTTTCCCTAAAAAAAACAGAAGATATTTTTTTGAAATACAGATTATATCTCTTTGAAAGCGTATTAACCGTACAGTTATACTGTATACTGTCTAGCTAGTAAATCACAATGCGACTTCAGAATTATTTGTGTCCATTGTGTGAAATTCTTCAGGCTGTTCCGCTTTTACGCCGAAACTATGAAGAATCGCATTGACAATCCTTTGCGAAGCTTTGCCGTCTCCATACGGGTTGGCGGCTCGGCTCATGGATTCATACAAAGTTGTATCGCTCAATAAGGCTTGGGTCCGTGTATACACCTTCTCTTCTTCAGTTCCCACCAGTTCAAGCGTTCCTGCTTCAATGCCTTCTGGCCGCTCCGTTGTATCACGCAGGACGAGAACAGGTACACCGAATGACGGCGCTTCTTCCTGTAGCCCACCGGAGTCCGTAAGAATCAGATGAGTATGCGGATAAAAATTGTGCAGATCCACAACGTCCAGCGGATCGATGAGCGAAATGCGCGGATGATCGCCGAGGATTTCGCGAGCCGGCTCTTGGACTGCGGGACTCAGGTGAACCGGATACACAATCGCCACGTCCTCGAACTCGTCAGCGATCCTTTTCACCGCACGAAAGATGTTACGGTGAGGTTCACCTTGCGATTCGCGACGATGCGCTGTCATAAGAATCAGTCTTTTTCCCTTGGCCCATTCTAGCACTGGATGATTGTAATCAGGCTGCACGGTATATTGAAACACATCCGTAACGGTGTTGCCTGTGACAAAAACGCTTGACTTCGACTTATTCTCTTTTTCAAGGTTACCCGCCGACCACGAAGTCGGAGCGAAATGCAGATCGGCGATTACTCCGGTCAATTGACGGTTCATCTCTTCAGGATAAGGGGAAAGCTTGTTCCAGGTACGAAGTCCCGCTTCCACATGACCTACCTTGATCTGCTGAAGGAAAGACGCATAGCTTGCTAAGAATGTAGTCAACGTATCTCCGTGCACCAATACGATGTCAGGCTTCACTTCGCGCAGCACGGGCTCCAATCCTTGAAGTACGCGGGTGGATATCTCGTTTAACGTCTGTCGATCCTTCATCACGTCCAGATCGTAATCCGGCTTAATCTTGAATACGTCGAGCACTTGGTCAAGCATCTGACGATGCTGAGCGGTTACGCAGACGATTGATTCGATCTCATGTGGGTATTTTTCCAATTCAAGAATCAACGGAGCCATCTTGATCGCTTCTGGACGTACGCCGAATATCGTCATTACCTTAATTTTTTCCATTCCTTGTTGTCTCACCCTTCCTTCGGCATCCGGCCGCTTAAGAGGCGAATTGACGGATGCATTATATAATTCTTTCATCAGTGATTTCTTAATTAAATAGAGTTCTCTTTTAATCTGTCACGCCAAAGCTACCTAGCTGCTTTTGAAAAGCCAAAACTATTTTGTGCCGTAAAGACGGTCTCCTGCATCTCCTAATCCTGGTACAATGTAGCCATGTTCGTCGAGTTTCTCGTCGAGCGCTGCTACGTAGATGTCTACGTCAGGATGTGCTTCTCGAACAGCCTTGACGCCTTCCGGAGCTGCGATCAGATTCATCATCTTGATTTGCGTGCAACCGCGCTTTTTGAGCACGTCGATAGCCGCGATCGCGGAACCGCCTGTTGCCAGCATCGGATCGATGACAATCAGTTCGCGCTCCTGAACGTCTGTTGGCAGCTTCACATAGTATTCGACCGGTTGCAGCGTATGCGGATCGCGGAACAGGCCAACATGCCCCACCTTTGCTGCTGGCAGGAGCATTAATATGCCATCTAACATACCGAGGCCTGCACGCAATATCGGAATCAAACCAAGCATGCGTCCAGAAATAATTTTACCTTCTGCATGTACTACAGGTGTTTCCACTGGCACCGAAACTAACGGTACATCTCTTGTAAGTTCATACGTCATCAAGGTAGCGACTTCATTTACCAATTCTCGAAAATCCTTAGTATTCGTGTTGACATCTCTAATGAACGTCAACTTGTGTTGGATCATAGGATGATCGCAGATAACCAATTTCCCCATAGCTTTCCCTCCAAAATCTTATTTAATAAATTGATCTTTTTTTCATATCTCCCAGTTGCGTATTATATCATCAATCTGTTCAACTTTCATTACTCGCTTCGTCGGCTTGCAAAGTTTGAGAATAATAACTCGATTTTGTACAGGGGAAGACCTTCTTTATTCAGAAATAGATTTTTGCGGATTTCGTGTCCTCAAATTTGAATATTAAATTTTAGTACAAATAAAGTTCTTTTAACCCATACACAAAGGGACTATCAATAGGGGTAAGTGAACGTTTAGTATCAATAACTTTTCCAGGAAGAAGATGCAGTACCCGAGCAATCGCTATCTCAGCTTCTACTCTTGCTAGGGAAGAGCCCAAACAAAAGTTGTCCCCCTTGCTAAAAGCTAAATGTGGATTTGGTTTGCGCTTTAAAATAAATGAACTTGCATTTGTAAAACGATTCTCGTCACGATTAGCGGAACCGATCCAAGCTACTACATAATCTCCCTGCTTGAGATAAACGTCTCTAATAACTACATCCTTCTTTACAACACGGTTCATAGCTTGTACAGGTGATCGATACCTAAGAGTTTCTTCAACCAAAGCACTTACAAGAGAAGGATTTTCTTTAACTTCTTCTGCAATTCCTTTTTCTTGCAACATACAATACAAGCCATTAGTAATTAAATGGGTCGTTGTCTCACTGCCTGCGAACAATAACAAGACACAAAAACTTAGTATGTCCTCTTTTGTCAAAACCGAATTGACTTTCCTTGCTTTTATTAATGTAGATATTACGTCTTCTTCAAGATTTTTTTCTTTTTTCGAAATAATATTCGAAAAATAATCCATCAATTCCAAGGTCGTTTTCTGCTTCAGAGCGACCTTTAATTTTCGTTCTTCAGGGGATTGTCCTATTGGGTTTTCAGCTAAGATTTCTGCTTTTTCTTTGAACATAAGTTGTTCAGATGAAGGGATTCCCATCAAATCGGCTATCACTAAAATCGGGAGAGGAGAGGAAAGACTCTGTACAATATCCATAGAAGAATCATTTTTTGAGGAGCTTATCAATTTGTCTGCAATATTTTCTATTCTTTCGCTCCATTTCTTAGAAGCAGTTGGAGTGAACGCATCGTTGACAGCGGATCGCATGAGAGCATGTTTTTCTAAACTAGCCTGGCCCCCAGAATGATCGGGACGATGCATAGCAAAATGTTCTCGATCCACGAGTACTGCTTTTACGTCATCGTATAAGAAAAGATCCCAAGTATTGCGATCCTCATCAAAAGCCACCGGACTATGGGTTCTCATTTTGTCGTACCACACAAAAGGTTCGAAATCATTTGATAATTGACTGGATTTTTTCAAATAGCTATCCCATGCATTCTGCACAGATTTCCCTCCTTTTGACCTACTTGTTTCTTCAAACGTGGCTACGCTATTTCTAGAATTAATTCAGCAGCTATCGTATTCAATAAAAGCTCAACTTCTCGCATTGAAGTCATTAAAGAGTCATACGTTACAGTAAAGGTTATTTTCTGGTTATAACAACTTACCCCTAACATAAAACTTGGTGCTTGAACGTACGGAGAAACCAAATAGGCATCCTCTACTACTACTTCTCCCAAAAACAATTTTTCTGAAAATAAAATTCCAAAATTGGATAAAATAGGATCCCTGCTTTTGTTTAAACGCATTAAGCTCATTGATTCTCGAAAATATTCTTTTAAATCTTTATATTTTTTATTCCCTAAAAATTCAAACGTCTTTAAACCTTCAACACCCATTTTATTTTTTTTCATTTCGCTTGTTTTATCTTGCACTCGAGAGAGAGTCGTTTCAAAAGAATCATGTGAGGATATCTCCACATAAACTTTCTCAGAGCTGGCCAAGTTACAAATCAACTCTTCTTGATAATCCGAAAAGTATTTTCTCATGTCTAAAGTCAGATCTATACCTAGCTGTCCACTACCATATTTCCCAGTTATAGAACATAAAGATCGATAATAAGCAGCAAGAATCACATCATTTATTGTAGCCTTCTTATCTTTAGCGTATCGGTGAAGTGATGCATAAAAATCTTCATTTAACCTGAGAATGGAGATTTCGATGTTCTTTCTGCTTTCTTCGATCGAATTGTTTTTTAACGGAAAAAGCCATTCAGCATTAAGTGGTGCAGTGCCTAAAATTCTATTTTCAACTTCAGATCCACTGCTCAAATACTTAGAGATAGCACCTTTTCCTCTATCCCCCTCTTTTAAAGAAAACTTAAAATCTATATCTTCCTTACACAAAGATGTATAGGTAGAAGTGAACATCTGAAGATACTTTTTCAATCCAGCTCCATCACAATAAGTGTGTTGAACTTTGATGCAAATGACATCATGAGTTCCTCTAAAAATTTTCATTCTTACCTGTGGCGATTTCCAAGTACTTTCAACTTCCAACATATAAGCCTTGATCTTCTTCTCTAGTTCCCTTGCATCTTCTAAAAGTTCAAATTCAAAGTATTCCCCTTCCTGCTTTCCTGCCTCCCATGCGACGTCCCCTTGTGTCTCAGTTAGCTTACAATTCATTATAGGATACATTTGGAATATATATTTTTGAGTCAATGAAATGAGATTTAAGTCAACTATTCCTGAACAGTATAGAACACTATGAATTTGATTATTTGAAAACAAAGAATTCACCTTATCTTGCGGCAAAACAGGAAATTGCGTCTCAATTCCATGTCTCATTTTCATCACCCTTTCCGTCTGAACTTATGTATGATTATAATTTATGAATTGTTGATAAATTGGCTTAATGCTTCATTCCAAGGTTTGAGAATCCCGAAACCTTGATTGATTGCATTCTTCTGTTCCAGCACACAATGAGTAGGTCGGCATACCTTAGAGTCGCTTTCCGCATCGATTATTTTTTCCTCTAGATTATCCACACCCAATAAACTTGCAATATGTCTGTAATACTGACGCTTAGTACAACTTCCTTGACTTGTAATATGGTAGATCCCGTGACTTTTAGTTTCTATCATGTTCATGATCACTTTTGCCAGATCAGTCGTAGAAGTTGGTGTACCTATTTGCTTGTCACTAACCTTTATGCCTCCTGCTGAATTTATAATATTTAATACCGTACGAATGAAATTCTCACCATACAACCATGAAGTCCGAATAATCCAGTATCGAGAATGAAAAAGTTCAACGTAAAACTCTCCGCCCAACTTAGTTTCACCATAGACATTCAAAGGTCTAGGCTTATCGAGCTCATGATATCGCTCTTTCTGTCCATCGAAAACATAAGCAGAGCTAATATATACCAAGCCAGCTCCAACTTTTTCTGCAGCGACGGCAATATTTCGGGTGCCATATGTATTGACTAAATAGGCTTTGTGAGGGTTCTCTTCAGCAGCATCAATACCACTAATAGCCGCTGAATGAATGACAATGTCTGGGCGTAAGCTAGTTATTACTTCATTTACTCTATGATAATCTGTAATATCCAGTTCTTTCCGAGAAAAAGAATGGACTTGATGCTTGCACCCGAGTATAGAGGCTACTGATTTACTCAGTTGCCCTTCAGCTCCAGTAACTATAATTAACACTATTGGTTCCCCCTTTCTCATTCTATTTCGCTCTGTTTATCAACAATATTATTTAAAAGAAATTCCTTCTAAAAATTGTTCAATACCATCTTCTCGTTGCATCAACTCCCCAACCCTTTTTGATTCTCTTTTTATGGTTTCATCTGTTGTGACTTGTTCAATTGCTTGCAAAAGCTTCTCCGCTGTTAGTTTAGATCTGGGAATAGGGCTAGACCCTAACTTCTTCTTAACTATGGTATCTCCCCATCTGTACTGATCCATGGCATGTGGAACAATAATTTGAGGCACGCCTGACCTAGCCGCACAATGAGTGGTACCTGCACCTCCATGGTGAATCACAGCCACCATCTTAGGGAACATCTTTAGATAAGGAGCAAAGTCAATAATCTTAACGTTTTCATTTTCCAAGCCAACGCCTAAATCAGCCCACCCTTTTGAAATGATGAAGCGATGGCCGCTTTTTTGAATAACTTCGTTCAGCATTGCTTTCGTCTGTAAAGAATTTGGATCTGTGCTACTCCCAAAACCAATAAAGATAGGCGGGGACCCTTTTTCTATAAATTCGCAAACCGAAGGCTCGATCTCTGCTTCTTCCAAATGCCAATATCCCGTTTGCATATAATTATATTGAGGATAAGTTTTTACTTTTTGTAGAAGAGGATCGGCTGGAATGATTAAGTCATTTAGTAAATGGAATCGAATATCTTTTATCGGCTGCAAAGCTAGCTTTCTTCTCTCTTCGTTGAGTGTGTTAAGCAAGATGCGATTTTGAAAGACTCCTTCTCCCCACCATAGAAATCGATTCAACCATGGTGGGTTATTTAGTGAATTGACAAGTAGGGGAGCATACTCGTTAGAGGGCAGTACTTGTGGAATAGCGATGGATAGCTTAAATGGAATTTGACGGTATTCAGCCACAGATTTTGCAGCGTAAATTAATCCTGAGGCTATTAACATATCAGCATCTTTTGTAACTCGTATCAAATCTTTAATATGCCTTTGTACTTGCTCTTTCAGTATACTGATTGTTAATCTCATGATTCGAATTGGATTCTTACCCATGATTTTATCTGCATGTTCTGTCAATAATGCCTGGAAGTCAATCCCAATGGGGATGAATTCAAACCCTAAGCTCTTTACAAATTTTTCATTGTTAGGAGGGGCACAAATCGTGATTTGATTTCCTGATTTCATAAGTCTTTGTCCTATAGCCAAGATAGGGAGCAAATCTCCGTTTGACCCCTCGCTGGCGAGCACGATTTTTCTCATTTTCTTACTTCCCCCCGTGTTAAAAATCAGTCTTTTGTCCGCATGAACTCCAAGATTTTAAAATTCACAATCTCGGGTGTCTCCATATTCATGAAATGACCACTCTTTATACGCTCTGTTGTAACCCCCTGGATATAAGACTGTGCACGTTGGATTGTTTTTTCGATGTTTTGAGTGGGATCCTTATCTCCAACTACAATATGTACTGGGCACTTAATCTGAGACAATTCTTCGTTTTTGAAAAGATAGGGCCAAACCCTTTTGCCCTTCTGGACATGAGAATGTGGATTCCCCCACACAGCTCCAGCAACTATTTGTTCATAAAATTCTGTCTGCGGATGAAAGCGTTCATCAAACATCCAATGCATAAGTTTGGAAATAAACTGGGGGCGAGAAGAAACGACAGAGTTAACGATGAGCTTAGCAACGTAAAACCCATTTATATTTGAGATTCCCATAGAAGGACTCATAATAAACAGTTTTCCGACACGTTCAGGTCGAAGGATCGCAAAATTCAACGCCATTAGAGCTCCGTACGAAATACCAACAATAGAGGCTGTGTTGACTTTAAAATGATTTAATACTTCTTCCAGCCAATCTGCGTATTCTTCACGTGTATTTGGAAATCGTGTTACTTTTGTACGATTTTTATCGCCTAATATATCCACTGCATAGACTCTGAAGCATTCAGATAGTTCAGCTATATTCGTATACCACATGGTGGAACTAAACTCATGCGCATGCAACAAAATCAAAGGCGGAGAGCTGGGTTTTCCACTTACTAAAACATGGGTTTCTCCGAATGTCGTGGTAACCCTTTCAGATGCAAATTCTGTTTTCCAAAGAGTTAATGTCTTGTCGTAAGCTTTGTAATACGAATTTTCTAATTCTTCAACAGATACTTTCTTCATTCTTTGTCTCCTTCTAATCTAGGGTTCTTTTGATGAATTGCTCCACCAACTCATTAAACTCTTGAGGATGTGTAATGAAAGGCGCGTGACCTGAATCTTTTATTTCATGATCTTCAGCTTTGGGGAGCTTTAGTAGCAGTTGGTTCACTTGATCGTCTTCTACGATCGAATCCTTTTCCCCATGTACGATAAGAGTAGGGATGCAAATCTCTTGAAGAATATCTTCTGTAGTAAGCTCCTCATAAATATAATCGAAGTACACGGATATAGAAGGATTTATTTGATGACTTTTTTCAATAATCTCGAATCGATCGTGGTAACCAATTTGCTTGAAGTCCATTTCTAATTTATCCTTTATATCCATGTCTTTTATTATACGATAAAAGCCTCCAACAATGATCAATGATGCTATTTTTTCTGGATATTCTTTTGCCAACCATTGACCAACTAATCCCCCCCATGAAGAAGAGACAATGTGAACAGGATCATTTACACCGATTTTCTCTAATACGTATGCAAATTTCCGAGCAATTCCTTCCGGTGTTAAATCAGTCTTCCCAACAGATAATCCACAACCGGGTAAATGCATGATAATTAACTGATACTTTGTTGACCAAGCTTCAATTTGATAAGTGAATTGTGGTGCTGTCAATGCAAATCCAGTGATAAGAAGTAAAGGAGCTCCTTTCCCAATAATTACAGTTTCGATTTTCTCCCCTTCTAAGTTCTCAATTAAAAGATGGAGCATTTTAGGTTTGTCTTTTTCTTCTTCCAACATATGCTCTTTCACTAAACTAAAGGATTCTGTTTCTATACCGCCTTTTGCACGTATGTTAGCCCACTTCTCCAAAAACTTCTCAGAGGAATATTTTCCTGCTTCAAGGATTTCCAATTTACCCGTTGAAATTCCCCGAGTTTCCTTAGTAAGCGAATGCAAAGAATTTTCAAATTCATTGGACTCTATTATTGTATTTTGTTCAAGAGGCTCCAACTTAGTTTCTTCGATCAGATAAGTTATAAACCTTGACAGGGGTTTATATTTGAAAAATAAGTCCATTGTTATGTTCACTGGGAATTCTCTGTTTATTCTGTTTGAGAGTTCGGTTAGCGTTATGGAATCGAACCCCAGTTCATCCATTTCAGACTCTAAATTGACCCATCCTCTATCTTCTTTCAAAATGTCAGCGATAATGTCTATCACTTTGTCTTTCAAATCGACTGCTTGTAGATTCAAGCTATTTTTTTGTTGCTGTTCTTCATGTTGATTAAGTAAAATTTCTTTTTCATTAGAGTAAGAAGGCGAGTATTGCACTTCAGCAAAACTCTTTTTTATATTTGGTGTTTGGGGAATCCAATAACGCTCTCTAGCGAATGGATATGTTGGCAGAGGTACTTTTTGTATTTTTCGATCATACAAGGTATCCCAGTCAATAAAAAATCCTGAGGCCCACAACTTGCAGATTTTATCCATTTTTTTATTTTTGATAAGTGATTGAACGAAATCCGCACCTTCTGGCCCGCCAATAAGATCCCGTAGGCCGATTTTATCTTGCTTGAAGCTGTGGCCATAGATGATCTCTTCATTTTCATCGTCTTTATAGAACATCTCTAACTTTTGTCTCAAATCTTGGGCATCAGACACTAAAAATGCAAGCCTATGCTCCATAGCTGAACGCCCAGTTTGCAACGTATAGGTGAGGCGTCGAAGAGAAGCGCGATCATTTAGTTTTTCCAGGTCTAAGAAGCCCAAGAATGAATGAGCGTATTCTTTAAGAAGATTTTTCTCTCTTGCAGAAAGAACGAAGATGAAATGTTCATCTAACGACTCAACTTCTTTTTCTTTGACTTCATATTCTTCAAGCACAATGTGCGAATTCACACCGCCGATACCAAAAGAGCTAACTCCTGCTCTTCGAGGGAGCGAATTTTCAATATCCACTTCCCAATCAGAAACATCCGCATTAATTGCAAAAGGTGTGCCTTCCAACTGAATGTAGGGATTGCTAACTTTATAGTGAAGCGTAGCTGGGATTTTTTTATTCTTCATGCCCAGAACAACTTTAATAATTCCTGCTACTCCTGCAGCGGCTTCCAAATGCCCCATATTTGTTTTTAACGAACCGATCTTAATGTGAGGAAACTCAGAGAAAGCTTTCCCCTTTCCCTCATAAAGATGTTTGAATGCCTTTTTCAAAGCATCTATTTCAATAGGATCTCCTAAATTAGTGCCAGTTCCATGCGCTTCTATATAAGTGACTGTTTCCGGGTCGATATCTGCTTGCTCATACGCCTTTATTATGACCTCAGCTTGGGCATTAGGGTTCGGTGCTGTAAAGGAAGTAGCTCTTCCCCCGTGATTAATAGCTGAGGAGCGAATAACTGCATGGATTGGATCTTTGTCTTCTTCTGCTTTACTAAGACGCTTTAATACGAGTACGCCCACTCCTTCTCCTCGAACGTAACCATTTGCTTCTCGATCAAAGGTCTTACATCTCCCGTCTTCGCTTAACATTCCCGCCTTGCTTTGCATGATATATGGGTTGGGACTAACCATCACATTGATTCCACCTGCTAAAACCATATCTGATTGTCCTGAATAAATGGCTTCTATTCCACGATGGATGGCGACGAGAGAACTTGAACATGCGGTGTCAACAGGTTCACTCGGCCCATGAAGATTTAATAAGTAAGAAATGCGGTTTGTTAATGCCCATTGACTTACTGCTGTCGGAATACCGTTTTCAATCAACAACTCTTTATAATCGGAAGTACAGACACCCAAGAATACTCCTGTGTTGCTTCCTGATAAACGTTTTGCATCGTACCCTGCATTTTCTATGGCCTTCCAAGCCTGTTCTAAAACTATTCGTTCCTGCGGATCCATCATTTCCGCGTCCCTTCCTGATATGCCAAAAAAGTGAGGATCGAACTTATCGATCTCGCGCATGAATCCTCCCCATTTGATATTCGTCTTACCTGTTTCTGTTTGGGGATTGCCATAGTATTCTTTCCAATCCCAACGATCCTGGGGGATTTCAGAAATCATATCTCTGGAATTAAAAATGTTATCCCACAATTCTTCGGTATCTTGAGAATTCGGAAAAACCCCACTCATGCCAATAATAGCGATGGGCTCTTTCAGATAAGACTCTTTAATCGGATCAATACCAATGCTACTTTTTAATGACTTTAAATCATGCGGCTTTTTTGCGGGAATATCATCTCGTTCAGCTTTTTGAACGGATTGCTCTTCTTCTTGGGCATCGATGGTTTGCAAATCCTCTTTATTGTCCACTGTTTCGTAAAAGGCATGAACCGTTAATGGGTATTCCTTCAGCAAGTGTGCACTGATTGAATCGATGGTAGGAGTCCCATAAAAAAGAGTCGGATTTATGTCAATGTTAAAGAAGGTACTAATTTGACTAGCTAACTCTACAAAGGTAATCGAATCGTAACCATATTCGGTGAGACTCGTATCTAAGTCAATCTCCTTAATATTTAGGCCTATAACTTCAGCAGCCAGCTTACAAATATCTTTTTGAAAGTTTATAGGAGAATCGGTTGAATCGATCTGCTGTTCACTATGCAATCCGGAATCGCGTTCTTTTTCCAATACATTTTCTTCATAAGTTTCCTTGTGTTCTTGAATGAAAGAATAGTCTGATTCCTTTATTCCTTGCATAACACTCTCAATGATCGAGAGCAAAGTGGGAGTACCATAAAAAAGAGTCGGGCTAATCTCTACATAAAAAGACTCATTAATTCGATTAGCTAATTCAACAAAAGCGATAGAGTCATATCCGTACTCCGATAAACTGACTTCATCTTCTAATTCCCGAGGATCAATCTTGATTATGTCTGCAGCAATCAAAAGCACCTGTTTGCTTAAAGATTCCTTTAATGATGTTGGTTGTATGCCCTCATGCTCGCGAAGAGGAGTTTTGTTGTGCCGAGGCACTTTTTGTGCAGCATTATGATCGCTTTTAAGACTCTCTTTTGTTTGCCCCTTTTGTTCATACTCTAACCAGCTTCTTATTTTTTCAAAATCTCCTCCAAGAGCAATCAACTCGTGATAACTTGAGTTTAACGCCGCCTCAAAAACATATTGGCCGGTCGCTGCAGAGAATTCTTCCATTCCCGTTTTTTCATAAATATAAGCCGATTTTCTATCATCTAAATTCATCCCTCCTTCTTTCCATAAAGGCCAAGAAATAGAAACCGTACGTCCAGGTCTTTTTTGTTCTTTTCTATAATTAGAATAGTAATCTAAAAAACTATTTGCATATGCATAATCGCATTGTCCTACGTTTCCCATCTTTCCTGTTATGGAAGAAAACATTAAAAAATATTCAATAGGTTCTTCAAGTGTAGCCTCATCCAAGTAGATTGTGCCGTCAATCTTAGGTTTCAAAACAGCATGGAACGAATCTATCGTTTTATTAACTAAGAGACCGTCCTCTATAATGCCTGCTGCATGAATTACTCCTTTAACAGACTGGAATTTTTGCTTAGTCATATTAATCAGGTCTGTTACTTCAGCTTTTTTAGTAATGTCCGCTTGAATGTATACAGCGTCAGAGCCCAAGTTTTTCAGAGTTTGAAGCATTTTTTCTACATGTTCGTTTTTCTCAGAACGCCCTGTTAGCACTAGAGGGTCTTTCGTTTTCTTAGCCAAGTGTTGAGTGATAGTAAATCCAATGCTCCCAGCTCCGCCTGTTATAACGATAGCTCCTGGTTTATTTTCATCATTTCTCTCAACTATGCTTGGAGTCTCAATTTCTTGAATTTCATGAATCATTCTTCTTTCATTGGAGTAAGTGATTTCGGTATCTTCCGAAACACTTAATTCATTCAGGATTTCCCGATATATTTCACTTTTTTCATGCCATTTTTTTCTTTCCATATATTGAATGTCACACGTTTGAATGAATACGTTAGGACTTTCTTTCTTAACAGAGCGAGCAAAGCCACCTATGGCTTTGAAGTAAGGATCAACGTTTTCACCTGTATTTTCGTTAACTATTAAGATATGCAAAGATTTTTCGTGATAATTTCGCATCCATGTTTGCACTAATGTAAATAGCTCGAGAATTTGAGGTTGTTTATCTAACTTTTCTTCTCCAGAAAATCCTCTCCACTTCATTAAAAAAATCAACTTGGATTCTACTGAAGAGATCAGAGCTTCAAACAAATGATTTATATGCGAGACTGATAACAGGTTCGCTGTAAATTCCGTATTACTCTTTTGTAAAAAATCATTCTCATTCTTCACCCAATACAAGGTAGAAGGTTCTTTTTTTTCAGAAATAATAGCTAGCATACTGCGATAAAATTGCGGGTTATTGTCTAAGATAATTATGGGAGCCGTTACATTTAAAAGACTATTAGAACGATGTTTTGCCTTTTGATTAGATTGGAACCAAATCAATGGTTTCTCATCAAGTGATTTGTGGCTTTTTTGCTTTTTTTTCAATCGCTTTATGTATTCCATTCCTTCTTCGGGACTGAAAGTCCCTGATTTGATCCCTTCAACAATTTCTTTCATTGTAAGATGTTCAATCATAATCAGCTCTCCTCCAATAGTCGAAGTACTTCATGTTCACTCATCATTCCATCTTTTACTTGAACCAGCATATCCAACAGTTTGGAGTCTTGTGGTTGCACCGCTCTTTTGGCTTCATGAACTAGTCGGACAAGATAGTCTGATATCTGAACAATTATTTTCCCTTCCATGTTTGCAATAGCTAATTGATATTTTCTTTCCAAGCGATTCTCTTCTGCTTGAAATTCATCGTAACGAATATGAACGTAACAACTCGGATCGAGCGTTCCGTTCCAAGTTATCTTTCCAATAGAAAAAGGGAGGAACATTTGTCCTTCAAATTTTGTTTCTTTTTCTAAGCCGATTAAAGACTGAAAAGCACCATCGATCAATGCGGGATGCAAAACAAAATCTGAAAAACTGCTCAATAAATACTCAGGACAATATATTTGTGAGAGAACTTCATGTTTGCCGGTCCATACTTTATCTATCGTTCGGAAAGCGGTTTGATATTTTAACCCCATACTTTCAAAAAAGTGATAACATTCTTCCGGGGTTAAAGTACTATTAAAATTCGACTTCATATATTCAATAGGGATATGTCCCAATTCCGGTTTTTTTTCATTGTGCTGTTGAAGATGAATTTTTCCCTTTGTATAAACTTGCTCTAAGCCATTTATTCTCGCAACAACTCGGAATTCATCGTAATTCTCGAATGCTTCCAGGCTTATATAGGTCAATGTAGACTCCTTAATCGACAGGGGTCTTACCCAATACACTTCAGAGATGGCGCTTGCAATTTGATCTGTATGAGACAGCTCTCCCGCCATTCTGGCCATTTCCAAATATGTGGATCCCGGAACAACGGAGCCTCCATCTACAAGGTGATCTTTTACGAACCACTCAGAAGGTAGAAACACCTTTTTAAATTTCTGGTTTCCAAATGTTGATTCATTTACATCAATAAGCGGATGTATGCCTTGAGAAGGATTAGATTTGATTTTTCTACTCTCAGTAGGTTTCTCTTCTAACCAGAAACGTTTTTCAGAGAAGGGGTAGAGAGGCATGGAAATTCTCATTCTTGATTTTGGTTCATATAAATCTTGCCAAACGATATCTACGTGTCCTAGATATAACTGGCACAATTCATCTAGTAAGAATGTTTGCTCATTTGTAGATAGTGATGAATCCTTTATACGATGCATGATAAGACTAGTATCCTTGTTTTGTAATAAGTAATTCCTTGTTTTTTTATCTTTTTTTCCTAATGAAAAGGAAGAACTATCCAAAGGATTTGCATCTCTTAGTTTTGAAATAAGCTGCTTCATATCGCTCGCTTTTATAATTGTTCTATAATCGAAGTGGCTTCTTCCAACTTGCAAGGTATATGCAACATCAGCTATCTCTACAGACTGTTTCTGAGCGCAACACCAAGAAAGCAAATCAGCTATTTTTTCTTTCAATATTGCTTCAGACTTAGCAGATATGGGAATTAGATAGAAAGGAAGCGGATGCTCTTCTTTTCGATCTTCAGAAGAAATACAATGCTCTTCAATTACCATATGACAGTTTGTCCCACTATGTCCGAAAGAGCTAACAGCTGCACGACGTGCAGCTCCTTGTGCTTTCCAATCTTTTAAGACATCTACTACATAAAATGGACTTTCATCAAAATTAATTTGTTTGTTAGAACTGGAAAAATGTAAAGAAGGAGGGATTTTATTGTATTTCATGGACATTAACACTTTGACTATCCCTGCTAATCCTGAAACTGCTCCTGTATGTCCGATATTGGTTTTAACTGACCCCAATCCACAAAATTGTTTTTCACTAGTATATTGCTCAAACGCTTCTTTCAAAGCATGAAACTCGATAGGATCTCCTAATTTCGTCCCTGTACCATGCGCTTCTACATAAGATATCGTTTCTGGATGAATATTAAATTTCTTGTAGATATCTGTAATGAGTTCTTTCTGCGAACGACCACTTGGAGCTGTGATACCATTGGTTTTTCCATCTTGATTCACTCCTGAGGCGGAAATAATCCCATATATATGATCGCCGTCCATTACCGCTTGGTCAAAGCGCTTCAGTAATATGGAAACTACCGCTTCACCTGGTACGAATCCATCAGCAGCGTCATCGAATGTACGACATCTCCCAGTCGCAGAAAGCATCCCCATTCTACTGGCTAACACATAACCATGAGGAGTCGTATATAACGCTACACCTCCACATAACGCCATCTCGCATTCGTTTGCACGTAAGCTCTCTGAAGCAATGTGTATAGCTACTAGTGAAGATGAACAGGCAGTATCCAATGTAATACTCGGGCCCTTGAGATCCATAAAATAAGATATTCGAGATGCTAATATAGAATTTGAGTTACCAAGAAAAATTTCCGAATTAAAATCATGCTGTCTCTCATTCAACTGAAAATAGTCAGTGTCGCCTTCACACCCTACAAATACACCTATTTTACGACTTGCCAAGCTACGGTTAGAATAACCAGCGTCTTCAAAAGTTTTCCAAGCCTCTTGCAAAAACAACCTTTGTCTTGGATCCATTAACTCTGCTTGTTTAGGAGAAATATTAAAAAACAAGGGATCAAATTTATCGATATTGGACAATAATCCCCCTTCCTTACAGTAACTTTTATCTTTTGCTTTAGGATCTTTACTATAAAAAGAGGCAGGATCCCAGCGATCGATCTCTTGAACGGAGTCGATCCCCTTCTCTAAGTTTCTCCAGTAGCTTTCTACATCACTAGCTCCAGGGAATCTACCTGAGAGGCCGATAATCGCAATGCGATTATCGGCTTTAATAGGCTCTTCCGGTGACACGGAAATATGTTGCAGAGACTTATAAAATTTCAAACCTTCTTCTGCAGAAAGTTGCTTACTATGAACCATCTCAAGCAGGTGTTTTTTATAAATTTCATTCATAGCTCTTCCCCTTTCTTGAGCAAGAAGTCGGCCGTTTTGACATCGAGCTTTTGCATTTCTAATTGATAGAATATGTTCTTTAAAGACTCCTCGTCGTCTTCATTTTTCTCTTTTACTGTTATAGGAGCTGAATCTTTCATTTCCGAATAGGTAGACTTTAAGTCTTTGTCTTGCTCTAGTGTGGAAAATCTTTGGTGTGTTTCGTTTATTACGTGATCGGCCATTCTTATTATTGTGGCATGATCAAATAAATCTTTAGGTGTCAACTCGCACGAGAATACTTCATTGAGGTTGCGTACGATCGTTAGAGCCAATATCGAATCCACACCTAATTCCATGAAAGTCAGCTCTTCGTTTATATTCTCCGGATGAATATGCAGCACTTTACACACTTCTTCTGTTACTTGCTCGATTACCTTTTCTTTCAGATCTTCTTCGCGAATAACCCGGCTCTCTACAAGATTGATTTTTGATGGAACTGAGTGTGATACAACCGCTTCTCGTTCTACATTCATCAATTCCAGAACGTAATCTTGCGCTTTGATGGTTACAAGCTGCCGGATGTCGCCGGAAAGAAGAGCTTCTACTGTATTCATCGCTTCATCTTCACGAATCGCATAGGCACCTTGTAAATTAATGTACCGGTTTAGCTCTTCGTTGAATTCGCCATTTCGATTCGACCAGAATCCCCAATTGACGACAAAAACAGGGAACTTGGATTTATCACTTAAATAATTGGCATAAATGTCTTTGTATTCGCAACTCGCCGCATAATGTGCCCACCCCGCTGTTCCTACAAAAGACTGTGCCGACGAGAATAACAACAAGAAATCTAATTTCTCCTTTTGAACAGCTTCAAAAATAGCAACACTACCATGAACTTGAGTCTCCATTGACCTTCTTAAAAACTCTGTCGTTATTTCAGAAGCTTTTAAAGGTGAAATATCCAGGGCAGATTGAACGATTCCATTTATAGATCCGAATTGAAGTTTAGTCATGGCAACAACGTGTTGCATATCCTTCAATTTTTTCACATCACCTTGTACGTATACCACTTTAGCCCCATAGGATTTCAATTTAGAGATTTTCGTAGATATGTTTTCATCTTCTGGTCTTCTTCCTACGAGTGTCAATGATGCACCTACACTTTTAGCCAAATACTCAGCTAAGGCGTATCCTACCGTGCCCAACCCTCCTATGATGATGTAAGTGCCGTTCATTTTAAATGGGGTTGAGCTCGGAAGCGGAATCTCAATGGGGGAAAGAACCCTTTCATACCGCTGATCTTCTCTAAAAGCGACTAACTTATTCTCATGTGAAGGTTCTGCAACCATTCTTTTTATATTTCCAGCAATCTCTTGTATGTTTTTAGATTCTTCAAGTAAATTACGATGTAAATCTATACGCGAGAAGCGGAATTGCGTAAATTCTTTAGCCAGAGTTTCTGCCAAGCTATGCAAACCACCTGATACAAAATAGACCTCATCATCTTTTTCGATCTTATACTGACCAAAAGTAATTACTTTAATATTTGTTGCTGCATATTTCTGTTCCGCTAACAATTTCACCAAACGGAAAAAGAAGATCGTATTTAATTCTAGCCCACTACTTACTGAGGTCCATAATTCCAGCTCACTTGCATCAAAATCAGCTAAGAAATAGATAAGATCTAAACTTGTGTAATGAGCAAGACATTCAGAAAGACACTCTTCATCTTGAATATTCAGCCTAAAATCACAACTAGATGAGAATCTTGCATCAGCCGAAACTTCACAGATTCCTAGCTCGTCATTTTGATGTTCATTCTTCAGACTTTCAACAAAAGAGCTGGCTGCATTTGTCGTGAATATCAATACTCTATTTTTTTTGATCTTACTTTCTTTATTCACACTCTTAGCTGGAAATAGTTTCCACCTTGGAATGTAAGTGATATTTTTCTCAGAAGAGTCTCCATCATTAACTGTTGAATGAGTATGGTTTATAGAGAGCGCCAACATTGAAGAGGAAACTTTTTCAGCCTTCTTCAAGACGGGCCAGTATCTTTGTTTGGCAAATGGATAAGAAGGGAGTGGCATTTTTTGAGGTCTATGCTCTCCGTAAAGCAATTGCCAATCTATTTCGATACCCATCGCCCATAATTGAGCAATCTTACCTTGTTTTTTTCCTAGAATTAGAGAATTGATAAATTCTCGGCCTTCTGCACCTTCTATCAACAATTCATATGGGTTGCTGGCTTGGCGACTTCCCGCATATATTCCCTGAGTATTTGTTTCTCCTTGGAGAAACTTTGACAATTTCTCACACAGTCCTTCTAGACTACTGGCAGCTATAGCAAGCTTTTGTTCCAGTACTGCTCTACCCGTCTGAAAAGTATAACAAATACTCTCAAGCTCTTTGACGTAGCCTTCTTGTGATTCATCTATCTCTTTTCTGAAAGAATCAGATAGCAAAAACTCTAAAACCTTCCGTGCATAGACTTGTAATTGCTCTTTTGTCTTTGCGGATATCGGAAGAATATAGACTTGCTTGGATTCGCCATAATTCCGATGTTGGTCTATTACTGACTCAGGAGCTTCTTCAACGACCATATGACAATTCGTTCCACTAAATCCAAAAGAGTTAATGGCTGCTCTGCGCGGTTTCTGTGTTCTTGGCCAATCGCTTAGAGCATGGTTCAAATAAAATGGGCTATCTTTAAAATTCATGTGTTCATTTTCTTCATGGGCATGGAGAGTTGCAGGAAGCTTAGCATGCTTTAGACAGAGCAGTACTTTAATAAGTCCCACTGCTCCAGAAGCAGCTGAAGTATGTCCTAGGTTGCTTTTAACAGAACCGATGGCGCAGAACTGTTTCTGCCCCGTATAAGAAGAGAAAGCTTGACTCAGGGCCGTAAGTTCAATTGGATCTCCCAACTTAGTTCCCGTCCCATGAGCTTCTACATAAGAAATACTAGATGGATTAATATCATATTTCCGATAAACCTCTTCTTCCAATTCGGTTTGCGATTGTGAGCTAGGGGCTGTAATTCCATTCGTTCTTCCATCCTGATTGATCTCTGAACCTTTAATGATGCCGTATATATGGTCTCCATCTTTTAGAGCGTCATCTAGCCTCTTTAGAACAACGATTGCAACAGCTTCTGCCGGAACAATGCCATCCGCCTCATTTGAAAACGTCTTACATTTGCCATCATGAGATAGCATGCCTGCTTTACTCATTGAAATATAAGGTTTCTCAGTTAAATAAAGCGTAACTCCACCTGCTAGCATCAAATCGGTTTCTCTATTGATAAGACTTTTGCAAGCCACATGAATAGCTACTAAAGAAGAGGAACAAGCCGTATCAATGCTTATCGCAGGCCCTTTCAGGTTCAAAAAATAAGAAATCCGTGAAGCTAGGATGGAGTTCGTATTACCGAGCATAAGTTGCGCTTTATACTCAGATTCAGAATTTTCTAAGATAGAACTATATTCATTACCAAACACCCCTGCCATAACGCCGCATTTAATCCGGTTTAACATTTTTAGAGAATACCCAGCATCCTCTAAGGCTTTATAACTCTCTTGTAAAAATAATCGCTGTTGGGGATCCATCATTTCAGCTTCAACTGGAGAGATGTTAAAAAATGCGGGATCAAACTTGTCTACGTCCTTTAAAAAACCTCCCCATTTCCCTTGTGACTTATTAGGGTTCAATGGATCTGGATCATATAGCTCTTCTTTATTCCATCTTTCTTCTGGAATTTCAGTTATGGAATCGATACCTTGAATTAAGTTCTCCCAAAATTCATTAACGTCTTCTGCTCCAGGGAACTTGCCTGAAATCCCAACAATTGCGACTTCAGAAGGTATCGCTTTCGTTTGCTGTAAATTCCTTAATGGTAATGCAGGTGTGATCTGTTTTAAAGGTTTACTATCGTTCGTCACTTCTTTGAAAGGAGCATCAGATTCGCTTTTATTGCTTTTTTCTAAATCTAGTCGCCGATCCTTCAATACGATTCCGCTAACAGCTTCACTATATGTTTTAGATAAGTAAAGAGCTAAATCGTGAATATTAGAATGATCAAATAAGGTATGAACCTCAAGTTTTATTTGCAAATTACGGTTAATTACATCCAATATTTTCAACCCTAGTAGAGAATCTATTCCATAATCTGCGAAAGGGATTTGACGATTAATCTCTTCATAACCCATTTCTAGAGTTTCTCCGAACCATTCAGTCAGCTTATCTTCAAGTTGTCGGATTGATTCTTCTCCTTCATCATACTTAGAGACTAAGGAGAGGCGAGACTGATCTTTTTCACCATCATTTAAAACTTGAATCGCCTTTTCAGTTCTCCGTGCCCATTTTTCCGCCGCATTTTCATAATTGATTGAATTAGTTAAAGCCTGCTCATTCAGCTTCTTTAATTCTTCCCAGGTCAGTGAATCTTCGGCTTTTTCAATAGTTAGCAGTACATAGCGGAATAATTCTAACCCCAAAGCTTTACCAAAATTGTTCCACGCTTTATGTTCGTTTTCCATACCCTTTGTATCCGGGTATTCTGTATTTAAAAAAGCAAGATTCTCTTCAAAATTAGAGTCATGTAAAAAGTTTGATACACCTTTACTTGCATCTACACAATCTACGATCTGCAACCTATGGTCAGCGAGAATTTTGCTGTATTGCGATTGTGTCACCGTATACTGTCCTACTTCAGGAAGATTTACTTCGTGCATGGTATTAGCAATGCAATCAGCTAATACAATTTTGCCTTTAGGAGATAGATGACGCGACATATTCCCAAAGACTCCTTGCTTATCAGCAATATGTACCGTAACCTCTAATCCAATGATGAGATCATAATGACTAGGATACTCATCTTTTGAACTATCTTTGCAATAAATCTGAATTTGTTCAGCAAGACCATTTTGTTGAACCTGTACACGGCCGAACTCAGCTTGATTTCCCGAAATTGTATACCCATCACAAGTCAGATGCGGATATAATCGAGCAAATTCTATCAAATCAGTCGAGAAACCACATCCTATGTCGAGCAAATTGAACACATTCCCAAAATCAATATGACGATAAAGCACTCTTCTCATTTCTTTTTGTTTCTCCAGAGCGTACACTGCATGATCCGCAAACTGATCGGGTTGGGAAAAGACTCTTATCCAAGAGAAGCCTTCCACTTTCTTGTTGAACGGAGCGAAAGTTAAATAGCCTTCTCTTGTCGAACCTTCTGCGTAGTGTTGAATAGAAGCATCGTAATAACTCGCTACTACATTGTCAGAATTTCCAGTTGACAAAGAAGCCGTTTTTTTCTCACGATCCTCCTGAGCATCTTGAATTTGTTCTACTTGTTTATCTGTAGAATACATCCAACATCTGCGCTTTTCAAAAGGGTAAGTTGGCAAAGGAATTCTTCTCCTTTTATTCATCTTGTGATCCATTATCCACTCAGAAATTTCTCCTCTAAGCCATCTGTCAGCGACTACCTTGAGTTTGGTTTGTTCTCTATCTTCGATGACCACTTGAGAATTATTGTTTATCCTTTCTTTAAGAAGACCAACCTCTGGCTCGTAATTGGAAGAATCGATATAGTCTTGCATCTGCTGTTTCAATTGCTCTACTTGTTTGCAAATAAATACAGCTCGCTTTTGCATCGACTGCCGTCCGTTTTGCAAAGTAAATGCAATGTCAGCCAACCATTCATCTCCATAACGATGTCGGTTTAAATGATCCAGCAAAATTTCAACATAGGATGTCAATTGCTGTTGAGTTCGCGCCGAAACAGGAATAGCATATTCTTCTAATTCTTTGTTTTCAAATTTGATTGGACTTTCATTTTCCATCCATTCTTCAATGATGAGATGTGCTTCAGATCCTCCTGCTCCAAAAGAGCTAATAGCTGCTCGCCTAGGAAGTTTTAGAGTCTCGTCTATTCCTTTTACTTCCATAGAAGGCCAATCCATTTCCGATTCAGGTATATAGAAGGGAGAATTCTCTACCGAAATGCCGCTGTTTATTTCCTTTGCAACTTTGTTTGGAAGGATCTTTTTATGTTTTAACTGAAGCAAAACCTTGGTTAATTGCGAAATTCCGGAGGCCGCTTCCAAATGACCAATGATAGGTTTTAAAGATCCCACAGCGCAATACTGTTTTTTTGAGGTATGCGCTTCGTATGCTCGACGAATGCCTGTCCACTCAATAATGTCAGTCATTTCACTTCCTAAGGCTTGTAGTTCTGCGTAGCCTATTGTTGCCGGGTCAGTATCACTGCTTTCTAAAACACTTTCAATCAGACTGGTTTGAGATTGAGGATCGGGCAAGAAAAACCCTGAAGAGTATCCTTTGTGACTTGATCCTGAACCACGAACTGTACCGTAAATGTAATCTCCGTCTTCGAGTGCCTGATTTAACGGTTTTAATAACACGGCTCCTATACCTTCACCTGGAATAAATCCATCTCCATCCCGATCAAACAACTCGATATGATCTTTTGAAGAAAGCATTTTACTTTGGCACATGCTTAAATATTTTGAAGGGTGCAAATAAAAATTGACTCCTCCTGCAATTGCAGCTTCACTTTCTCCTGTCCAAATACTTTGACAGGCCATGTGGATCGCTGTAAGGGAAGAAGAACAAGCGGTGTCTAATGCCAGGCTCGGTCCATTCAGGTTGAAAAAGTAGGAAATCCTATTAGGTAAACTGAAATAAGTTGAATTGATTGGTGTAGGCGTGGGTGATACCCAATGATCAATACCGGCAAGGGGATATGTCATTGATGTAACCCCGACAAATACGCCCACTCTCTTGCCGCTCCAATAATCCTTATTGTATCCACCATCTTCCATTGCCGTCCAAACACATTCCAGAAATTTTCTCTCTTCTGGATTAATGAGCTTCGATTCTAGTGGATTCATTTTGAATAGTAGCGGATCAAAGTTTTCTACTCCATTTACAAAAGCACCTCTTTTGCAGTAAATGCCTTTGTCCAAATATTCTTCATAATTCCAACGATCATTAGGAATTTCTTGAAAACATGATTGACTAGACTTTAACAGATCCCAAAATTCCTCAGTATTGCTCGCGTTTGGATATTGACCTGCTAAGCCAACGATTGCTACGATCGGTTTGTCGTTTGCTTGCATCTGCTTTTTACTTGTTGTGTGATTTTTTTTATTATTTGCTCCTCTATTGTCTTCTGGAATTTGTGTTTGCTTCAGAATCTTCGCGAACTGTGGAGCATGATATTCATAAAGAAAATCAGCAAGCTCTTCTACTGTTTGATATTCATACAATAATGTCTTGGATACATTCCCAAGTTCATCTTCTAATATTTTGTTAAAAGCTTTTATTGCCATAGAATCTACACCATAATCTTGAAAAGGCGTGTAGACATCTATTTTCTCAGGAGAAAGCTTTAAAAGATCACCGAGGTTAAACGTAATGTATTTTTTTATCGTCTCTAGAAGTTGAGTTCCTTCTAAAGGTGGAATTGTACTCGCAACTTCTTTTGGTTTAACTTGCTTTCTAGCGCTTAATTGTTCAAAATACTTTTCTATTTCATTTTCATCACCATACAAAATTGATACGTGTTCTTCATTTGATTTCAAGATTTGTTCCCATGCTTCTATACCTTCATTTGTTGGCATTCCCTTTATAGGTACATTTTCTGGCAGAGCGTCATCTACTGACATTCCTCCTTCTGCCCATAATGGCCAATCAATTGATACAAAGCGATTAAGTGGTTCTTTCTGATTGCTAGATCGATTTCGATAGGAACAGTACTGCTTCATAAATCGATTAGCAAATGAATAATCACATTGCCCGGGGTTTCCCCATACTTCACTTAAAGAAGATAAGACGACAAACCAGTCAAGTTGCTCTGTTTTTGTTGCTTCGTCTAATAAAATTGTTCCGTACACCTTAGGGTTTATTACTTCCTCCATATTTTGAACGGTTTTCCGAATAATATAGGCATCGCGGATGACACCAGCCCCGTGAATGATCCCATCGATATGCCCATATTTTTGTTTAGTCTCAAATATGAGACGAGTTACATCTTCAGGATTTGTAATATCAACTTGTAGGTAAGTGACTTCTGCTCCTATTGAAGCAAGTCTTTCTAACTTTTCTTCAGTTATACGACTAGATTCTGATCTTCCACATAACACCAATCTTGCATTTGCCTTTTCTGCAAAATGACAAGCGAATTTATAACCTACTCCACCTAAACCACCAGTAATGATATAAACTCCTTTAGGTTTTAACAGTTCTTTCCTCGAAAAGCTCGATGATATCGTTCTACTTGAACGTATTTTTTGTCTTTTTGAAAGCCTAACTTCTTTCTTATATTTCACTTCCTCTTCCCAACTTGAAGATGAGAGTTCCGCAACCAATATTTCTGCAAACCTTGCTTGCTCTACCTCATCAATTTCAATACAGGAGGTTCGAATAGAAGGATACTCTTGATGTACGGTCTTAAGAAAAGAACTCATTGAAGAAAAAATGGGATGATGTCCTTTTATAGACTTATACGCAAACCGTAACTCTAGAGGATGTTTGTACTTCTTTTCAATCAATGCTTTACAAAAGTGATATACACTGAAATAACTAGAAGCGAGTTGTTCTCCAACAAGGTCAGGGGCAAAGTGGGCTTTACACTCACACCAAGCGTGTACAACCTTATCAAAGTGAATTCCCCGCTGCATGAGGAGATCGATAACAAACAAATAATCAGTATATTCTTGAGGACGAATGACAAAACATCCGTCATTTTTCTCTTCGAATGATTTTCCCGGGATAATGCGGATCACTTTCAAGCTTTCGTTTTCTCCACCATATCGTTTTGAATTACTCATATGCTTGAATGAATCGGAAATAGCATTCCCCTCTTCAAAAACAATAATTGGACCATTGATGAGATCAGGTTCTTGGTATGAAAGAGGGGTTTCTTCCCATTCTTCCTTAAAAAATAAAAAACCTGATTTTCCGCCTCCTGTTTTGCTATCTAGCACCTCCTTCCCTTTTAAATGTTCAAGCATTTTCAGTCCTTGTTCTGGGCTCAAGCGTTTAGACTCAATTTGCATCAATATTTCGTTCATCGCCTCTTGATTCATTCACAAGCCTCCCATACTATTTTTAACTTGTTCGATTGTTATCTCACCGTTTCTCAGCTGATGAAGTTTTTGTAAAAGAACAGAATTTTGAGGTCTTTCATTCTTGCTTTTTTCTATAGCCAACCAATAACTTTCTTTACTAAATGGATAAGTTGGCAAAGAGAGTTTCTTTAAATCTCTCTCGGAATGAATCAATTTCCAAGGAATCTTAGCTCCAGTCACCCATAGTTCAGCCAATTTCATAGCATTATAGCTTTCCATGGCTTCCTCTACGAGAAAATGATCTGGTAATTCTTTTCTTTGCAGAGATGACTTTTTGTTGCTGGACTTTCCTTGGAAAATGTTCTTGGAGATCTTCAAACTTTGATTCTCATATTGTTCCAATAATTCAACCAACTCTTTCACACTTTCGGCAACAAAAGCTACTTTATAGTCAAATGCTTCTCTGCCCGTCTGTAATGTAAAAGCAATTCGTTTCAAGTCCAAATTCCTCTTATAGGCATCTGTACTTTTTATAATGTGCTTATCAAGCAGGTACTGAGAAATTTCATGTAAGGTTCGGTATTCACTGACTAAAGTTGGAGAGCACTCGATACCATACATTTCAGATACTCTATTTGTGAGAAGACTCAGCTCTAACTGAGAGAAGCCTAATTGATAGATATCTTCCGAAAGATCAATTTCTTTCTCCGGAACATTCAGGATCTCCGAACAAATTTGAGTGAGTTTCCTATTCAAGCCATGAATGTTTTCTCCTTCAATTACATTTGGGGAGTCTTCAGAATTCTCGTTAACGATATGATTACGTAGAGAACGACAATAATCTCTTAACTGAGATTCGCTTCTTGCTGATAACACGACAACTTCTGGGCGATTTTCTAAAACTTGACTTGCTTGTTCAACGTACTCTTCCAGAACAATATGACAATTTACTCCTCCGAATCCAAAAGAACTTACCCCGGCTCGTTTTAACGCAGGCTTACCTTTTGGATCTTTTGGAGTCTCCCACGGACTACTTTTTTCCACAATATAAAATGGAGAATTATTCAATTCAATGTATGGATTCATTTTTTCAAAATGAAGATTAGATGGTATGATTCCATTTTTCATGGCTAATACCACTTTGAAAATCCCAGCAATCCCTGCTGCAGCTTCCAAGTGTCCAATATTGGTTTTGACGGAGCCTATACCAATATGGGGTTTCCCAGAAAACTCTTTATCATAACTTTGATACAGCCGAGTAAATGCCGATTTCAGCCCGTTAATTTCAACAGGATCTCCTAAATTTGTTCCCGTCCCGTGCGCCTCTATATAAGAGATAGTTGACGGGTCGAAACCTGCTTTTTCATAAGCTTTTACTAGGAGATCTGCTTGAGCATGGGGATTGGGAGCTGTTAATGAATTCGTCCTGCCTCCATGGTTAATAGCGGAACCTTTTATGACTGCATAGATGTGATCGCCATCCTGAACGGCTTGTTGCAAAGATTTAAGCAATACGGCTCCCGTTCCTTCACCTCTTACGTAACCATCTGCTTTGTGATCAAATGTTTTACAACGGCCATCTTGAGCAAGCATTCCATTTTTACTAAAAGAAACATGGAGAGTTGGAGTCAATATGACATTTACTCCTCCGGCTATCGCCATTTTGCAGTGACCATTCTGAATGGATTCTACCGCGCGATGGATAGCAACGAGAGAGCTGGAACATGCGGTATTAACAGGTTCGCTTGGCCCATGAAGATCTAACAAGTAAGATATTCGATTAGGTAAAATGCAGTGCGACATTCCAGTAGAAGTTTGCGCGTCTACTGCGGCATGTTGTTTTTGTAATAACTCTGTATAGTCATTACTTGCTACTCCAACAAAAAGTCCTGTATCCGTTCCGGCCAAATCAGAAGCTCGATACCCCGCATCTTCTAGAGTTGACCATACCGTTTCCAAAAATATACGCTGCTGTGGATCCATCATTTCTGCTTCCCTAGGTGAAATCCCAAAGAACAAGGGGTCAAATTTATCTACGTCTTTTAAAAAGGCACCCCATTTAATATCAGTCTTATTGATTTCGGTATCCGGATCTCCATAATGCTCTTCCCAACTCCAGCGCTCTTCTGGTATAAGCGATACCATGTGATCACCATTTTTAAGATGCTCCCAGTATGCTGACATGTTCTCCGATTCAGGCATTTTTCCGCTCATGCCAATGATGGCAATAGGTTCGTATCGCGTATTATTTTTATATTCCTTCTCTTCTTGATGAGGTTCACGAGGAAGCAGAGATTCGATTTCCACCAACTCTGGGAGCTTTAGCAAATCTTCTTCTGGTTCCGTGACGGTCTCATGAAGCTTGTTCTGTTCTTGTTTTTCTTCTCTAAAGGTCAAGCTCACTTTTTCTCGTTCATTCAGCAAGCCTGCAATAGCGGATCTATGTTCTTCAAAAATGAAATCCGCAATGCCTCCAATAGAAGAATGACCAAATACAGAAGCTGGTGTGAGATCTATATGAAATGTTTGTCCCAGTTGGAGTGCAAAATCAGCTAGTAAGAGAGAATCAAATCCATATTCAGATAATTCTCCGTAATAGTCTATCTCTTCAATATCAATGCGAAGTAGGGCTGATACGATGCCAATAACTTCTGTCTGATACAATTCGTATACGCCAGAACCTTCTTGCTCTATTTTTTTATTATCTGTTTCAACAAATTCCGCTTCGCTAAGCAAATGTGTCTCTTTTTCCTCTTTACGATCCATACTGCTTCCTAACCAATTGCGTATCAAGGATGGGCTACCTACCATAACACTGAAATGCTTTAGAGGCATGGAAAGCCCCTGCTTCAGCACTTCTAAGCCGCTTTCTGTTGATATATTCGTCATGCCTGTCTTCTCACGGAACATACGCTCCGCGTGCTCATTTAATTGCATTCCTCCGTCTTTCCATAAAGGCCACCCGATAGACAATATTTTTGTTTGGCCCATATGATCCTCATGACATTCCGCAAAGGAATTCATAAATCCATTGGCGTAGGCATAATCAGCCTGCCCAATGTTACCTCTGATTTCAGCGACAGAAGAAAACAAAGCTATAAAATCAGGTTTCAACTGTTGCGTCATCCGAACAAGATGGGTAGTTCCGATTATTTTAGCGCCTATCACTTCATTTAAGTCTTCAATGGATTTATTGACCAACATCTTATCTTTGGTCAATCCCGCACAATGGAAAATGCCATGAACGCCAGAATGCTCTGTAGTAATCTTTTCCACAAAACTTTGCATAGAAGTTTCAAGGGATACATCAACACGCATATAAGAAACTTCACAACCGTAAGTACGGAGTCGTTCAACTTTTTGTTTTAACCCCTCACCCATATAAGAACGACCTAAGAGAATAAGTTTTGCTTGGAATTCAGAGGCTAAGTATTTGGAAATTTCGTAACCGATTCCTCCCATACCTCCAGTAATGATATAAGTTCCATTCCTCCGAAATACTTTCTGTGGTTCTGTATCTGGAAGCTGAAATTCTTCGACTTCTTTTTCGCTTTTTGATTGATCTGTATATTTAATCTCTACGCTGTTTTTTGACATCAATGCTGCCTCTGTAGCTATCGTCTTTGCCCATTTATCAGGTTTATCAAAAAATGAATCCGTATATTCTATACTTTTGACCTGCATGTTCGGTATTTCTAAGGAAGCTGATTTGAGAAAGGCACCTACTGCGCGATCAAGCGGGTTTGCCGTCTGATTCAAAGAATTTATAAAAGAATAGATCAAACTCATTTTTTGCGAGACTATTTTCGTCATCCCAATCGCTTTAGTCAAGAAGAATAATGGGTGGAACTTTTGTTCGATTTGTTCTTTGATGTTCAGCGTATTTACAGATGTGGAGTTCGAGTCATGGAATACAATATAGTTAGGTTCTTGCTTTTTATCTTTTAAAACAGTTAGAAGTTTCACATAATCATCTTGTTCTACAGGATTAATTGAGTAAATCTGATCCCTTTCGATGATGCCAAAGTTGCCCGCAGGTTGTACCCATACTACTTGCGTGAGAGGGTCACTTTGTTGTTTTATAGCTTGAACATATTGTTCAGATTCCGTCCAAATCAAGATATTTCCTTTTAACAATTCAGCAGTCTGGTCGGTTAGAGTTTTTTCTTTCCATTTCCATTTAAAAGCCAAAAGATCTTCTCTTTCCTTGCTGACTTCATTCTCTTTTTTCGATATAGAAGCGATAGATCGGCTCATAAAGTTTTCGACTTTTACTATTACTTGGCCTTGATGATCCGCAATCAAAATATTATAATTTCTCATTCCGGATTCTACGATGTTTTTATTTTTGACTTCTCGAATGTAAGCGTAGGCTCCAGATGAGAGATTCCCATAAATTTTGATTGATTCAAGCGAAAAAGGTAAGCTTATTTGTTTGTCTGCTGAATTTCCTAACAACAGATATCCCATAATGGTTTGTAATGCTCCATCCATCAGTGCAGGATGTAAAACAAAAGAACTAGCTGGTATGCTATCTGCTGGAAGGTTTATCTCCGCTATTGCCCCACCTTCAAATATCCCTATTTTCTCAATTGTTTGGAAGCTATACCCATAATCAAACCCTACTTCTGCGAAGGCCTTATAACATTCCTCTCCTTCAAAAAAGGAATTACATTGAGCCTGTATATGATCGATGGATAGCGGTTCTATTGTTTCATATTCATCGTTGTCTTTGATTAGTCCCCTTGAGTGAATAGCCTTTACACCTTTTGAATCCATAGAAAAAATCTCATAAGTAATTCCTGTGCTTTCTTGTTTGAAACGGGTAGTCAAGTTTTGGGACGCTTCTGTAACAGAAAAAGGATTTATCCACATCACATTCTTCATCATTGCGGTATCCGAATTGGTTGCATAGTTTGCCGCCCCCATTGCCATCTCCAAAAAAGCAGCAGCTGGCATTAACGGCTTGCCTTGTACAATGTGGTCTTTTAAATAAAACTCCTCACCACTCACATTCAGAGAAAACTGAGTTTCTTTCAAAGTAGATATATTAGCATCGACTAGTGGATGCAAAGCAACTTTATTGATCTTATCTTTTTTGACTGCCGTTTTACGTTCTGATTTGTCATACCAGTAACTTTGATAATTAAATGAGTATGTAGGGAGTGGGACTTTTTGAACAGAATTTTCATGCCAAAGACTTTTCCATGGTATTTCGTAACCCTTCTCATAAAGCCCTATGATTTGCAAACAACTTTGGCCTTGATCGGAGATTTCTGCTCCTTCTTTTAAAATCTTCATTCTTGCTTGTTCAAACTGCTTAAATTCGTTATCTTCTTCACTCAGCTTTATTGCATTCTGTTTCACATGAAATTGGTGTACACCATCTTCCATTTCATTTTCTAATAGTCTTCTCAACTTCATCAATAACTCTTCTGTGGACTGAACTAGAAGTACAGTATGGTGAGAAAAATGAGCTCGTGAAGTTTGCAAGGAATAAGCTATATCAGCCAGCCTATACTCATCCTTGTTTATCGTGAGCCAATTATAGAAGTTGCTCAAAGCGGATTCATGCGACTTTTTGCTTTTTGCAGATAAAGGAACTATAAAATAGTTGTAATCGAATGCCTCTAGTTTTTTTGGTGCAGGAGCTTCCTCTATAAGAAGATGCGCATTGGTACCACTAAACCCAAAAGAACTTACCCCTGCTCTCCTAGGCGTCTGGATTGCCGGCCAGTCCTCTAGTTTCTCAACAACTTGGAATGGTGTTTTCTCAAATTCAATGTGACTATTCTGTCTTTGAAAGTTTACGTTGGGCGGAAGTTTTTTGTGTTTTAAAGAAAGTAAAACTTTCAACACACTAGCTACTCCTGCCGCTGAAGCGGTATGACCAATGTTCGTTTTTACCGAACTGATTTTACAAAATTGCTTATCAGAGGTGTAATGACCAAATGCATTAGTTAAAGCTTCCACTTCAATTGGGTCTCCCAGTTTGGTTCCTGTTCCATGTGCTTCAATAAATTGAATAGATCTTGGATTGATTCCAGCTTGACGATAAGCACTAAGTTCCACTTGGGTTTGTGACAAAGTACTAGGAGCCGTTAGCCCGTTTGTTTTGCCATCTTGGTTGATTGCCGAACCCTTTATCACTCCATAGATGTGATCATTATCTCGAACCGCAGCATCTAGGGATTTAAGAATGATTGCACCTGCACCTTCGCCTGGAACAAAGCCATCTGCTCCATCATCAAAGGTTTTGCATTGACCAGTAGGAGAAAGCATACCTGCGTTACTTGATAAAATAATAAAAGCAGGAGTTAGCGAAATAAATATGCCTCCTGCTATAGCCATTTCACTTTCGCCAGAGAGGATACTTTGACAGCCCAAATGGATAGCTACCAGGGAAGAAGAACAAGCTGTATCTATAGACAGACTAGGCCCTTTTAAGTTCAAGAAATAAGAGATTCTCGCAGCAAGTACAGACAAAGAATTCCCCCAAAAAGCTTGAGGTTCCATGACAGTTCCGTCTTCTTGCATTTTGTTCAAATAATCTCCGCCACTGGTTCCCACAAATACTCCACACTTTTTATTGCTGATATCTTCTGTTGCATAACCTGCATCTTCAAGCGCATTCCAACATGTTTCCAGAAAGATTCTTTGCTGCGGATCAGTAAGGTCGGCTTCTTTTCCAGAAATGTTAAAGAATTTTGCATCGAATTGATCAATATTTCTAAGAAACCCTCCCCACTTACTAGAAGTTTTATCTAATTTTTTGGGATCAGGATCATAAAACTCCTCAACCAACCATCGCTCTCTTGGTACTTCATTAATTGCACAGTGACCGTTTTTTAAGTTTTCCCAGAATTCTTCTAGGTTATCTGCTCCCGGGAATTTACCTGACATGCCTACAATGGCTATATCTCTATTTAATTTATCATTAGGGTTGATAACCGAATGCTCTTTCGGAACTTCGTGAAGATCTTCTGCATCTTTTTTTGAAGAATCCCAGATAGCATCTGTTTTTATGACTACTTTACCTATATTTTTTCCATTCTCAAGATAGTGGTAAGCTTCTTTGATCTCCGAAAATGGAAATACACGGCCTACCTGTGGTTTGATTTGTCCAAGCTCCAGTATGTCTACCATTTGCTTAAGATAAGACGAGATTTCTTCGGACTTGCCCGTTAAAAGTTTGCGTATATTTATGCTGTGGAAGCTCTGATTCTCTACCAAATGTCCCAGGCTGTACTTATAGGAGCCCCCTAGGGCTCCTATAGCAATTTCAATATACCTTCCTTCTGGAGCAAGAATGTCTAGTCCCTTTTGTACGGCTTCATTTGAAAGGGTGTTAATAACAACGTCTACTCCATATCCGTTCGTCAAATCCAGAATTTCCGAGGCAAAATCTGTTTCTTTATAAAGAATAAGATTCTCAACACCCATTTTTTGTAAATAATTTAACTTCTCCCTCGAACCCGCTGTTGCGTACACTTCAGCACCTTTCAATTGCGCCATTTGTACAGCAATAAGTCCGGTTCCTCCTGCGGCTGTTTGAATAAGTATTTTTTCTCCCGGTTGAATATTCGCTTTTTCAAAAATCATTTGATTAGTCAAAAATGCCACAGGGAAGCTACTTGCTTCTTCAAACGAAAGTTTTCGAGGTTTTTTCACTATAAGTTTACTGTCTGTAATTACGATAGAACTGTGTGCCCCCATTCGAGGACCAGTCAACCCAATCACTTCGTCCCCTCGGTTTAAGCCTTTTACATTTTTCCCAACTTCCTGCACAATACCTGCGAATTCAAAGCCTGGAGTGAACGGGTATTCAGGCTGCATGGGATACAAACCTTTTACACATAATAGATCTCCGAAGTTTATAGAAAATGCTTTAACTAACACCTTCACTTCTTCGTCATTTGGTTTTTCTACGGGGACACTTCTTAACTGAACACCTTGCACGGAAGTTGGTTTATCAAGCCACACTTTTTCTCCAGCTCCTGTACGAGGAGTCAAGCGTACTTCAGTATGCTGTTTTAATTGTTCGAGGTACAGCCGTCCTTCATCAGGCGTAATATCCCCTTGCTCTACCAAAGAAATAATTTCTTTTATTTTATGTTTTTTATTCATAAGATACCTCCAACAACTTAAAAACCTGCTCGCCGCTCAACTCGCCGTTCGACAACTTCTCAAGTAGCTCCAACTCGACGTTTCCTCTTCCCCCAAAAACCTCAGTAACATTTTCATTTATTTCCCTTGATTTTGGGATTCGTTT
>NZ_JBBKAR010000039.1:0-243482 GCF_037722395.1 Saccharibacillus sacchari | reverse complement strand
TATTATTGGCTTTTCACCATAACATGTACCGACTTTAATTAAGTGTCGTCCTATAGCAAACAAGCCGCATCTCTGGTATTGTGCAATTGTCTAGACCCACACGAGGAGGAGATCGGTCCATGTCGAATCGAATGGTCCGGTGGAAGGAATGAACACGAAAATTAAACTGCTGAAAAGACGGGCCTAAGGCTACCGAAATATGACGCATTTTCTGCAGCGAGTCCAGCTTGAGACCGATTTACAACGATTGAGGTACAGGTAGTGGTTAAAAGCCGTATTATTTACTAATTATACTTTAAGAAAGGTAGGGTAAAAATGAAAAAGGTTTTTATTCTCTTACTAGTTAGTTGCCTGTTATTAATATGTTTTAGCGGTATGGAGACGCATTCTACAAGAATAGCTTTTGCAGATTCTGCGCCGACTGAGCCTACTATTGGAGATACAGATACAGCTCCAAAAGAAATATTACCTGAAGAAATGCTTGCTTCTCAGCCTGCTACTCCTAAGATTGAATTTAATGAAACAGCTTCTAAAAAAGACATTGAAGATTATGAGAAAATTCTTTCTTTCCAAAAAGAAGTTGTTCCTATTTTAGAGGAATCATTTAATGAAGTTTTTCCAAATTCAGTAGGGGTTGAAGAAGGAAATTCAACACAAAGCTTTGATTCTAATCAGTTGAATGAACTAACAGATTATTATTTTGATAATTCAAATACTGATGATCTTAAGGTAGTTTTTGTAGTAGCTAAAGAAGACGAAAATGAAATGAAAATTTTAAAAGAAATATTGAAAACTAAACTTAAAGAAAAAGTTACATTTGAAAAAGCTAAGAAATCAATAAAAGAATTCGTGAAAATGCAAGAGGAAGTAGTAGATTTTATTGACGATACCTATAAAGGGCAATTTACAGTAGGCTACGATGTTGAAAAGCAAACTATTGATGTTGAATTACCTTTAACTGATAATTCTATACCATCTTTGATCCCTCCAAATTCTTTGAATAATTCAGAGATAAGCGAGCTCGAAAATAATTTTGGTTCAGATTTTATCAATATCACTTTTACAGATTCATCACCTATGCCAACTCTTGCGCGAAACTACCCATTCACTAACATTGGCGGTGGTCAACAAATTCGTCTTCATAATCCAGATCCAACCAAAGATAGTGTTTGTTCATCCGGATACGTAGCTTACAAAAACAATCAAGCTTTCCTAGTCACTGCAGGACATTGTTTGAATTATGCCTCACCTACTCAGAGTACTTATAAAGCATGGGCAGGGAATGCTACAAACGGAACTAAAACTTTTGGTTACGAACACTGGAGTGGATATAATGCTAGTACCCGCTATGATCTTGGCTTGATAAGATTAACGAATCTTGACTTGTATGTAACAAGTCGCTTTTACACAGATGCAAACAATGGCGGAATAAATGGACAATTGAAACCTTATTTGACTGTAGGAGAATCGGGCATCAAAAAAGGTCTCCTTATAAATAAATCTGGTTTCAGAACAGGTATAACGGGTTCGACTATAACTAATGTTAGTACAACCGCTAGTTATGGTGCTGGTTTTACAGTGGCAGTAATTCGCTCTGAATTAAGATCTGGTACAGGAAGAATAGTTGACGGATATGCAGCTGTAGCGGGACAAGGCGATAGTGGGGGAACTGTTTATCGGGCTTCTGATTACGCTCTGGTTGGAGTTCAATCTGGTATTCCGGACAGAGAAAAAATTTATCAAGAAATTGCATACGATGATGAAATGTTCACGTCACCTGCTTGGTATGCAAATTCTGTTCTTGGTGCTATTTATCAATATACAGCTACTTATGATACTGCTGTTTCAAAAATGCAAGGACAATAATTCTTTAAAATACGTAGTGAATAAATAAGTATATTTACAAGATTTTGTAGACTATTGAAGTTGTAAATTATTTTAAAGACAATCGCTATTCCTCTTTGTTATGAGTGTCGAAACATTCACCAAGTGATTTATAACAAATTCCTTTCAATGGTTGAAAATTATATTTATATACACTTGATTATGGTAATATATGTAGCTAATGGTAGATTGCATCTGTAGAGGTTATAGTAACTTTATCGACAGTCTGAGTCTCGGTTCTTGGAACCGGGACTTTTTTTATTAGACAAAAAAGAGTAGAATAGGGAACCAAATAGACCGACAGCATGGGCGTCAGGAGAATCAGGCGAGTAGATTCAAGTCCAAGGAGCTGCAAGGAAAAGGAGCGAAGAGAATTCCATGAATGTTCATGTTCCCGATAATGCCCGGCGCGATCTGGCGTTGGTTGGCTGCCCGCAGTGTATGTTTCGGTTCGAAACGCCGAACTACCGCCTGGGTATGCGTCATAGATGTCCCGAATGCGAAGCGGCGATCAAGCCCAAGTATGTACGTAGAGCACAAGATTCCGGTTATTCGCTGAGCTATCACACTTTCTTGCAACTGCTGACCATGCGCCCGTACCGCGACGAGATCGTGCCGTTGATAGGGTCTTGGTTCGGGTATGAGGCGGAGTACGAGGGAAGAGCGTTGACGATTCGCAATGCGGCTGGGCGGGTGGTGGATGTCGAGCAAATGCACGAGATGATCCAGACCAGCAGTCGGTGGCAGGAGATCTTGTATCGGAAAGCCGGGAAATTTTTTAGATAAACGAGCAATCCATACCGATTTGAAGACAAGCGCTTTTGTATGTACAGAGGAAGCTTCGATTCGTTTGATATTCAAAACACAAAAGAACCCGCTCAGGATGATCCTGGCAGGGTTCTTATTTGCTTATATGTCGCCAGATCCGCTTTACCGCCCAGCGTGGCAAAGTAATGATTTGGCTTTCGGTAAGAATATTGAATTTTGAAACCTCTTGGGTATCGTCGGTACAAACACCTTCATAAAATTCGCCGCTAATCGCATGGACTTTTACAACAGAATTCAATTCTATCGCTTGTTGTAACGTAATCAAAATGATCCATTCCTCCCGCACAAAGTCATAGCAGAATACAAGTACCACAAATTATATATACTTAAACATCGTGAAGAAAAATAAATGGATATGAAAGTATAAACTTCGAGCAATTTTGATTTTGATAAAAGCGTTCTTTTAAAGATTCGTCTATTTTTTATATTGAAGGTTTTTCAACGAACGTCCCGTTTCGTACTCGCTGGGGTCCTTTTCGTTGGATCGGGATATTGCGTTGGACATAGAAAAGTGGAAAAAGAGATTATCGCCGAACGATTTCGCAGAATTAGAGAGTCTGTTCGATAAATTGGATCAAACGATATCGCTACAAGCCGCGTCTTCTTATATGAACGGGTTCCGGGACGGTGCGCGATTAGGGATGGAGATCGTATCCGTATCGCCAATCCCGTAAAAAGGAGGCATTCCAATGCCTAAAAAAACGATTCCGCTTTTGCTGCTGATTTCGCTTTTTTTTCTGACGTCTTGCGCAGGAGCAGAAAATGAAACTTTTGCCGTTAACGAAAAAGAAAACGCTGCGCAACCGGTTGTGTCGACGGTACAGCAGCCGCAACCCGCCGACACCGAAGTGCTTATCAGCCGCAATTTCGGCTTCGGCCGAATCAACCCGAGCCTCTACCTCAAACTGGAAGGCGAAAAGCATGTGGAAGCTTTTCAGGAGGCCGATCGAACAAAGCATCAACTCATGGGAATGATGGATGTCAGACACCCGGATTTTGATGTTGTTTTCAATAGTGGAGGACAGACCCGGCAGTTGCATCTATGGATGCCGAAAACCAGCGAGGAGCGAGCGATGGTAACGGAGATCGACAACACCGGAACCGGATATTTGTTGACCCCGGCATCGACGAAAGTTCTTCGAGACTTGATCGGAGATTATCGTTACGATTCGGTACAGGCTGTGAAAAACGGGGATGTCGTGCAAACGATCGGCAAGATCGAAAATTTTGACGCGTGGGAAGATTTTCTGGAAGCGGTCGAGCAATCCCGTCCCGCGTCCGTTCAAAAGGTTGGGTATACCATCGAGGGCGATCCGATCTTCGACAATCTTCATTTTGACGGGCAAACGATACAGTATGTGTATGACGACACGCTGGACAGGTTCGGTTCGCACAGCAAAGAATTCGAAACCTGTGAAAAAGTGCTAATCGAGCCGATCCCGGCAGAGCTGCATATGTCTGGAGAGGTCTATCGACTCAGCGGCTGTTCCATTACGGAAGGGGGCCTGAACAAAAACTTTTGGTTCGCCATTCCCGACGAGGGAGTCGAAATCATCGGGCGTAACGATTAAAACCGGCACATGCCGGATTCGGCTTACGTTTATCCCGATCCGTCTTGATGTGCTTTCCGAAACGCCGAAGGCGGCATGCCTTTGCTTTTTTTGAAAGTCCGGCTGAAATGAAACTCGTCACCGTACCCGCAAGCTTCCGCAATCGCATGCAGCGTCAGGTCGGTGTACAGCAGATAGCGTTCGGCTTGTCGCAGCCGCATGCCGGACAGAACCTGCTTCGGCGTCTCTCCCGCATAACGAAGGAATAGCTTGCGCAGATGAGACACCGATACATGCAGCTCTTCCGCCAAGCTTTCCGCCGTTAGCGTCTCGGCATAGCGAAGTCCCATCACTTGCTGCCCGCGTTCGAACAGAGCACGGGTTTTTTCCTGTTCCGGCGAGAGGTCACCGTGCAGTCTGGCGATCAGCGTGAGCAGCGCGGCGTTGGCTTCAAGCTCTCGCGCAGGCAGCCCCATGCTCCACAGCTTCACCAGCCGGCTCAATGACGCATCCAGTTCGACCGCCGTTTTGCCGGAAAAGTGTGCCGAATGCGGAATTTCCAGCGTCGATACGGGAGAAGGCGTCGGCCAAATCCCGGATGTTCCGGCTAAACGAACAGCGTCGAACAAAATCATAACCATATCCAGCCCCTGATCGCCGAGTGCGGCCATTCGCATATTCAATCCCGGCTTCAGATAAAAAAGGTGTCCGCCCTCGATCTGGTACAGGCCGTCGTCGGATTCGAATATGCCTTTCCCGGAGCGGACCCAATACAGGCTATGTACCGCCGTCGTGCGACGGATATCGGTCCAGCCCGGCAGCGTGTTTTTATCCGACGCCCAGCCGATTCGGACCGCAAGTTCACGTAGATCGTTCATGGCGTTCCTCCTTTGCACGGATTCGTTTTTTTTCAGTATAAAAGGAGTTATAGAAGAAGCCAAGCTCGATTCGAATCATTTTAGACATGAATCGAATACGAATAGACATGGAACCTACCGCATCATTCCCATAAAGTAAGCTTTATAAACGTTTAAGAGAATGATCGTCGCAAAAACCTAAAATCAAAAAAGACATGGAGGCCATTCAAATGATCCGATTGTTCGACACGCATGAGATTCGTCCGATTCAGGAACTGGAAGGACTATGGGAGTTCGAACCTGTTGATCGCATAGGCGAAGTTCCGGTAAACATGAGTTACGGTTTACCCGTACCTGGCTGCTGGGAATCGCATCCGAAGTTCGGGACTTATCAGGGGATCGGCTTGTATCGTCGAAAAGTTCGAATCGAACGCCGCACCCATCTGCGGTTGGAATTCAAAGGCGTAAGCCATACGGCTGACGTGTATTTTGACGGGAAAAAGGTCGCCCATCACTATAATGCCTATACCGCGTTCGAAGCGATCGTTGTCGATGTCGAGCCGGGAGAGCATGAGATTCGTCTGTATGCGGACAACTCGTTCAGTGAGCAATCGGCGCTTCATGTCGAGAACGATTACTACACGTACGGCGGTCCGATCCGTCCGATTGCGTTGGAGGAGATTCCGGATATACATATCGAACGAGTCGCCTTTTTCCCGGAATTCAAAGAAGGCATCTGGCATGGACGCTGGCAGGCAACGGTGCGCAATTTGGCAGCCGAAGCGCGCGAGGTTAAGCTGCTGCTGAGATTGGACGGGCTGAATACGTTTACCGAAACAGTGAGGATCGACAGCAAATCCAGTATGACCGTCGAGCGAACGCAAGCCTATGCGGCGGTTGCGGAATGGAGCATGGAACAGCCGAATCTGTACACGCTTCGCGCTCAACTGCAACAAGGCGACGATCTTTTCGATGACTGGATCGACCGTGTCGGATTCCGCAGCGTCGATACCGAAGGCGGGCAGCTGCGAGTCAACGGAAAGGCCGTGTTGTTAAAAGGGGTCAATCGGCACGAGGATCATGCGCTGGCCGGAGCGGCTTTTTCTTTCCCCGATCTGGTGCACGATATACAGCTGATTCAAGACCTCGGATGCAACTCCGTGCGAACCAGCCATTATCCGAACGATGAGCGTTTCCTCGATCTTTGCGATGAAACGGGGATCTTCGTATGGGAGGAAAACCATGCCCGCGGCTTGACCGAGGAGCAGATGCGCAACCCGAATTTCAGATCGCAAAGCGAAGCCGTAACGCGGGAAATGGTGGAGCAGCACGGCAATCATCCGGCGATCGTCATCTGGGCGATTCTGAACGAATGCGCCAGCGATACGCCGTACGGTCGCGCCATCTACGAAACCGAACTTGCGCTTATCCGCCGTCTCGATCCCACTCGGCCGAGAGCGTTCGCTACGCATCACCGCAACCGCGATATCTGTCTGGATTTGGCCGATATCGTCTCGTTCAATCTGTATCCGCTCTGGTATACCGACGAAGATCCCGGCGAGCTGATGCGGCAGGCAAGAGGCTGGGCGGACGAACTCGGGGGTGCAGGCAAACCCATGATCATCAGCGAATTCGGAGCGGACGCCTATTACGGATTCCGAAGCCGCGAGCGCGTCAAAGGTTCCGAAGAGCGTCAATGCGACATTTTAGCTGCCAATCTGAAAGCCTACCTCGCCGAGGACTCCCCGCTCTCGGGCGTGTATATCTGGCAATTCAGCGATTGTCGCGTAACCGAAGCAACAGGCTGGCTGCTCGCACGCGGCTGTACCCGCAACAGCAAAGGACTTGTAGACGGCTACCGCCGCCCCAAACTCGCCTATGATACCGTTAGAGCTTTTTTCCGAGCTGAAAAAGTTTCGCATTCGCAGCATGAGGTATAGAAGCAGAAGTGTGCAGGAACCTTTTCCTTTTTCGATACGTCTTTCTTTGTAAAGGAGGCGTCTTGATGCGAAAAACATGTTTTGCGGTCGGGATGGTTTTGGCTATTGTTTTGCTGATCGCTTGCACGCTTGACCGGACGACACCCGATCAAGCGACAAACGACAATGCTGCCAATGCTGCGCTCGATCTTCCGGATGTTGCTGCAAATGAAGTTCAAATCAGCCGTAATCTGCAAACCGGGCTTATCAATCCAAATCTTTACGGCAAATTGGAAGGAGAAGAAGCGGTAGGGCTTTTCCGCGAAGCTTATGGTACCGCGAATAAGTTCGAAGGCGAACTGGACGTAAGCAGCCCGAATTATGATGTGGTCTACCAATCGGACGGCAAGACGCAAGCTTTTCATCTCTGGCTTCCGAATTTGGGCGTGGGAGAAGGGATGCTGATGGAAGTCGCGGATACAAGAACGGCTTATATCCTGACGGCTGAGGCGACGAAAAGCCTAAAAGAAATCATCGGCGATATCCGCTACGATTCCAAGCAAGCGGCCGCTAATGGAGATATCGTTCATTTTCTGAATAAAATCGAAAACTTTGATGCCTGGGAACGTTTTATCCGATCCGTTGACGAAGGAACTCCCGATTCGGTGCATTACGTGGCGTATACGATCGAAGGCGATCCTTTATTTACGGACCTTGTTTTCGACGGGAAAAAGATTCAGTATACGCACGACACCACGCACGATAAATTCGGATTACCGGAAACCGTATTCGCGACCTGTGAAAAAGTGACCGACGAGCCGTTAAGCGCCGAGTTTGGCGGCCCCGGAACGCTTTATCGCTTGGACGGCTGCACGGATGCCGCCGGGGCTGCCGACAAGCAATTCTGGTTCCCCGTGTCCGAGGATGACCGAAAATAAAGCGTAAATCAATCGAAGATCGGGCATATTGTCCATATGGACCAAGCTGTCTTTTTCTATGCAAAAAGCGCGATTCCGAAGACGATCGGGGTCGCGCTTTGCTATGGGGATGAATCGATTATCTTTTTGTAACGTCTTCATGGAACGTCACGCGGTTTTTGCCGGCTTTTTTCGACAGATACAAGCATTCGTCCGCCGTTTGAATCACTTCGGTCACGCTGTCGTTGCGGCGCGTATAGAACGCGACCCCGATGCTGCACCCGATTGACAACTGGTTCATTTCCACGATAAACGGATTGTTGATCAGCTTCAGCACGTCTTGGGCCAGTTGTTCGGCTTCTTCGTAAGCACCGCGAAGCGGACTGCGCGTGATCAGCAAAAACTCGTCTCCGCCGAGCCGTACAGTGATGCCTCCGGCACGCGTGGCGTTATCAAGGCGCTGCGCGACTTTTTTCAACAAGACGTCGCCTACCTGGTGCCCCAGCGTGTCGTTGATCTTTTTGAAGCCGTCCAGATCCAGATACATGAAGGCTAACGTTTCCGAAGCGGAATCGAAGCTTTCCATCGTGTCCTCCAAATAGCGCTCCAACGCCATTCGGTTCGGAAGTTGCGTGAGTTGGTCGCGGAGCGCGGCATTTTCCATATGACCAAGCTCATGTTCCGTGCGCAGCAAAGAATCGAGCAAGCTACGCAAAGAACGCGCCAGGCTGCGAATATCCTGGAATCCTTTTGTTTCGGGAATCTCTGGCACGCCACCTTGACGGATTGCATCGGCCGCACGGGTCAATTTGCGTATCGGACGGGAAATGAACTCGGCGGTCAGCAGTCCGATCCCCGCGAATAATGCCGCAGCGAGCAGCGCGGCCGCGATGATATACTGCCGAATCTGGTCGACCGGAGCGAACGCTACGGACTCGAGCTGCCGAACAAGCACGGTCCAGCCGAGGCCCGGATAATCCAGATAACCGTCTCCGAACGCGTAACCCGTCAAGTAGTTTTTTCCGTCCGGCCAACGTTCGAGCACCCAGGAGTTCGATCCCTGCTGCGCGCTGCTTACGCTGCGCAGATTGATTGGACGGCCTGCCCAACCTTCCGGCCCCAAAAGCACCGTGTTATCGCTTTTGCTTACGACAAACAGCTCGAATTTTTGATCATGGTCGATCTGCGGCTTAATCAGCGTGCGTTCGACTTCTTTGGCCCATTCCCAGCTCAGATGCGCGGCCAAAACGCCGATCGTTTCTCCTTTGTCGTTTTTGACGGCATAGCTGACATCGACGAATTGCAAAGGTTCGCCGCTCGGGTTGGGAAGCAGCTTGGCGAGCAGTACCGCTTCATGCACGTCTCCGGTAAAAAATCCTTTGATGCCTTCCGCGAATACCGGCCGCTCGGCGATGTTTTTTCCGACCAGTACCCCGTCTGTCGCGGCTAACACTTCTCCTTCGGTATTCATGAAGCCGATCCACGAAAACGAAGGGAAGCTGGATTGCAACTGATCGAGCAGTACCTGAATCGCTTGCGGATTCGATGTGTCCTTGAGCGGAGCAAGTTCGGTCAGCAACTTCACTTCGCTGGCCCGCGACCACATGAAGTTATCCAGCTTGTCCGACATCTGATAAGCCGTTCCGGCCAGCGACGTTCCGATTTCCTGCCCGATCGCTTTCGCCGAACGTTGACTGATCAACGCTCCTAGCGTCGCGCTGATCAAAACCGCGAATATCACAAAAATAAGCGCCAAAAACGTCCGTATCTTGATCATGTCCAAAACCCTCCGCACCTATACCGCATCTTTTGCTAACTCTTTATCTTATATATCGTTTGCCTGTGCAAGGAACTGAATACTTTTAACCGTTTTCGCAAGAATTTTCGACAAAATAATAAATTCGAAGTCGAAAGTAACGTCTTTACAGAAACTTTTTTTTGAAATAACTGAAAACAAGCAGATTCGATTTTTCTGACTTCGCTACGCATCCTCAAAAAAAGGTTTTGTCCGAGCGAAGCTCGGGCGCGGAGGGAGAAATTTAGTGAAAGACGCCTTTGAACCCGGAAAACTACCTTATAAAATTCAATCCGTTTTCCGGGTGAGACAGCGACTTGAACAAATTTCTCCCGCAGCGCCCCGCCTTCAAACGAACAGAATGTTTTTTTGTTAACCAATTATCAGAAAAACTGATGAATGTCATAAAATGAATCGAATTGACCCCTTTTTGCCCGTGTGATACCGTCAAGAGAGCAAAAGAAATTCTGATCGAATAACTAGGAATTTAAATGATCGGCAGACAATCGAGCCCATGAATCGATAAGAAGTAAGCCGTGCGAGGTGGAAAACCATGGAATTGAACGTAACCAATAGCCCTTTTAATCAACAGCAGACTGAACTGCTCAATCAACTATTGCCTACCTTGAACGGTCATCAGCGTATCTGGTTGACCGGCTATCTGGCAGCTCAAGCCGCAGTCGGCGGGGAAGCGCAAACTCTAGGCCAAGCGATTGCTCCTGCTGCGACTCCCGTAGCTGCAATTCCGACACAACCTGCCGCGCCGCGCGAAGTCACTATTTTGTTCGGTTCGCAGACCGGCAACGGCAGCGGACTCGCCAAGAAACTAGCCAAGCGTCTGGACGAGCAGCAGGTGAAGACGGAAGTTCTGTCGATGGCGGACTTCAAGCCTGCGAATCTGAAAAAGCTCGAAAACCTGCTGATCATCGTCAGTACGCACGGGGAAGGCGATCCGCCGGATAACGCGCTGGCGTTCCATGAATTCCTGAACAGCAAACGTGCTCCGAAGCTGGAGAACCTGAATTACTCCGTGCTGGCGCTTGGCGATACTTCCTACGAATTTTTCTGCCAGACGGGCAAAGACTTCGACGGTCGTTTGGCCGAACTGGGCGCTACGCGCCTGGTTGATCGGGCCGATTGCGATGTCGATTTCGACGAGACGGCGGGCGAGTGGATGAAGGCGGTAACGGAATCGCTTAGCGCGACGCCAACGGCTGCGGCTTACGCGGCCGAATCGGCGGCTCCGCTCAGTGCCGATCCGGAGTCGGAATACTCGCGCAGCAATCCTTTCCGGGCCGAAGTGCTGGAGAACCTGAACTTGAACGGTCGGGGTTCCGCGCGGGAGACGCGCCATTTGGAACTGTCGCTCGAAGGATCGGGCTTGACCTACGAACCGGGCGACAGTCTCGGCGTGTATCCGGAGAACCACCCGCGCCTCGTGGACGAGATTATCGAAGAGATGGATTGGAACGCCGAAGATAACGTAGCCACGGGGAAAAGCGGCTCTGTCGCATTGCGGGAAGCGCTCCATCATTACTTTGAAATTACAGTGCTCACGAAACCGCTGATCGAACAGGTGGCGAAGCTGACAGGGAACGAGCAGCTGGTCAAGCTGACTTCGCCGGAATCCGTCGAAGAACTGCGCGCTTACCTCGGCGAAAACGATCTGCTGGACCTGATCCGGGACTTTAATCTCAAAGGACTGAGCGCGGCGGAACTGACAGGCCTTTTACGTAAAATTCCGGCCCGCTTGTACTCGATCGCCAGCAGTTCCAAAGCCACGCCGGACGAAGTTCATCTAACCGTACGCACCGTGCGTTATGCTTGCGGCGGGCGCGACCGTTACGGCGTCTGCTCGGTGCAGATGGCGGAACGGCTGGAGCCGGGCGACGCGCTTCCGGTGTTCGTGCAGCATAATCCGAACTTCAAGCTGCCGGAGAACCCGGACACGCCGATTATCATGATTGGACCGGGCACGGGGGTAGCGCCTTTCCGTTCCTTCCTCGCCGAACGCGAGGAGAACGATGCGCGCGGCAAAACATGGATGTTCTACGGCGATCAGCATTTTGCCACGGACTTCCTGTATCAGACCGAGTGGCAGCGTTGGATCAAGGACGGCGTGCTCACGAAGATGGATGTTGCTTTTTCCCGCGATACGGCCGAGAAAGTCTATGTCCAACACCGCATGATGGAGAAAAGCCAAGAGTTGTACGAATGGATCAATAGCGGAGCTGCGGTCTATGTCTGCGGCGACGAGAAAAATATGGCCCACGACGTACACGGAGCTTTGGAGACGATTATCGCGCAGGGCGGCGGCTTGAGTCCTGAACAGGCTTCGGAATACCTGCTTCGCATGCAGCAAGAAAAGCGTTATCAGCGCGACGTATACTGATTTCACAGCACGGACATATAGATTGGAAAAGGGCCGTTTGAACGCGAAAGGGGAAGCTTGATATGACGCAGCAAACCGAATGGAAAAAGTATCCGCCGCACGATCGGCCGCATAGCGATGTCGAGGATATTAAGCGCAACAGCGATTATTTGCGGGGCAGTCTCGTCGAGACGTTGAAAGATCCGTTGACCGGTTCGATCCCGGAAGACGATAACCGCCTGATGAAGCACCACGGCAGTTATATGCAGGACGATCGCGATTTGCGCAACGAACGCAGCAAGTCGAAGCTTGAGCCGGCGTACCAGTTCATGCTTCGCGTACGCGCCGCCGGAGGCGTGGTCACGCCCGAGCAGTGGCTGATGATGGACAGCATCTCGCATAAATACGGCAACGAAACGATCCGCCTTACGACGCGCCAATCGTTCCAGCTTCACGGCGTGCTCAAATGGAATTTAAAAAACACGATCCGCGAAGTCAACGACGCACTGCTCAGCACGCTGGCGGCTTGCGGCGACGTCAACCGGAACGTGATGTGCAATCCGAATCCGTATCAGTCCGAGGTGCATGCCGAAGTGTACGAATGGGCCGATAAAGTCAGCCGTCACCTCGATCCGCGCACGCGCGCGTATCATGAGATCTGGCTGGATGAGGAAAAGGTTGTGGATAGCCGCGAGCAAGACCCGGAGCCGATCTACGGACCGGTGTATCTGCCGCGTAAATTCAAGATCGGAATCGCCGTTCCGCCTTCCAACGACGTCGACGTGTTTTCGCAGGATTTGGGTCTGATCGCCATCCTGGAAAAAGGCAAATTGGCAGGATTCAACGTGACGGTCGGCGGAGGCATGGGGATGTCGCACGGCGATAACAAGACCTATCCGCAGCTCGGCAAGCTGATCGGCTTCATTACGCCGGAGCAATCTATTGATCTGGCGGAAAAAGTCGTGACCATTCAGCGCGACTACGGCGATCGTGCGGTGCGTAAACACGCTCGCTTCAAATACACGATTGACGATCGCGGGCTCGATTGGTTCGTGAACGAGCTGCATACCCGTCTCGGCTGGGAGCTGCAAGCAGCGCGCGATTTCAGCTTCGACCATAACGGCGACCGTTACGGCTGGATCAAGGGCAGCAACGGCAAATGGCATCAGACGCTGTTTATCCAAAACGGACGGATCGCCGATTTCGAAGACTATCCGCTTATGACAGGCTTGCGCGAAATCGCAAAGATTCACGACGGCGACTTCCGCCTGACCGCGAACCAGAATCTGATCATCGGCAACGTCAGCACTCAGAAAAAGCGCAAAATCGATGCTTTGATCAAAAAGTACAACTTGACGGACGGCGTTCATTATTCGGCTTTGCGCCGTAGCTCGATGGCGTGCGTAGCGCTTCCGACCTGCGGTCTGGCGATGGCCGAATCCGAGCGCTATCTGCCGGGACTGATTGACAAGCTGGAACCGATGCTGGAAGAAGCTGGTCTGCGCGAAAAAGAAATCGTGATCCGCATGACCGGTTGCCCGAACGGGTGCGCGCGCCCGATGTTGGCGGAGCTGGCCTTTATCGGCAAAGGGCCGGGCAAATACAATATGTATCTTGGCGGCGCGCATGACGGAGCACGCCTAAACAAGCTGTATAAAGAAAATATCGGCGAAGAAGAGATTTTGTCCTCGCTGAAGCCGATTATCGGACGCTATGCGAAAGAACGCTTGGATGGCGAGCATTTCGGCGACTTTACGGTACGTTCGGGTTATGTGCAAGCGGTCCATGACGGACGGCAGTTCCACGCATAAGCTGAATTTGAAAAGCCAAAAGACAAAAAGACGAAAACCGAGGCCGCAAGGCCCGCCGGTTTTCGTCTTTTTGCTGCGCCGCTATTTATTCGTGCTGTGGATCAAACGCGAACGCTCAACATATCGCTTGCGTTTGTCGATTGTATGTTTTCCGCTTCCGCCGTAATCTGAAAAAGCAGTCGGTGTCCGATCTTTGATCGGAACCGCGCTTATTCGATAACGGAAAGAGGTCGTCCATATGGAACAGGAACAACCGGATCGTATTTGTCCGAGTAATGCAAATAAAACCTTCCGCGGTTGATCCCGACTTTTTCCACGATTTGACGAATGGTTACTTTGTCGAAGCCGCACTCCGCGACCAGTTCGATAAACGTTTCCCGAATAAGAGACCGAGTCCGTTCATTCATTTTTTGATGGATAGAAGGCATGATCAGGCTCCTTTGAACATTAGCTGTCTTCGGAAAACAAGCGATCGAAAAAGCTTTTGATCCGAACATTCTTTTAGCCGGTGTCATGCTTTAAATTTGGGGTAATGGAAAAATAAAGGGGCTTTTTAACTCGCTGACGCGCTCCAGAGGTGTTCATTACGGTCGCGTGTTGAAATGAGGAAGCCGGATTCAATGTTAAAAAGAAGCTTCCTCATTTCAAAGGCGAACGCTATCGCTCCTGCATGCACACCTCTTCCGCTTGCTTCGAAGTTTATCCAAGCCTGAATACGTAGGTCAAAAGAAAATCCCCGAAAAGTGTTTGCTTGCTTTTTCGTTGGGTTATATAGTACACAGGTTGACTTCTTGTATATACAGGCGTACAATCGGTTTCGACACTAACTTGTATATACATGAAGGGTATAGAGCGTTGAGCACGTTTGGATTGAAACCTGAATGGGCTTGACGCAACGAGGCTGCGGGCATATTTTTCCGTGAGCGGACTTTCGAAAAGTCTGCGGCCTCCGGTTATACCCGAAGGAGGTACGCAGATGACAACGAACAAGTCGAACGACCGGGCGGAATGGTGGCGCAGATCGGTGGTGTATCAGGTCTACCCGCGCAGTTTCAACGATACGACAGGCAGTGGGGTCGGCGATATTCGCGGGTTGACGAAGAAGCTCGACTATCTCAAGGATCTCGGCACGGACATTGTCTGGTTGCAGCCGGTCTACAACTCGCCGCAGAACGACAACGGGTACGACGTGGCGGATTATCGTTCGATAGATCCGATGTACGGAACGATGGAGGACTTCGACGAATTGATGGCCGGATTGAAAGCGCGGGATATGCACCTGATGCTGGATATCGTGGTCAACCATTCATCGACGGAGCATGTCTGGTTCCAGGAATCGCGCAAATCGAAGGATAATCCGTACCGGGACTATTACATCTGGCGCGACCCGGCTCCGGACGGCGGCGTACCGAACAACTGGCAGTCCAAGTTCGGCGGCTCGGCTTGGGTGTACGATGAAGTGACGGGGCAATATTTCCTGGCACTGTTCGACAAAACGCAGGCCGATCTGAATTGGGAAAACGAGACGGTACGGCGGGAAGCGGCGGATCTGATGCGTTTTTGGGCGGATAAAGGCGTTGACGGGTTCCGTATGGACGTGATCAACCTCATTTCCAAAGACCAGGATTTCCCGGACGACGACGGCTCCATCATGACGGGAGACGGACGGCGGTATTACACGGACGGACCGAGGGTGCACGAATACATCAAAGAGTTATATGAGCAAGTATACGGTCCGTACGATCTGGTTACCGTCGGCGAGATGTCGTCCACGACGCTTCAACACTGCATTCGGTATTCCAACCCGGAGGAACGCGAGTTTTCGATGACGTTCAATTTCCATCATCTGAAGGTCGATTATCCGCAGGGGAAAAAGTGGGAGCTGATGCCTTACGATTTCGAAGCGTTGAAAGGACTGCTGTCTTCGTGGCAGATCGGGATGCAAGAAGGCGGCGGTTGGAACGCGTTGTTCTGGAACAATCACGATCAGCCGCGCGCGTTGTCCCGTTTTGCCGACGACGGACGCTGCCGCGTCGCGAGCGCCAAGATGCTGGCAACGACGCTGCACGGACTGCAAGGCACGCCGTACGTGTTCCAGGGCGAAGAGATCGGGATGCCGAATCCGAACTGGAACGATATCTCGGAATTCCGCGATATCGAGTCGACCAATATGTACCGGATCATGGTCGAGATGGGCAAGACGCCGGAAGAAGCGTTCGAGATCATTGCCAAGCGTTCGCGCGACAATGCCCGTACGCCGATGCAGTGGAACTACGGTCCCCAGGCCGGATTCACCGACGGCACGCCGTGGATCAAGGTGGACGAGCGTTATCCCGAGATCAACGTCAAAATGCAGCGGGACGATCCTGAATCGGTGTTCAGCCATTACAAGAACCTGATTGCGCTGCGTAAAAAGGAAAACGTGCTGACCGACGGACGTTATGTTCGGTTGGACGAAGAGCATCCGCAGGTGTTTGCTTATGCGCGCACGAACGATGCGGATACGTTGATCGTTGTCTCGAACTTTTCGTCCGAAGAAGCGACCTTCACGCTGCCGAAAGATTATGCCGCGCTCGGCCATTCGCAGCTTGAACTGTTGTCCGGCAATAGACCGGAAGCGCCGACCTGGAGCGAACGGCTGGAGCTGGAACCGTACGCATCGTTTATGTGGATCATCCGGGGGTAAATCCCCCGGCATTTCATAACAAAGAATGGGGTTGAAGGAATGTCGGTAAAAAGAGAAGATGTCGAGAAGATCGTCCAAGCCATAGGCGGCAAAGACAATATCGAAGTCGCGACGCACTGCGTCACCCGGCTGCGCTTCTCGCTCGTAGATGAAAGCAAGGTCGACAAGCAGGCGCTGGACGATAATGAGCTGGCAAAAGGCTACTTTTCCACGCAAGGCCAGTTCCAGGTCATTATCGGCCCGGGCATCGTCGACAAAGCGTATGACGAATTGATAGCGATTACCGGAGGCCAACGCGCCACCAAAGACGACGTGAAATCGGCGGCGATCAAGCATAAGAGTCCGGTGCAGCAGTTTATCAAAACGCTGTCCGATATCTTTATCCCGCTGCTGCCCGCGCTCGTTACGGCAGGCTTGCTGCTCGGCATCAATAACCTGCTTACAGGCAAAGACATTTTCTTCGAGGCAAAATCGCTGGTTGAAGTATATCCCCAATGGGCCGACTTCGCCGCGATCGTGAATACGATTGCAAGCACGGCGTTCACTTTCCTGCCGGCGCTTGTCGGTTGGTCGGCAGCCACGAGGTTCGGCGGCAGTCCGCTGCTCGGCGTCGTGCTCGGTTTGATCCTGGTCAATCCGGGTCTGATGAGCGCTTACGATTATGCGGCGGCTCTGAATGAAGGAACGGTACCTACCTGGAACCTGTTCGGTCTGCATATCAATGCGGTCGGCTATCAAGGACAGGTGCTGCCGATGCTCGTTGCAGCCTACGTACTGGTTGTTATCGAAAAGTGGCTGAACCGCAAAGTACCGGATTCGCTCAAGCTTCTCGTTGTCGCTCCGGTAGCGTTGCTCGTAACGGGCTTCCTGGCCTTCGTCGTCATTGGTCCGGTTACATTTACGCTCGGCAACTGGCTGACAGAAGGCGTAGTATGGCTGTTCGATACAGTACCTTGGCTCGGCGGTCTGCTCTATGGCGGTCTGTATGCGCCTCTTGTTATTACGGGGATGCACCATACGTTCCTCGCGGTCGACTTGCAACTGATTAACTCGACCGGCGGCACATTCCTCTGGCCGATGCTGGCTTTGTCCAATATCGCGCAAGGCGCAGCCGCATTGGCTATGATGTTCGTTATCCGCTCGCAAAAAATGAAAAGTTTGTCGGCTACGACTTCGGTGACCGCATTCCTGGGTGTTACGGAACCTGCCGTATTCGGGGTTAACGTGCGCTTCAAGTACCCGTTATTCATGGGTATGATCGGTTCCGCGATTGGCGGCGTGCTGCTGACGATGAACGATGTTCGTGCATTCGCAGTCGGCGTCGGCGGTCTTCCTGGCTTCCTGGCAATCAATGTAGGCGACTGGGGCGTCTTCTTTACCGGCATGGCGATCGCGCTGGTCCTTCCGTTCGTAGGCACGTTCGTATACGGCAAGATCGTGACCCGCAAACAAGCCGCTGCCGGTGAGCCTATCGACGAAGAAGATTTGGCGGAACGCGACGTGAAAAAGGTCGAAAACGCGCAAAGCCCGATTCCGAATACCGGAAACCAAGTGGTCTCGCATACCGCTTCCGCGAAAACCGACGCTCCTCTTGCAGCGGCGGCTCCGGCAAGCGCGGACGCGGTCAACGTGCTCGATCTGGCGTCTCCGATTCAAGGCAAAGCCGTGCCGCTGGAAAACGTGCCTGACCCTGCTTTTGCCGAAAAACAAATGGGCGAAGGCATCGCGATCGAACCGGCCGAAGGACGCGTGGTTGCGCCGTTCGACGGCACCGTAGCCCATGTGATCGACAAAAGCAAACACGCGGTGATTTTGGAACATGCCACCGGCGTACAAGTGTTGATCCATGTCGGCATCGACACGGTGGGTCTGAAAGGCAACGGCTTCACGGCTCATGTCGCGACAGGCGATGTGGTCAAAGAAGGTCAACTGCTGCTGGAATTCGATCAGGAAATCATCAAAGCCGGCGGTTATGCCACGATCTCGCCGATCATCATTCCGGCAGGACAGGATATCGTCGAAAGCGTCGAAGAACTTACCGGCGACGCGACCGAAGGACAAACGCCGGTCATTCGCGTCCATCTGAGCAGCGCGGGCGTCTGACTTCGTTAACCTTTATGGAATCATCGGATACGGCGTGCGGGCCATGCGAAGTTCGCGGCACGCGCGCCGTATCGGCATAACGGGAAAACATGACAAACTTCTTTGCTTTTTCACAAAATCCCCCGTAAAATGGGTCACGGTGATTAACGATGAACAAAAACATTTTCTCGCAAATTTATAGTGATTATACGCAGCGGATCGAGAGCGGCCTGCTCAAAACGGGCATCAAGCTGCCTTCGGAAAACGAGATTGCCGAAGAGTACGGAACATCGAGAGAAACGGTGCGCAAAGCGCTTCATTTGCTGTCGCAAAACGGCTATATCCACAAGATTCGCGGCAAAGGCTCCTACGTGCTCGATATCAACCGGATGGAGTTTCCGATCTCCGGGTTGGTCAGTTTCAAAGAATTGTCCGAACGTCTCGGCCGCTCCGCGCGTACGTTGGTGAGCGAGACGGTACGCATTCCTTGTCCGCAGAACGTGGCGCGCCAACTCCAGGTCGCCGAAGGCGAACCGGTGTGGAAAGTCGTTCGGGCGCGGGAGATCGAAGGGGAAAAAGTCATTCTGGACAAAGATTATTTTCTTGCTTCGGTGATTCCTTCGTTAACGGAGCAGATTGCCGCCGATTCGATCTATGCGTATCTGGAAGGCGAATTGTCGCTCAAGATCGCGTATGCGAAAAAAGAAATTTCGGTGGAAAAGGTGTCTGCGGAAGACAAGCGGTTGCTACATCTGGGGCGCGATACGCATATCGTCGTGGTGCGCAACTATGTGCATCTGGAAGACACCACGCTGTTCCAGTACACGGAGTCCCGGCATCGTCTGGACAAGTTTCAGTTTGTGGATTTTGCCCGTCGCGCGGTAGCAGAGGATTAATGGATGAAGGTATGGAAAAAAGCCTTTTCGTCCGGAAACGGATGAGAACTATGGTACAGTCTTCATTAGCAAATCTCCGTCCGCATCTTTTCAGAATTCACGCAGTATCAGATACGGTTTCTAGCAAATTCCGAACTTTTCGGATGTGGAGCGGGAGATGAACCCGTTAACAGGAACGCTGTTCGACTTTACATCCGGAGCGCGGATAATTTTACGGGCTTGTGGATCGAAGTTGAGTAGCAGATATGAAAAAAGAAAGAAGAAAGAAGCCCCGATCTTTCGCATGACGCGAAGATCAGGGCTTCTTTGGAGCGTTGCTTTATTCAGCTTCAAGTTCCTCGATCGCGTCTTTCAACTTCGGAAACACGTCCAGCGCGTTTTGATAAAACACATGATGCCAGTATTTTTCCGGAATCAGATGCTTTATGAAGCGAATATACGAATCGATCGGGATCAGCGGCCAATCGGTTCCGAACACGAGACGGTCATATCGTTCGGCGAACACGATCGCGCGTTTGAAATGATCGACGTAAGTCTGTTCGGTCAGCAGGCGGGTGATTTTGTTGTCGTCGCCCACGATCCAACCGGACAGATCCGCGTATAGGTTCGGATTCTTTTCCAACATTGCCGCCGTATCCATTACCCAGGGATCGCCGAGGTGGCAGATCATGAAAGTGATATCGCGGTGCGCGAGCAAAGCTTCTTCCATCGACAGGGGATGCGAGTATTTCAGCAGTCCGCGGTCGGAGTAGGTCAGACCGCCATGAATGACAATCGGCAGCTTATACTTGGAAGCCAGGGCATAGACCGGATCATAAATCGGGTCGTTCACGGCAAAATGGTAATATCCCGCGTACAGCTTGATGCCGACCGTTTTGGGATGTTGAAGAGCTTTTTCCAACGCCTCCAATTGACCCGGTTCATGCAGCGTGTGCGGATTGATGCCTGCGCATTCGAATACGGTCTTGGGCAGCGTGTCGAGCGTGCCGCCGCCCAGATCGAGTCCCATCGGATTCGCTGCGGCGTTGTCGGGGAATCCGCCGGGCGCTGTCTCGGTTACGCCCATGCCGACCGCAGCGATCACGCCGGCCCGACGGAATTCTTCCGCCAATCCTTCCGGTGTATAGCTGAGCAACGAGACTTCGTTAGCCGTTTGATGAAAGCTTTCGATCTCGGAGTAGTGAATATGGGCATCGATGATTTTCATGCTTGTGGGTCCCCCTTTTCAAAGCGAATGCGGCGCAGGTTCGCTAATTCGTTATCCTGCGGATCAAGATCGGTCAAGACGTAGAAATAAGGACGGGTAAAGCTGACGCTTCCGTCGCGCCCGTCGAACTTGTCGTTGTACATAATGCCGGACAGCTCGTTAACCAGAATGGCATACTGCTGCAACGGTTCTTCTTCGCCCGGAATGACGAGCAGCTTTTCTTTGCGTTCATCGGAAGAAAGACGCAATACGCCGTCGAACTCCAGATCGGTATCGTAACGTCCTGTTTTATACACGATCCGGTCTCCGCGGGTGTCCGATACCTCGAATCTTCCGTCGCGCAGATCGGCCGAGCTGGAATAGTAAGCGCCTTTTTGCATCGCGGCATGCTCGATCGGTTTGCCGGAAAATTGCTCGATCTTCGTGACGTAGGCCATGACCGGCGACCCTGGGCGGAGCAGGAAGTATTGATGGTAACGCATGCCTTTAAGGGCTTCGTTCTGCTTGATATTGACGGACACGCGAATGCCCGACCATGTATTGCCCAGGCTGTCTTTTACCTCGTCAAATTCGGCCGTGATCTCTTCTTCCAGCAGCGAACGAAGCGTGATGCCGGACGGAGAACTCGCGACCCCGCCGAACCACGGATTCCAGAACGATTTTGGACCCGCCTGAGGGAAGGAAGAATGCAGCCATTCCCGGCCGTGATAATTCAGCGAGTGCAGGGCGGGACCGAATGCTGGAGAAACGCGAAGCGTCAGAACACCGTTGGTCATTTCATAAGTATCAAGACCTTCTACGGTCAGTCGCTGGCTGCGAATGGCTTCGCTGTCCGCTGTCGGAGCAGGGAATACAAGCTGTTTGCGACGGAACGAGAAGGCGTCCATATCGAAATGCAACGTAACGATGTCGCTTTCGACCCGTTTATCCAATCGGAGCGGCTCCGTGACTTCACGCAATTCAAGCGCTGGATCAGCGGTCAAACGGGACGGCGCAATCGAGCCCAGATCGGAGGAAAGCGCAAGCGTACCGTTCAAGCTGACATCTTTGCGCTCGATCAGCTTGGCTTCGAATCGTTCCGGCAAGAATGGATTCTGGCCGTTCAATGAAGCGGTAAGATGATCCGTCGTTTGCGAAGGTCCATGTTCCCTGCGATGTTCAGCGGATAACGGCCACGGATGATGCGGCGACAGCGTGCTTTGACCTAAAGCGTAGGCACGCAGTTCTTTCCAGTCATCGAAGGTTCCGACGAAGAGCTGAAGAGGAGCGGTAGATATGGATTCGCCAGCCGCAAGCGGGCCGATCGAATGCTCGAACGCGTAACGCCAACCGTTTCGTACGGGCTGGAGTTCCTTCGGCCATACGACGCCACAGGCCGCGCTCGGCCAGCGGAAGAACATCCAGTTTTCCGTCAGCTTTTCCGGTTTCCAATAGTCCCGATGAATCGCGTCCGCGCCGGTGCCCAAATCCACGAAGGTTCCGTCGTAAGGCAATACGGCTTGCAGGAACGAGAGTGGAAGTGCCAGCTTGAGTTTTGTATCATTCTCCAGAACGTCTCCTTCAACTCGAAGCACGCGATGGAAAAGCTTCAACGATCCGTTCGGCGAAAGTTCGGCAACGACGGTCAGGCGAATGCCGTCGGGTTCCTGCCAATCATAGTCTGCTTCCAATATAACATCGAGTCCGCGCTGCTCAAATCGGACTTCTGCCGGTTTGCGTTCGATAAAGCGATCGCTAAACGGGGGACCCAGCTTCGGAAGACCGAACGAGAACGGGGCATGTTTTTGGCCGGCGATCCGAAGGTCCAATTCGTTATCCGATTTGTCCAAATGCAAGGTTGCCGAACCGTTGCCCGCGATCCACTCTTGAGAAGTTTCGCCCCGGAACGTACCGGAAGGCGTAACGAAGTGGGCTTGAAGTTCTCCGTGCACCGTAAACGTCTCGTTTTTGGAAGTAACCGCGATCTCTACATTCGGCGCTGCAACCCCCGCCTGCTGCACATGGGCTTGCACGCTGGCCGAAGTCCGACCTTCAGCAGGCAGGCTAAGCGTGAGCGTCGAAGGCAGGAAAGCTACAGTCTCGGATTCCGGCAGTATGACTTCGATTTCGACATCTTCGGCGAACCGACTTTCGAAGCCGATTTGCACTTCGCTTTCGCTGCCCGGATGGAACAGGGTGTCCGTCTGGACCGTCGTGAGCTTGATCGGGAAAACGGGAGCTACGCCGGTCTTGAAAGAAGCCTTTTTCCCATTGATGGAAAGTTCGGCTTCGACGCCGGGATGCGTGCGCCAGGCGCTGGGTTCGTCCGATGTTTCGACCAGTTCGAATGTTCCTGTAATTTTTCGAACACTTCCTGCTTCATTCAAACTAACGTGCTCATCCAGAGCGAAAAGGACGTCTTTTCCGTTTTTTCCTGTGATGCTTATATCCAGCGGAGCACCGCTTTTGTTCGTGATTACATACGACACCGGGTAGCTGCGTCCGAACGGGAGCCGATGACGCTCGATCACGGCTTCGATCGCATAGTCGTCGTTTTCAATCTTGCGCAGCCCGCGTCCGGTCCGTTCGAATTGCATCGTCAGCGAGCGGCCGTCTTTTTCCCAGTGATAGGTAAGAAAATCGAAGCCGTTCTCTTTGTCGCCGTCAGGACGCAGGGACAGATCACGCTTGCCGTCCGCGTACCAGTCAGCCGATGCGAAAAAGTCTGCGACTGCTTCCGTAGCCAATACGCTGGGAATAAAGTTTATCAGATGCGTCGTATCTTCGCGTTTTTCCCAGAAAAATCCGCACTTTTTATAAGCCGGAACCGCCTTGATGTTGCCCGCCCAAGTGTACAGGTCCAGGCGCGGCCATCCCATCTCGATCGTGCGGCGTACGGCGTTGAGAATCAGCATTTTGCCAACCTTGTGCCCATGATAATCCGGTCTTACGTTGAGCAGCGGAATATACATGGCGCCTTCGTCTTCCTGGTAATACGAGAAGCTGCAAAAGCCGACGACCGTGTCGCCGTCGAGCGCCAGGAACGTCTGGAGATCGGTACTGCGGGCCCGTTTTTCGAGCATCTCTTCTTCGGTATGTACGTAAGCGTCTCCACCCCAGCTCTCGCTGCTGAGGTTCCACATCTCGGCGAGCGAAGCCGCGTGTTCGGGCTTGTATTCGGCGATATGGATACGTGGCGTATTGAGGGTATTCATGTCTTGCCTCCCTTGCCTGACTGACATCGGGCATAAATTGATTAAACAACTTAATTATAAGCGGAAAATGGATCGGATTCCAGAAAAGCCCGTTTTGTTTTGCGGAAAACAAAATGAAGGAGATATTTTTGCCATAAATATGCGATTTGTGTGACTTCTAATAGAAAGCGTTTACAGGTCGAAAGCCGAGGAGTAAAATAAAGGTATATAGCATTCATCTTAACGACAGAAAGAGGGAGACAAGATGAAGGTACGCGACTTTATGATCAAGGATGTTCTTACGGTGAATCAGAACGCTCTGCTGTCCGAAGTGCTGCAACTTTTTGTAGCCAAACGGATCAACGGCGCACCTGTAGTGGATGCAGACGGGAAACTTACGGGGATGGTCAGCGACGGGGATATTTTGCGTTATATCAATCCGAGCAGGCAGACGGTCTATGATATGTTCAGCTATGTGTTCGTGAGCCCGCCGGAAGAGTTGGCCGAAGCGTTGTCGTACAAGGTCGAGACGGCGGCGAAAAAGATCATGAAGAAGAATGTGCAGTCCGTGTCCCCCGAGCAGGATCTGGAGGAGGCGTTAGGCATTCTGGCGAAGCATCACTTCAAAAAGCTCCCTGTCGTCAATGAGAAAAAAGAAGTGGTCGGCGTGATCAGCCGCGGCGACTTGCTCAAGCAGATTGCCGGACGGCTGAATGAACTCAATACGAATACGGTTAGCCGTTAAACTCAATCCGTTCCTTATACCCGTTTTGGTCTGCCCAATCAGGGCGCAAGGCCGAAACGGGTTTTAGTGTTTACGTGGATTTTACACAGGGTTGACGCTTGCTTGGTATCCAAGTGGTACGATAGGCGCATAGAGATGCTCGAATTCCAACTTCAGCCTCGATTCCTAAGATATAAGGTGAACGAACATGAAACTTCCGCTATTCATGCCTGGGATGGCCGCGGCCTGGGGAGATCTTTTGGACAGCATTCATTCCTCGGCTCGGGCATATGGAAGATCCAGAGAGCTGCACCGGATTGTTCAGGGCCGGAAGCTGTCTACGTTTTTCCAGCCTATTCTGAACTTGCAGACCGGAGAATGCCTCGGTTACGAAGTGTTGAATCGTCCGCCCGTCTCCGATCACTTTCCGAATACGGAGAAGTTCTACGATTACATCGGGCAAACGAACCGGGTATTTGCATTTGAACGCTACTGTCGCGAGACGTCGTTTGAACGTTTTGAAGCCGCGAGAAGACGGGGCGGGCTGCCAGGGGATATTCCGAAGGATGTCGTTTTTATCAATGTGCATCCGCTCGTGCTGACCGATTCGGCTTACCGCAGCGGAGAGACTGTCCGATTGTTGAAAAGATACGGTCTACCGCCGGAACGCGTAGTCTTCGAACTGACGGAAAAGCAAGCCGTGACGGATTATGCAGAATTTGAACGCGTGCTGTCGCACTACCGTGCCCAGGGCTTCCGAATCGCTGTAGACGATGCCGGATCAGGCTATAGCAGTCTGAAAGCCATCATTAATTTGAAGCCGGAATTCATCAAGCTCGACAAGTCTTTGATTCGGGATCTGCATGAACATGAAGACCGAAGGCGCATGGTGAAGCTGCTCCAGGAATTCGCTCAAGGCTCGGGAACGTCGATTATTGCCGAAGGGATCGAAAGCCGGGCGGAGGCCGAATTTTTGCGAGCGGAAGGCATTGAGTACGGACAAGGCTATGCACTCGGCCGCCCTGATCCCGAGCTGAAGCCAGCCCTTTTTCCGGAAGAAGAACAAGCCGCCATTTGGACCGAACCAGGTAAAAAGCAAGTTGCTAAAGCGGATATCAAACCCAGAAGCCGCTTCGCCTGAAGCTGCTTTTGGGTCGTTTTGCTGAATAAAGAAAAGAGAGGAGGCGCAGCGGTTGCTTACAAAAATCGGAGAGATTGCGGAGGCGATTCCGGTCGTCGACGCACGCACCAAGTGCGAAGCGGTAGATGACTTATTCAAACAAAACCCAAAGCTCGAAGGCTTGGCGATCGCTTGCGAGGACGGGACGACGGCGTTGATGATGCGGGTCCAGTTCTATCAGCAAATCGGTACAAGGTACGGATTCACCCTATTTATGAATCGCCCGGTCGGCGTCATGTCGAACTCTCGTCCGCTACTGGTAGACGAAGCCGAATCGATTACCGACGTCAGTATCCAAGCGATGAACCGGCCGGAGCAAGAACTCTACGATCTCGTGCTCGTCAGCGGCGGAGGCCGCTTGCGCGGCGCGGTGAGCGTACGGCACTTGCTGCTCTCCGTCGCCGATGTCCGCACTCAAATCGCGACCTTTATGAACCCGTTGACCGGATTGCCCGGCAACCGCATCATCGAAGATCGCCTGAACCAGACACTCGGCTTGGAAAAGTTCAGCGTGCTCTATATCGATCTCGACCAATTCAAATCCTATAACGACGGTTACGGCTTCAAGCAAGGCGATTTGCTTCTTCAAGCCACAGCGAACATACTGAGCGATATCTTCGGTCAACAAGACGGCTTTTTCGGCCATATCGGCGGAGACGACTACGTAGCAATCCTACACAACCACGACTACGAAGAAGCGTGCAGCCGCGCCGTCGACGAATTCGAAAAGTTGAAACGTGACTTCTACCGCAGCGAAGACCTGATACGCGGTTCCATCACCGGCGAAAACCGCTTCGGAAGCCGCGGCCTTATCCCTCTCGTCTCTCTCTCCATCGCAGTCGTCACCAACCGGAGCCGCCGCTACGACACCATCGACGAAGTCGTCGAAGAATCCGCCCGTATCAAAAAACGCTGCAAATCCGTCCAAGGCAGCATCGTCTTCGCCGACGGACAGACCGCAGCCCAAATCGGCAGATAGAACTCTGATCTTGTCCAGGCGTTTGGACAAATTTCCGCCGCAATGCCACCTTAGACAACCCTATCATCCGCCTCAGCCGCCTGTAACCATGGAGCGGCTTTTTGTCATTCCCTTTGTTTTCTTTAGAATTTCTTTCGTTTTTCGCCCGGCGTTCATTAAGAAGCCGCACGTAAGATAAACAGGCAAAGAACGAACGCCTCCTTGCCGGAGCGGTTTGATTCTTGCGTCTACCGATTGCGCTTCCCGCCTGCAAAAGGCATAATCGAACAGGAAGCTTTGAGTGCTCGTGAGAATCTGCATGGCTAGGCAAAAGGACCGCATTGGAAGAAAGGAGAAGTCATGACGTATCGGATATTGGTAGTGGAGGACGACAAAGAAATTTTGGAGGGGGTATGTATTTACCTGCGTACGCAGGGATATGAGGTGCTGCAAGCTGCCGACGGGGTAGAAGGTCTGGAGCAGCTTGAACGGGAAGAAGTCCATCTGGCCGTCGTGGATGTCATGATGCCACGGATGGACGGAATCACGATGACGATGCGTTTGCGGGAGAAATATGATTTTCCGGTCATTTTCCTCAGCGCAAAGTCCGAAGAAATCGACAAAATCGCGGGATTGAACATCGGCGGAGACGATTACGTCGCCAAACCTTTTGCCCCGATGGAATTGTTGGCCCGGGTGAACTCCCAGTTGCGGCGGTATGCGAGATATCTGTCCGTGCTATCTAAGCGTGAAGCGAAGTCCGGTCATTATACGCTTGGCGGATTGGAGCTGGATGAAGAGACCGTTACGGTCTGCGTGGACGATGTACCGATCCGCCTCACGCCGTTGGAGTTCAAAATACTCAATCTGCTTATCCGGCACCCAGGTCGCGTTTTCCCGGCGGAAGAGATTTACGAACGGGTATGGAATGACCGCGCCGTCTCGACCGAGACGATCATGGTACATATCCGCAATATCCGCGAAAAAATCGAGATCAATCCCAAAAATCCGAAATATTTGAAAGTGGTATGGGGGGTTGGGTATAAAATTGAAAAACAATAAAGTATTGTCGGTAGCCGCAGAGTTGGAATCGAACGAGACCGTATCAACCAAGCCCAAAAAGACTGGACCCAAACTGAAATTGCCTTCGATTCGTCCGTGGTTGATCCGATTGACGCTTCTGTTAATTGTAGTCGCTTTCGTTATAGTGCAGTATTCCTACTTGTATAACCAGTCAGTAAAATGGATACACAACAAGACTTCCGACATCTCATTGAATCTGGAACAGCCGAGCGATTGGATTCAATATATGCAAAAAGCAAATTACATTCTGCCTTTTACGCTGGCACAGCAAAATTGGCGCAAAGCGGAAGCCGTCGGGGTCGTGCCGTCGGATATTCTGCTTCCAGGCGGGCGGAATTCGTATAATTCGATTCCGGCGGGAGAACCGATTCCTCAAAGTTTTAAAAATCGATTCAACGCGCTGGTGATCAGCTGGCAGTCCAAAATGATGGGCGGAGGAACCGCGTTATCGGATATGCAGTACATGGTTAGGTACGACCTAAACAATCAGCAACTTGTCAATGATCCTGATGATTTTTGGACGTTGTACGAAAAAGCCAGTTACGATTCGCAAATACAGCTTGATGAAAATTATGCGTTTTATGCTATGATTCGCTTTGATTCGAGCGGAGCCATGAGCATACCGGTCTGGTACGGATTGCCGCATAGTTGGAAAGACCGCATGACGGTCAATCAATTGAACCGTCAAAATTTCGTATCCGAACTCGGAACAGTCGAACCAACTATACAGGAAACTTCCGAGATCATGCCTTATATCAAGCGTATCGAAGCTCCGTCCGATTTCACGATCGTTTATGCGCTGCCGCGAAATTCCCATTCCTCTTTGCCCAGCCTGGATTCATATAAAAGTCTCGCGATGAAAGAAGCCGGTTTTCGGCAGGTCGGACTTTTGGCTTTGGGCTTCGCGGTCTTGATCGGATTGCTGCCGCTTGAAAGAACCGCTCGTATGAAACGCAAAAATGGCAGAGAGTTGGACACGCAACGCGAAAAATCGGGTCGGGAATCCGCAGTTTTGCCTATGCCTCGTTTGCCGTTCGAGTTTTGGGTGATCGGAGCCGCGTTTCCCATTATATTTAATATCGATTTTGCGCAATATTCGTATACGTCATTCGAAGCTTATCAGTCCGGGCAAAGTCTGGTTCCGATCACGCTTACTGCCGGCGTCTGGATATGGGCTTTGATTTTCTGGAGCGGATTGGCCTGGTTTTTGATGACGGCTGTTCGCCGGGGACTCGGATCGACATTTGCGCGTGCCAGTCTAATTGTTCGGTTTTTCGCTTGGTTGCATACGTTTCACTTCTCGGATCGAAGCGACCGCTCGCTGGTCAAAATCGCGCTTGCTCATTTTTTGATCCTGGCGGCTATCGGCTATTCGGCTGTCACAATCGGTTTTTACGCTTTGATTCCGCTGGCGATCTATTTGCTGCTTCTGGCTTATCTATTCAAAAAGCAAAAAGATCGGCTACGCCAGTCTTACGATCGGCTATTTATTTCCGTTCGCGGCATGGCGCAAGGCGACCTGAACGTGAACATCGACGGCGATGTCGGCGTATTCGAGCCAATGAAGCATGAATTGCAGCGCATTCGCGACGGATTCAAGCATGCCGTAGACGAGGAAACGAAAAGCCAACGCACCAAAAGCGAATTAGTGACCAACGTTTCGCACGATCTGAAAACCCCGGTCACGGCGATTCTGACGTACGTGAATCTGTTGCAACAAGCGGATTTGACGGAAGAAGACCGTAAAGCGTATATTGACGTGTTAAGCGGAAAATCGCAACGGTTGAGCCGATTGATCGAAGATTTGTTCGAATACACGCGGGCTTCCAGCGGAAGCACCGAGATCGCTCCGATCAACGTCGATCTGGTCGAGTTATTGAAGCAGGCGCATATCGAGTTGGAAGACAAACTTGCCGAATCCGGCATTCAACTGCGGTTCCGGCTGCCGGAGCATAAAGTGATCGCGCCGCTGGATAGCGAAAAAACGTTCCGCGTATTCGAAAATCTGTATCTGAATATCGCCAAATACGCGGCACCGGGTTCGCGCGCGTATGTCGAGCTGACTCTCAAAGAACGCGAAGCGATCCTTTCGTTCAAAAACGTGTCCGCCGCCGAGCTGGATTTCCAAGCGGAAGAAATCACGGACCGCTTCGTACGAGGAGACCGTTCCCGCCATACCGAAGGTTCGGGTCTCGGGCTTGCCATCGTCAAAAGCCTGGTCGAGCTTCAAGGCGGTGCGTTCGCGATCGAACTGGACGGCGATTTGTTCAAAGCGATTATTCGCTGGCCGTTGGCGACCGAACTCCCGGAAAAATGATCGGCAAAGAGCATGATGTATCGGAAACGCCCTGCAAGAAAGACTGGTTCGATGGTCTTTCCGTGCAGGGCAGTTTTCGGTTTTCAGGCCGAGGACAGGTATGATAAGCTCGAATCAATGAAAAATACGGAGGGAAAATCATGATTTCGACCCTTTACGAAATGCTGGGGATGTACCGGTTAAGCGATCCCGGTATGAACGTTCCGGCGCCGCTTGAGCTTGAATCTCCCGCACTGATTGTTCCGCTGGGCACGATCAAGATCGGCTGTCCGGATACGGAATACCGGATCGGCAACGGAGAATGTTTGTTTATGCAGCCTGATGGAACGACAAGGTTTTTGGACAAAGCGGATAGCGAAGACTTCCCAGGCGTGTATGTGATCGAGTTTGAACGATACCGGTTGAACGAAACTTCGGCAAACGAAGTCAATTATCGCAAAAACCATGAAGGATTGCCGCGGCAAAGCGGAGTGCTCAAATTTCCACGGTATTTGCATCAGGCATTGGATGAGTTGGATCGGCGCATTACGCAGACGGCTTCGCCTTCCAGCCATCCCGGAATCGGGTTTATGCTCAATGACCTGCTGAATCGGATCTTCGTGAACATGGGCGAAGCGGAAGGACGTTACGTGCAAGACATGACGATTCAGCAGCTGTGCGGATATATACAGCAGCATCTGCATACCCCGTTAAGACGTTCGGACATGGCGAAAAAGACCGGGTTCAACGCCAGCTATTTCTCGTCGCTGTTCCGGAAAGAAACCGGATGGAACTTCGGTGACTATGTGAATCGGTTGCGGCTTGATGAAGCGAAACGCCAGCTGCTCGTTACCTCCGATTCGCTTCAGGAGATCGCGGCACGAACCGGATTCGCGGACGGGTCATATTTGAGCAAAACGTTCAAAAAATACGTGGGCATCACGACCGGCGCGTTTCGATCTTTACGATCGGCGAGGCGTGTCGCTGCGCTTCAATTCAACGGTGCGCTGCTTGCCGCAGGTATCGAACCTGTTCTGACGACACAAGAAACGGCCGATGCTTCGCTGCTTATCCGCGACGAGTTGCACGAAACCGTTATTGCGGATCATACGAAGCTGATTGAGCGGTCAAAAGAGGTCAAACCTGATATGATCGTTATGCCTGCTTACTACTACCATTTTTCCGAACTGGTAAAAGAACTTGAACAGATTGCCCCGACCGTCACTATGGAATGGGGAAAAACGGACAAGCTGCAAGAAGTCAGGCAGATCGGAGCGTGGTTCGACCGCAAACGTGAAGTGGAGCAATGGATCGAGCGTTACGTTCTTCAGGTTGAACAAGCACGCGAGAAATTAAAGCCGCATCTGTCAACGGGTCAAACCGTCGGCTTATACGAATGGAATTACGACCAGCGCTGGCTGATTCCTCATGACAAAGTCCGTTCCGCGTACAATTTGTATGTAGCATTGGGATTGAGTCCGGCGAAGCATATCCGATCGGACGTGTTGGAGCGCAATCAACCGTTGTTTATCGACGAACCGGATTTGAGTCGCTACGCTGCGGACCATATGTTTGTTATTTTGCCGGATACGTTGCGAGGCGAGACGTCGGAACAACTGTTTTTGCGACCAATCTGGCTCGAACTCCAATCCAAACATGGATGCCGCGTATATCCGCTTGCCATGAACGAATTCTGGATGGACGACGGATTATTATTGGAAAAACAATTGCAGATTCTGCTATCGGCGTTAACGAACAAAGAAACCATCCAACCCATAGACATCGGACAAACGCGACCATAACACATCGACTTGGTTCCTGAGCCATCGCTATAATAAAGACTGCGATCGCAATTGAGAATCATTATTACTTGGAGGGTGTTATGAACAGAAAAAGAAAGTTTGCCGCGCAAGCGCTATCTGTACTGATGCTGGCTTTTGTACTCGTGCTGACCGCTTGCGGAGCTTCGTCGACCACGCCGACGGCGAACGAAACCGGGCAAGAAACTACCGCCGAAAGTGAAACGAACGTGTCCGATAAGCAAGTGGACGAGGTAGAAAATACGGATAGAGATACCCGAACGATCGCAACGGTGACCGGCGATCTGGAGATTCCCGTGCAGCCGAAACGGATCGTCGTGGACGGTTATTTGCCCAATCTGCTGGCGCTCGGTGTAAAGCCGGTCGGCGCTACGAGCTGGGATTTGGAAAACAAAGTTATCGCGGATCGGATCGAAGGCATCACAAGTACCGGCGAACGTTCGCCCGAGAGCGTTCTCGCGCTGGAGCCGGATCTGATCATCACCTGGGTTAATCCGGACTCCGACGGGCCGATTATCGAGCAATACAACAAGATCGCGCCTACATTGGCTCTTCCTTACGGGCATTTTAAGGATACATACGAGGCGATGCGTTATTTCGGGCAATTGCTCGGAAAAGAGGAAGAAGCGGAAGCATGGCTGGCCGATCTGGATCAAGTCTCCGCGGACGCCAGAGAAGCGATCAAGCCGTACGTAAAAGAAACCGATACCGCGGCACTGATGGGCGTGTTCGTCGTGGACAAAAACTTTTACATCTACGGCGACGGAGCTTATCGCGGCGGCGAAGCTCTGTACCAGCACGTGAAATTGACGCCGCCGGCCAAACAGCGCGAAGAGATGATCGGCAAGGAAACGTATAAGCAAGTCTCGTACGAAGTGATCGGCGATTACGCCGGAGACTTTATTTTCCTCGACCAGGGCGACATGCTCCCGGAGATATGGGGAAGCAACGACGGAATCTGGAAAACGCTGGATGCCGTCAAAAACGACCGCGTTTTCCAACTCGATTCCGACTTGTTCTGGGGCAACGACCCGATTTCTTTGAAACTCCAAATCAAAGAAATCGCGAACATGATCGTGGAGCGCGAGCGAGCAAAACAAGAATAAATCTGATTTTTTCTTAACTATCTCCACTCCTCACAAAAGCTAAAAAAGCGGCTGCCTGCAATGTGCAGGCAGCCGCTTCATGTCGACCAAGTTAAACGTAGCTGGAAGCGAGAAGACGGAGAGAAAATTCAGTGAAAGAGCTACAGTCTTTTCGAAGAAAAGGCACTTCGGAAGCATATGCTATAGTTCGCCTTTGAAATCGAGAAAAAACCAATCAAAGTTTCAATCTATTTTCTCGATTTCAACACGCTACCTGAAGCATTTCGAAGAAATGCACTTCGGAAGCCTACGCTTATAATTTTTCTCGCAGTCTTCTCGCTTCTCCCGCAACGGTAACTTTTCCGACATTCCAGCGACTGCCAACATATGGCCAGCAGCCGCTTTTTTCGCGCCTATTAAAGCCCCTCGCTTAAACGCCGATTCACCTGCTCCGCGTCTTCGCCGGTCATTAGCCCGATCAACGTGAGCAGCATCTGCGACATCCATTTTTTCGGATGCAACAGCAATTGCAGATGAAATTTCAAATCCGGGTGTTCGAACGGAATACTGGCAAGCGTTCCCCGCTGAAGCTCTTCCTCAACCGCGATTTGCGGCAGCAAAGCGATACCCAGACCGTTCATGACGCAATGCTTGATCGCTTCCAGACTGCCCAACTCGAAGCCGATCCGGTAGCTGACTTCGTGTTCGCGCAGTACCTTTTCGAAGGTGCTTCGGTACAGGCAGCTTCCTTCGGAGACGATCAGTTCGCAGCCGTTCAGATCGTTCAGGCGAATGTTTTCTTCGATGGTTAACGCATGGCCTGGCGGCGCCACCAGCACCAAAGGTTCTTCGCGGATCACGATGCAGCGGAGCGACGCATCGGCAGGCTTGCGGTCGAGCAGCAAAGCCAGATCGTATTCGCCTTCTTTGAGCTTATGGACCAGATTGCTTTCGCTGTCGGGCAGCATTTGTATCCCGATGCCGGGATGCTTGAGCCGAAGCTGTTGAAGATGGGGCGGCAAATAATAAGCGGCGAGCGAATCGATCGTGCCGATCGTCACCGCCCCGTCGAGCTGTTTGCCGATCGCTTCTTTGGATTCGTCGTATAGCTCCAGCATCTGCACGGCCAGCTTGAGCAAAGCTTCGCCAGGCGGCGTCAGCCGTAACTGGCGGCCGTAGCGTTCGAACAACGCGACGCCGTATTCCCGTTCCAGCTTCTGCATTTGCATGGTCACGCTGGATTGGGCATAGCCAAGCTCTTCGGCAGCCTTCGTGAAGCTCTGGCGCCGAGCCACTTCCCGGAAGGTCCGGAGGTAGGTCAATTCCATACAGTCGGCTCCTTTCGAACAATTCATCAAAAACTTTGATGTGATGTATCATTTATTATAGCTAACGCCGATGAATCTTTCCATGATAAACTAAAGCTAACAAAAGTCTGCTGGGAGGAACCCCAATGTTAACCGAACAACAGCTACATGGAATCTACGTGCCTGTCGTTACTCCGTTTTTGCCGAGAGGAGAGCTTGATCTGGAGTCATTCCACAAGCTGTCTTCGTCGCTCGTCTCGCAAGGCATTCATGGCTTGGTCGTGAATGGGACAACCGGCGAGTCGCCAACCGTAAGCTGCGAGGAGTTAAGTTTGCTGTCTGCCGCTGCCAAGTCCGCTATCGGAGCCGCGAAGATCCCGCTTGTGCTCGGAACGGGAACGAACGATACGCGAGCTTCGGTCAAAAAGACCGAACTTGCGGGTAAACTGGGTGCCGATGCTGTGCTAGCTGTTGTTCCTTACTATAATAAGCCTTCCCAGCAGGGGATCGTGGCGCATTTTCGCAAAATTGCCGAAGTTGGCCTTCCGGTCATCGTTTATGAGATTCCGGCTCGTACGGGCGTCCGCATGGAAGTGGATACGGTGCGAACGATTCTGGAGACCGAAGGTATTGCGGGAATCAAGGACTGCTCCGGCAGCCTCGAACTGTTCCAGGCGCTGCAAGCATCCGGTTATCACAAGCCTGTTCTGTGTGGCGACGATACCCGATTGCTGGAGTTTATGGAAGCGGGTGCGGCAGGCGGGATGCTCGTATCGGCCCATGTGTGCACAGAAGCTCTTCTGACTATTTATCGTCGTTTCCGTGAAGGCAGCGTGGAAGAAGCTCATACTGCGTTCAACGAACTGATTCCGTTAATGAACTTGATGTTTGAAGAACCCAATCCGGCGCCTGTCAAATGGCTGCTTGCAGAACTGGGACAGATTGCACACGGAACGCTGAGACTTCCTATGGTCGAGATTGGAGAAGAATTGCGTGGCAAGCTTCGCCGTACAGGTGTACTGCCGGGCGATGCGTTGGTGCTGTAGTTGAGGCGTGATCGACCAAACTGAAGAAAACCTTCCGGATTTCGCATTTGTGCGGGGTCCGGAAGGTTTTTTTGCAGCCTTTTCGGTAAAAAGGCTCATGCTAGTTTTTCGCCGATCCTTGAGTTCCTTTGCGTAGTCTCCAATTGCGTCCCGCACCGCCGGTCAGCCAATGTCCGCCGGGAAGGCGAGACAGTCCCGCGCAAAGTAACAGAGCAGTTGGAGCCGCAAAGAGTGCGGTTAGTACGGATACGGGCAGATGCCAGCCAGGGAATATCCAATCACGGGTAAGTACGGCAATTCCCGTCAGCAGCATCGCATGGCTCAAATACGCGCCGAACGAGTACTTTCCGCAAAGAGTGAGCAGCTTGGTCCACCAGCCTTTTTGCTTTTGCAGCAAAAGCGCCCATCCGTATAGCATCAGAATTTGAAAAGTGACCGCAATGAAGCTACTTGGCTTAAGATAGGTAGAGTAGTTGAGATTGATCTGTTCGCCCGAGCTGCGGAGCAAGTCGAGATTCATCCACAGATACATTCCGATAAAAGCCAGTGTACTCCACGGTAGCATTTTTAACACGAATCCTCGCCACTTTTCCAAATAAGTCCCGCAAATCCCGCCGAGCACGAAATAAAAGGCGTAATACGGAAACTCATAGGTTCGGTAATCCAGCAGCGTTTTCCACAGTCCCGATGTTTGCCATTCCGGCATGCGATAGTAGGAGAGGTACATGAGCCAGCCGTAGACTATCGCCAAAAGCAGGATCAACAGCCCTATTCGTCCAAACTTCGTCCGTTCCGCCTGGCTTGATCCGGTCCAGCGACCGATTCCCGAAGCGGCAGCGCGAAAAAGCGGGAAGAATAGATAGAATTGGAAGATCATCACGACAAACCACAGATGGTACCCGTACGTTGGCGCGATGAATTGTTGGAGAAAAGTAGGCCAGTCGCTCCATGCGAACAGCGGTTGATGGGATAACGTTTTGGTCAAGATCCAATACAACACCGTCCAACAAGCGAACGGGACATAGATGTCTCCGATTCTTTTGACCAATACCGGAGCATACCGTCGATCTCTTCGTCCATACCGGTAAAACAGAATGGCCCCGGCGAGAAAAACAAACGTCAGCGTGCCGTAGCGAATCAGATGATACAGCAGCGCCATCGCAACCGCATCGGGAAACAAAATATCGCTGCGATAAATGAATTCCCCAAGGCTATGCTGCATGACGATGGCGAGAAACGACAAGCCGCGCAGCAGTCCCCATTCGTCTACCCGTTCCAGAGATGTGCGGGGAGAGGCAGCGCCGTTTGTCGCGATGATTTGAGACATAATCAAAAAGCTCCTTCCACAGCGTGTCTTTGTTTATAATAAGCTAATAGTACTCTGTACCCGTTCAAATAGTGGGTTTACGTTTGGCCGAGATTCGTACCTAAACCGTGTACGAAGTCTCCGACGGAAACGCGCACGGGCGTAACCTTACCTTCATTTGGTACAGAGTAATAGGCTCGCTTGAGAATCAAGACGGCTACAATTATAGACGAAAAAGGAGAACGAGGTAAATATGAATCCGATTAATTTTGCGCAAAAACCTGTTTTAACAGGCAAGAAAGTGCTGTTGCGTCCGTTCAAAGCGGAAGACAGTGAGCGGATGCTGAACATTTTGGCGGAGCTTGACGTGCAGCGTTTGACCGGATCGGTACATACTGACGAAGAAGCCCAAAAGCCGCGCACTCCCGAACAAGAACAGAAGGTACGGGAGTGGTACGCCAGCCGTAACGCGCAAACCGATCGGCTGGATCTGGCGATCGTGGATGCGGCGAGCGGAAAGGTGATCGGCGAAGCCGTGTTCAACGAGTACGAAGAGTATTCGGGCAACGCAAGTTTTCGGATTCTGATCGGTTCGGACGGACAGGGAAAAGGATTGGGGACGGAAGCGATCGAACTGTTTTTGCGTCACGGCTTCGAAACACTCGGTCTGCACCGCGTATGGCTGGAAGTGTACAGTTTCAACCCGAGAGCGGAACGTGTGTACATCAAAAGCGGCTTTATTCTGGAAGGCGTGAAACGCGAGGATTTCCGGTACAACGGCGAGTATATCGACACGAAAGTGTACGGCATGCTGCGTTCGGATTACGAAGCTATTTCCTTGTCATCTATTCCGCTCTGAAAAATTGGATATATGATAAAATAAAAGGAAAACGTTCGGGAGGGTTCGATTCGCGTGGATGCAAAAGAAATCGCATTTGAAAAGGACCGCGGTACGCGCGAAGAAACGGTCAATACATTTGTCCAAGGCATCAAAGATTGTTTGCCTACGTTGTTCGGATACATTAGCATTGGTCTGGCTTTCGGAATCGTCGGCGCGGCGTCCAATCTGAACTTCATCGAGGTGACGCTGTTATCCTGGGTCGTGTACGCCGGCTCTTCCCAGTTTATCATCTGCGCGCTGATTGCGGCGGGAACGCCGATGCTGTCGATTGTCTTGACAACGTTTATCGTCAATCTGCGGCATCTGTTGCTTAGCCTGACGCTAGCCCCTTATTTTACCAAATACTCGCTCTGGAAAAATATAGGGATTGGCGCATTGCTGACCGATGAATCGTTTGGCATTGCTTCGGTCAAAGCCATGCAGGAAAAAAGGCTTGGCGATCGCTGGATGAATGGGTTGAATCTGACGGCATACATCGGTTGGAGCTTGTCATGTATGGCCGGCTCCTTATTTGGACGCTGGATTGCCGACGCGGAGGCTTTAGGTCTGGACTTTGCGCTGGTGGCGATGTTTATCGCGCTTCTGGTGCTTCAGCTTCAGCAGATTCCGGCAGGCAAGCTGCGCGGATACATTCTGCTCATTTTGTTGACCGGTGTTTTGATGGCTGTACTATCGCAATTCATGGCAGGCCATACGGCTGTGCTGATCTCGACCGTCATCGCGGCCAGCGTGGGGACGGTGATCATCAAATGACGACGACCGCATGGATGCTGGCTTTGGTAGGCTGCTGCACATTGGTCACGGTCATTCCGCGGGTGTTGCCTTTTATTCTTGTGCGAAGCATAACGCTGCCGATGATCGTACTGCGTTGGCTGTCTTTTATTCCGATCTGCATTTTAACGGCTCTTATCGTACAGGGGCTGTTGATTGAACCGGAAGATGGAGGCATGACGAAGGTGAATTGGCCGTATGTAGGCGTGGCGGTGCCGACATTGCTCGTTGCTTTGAAAACGAAAAGTCTGTCGGCGTCGGTGATTGTGGGGGTGGTGCTGCTTGCTTTGGTGAGGTGGGTGATGTGAAAAAGCCGCTGTGTTGGCACAGCGGCTTTTTCTTTGTTATATAGAAGGAAAAAGAAAAAATGCTCGTTTCTTTATGCGCTCGTTCCGGTCTCGGCTTCTACTGCACGTACGCGTTCTGCCGTACGGCGTGAGCGGCCCGGGAGTCTTGGGGGACGGGGGATCGAGCGGGCGGGGGATTTTTTTATACCGGATACGAGTACGCCGCCGAGGATCAGCAACGCTCCGATATAGCCTTGAATGCCCAGCATCTCGCCCAAGAAAACGAATCCGAACAAAGCGGCGAAGACCGGTTCCAGCGAAAACAGTACGCCGATACGTTCGGGGGTTGTGTATTTTTGTGCAACGGTCTGCATAATAAAACCGAACGCGCTGCAAACGATGGCAAGTCCGATGACCGAAGTCCATTGGGAAGCGCCTTGCGGAATCGTCGGCGTCTCGAACAGGAAGCCGAAGATCAGTCCGAACAATCCGATAAATCCGATCTGAAGCACGCCGAGCGTCAGTCCGTCGGAATGTTTGGAGAATCGGTTAGTCATAAGGATATGTACCGCATAGACCAGGGCACCGAGCAGGCATAACAGCGATCCGCTTTCAAAAGATAGGGAGTGCTGGAGCGTCAGCATGGCGATTCCGCCCATCGTGAGCACGATTCCGCCGGTCATGGCGAGGCTTGGTTTGCGTCTGGTGACCGCAAACTGGAGCATTGGCACAAACACCACCATGGCGCTGGTCAAAAATCCTGCCGTTGAGGCCGTCGTTGTTTTCAATCCCACAATCAGCAAGGTCAACATGACGAACATCACGAAGCCGAGCAGGGCGCTTTCCCCGATCGTTTTCCAATCAGCCAAGCGCACGCGCCGCCAAAACAGCGGGAGCGTCAACGCGAAAGCCAGTAAAAATCGCCAGGCGAGCAAGGTGAACGGTTCCATGCCCTCCAGTCCCATTTTCATCAATAAATAGGACGAGCCCCAGCCCGCCGAGACCAGCGCGATCGCGATATCGGCTGTTCTTTTCGTCATGCGTAGTTCCATTTTTTCGGTCATCCTCTTTCGGTCGTAAGGTCGATGCAAAAGCTGTATAAAAATCCGTTGCAATTTCGCCTTTCCCAGTATAAGTTGAAGAAAAGCATGAGGAAAGCGAAGGTTTTTCATGCTTAACATGAACAATTTTAATGATGGAAAGAGGCGCAAGATGTCCACCCATAAATACGAAGCTTTTCTCAAAACGCTGGAAACCGGAAGTCTCACCAAAGCCGCGGCAGCGCTGGGTTATACGCAATCGAGCATCAGCCATATGTTGAACGCGATGGAAAAGGAGTGGCGGTTGACGCTGCTCATCCGGGATCGTTCGGGCATCCGGCTTACTTCCGACGGGCAGCGTTTGCTTCCTTATATTCGTAACATGGTGCAGGCGCACCGGGAATTGATCGACGAGACGGCCAATCTGCGCGGGTTGCGCTCCGGCTTGATCCGTCTCGCCACCTTCACCAGCGCCGCCGTCAACTGGCTGCCGGGGCTGATCCAGACGTTTCAACAGGAGCATCCGGGCGTCGATTTCGAACTGCTGCACGGGCATTACACGGATATCGAAAATTGGCTGGATACGGGGCAAGCCGACTGCGGATTCCAGCGTCTGCCTGTGCGCGCCGATTTCGAAAGCCGCTTTTTGGCGCAGGACCGGTTGCTTGTCATATTGCCGGAACATCATCCGCTGGCGGGCGAGGAACGGTTTCCGGTCGAGGCGCTCGGCGAAGAGTCGTTTCTTCTGCTGGAAGAAGGAACGGTGAACGAGATTACGGAAATTTTCAATGTGCACGATATTCATCCGAAAGTCCGTTTTACCGCACGGGACGATTACGCGATTATCTCCATGGTCGAGAGCGGGCTTGGGATCAGCATCTTGCCGGAGCTTGTTTTGAACCGGACCCCGTACCGCGTGGTGCAAAAAGAACTGAGCGTTCCGGCGTACCGCAGGCTCGGCATTTGTCTGAAAAGCAGCGAACATGCGTCTCCGGCACTGCGGAAGTTTCTGGAGCATGTCGCGGCTTATCCGGCTTTCCGGCAGATTGAAGCGACGGAGTAAGGTCTTTTTCCGGAAAAGCAGGAACAAGCGACATCCGGGGCGAAATGATTGAATGAAAGCGTTCCAACAAATTTATCCGCTCAAACGGGAGGTCGCTCATGCCTGTATTCGAAACGCGAGGCAATCACTTTTATTACGAGAACGAACCGATTACTTTACTGTCCGGCGCTATTCATTATTTCCGCGTCGTGCCCGAATATTGGGAAGATCGTCTGCGCAAGCTGATGGCAGTCGGTTTTAATACGGTTGAGACTTATGTCGCCTGGAACGTACACGAGCCGAAAGAAGGCACGTTCGTGTTCGACGGCATCGCCGATCTGGAAGCTTTCGTCAAACTGGCTGGATCGCTAGGGCTGCATGTGATCGTTCGTCCGAGTCCGTATATTTGCGCGGAATGGGAATTCGGAGGACTACCGGCTTGGCTGTTGGAAAATGGCGATATCCGCCTGCGCGTCTCCGATCCTGCTTTTTTGGAAAAGGTGGATGCTTACTTCGACGAGCTGCTGCCTAGACTCGTTCCGCTACTTTCTACCAACGGCGGACCGATCATCGCGATGCAAATCGAAAACGAATACGGAAGCTACGGCGCGGACCATGCTTATTTGGAATATTTGCGTGACGGGATGATCCGCCGCGGCATCGACGTGTTATTGTTCACGTCCGACGGCCCGGAGATCGCCATGCTGCGGGCCGGATCGGTCGAAGGCATTCTGGCGACGGTTAACTTTGGCTCGCGAACACGCGAAGCGTTCAAGATTCTGCGCGACCATCAGCCGGAAGGTCCGCTGATGGTCATGGAATTCTGGGACGGCTGGTTCGACCGCTGGCTGGCACCGCATAATACGCGTCCGTCTGCGGAGATCGTAACGGAGCTGGAGCAGATGCTGGAGCTTGAAGCGTCGTTTAATTTCTATATGTTCCATGGCGGTACGAATTTCGGGTTTATGAACGGGGCGAACCACGTCAATTTTTATGAACCGACGGTAAACAGTTACGATTACAACGCCATTTTGAGCGAAGACGGAGAACCGACCGAGACGTATCACGCGGTGCGCAAGCTGCTTAGCGAACGTCTTGGTCTGACACCGCCCGAGCTGCCGGCTCCTTTGCCGAAAAAAGCATACGGACGCGTAGAACTGACCGAATCGGCAGCGCTGTTCGCAGCCGTCGATGCGCTGTCCGGTGAAGCGATTCAGAGCGTCTACCCGGAGCCGATGGAAAAAGTCGGACAAGCCTATGGTTTCATTATGTACACGACTACGATCGGAGACGAGCATAACGGCGGCAATCTGATCCTTCAGGAAGTGCGCGACCGTGCGTTGGTATTCGCGGACGGCCAACAGATCGGCTTGGTCAACCGCTGGGAGCCGCAACCGGGTATCAAGCTCAACGTGCCGGCCGGAACCCGCGTCCGTCTCGATATTTTGGTCGAAAACATGGGCCGCATCAACTACGGTCCGCTGATGCGCGACCGCAAAGGCATCACCGAAGGCATCCGCGTCGGCAATCAATTCCTGCACGATTGGGAAATCCGCCCACTGCCACTAAGCGATTTGTCTTCATTGAACTTCACGTCTATAGCGCAAGAAGGGAACGCTTTCCAGCCTGCCGCCAAACTCAGCACCGGCGCCGAATACTCGGCAGAAGGCTGGGGAGAAACATCCGGCGCACAGCCGGCCTTCTACCGCGGAACATTCACCGCTACCGATACCGCCGACACCTTCATCCGCACCGACGGCTGGGGCAAAGGCGTCGTCTGGATCAACGGCTTCCTCCTCGGCCGCTACTGGCAAGCCGGCCCCACGAAGACCTTGTACGTTCCCGCCCCTCTTCTGCGCAGCGGCGAAAACGAAATCGTGGCCTTCGAACTGCACGGCTTCGGCAATACAGACGATTCCGTCAACGGTGCTAGCACGCTTCCTTTTGTCGAACTGACGGATCAGCCTGATTTGGGCTAGAGAGTAAAAAGTTATTATCAAGCATTGAAGCGTTCTGCAACAGTCTCATGAAATAAGAAAGACTAGTGCTCCTAAAATGGTCTTGTTATAAGCAAAGCGCATAGCGGAGAGAGAAATTCAGTGTAGGAGCGCCAGCGATCGCCTTTGAAATCGAGAAAAAACCAATACAAGTTTCAATCCCTTTTCTCGATTTCAACACGCGACCGAAACGAATTTCTCTCGCAGCCTTTAAGCGTACACAAGCAACGAATAGAAACTTTTATAAAGCCTTGCCCGTCTTCCAAAACAAAGACGGGCTTTTCCCATTAGACAAGAAAGGAGCCCCAATCATGTCCTGGACCTCGGAAGCCGGAGGAGGCAGAGACTTCAATCTCGATCAATACGCGTTGCCCGATCTGCGATTGTCGTTTCAAATGTGCGGTACGCATTGGCGCGAAGTATCAACCGGATGGTCATACCCCGCGCATAACCATTCCCTGTTCGAACTCAACTATGTCATGGAAGGCCAGCAATTCATGGATATCGAAAAGCAGCGCCATATCCAGAACGCCGGAGAGCTACTGCTGCTCGCGCCCGATTGCGTGCATGAAAGCCGGATCGGGCGCTGTCCGTCCATGTCTTATTTTTGTATGCACTTCGATATCGAAGATGCCGTGATGTATGAACGGATCGCGGCGCTCGGCAGCACGCTTTTCGCCGAGCATGACGAACTGACTGTCAAGCTGAAGCCCGAATTGGAGCGGCTGGCGCTGCTATGCAGCGAACAGAGCGACGAACAAGCCGATGAATCGTTTGCGATTAGGGCGTCGCTGCTTCGGCTGCTGTTGGAGCTTTGCCAATATGCCTTTTCGCTGCCTGATCAGACACAGACAAGCAGCCCCTCAGTTTTGGACGGGCGCGGAACGGAGTCGGCTCGGCGGTTGCGAGAACGACACGCATTGGAGAAGAAAGTTCAGGATTTCTTGGTTGGCCCGGAAACGGACGGCGTATGGAGCGAGCGCACGCTGCTGCCGCCTTTCAATTGGGTAGGGCTGTTTACCGTAATGGTGCCGGATCGAAGCTTCTGGACCAAACCTGATCGTTTCTTCGCCAAAACGCTGCTCGATGATACATTATCTGAATTTGGCATTTCGGCCGTGGCGACGGGCGACCGGCGGTTGACCGCCGTATTGTTCATGGACGGCTACAGCGTTCCGCCCCTGGAAGAGTATGCCGCCGATTGCCGCAGGCTGCTGGAACGAAGTTTAAACGAGACGGTGAGGCTGGGAATCGGCGGCGTAGCGGCGTCACCCGGCGAGTTGAAAGGGTTATACCGGCAAAGTTTGCGCGGACTCGGGCTGGACGAACCGTTCGGAACGCTTCCGGACTTCGAATTCATGAACCGAACGATCCGACTGGCGCTGCTGGCGATCGAATCGGAATACGCCGAGCCTGACTTGACGTTGGGAGGGCTTGCCAAGCGATTGCAATTGTCTCCGAATTATTTGAGCGGATTATTCACGACAGAAACCGGACACCCATTCACTTGGCATCTGACCCGGATTCGAATGGACCGCGCCTGCGCCTTGCTCAAAGGAACACAGATGAAAGTGCATCAAGTGGCCCGCCAGGTCGGTTATGGAGATCAGGCGTATTTCAGCCGCTGCTTCAAGTCGGTGATCGGGATAAGCCCGATCTCCTATCGCAACCAAATGCTTGAGCATTGAAGAATACGCTTACAATTTGACGTAGAATGATCCAACAAAACGTAGATACGTACATTGTTCGTTCTCCCCGACGGTGACATACTGGAACAAATAGGCAGGCGGGAGGAATGGACGTGTATAAAGTCATCGTGGCGGACGACGAAGCGCTAATGCTGGAAGGTTGGAAAACGATCATCGACTGGAACAAGTTCGGTTATGAATTGTGCGGAGCGGCTTCGGACGGCGACGAAGCGTTGGAGCTGGTTAAACGCTTCGAGCCTGATTTGCTGCTGACCGATATTCGTATGCCAGGCTTGAGCGGTCTCGATTTGATTCGCGAGCTTCGGGAACTAAACAATATGAATGTGAAAAGCATTATCGTCAGCGGATATGCGGAGTTCGACTACGCCAGGCAGGCGCTTCGCTTCGGCGTAGACCGCTACGTCCTGAAACCGATCGTGCCGGAAGAGATCCATGAGCTGCTTGTGGAATTGAAAACGCCGCTAAAGTCCGGCGTAGACGCGCGCCGATCAGCGAGTGAGTTGCAAAGCGCCGCTGTGCAAGCTTGCCTATCGGGGCTGCTTCGAGGCGAGCCGAACGCGATTTTCGAAGCGGAACAGCTGCTCGGTCCAGATCCAGCTCAGTCGCTGAGCGTGTTGCTGGCTGAACCGATGCGGGAAGATCGGCAAGAAGATGCGCGCTCCGCCAAAGTCATCCTTGAGCGGACGGCGGAACGTTTGCACGCAAAAGGCATCAAAGCTTGGATTTTCGATGACGCGCAGAATCGTACCGGATTACTTGCCGTTTGTTCATCGCAAACGTTATCCGGCGCTTGCGGGCATTCGGAAGCGAAGAAGTCGGGAATAGCCGTATACGTTGGCCGTAGTGTGAACGGATATGCGGCAATTCCTTTGTCGTACGGTCAGGCGATGGCCGCGAGGGACGAAGCCCGTTTTTCCGGATCGCAGTTTACCGGCGGCTACACGGAAAGCTTGCTGAAGCTTCGGCGCAGCAGCGAAGCCGAACAGGTCGCCGGTTCTCTGGAAGCGGCCGTCGAAGTGTCCCGGCATCCGCTTCAAACCGCGATTGCCTATATGAAGGTCCATTATCGCGACAAACTGCAACTGCGGGAATTGGCGGATCGGCTTCATATGAATCCGGTCCATCTGGGCCAGGCATTCAAACGAGAAATGAGCTGCTGCTTCAATGATTACATTCATCGACTTCGCGCGGAGGAAGCCCAGCGTCTGCTGCGGCGGACCGATATGAAGATTGCCGAAATCGCTGAGCGGTTGGGTTATCACGATACCGAGTACTTTAGCGCCAAATTCAAAGCCGCGACAGGAGAGCTTCCTTCGGCATATCGCATGAGAGAGCAGGTGACGGTCTCATGACGCGGCGGCGCTCTTTTTTTCCCAGACTCAACGATATGCCGCTCAAACGCAAATTTTTACTCATTTATCTGCTCTGCGTGCTGCTGCCGATCATGACGATCAATCTGTTTTTTTACTTCCGGACGCTATCCGATATTCAGACACGCGAGCAGGAGAATCTGCGACGTTCCCTCGAACGCGCACGCGGTGAGCTGATCGGCATGATCGACGAAAGCGTGGCGCTAAGCCGCTCGATCGCGGCCGACGACTCGTTGTACCAAGCGCTGGATGAGACTTACGCTTCGCCTTCGGATTATTACGCCGTGTACGATGAATCGCTGAGAGACAAGCTGACCCGCTATATGTCGGCAAATATTTTGGAGGTCCGTATTTATACGGAAAACGTCAGTGTTCAAAACGGGTCCAACTACCGCGTAATCGACGATAAAGCAACTCCTCCCGAATGGATGAATCCGCTGGGCCAAAGTTCCTCGGCTATTGCGGTTTCTGCGTATATGGACGAAGAAACGCATAATCCGAGAAGGCGGATCAGCGTGATCGGGCGGATGGATGTATATCCGTCCTTTTCTGCGTATCCGAAGTATTCACGCGTCGATCTCGATCTGGGCCGCGTTTCGGCGATCTTGAACCGCGAGCGGAGCAGCGTGAAGCTGCGGTTGGTGGACGAACGCGATCGGGTCGTAGCGGACGGAATCGGCGGCAGAGACGGAGAAGGCGAACTGTACGCAAATCCGGCTTTTACCTCGGAAGAAACACGTTCGGGTTTTGCGCTTCAGCAGTCGCTCGGCAGCGTAGGCTACGTGCAGGGCTGGAAAGTGGTCGGCATCGCGAATACCCGGTATATCGACGGCCTTCGCCTCGAATCAATGATTTCCATCCTGTGGCTGGGCATTATCAGTACCATCGTGCCGTCGCTGCTGATTTTTTTCATATTCCGTTCCTATCACACCCGGGTCAAACATCTGTATCGGCATATGGAAAAAGTCGGCGATCAGCGCTTTGATCCGATCGCCGCGCGCGAAGGCAAGGACGAGATCGGCGGGCTGATTCGCGCGTTCAACGTGATGTCGGGCCGTATCCGATCGCTGATCGACGACGTGTACAAGCTGGAGATCCGGCAAAAAAACCTGGAACTGGACCGCGTACGGACAGAGCTTGCCATGCTGCAAAGTCAGGTGAATCCGCATTTCCTGTTCAACACGCTTAATGCGGTGATGATCGTCTGCGCGAAAAACGGTTATCGGGAAGTCACCGAAATCGTCAAAAACCTGTCGCAGCTTATGCGTCAATTGCTTAGCAGGCCGGATGATCTGGTACCGCTTGAAGAAGAGTTGAAGTTTACGCGGATGTATCTGGAGATCGAAAAGTTCCGTTTCGGCGACCGTTTCGATTATTTGTTTGAAGTGCAACCGTCGGCTGGGCAACTGCGGATTCCGCGCATGAGCATTCAGCCGCTAGTCGAGAATGCGTGCAAACACGGCTTACAAGCCCGCAAAGACGAACGGAAAATTACGATAACGGCGGGGATGACCGCAGAAGGTCTTCGCATTGCCGTGCGCGATAACGGAATCGGAATGAACGAATCCAGATTGCAAGAAGTCGAGAAGCTGATCGGATCGGAGCATTCGTCGGGCGACGGTAGCGTGGGACTGCGCAATGTGCATCGGCGTCTGGAACTGTTTTATCGCCGGGGTGTACATCTTCGGCTGCGAAGCGAGGAAGGCAGAGGGACGGAGGTGGGATTTACGATTCCATCTTTTTGGCTGCATCCCGGTGATGCGGACTTTTATCCGTGGGATAAGGAGGCATGACGATGTACGAAGTGCTATTGGTCGATGACGAGCCTTTTGCTATCGAAGGGTTGAAGTTGCTGATCGATTGGGAAAAATACGGCTTTCGGATCGGAGGCATATGCGAGAACGGCGAAGACGCGATCCGGCGCATCCGCAGCGATCCGCCGGATCTGGTTGTGACGGATATTCGGATGCCCGGGATGGATGGCCTGCAATTGATCGAAAAAGCGCGAGGCGACGGCAATTGTTCCACGCTGTTCGTGATTGCGAGCGGTTATGGGGATTTCCACTATGCGCTGCGCGCGATGCATCTGGGCGTATCCAATTATTTGACCAAACCGTTGATCGAAGACGAGGCGGAAGAGATCCTTGAGCGCCTTAGCCGGGAGCTGGATGAACGCGCGTTAAAAGAATCGATAGCCCGACGGGCGGAATGGTTCGAAGAGCAACAGGCAATGGAAAGGTTATTACTTGAAAAAAGCGAAAAGCCGAAAAGGCATGCGGCTGTATTAGAACGACTGTCGCGCAAAGCATCAAGCTGGTGCTGGATCAAAATAAGCGCTGAATCTGCTGTGCTGCCGACGGTGCGCGAAGCTGCCTGTGCGGTTGAACGCGTCGGACCGTCAAAAGGTTTTGCGAAGTATGTAGAAAACAGTAGCTGCGGCATGGTGATCGGCTGTTCGAGCAACGAAGATCCCGCCGCCCACACCCGCCGATTCGCCGAACAATTATTTTCTAATCTACCGACGGACGTTAAAAAGCAAGTTCGCCTGGCAATCGGTCGCAGCGTCGCAAAACTCGATGAACTGCGGCTGTCGTTCGAAAGCGCTGAGATATTGTCCTTTTATTCTTTTTTCGAAGGCTCACGGTTCAATTCTTGCGATCAAGCGTCAAGCATAGAGGTGTCATTCGAGCCGCCGCCGCTTCGACTAGCCGAACAGATTGCTGAATTGGCGGAAAAGGCAAGCGAGCAGGAAGTATGTGCAGCGTTGGCTTCCGTGTTCGCCGATTTCCGAAGAAAGTGGATACATCCCGGGCTTGTGCTGGGCTTTTCGGAACGCGTCGTATTGTGCTGCGCTTCCGTACTTCAAGAGCTAGGCGGCGATCCTGAATCGCTGATTCGGACGTCACCTTTTTATGGAAACCCGCCGCTTCTGCCTACGCTCGAACAAGCGCTTGGGAAGCTGGAAGACTTTTGTCTCGGATGCCGGAAAGAAATGTTGCTGTCACGCGAATGCAGCGGAGGCGGCATACAGGGACAGGTCGCCCATTTTTTACGCTCCAATTATACGGATACGTTTACGATTCAAGAGTTAGCCGACCGTTTTTACGTGCATCCCGCTTATCTGGGGCAGTCGTTTACCCGCAAGTACGGCGTGGGCATCTCCGAATTTGTGCACCGATTGCGGATCGAAGAAGCCTGCCGGTTACTGCGCGAAAGCGAACAGACCTCGTGCGTGATTGCCGAACGGGTCGGGTATAAAGATTATCGCCATTTTCTTAAACATTTCGAAAAAAGAACGGGAACCAAGCCTGCCGCGTATCGGACGTTAGCTTCAAGCTAAGCGTCCTTTTTTATGACTTTCAAGGACCGCTACTTAAATCCTGGGGGGAAGAAGCTTGAATCCAGACATTTTGTAAGCGTATACATACATTCATAATAAAGAGGAAAGGATGATCACATTTTCAAGGAGGTCAACCGATGGGGGGTTACAAAATGAAAAAGTTATGGGGCGCGACGTCGCTCGTGCTGGCTGCGGCGCTGATGCTTAGCGCATGCGGAGGCAGCGATACAACCACGGCGGAGGACGGATCGGAAATGCTGACGATTTCCGCGTTCATCAGCACGCCAAACCAGGCACCGACGGAAGATAATCGGATTTACAAACAGATTCAGGATGAGCTGGGCGTCAAACTGAACATGGAATTCCTGGTCGGCGATTTGCAGCAGAAGCTCGGCGTCATGATCGCGGGAGGCGAGTACCCTGATCTGATCACGGCCGATACGAAATTGGTTGCGGCCGGAGCGGTCATTCCGCTCGAAGACCTGATCGAAGAACATGCGCCGAATCTGAAAAAGCATTACGAGAAGTATTGGAACCGTATGAAAGACTCCAGCGACGGACATATTTACTGGCTGCCGAACTACGGGGCTTACTCCGGCGAATTCAACAGCAACGCGTACAGCGGGCCGGCGTTCTGGATTCAAAAAGCGGTGCTCGAAGACGCAGGGTATCCGACGCCGAAAACGCTGGATGATTTCACCAAGCTGATTCGTGATTACGCGGCAAAAAATCCGACGATCGACGGCCAGCCCACCATCGGATTCAGCACGCTCGCTTCGGACTGGCGAACCTTCCCGTTGCTGAACCCGCCGGAACATCTGACCGGTCATCCGAATGACGGCGGCGTGGTGGTCGATGACGGCATGGCTTCCGTATTCGCGGACAAAGATATGTCCAAGCGTTATTACAAAGAGCTAAACGGGCTGTTCAACGAAGGATTGTTCGACAAAGAGGCTTTCGTACAGAATTACGACCAATACTTGGCCAAATTGTCGTCAGGGCGCGTGCTCGGCATGTTCGACCAGCACTGGAACTTCCAGCCGGCCGAGGAAACGTTGATCGCCCAGGGGAAAATCGACCGTACGTACGTGGGTTTCCCGCTCGTATTCGATACGTCGATTCAGGACCATTATCTGGATCGTCCGGTCATCAATCTGAACAACGGATTCGGCATCAGCAAAAATGCCAAAGATCCGGTTAAAATCATCAAGTTCCTCGATTCGCTGATGGACGAAAAATATCAAAAGCTGCTGAGTTGGGGCGAAGAAGGCGTAGATTACATGGTTGACGACAAAGGCCGATTCTATCGCACGCCGGAACAACGCAAAGAGCAGGAAGATCCGAGCTGGAAGCTGGCGAACCGTGCGGACGGTTTCTATGGCGCCGCTCCGAAAACGCAAGGCACCTTCTCCGACGGCAACGCGACGGGTCCGGGGGACCAGCCGGAAGAATTCTATGCCAGCTTGAAAGACGAAGACAAAAAGCTGCTGGATACGTATGGCTTCAAAACGTGGAGTGACTTCTTCTCGCCCGCGCCGGAAAACGAAGTGTATTACCCGGCTTGGCAAATCGACCTGGTCGAAGGCTCCGACGCTTCGGTTGCCAACAAGCAGATGACCGATACGTCGCTGAAATTCCTGCCGCAAGCCGTCATGGCCGCGGACGGCAAGTTCGATTCGGTGTGGAACGATTATGTGCAGGCGTTCGGCAAAATCAATGTCAAAGCTTACGAAGACCGGATCAACGAGCAAATTCAGTGGCGAATCGAAAATTGGTCAACAGACAAGTAATTGCGGTGTCAAAAGTCGGGGGAGCGAATATCGCTTCCCCGTTTAGGGGGAGAGCACCATGGCCAAAGCCATTTCGCGCAAGTCCGCGTCGGCGGATCTGCCTACATCTTCATTCATGAAAAAACTTCGCAATCAAAAGCAGTTGGTATTCATGTCTCTGCCCATTGTCATTTATATTCTGATCTTCTCGTATTACCCGATCTGGGGTTGGACGATGGCGTTCCAGGATTACAGCCCGGCTAAAGCTCTTACGGAGCAAAAATGGGTCGGATTCAAGCACTTCGCTTTCCTGTTTACCGACGAAGCGTTCCTTCGCGTGCTGCGCAATACGATCGCCATGAGCTTAATCAATATGATCCTTGGCTTCGTGACCGCTATCTTGTTCGCGCTGCTGCTGAACGAGATCAAAGGACGCTTTTTCAAAAGAACCATTCAAACCGTATCCTATCTGCCGCACTTCCTGTCGTGGATCATCGTAACGGGCATCGTAGCCAGCTCCTTATCGGTGGACGGCGGCATTATCAATATCCTGCTGCTCAAACTGGGCATGATCAGCGAACCGATCATGTGGCTCAGCATACCGGAATACTTCTGGGGCATTGTCGGCGCTTCGCATGTCTGGAAAGAGCTGGGCTGGAACGCGATCATCTATCTGGCCGCGATCACGTCGATCGACCCTTCGCAATACGAAGCCGCCGAGATTGACGGAGCGAACCGTTACCAAAAGATGCTGTATATCACGCTGCCGGGGATCAAATCGATCGTCGTTATCCTGCTGATTATGAATATGGGCTGGGTGCTGGAAGCCGGCTTCGAAGTTCAATACCTGCTCGGCAACGGCGTCGTGGTGGACTGGTCGCAAACCATCGACATTTTCGTGCTGAAATACGGCTTGCAGATCGGCAACTATTCGCTCGCTACCGCAGCCGGCATTTTCAAAACGGTCGTCAGCATCACGTTGATCTTCGCCGCGAATACGATTGCCAAGCGTCTGGGCGAAGATCGATTGATTTAATACGTTGACCGTTGGATAAACTCGGGGTTTAACAGAGTCAATGTATCAGAGCGTATCTTCAAACCTCTACGGAAACAGATTTTGCCGAATTTTCGTGCTGAACAAGGAACTTTGCTGAAGGCATGCCGGGGCACGTCAAAGGAAAGTGACGCCGGGCAGGGCGAAAAGGCGGTAAAAGATGTACGTTAGCAGGTTTGAAGACACGCCCTAGGAAGGGGAAGAGTCGATGAATACGAAAAAAATGCGGCTGGAGCCGGTTGTTTTTCATACGCTGAACGGACTGCTTATGATCGCGATTGCTGTTGTTACGTTGTATCCGTTTCTGAATACGTTCGCGGTATCGCTGAATGCGGGAAACGATACGATCCGGGGAGGAATCTATCTATGGCCGCGCGTCTGGACCGATCAGAATTATAAAGCCGTGTTCGCGAACGGGCATATTCTGAACGCATTCTGGATTTCCGTGGCACGTACCGTAATCGCGACGGTGCTCAGTCTGTTCTTGACTTCGATGCTGGCCTACACGCTCAGCCGCAAAGATTACGTGCTGCGCAAGCCGATCACGATTCTGGTCGTGCTGACCATGTATTTCAGCGCAGGCTTGATCCCGACGTACTTCTTAATGAAAGATCTGCATCTGCTCAATAACTTTCTGGTGTATGTTATACCGGGGTTAGTCAGTGCTTTTAACATGATCGTTATTCGAACTTATATCCAGACGCTGCCGGAAGGACTGATCGAATCCGCCAAAATCGACGGGGCCGGCGACTTCCGCACATTCATCTCGATCATCTTGCCGCTCTGTCAGCCCGTGCTGGCCACGGTGGCGTTGTTCGTTGCTGTCGGTCAATGGAATTCCTGGTTCGATACGTTCCTGTACGCATCGTCGAAGCAGGAACTGAGTACGCTGCAATTCGAGCTGATGAAGCTGCTGTCGTCCTCGATGAACCTGAACAGCAGCATAGCAGGTTCCAGCGGAGCCGATCCGGCCGCTGCCGCACAGAATATGGTGACGCCCGTTTCGATTCGCGCCGCGATTACCATCGTCGCATCGCTGCCGATTCTGGTCGTGTATCCGTTTCTGCAAAAATACTTCGTGCACGGCTTGCAGCTCGGTAGCGTCAAAGAATAAGTCAACGCATAAGGAGAATGCCGGATGGACACCAAAACGCCGTCCCTATACGGGGCATATGAGGGTATATTTCATATAGGCGCCGCAGTGAGCACGCGTACGATCCGTCGGGAAGGCGAATTTATCGCGTCTCACTACAATAGCCTGACTGCCGAAAACCAAATGAAATTCGAAGAGATCCATCCCGAAGAGTCAAGCTATGACTTCGATGCCGCAGACGAAATCATGAAATTCGCGGAAAAAAACGGCATGGCGGTTCGGGGGCATGCGCTCGTATGGCATAATCAGACGCCGGACTGGGTATTCGAAGAAGCGGACGGTACGCCGGCTTCGAGAGAACGCGTGCTTGAGCGCCTGCATAGCCACGCGCATGCCGTCATGAGCCGCTATCGAGGCCGGATTCATGCCTGGGACGTCGTGAACGAAGCGATTGAAGAAAAAACCGAGGCGTATCTGCGCGAAACGAAATGGCTGACGACCGTGGGCGAGGATTATTTGGAGCAGGCTTTCCGAATCGCGCATGCAGCCGATCCTTCGGCGCAGCTTTTTTACAACGACTACAACGAGACCGATCCGATCAAGCGTGACAAGATTTACCGATTGGTGCGTTCGTTGCTTGAAGTAGGCGCTCCGGTTCACGGGATGGGGATGCAGGGGCACTGGAATCTGCACGGCCCATCGATCGATGAGATCCGCGAAGCGATTGAACGGTACGCTTCGCTTGGCGTTCGATTGCATATTACGGAACTGGATGTTTCGGCATTTGATTTCGAAGATCGTCGAAGCGACCTGCTTGCGCCTACTGACGAAATGCAGGAGATGTTGACACAACGCTATGACGACATTTTCCGTTTATTCCGTGAATATCGAAATTTCATCGATTCGGTCACTTTCTGGGGAGCCGCTGACAATCATACCTGGTTGGACGGCTTCCCGGTGCGCGGGCGTCTCAATTGGCCGCTTCCGTTCGATCGCGAGCTGAAGCCCAAGCCTGCTTTTTGGCGAATTGTCGAATGAGTAAAGGAGTGCAGCGATGCTAACCAAGTTTAACGAACCTATCGTCACGCATATCTACACCGCGGACCCTTCCGCGCACGTATTCGGAGGGAAATTGTACATTTATCCTTCGCACGATCTGGACCATGACGGTCCGAGCAACGATAACGGAGATCAATATCGGATGGAAGATTATCATGTGTTGTCGATGGACGGTATCGGATCGGAAGCGGTCGACCACGGCGAAGCGCTGCATGTGCGGGACGTGCCGTGGGCTTCATCGCAGATGTGGGCACCCGATGCCGCGTTCAAAAACGGGAAGTATTATTTGTTTTTCCCGGCCCGCGATCATGAAGATGTGTTTCGAATCGGCGTGGCGACATCCGTGTCGCCGGTCGGCCCGTTCCAAGCGGAGCCAACCTATATTCCGGGAAGCTTCAGCATCGATCCGGCCGTGTTTATTGATGATAACGGCGAAGCCTATATGTACTTCGGCGGTCTATGGGGCGGACAACTGGAACAATGGCAAAGCGGAACCTACGAGCCCCAGCGCACCGAAGGTCCGGCCGCCCACGAGCCGGCAATCGGCCCTTATGCGGCGAAGCTGAACGAAGATATGCTGTCGTTCAGCGCCGAGCCGACGCAAATTTCCATCATAGACGAAAATCACAATCCAATCGTCGCAGGCGACGAAGCCCGTCGCTATTTCGAAGGTCCCTGGGTGCATAAATACAACGGTCTTTACTACTTATCCTATTCAACCGGCACCACCCACCAAATCGCATACGCCGTAAGCCCAGACCCTCAAGGCCCTTTCGTTTACAAGGGCATCATCTTGTCTCCAGTGATCGGCTGGACCACCCATCACTCTATCGTACAATTCGAAGGCCGATGGTATCTGTTCTATCACGACAGTTCTTTGTCCAACAACGTCGACCACAAGCGCTGCGTAAAATACACCGAACTGCACTACAACGAAGACGGCACGATCCAACCCATCAATCCTTATCCCTTACCAACCTAACCCACCATAAAAAACGCCCGGATATCCCAGCGTTCCAGGCGCGGTGGCAACTCCTATTCTCATCAAAGCGAAGCAGCGAATTTTTCCCGCAGCCTTTTGATTTGATCCCACGAATAGGACTTGCCGCCGCGCCACCCCGGAACGCTCCGATCATCCGAGCGTTTTTTCTTTCCCCTGAATCATGAATCGAAATATTTTACATTCATTTTACAAAACAAGTGTTTTCCGTTGATTTTCGAATCCTACAATGGGTACTGTAAAGCGGCGCGGACAACTCGGATAGAGAGAAGACGCACGCAATCGTATGAATCCACTAGGAGGGTCAAACCAGACATGAAATCGAAAAAAACGTTATTCGGCACTTTAACACTTTCCGCAATGCTCGCGCTTACCGCTTGCGGCGGCAACTCCAGCAGCACTGCGACAACTACGGAACCGGCAGCTACAGGAACAACTACAACTCCGGCAGCTACTGAACAACCGGCTGAAGCAAGCGTATCGGGAGAAATCCTGGCAGTTGGATCGACGGCACTTCAACCGCTGGTTGATCAAGTGGGACAAGAGTTCATGGCGAATAACCCGGACGTTGTCGTTCAAGTCCAAGGCGGCGGCAGCGGTACTGGTCTGACTCAAGTATCCGAAGGCGCGGCGAACATCGGCAACTCCGACGTGTTCGCGGAAGAGAAGCTGGATGCTGACAAAGCGGCTGAACTGGTTGACCATCAAGTAGCGGTTGTCGCAATGGCAACTGTCGTGAACAAAGATGCGGGCGTAACAAACCTGACGAAGCAACAACTGCTGGACGTATTCAACGGTACCGTAACGAACTGGAGCGAAGTTGGCGGCGCGGATCAAAAGATCACGATCGTTAACCGTCCGAGCAGCTCGGGCACACGTGCTACTTTCGAAAAATATGCACTGGGCGAAAAAGTAGAAAACGTACCAGGCGCAATCGAGCAAGATTCCTCGGGCACGGTTAAACAAATCGTTGCCGATACAAAAGGCGCTGTAGGTTACCTGGCGTTCTCGTACCTGGACGATACGGTTACAGCTCTGTCTTACGACGGCGTAGAACCGACGGAAGCCAACGTACAAAGCGGCGATTACCCGATCTGGGCTTACGAGCACATGTACACGAAGGGCGAGCCTGACGGCGCGACGAAAGCATTCCTGGACTACTTCATGACGGAAGAAGTACAAAATGCCGACGTAACTGAACTGGGTTACATTCCGGTATCGAGCATGGAAGTTAAGCGCGATGCGGAAGGTAAAGTCATTCAGTAACCGATTCGACGCACCGGCAAAAAAGAGGCGGGATCTCCGCCTCTATTTGCGCGTTCACCAAGGAATGGAGAGGGTATCCACTTATGGAAAATAATAAGGCTACCGCCGATAATAAATCCCGTGGCTTCGCAAGGCATCGCCGCGAGGACATGATCGGCAAAATCTACACTTATCTATGCGTATTAATGCTGATCGTAGTCATCGTAGCGATCGTGTATTTTGTAGCTTCGAAAGGTTTGGCGACATTCTTCAAGGACGGAGTCAGCCCGATCGAATTCCTGTTCGGCACGCACTGGAGTCCTGACGGCGACAATCCGTCGTTCGGCGCATTGCCGTTTATCGGCGGCTCGTTCGTCGTGTCGATGTTAGCGGCCTTGATCGCGGGACCGCTGAGCATCTGTGCGGCATTGTTCATGACCGAGATCGTTCCGGGTAAAGGCAAACGTATTCTTCAACCGGTGATCGAGCTGTTGTCGGGCATTCCGTCCGTTGTCTACGGCTTTATAGGTCTGACCGTGCTGGTTCCGTTCATCTCGACTCTGACTGGCGGAGACTCGCTTGGCTATGGCGTAGCTGCGGGTGCGCTTGTGCTGTCCGTTATGATCCTGCCAACTATCACAAGTATCGCGGCGGACGCACTGGCTTCGCTTCCGCGCGGAATGCGCGAGGCATCGTATGCACTCGGCGCAACGCGCTGGCAAACGATCTACCGCGTGGTTCTGCCGACTTTGGCCCCTTCGCTGTGGACAGGTGTCATCTTGGGTATCGCGCGCGCTTTCGGTGAAGCGCTCGCCGTACAGATGGTAATCGGTAACGCGCCATTCCTTCCAACATCGCTGCTGACATCGGCTTCCACGCTGACCAGCGTCATCACGTTGAACATGACGAATACGTCGACCGGATCGGTTCAGAATAACGTCCTTTGGAGCATGGCTTTGATGCTGCTCTTCATGACCTTCGTGTTTATCATCATCGTACGGTTGCTCCAAAGGAGGAATAAGCTGTGAAAGCAAAAACTGCCGATAAAATCGCTACAGGCGTCATTATCTTTTTTGCCGTATTGATCGTTGCCATTCTGGGCGGTTTACTCGGCTTCATTTTGTTCCGCGGGATCGCGCATATCGACTGGCACTTCCTGACGTCCCCTTCGCAAAACTTCAAGGCGGGCGGCGGTATCGGTCCCCAGTTGTTCAACTCGCTGTTCCTGCTCGTGCTGACCATGATCATTACCGTTCCGCTCGGCTTGGGCGGCGGAATCTACATGGCCGAGTACGCCAAAGAAAACAAACTGACCGGCTTTATCCGCCTGGTCGTGGAAGTATTGTCTTCCTTCCCGTCGATCGTAGTCGGTTTGTTCGGTCTCCTGCTGTTCGTGAACACGTTCGGATTCGGCTATTCGCTACTTTCCGGCGCGATCGCTCTGGCGATCTTCAACTTGCCGCTGATGGTTCGGATCACGGAGCAAGCGTTCCGTGCCGTCCCTCGCGAGCAAAAGGAAGCAGGTCTTGCACTGGGTCTTTCCAAATGGAAAATCATCACGTCGATCTTGCTTCCGGTTGCACTGCCAAGCTTGATCACCGGAACGATTCTGGCCGCTGGCCGCGTCTTCGGCGAAGCGGCGGCGCTGCTGTTTACATCCGGTATGACGACGCCTCCGCTGGACTTCACAGACTGGAATCCGTTCCATGCACGTTCCCCGATCAACCCGATGCGTTCGGCCGAGACACTTGCCGTACACATTTGGAAAGTGAACAGTGAAGGACGTATTCCGGACGCGAAGGATGTATCCGCGGGAGCTTCGGCCGTTCTTGTTATCATGGTGCTGCTGTTCAACCTGGTAGCCCGTTGGTTCGGACGTGTCGTATACCGCAAAATTACCGCTTCCAAACAAGTCAACTAGGAGGGCTTCCGTTATGCAGACCAGTACGCAACCTCGCTTCGGTACGGAAGAACTGAGCGTGTTCTACGGAACCAACGAAGCAGTCAAAAAAATCAATATGGAATTTCCCGAGAAGAGCGTGACCGCTCTGATCGGACCGTCGGGCTGCGGGAAGTCAACCTTCCTGCGTTCCCTGAACCGGATGAACGACGAGATCGCTTCGGCGCGGGTCGTGGGCAAAATCTGGATGGACGGTCAGGATTTGAACGATAAAGAAACGGACGCGGTAACGCTTCGTCAAAAGATCGGTATGGTTTGGCAGCGTCCGAATCCGTTTTATAAGTCGATCTATGAAAATATCGCTTTCGGTCCAAGATACCACGGCACGAAAAACAAGAAGCAACTGGATGAGATCGTCGAGCAAAGCCTGCGCCGCGCGGCTCTGTGGGACGAGGTCAAAGACCGTTTGAAAGAATCGGCTCTGGCGCTCTCCGGCGGCCAACAACAGCGTCTGTGCATCGCGCGCGCGCTGTCGGTTAGCCCCCAGATTCTACTGCTGGATGAGCCAGCTTCCGCGCTTGACCCGGTATCGACAGGCAAGGTGGAAGAGCTAATCATCGAATTGAAAAAAGAGCTTCGTATCGTTATCGTCACGCACAACATGCAGCAGGCCGCTCGCGTATCCGATTCGACCGCGTACTTCTATCTGGGCAACCTGATCGAGCACGACGACACAACCAAGCTGTTCTCGAATCCCTCCAACCAAATGACTCAGGAATACATCATGGGTCGTTTCGGTTAAACAGTCCTACGATCCAAAAAAGACTTCCATAGTTGTTCTTTTGGCCGTAGGCTTAAACTCATTCATACGATTTGAATTTGGACCGTTCCTTTCTTATTGAAAGAGAACGGTCTTTTTTTGCGTTTTTAACGCTATTGTTTAATTTTTAACTCGTTAACGATTTTCGTTGAACTACACCCGACGATCAAGTACGATAAACCAATGAGAAACATTCCCGATACGGAAAGGATGAACCCCATGTCCGAAGCGTCTAACCCGCAATTTACCGGAAAAGGACCTCAATCCGATATGCAATCCGATTCATCGAACATCGTCATTTTCGATCCGTCTTTGATTTTGCCCCAGTTCTATATGAGCGCGGAGCCCAAACCGGATGCTTGCGCCGAGGCAACGCTGGCTGAACTATCCACACGAGAAGGCGCCGAGCCGTTTCTCCAAGCCTTTGCCGATGTGCTGCAAGCTCCGAATCTACAAGCAGCCGTCACCTACTTCTGTAGCTGGTTCAGCGGAACCGTAGCCGCTTCGCTGTATTTCCCGGCAGTTGCAGGATTGCGTCCCGATTTTTCGGCGCAGAACTTGAGTGCACAGCTGTTCCGTCTGGAAAATGGAGGACATTCGTTCAACATCGTCATTCACAACCGTTCCGCAGAGCGCGCGCCTACAGATAACGCACGTGATGCTTGGACCGTAGAAGGTTTCCAAGCTTTTTATGGCAAGACCTGTCGCACCTTATTTGAAAACTTTGCCGCCGTATCCGGATTGGCCGTAGGTATGATCTGGGCTCAACTTCCCGGCCGCTTGAATTACTTTGCGGAAACGTGGCGCACCCACCCGGAGATCGGCCCTATGCTAGCCCCGCACCGCGATCGCCTGGAAAAAGCCTACGAACAGCTGAAGACCCTTCAACCCGACACCTTCGGCCGCAAGAAAAATCCGTTCGATCTGCGGTTTCGCTATATCGAACATCCAACCGATCCTTCCGCACAGATCCAAATGCGCCCAAGCTGCTGCCTTTACCACACTCTTCCCGGAGCCGAATATTGCTACAACTGCCCGAAGCTCACCGAAAAGGATCGAGCGGAGCGCCGGGAAAAGCTGCGGGTGCAATAAATATGGATATCCTACGTGTAAGCACATATGAGATGCCGTTCGAGTCTGCGAAAATCGTGATTGTTTCCGATACCCATATGCCACGGATGTCCAAAGCGTTACCTCCCGCGCTGATCGACGGATTGCAAAACGCGGATCTGATCCTGCACGCGGGAGACTGGACCAAGCCCGAAGTTTATGACCTGCTGGTTGCTTATGCGCCTGTCGAAGGCGTGGCCGGCAACAACGACGGTCCCGATATCGTCGAGCGTTGGGGGTATCGCCGGATCGTTGAAATCGCGGGCCGCCGAATCGGATTGACTCACGGCCATTTGGGAAAAGGCCATACACCCGATAATGCCGCAGCCGCTTTTGACAACGAAAACGTGGATCTTATTATCTTCGGTCATTCGCATATTCCGTTCTTTTCCGAACACGAGAGAGCGGGTAACCGCCCTGCCACGCCGCTTTTCAACCCCGGCTCTCCAACCGACAAACGGCGACAACCTCAATTTTCTTTCGGCATCCTGACTTTGAGTGTCGGATCGTTGTTCTGCAAGCACTGCTTTTACGACTCGAAACAATGAGGAGGCGCCGAGAGCCGGTTTCGACCGTCGCTTCGTTGTCCTTTCCCCTTCCGATTTGAATAAAAGATTTAGAGGTGAGGGGAAAGGGCAAAGGCGCTCTGGTTCGAAACCGGCTCTCGGCTGGGTGGGAGGTAGGAGGGAAAGAATATATAAAACCTCACACTGAACTTAATGTTTTCATGTTTAAAGTGCCTGAATAGCTTGCAAATTTAGGATTGTAAGCTATTTGCTTTTCACACAATTTTGAAAACTCAATACCAAAAAGGAAGAAAAAAATGCTCTTTTTTCTTCCCTTTCCGAGCGTGCCACCAGCGGAGGGGGAAATTCACTTCGGAAGCATATGCTGGTAATTTCTCCCGTAGCGCCTCCCACGTTCCTACTCCCCCTTTGACCACACAAACAGAGTGTTTTATAATGGGGATTTAACCCAAACATTCTTAATAAAGAAGGTATTCCACTCATGAAACAAATCTCATTCCAGTCGAAAACATCCCGCAAGCCGGATCGTCTTTTTATTGCGGCGGTCTGTATCTTGTTTGCCAAGCTGCTGCTATTGCGTGGATTTTTCTTCGGCGACTTTGAGTTTAGCGGCGTATTTATCGATCTATTCACCGCGCTCGGAGTAACTTGTCTATTTGAACTGATTCTTCCGCGCCGGCTGCGAGTTGGCGTTGCCTGGGGGGTCAATCTGATTTTGTCTGTAGCTTTTTTTTGTGCGGCTGTCTATCATTCGTACTTTGGTTCTGTACCGACTTATGTTGTACTCGGTTCGCTCGGCCAGGTGCCCGAGGTAGGCAATATGGTCGGAGGATTGCTCAAACCCGCCTATTTCATATTTTTTGCTGATTTATTGGCCTTGGTGCTTTCGGTGATCGTGGTGAAAGTTCGCCGATCCAAATCGCATAAGTCTTTTTCATTCGTAGGGAGTGGCGGCTCGCGTTCCTATTGGGCAGGGACCGCAACCCGCATGAGTCGTGTCGGGGTGGCGGCGCTGCTGATTGTTTGCCTGCTGCTGTCCGGCGTATGGATCAATCGAGGTTCTGCGATCAGCAACGAGATTGTACGTGCGGAAAATATTGGTTTTATCAATTACCAAGTCAGCACAGCGATCGAGAAACGCAAAGAACGTGATTTTATCGCATCGACCTCGCCTGAAGAAGTTGCCCAACAGGTGAAGGCGCTCCAGCAATCTTTCCCGTATACGGATAAACTAGAGAATGCTGCGGACGCAACGAACACTACAGCGTCTCCTGCGTATTTCGGAGCGGCAAAAGGCATGAATGTGGTCGTCGTTCAGATGGAATCATTCCAGAACTTCCCGATCGACTACAAGTTGGACGGAACGGAAGTCACGCCGAATCTGAACGCATTGATGGACGAAAGCTTCTATTTCCCGCATATCTATCAGCAGATCGGGCAGGGGAATACATCGGATGCCGAATTTATCTCCAATACCTCGATCTATCCGACCGCGCAGATCGCCATGTCGACCGGTTACGGGGATCGCGTGATTCCAAGTTCTCCGAGATTGCTTGGGGACAAAGGGTACAAGACCGCGACATTCCAGATCAACAACGCTTCGTTCTGGGATCGCAATCAGCTGTATCCGGCGCTTGGTTTCCAGAACTTTTACGACAAGCCGAATTACAACAACGACAAGTTCAATAATTTCGGGGCGTCCGACGAAGAGATGTACCGCGTTGGTTTGGAAAAAATCGACGAAATGACCGCAGACGGCTCGCCGTTTTATGCACAATTCGTGACGACGTCCAGCCATGCTCCTTTTGACGTCCCAGAAGAGTTCCCGCAGCTTGCGATTCCGGAACGTTTACAGGATACGCAACTCGGGAAGTATCTCAATGCTCAACATTACACGGATTATGCGTTGGGCAAGCTGATTGACGGCCTGAAAGAAAAAGGACTCTGGGATAACACGGTGCTGCTCGTTTACGGCGATCACGGCGGCCTGTCCACAGCGGAAAACGATCCCGCATGGGTATCTTCGATGCTGGGCATTTCCTATGACGCCAATGCAAGCCGCTTCAATATTCCGCTTGCGATCCGTGTCCCCGGCGTGGAAAAAGGCGAAACGGTCGAGCTGGCAGGCGGTCAAATGGACTTCGTGCCAACCTTGATGAACCTGCTCGGCGTATCGTTGGAGGAAGAATCGTACACCGCTTTCGGCCGCGATTTGCTTAATACGGACCGCAACGTCGTGGGCATCCGCTATTATCTGCCGACCGGATCGTTTGTCGGAGACGGCGTTCTGTTTATCCCTGGAGAAGGTTTTGATGATGGAACGGCGATCTCGCTGGAGACCCATGAGCATATAGAGGATATCGAACCTTACCGCGAAGACTACGAATATATTCTGCAACTGATGAAGCTGTCCGACGATTATGTAAAAGTGCTGCCAAAGCGAGGTTTGAAATGACGCAATCATCCACGCCGCTGATCCGCTGTCGCTGGGTTAACGAAGATCCGCTCTATATTCGTTATCATGATGAAGAATGGGGCGTACCGGTGCACGATGACCGGAAGTGGTTTGAGCTGCTGACGCTGGAAGGCGCGCAGGCTGGACTCAGTTGGTACACCGTGTTGAGAAAGAGGGATCGGTATCGCGAAGTGATGGACGGCTTTGATCCTGCTCGGGTCGCTGAATATGATTCCGAGAAGATCGAGAGCTTAATGCAGGATACAGGAATCATTCGCAATCGGATGAAGCTGGAATCAACCGTGAAAAATGCGAAAGCTTTTCTGCGCGTTCAAAAGGAATTTGGCAGCTTCGATGCTTATATGTGGACGTTTGTATCCGGTGAGCCGATGATTGGGAACCGTGTTCGCCCCGAAGACGTCCCGGCCAAGACCGAAATTTCGGACCGTCTTAGCAAGGATCTGAAAAAGCGCGGCTTCGGCTTTGTCGGCAGCACGATCTGCTATGCGCTGATGCAAGCCTCCGGCATGGTCGATGACCATCTCGTTAATTGCTTCCGCAGCGAGTCGTCTTGCCGGCAATCAGGGTAATCAAAAGAGAAGGCGCAGCGAGTCGCGTTATAGCGAAAGGGGCATACGGCCAATGAAGATTATGATTACCCAGCAAGAAGCGATGCAACGGAAAATTTGGAGCAAGATTATCGATATGTTTGGTCTGGACCCGGCAAAAGAATACTGGGAGACGGAGCAGTTTATTTTGACCGAAGAACAGGCACGGGAAGTTGGATTGATTCATTGATCAAAAAAGCGGTCAGGATTCGCATATGCGATCCTGACCGCTTTTTGTTAGACGACATGATGCTGCATATCCGGGAACCATATGTTCGGCAGATCGTCTACTTGCATGGGGCGACAGATTAAGTATCCTTGAATACCGGGACATCCCATATTCATTAACTGAATCAATTGTTCGCCGTCCTCGACACCTTCAGCCACTACATCGAGATTCATCGCACGAGCCATCGCGAGCAGAGCAGAGATGACGGCAGGATTCATCTGTACGATGAACGAGCGGTCCAACTTGAATTTATCGATCGGAATTTGCGCCAAAATGCCAAGAGACGAATATCCCGTGCCAAAATCATCGAGCGAGATCGTATACCCCTGCGCGCGAAGCCGATCCAGAATCGCACAGATTTCTTCGAGATTGCGCATAACCAGCGATTCCGTCACTTCCAGGTCGAAGCGCTCCGGCGAGACGCCTTCTTCAGCCAAAATGGTATTCAGACGCTCGACAAAATCTTCTTCCTCGAACTGCACACGCGAAATATTGACGGCGACGCGTACGTCAGGGCCGAACTTTTCGCTGATCTTGGGCAGGTCTTTGCAGGCTTGACGGAGCACCCACTCGCCGATGGGTACGATCAGGCCCGTTTCCTCTGCTACCGGGATAAAGTCAGCCGGAGAAACAAGACGTTTGTGACCGAGATTCCAGCGTAGCAAAGCTTCCACTTCCACAACCTGGTTGCGTGCCGCATCGAAGATCGGTTGATAGTGCAGGAGCAATTCATCGCGTTCGATACACTGGTTCAGCGCGATTTCATAGTCGAATTTAACCACCTGATCATAGCGCAGGGACTCATTGTACTCATGATATCGATTCCGGCCTTTACTTTTTGCATAGTAGAGAGCGATATCCGCTTGGCGCAGCAGCATGGACAGTTCAGTCCGCTCGGGTGATGTAGAGATGCCGACGCTTGCGCTGACTCGAATCAGGCGATCGCCCAGCAGGAAAGGCTTGTCGAGAACTTCCAGAATTCGCTTGGCCTGTTCTTCCGGCTTTGCAATAGGAGTCTCGCATACAATGATAAACTCGTCGGCTCCCTGGCGTGCGATCACATAAGGCGCTCCGAAGGATTGGCGGAATCGCCCGGCTACCTCGATCAATAGAGTGTCGCCCGTTTCATGGCCCAGCGCATCGTTGATATTTTTGAAATTATCGAGATCGATCAGGAACAGGCCGCACGATTTATGCAGAAACTCATATAAAAAGCGACGGTTGAACAGTTGCGTCAATTCGTCATGGTACGCGTAATGATGCAACTGTTGCCCGCGTTCCGAGCTTGTTATCATATCCCGTGTTACGCAGACAACAGCAGTAACTTCGCCGCGTTCACCAAAGATCGGGGATAGAATGCTTTCTCCGCTCAGGGCGCCGGTAGGGAGCAAGGTTCCGTCGGCAAAGCGAATGCTTACTCGTTCATCGACGACTTTCATATATTTATGATGGAGGTATTTGCCCATCTCCGGCTCGTGCGCGTACGCTTCCGCAAAAGTCTGCCCCATATGTTCCGATCCGATCTGACTAAGCACGGCCGCCGCCCGGTTGACATACCGATAACGGAAATGCTCGCCGTCCCAGTCCATAACATAGATACAGTCTTCAAGCGCATGAAGGAACTGGGCAAAATCCGTATCTGGGTGTTTTATTTCTGTCATTCCGCAAAAGCCCTCCTCGTCCGCTTTTATCCGAGATACCAAATTTGTATAGTCCTATCATACTATGTACAAGCCACTACGCAAAGGGAAGAAAGGGGGATAGGGCTTTTAAATATAGGTTTGGGAGTTCCCATTTTTGAGGAAAGTTTGACGTTAATCGGTATCGGGTAAAAATGGGCATGCCGACAGAAGAGGGAGGAAAATAACATGATGAAGAAAATTTCGGCGACTTTTGCACAGGAAGAACAAGCCGTCCAAGCGATTCATGACCTTCAGGAAGCCGGATATGATCGGGAAGATATCTCAGTCGTTACCAAGGATAAGAAAGAAGCGGAAGAAATCCGGAACGAAACCGGAACGAAAGCGCCGGAAGGATTGGCCGCGGGTGCGGTGACTGGAGGAGCGTTGGGCGGAGCCGCCGGCGTTCTCGCGAGCCTCGGCGCATTGGCTATTCCGGGCATTGGTCCACTATTGGCCGCCGGGCCTATTGCCGCAGGTCTGGCCGGAGCTACGCTCGGAGCCGGCATAGGCGGTCTTGCAGGCGGGTTTATCGGCTTGGGCATCCCGGAACAGGAAGCCAAATATTATGATGAACGGATACACGAAGGCGACGTGCTGGTCATGGTGGACGCGGACGAAGCGATGCGCAGCCGGATCTACGAGATTTTTAGCCGCAACGGCGCCAACAATACGTTATACTTCGATCCTGACGGCACTTCCAGAACGCCGGGCATGGCGCCCGTCGACGAAAGGGTTCCTCCTGCCGGAGTCGACGACGTCGCATTGCACGAAGAATCCGATTCCGATCCGTCGCGCCGTTCGGACCCTTCCAGTCTTGATCCTGCCGACGACGTGGATTTCCGGGACGCTACCGATCCCAATCGCGAAGCTTCGAACCTAATTATCGGCCCCAACGACCGTCCGTATAAAAGATAACGGCGCGAGATCCCGCAAGCGGCCCACTTAAATGCAACGTCAGCATTCCTATGCGAAGAAGAGCGCAGGCCCATGCCTGCGCTCTTTCTTTTACAAAGATGAACCAAACGGCCCGACGACCGCAATCAGACTGATGAATGCCGGGTTTTCCGCTGCGCGGAAAAAGAAAGCTTGCGCCGTTCTCCCCGATGATACAGCCCGTAATAAGCGACAAGCGACAATAGCACGGTGAGACCGCCTACCAAATACATGGTCGAATAGCCTGCCGAAGACGCAATCAATCCCAGCAGATAAGAGCCCAAGCCATAACCCAGATCGAAAAAGACAAAATACGTCCCCGTCGCCAGTCCGCTTCGGTGCGCAGGAGCCGATTGGATCGCCAGCGTCTGGAAGCTTGGAATGATCGCACCGTAACCGAGTCCGATTATCGCTGCGGTTAACAGGAAAAAGACTGCGGAGTCGGCCCGGCTAAGCGCGATCATGCCGACCGCGAACAAAGCGATCCCCGGATACACAAGCACATGCGCGCCCCGACGGTCGAACAAACGGCCCGTGAACGGTCGGGATAACAGAACCATAGCCGCGAAAACAATAAAGAAATAGCTGGCGACGCTTTTCAAACCGATCGAGTTGGCATAGACCGAAATGAAAGTTGAAATCGCGCCATAGGCAAAAGCAATCAAAAATCCGGCAGCGGCTACGGGAATAGCACGGAATTCGATGAAGCGTTTAATATCCCAAGCCCCCAGTTCGCTCGGTTTGCGTTCATGCTGAGGAATAGGAGTGATCACGCCGAACAGACAAGCCAGCGAAGCGAAGATCACCATCAATGCAAATAACACCGTATAGCCTGCGCTTGCGGAGACGGACAATCCCACAAACGGACCGAATACCATCGCAAGGCTCATAAACAAGGTGAAATAGCCAATGCCTTCGCCTTTTTGCTCGCGTGGAATCACGTCAAGTACCACGGTGGACGTAGTAGTCGCCGCAATCCCGAAGGAAATCCCGTGTACGAATCGCAACACAAGCAGCAGCGAATAAGTAGGCACCCATAAATAGAAGAAACTGCACGCAGCAAACATGACTACCGAGAAAACAAGCAGCTTTTTGCGGTTAATCTCATCCAGCCATTTGCCGGTCAGCGGGCGGAAAATGACGGCAGCGATCACGAAAACGGTGGTCACGAGTCCGATCCCGTCCGCGCTTCCTCCAAGATGCGTCAACGCATATTCCGGTAACGTCACCGCTAAAATATAAAAGTTGATAAAAATAAAAAAACTGCTAAAACTTATCGTCAAAAAATTACGGCTCCATAAGCGTTCTTTTTCCAACAAAATCGTCCTCCCCAATCATCACCCAAAACCAAATGGATCAAATTTTTATCATTTAATTGTCATAACAACTATATAGGCAAAAGAAACTTCTTGTCAATGCAAGAGAATATGGATACTGGCATTTTTTGCAGAAAAGCAATCCTGAAGAGGCGGCTTTTTGCTCGTTTTTGGCCGTCTTATGATATGCTGGAAGTATCCGGTTCGCTAGGGCATTGACAAAGGACTAGGGCCGATACGGGAACGGAGGGGAAGCCATGTCGGAAGAAGTGAGTCGGGTACACCGTATTCCGTTTAGTCGGATTCGCGGCGTGCTGGGCATTCGGCAAAAGATCACAAATGTGTACGCGGATCATGTGAATCAATGCGTCGTTGTGGAAACAGATAAGAACATACGCAATCCCAGTACGATTATTGAAGTGAAAAATACGTATCTCGACGTGCGTACGGTCAGCGCCGAGGAATATAACCGTATGCCGTATACGCCGAATGTGACGGACAAGCTGAAGGCACTGCTGGACGAGGCAGAGCGTGAAGCGCTGCGGGAAAGTTTGCATCGGGCGATCGGAGAGACGGAGCATCGTTTGCAAGCCGGGATTTCGGAAGATGAACGCATCCGGCAGGAAGTTTTTTTGAAAAATGCTCGACGTGCGTTTAACAAATTGAACGGCGATGTGTAAGATCGTTCGGCAAACTTCGCAGCGAAAAGGGATAGAGACTTGTTCCGTCCTCTTTTTCACGCTACAATAAACAGGTGTGAAAAAGAGGGCATAACCAATCAATGGAAAGCGAGCGGGATAGATATGGGTCGTAAATGGAATAATATCAAGGAAAAAAAAGCTTCCAAAGACGCCAACACCAGCCGGGTTTATGCAAAATTCGGCGTTGAAATTTATGTAGCAGCGAAGAAAGGCGAGCCGGACCCGGAATCGAACCGTGCTCTGAAGGTCGTACTGGAACGCGCCAAAACGTATAACGTGCCGAAGGCGATCATCGACCGTGCAATGGATAAAGCCAAAGGCAGCGGTGACGAGACCTACACAGAGCTTCGTTACGAAGGCTTCGGTCCAAACGGATCGATGGTGATCGTGGACGCGCTGACGAACAATGTTAACCGTACGGCTTCCGACGTTCGTTCCGCGTTTAACAAAAATGGCGGCAACCTGGGCGTAAGCGGATCGGTAGCTTATATGTTCGACGAGACGGCCGTAATCGGGATCGAAGGCAAGAACGAAGAAGAAGTGCTTGAGCTGCTGATGGAAGCGGACGTCGATGTACGTGATATCCTCCCTGAAGACGAAGCGGTAATCATCTACGCAGCGCCGGATCAATTCCATGCTGTGCAGGAAGCGCTTCGCGCGGCCGGCATCGAAGAGTTTACCGTAGCTGAAATTACGATGCTGCCACAGACTTTCGTGACGCTGGATGCGGATTCGGAAAAATCGTTCGAAAAGATGATCGATGCGATCGAAGATCTCGAAGACGTGCAACAGGTCTATCATAACGTCGATTCCGACGAAGAGTAAGCCAACTGTATCAACAGAAGACAACGCGGAGACCCGAACGGGTTTCCGCTTTTTTTGTTTTTTAAAAACAAAGTATTCTGCAATTATGTCTGAAAAAAAGATTAAACAAACACAAAACCACATACTTAAAGTCCGAAAATGTTGACTCACCCACAGAAAACAGGTAGGATAAAAGCGTAAAGAAGATTGGCTTCAGCGGAGGAATGAATAATGAGAGTTGCAATCGCTGTTGATATCGGCGCTTCCAGCGGTCGTCTCGTAGCGGCTACATTAAAGGGGAAGCAGCTTGAGATGAACGAGCTTCATCGTTTTGGTAACGCTTTTATGGAGAAGGACGGCCATGACTACTGGGATATTGACGCATTGTTCAAGGAGATTCTGATCGGTTTGAAAAAGGCAAAAGCGGCAGGAATCCACACATGTACATTAGCAATCGATACATGGGGCGTGGATTACGTTCTGCTGGGTGCTTCTGGAGAGCGGCTGCACGATGTGTACGCATACCGCGACGAACGTACTGTTGGAGCCGCGGACCGTTTGCATCAGAATCTGATCGGTCGGGAGTCTGTGTATGCCAAGACCGGAATTCAGGAACTGAGCTTTAACACGTTGTATCAATTGTACGCACACGACCGTGGGCAACTGGAGCAAACAAATCAGATTTTGCTTGTACCTGACTATTTGTATTACCTTCTGACAGGGCAAAAGATCAACGAAGCCACCAATGCTTCTACAACTCAGCTTCTCAACCTGCAAACACGTGAATTCGATTTGGATTTGCTTCAAGCACTTGGCTTGAAACGTGAGCAGTTTGCCGAGCTGACGCAGCCGGGGACATCTCTTGGCGGATTGAAGGCAGAGCTGGCCGAGACGGGCGACTATCCGGAATGTTCGGTTATCGTTGCTCCGACGCACGATACGGCATCTGCGGTTGTCGGCGTACCCGCTACAACGGATCGAAGCTGGGCGTATATCAGCAGCGGCACCTGGTCTTTACTCGGAGCCGAGTTAAGTGAGCCGCTCAATGGAGACGAACCACGCAAAGCCAACTATACGAACGAGTGGGGAGCGTACGGGACCTTCCGTTTTCTCAAAAATATTATGGGATTATGGATGATTCAGGAGGTTCGGCGCGAGAACGGGGAGTCGCACCATTTTGCTGAGCTTGCCGAATGGGCTGAACGCGAAGAAGCTTTTCGGAGTCTGGTTCCGTGCAACGACGAACGTTTCCTGAAGCCGCAGAGTATGACCGGGGAGATTATTGCGTTTTGCCAGGAGAGCGGGCAACCTGTACCGGACACGCCGGGACGATTGGCCCGATGTATTTTTGATAGTTTGGCTTTGACGTATTTGGATGCGATGCGTGAACTGGAACGATTGACAGGGCAAACGTACGAGGTGCTACATATCGTCGGAGGGGGCTCCAATAACAAATTGCTGTCCCAACTCACGGCCGACCTGCTGGGTATCGAAGTATGGACAGGCCCTTCCGAAGCAACAGCGATCGGTAACATAGCGGTGCAGTTGATCGCGGCCGAGGCTTTGGCGGATATCCGACAGGCAAGGCAAGTTATCGCAGATTCATTCCCGCCAACGATTTGTCATCCAAATCAGGTGAATAACCGCAATCATCTGTTGGAACGCTGGCAACGCATCAACCAACTGACCTTGAAGGAGACTTTACAATGAGCGAAGCAACAGAAAAAGCTTATCTGGAAGCCCGAAAATTATATGCCAAGCACGGTGTCGACGTCGATGCGGCACTTGCCAAGCTTAACGATATCAAAATTTCGATTCATTGTTGGCAAGGAGACGATGTGCAAGGGTTTTTGTTCCGCGATAAGACGTTAAGCGGCGGCATTGCCGTGACCGGCAGCTATCCGGGACGCGCTTCGACGCCGAACGAGCTGCGTGCCGATCTGGATGCCGCATTGGCGCTCATTCCGGGCAAACACAAAGTCAATCTTCATGCCATCTACGCGGATACCGACGAAGAGGTGGATTTGGATGCACTGGAGCCACGGCATTTTAAAGGCTGGATCGACTGGGCGAAGGCAAACGGTCTCGGTCTGGACTTCAACCCCACGTTGTTCTCCCATCCCAAAGCCGAAGACGGATTTACGCTCAGCCACACCGATCCGGAAATCCGCAAGTTCTGGATCGATCATTGCAAAGCTTCCCGCCGCATCGCCGAAACATTCGGCCGCGAGCTGGGCCAACCTTGCGTAACGAATCACTGGATGCCTGACGGCTTCAAGGATACCCCGGTCGACCGCTGGTCGCCGCGCGCGCGTCTGCGGGATTCGCTCGACGAAATTTTTGCCGAGAAGATCGACGAGCAATACAATATCGATGCCGTCGAAAGCAAACTGTTCGGCATCGGCTCGGAAAGCTATGTGGTCGGCTCGCACGAGTTCTATATGGGGTACGCCATGAGCCGCGGCAAGACGGTCTGCCTGGACGCCGGACATTTCCATCCAACCGAAGTGATCTCCAACAAGCTGTCTTCCATCCTGATGTTCACCGACCAACTGCTGCTGCACGTCAGCCGCCCGGTTCGTTGGGACAGCGACCACGTGGTGACGATGGACGACGAGTTACTGGAAATCGCCCGCGAACTCGTACGTGGCGATCTGCTTCCACGCACCCACATCGGCCTCGACTTTTTCGACGGCAGCATCAACCATATCGCCGCCTGGGTTATCGGCGTTCGCAATACCCAAAAAGCACTCCTACGCGCTCTGCTTGAGCCGATCGAACAGCTCAAACAAATCGAAGTCGAAAAAGACTACACGTCCCGTCTGGCACTCGTCGAAGAATTCAAATCTTACCCGTTCGGCGCGATCTGGGACCACTTCTGCGACCAAGCCGGCGTCCCTGTCCGCGAAGACTGGCTGACCCAGGTCAAAACTTACGAAAAAGAAGTCCTTCAAAAACGCGGGCAACATGAGGTAGCTTCTAAGTAGCTATACCCGCTGCTGAGAAAGTTACGGGGGCGCGGGAAGCGAGAAGACTGCGAGAGAAATTGCCAGCGTATGCTTCCGAAGTGCATTTCTTCGAAATGCTTTATAAGACGCTGTCTCACTCGGAAAATGGATTGGGTTTAAATAAGGAATTTTCCGAGTTCAAAGGCGTCTTTCACTGAATTTCTCTCTCCGTCTTCTCGCTTCCAGCCACGTTAAACTTTCTCCAGACGTTGAATAGCTTCTAAGAAGCTCGCATAGGGACAAAGAAATACAGAAATAGAAATGAATATTAAGTTTCAAGCAGGCGAAGGTTACCGCTTCGCCTGTCGTACTTCATACCTAACCCACCATCCACGTGCGTGCCGAGCGGAGGGGGAGAAGGAGCCGGAGAAACGAAGTGGTCGCCTTTGAATTTTGATTTTCACCTTATAAAAGTCTAATCGGAAAATCAACATTCAACACGCGATCGCAGGCCCTTCTCCCCCGCAGCGTCACCCAAACGTACCCAAAGGAGCCCAACTCATGAGCACAATCAACGCCGAAAAAACAGCGAAAGCACTTGAAATTCCTTTTATTCGCGAAATGTCCGAAATCACCCAACATATGTGGCGCAACGGCTGGGACGAACGTAACGGCGGTAATGTCAGCTACATTCTCGACGAAGCCGAAGTGGCTAAGTACCTGGACATCAACAACGTGATTCGCGTAATCGAACCTGCATTTCCGGTGAACGAGCTTGCGGGCAAATACTTTATCGTAACCGGTTCAGGTAAATATTTTAAAAATGTGCTGCAAGACCCGTCCGGCAATCTCGGTGTGCTGCGCGTGAGCAAAGACGGCACCAAGCTGGAGCTGCTATGGGGCCTGGATCACGATGCGAAGCCGACGAGTGAGCTGCCTTCGCACTTTATGAGTCATATCGAGCGCCTGAAAGCTGATCCCAACCATCGCGTCGTGATCCATAACCATGCAACGAACGTGCTGGCGATGACTTTTATTCATGATCTCGACGAAGCCAAGTTCACGAAAACGCTATGGGAAATGTGCACAGAATGTATCGTCGTTTTCCCGGACGGTATTGGCATTATTCCATGGATGGTGCCGGGCTCAAGCGAGATCGGCCGTGCGACGGCGGAGAAGATGAAGGAGTACCATTCGGTGATTTGGCCGCAGCACGGGATCTTCGGAACCGGAACATCGATTGACGAAGCCTTCGGTTTGATTGAGACGATCGAGAAGGCCGCGCAGATCTATATGCTGATTGCTCACCATGAGATCAAGCAGCGGATTACTGAGCAGGAGCTGTCCGACCTTGCCGCAGCATTCGGGGTAATCCCGCGGCCAGGCATCTTAAGCGTCTAATACCATCAATAATCGTTCTGATAGAGCATTACGCCCGATTCCCATATGCGGAGTCGGGCGTTTCGTGTAAAATAAGGGCAAATGAAAGAGACGAAAGGGGCCGGATCGAATGTTCCAGGATCACGCGGAGCAGTATGTGGTGTTCAAGATCGAAGGGGAAGAGTATGGATTACCGATCCAGCATGTGCTGCAAATTCTGACTGTGCCGGAGAATGTTCCGGTATCGGATTATTATTCGGCGATTCGGGGCATGATGAAGATCCGAGGCAAGATTATGCCGGTGTTCGACGTGCGGTTCGCGTTCGGCTTTGAAGAAGCGTTTCCCGATGCCAAACAAAGGCTTTTGCTAATCGAGATCGGGCGGCTGCATGTTGGTTTGATCGTGGACGAAATCACTGAAGTGCTGAAGGTCGGCGCGGAGGCGCCGCAGATCGGAGACGGAAAAAGCCGAGGCAAGCGGAAAGGATCTTTTTTCACGGGAATGTACAAAACGCCGGATCGAATCGTAATGCTGTTCGACCTTCAGGAGATGCTGGAGGAGGAAGGACTGTACGTCGAGTAAAGCAACAAGACCCATTTGAAAAAGCACACAAATACCCCCGCATCCTTGAATCAACAAGACTGCGGGGGGCTATTCGTTAAGGTCATTATTCAATTTTATTCGTTCCTCCTGATGATCCAATCCACATGCTTGACATGGTGAACGTAATTCTTGGGTTTCCAGTCTTGCCGATTGGCGTATGCTTCACAGCTTTCGTCAACCGTTTAGCGGTTTGTTTCTTATTTGTCCTACCATTTCTTGCCCGGGTCTTGCATCCGTACTCCGTTAAATTCGGAGCTTGTCGCATCTTCGCGACTGTTTCCATGTCTGTTTGCATATGGGGTGAGTTCCCGCATACATCGATTTCACGAAAAGTGTTTTCACGGACACCTTTCCTTTGTGTAAACCGTGCTAGTACGCTTCGCTTTCGCTATTGCATCGGAATCCTACTCCTTTCCACGCAAGGCTTAATCCTGCTCGAAACGGCCGTTTCCACTGAACAATAGTTTCCTTTGGGTTTGACAACCTTAATGCCCGCATGAGGCGTCGTCTGGACTTACGGGTCCAGTATGCGTAAGCAAAGGTCTGCCTGCCTAACCTATTGCATTGGAATCATGCTCCTTTTTTGCAAGGCTTCTTTCCCTGCTCGAAATCGCGATTTCCTTCTACAATGGTCTTTTTCAAAGCATGTTCACCTTTACCTTGTTCAATTTAGCCTTTTCCGTCGTGAGTCTTTCTTGAATCTCTGAGTTTCCCACATACCTGATTTTACAGAGAGGTGCTGTCACGTACGCCCCCTGAACGTAAAACCACTCAGTATGCTTCGCTTACGTGTTTCATCGGAATCTTCTCCTTTGGAGCGAAATCGATCTTCGCTGCTTCGGCGTTTTTCCGGCGGTTGAAGTGATTCTTTCATTCGTTATGGGTGAGTTCCCGCGTACCCTCGATCTCACGAAAAACGTTTTCACCGACGTTTTTCATGCGTGAAAATCGGTCATTGGTACGTTTCGCTAACCTGTGTCATCGGAATCCTGCTCCCTTCGAAATCCAAGATGGTAAAATCTCGTTATCGACCGGTCTTCAATCTTCCGTCCTCGGCAATGGTCTACGGTGAGTACTCTAAGTTTCCCACATAACCGTTCTCTCGAAAAACGTTTTCACGGGCGTTTTTCTTTCAACTTAAGAGTTCGGAATATGCTTCGCTTACCCTAGTCCATTGGACTTGTCCCTCCTTCGATGAATGATGGAAAAGTCTTTGAGTAGCACCCGCAATACTTATGTTGCTGTTGCTATGAAGTATTGTTGGTGTTGCTCATATATTACCCCCGATGAGGAAAAAGTAAAACGTCTGTAAAAACATCAAGATGTTTGTAAAAGCAGATCTCGTTCATCCAGCTCTTTCGCGCTTCTACATACGTAAAATAACGCTTTATTTTACGATTTTTCTCGTTTTCGATACCTAGTAAGCTTTAAACACGTCTTTGTGTTAGGTAGTTTTGGGTAATAGAAAAGAAGATTAGCGACATAGGGAGGCGTAAAGGATGGCAATGTTAAAAACGATCAAAACAAGCATGAACGATATCAAACAGGCACAGGATGGAATCAAAGCGTCCATGGACGGCCTCAAAACGGAACTGGATACATTGAAGGGAAGCATGGAGCGCGTGCAAGAGCAGGTGAAGGACAAACCGGCCAAATTCAAATCTTCGTTATCTTATTTGAAATTGGGAATCGGGGATCTGAAAGCAGAAGTGGCCGGCATTAAGCAGGGCTTCGCACAGATTAAAGACGCGGGCAAGGAACGGGAACCCGAGGCTTCGTTGATCGCAGGAGCCGAGTTTGTAAAAGAAGCGACAGGCTTCAAATTGAAAAGAGCGGATCGAATCATTGGAGAGATTACGTATGCCGAAGGTCCCGAACCCCATACATGGATGGCGAATCATACGTATGTAGACCCCGAGTACCGTGGCGGAAGCGTAGCTAAACTTTTGCTGGATCGGCTTGTTGAAGAAGCGCGCCTACAAGAAAAGATGATATTCCCGGTTTGTTCCTACGTTCGCGCCCAATTTAAACGGCATGAAGAGTACAGGGATGTATGGCATGAATATTGAGAAAAACCGAGCATAGACTGACTTTGGACCCAGGTAACGTCAAGTTACCTGGGTCTGCTCTTTTTTTTATGGTTCAAATCGGGTATTGTTATACCTATAGTATTGTAGCAAATCAAATTGTCCATACCACGAAGTTCGTGCAGAGAGCGGTAGCTGAAAGGCTGCCGCTTCATTTTTCGGCGCGGCGGCAAAAGGAGAAAATCAATGACCTCAAATGTGTTAGAGCGCCTGAGAAACGAAAGTGCCCCTTATCATGATCGGGTGGAAGCGAACCCTTACGCATCCGCCATCATGGCAGGGACCATCGAGCTTAATGAATATAAAAAATACCTGGAGATGTTTTACGGCTTTATCGCGCCGCTGGAACAACGCGCCGCGCAATCGGGCGTTTTGTCCGCATCGGGTTACGATCTGCAAGACCGCCGCAAAACCCCGATGCTGGAGGCGGATTTGGCCAAACTGGGACAATCCCGGGATCAACTGAACTCGATTCCGCTTTGCACGGAACTGCCCGACGTATCGACCCCGGAAAAGTTGCTCGGTTGTTTCTACGTGATCGAAGGTTCGACGATGGGCGGGCAGATGATCACCAAAAAGCTTTCGCGCGTCTTGCCGATCTCGACCGAAGCCGGATTGGCGTACTTCAACGCTTACGGCGAAGAAAGCCGAACCCGCTGGGGCGCTTACCGGGAGCTGTTGACGGCTGCCGGGCAAGACGAGGCAAGCGTCGACGAGATCGTTCGCAGCGCGGTCGAGACGTTTGCGTTGTTGGAACGCTGGTTCGACCGAAGCATGCAATCTTAAAGCTGGACTTATTTTTGCAACCAGAGCACAGGAGGTACTTACACAATCATGTCCAACGCCAACTTGAATTCCGAAAATGAACCGCTGAATCGTTCCCTCATCACAGGCGACGGTTTTGTTACCGACGAGCCGATCGACCTGACCAACTGCGACAAAGAACCCATTCATATTCCGGGTATGATTCAACCCAACGGTGTTTTACTGGCGGCACGCCGCACGCCGACCGGGAAGATCGTCCAATGTAGCCAGAACTCAGGCGAACTGCTTGGGCGTGCGCCGGATGAACTGCTTGGTCTTCCATTGGCGGATTTGATCGGAGCCGACGTGATGGCGGATCTCGTCAAGCGTGACCTGAACACCGTCGCTTCCTCGGATTTGCAATATTTGAATCTCCAAATCGATGTGCAGGGCTTGCCTGTGAGATTTACGGCAGTCGCGCATGAAAGCGAAGGATTATTGATTCTCGAACTTGAGCTGGAAAACGGCGAAGACGACGAGGCGGATAATGATTTTCGTTGGATTCGTACCTTTTTCGTCAAACTTAAACAAAGTGCCAACCGCTATACCGCCAGCCAGGCCGCAGCCGAGCAAGTCAAGGAGATTCTCGGTTATGACCGGGTCATGATCTATGAATTCGACAAAGAGTGGAACGGAAAAGTCATTGCGGAAGCCAAAGAACCCCAGTTGGAGCCGTTCTTGGGTCATCATTATCCGGCATCCGATATTCCGAAGCAGGCGCGTGAATTGTATTTGCGTAACTGGCTGCGAACTATCGTCAATGTGGATTATACTCCGGTAGGGATTACGCCGACCGTACAACCGTTAACCGGACGTCCGTTGAATCTGAGCTTGTCTGTGTTGCGGAGCGTATCGCCGATGCACATCGAATATTTAAAAAATATGGGCGTGGGCGCAACCGTGACCATTTCTTTGATTCACGACGGGCAGCTATGGGGCATGATCACGTGTCACCATTACTCGCCGAAATATGTCACGCACCGTATTCGCAACCTATGTAATTTCCTTGGCGCTTTCTTCTCGAACGAATTGTATCAACGCCAGCAACTTGACGAGTATCAAGCCGAGCTGCGATTGCGTACGGAAGCTTCGCGTATTGCCAAGATTTTTTTGGGTAATTCCAGTCCGTTTCATATCGTTGAGGAATTGTACGCGTCGGAGAACCGGTTGCTGAAAATGATGGATGCTTCCGGAGTCGCGGTTAGCTTTAACGATAAGTTGCTGCTGTTCGGCGATACGCCGGCTCCCGCGCAAGTGCGGGAACTTTCCGGCTGGATGGCGGGAAAATCCAAAAACTATACACACCAAACTTCGAGGCTGAGCCTGGAATTCGCTCCGGCGGAAGCCTATAAAGAAAAAGCGTCGGGGGCGCTATATGTCGCTTTGTCCCCGGGCCAGCAAAATTATATCATCTGGTTCCGGCCGGAAGTGCTTCAGATCGTGGACTGGGCGGGAGACCCGGCCAAAGCGGTGATCCGGGACGACGACGGGATGCGTCTTTCCCCGCGCAAGTCGTTCGAGAAATGGCGCCAGGTCGTGCAGGCCACCGCTTTCGATTGGAAAACGGAAGAATTGAACGCATTGTTCGAACTGCGCACCGTCGTCGATAATCAGACGAAAAGCGATTTGCAGCGCGCCGAGGAACAAGCTTTGCAGAACTCGCGCATGCTGCGCCAGAACGAGCAACGATATTTGCAATTGATGGAGTTCTCGCCGGTCGCTTTCTTTACGATCACCGACCGGCATATCGTCTACTGCAACGAACAGGCGGCGAAGCTGCTCGGGGAAACGAACAAAGACGAGTTGATCGGCCGGGATTTTCTGCCGTTCGTGCTGGCCGATTCGCGAGAGCCGATGCGTTTGTTGCTGGAGCAGCTTGAACGTGACGCTTCCGCGCTTGTGTCCGGGAATCAGGCGTTCGTCAATGTCAAATGCGAACCCCTTCAACTGGATATTACGCTGGCGGCCGTTTCGCACAGCGGCAGACCTTCGATCATGCTGATTGCGCGCCAGGTCGCGGAAACGGCGGAAGAGCATACCGAATACACCAGCATCACCGATCAATTAAGCAGCTATATGGCGACCGATCCGCTGACCGATCTGCCGAACCGTCGGGCTTTCGAAGAACGCCTGGAGTCGGATTGGAATACGGTAGCCTCGTTCAACGAACGGCCGCCGATCGCTTTGCTGGATATCGATATCGACGATTTCCGCGCCTATAACGCCGTGCATGGCTTGCAAGGCGGCGACCTGTGCATTCAAAACGTGGCTCAGGTGCTCGACTTGTTCGGGCGTCAGCATGAAGCAAGCGTTTCGCGCATGGGCGGAGGAACCTTTATGCTAAGACTTGACGGCGAACACGCCAATCGGGCGCAAGAGTTGGCTGAACAACTGCGTCAGGCCGTCGTGGGGCTGCAAATGAATCGGGACGAAGGACGTAACGCAGAGGACTATGTTACCGTCAGCATCGGCGGCGTTATTATGCGTCCGAGCCGGGATTACAGCTTCACGCACTTTATCGCCCAAGCCGATCGTGCTTTGATGAAAGCGAAACGAGAAGGCAAAAACCGCGTTGTATTTATGGAAGAATAATTCAAACGAAGCCGTCTGCTCATCACGGAGCAGACGGCTTTTTGGCATCTTTTTAGTGGGAAAAGATAAAGCTAAAGCGATAGCGGAATCTCTTTGACGCCGCGCACAATCATACCCGGACGCCATTCCAACTCATTCGCGTCTTCGCGTAATTTGATATTCGGAAAACGGCGCAGCAGCGTATTGATCGCGATCTCTCCTTCAAGCCGGGCCAGAGGAGCGCCCAAACACATATGAATGCCATGTCCGAAAGCCAAATGGCGGCTGCGTTCGCGCGTAATATCGAACAGATCCGGATCAGTGAACTGATCTCCGTCCCGTCCGGCTGAATCCAACGCCACGATGACCAAATCTCCGCGTTTCATGGCATGTCCCTTGAACTCCAGATCCTCGCCGGCCCATCTCGATGTACTGAACTCTACCGGTCCGTTGTACCTGAGCATTTCTTCGATCGCCCCTTTGATCAGCTCGGGATTATCCTGGAGTTTTTTCAACTGATCAGGGTGCTGGAGCAGCGAGAGCACTCCGTTGCCGATCAGATTCACCGTCGTCTCGTGGCCGGCAATAATCAGCAACGAGACAACGCCGTAGATTTCCTGTTCGGACAGCCGCTCGCCAGCGTCTTCGGCTACGATTAACCGGCTGATCAGATCGTCTCCGGGCTGTTTGCGCAGCTGTTCGAACCATTGCGCCAAATACTCGGTAAATTGCTGCATATGAAGATAGACATCGGGACCTTCTTCCGCATTGGCAGCGCCGACAATCGAATTGGACCACACCCGGAATTTGTCCCGATCAGAGACCGGTACGCCCAGAATTTCGCTGATCACAATGATCGGCAAAGGAAAAGCATAGTCGTCGATCAATTCCATCGTATCTTGTCCTTCTACCGCATCAAGCAGTCCGTCCGCAATCTGTTGAATATGCTCACGCATGGCTTCTACCAGCTTGGGAGTGAATCCCTGCTGCACAAGTCCACGCAGACGACGATGATCCGGCGGATCGGAAAATAACATATTGCTGGTGAAAATCGACTGGTATTCACTGCCGAACATTTTGCTCATATCTTTGACAAAACGCTGATCTCGCAAAATCTCGACAGCATCCTCGTAACGCGTAATCATCCATCCGAACTGACCGTCAGGGAACATCAGCTTGGCAATCGGTTCTTCCTCCCGCATACGCGCATAGACCGGATACGGATTTTGTACGGCTTTTGGAGTAAACAGTTCTTCCTTCGGCGATGAATTTGAAGAATTCAATGTATAAACTCCTTTCGGATTCGATTCATGGTCTACCCCACATATAGGCCAAGTCCGACCGAATGAAACAGCGATTTTACAATCGGTGCGTTGCAGAGGTAAAAAAAGGCGTTGTATACTGATCTTATATTGAAATGGAGGGAAGTTCATGACAGATGCTTTTGCGTTTAAAATGACAGATCGGGCTCAAGCACAGATTTTGAAATATGTAGAAGGCATCCCCGCAGAAGCGCGTACGGTTGTGCCGGCGGGCTTTTCCAACCATCTTCATTGGCAGTTGGGCCATATTATTGCGGTCGCTGACCGGGTTGTGAATGGTGTATCGGGTCGCCAGCCTGTGCTGCCGGCAGCGTATGCTACTTACTTTGCGCCAGGCACCAAGCCGGCCGAATGGGAGGGCGATCCGCCCGCTTGGGAAGAGCTGGTGACCCGTTTGCAAGAACTGCCTCAGCAATTCCGCGAGGCCTACGCAGGGAAGCTGGACGAAAAGTTGGCGAATCAAGAGAACTTTGCCAAAGCCGAGACGCTGGGAGATCTCGTAACGCTGAACGCAGGCCATATGCAGCACCATTCGGGATTCATCAATGCTTTGGCACGTACGGTTCGGGCTTAAATCCATCGAGAAGGAGAGATTCCGTGTGAAAAAATCTAAAGCATTGTGGACGGCTCTCGGCGTAGCTGCCGTTCCGGCAGCAGCTGTGGTTGCGGGGAGCTTTTACTTTTACCAATTGGCTGTGGCGCGTGCTCCGAAAAAATTTCTCGACGGCGATCCGGGCTTGCAGCCAAACCCGGATGTGCAGACGGAAACGACCTCCAGCCGGGATTGGTGGAACAGCCAGTCTTTTGAGCATCGGGAGTTGCTGTCCGGCGATGGGCTGAAGCTGCATGCGTATTATTTGCCGGCCAAGCGCCCGACGTCTCGCACCGCGATTTTGGCGCACGGTTATTCCGGCGACGCGTCCGTGATGAGCGGCGTGTCCAAGTTTTATCACGAAGACCTGGATATGAATATCCTCGTACCCGATGCCCGCGGACACGGACGCAGTGAAGGGACGTATATCGGGTATGGCTGGCATGAGCGGGTCGATTATCTGGGCTGGATTCGTCAGGTCATCGCCCATGACGGGCCTCAAGCGCAGATTGTGCTGCATGGCATTTCGATGGGCGGCGCTACCGTGATGATGACGAGCGGCGAAGACTTGCCGCCTCATGTCAAAGCGATCGTGGAAGACTGCGGCTACACGTCGGTGCGCGCCGAGTTGGAGCATCAGATGAAGCGGATGTACAAGCTGCCTGCATTCCCGATGCTTCCGGCGACCGAGGCGTTGACGAAGATTCGTGCGGGTTACTCGTTCACCGAAGCTTCTGCGCTGAGTCAGGTTCGCCGCTGCCGCACTCCGATGCTGTTTATCCACGGATCGAATGACGTATTCGTTCCGACTTCCATGGTGCATGAGCTGTATGAAGCGTGTCCGGCGGATAAAGATCTGTTGATCGTGGACGGTGCGGGGCATGGCGATTCTTTCCTGATCGACAAAGCGACATACACCAGCAAGGTCAAAGAATTCCTGAGCAGTCGACTGACTGAACCTGCTGCGGCAGACTGACCAAGTGGATCACAAGATGACGGACGTTCGAAGCTTTTTTTCGTTTACGTAGCGGAGAAAAGCTTCTTTTTTTATGCAAATTTCGAGATTTGGGACATATGTCCTTCCCTGATCCCACCGCTCTGTTCGTATAATGGGTAAGGTTATCAAAGGAAACGGGGGCATACAGGTGTTTAGAGGAATAGTGTTCGCTTTTTTGGGCGGTGCCTGCATTACGTTGCAGGGCGTAGCCAATTCCCGGATCAGTCACGATATCGGGACCTGGCAAGCGGCGACGGTAACGCAGTTGACCGGATTTATCATGGCGTTGATGATTTATCTGTTCGTGCGTGACGGCGATCTCGGCGGTTTCCGCAAGGTTAAGCCGCTTTATCTGGCAGGCGGCGCATTTGGTTCGGTGATCATTTTCAGCGAAGTGACCGCGATTCAGACAATCGGCGTCACGTTTACCATTTCCGCTTTGTTGATCGCTCAACTGCTGGTGACTTTTTTGATCGATCGATTCGGTTGGTTCGGTACGGCGAAAAGTAAAATGGGCGCGCCGCAGTTTATCGGTCTGGCGATGATGGTCGGCGGCGTGCTGATTATGAAGCTATAGGCGAAGGAGCCTTTTTGGATGAGAGAAATCAAAGATTCCGGGCTGCTGCATCAGTATCTGGTGCAACATGATTTGGAGCAAGTGTTCCATGAGCCGCTGCGTCCTTTATTGAATCTGTACGTGTTCGAGCCCGGCGAAGCCTTATGCAGTCAAGGCGCGTCCGCAGACATGCTGTATGTGCTGGTCAAAGGAAAAATCAAAATCTATACGACGTCGCCAGAAGGCAAGACGCTGGTGATTTCGTTCAAAAATCCGCCCGAAGTCATCGGAGACATCGAATATATCCGCGACCTGAATATCATCAATACGGTCGAAGCGGTTTCTCCCGTCACCGTGATCGGAATCAATGGAAAAACGTTGAAGCGCTACGGAGACGATCATGCGCCGCTGCTGCGTTTTATGCTGGATATCATTACAAAAAAGTTCTATATCAAATCGGACTTTCTCAGCTTCAACCTCATGTATCCGGTGGAAGTGCGGCTTGCGAGCTATCTGCTCTCCGTTTGCTACGACGAGAGCGATGAGGGTTTCGAAGGGCGTCTAGCCACGTCCGAGCTAACCGATACGGCCAACCTGATCGGAACGAGCTATCGGCATCTCAACCGGGTAATCCGCAAGCTGTCCGAGGAAGGACTGGTCGAGCGCAGCGGCGGTTATCTGCATGTGCGCGACCGGGCGTTGCTGGAACAGTTGGCCGGACGGAATTTATACGAACATTGAGGATTGGAAAACGAATTGCCCAAGATTGAAGGAGGAAAAGAAATGCTGGTCGGATTGCTGCTTGCAGCATTTGCGGGGATGATGGTCGCGCTGCAAACGATTTTCAATAATAGAACGGATGTGCATATGGGTTCCTGGGCGACGACAACCTGGGTACTGTTCATGGGGTTCGTCGCTTCGCTGGCATGCAGCCTGGTCTTTGAAGGAAGCCGCACGTTCAACTTGCAACATATGCAGCCGTGGTACTGGTTTAGCGGCTTGATCGGCGTAGGCGTCGTGATCTGTCTGGTACTGGGCATCAAGATTCTGGGTCCGACCTTCTCCGTCTCGGTGACGCTGACCGCCCAACTCGGCTTCGCCTTGCTATTCGACTCGCTCGGCTGGCTGGGGCTGGAGAAAGTGGCTTTCGACTGGAAGCAGCTTGCGGGAGTCCTGGTTATCGTGGCCGGGATCTATGTATTCAAATTTGGCGGAAAAAAGAAGCCGGCAGAAGCGGTACAGTCGGCTTCGGCAGCGAATTAAAACGGTCGGCAGACCATACAGGAGGCATATCCGATGGAAAATCAGCAAAACGGACAACCGAGCGCTACAGCGTCCATGATCGACAAAGTGGCCTGGATTTTGGTTCAAGACGGAAAGGTACTGAGCGCACGTTCAAAAGGCAAAGAAATCTACTATTTCCCCGGCGGCAAACGCGAACCCGGAGAAAGCGACACCGAGACGCTCGTACGCGAGATCGAGGAAGAGTTGACCGTCCGAATCAAACCCGATACGGTACGCCCTTTCGGCATCTTCGAAGCCGAAGCCGACGGCAAAGCAGCCGGCGTTCGCGTACGGATGGTCTGCTACACCGCTGACTACGAAGGCCAACTCTCCCCGGCCGCAGAGATCGAAGAACTGGCCTGGCTAGACGAAACCGACCGCCACCAAGTCTCCGCCGTCAGCCAATTGGTCTTCGATGTTATTTACGGGACATGTGAAAAGGTCTAAGCGATCTCTTAATATATTCTATTCATTTTCTGTACGGAGGAAAACGATAGTCCGACATTGGGATTGTCTCAACGTATCGAGCAAATACAACCGTAACTGAAAGCGAGAAGACGGAGAGAGAAATTCAGTTCAAGACGCTTTTGAACTTGGAAAACTTCAACTGAAAATTTCAATCCGGTTTTCCAAGTGAGACAGCGAATTGAACGAATTTCTTTCGTAGTCTTCTCGCTTTCCCGCACCAGTATAACTTTCTCGACAATCAGCGACAGCCCGGATAACAGGGCTGTCTTTTTCGTGCTATGCTAGTCAGATAGACCAATAGACAACCAACAGGAGGCGGAGAGCGTGGAAATCAGAACCATCCTTGCAACAGACAACGCCGCGATCGAAGTCATCATCCGGGAATGCCTCATCGAATTCGGCGGCAACCGGGAAGGATTAGCCTGGCAGGACGATAGCCTTTCGGCACTATCCGCCTTCTATGCGGGAGAAGACCGGGAATACTGGGTTGCGGTTGAAGACGGACAATTGATCGGCGGCTGCGGCATCGCGCCGTTTGCGAATTCCGAGAAAGTCTGCGAACTGCAAAAAATGTATCTCGTGGCCGGAGCACGCGGAAACGGCACGGCAGGCAAGCTGCTTGCCGCCGCGTTGGAATTTGCTGCCCTGCATTATGAAGAATGCTACTTGGAGACGCTGCAAACGATGGAGGCGGCCAATCGATTTTACCGGAAGCACGGATTCCGAGAGCTGGATGCACCGCTAGCGGGTTCGGAACATTTTGCCTGCGACGCCTGGTATATTCGCTCGCTGCATGCCGGCTGGAAGTCTCGCCTTGTAAGCGAGATGGGCTCATCCGTATTTTCGAAAGTTTTTGGCTGGAAAGAAGAAGCGCAGCGGTTGGGACGGGAAATGATCGACCTCAGCATCGGCACGCCGGATCGGCCGCCCGCGCCGGAAATTCGCCAAGCCTTGAGCGAAGCGTCGCTGCGCGAGGATGTATACGGTTATCCCGGTACAAGAGGCAGCGCGGAATTCCGCAAACAAGCCGCCGCCTGGATGAAGCATCGCTTCGGCGCCGACGTCAATCCGGAAAGCGAACTGCTGCCGCTGCTCGGTTCACAAGACGGGCTTTCGCATCTGGCTCAAGCGATCTGCAATCTGGGAGACCTGGCGATGGTGCCCGACCCCGGTTATCCGATCTATCTGGGGGCGTTGAGACTGGCGGGAGTGGAGCCGTACAAGTTGCCTTTGCGGCGGGAAAACGGATTTTTGCCGGATCTGGATCATATTACGGATGAAACTTGGTCGCGGGCCCGTTTTATATTGGTCGCTTTCCCGGGCAATCCGATAGGAGCCCGCGCGGACCGGGTTTATTTCGAGAAATTGATCGCCCTGGCGCAGAAATGGAATGTGCTGATCGTGCATGATCTCGCTTATTCCGAATTGGGCTTCGGCGATTATCGCCCGATAAGCATCTTGCAGTTACCGGGTGCGAAAAACATCGCAGTCGAGCTGCATTCCTGTTCGAAAAGCTTCAATATGCCCGGCTGCCGGATCGGCTTTATTACCGGCAACGCTGAAGCTGTCGGAGCGTTGCGAGAGCTGAAAGGGCATATCGACTTCGGCGTATTCGAACCGGTTCAGCAAGCGGCGATCGAAGCTTTCCGTTTGGCAATGGAAGCTCCCGCAGGAGATCGGGGTGTGGCACCGCTATACGAACGCCGATGCGAAGCGTTCCATCAGGCGCTGGCGGAGGAAGGCTGGCTGATCGACAAGCCGGACGCTACCATGTTTCTCTGGGCAGAGATTCCCGAGCGTTTCCGTCAAAACGGCCGTATCGGAAGTTCGAGTATCTTCGCGGAAGAGTTACTGCTTGCAACAGGCGTAGCCGTTGTGCCGGGCGAAGCATTCGGTGACGAAGGCGAAGGCTTTGTACGGATCGCATTGGTGCGGGAAGAAGAGACGCTGCTGGAAGCCGCACGGCGAATCGGTCGATTTATTCGCCGTGAGATGTAGAGCTAAAATTATGGTATAAGTGAAATTTTTCATATAAAAAACTGCTCTCTACGATCAGAGAGCAGTTAACGTGTCGATAAAGTCCAAAGTGCCTAGAAGCGAGAAGACGGAGAGAGAAATTCTGTGAAAGAGCTACAGTCTTTTCGAAGAAAAGGCACTTCGGAAGCCTATGCTGTAGTTCGCCTTTGAAATCGGGAAAATTCCATTGAAAATTTAATCCTTTTTTCCACCAAAGCATCTTTCTCGACAATCTGGCTACTCCCTATGGTCAGAGAGCAGCTTTTTGCTATACGGAAGGAAAACTTGGCGATCCATTAAGCCGCAGCTTGCGTAGATGCAGAAGCACCTTGCGGCGGAAACATTTTCATGAAAATCGCACGCGTAACCGGACCGACAATCACCAATTGCAGCGGAAGCGCACAGATGAAGTTGGTCCACAGACTATGGATGTACGCCCCGCCCAGACCCGAAGTAAAGCCGACATGAGTCAAAGCACCATACATCGACATCCCGATCACCATTCCCAGAACCATAAAGCCGGAGATCGTCAGCACTTTTTGAATCATCGGAGCGTTGGGACTAACCAAACGCCCCGCAATCTTTTTAGCCAGAGGGCCTACTACGAAAATATCAAGCACCAGCGCGACAATAAAAGCAGGCACGAAACCGATTGCCATCGTACGCAGCGCCTCCACACTCAAGCTTTGCATCAGCAGCACGTTATAGATCGTCATGCCCACTACCATCAGCGCGCACATCATCGTTGTGAAGATCAGATTTTCTTTTTTGTTTTTACCCATTGCTCTACTCCTTAATGTTCAAGCTTTATTTTTATTGTCCACTTGGTTTACAATATCATTAGCAAAGAATTAATGTCAACCTGGTTGACTGAAATTCCACGACCTTTTGACAGGAGCGTAAATCCATGAATGTAACCGAAGCTTCTTCAGCTACCCTGATTGACCTAATGAGCGACAAGCATCTTTTTTTGCGGAAAAAGGTAGCGGAGTTGGATGGGGAAGGGCTGAATCGAACTGAAACGCATATTTTGGCAGTCGTTGAAAAGGCAGTGAAAGTCTCGATCTCAGAGATCGGCAGAGCCGTCAATCTGACTCGCCAAGGGACTCATAAAAGTGTATTGGGTTTGATCGAGCGTGGTTATCTGGAAGAATCGCAGGATTCCGATAACCGTCGTGATCGCTACGTACGCTTAACAAGCAAGGGCGGACAGACTTGCAATCGCCAACTGGCAGTCAAGCGCGAGCTGGAACTTGAGATTGCGGAAAAGTTGGGGCAAGAACATGTTGAATGGCTCAAGCGGCTGCTTGCTGAAGACTGGATTTGAGTTGTTCCTATGATTTTATAGGGATACGAAGAAAAAGGCTTGAAGAAACGCTTTGAAGCGGTCTTCAAGCCTTGTTAATGAATGATGTGCGTGATGTTTACTGGATATTGCTCTTGACATCTTGGTACAGACTGTTATGAAGAATCTCCGCGTCGCTGCCTTTAAAAGCTTCGGCGGCTTCGGTATTTCCTTTAAGATGCCACATGAACCATGCCGTCATGTATCCATCTATTGCTAGGTAGCTATCGCCATGATCGATGCCTGTTTTTCGGGCAATCATTTTTTGGACGGAATTCGGAAGGGCCTCATAATTGGCTTGAAGCGCCCATAACGGCGTGATGCCTTGTCCTTCCTTTAAGCTGATGTTGTCGGCGGTTCCGGCATCGAAGCCACCGGTACCCGCAGTCAGGAAAGTCGGGATGTGGATCTTCGATAGGTCATAGCTCCATTCTGCGCCGAATACGTTCTTTTGTCCCCAATACGGAGAGGTAGGGCTGACGGCGTATAAGGCTTTGTACATATTCCCGTGAGGCTGGGACGTCACCGCGTTGATCGCTCCGACGCCGCCCTGCGAATGGCCGCCGATGCCGATGTGTTGCGTATCGACTTTTCCGTAAAAGATGTTGCTGCTGTCTTCGTTCAGTTTCAATAGGAACTCCAGACTTGCTTCGGCGGAAGCGCCGGTTCGCGAATTATGGTCTTCGTTGCCCACCACGATAAATCCCCAAGAAGCCAGATGCTCGAAAAAGGCCGGGTATCCGCTTGCCGGAGTGCCGCTTCCGTTGGCAATGACCACGACCGGATAAAGGTCATCTTCTTTTTCCAAATCCGCCGGATACCAGATTTCGTGCTTTTGGATAGCCGCGTCGTCGACCTTGTATTCCGCAAACGACACTTTTTCTTCGCCTAGTTCTGTATATCGCTTTTCGATCGGCTGCTCTGTCTGCGTGAACTTATAGTAGTGCGTATTTTTGTACTTCGCAAATGCAAAGAGTCCCGCTAGCAATAAAGCGATGATGATTGCGATAATAGACAAAATTTTCAGAATCGTTTTTAAAATCTTCATGTTTAACTTCCTCCGGCTTTTACTTGATCGGCAGATACGCTTTCAAGTATTGTTCCACGCTCTCCATGTACTTCACGTACAGAGCCGTATCGTTTTGAAGCGCGTGCCCCGAGTGCGGGAATTCGATATACTGGTGCGGCACGTTATTTTTTTCCAACGCCCGCAAAAGATGCTTGGACGCGTCGAACGGACTGACTTTATCATAGACGCCATAAGCGATTACGCTGGGTACCGAATTTTCGTTCACCCACATATAGGCCGAGATCGGCTTAATCGCCTCTTCGTAGGCTTCCGTTCCGAACATGTACGCCGTGATCCCGGAGCCGGACATGACCGAAAACAATCCGGCTGCGGCGTCTGGGTTCCGGTCCAGTCCGTAGACCGACCAGTCCTCCGGATAAAAACTCGACGGTCCTACCGCTTCGAACATCATTTTGACCGGAATCGGCGATTCGGCCGCGTCGCGGTAAGCATAAAGCATCGCCAGCGTACCGCCCGCCGAACCTCCGGAGATCGCCATCGAATCCAGATTATATCCCAACTTTCCGGCTTCTTCGACAACGGCGGGGATACTGCTTTTGATCTCTGCCGACTGGGAGTACACGCTGGCCTGAGGATTCTGTTCATTGCGCAGGGTATAATTGATGCCTGCCGCGACATAGCCTTTGGAAGCCAGCCATTTGAGCATATCCGCATCGTCCGATTTATCGCCTGTCGTGAATCCTCCGGCGTGAAGATATACAACAAGACTGTAAGTTTCTTTGCTCCGATCGGCAGGCAGGTAAAGATCGAATTTGTTCGCGTCGCCGTCCCCGTAGGATAGATCCGTACGGATCGTGCCCGTCTCGTCGTTCCAGTCTACCGTATACTTTTTCAATGCCGGAGCCGCGTAAGTGAGCTTGAACACCGCCGATCCCCCAAAAGAAACGATAAATGCGCCTACGCATAGCAAGATAAACAGGCCGGTTTTGTGTTTATTCTTTTTGATTTTCTTTTCGCTGCTCATAAAAAATTACCTCCGAACAAAGATCCGCCGACCAGCAGATTCAGGAATGCGCGTACGGCAAGCCTTCCCGAAATCCATCCGACCAGCAGGATCGCAGCCAATATAACCGTTCGTTTCGTTGTAAAAAATTTCGTCATCTTTTTCTCCTTTATACTTGTTCAAAAGGCTTACTTAACTCTTGACAATGGATTGCCGCAGGTATACGCTACCGACGTGCCAAATGTACCAACCCTTATAGGCAAGATCAATACATATGGCGAAAATGGCACAGATCGGGAGTGGATGTACCATCATGAATAACGAAGAAAAAAATACGTTTGCTAAACAACAAATAACGGAAGCTTTTTTGCGTTTATTGAACGATCGCGATCTGTCCCAAATTACGATCGTTCAGATCACAACGGAGGCGAAAGTAAGTCGCAACTCGTTTTACCGAAACTATCAAGATAAAGATGAAATTTTGCTCAAACATATCAAGCATTTGATCACGCGGTGGAATGCGGAATACGACTTGAACAATAACCAGTCAGAGAAAGAAATGTTCGGGAGCCTATTTCATCATTTGAAAGAAAAAAAGGCTTTTTATCTTTTGCTCAAAAAGAGAAATCTGTTTCATTTGTTTTTGAACGTTTTTGTCGAGATTTACGGAGCAAAGCGTGAATACGACAATATGGGAGCCTACGCGGCGTCTTTTATCGCTTACGGCGTGTACGGCTGGATCGAAGAATGGATCGGTCGCGGCATGCAGGAATCAGCGGAAACCATGTCGGCGCTTTTGGCAACGAGCGGAATGAAATGAAGGGGGAAAGTATGGGAGATCGCTTGGGCTTGTTGGAGCAGGCACGAACGGCAGAGGTTCGGGTGATTTTTATGCGCCATACCGAAGTGGAAGGGCCTTTCGTGGAAGGAAGTCCGAGCTGGCACATTCACGATACCGTTGCACCGCAACCAGGCAAATCGATTTTTCAAAAAAAACGCCTGATTCTTTTGAACACACACCGTTGGACGCGCATCTACAAAAGATCGGCGTTGATCGACCGGTCATCGAGGAGATGCAGATCTACTTCGTCACTTTCCCTTGACGTGCCCCGGCACGCCTGCGAAAAAGTTGCTTGCCGAGAACGAAAATTCGGTCAAATCTGCTTTCATCGAAGTTTGAAGACACGCCCGGTTCACTACGAACCAGGGCTTTTTGTGTTGAACGTTGAATGCAGCAAAATGCGATTTCAACAATTCCGTTGACAAAAATTCATCCGGTGGGCAATATAAATAAAGGATCTTTATAAAGTGGTCAAAGAACGGAGGTACAATGAAAAGAGCAGATACGACGCTGATGAAAGAGATTAATCTGAACACGGTACGGCGCACACTCAAGCGAATGGAGAGCGCAACCAAGCCGCAGTTGGCAGCGGAGACGGGATTAAGCGTAGTCACGGTGGCGGCGCTCGTACGCGAGTTGGCAGAGCGTGGCGAATTGAATGAAGAAGAAGCGGGCACCTCGACAGGTGGGCGTCCGGCTACCGTGTATCGCTTCGATTATGCGCATCGGCTGGCGCTGTCTTTGCATATCCATGAGCGCGAAGGAATCGATACCGTATTTGCTTCGGTCGTGGATCTTCGGGGAGATGTGCGCAAACACGAAGAACGGCTTTTTGATACGCTGGACCGGGACTCGTTTCTATACTGGGTAGAGAGCTTGATGCAAGCGTATCCGCAGATTCAGACGATCGGGTTGGGGATTCCAGGCCAAGCCGTGGAAGGGCGGATCGAGGTGAGCAGTCACGATAGATTGCGAGGAACTTATCCGGCCAAGTGGATCGAGGAGCAACTGGGCGTGCCTGCGTTATTGGAAAACGACGTGAATGCGGCTTTGCACGGCTATCTGTTGGAGGAGGCCAATAGTGCGGAGGTAGAGAACGGAGTCGTTATCGGGCTTTATTTTCCGACCAAATATCCTCCCGGCATGGCGATTTCCTGGAACGGAACGTTAATCGGCGGCAAGCGCGGCATGGCGGGAGAAGTCAAATATTTGCCGCTGGATCTGGATTGGAGCCGGCCGCCGGCAGGAGACGCCTGGAATGAGACCGTTTGCCGGATCGTGCACACCGTCTCTGTCGTACTGGCACCGGAACGGGTAGTGCTCTACGGTGTGCGTCCCGATACGGGGTCATGGACCGCGCACTGGGAAGCTTATATCCGTCGCCACCCTTTGCCCGCCGAGCCGGACATCGAATGGTCGGAGCGTTTTGCGGAACATTTTGCGTCCGGGTTGCGGAATTTGGCGTTGCAGACCTTGGAGCCAAAGATTTTATAGCAGTTATAGACGCGTAAAAAGGAAGGAAGATGTTTGTGGCAACATGGTTTCTGATTGTTATTTATTTGGCTTTTATCAGTCTGGGCCTGCCCGACTCCCTACTGGGTGCAGCTTGGCCGGTGATGCGACCGGATCTTGGCGCGCCGCTGGAATCCGCAGGCATGCTGGCGATGATCGTGGCGGCGGGTACGATCGTATCCAGTCTGGCCAGCGGCAAATTGATTGCGAAGCTCGGCACCGGTCCGCTGACTCTACTCAGTTGTCTCATGACGGCGGCAGCGCTGCTGGGCTTCTCGTTCGCGCCGTCGCTGCTGTGGTTTGCGCTACTGGCGATCCCGCTCGGTTTGGGTGCCGGAGCGGTTGACGCTGCTTTGAACCATTATGTCGCTACCCATTACGAAGCGCATCATATGAGCTGGCTGCACTGTTTCTGGGGGCTCGGCGCAACAGGCGGCCCGCTGCTGATGTCGTATTTTATCAAAGAACAGGATTCGTGGAGATCCGGGTATACAGCAGTTGCGATGATTCAGTTTAGCTTGGTCATCGTCTTGCTGGTTACGTTGCCGCTCTGGAAAAAGATTGCGGCTCGACGTGAGGAAAAGCCTGCCGCTGAAGTCGTTGTCGACGCGGCTGCACATGATTCTGCTGCGATACCGGTGACAGTGACGGACGAACAGCCCGCCAAACAACCTCTTCGCTTGCCGGGCGTGAAAATGTCGCTGCTTGCGTTCTTGTTCTACTGCGGCGTGGAGACGACGGTCGGCCTATGGGGCGCGAGCTTCCTCGTCGGCGCGCGCGACGTATCCGCGGTAACGGCCGCCGGATGGATCTCGCTGTACTATGGAGGGATCACCATCGGACGTCTGATTACCGGCTTCATTACGCTGAAGGTCGGCAACCGCGCGCTGATTCTAGCGGGTCAGGTCATATCGGTTATCGGAGCGGTGCTGTTGATGCTTCCTTTGCCGGATGTGGTGGTACTGGTCGGATTCGTCCTGATCGGCTTGGGCTTCGCGCCGGTCTATCCGGGACTGATTCACGAGACGCCTGCGCGGTTCGGCCGTGCCAACTCCGCGAAGCTGATCGGTTATCAGATGGCTATTGCGTATACAGGCACCACGTTCATTCCGCCGCTGTTCGGCGTGCTGGCTTCGCAGGCAGGCATCGGCTTGTTCCCAATCGTGACGCTGCTGCTGGTCGTGTTCATGTTGCTCAGCTCCGAACAGGTGAATCGAGCGATCAAGCGGACAAGAATGACGGGCTGAACAGGAAAAGGCTGTCGAGAAAGCTACGTATGCGCGCGGGAGCGAGAAGGCTCCGAGAAAAATTCGTTCAATTCGCTGTCTCACTCGGAAAATGGATGGGATTCAAATAGGGAATTTTCCGAGTTCAAAGGCGTCTTGAACTGAATTTTTCTCTACGCCTTCTCGCTCCCAGTAGCTTGACCAAGTTAAATGTAAAGTTTCGGGCGACCATAAACTTCTGATTATGCTTGCGATACATGTAGAACTTCGTAGATCGTGACTGTAAAAGAAGAATACGCTTCGAGTTGAGTCGACCCGGGTTCATACGGAAAAGGTACGGATTAGCTGCTACCGCAAAGCCTTTCCTCCAGACTCGTTCGCTTATTCAAAGCCTGAAGCATATAAGGAATTGGAACGTCTCAAAGCACTCCTTACCAAGTGAAATCGAGATGTACGAACACGTTCGAAAAATTCCTTGCTTCCTTACGGCGAAGCGGATAACATATAGACGGCTATACGCAAGATACGTGAGCGGTAGGAGAACGGAATATCAGGAACATCGGATTCCGGATACGACTTGCCCGATTACTGGAGGTTAACGTGTGTACGCAGCGTTGTGGGCAACTCTTATCTTTGTTTTGACTTTATTTTTGGTCATCCGGCGTCCTTATGGATTGCCGATCGGATGGTCGGCCTGCGGCGGTGCCTTGCTTGCGCTGCTGACCGGAGTCGTGGATGTACAAGATGTACGCGATGTTACGGATGTGGTCTGGAACGCCACGTTGGCTTTTGTCGCGATCATTCTGATCTCGCTCGTGCTGGATCGGGTGGGATTGTTCGAATGGGCGGCGCTGCATATGGCCCGGGCTTCCAAAGGCAGCGGCATCCGCATGTTCGTGTACCTGATCCTGCTGGGGGCGGTCGTTGCGGCGTTGTTCGCCAACGACGGCGCGGCGCTGATTCTGACCCCGATCGTGCTGGCGATGGTGCGGGCGCTCAAGCTGGACGAACGGCAGGTGTTTCCGTTTATTATCGCGGGCGGCTTTATCGCCGATACGACTTCGCTACCGCTATTGATTAGCAATCTGGTGAACATCGTCTCGGCGGATTATTTCCATATCGGATTTATGCAGTACGCGGGCCGGATGTTCGTGCCGAATCTGTTCGCGCTGGCGGGAAGCTTGGCGGTGCTGTATTTCTTTTTCCGTAAAAGCATCCCGAAAACGTTCGACGATTCTCAGCTCAAAGCGCCGTCTACCGCGATTCGCGATCTCAAGCTGTTCCGGATTTCGTGGGTCGTCGTCGGCTTGCTGCTAATCGGTTATTTCGCGGGCGAGCTGCTCGGGATTCCGCTGTCGCTTACCGCGGGCGTGATCGCGATCTTGTTTTTGATTCTGGCGCGCCGCAGTCCGTCGATCTCGGTCGCCGCCGTGCTCAAAGAATCGCCGTGGTCGATCGTGTTTTTCTCCGTCGGGATGTACGTCGTCGTGTACGGACTCCGTAACGCCGGATTGACCGATCTGCTGGCCGAAGGCATACGCGCGTTCGCAAGCCACGGATTGTTCGCGGCGACGATGGGCATGGGCTTCCTGACGGCGGTGATGTCGTCGATCATGAACAATCTTCCGAGCGTTCTGATCGGGGCGCTGGCGATCGACACGGCGGACGCCGGCGGCCGGATACAGGAAGCGCTGATCTACGCGAACGTGATCGGAGCGGATCTGGGTCCGAAGCTGACGCCGATCGGCTCGCTGGCGACCTTGCTATGGCTACATGTGCTGAACAACAAAGGCATCCGTATTACGTGGGGCCAATATTTCCGCATCGGCGTCGTGCTGACGATTCCGACGTTGTTCATTACGCTGCTCGGTTTGTATGTATGGTTGTCCTGGTTGTAAAAAAAGCCGCCTGCGCGGCGCAAGTCCCGGATCATGGAGATTCGGGGCTTTTTGTCGTAGGAACGGGGCTGCTCGAAACGTCATCATCCAGCCAAATGTCCGTTTACGTCCAACCTTTTTTCAACCCGACAGCTTTCGACAAATGGATTGCTCTATATTTACGAAAACGTTATAGTAAGAGGTGGAGCAAGAGAAAACGCATACAAATAGGAGTGAGAATCTATGCAAAGCAAGTTGAATCTGTCCGGGGTATGGCAATTGAGTTTGGACGAAAAAAGAAAAGGCCTGCCGCAGACGTTTGAAGATACGATGGAGCTGCCCGGCACGACTTCGCACGCCCGCAAAGGACGCCGCAACGAAGAGCAATTGATCGGGTCGCTGACGGACGAATATAAATTCGAAGGCTCGGCCTGGTTCCAAAAAGAGATCGAAGTTCCGGCGGAATCGGCGGAACGCGTCGCGCTGCTGCATCTGGAACGTACGCGCATCACGGCGGTATGGCTGAACGGCGAGGAGATCGGCACGCGGAACAGTCTGAACGCGCCGCATGTGTACGACCTGACGGGTAAGCTGGCGACGGGCCACAACACGCTGACGATCCGGGTGGACAACGTAGGCTATCCGACAAAAGGCGGTCATATGACGTCCCCGGATACGCAGACCAACTGGAACGGGATTACAGGCAAGGTCGAGCTGCAATTTTACGGGGAATCGCGTCTGGAAAGCCTGCGTACCTATCCGAGCGTAGCTGAGAAAAACGTTCGGATCACGGCGGATATCGAAGGAAAAACCGCCGCGAAATTGCGCGTGTCGGCGGCAAGTTTCAACGGGGAAGGGTCGCATACGCCGGATACGGCAGAGTTCGAGCTAAGCGGGTCGAGCGTCGACGTAACGTATGCGTTGGGCGAAGACGCGCGTCTGTGGAGCGAGTGGACGCCGGAATTGTATCGCTTGAAGCTGGAGCTGCTGGACGCAAACGGCGACGTGATCGATACGGCCGACAGCGTGCTGGGGCTGCGCGAGTTCAAGTCGGCGGGCGACAAATTCGAGATCAACGGCAAACGGACTTTCCTGCGCGGCAAGCACGACGGCCTTATTTTCCCGTTGACCGGATATGCGCCGACGGATGTGGACGAGTGGGTTCGTATTCTGGGCATTTCAAAATCGTACGGCATGAACCATTACCGCTTCCATACCGCGTGTCCGCCTGAAGCTGCTTTTGAAGCGGCGGATCTGCTGGGTATCTATATGGAGCCGGAGCTGCCGTTCTGGGGCACGATCACCGAGCCGGGCGAAGACAACCACAACCAGGCCGAACAGGATTATCTGATCGAAGAAGGGTATGCGATCCTCAAAGCTTTTGCGAACCATCCGTCGTGCGTCATGTTCTCGCTCGGCAACGAGCTATGGGGCAGCCGGAGTAAGATCGATTCCATTTTGAAAGGGTACAAAGAATTCGATGCCCGTCCGCTGTACACGCAAGGCTCGAATAACCATCAATGGGTGCCGGAGCTGCTGGAACATGACGATTTCTTTTGCGGGGTACGGTTCACGCGCGAGCGTCTGTTCCGCGGTTCGTATGCGATGTGCGACGCGCCGCAAGGGCATGTACAGGTGTCGCCTCCGGGTACGCTGACGGATTATGACCAAGCGATCTCGCCTGCGCGCGTTCAAGCGGCAGAAGGGGAAGAAGGCGGCAAAAAGCAAATCCAGATCCAATACGGCACGGGCATGAAAACGGTCGAAGCCGAAGGCGACGGCGGAGATTGGGTATCGCCGCTTCCGGTCGTGTCGCACGAAATCGGGCAATACGCGACGTTCCCGAATTTCGACGAGATCGAGAAGTATACGGGGCCGTTGAAAGCGGAAAACTTCAAAATCTTCCGTGAGCGTTTGGAGGAAAAAGGACTCGGTCATCTGGCGCGCGCTTACTTCGAAAACTCGGGCAAGCTGGCGATGGAATGTTACAAGGAAGAGCTGGAAGCGGCGCTGCGTTCGCGCAAGCTGGCCGGATTCCAGGTGCTGGATTTGCAGGATTTCAGCGGTCAGGGAACGGCTTTGGTCGGGGCGCTGGACGCATTCATGGATTCCAAAGGCTTGATCACGGAAAAAGACTGGCGTTCGTTCTGCGACAATGCCGTGCTGCTGGCGCGCTTTGAATCGTACAATCTGGTGGGCGGCGATACGTTCCGGGCGGCCGTAGAGTTGAGCTGGTTCCGCGAAGAAGCGCCGGGAGAGATCGAAGTGAGCTGGTCGCTGCGTTCGGCTGAACAGCAACTTGGCGCTGGCGTGATCACGGCAAACGTGCCGGCGAGCGGCGATCTGTTCGAGCTTGGCGGAATCGAGCTGGCATTGCCAAACGTACAATCGATGCAAAAGGTGGAGTTGGAACTTTCTCTGAACGGCACGGACGTCTACAAAAACTACGACCTCTGGATCTATCCGGCGCAAACGAAAGCGGACTTCGGCGGCGTTCACGTATTCGAGACGCTGAACGACGAAGCGAAAGCGCTATTGGCTGAAGGCGGAAACGTGCTGCTAATGCCGAATGTCTCGACGCTGGAAAATTCCATCGAAGGCACGTATGCCGCGGACTTCTGGTGCTTCCCGATGTTCCGTTCGATCTCGGAAAGCATGGATCGCAAGATTCCAGTAGGCACGCACGGCTTGCTTGTTCGCAACGAGCATCCGGCTTTGAAAACTTTCCCGAGCGAAAGCCATACGACGTACGCGTGGTGGAACGTGGTCATGAATTCGCGTTCGGTTATTTTGGACGGCACGCCGTCTTCGTTCGAGCCGATCGTGCAAACGATCGACAACTTCGAACGCAACCATAAGCTGGGACTGTTGTTCGAATGCAAAACGGGCGGCGGCAATCTGCTCGTGTGCACGGTAGACGCGGCAGCGGCAGGACAGACGCCGGACGGAAGGCAGTTTTTGAGCAGCGTGTTGGAGTATGTGCGGTCTGATGCGTTTGTGCCGAAGGTGGAGCTTGATGTTGCTGAGGTGGAGAAGATGGTGCGATAAGGAGGCGCTGCGGGGAAAATTACCAGCATATGCTTCCGAAGTGCATTTCTTCGAAATGCTTTACAGGACGCTGTCTCACCCGGAAAACCGATTAAAATTTTAGTGGAAGTTTCCGAGTTCAAAGGCGTCCTTCGCTGAATTTTCCCCTCCGCTGGGTCTATCTCATCAAGTTGGGGAAGTAGGGAAGTAAAGGCAAAAGCTTTGGAATGTCGGTTGGCATTTTTGGGCTTTGATTTGAATTGATGGTTGTTGGTTGTGGAAAAGACTTTGGCTTTCACTTAAAGTGAAGGTTGAGGTCTTTTTTCTTGCAGGTACGTTATTTAAGAGGGAGTTTGTTGATGATGACCAGGTATGTGGAGTTGGGTATCCGATTTATGAAGGGATGCCTGTGTATCCGGGGTTGCCGGAAGTGAAGTTGGAGGCGCGAGAGTTGTTGATCTACTGCCCGCTCGGGACGAACGGGTTGATTACGGTTAATGAACTGATGAAGGCCGAGGAGCTGTATGAGGCGGATATTTTGATCTTCAACATCGGGCATTGGAAGTATCGGGAAACGGATTTTTATCGGTACGCGCACGATTTTCCGGCAGTGCCGCCGGAGGCCGCCGAATGTATCCGTACCCAACTGCCGAAATGCAAAGCGTTAGCGATCGACACGTTGAGCATCGAAAATTTGAACGAAGCCCAACATAACGGTTATTTTGTCCACCATGCGTTTTTGGACCATGAAAAGTACGAACAACCCATCATGCTGATCTACGAAGACACCAATCCGGTTCCTTTGATCGGTAAAAAATTGGTATCTGCTTTCGCCGCGCCGCTGCGCATCAAAAACCATGACGCGTCTGTAGTAAACATCATCGTCGAAATCGAAGAGAGTTCATGTGCCTTCTTTTTTGTTAACAAACAAATAAAAATACGAACAAAGCATTTTGAGATTGTTTTGAAGCGTCCAAAAAGCCCAATCCAACTTGAAGCGAGAAGACGGAGAGAGAAATTCAGTGAAAGACGCCTTTGAACTCGGAAAAATCCTTATTCAAGTCCAATCCCTTTTCCGAGTGAGACAGCGAATTGAACTGAATTTCTCTCGCAGTCTTCTCGCTTCCCCCACCAACTCAACCTCTTTCGACAGCTAAAAAACAATTAACATTTGCTTTTCGTATACGTATGCGATATATTGCATACTATAGTTTGTTGCAGCGTCAAGCAAAGGAGGCTTCCTATTGCCCGTTCCTCAAAATTTTAAAGCCCCGGCCCGAATGTCCGCCAAAGAAAAAGCGTTCGACCAAATCCAGCGCTGGATCATTGACGGTACCCTTCAACCGGGCGAGAAATTGCTCGAATCGGAATTAAGCGAATCGCTTGGCGTGAGCCGTACACCGATCCGCGAAGCTTTTCAATTGCTTGAAGTCAAAGGATTGGTTGCGACCTATCCGGGGAAAGAAACGAAAGTGACGGAAGTCGAAAAGGGCGATATTTTTAAGCTCTACTCGACTTTGGCCGCTCTGCATGCTTCTGCGGCGGAAGTGGCGGCTGAGTTGATTCGTCCCGAACAAATTCAACATCTGATTGATTTGAATACGGAATTCGAACGGGCGGTTATTAGCGATCAACCTTACTTGGCGATGGAGACGGACGAAGAGTTTCATCACGCGATTGTCGAGTTTGCAAACAATCCGTACACGGTAAGTTTCAGCGAATCGCTTCAGGTCCATATCCGGCGATTCAAGTATGTGTTTTTACAGCAGCCGATCGACTCCACGCAGGCTTCGGTCGACGAACATTTTGCGATTATCCGCGCTTTTCAAATCCGGGATGCCGCAGCTGCGCACGAAGCCATGAAGCAAAATTTGATCCGTCCGATGCGTGAACTGGAACATTTGATTTAATACCTCAACCGACGGGAGCAAACCAACATGGAAAAGACAACCAACGACCAACAAAAAGACTTGAGAATTCGCAGTAAGGTGATCAGCGAGGGCGCTAACCGCGTACCGAACCGGGCGATGCTGCGTGCGGTAGGTTTTACCGACGAGGATTTCAAAAAGCCGATGATCGGCGTAGCCAGCACCTGGAGCGAAGTCACGCCGTGCAATATGCATATCAACGATCTTGCTTTCCAAGCGAAACAAGGCGTTAAAGACAACGGTGGAGCCCCGCTCGTGTTCAACACGATCACCGTATCCGACGGCATTTCGATGGGGCACGAAGGCATGCTGTTCTCGCTGCCGAGCCGTGAAGCCATTGCCGATTCGATCGAGATCGTAGCGGGCGCGGAGCGTTTCGACGGTCTGGTGGCAGTCGGAGGTTGCGACAAAAACACGCCGGCTTGCCTGATGGCGATCGGACGCTTGAACGTGCCTTCCGTGTACGTATACGGCGGAACGATCCAACCCGGCATTTTGGACGGCAAAAAGATCGATATCGTATCGGCGTTCGAAGCGGTCGGCCAGTATCAGGAAGGCAAAATAACCGACGAGGAATTGAAAAAAGTCGAATGCAGCGCGTGTCCGGGTCCCGGCGCATGCGGCGGCATGTATACGGCCAACACGATGGCGGCTTCCGCCGAAGCGATGGGCATGAGCTTGCCGGGGTCGTCTTCGACGCCCGCCATTTCCCCGGGCAAAGCGGAAGAATGCGAAAGAGCCGGCGCGGCGGTCATCAATCTGCTTGAAAAAGAAATCTATCCGCGCGATATCATGACCAAAGAAGCGTTCGAGAACGCGATTACGGTCGTGATGGCCCTCGGCGGATCGACCAACGCGTTCCTGCATTTGCTGGCGATGGCGCATTCGGTCGACGTGGATCTGACGCTGGACGATTTCGAGCGTATCCGGTTGAACGTGCCGCATCTGGCCGATTTGAAACCGAGCGGAACGCACGTTATGCAGGATCTCAACGATATCGGCGGCGTGCCTGGCGTGATGAAAATGTTGCTGGAACGCGGGCTGCTGCACGGCGACTGCATGACCGTAACCGGACGCACGTTGGCGGAAAACCTGGCCGATATGCCGTCGTTGGAAGAAGGTCAGGACATTATCCGCCCGTTCGAAAACCCGCTGAAGCCAAACGGCCCGCTCGTCGTGCTCAAAGGCAATCTGGCGCCGGACGGAGCGGTGGCGAAAATGTCGGGCATGAAAAAATCGCGCTTTACCGGCCCTGCCAAAGTATACGACAGCGAGGACGAAGCTACGGCTGCGATCACGCGGGGCGATATCGTTAAAGGCGACGTGCTGGTCATCCGCTATTGCGGGCCGAAAGGCGGACCGGGCATGCCGGAAATGCTGTCGGTCACGGCGATGATCGTCGGCAAAGGATTGGGCGGCGAAGTCGCGTTGATGACAGACGGACGTTTCTCCGGCGGTTCGCACGGCTTCGTGGTCGGACACGTCTCGCCGGAGGCTCAGGTAGGCGGGCCGATCGGATTGCTTCGGACCGGCGACATGGTGACGTTCGACAGCGAAATCCGGGAAGTCAGTATGGACGTCAGCGACGAAGAGTTGGCCGCACGCAAGCAAGCCTGGGTGCAACCGCCGCTTAAAGTCTCCTCGGGCGTGCTGGCGAAGTACGCGCGTCTTGTGTCTTCGGCTTCCAAAGGCGCGGTAACGGATTTATTTGAATAATTCGGAGGTTGGGATCACTTGAACGAAAAAGAAAAAGCAGCCGCAGGGCTTCTTTACGATAACAACCATGATCCGCAGCTCGTTCGCGAGCGCAATTATTGCAAGTCGTTATGCTTCGAGCATAATCAACTGAATCCGCTGAAGCTGACCGAACGCGAAGAGATGATCCGGAAAATCGTGGCCGAAGCAAAAGGACCGTTTGTGATTGAACAGCCTTTTTACTGCGACCTGGGGTATCATATACAGCTCGGTCATAACTTCTACGCCAATCACAATCTGATCATTCTCGACGCGGCCAAAGTGAAGTTCGGCGACAATGTGTTTATCGGCCCGAATTGCGGCTTCTACGCGGCGGGCCATCCGCTTGACGTCGAACAGCGCAATGCGGGATTGGAATACGCGTATCCGATCACGGTCGGCGACAACGTCTGGTTCGGCGGCAATGTGGTGGTGTTGCCCGGCGTGACGATCGGTTCCGGAAGCGTGATCGGAGCGGGCAGCATCGTGAATCGGGATATTCCTTCAGGCGTGGTCGCGGCGGGCAACCCGTGTCGCGTGATCCGCGAGATTACGGAGGACGACCGGAATAAATACAAGCGGGCCTGATCCGGGTCGGCGGGAAAAGTTCAAGTCAAGACGCGTGCCGATTCATCTCGGTATGCGTCTTTTTTGATTGCTGCGCGTTGTGTTTTACTGTTTGTTTTTGCTATTCGTCCCGAATATTTTTTCGCAGAATCCGTACTTGACATGAAACGCGTTTCACGCGGTAAAGTAAACGCACACCTTAATAAAGGATGTTTATAAAGTTGAGAAAGTGCTGCGAAAACAAGGAGGAATAACATGTTCAAGCTGGTTGTAAGTGATTTGGACGGAACGTTTTTGAATAATGAAGGCGAGTTTGAGCGGGAGCGGTTTGCGGACGTGTATGCGCAGATGAAGCTTCAGGGCGTGCAGTTTGCGGCTTGTACCGGCAAGCAGTGCGAGCGGGTGGAAGAGCTGTTCGAAGGCTTTGAAGGCATTTGGATTTTGGGCGATAGCGCGACGCGGATCAAGCGGGATGGGAAAGTGGTACAAGAATTTACGCTGGCTCGGGAGCTTGCGCTGCAATCGATCGAGGAGATCGAAGCCTTTGATCCCGATATGATCGTGATTGCCTGCACCGGCGATGCGGCTTATGTACGCGATACGCTTGCGGAAGATCACTACAATCTTGTGAAACGTTCTTACCGGGAAGTGATTCGGGTCTCTTCGTTCGCAGAAATTACGGGTTCTTTTGTAAAAGTAACCGTATTCGACGCGGAAGGCCGCAGCGCGGAGCTTCGTCGCCGGATCGAAGCCAAGCTGGAAGGCCAGATGTATATCGTCGATTCCGAGCCGCGTTGGCTGGATATTACGGCGCTCGGCACGCATAAAGGCGAAACGGTCACCAAGCTTCAGCAGATGCTGGGCGTGACGCGGGAAGAGACGCTGTCATTCGGCGACGGCGAGAACGACGTGGAACTGATGCAGATCGCGGAATTCAGTTTTGCCGTAAGCAATGCCTGCGAGAATACCAAGGCTGCGGCGGCTTTTGTCACGAAATCGAATATCGAAGACGGTGTATTGTTGACTGTGGAAAAGATGCTGCGTTTGCAGGCACCGGCACGCGTTTAAATGTAACCAACTACAGAAAAAGGCTTCGGCAGTAGAAAAACGGTAACCATGCCGTTCTTGCACGCCGAAGCTTTTTTTAAAATCATGCTTGAAAATACATAGACATCTATGTTATTATTCGTTCATGAACAAATACAACGCAGCCGCACTGATCAGCCGGATCAATGATCAGGCGCAGAAGCTGATTACAACGGAGTTGGAGCAGCAAGGCATTGAAGGCATCGTTCCGTCTCACGGCGGCGTGCTTATGTTTCTGTATCGGCAAGACGGCTTGTCCGTAACCGAGCTTGCCGAAGCGATAGGGCGCACGCAGCCTACCGTAACGGTGCTAGTCAATAAGCTGGAAAAGTTGGGCTATGTGAAACGGGTGAAAAGCCGGTCCGACCAGCGGGTAACGTTGATCGCTTTGACGTCGAAAGGCCGGGAGCTGGAGCCTGTATTCCGCAGTGTGTCCGATCGGTTGAACGAAACGCTGTACGGTAACTTATCGAAAGACGAAGGGTTGGAGCTGGAACGTCTGTTGGACAAAATTACGCATAGGTTCTGAAATGTCGGACGACATGGAGACCTATGCAATATTTTCGAATATTGCATAGATGTCTATGTAGTTATGGGCAAAAAACAAACTATTCTTATTATTCCTTGGAGGTTATTCATCATGAAACATCTGATCGTTTATGCTCACCCGCATCAAGATAGCTTGAACCGTTCGATTCTTAACACGACAGTCGGCGCTCTTCAAAGCAAAGGCGACGAAGTTATCGTGCGCGATCTGTACGAACTGGATTTCCGACCTGTACTGAAAGCTCAAGATACAGCAGCGATGAGAGCCGGAAATACGCCGCAAGACATCAAGACGGAGCAAGAATTCATTACACAGGCGGATACGATCACATTCATCTATCCGATCTGGTGGACAGGTCTTCCTGCGATTCTGAAAGGCTACGTGGACCGCGTGTTCGCGTACGGTTTTGCTTATGCCAGCGACGAGAACGGCATCGTGAAGATGCTGGCCGGCAAAAAAGGCCTGATCATCAACACCCACGGCACGCCGGCGGAAGTTTACGACCAGATCGGCATGAGCGACGCGCTTCGCGCGACCGCAACAGTCGGCATTTTTGAATTCACGGGTATCGAATCCGTCGGCCATCTGCTTTTCGGCAGCATCGGTTATCTGCCGGAAGAAGGCTATCAAGAAATTCTGCGCCAAGTGGAAAACACGGTGAAGCAAGCCTTTTGATTTTTGCAAAAGAACCCATTTCGGTGGGTTCTTTTTTGTCGTTGGATCGGGAACGTATGTTTGATATACTGGATAAAAAACCACTTGAAAGCGGGTGAATCCACGATGAACCAACAACAACTGATCGACCATTGCCTGACCTATCCGGGCGTGTACGAAGATCATCCGTTCGATCCGAGCTGGACCGTGATGCGGCACGGCGCCAACAAAAAATCGTTCGCTTTTATTTACGTCCGGGAAGGTCATCACTGCGCCAATCTGAAATGCGATCCGATGCGGGCGGCGAGATTGCGTGATCTGCACGACGACATCAAGCCGGGTTATCATATGAACAAAGAACATTGGAACACGGTGATTTTGGACGGCGAGTTGGAGCAAGAAGATATTTTTGATCTGGTGCGGCACAGCTTTGAGCTGACTCGGCCGAAAATATCGAAAAAGCGGCAGCAAGCGGATTTTTGAAAACGGAGAGGAACAAATGGATCTCCGGCAAGTCAGTTCAAAGCAGCCATCTCCGGGTTATCCTATAGTAAAGAAGCCGTAAAAGAGGAAGGAGGAGACTTCATGAAAAAGACGCTACGTACGCTGGCTGCCGTCGGACTTTTGGCGACGATGATCGGCTGCGGTTCGGACGACGGCAACGACATGAACGATATGGATATGGACGACGCGGAGCATCAGCAGATGGATGATGATCAAGACAACGACTAAGGGAAGACGCGGCTACATAACGCGCTCCAATAACCTTCCCAATTGCTCGGCCAATATAGAATGGTGGACTCTCGATTCTTTTTTTAGCCAGCTTTCGATTACGCCGACGTAGGCAGAGGAAGTGAATTCGAGAATAATCGACGGGTCCATGTCTTGGTTTTGTACTTGGTTCATGTCCAGTTCGTTTTCGAAGGCTTCGAGTAAGAATCGGAGGAAATGTTTACGGAAATAAGGAGAGCCGCTATTTGCCAACATAAGCGAAAAGAACGGGTAGTGAGTGTCGAAATATTCGCAAAACACCTCGGTCGCTCCGATCCATTCAAGCTGGCAAGCCGTCTCGGATGTTTTCTTTAGCTCGTCGATCTGCTCTTCCATCATTTTGTCGAGCAGATCGTATTTGTCTAAATAATGCAGATAGATGGTGGCGCGATTGACGTTGGCTTGATCGGCAATTTGTTGAATCGTAATATGATCGAAGTCTTGATGAGCCATCAGCTCAATCAAGGCTTTTTTTATAGCTTCACGGGATTTGATAATTCTTCGATCAATTTTAACCACTGCGGATCATCCTTTCTTTTTCCAAAATAATCGACGGTTTTGAAGCTTTTGTCGCATAATCGACGGGTTCCCCAAATCTAACGATTGTACGAGAACTTGTTCTTGATTACGATTATACAGCAAAAGTCGATTAATCGAACATTGTCGTTTATTTTTGGAATAGGAAGGTTGGAGATAGATGAAGCATACAGGAAAGATTTATTTACTTACCCTGATCACATTCGTGGTGAGTACCTCGGAAGGCGTTATTGCAGGCATATTGGATAAAGTCGCGGCTTCCGTCAATGTTCCTCTGGCGGTAGCGGGCCAGCTCATTACGATCTTCGCGATTGCGAATGCGTTCGGTTCTCCGCTTGTCATGATCGCTGCGGCCAAATGGAACCAGCGCAAAGTGTTGATCGTGTCGCTTATGATCATGGTCATCGGCTGCGCGGCAACGTTTTGGTTATCTGGCTTCGGCTACCTGATGCTCTCTCGTGTGGTACTTGCGATTGGGAGCGGAGTCTTTGCCATTGCGGCGAAGACGGCTGCATCGCACTTGGCGCCGCCGGAAAAACAAGCTGGAGCGATCGGTACGATCCTGCTGGGCTTCAGCGCGGCGATCATCGTCGGTGTTCCGATAGGACGCGTAGTGGCGATGTCGCATGATTGGAGATTTATTTTCGTAGGCATCGGGTTGCTTAGTTTGTTGTCGATCATGGCGATCATGGCCGTGATTCCAGCGAAGATTAAAGGGGAAGTGACACCAATCGGCATGCAGCTTGCTTATTTGAAACAGCCCAAGATTTTGACAGGACTCGCGGTTACCTTCTTTTGGCAGCTCGGCTACGGAATGATGTATGCCTATATCACGCCGTTTCTGCTCCAGGTTGCTTTGCTGCGAGAAGGACAGATTAGTATGGCTTTGTTCGCTTTCGGTATCGCCACCTTGATCGGGTCGAAGTTCGGAGGATGGATGTCGGATGTGGTTGGGAATGGCAAAACGCTGATGGGTAGCCTAACCGTTCATGCTCTTGCTCTGGTAACGTTATCCGTTATGCCCGGTTCGACCTTCGTCACGATTCCGTTGCTGATGGTTTGGTCTTTCTCGGCATGGGCGTCAGGGCCCGGGATGCAGTACAATTTGATCGAACTTGCGCCGCAGGCACGCGGAATCATGCTTGGACTGTACGGTTCGTTTATTCAACTGGGCATTGCGGCGGCAGGAGGAATCGGAGGCTTGGCGTCAAACGGTGGTTCCATGCGTCTTGTAGGTCTCGTTGCAGCGGCCTCCGTAACGATCGCATTGCTGCTTTCCCGATATTCGTCCCGTCGAAGCTTGAAGAAAATAGACAGACTCATGGCAAGCGGGAGAAGGTAATAAAGAACCGAAACGCGTTATTCGTCCTTTTCGAACCGTGGCAACTGTCTCCGATACTGCTTCGGCGTCATGCCGTACTGGGCAACGAACGAGCGGTAAAAGAATCCGGGGCTGTCATAGCCGACATGATGCGCGACTTGTTCGATGCTGTCATCCGTATTCGTCAATAGGGCGGCTGCCTGAAGCATACGCTGCGCTTTGATCAGCTCCATGAAGGTGCGCCCCGTTTTCTTTTTCAACAGATTGCCGAGGTAGTTGGGGTTAAAGTTGAAGGCGTCCGCCAAACCGGTCAAGGTACAGGTTCGGTAATGGCGTTCGATATAGGCGAGCATGTCGATCAGATCGGCGCGCCCGCCTTTTTGTGCTGTCTTGTCGTTGGTCCGATACGAATATACCCGCATCAGCTCCGTGAAAATGACCATCATGTGCCCGTACAGCATTTCCTGCGCATACATCTCCTCTCCGAACGCTTCAGCCATCATGTTTTTCACGAAAAATTGCAATTTCTCATGCTTCTCCGATTCGAACACCACATAGCGGTCATGCGAGGTGTCTTCGGCCATGGCTCCGAGCAGGAACTGCGACACGATGCCTCCCGTAGCGAAGCGTCCCAAAATCGCGGAAGCGAACACGTCTTTGCGAATCAGGATATTGACCAGAATGTCGTTCTCGTCCATGCGCTCGATTCCATGCAGCACATCGGAGTCGAGCATACAGATCTGGCCTTGTTGCAGCACGACCTGTTCGCCATTGATGTGCTGGGTGCAAGTGCCGGAGTAGATATAGTTCAGCTCGATAAAGGTATGTCGGTGCACAGGCATGGGAGCGAAGCGGTGGTGCTTGCGCATCTGAATCGGTCCGGTGTCGAAAAACAAGCTATCCGGCATCCGAAGCTGATCCGAACTTTCGTCGTGCGTGATGACCAAAGCGATATCGTTGATATTTTCTCCCGTTTTCTGCTGGATTCGCTCGATTTCGTTAAACGCGCGCAGATAACGATCCAACTGTTCCAAATCCATCATGTGGACTCTCCTTTTTTTTAGACATTAAACAAGAACTGTAATTCCGATAAAAATAAACGTAAAACCGAAATTGTTCTGTTCATAAGAAAGCGCTTAAATAGGAAGTGAGCTTACCCTAGCAAATCAGACAGCGTAAAATCAAGGTTTCTTTTCCGGAGAAGAAGCTTTGTATTTTAGGACGTGTATCCAAACTCAATTGAAAAATTCAATATACTCGCAGTAGCGAGTCCATTTTGGAGGGATCGGCATGCAAGCGGTATCGGATACTGTAAAAAGGGAAAATACAAACGATGAAGCATCGGCGGTATTGAGTTGGAAAGAAAGAATCGGTTACGGCTGCGGGGACGTCGCAAGCAATCTGATCTGGACCGCGTTATCGATGTTCGTCTCCTTTTATTACACGGATGTGGTCGGTCTGGCGGCGGGTGCGATCGGAACGTTGTTCCTGCTCGCGCGGGTATTGGACGCTTTCGTGGATGTGGCGGTTGGCGCAGCGGTGGACAAAACCCGTTCCCGGATCGGCAAAGCGCGTCCTTGGATCATGTGGATGGCGATTCCGTTTGCGATTGCGGGCGTGCTGCTGTTTTCCTCGCTTAACTTTGGACCGGGCGGAGCGCTCGTGTACGCGTACGTGACGTATTTGCTGATCAACGTGATTTATTCGGCGATCAACATTCCGTATGGCGTGCTTAGCTCGTTGATGACGCAGGACCCGTATCAGCGTTCGCTGCTCAATATCGTGCGCATGGTGATGGCGATCGTCGGCGTGCTGCTCGTGTCCAATCTGACGATGCCGCTGGTCAATCTGTTCGGTGGGCAAAAAATGGGCTGGACGCTGGCGTTCGCCGTGTTCGGAATCGTCGGCGCCGTATTGTTTTTCGTGACCTCTTTGACGACGCGGGAACGGGTGACACCTTCGGTGGTGGATAAGCCTATCCCGCTGAAGCGCGCTATGCCGGCTCTTTTCCGCAACAAATATTGGGTCATGGTGCTGCTGCTCAATACGTTCTTTTACGGCAGTCAGGCCGCTACGCAAGGGATCAACATTTATTACACGCAGTATATTTTGGGAGATGCCAGTCTGGTCGGTCTGCTCACTACGGCGCAAATGGTTCCGATGCTGCTGATTTTGCTCCTGATGGCGCCTTTGGTCAAAAAGTTCGGTAAACGTAATGTAGCGCTGGTCGGCGTGGCGATTACGGCTTGCGGCGCTTTGATTCCGGCCATCGACCCGAACAACTTGGTATGGGTGATGGTGGCGACGATTGTAAAAGCAATTGGGATGGCGCCGGTAATGGGTACGATTTTTGCTTTTATGGCCGATACGGTCGATTACGGAGAATGGAAAACGGGGATGCGCACGGAAGGACTGATTTTCAGCGCTTCGAGCTTCGGCGGCAAAGCCGGGAGCGGTCTCGGCGCGGCGATGGTCGGCTGGCTGCTCGCGCTTGGCGGTTATGTCGGCGGTCAGGCTTCGATCTCGGCTTCGGCATCCGGTTCGATCGAGTTCGTGTTTATCTACGTGCCTTTTATTCTCTGCATCCTTCAATTCATTGTACTCTGGTTCTACAAGCTGGATCGCGAGTATCCGAAAATTCTGCAAGAACTGCAAGAAGTCAAAGCAGGGCGCAGCGGAAAATAAACTTATATTAAAGGGGTTTTACGATGTCTGAACCGACGTATACGCAAACTCGGCAGGTTAAAATTATTCGTAATGAAGCATTGTTGGAAAAAGCGGAGCGGCTTAAACCGGTTTTGATTGAAAAACAGGCCGTTCCTACTCGATTGGTAGACGTTCAAGCCGATCCGAACGCTATTCATGGCTGGAAAGTAACCGGGATCGGAAATCCGGAAGAACTCACCCATCGTGCACTGGGAAAAGGCGATTCCGTGATTGTCGACTTCGGCGATCATCGGGTCGGTTATGTGTCTTTTAACATAGTTTCGGTCGGCAGCCCGCCGGACGCACCGCTCAAATTGAAACTGACGTTCGGAGAGATGCCGGTAGAAATGGCCGAGCCGTTCTCCTCCTACGAAGGCTGGATCAGCAGTTCGTGGCTTCAGGAAGAATTGCTGTTCGTGGATGTTCTGCCTGCCGCGATCAAGCTGCCAAGACGTTATAGTTTCCGTTATCTGAAGCTGGAGGTTGTAGATAGCTCTCAAAAGTACAAGGTTTCGTTCCAAGACTTGAATGTACGCACCGTGACTTCGGCAGACGGAGCCGCGCTTCAACCGCTGAACCATGCCGACCCTTTGCTGCAAAAAATCGACCAAGTCAGTATCCGTACATTGGAAGACTGTATGCAAGACGTATTCGAGGACGGACCGAAGCGGGATCGTAGACTGTGGCTAGGCGATTTGCGTCTTCAAGCCATCGCGAACTACGAAACATTCCGCAGCAATGATCTGGTCAAACGCTGTTTGTACTTGTTTGCGGGATTGCCGGACGAACGCGGAAGAGTAGCGGCCAATCTGTTTATTGAACCAACGGCGATTGCGGACGATACGTATATGTACGACTATTCGCTTTTTTTCGCCGCGTCGCTGTATGACTATTATGAAGCATCCGGCGATCAGGAAGCTTTGGAAGACTTGTGGCCGACTGCTCGCAAACAGATCGATCTCGCCTGGGACTACACATCCGGCGGCTTGGTGAACGTTCAAAGCGATTGGTGGCCTTTTATTGACTGGCATCCGGATCTGCATAAACAAGCTCCTGCGCAGGGTGTTTTGATTTATGCGCTGAAAAAGGGCATCCGTTTGGCGGAAGCCCTAGGCGGGTCGGAAGGCGAGCAGGCTGCGGTGGCTTGGAAAAAAGCAGTGTTCGAAGCGGAAAAAGCGGCAATCGAACATCTATGGGACGAGTCGCAAGGATTTTTTGTCAGCGGCGAAGAACGGCAAATCTCCTGGGCCTCGCAAATATGGATGGTGCTGTCCGGGACGTTAGCGACCGAACAAAATCAAACGTTGCTTCTTCGGTTGCTGGAACAAAAACCAAAAATCGGGATGACCACGCCGTATCTGCACCATCATCTGGTTGAAGCTTTGCTGATCTCCGGTCTGCGTACCGAAGCAGTCGCCCACCTCAAAGGCTATTGGGGAGCGATGATCGAAGACGGCGCGGATACCTTCTGGGAACTATACGATCCAGCCGACAAAAGCTTTTCGCCGTACGGCAATCATCTGATCAATAGTTACTGCCATGCCTGGAGCTGCACGCCGACTTATTTGATTCGAAAGTATAACTTGTAGGAGAGGCGCTGCTTTGAATAACGAAAAATCGAAAAAGAGCGATCACGGCTGTGATCGCTCTTTTTGCTTTTTGCTTTATGCTTTGATCGCTTCGTTTTTTTTCCCGTTCACGACGATCGTTTCTTCGCCGCCGCGTTTTACTTTTTTAATAAAGAACGACAGCAGCAGTCCGACAACCCCGATTCCTACGATTACGAGATACGCATCGTTGATGCCGGCGATTTGCGCTTGAGTCGCGATCTGTGTCGGGTCGGTGCCGTTTTGCATCATTTCCGTCGCATGGGACTTGGCACGGTCGGACATGATGGTCACGAGCAGCGACGTACCGATAGCGCCTGCGACTTGACGTGTCGTATTGCTGATTGCCGTACCGTGCGCGTTCAGACGTGGCGGCAATTGGTTCAAGCCGGCGGTTTGCAGCGGCATCATCATGAACGCCATGCCGACCCGGCGAGCGGTAGACATCAGGACCAGATACATATAGCTGGTATTGTCCGTCAGGTTAATAAAGCCAAGCGTGGTTGCAATAACGATAGCCATACCGATGACGGTCAGCCATTTGGCGCCGTATTTATCGAACAGCCGTCCGGTGACGGGCATCAGGAGGCCCATCAGCAGCGCACCCGGCAGAAGCAGCAGACCCGATTCAATTGCCGTGTAACCGCGGGCGTTTTGCAGGTAAAGCGGCAGCAGCATCATGTCCGCGTACATAATCATCGTCACGGCGATACTGATGATAATCGTCAGCGAGAACATATTGAATTTGAAAGCGCGCAGATCGAGCAGCGGCGTCGTCATTTTGAGCTGTCTCCAGCAGAACACGACCAAGCCGACCACGCCTACCGCGATCATAATCAATACTTCGGAGCTGGACCAACCGAGGCTGCCCGCGCGGCTGAAGCCGTATAGCAAAGCGCCGAAGCCGATCGTCGACAAGATCACGCTGATCGCATCGAACTTGACGTTCACGCGCTCGCCGACGTTACGCAGGAAAATGAAGCCTAAAACGATCACCAAGACAGCCAAAGGAATCATCGCGTAGAACATCGTTTCCCACGAATAATGTTCTAACGTGTAACCGGCAAGCGTCGGTCCGATTGCCGGAGCGACGATAATCGCCAGACCGACCAGACCCATCGCCGAACCGCGTTTTTCAGGCGGGAACAGAGCCAGGATCACGTTCATCAGAAGCGGCATAATGATACCTGCGCCAGCCGCTTGGATCAGGCGTCCGGTCAGCAGCATCGGGAAATCGCCCGCAAGTGCCGATACGACCGTGCCGACCAGGAAGATCATCATTGAAGCCTGGAACAGTTGCCGCGTCGAGAATTTTTGCATCAAATAGGCGGTGATCGGGATCAGCACGCCGTTGACCAGCAGATAGCCGGTGGTCAGCCATTGGGCGGTAGCGGCGGTAATATCGAAGTCTTTCATCAATTCCGGCGTGGCAACGCTCATCAGCGTCTGATTTAAGGTCGCCAAGAAGGCGCCCAGAATCATGATGAACATGATCGGTCCTCTTTTTGCCGATCCTGTGTCTACAGTATGGGTATTGCTCAATTTCTCTCCGTCCTCTCGTTTCTGGGCTAGACTTTTTTTACAACGTGTCGGATAATCAACATTGCATAAAACAGATTATAGCGAGACGCCACCCGTGGTTACAAGCGACACTTTTCCTTAAATCGTCAATTAGTTTTCATAATGGGCAAAAGTGTTGTTTAAAATTTAAATAATATACACAAATAAATAAAGTGTAAATCAAGACATATGAGGGGGAAGCATGATGCAGGAAGCAGAAAAAACCAAAATCGATCCCAGAGTGTTGAGAACCCGGCAGTTATTGAAAAACGCGCTGGTCGAATTGTTGGAAGAAATGGAGCCGGACAAGATCACGGTGAACCGTATCGCGACGCGCGCTACGATCAATCGGGTCACTTTTTATTTGCATTACCGCGATATTCAGGACATGATGGACAAAATGGCTGACGAAATGGTCGTCGAGATTCAAACGGCGATGACCAAAAAAGTCGAAGAGAAAAAGACGGGCGGCGATGACGTGATTTTGCTTGGATTGCTGGAGCATATCGCGGCCAACGCCAGATTTTACAAAGTGATTATCGGTTCGCGCGGCCTTCCTATTTTCCATGAGCGCTTGCGGGATATTTTCGTGAAAAAAATCAACGATGGCGTGACCAAGCATCTATTAGAAGAAAAAGGAATCCAGCAGGACGTGGCCGTCTGGTTCGGTTCCGCGGCTATGCTGGGCACGATCGCTTCCTGGGTACGCAATGACATGCCGTATTCGCCGCAGTTTTTGGCCCGGCAGTTCGCTTTGCTGTTCCGGCGCGAAGACATGTACGAGACGGATTAATGATCCGAAAGGAGAAGCGAAGATGACACCGATCAAGCTATTGCTTGCCGACGACGAACCGATTATTTTGCGCGGGCTAAAAAAGCTGCTGCCGTGGGAAGAGCTAGGCTTCGAGATCGTAGGCGAGGCTGCTGACGGGCGCGAACTGCGTCAGCTGATCCGCGAGCTCTCGCCGCAACTGGTCATCAGCGATATCAGCATGCCGGAGGGAAGCGGGATCGAAGTCATACAAGAGATGAATAGAAGCGGCGGTCAGGCCAAGATTGTTTTTATCAGCGCCTTTCAAGAATTCGGTTACGCCCGCGAAGCCGTGCAGCTCGGGGCGCTCGACTATCTGGTCAAACCGATCAGCAAAAGCGAGCTGGAATCGGTAGTCCGCAAAGCCGCCGAGCTGATCTATCAAGAGAACGAGGGATATCAGAAGAAGGAAAGACTGCATTATTATGAAGCCAAAGACCGGGCGCAAACGATCGAAGAGCTGGCGGATCGTTTGTTGGACGGAGATTTGAGAGCGTTAACATCTTTGATCGAGCTGGAGTATTTGTTCGCCGACGGGTGCTGTACGGTGTTCGTGATCGAGTTGGAAGAGTCGTTCGGAAAAAATTCCTGGCAGGAAAAAGAGCGCAGTTTGGCGAACTTCGCTTTGAGTAACGCGATCCGGGAGACGGTGGAAGAGCAGACGGCGATGCGGGGTATGATGACGCAAAAAGAAGGGCGTTTTGCCGTATTGATGCAGCATGAAGACGCGGATTCGCCGGCTCGCCCGATCGAAGAGCTGATTCACAAGATCGAACGCTTTCTCAAGCTGCATGTCTCGTGCGGCGTGGGGCGAACGGTACATGCACCGGAACAGGCGGACTTCTCTTACCGTTCCGCGCTCAAAGCGTTGGACCGGACGTATTTTGCCGGGTTCGGACGCGTATTGCTGGACGAGGAATATGGCGAGGGCTTGCCTGAAAAAAAATTGGATTCAGCGGAATTGCAGGCCCGATTGGTCGGTGCGATGGTGGCGCGGCGTCAAGGCGAGATTCACCCGCTGGCCGAAGAGTTGTTCGAAGCGATCGGAATCGGCCCTGGAATCGGCAAGCATACGGCGATCTCCGCGTTGTACCATAGCGTGCTGTCGGTTATCAAGCAATGGGAAGAACGTCGGGGAGAAGCGATAACATCGGAATGCTCCAGCGAACTTTTGTTGGAAAAACTGACCGCGTGCCCATCGTATGCGGAAGCCTGCACCGTAGCTGAAGAGGCGTTAAGCAGTCGGATAAACGCCGTATGCCAAGACGCGTCGAGCCGCAACCGCGATATGCCGTCCCGAATCCGTGCCTACGTCGACGAACATTACGCCGAAGCGATCACGCTGGAAAAGATGGCTGCCGATTTCTACATGAACCCGTATTACTTCAGCAGCTTTTTCAAAAAACAGGTCGGACAGAACTTCAAAACCTATCTCACGGAGATCCGAATGCACAACGCGTTGCTTCTGCTGCATAACCCGGATCTGATGATCTACGAGATTGCGGAACGTGTCGGGTATAACAATGTCCGGCATTTTAGCGACACATTCAAAAAGAAATACGGACAAGTGCCGCAAGATTACCGTCAATCCGGCCGTACACCGTCGTGAAAAGGAGGAGAGAATCTTGACGGGACTCCGCAAACTTCAAAAGCGACTGCCGAAAAGTATTTTTGTCAAGCTATCGGCTGCGTTTATTTTGGTCGGATTGGTGCCTTTGTTCGCGCTCAGCTTGTTTTCTGTCCAAACCTTTTCCAATTATGTGGTTCGCTATACGACAGGCAATTTGCAGCAGATGATTATGTATATGAGCTATAACCTGGACACGGCGTTCCGGCAGTATGACGACATTTCCAAGCTGATGTATACCGGGCGTTACGAAGGTTTTTCAGAGACGATGAGCCGCAATCAGACGTATAACGTGAACGAGTTGGAGCAGATTAACGAAGCGCCGATCGATTCGTTTCTGAAAACGGTTCTCTATAGCGACACGTATATTACGGCGGCTTATTTTGTGCGCCAGATGGATGGTAATCTCTATTATCAGGATCGCGAAAACCATGCGCTGCAAATCGACCTTCTACCGCTGGAGCAACGGCAAACGGATATGGAACCGCAGCCCAATCGTCTGGCGATTTTTCCGGCGCATAAGGATACGTACTTTGTCGGCTCGACGCGCGAAGTGTTTACGGTGGCCCGTAATCTGATTGACACGTCAGGTACGCTCAACCGCGAACCCAAGGTGGTCGGGACCCTGTTTTTTGACGTGGATACTTCTTTGTTCCGACAGTTTTCCGGCGAGTTGGCATTAGGGGAGCAAGATGAGCTGGTGTTGGTTGACGGTGAACGCGAACTGTTTTTCAGTAAGCAAGGCATAGAAAGCGCGCGATCGATACTCTCCGGCAATCGGAATCGCGAGATGATGGTTTTGGAGGAAAACGTGCCGTATTTGCAGGGAGAATTAATAGCGGGCGTGCACCGTGCGGCGTTGTTCGAACAGCTTTTTTCCGCACGGACAACCGTGTATTTGGCGATCTTGATCGGTGCTGCTGCTCTTGTTACGGTAGGAGCCTGGTTCTCGCGACGTCTATCTGCCCCGATCCGCAGGCTGATGAAGCAGATGGCCATTGTCGAGTCCGGGCGTCTGGAACCGATGCCTCCGCCGCGGAGCGAGGACGAGATCGGTCGGCTGACGCATAGCTTCAATACGATGGTCGAACGTCTGCAAACCCATATCGAGCAAGCGTACGTCGCTCAGATTAAGCAAAAGCAAACCGAACTCAGCGCGCTGAAAAGCCAGATCCGCCCGCACTATTTGTACAACACGCTGGAAGTGATCCGCATGAACGCGGTAGACAAAGAAGCCGACGAAGTCGCCGATATGATCCATTCGCTGGCGAACCAGTTGAAGTACGTTATCGACTACGGCGAAGAGCGTGTAAGCTTGGCGCAAGAGATTGAGCATCTTCAAGACTACTTCTATATCATCTCTGTACGCTACGATAACCGGTATACGCTTCGTTTCGAAATTTCGCCGGAGGTGGAGGTCGGTTGGCCCGTCGTGAAGCTCTGCCTTCAACCTATCGTGGAAAATGCGATCCAACATGGCCTGCGCAAAAGTAAAAAAGGCACGGTTCTGATTGCGGCAGCTGTTCAAAACAACGATTTGCATATTACGGTTCACGACGACGGCTCCGGTATGAGTGCCGAAACGCTGTTTGCTATTGAACAGGTCTTGGACGCTCCTTCTATGCCCGGCCGTTCGATCGGTCTAAAAAATGTCCATGAACGTATCCGCTCCCAATACGGCGAAGCCTACGGGCTCTCCGTCACCAGCCGCGAAGGCGTCGGAACTTCCGTCCTTTTGCGTTTTCCTATCGCTGATTGAGAAGGGGAAAGGAACGGATTTTTGCCGTTTCTTAGATTGCCTTCGAAAGTTACTTTAGCGGGGGGAAGCGAGAAGACTCCGAGAAAAATTCGTTCAAAACGCTGTCTCACTTGGAAAACCGGATTTGAATTTGAATAGGTTGTTTTTCAAGTTCAAAGGCGTTTTTCACTGAATTTTTCTCTCCGTCTTGTCGCTTCCAGCTACGTTGGGCTTTCTTGGCACTCCAAGGAACGGCTTGTCGCCGTTCCTTTTTGTTTTTTTTATTAAGATCGACTTGCTTGAACGCCTCTCCAAAAAACTTTCCAGATATCGTCTAGCAAGTCCGTTCACTGCTGCGTCGCCGCGTCCAGTTTGGACGTGTCGAGAAAGTTCAACGTAACTGGAAGCCAGAAAGCGGAGAGAGAAATTCAGTGAAAAACGCCTTTGAACTCGGAAAGATCCATTATTCAAATCCAATTCAACTTTCCGAGTGAGACAGCGTTTTGAACGAATTTCTCTCGTAGCTTTCTGGCTTCCCGCACTTACGTAACTTTCGAAGGCAATCTGGGCAGCTTACATAGCCGCTCTTTTTCGTATGCTTAAGTTTTCCTCATATCATGCTTAAAAAACATCATTCATCCCTGTAAATATCAATGCTATTCTAAATCCAGAAAGCGCTTACCCAATCTGTAGGATATCGAAAGGGGATCAGATACGTGATAAAACCCAAAACAAAAGGATGGTTCGCCGTCACCCTCGCCGCGTCGCTATTACTCAGCGCCTGCGGTTCAAGCCCGGGCGATACGCAAGCAACAAGCGGTGCCGCATCAAGCGACGAAGGCGGAGAAAAAGTCAGCTTTACGCTCGGCTACGCTTCCGGCGATCCGGCTGCCCGCAAAGCGATCAGCGATACCGTGCAGCGCTTCATGGACGAAAATCCGAATATCGAAATCAAAGACATTAGCGACAATTCGGCAAGCTCTTACTTGGACTGGTTAAAAACGAAAGACGCCGTAGGCGAGTTCCCCGACCTGGTCGAGATGCGGGATACCGAAGTGTTCGCGGATGCCGGCAAGATCGTCGAACTTCCGTCGGATTTGCTGGAATTGTTCGAATCGCCGCCGGAAGTCGAAGGCAAAGTATGGAACGCGCCGCTTGCGCTCAACGTGCCGCAGGGCATCATTTACAGTAAAAAAGCTTACGCGGACGCAGGCGTTACCGATCTACCGAAAACATATGACGAATTTCTTGCCGTTCAGGAAAAGCTGAAAGCCAGCGGCATCAGTCCTTTGGTCGTCGGCGGCAAAGACATTTTCCATATGGGATTTTGGGTGAACAAATTCCTGATCGACGACGTGTACGCGCAGGACCCGGACTGGAACTCCAAAAAGACGGCTAAGGAAGTCGCTTTCGCCGACGAGAATGTCGTACAAGCCATGACCGATTTCAAATTCCTGTTCCAAAATTACGTGGATAAAGGCTGGCTCAGCACGCCGGATAATCAGACCGCTTCGATCCTCGTGTCCGGCAAAGCGGCTCAACTGTTCTCCGGAACGTGGATGTTCTCGCAGATCGAAGAAGCCGATCCGAACTTCGAATACGGATTTTACGCGGTGCCGGACCGCGAAGGCCATGTGAACATCATCGGGCTGCCTTCCCCGGCGGGCTGGACGTTATCAGCCGAAGCGGCCAAAGACCCGGCCAAAACGGACGCGATCAAATCGTTTATCCGTTACTTTTTCGAACCGGAGCAGTATTCGCTGTACCTGGCCAGTTTGAACGGCATCCCGTCGACGAAAGAAAAAGTGGAATACGAAGCCAGCCCGGCTATGCAGTCGGCGCTTGATCTGATGAACGATCCCGACGTCACCAAGTCGCTCGCGATCAACAACTGGTGGGGCGACAATCTGATCCCGCCGCAGTTCCGCAACTGGTTCTACAAAAAGCTGCAAGAAATGGTGGTCGGAGACGGAGACGTGGCCGACTACATGAAGCAGATCGATACCGAATACGACGCTCAAGTCAAAGCCAATTCGATGTAACGGATACTCGCAGACCAAAAGGAGGGAGAGCGTATGGGCACTCCGGCTTCGACGGCGGGACTGCAAGTGAAAAGCAAGTCCCGCCGCAAAAAATCCAAAGCGAACTCGTTCGCGTTACTTTTTATCCTGCCGTCCTTGGTGTTATATACGCTGTTCGTGATCGTGCCGACGCTCGGCAGCGTGTACTTAAGCTTTACGTCGTGGGACGGGATTAGCGAAGAGGTTCGATTTATCGGGCTCGCCAACTTCGCGGAGATCTGGCAAAGTCCGCGCGTCCATAATGCGTTAAAAAACACGCTTATACTCACCGTAAGCCTGGTACTGCTGGAAAATATTGCGGCGATCGCGATGGCGCTGATGGTGGATCGCGTGCGCTGGTTCAAAAATCTGTTCCGCAGTCTGTTCTATTTTCCGACGCTGCTTAGCGGAGTAGTGATGGGCTTTGTCTGGGCGATGATCCTGAACTACAACTTCGGCGTATTCAACCAGATTCTGAATGCGGTCGGACTCGGCGCTTGGGCGATCGATTGGCTCGGCAATCCGGATTACGCGATGGTATCGATCATTTTGTCCACGGTATGGAAAGGCGCCGGCTATTACATGATTATCTATCTCGCCGGATTGCAGGGCATCCCCGCCGAGCTGTCCGAAGCGGCGAATATCGACGGGGCGAGCGGTTGGCAGCAGTTCCGGTTTATTACGTTTCCGCTGCTGGCCGGATCGCTGACCGTTTGCATGGTGCTGTCCACGATCAGCGCGCTGAAGATTTTCGACCAGATCGCGGTCATGACGGACGGAGGTCCCGGCTTTGCTACCGAGACGCTGACGTATATCATCTACAAAGTCGGCTTCGGCGAGTTGCGGCAAGGTTTCGGAACGGCGCTGGCTTTGGTTCTGTTCGTGCTGATCCTGATCGTCACGGTTATTCAAGTCCAAATTTTGCGGAAAAGGGAGGTCCGGTACTGATGAAAGAATCGACGCGCAAACGGGTCGGGGAAGCCGCGCTTTTTTTGATCACTTTGCTGGTCGCTCTGCTGTTCTTTTTCCCGATCCTGTTCAACCTGATGTCCGCATTCAAAAGCAACGGCGAGATCATGCGGGACGCGATCGCTTTTCCGACGTCTTTTTACTTGGAAAACTTCCGTTACCTGCTCACCGAAACCGAATTTCCGCGAGCGATCCTGAACAGCCTGATTCTGACTTCGGTGTCGATCCTGCTGCAAATTCTGATCATTCCGATGGCCGGCTACGCGATTGAGCGCAGGCAGGCCAGATGGACGAATTTCGTTTTCCTGTACTTCCTGGCCGGAATGATGATTCCTTTTCAAGCGTACATGATTCCTTTGTTCAAAGAACTGAAGCTGCTGGGTCTGTACGGAAGTCTGGCGGGTCCGATCCTGATCTATATCGCGGGCGCGGTCGGATTCGGCTGCCTGCTGTATACCAGTTTCGTCAAAGGCATCCCCAAAGAAGTCGAAGAAGCGGCGGAGATCGACGGCTGCGGACGCTACGGCATCTTTTGGAAAATCGTTTTCCCGCTGCTCGGTCCGGTCACGGCCAGCATGGTTGTATTGAACGGTCTGGGCATCTGGAACGACTTTCTGCTGCCGATGCTGGCTTTGCCTTCCGGCGAACCGAAAACGATGGTCGTGGAAATCTACCGTTATATCGGGGAATTTTCTTCGAGATGGGACATGATCTTCGCGGGCACCGCTTTGTCGGTCGTACCGGTGCTGGTCGTATTCGTTTTCATGCAAAAGTATTTCGTCAAAGGCATTTCGTCGGGAGCGACGAAAGGCTAAATTTATATTGAAAAATCGAATTACACATGGAGGATATTCGTCAATGAGCCGTATCGTAAATCCGATTTTGCCGGGTTTTCATCCCGATCCTTCGTTTCTTCGGGTAGGGGACGATTATTATATTGCGACGTCGACTTTCGAATGGATGCCGGGCGTGCAGATTCATCATTCCCGGGATCTGGTCCATTGGAGATTGGCGACGCGAGTGTTGACGGAAGAGTGCGGGATCGATTTTCGGGGCAGCCCGCCTTCCGGTTCGATCTGGGCGCCGGCTCTTTCTTACTCGCAAGGAACGTTTTATCTGCTGTTTACCAATGTCAGGTCGCGTGGGCGAAATCATAAAGACCTGCATAATTACGTGACGACTTCTGCCTCGATTGAGGGACCGTGGAGTCTGCCGGCTCGGTTAAACGGCAGCGGATTCGATCCGTTTTTGTTCCATGATGAAGACGGGCGGAAATGGCTGCTGAATATGCGCTGGGATTTTCGCCGCAGCCATTCCAATTTTGCCGGGATCGTGATGCAGGAGTTTGACCCCGTTGGAAATCGTCTTGTTGGACAAGTGCTCGACCTATACTCGGGAACGCCTACGGGAGTAACGGAAGGGCCGCAACTGTTCAAAAAAGACGGATGGTACTACTTGATGACCGCCGAAGGCGGCACGGGGATTCGGCATCAGATTACGCTTGCGCGAAGCCGAACGCTGCAAGGTCCTTACGCAACCGATCCGAACTACCCGTTGATGTGTACCGCGGCTTCGCCGGAATATCCGTTGCAGCAGGCCGGGCACGGATCGTTGGTGCAGACTCGGCACGGAGAATGGTGGTTGGCGCATCTGTGCACGAGACCGCTGCCCGGCGGTACCCGGCTAAGCAGTCCGTTAGGCCGGGAAACGGCGCTGCAACGCTGCGTATGGACCGAAGACGGTTGGCTAAGGCTTGCGCACGGAGGACGGCTGCCCGCGCTGGAGATCGAAGCTCCCGATCTTGCCGCATATCCTTTTTCCGAAGAAAAGAACAGGGATGATTTCGATCAAAAAGAATGGCGAACCGTCTACCAAAGTCTGCGTGCTCCGATCGGCTCCGATTGGGCAAGCCTTGAAGAACGGCCCGGCTGGCTCAAGCTTCGCGGGCGGGAATCTCTCGTATCCATGTATGATCAGAGTCTGATTGCCCGTCCAATCGCGCATTTCCGCTGCCGGATCGAGACGAAGTTGGAATTCTGCCCCGAAAGCTTTTTCGAAATGGCGGGATTGGTGTGTTACTACGACGATGCAGACTACTATTATTTACGGGTCACTTATGACGAAATTCGGGGAATCACGCTCGGCGTCGTATGCTCCAGAGCAGGTGTTTACGACGAATTCGGCGATATGGAAATTGCGGCGGGGGATTGGGAATGCTTTTATCTGCGGGCCGTGATCGACGGATGCGCATTGACTTTCTTCGCTTCGCCAGACGGTTCGCATTGGATCGCGGTCAGTCCGGAATTGGACTTCGGCACGTTGTCCGACGAGTACGGCGGGAAACTGGGTTTTACCGGATCGTTCGTCGGACTATGCGCGCAAGACTTGGATCGGCAAAGCCGGGAAGCCTGGTTCGATTATTTCGAATACACCGACTTTGACCCAGAAGAAAACAAACGGTCGATTAAGGAGGATCGGACAAGATGCAGGAAGAACGACAAGAACGACAAGAACGATTAAACGAAACGGAACGCGCCTGGCTGAACGACATAGGCAGCAAAATCGAAACAAAAATGAAAGCGCAAGTGCAGCGGATCGGCTCTAAAATTCCGTATATTCCGCAGAACGGCCGATACGTCGAAGACAAAGCCGAAACGGATATCTACTGGTGGACAAACGGATTCTGGCCGGGCATGCTGTGGCAGATGTACCGGGCGACTGGCGAAGAAGCCTATCGGCAGGCGGCGGAAAAACTCGAAGAAAAACTCGACCGCGCACTCGAAGGTTACGAAGGATTGCATCACGACGTCGGCTTTATGTGGCTACATTCGGCGGTAGCGAATTATCGGTTGACCGGAAATCCACGTTCGCGCACAAGAGGGCTGCATGCCGCAAATCTGCTGGCGGGTCGATATAATCCGCGCGGTCGCTTTATCCGGGCTTGGAACGAAGATTGCACCGGTTGGATCATCGTCGACTGCCTGATGAATCTGCCGTTGCTGTATTGGGCCGGGCGCGAAACAAATGATCCGAGGTTTGCCGCAATCGCGAAAGACCACACCGATACTTCTTTGATCCATCTGCTGCGTCCGGACGGTTCGTCCAATCATATCGCGGTACTGGACCCGAATAACGGCGAGCTGATCGAAACGCCGGGCGGGCAAGGATACGAATCCGGTTCGGCCTGGTCGAGAGGACAAGCTTGGGCGCTGTACGGGACGGCGCTAGGTTATGTGCATACAGGCGAAGACCGCTATTTGCAGGCATCCAAACGAACCGCGCATTATTTTCTGGCTAACGTTGCCGCGACGGATTTCGTTCCGTTGATCGATTTCCGCGCGCCGTCCGAGCCGATCGGATTCGATACGACAGCAGGGGCTTGCGCCGCTTGCGGATTGTTGGAATTGGCCGACATCGTAGGCGAGCATGAAAAAGAGTTATACCTGCGCGGCGCGATCCGGATTCTTCAAGCGATCGATCGGCGCTACTGCGATTGGAACCCGGAACGCGATTCGATCGTTTCGCACGGAAGCGGTTCTTACCACGGGCGCAACGATTACGAAGTGCCGATTATTTACGGGGATTATTTTTTGATCGAAGCGGTACTGCGGTTGCAGGGGCGAGATCTGAGAATATGGGGATTGTGAACAATCATACACGTTCAAATACACGAATTACGATCAATGTGAAAAAAAGTGCTTGAAATCACAAGTCGCTTATTCAACCCTCCCTATACTAAAAAAGAACAAGGCGCCGCGGTTAATCGCCTTACCAATCTTATTTTTCAAGCCTATAGGGAGGCCAACCATATGACAACTGCAACTGTAAATGAAAACACTTGGGTATCCGATATCGTGAGCGAAATGCCGCGCACCGGCGATCTGTTCCGCGAGCTGCGCATCGACTTCTGCTGCGGAGGGAAAATGCCGCTTCAGCAAGCTGCGCAGGAACGCGGACTCGATACAGCCGAAGTGCTGGGCCGCATCGAACAGATCGCCCAGGAAGAAGCGCTGCGTCAGGAAATGAAGCCGTCTTCGCTGGAACCCGATGCGCTGATCGCTCATATTCAACAAAGATATCATGCCACGCTGCGCGAAGAACTTCCTGCACTGACGCCTTACGTGACCAAGCTCGCCCGCGTACACGGCGGAAATCGCCCGTACCTGCTCCGCGTTCAGGAAATCTTTTCGTTGTTGAAAAAAGAACTGCTTGAGCACACCGAAGACGAAGATCAAACGGTGTTCCCGCTGCTGACAAGCTACTTCGCTTCGCCTTCGTCGGAAGGCGCAGAAGCACTCAAGCCGCATCTGTCGGAGCTGGAAAGCGAGCATGAAGCCGCAGGGAATCTGCTCAAAGAACTGCGCGAGATCACCAGCGACTTCGTCCCTCCGATCGACGCCTGCGGCACGCACCGTTTGGTTCTGAACCGTCTGGAAGCATTGGAAAAAGATACGTTCGAGCATATCCATTTGGAAAACAACGTGTTGTTCGATCAAGCTCGAAAAGCGATCTGATCCAACAGCAGCAAGCTTCAGTAAACGCAAAGCGTCTTTTTTGTGCCTTTTGTCTGCCGCATGTATATCCGCATAACGAAAAGACTCCGCGAACGCTCGCGGAGTCTTTGTTTGCATGTCGTTTAATTCAAATGTTTATCTTTTGCGGATACGTGCACCGCGTTGGATCATGGGCTTGCGATCGGATGCGTTTTATAGATTCGAATACACAGAAACTCAGACGCTGCGCACCAACATCGACTTATGATGCGAGAACGTCTCAAAGCTTTGTTTGCCGTGGTACGAACCCATGCCGCTTTCGCCGACGCCGCCGAACGGCAGCTCATGCGAACTCATATGCAGCAGCGTTTCGTTCACGCAGCCGCCGCCGAAAGACACGGTGTTCAGCACCGTATCCTGTATCTGTTGATCGCGGGTGAAGAGGTAGAGAGCGAGCGGTTTCGGACGATCCGTGATCTTTTCCAATACTTCGTCAAGGTCGGTATACGTAATCACGGGCAAGATCGGACCGAAGATTTCTTCCTGCATCACGGGCGAATCCCAAGTGATCCCTTGCAGCAGCGTAGGCTCGATTATAAATTGTTCGCGCTCCGAACGTCCGCCGAGCAGAATCTCGCCATTGTCCAAAAATTTGCTCAACCGATCGAAGTTTTTGGCGTTGACGATATGCGGGAAATCGGGATTTTGCATCACGTCTTTGCCGTATTTGTCCGCGATCTCCAGTTGAATCACATGCAGCAGTTCGTCGCGGACGTCTTCGTGCACCAGCAGATAGTCCGGCGCGACGCAAGTTTGTCCGGCGTTCAGGAACTTGCCTCGGACCAGGCTTTGAGCGGCGCGCGGCAGATTGGCATCTTTATGCACGATCGCCGGGCTTTTGCCGCCCAGTTCCAGCGTCGTCGGCGTCAGATGCTCGGCCGCGGCGCGCATGACGACTTTGCCGACCGGCGTGCTGCCCGTGAAAAAGATATAGTCGAATTTCTCGCGCAGCAGCTCCGTACTGGTCTGCACTTCGCCTTCCATGACCGCCACGAATTCGTCCGGGAAGCAATCGCGGATCAGGTCGGCACTGAGTTTCGAGACGTTCGGCGTCAGTTCGGAAGGCTTCAGCACGGCCGTATTGCCTGCGGAGATCGCGCCGATCAGCGGGGAAAAAGCAAGCTGGAACGGATAGTTCCACGGCGCGATGACCAGCGTTACGCCGTAAGGTTCGGGATGGATGGTGCTGGTTCCGCCCGGAATCTGATCCGATGTCGGCACGACGCGCGGCGCGGCCCATTGCTCCAGATGTTCCAGCGTGTAATCGAGTTCGCCGAGCACCAGACGGATCTCGGAGCTGTACGCTTCGGCTTCCGATTTGTTCAGGTCGGCGCGCAAGGCGTCGAGAATGCGTTGATGGTAGTCTTCGATGCCTTTACGCAGCGTACGGAGCGCTTCGATACGGTAAGCGAGCGATTTCGTTTGTCCGGTACGGAAAAAGCGGCGCTGTTTCGATACCAGTTGTTGGGCGTTCAAAGAGGTCGTAGTCATATCATTTCTCTCCCGTTCATTTATATTTGCAAACATTTAATTGCGTTCAACTCATAGTTCACAGTATAGTCTTTGCCCAATTGTGCTACAATAGCCATCAGTTACACGAATGCGGCTTATGCCACATTTGAGGCAATATTGGGGTTTATATAGATCGAAATAAGGAGGAAACTATGCCTTTTAGCTCCAACCCACCCGAACGGCTGGACCCGAGAGTGACGCGGACGCGAAAAATGCTGCGGGATGCGCTGATTATGCTGCTCAAAGAAAAGTCGTACGAGCGAATCACGATTGCGGACATTACCGAGCGGGCGACCGTGAACCGCAAAACCTTTTACCTCCATTACGAAACGAAAGACCATCTGCTGCAAAGCGTGACGGATAGCATTCTGGATGAACTGTTCGGCGAAGCCAGAGCGGAGCAGCCGATGAATCTGTCGATCGACGAGATGCAGAGTTATATCGCCGGACGGATTTTCGCGTATGTCAAAAAGCACCGCACGTTTTTCGAAGTAATGTTCGAGCGCAAAGCGATGACGGACTTCGTGCAGTACATGAAGCGGTACTTCGCGCGTTTTTATGAAGAGAAATTCGCCGATCTTGACGAAAGCCGGCTTCCGGTGCAAAAAGACGTGATCGCCAGCTATATCGGTTCGGCCTACGTCGGCGTGATCCACGGCTGGCTGAACGACGGGATGCGGCAGTCGCCGGAAGAGATGACGCGGCAAATGATTTTGCTTAATTTGCAAGGCCCAATTCAAACGGTGAAAAATTCACAATAGAAAAAGAAAAAATAAAAAGCAGAAAAACGTCTCCCGTAACCAAAGCTCGGTTGGAGGCGTTTTGTGATTATAGCGTTTTGCTGCAAAGTTGCTATCTATCAATGATCGATTAAAGGAGGCCTTTATGCGGCTAAAAGAGTTAAAAAATATGATGCTGATCCCCGACCGGTAAATGATGATCAATCGTTTGGTCAAAATCCAAGATACCGATATGCTATTGATTTCGATCACTTCGGAAAACGGGATACATAAACTGTGGACACTGCGCATATTGCCGGAACGTTCGGATGAAGAAGAATGTTCAGAAGAATCGGTTTACGAATCGGAAAGAAGCCTTTCGAATCGAGAAAGAATACAGCGGGAGCTGCAAGAAGAATCGGCTCGCGGCGTTCAAGGAAATTTTATCTCCCAACTCACCATTCAAGGCCAGACCATGACTTTTATCTCTTCGGAATCGGCTTATTACAGAGAAGAAGAGTACAGAGCCTACATGAAACTGCAATATTTTGTTGAAAAAGGGCTGGAACTTGAAAACTTTGCAGACGTCGAATTGAACCGTTTATCTTTAACCTTTTACAAGCAAGACGATTCGGAACCTTTTCCTGATGTAGATGTAAACAAAGAGCTAGATATTACGTTGAAGTTCGATAGTACTGTTCGCCGGGTTCCCATACATACCGAACCGATCGCGCTCGAGTTTGGAGAAGTGGCGAACGGAATCAAACATTCTTTCTATGATCCTTTTCACGATAAAAATCGGTTCTTCTATATCAACGCATTGACACGCTACGATCTTTGGAAAGAAACCGAAAAGCAATTAGAAAAGCCTATACCGGAAGAATTTACGGAAAAGGAATGGCAGCAGTTTAAAGCCCAACAGTTCAGGGCATTGGGAACAGTTTGTTCCAGAAATCAGGATCTCGCTCTTGTCGAATACGAATCCGAAGACAATATCCAACTGAACTTTTACGCTGAACATTATTTGAATGAAAAGCCTGCACCCTCATTCGACAGTATAGGGATGTCTATCCTATTCTCCTCGGACCGTGAATTCGGACACAACGGCTTAAAGAGTCGCACCGACTCGACCGGTCCGGTAGACAAAACGTTTGAAGGGAGTATCGTTATCGAACTGTTGTCTTATTACGTGGAGCTACCGGAAAAAATTATTAAGCTTTAAAAGGATGGTGGAAAAATGACAGTAGTGGGCATATTGGGTGTCGTTCATCATGATGAGTTGCGGAAGCAGACGGGTCTGACCTTGGAACTGATCCGCGAGCTGATTCTGGAATTCGCCCCGGACGTCATCTGCGGAGAAGTGCTTCCGACAAGCTGGGAACGTTACAAGCAAGATCTTAAGGATCGAGGATATTGGGGAGAAGCTCCGAGCGAGTATTATGATCTTGTTTTTGAATTATGTAGGAAGAAAAATATCGCGTTCGAGCCGATCGACTGGGTGGAGCTGGACGTATGGAACGATTTTGATCCTTTTCGGAATTATGCAGGTGAGGATCGCGAGCAATTGGAGCAGCAATCCGAAGAGTTTTGGCAAAAGCAGCTTCAGGGAGCAAAAGAGGGGAGCATTCCGTTCAATACGGCAGCATTCGATGAAGCCACGCGGCTGAAATATGAATGGCTGGAAAAAGTAGACCCGGAAGCCCATGTGTTTCGCTGGGAAGCTCGACATCTGATTATGGTTCAACGAATCAAAAACGCTTTGAAGCGACATCCAGGAAAAAAGATGTTGTGCATCGTGGGAGCTGACCATAATCATGTGCTCGTAGAAATGTTGAACAGAGATCACGAACATCAAATCATTTATCCACTTATATAAAATTATTTAAGGTAGTGAAAAATTCATAATAATAAAACCAAATTCAAAACCGGAAAAAATTGAAACCTCAAACCCATTAAACCAAAAAGCGCAGATTCCCATACCCAAACTGAATCTGCGCTTTTTCTATTGTTTAAACGTTAGGCTTCGAGGAACATCTTCATATCGTCTTCCACGTTCGTAATCCCGGCAATCCCGAAGTTATCAACCAATACCTGAACGACGTTCGGCGAAAGGAAGGCTGGCAGCGTCGGACCGAGATGGATATTTTTCACGCCGAGATGCAGCAGAGCGAGCAGTACAATAACAGCCTTTTGCTCATACCATGCGATATTGTACGAGATCGGCAGATCGTTGATATTCTCCAGGCCGAAGGCTTCCTGAAGCTTCATCGCAATGACGACGAGCGAGTAGGAATCGTTGCATTGTCCGGCATCGAGTACGCGCGGAAGACCGCCGATCTCGCCGAGATCCAGCTTATTGTATTTGTATTTCGCACATCCGGCTGTCATGATGACCGTATCTTGCGGAAGTTCGCGGGCGAAGTCGGTATAGTAGTTACGCGATTTCATCCGTCCGTCGCAACCGGCCATGACGAAGAACTGACGGATCGCGCCTGTCTTCACCGCTTCGACAACCTGATCAGCTACGCTCAACACCGCATGATGCGCGAACCCGCCGACGATTTCGCCGCTTTCGATTTCTGTCGGAGCCGGGCAAAAACGGGCTTGTTCGATCAGCGCGGAAAAGTCTTTATGAGCGCCGTTCTTTCCGTCCGGAATATGCGTCACGCCCGGGAAGCCTGTATTGCCTGTCGTATACAGACGGGCGATATAGCTGTCTTTCGGCGGCACGATGCAGTTGGTCGTCATCAGAATCGGTCCGTTGAACGACTCGAACTCTTTATTTTGCTTCCACCAAGCGTTGCCGTAGTTCCCATAGAAGTGATCGTACTTTTTAAAAGCAGGATAGTAATGGGCGGGCAGCATCTCGCTGTGCGTGTAGATATCAATGCCTTGACCTTCGGTCTGAATCAGCAGCTCTTCCAGATCTTTTAGGTCGTGTCCGCTGATCAGAATACCAGGACGAGTACCGGCTCCGATATTGACTTTCGTCACTTCCGGATTACCGTATGCGCCCGTGTTGGCTTTATCAAGCAGCGCCATCGCATCCACGCCGTATTTGCCTGCTTCGAGATTCAGCGCGACCAGATCTCCGGCTTCCAATGTATCGTCAAGCGTCGCGGCGAGCGCGCGACGGGTGAACGCGTCCAACTCCGGATCGATTTCGCTAAGCTGTCCGGCATGATAGCTGTACGCAGCCATGCCTTTAAGTCCGTAGGTCAGCAGCTCGCGCAGCGAACGAATATCTTCGTTTTCCGTGCGGAGCACGCCGACTGTCCAGGCTTTGCCGTCGAATTCGCTTGTTTCGCCTTCCCAGGTTGCGGCATCCGGCAAGTTGCCTGAAGTCCCCGGGAATTGAGCGTCGCGAAAAGCACGGAGTTCCTCGCGCAGCGCCAACGCCGCCTGATTTTTCGCAATAAAGTAATCCCGGTCGAAGTTGGCGTTCGTAATCGTAGCAAACAGCGAATCCATAATGAACAAAGAAACGCGGCGTTCCAGCGTTGCAGGCATATCCAGATCCAGGCTGAGGAACGAGATCCCTTTTAGCGTGTAGATCAGCAGGTCCATCAGATTGGCGACGTCATGCGGTTTGCCGCAGACGCCCTGAATCGTGCAGCCGGTTCCTTTCGAAGCTTCCTGGCATTGGAAACAGAACATGGAAGGCTGGGTCGCTTCGGTCGTTCGTTTGGATTGAGAATTCATAGTCATGGTCGATTTCCTCCGTTATCAAATGTTGGGGTTTATCGTTTCGCGTAATTTCAAACCTATGTGTTCATTGTAAAAGGTTCAAATTGGAGACTTGTGATTACGCGCACAATAAACCGGACGACTTTGCGAACGGGGAAGCAAGAAGTTTCGGGGGAGTGAAGTTCCTATTCGTTATGGGGAAGGTGAGGGCTGCGGGAGAAATTCGTTCAAGTCGCTGTCTCGCCTGCGCATGATAGAGTTGAACCGATGGTCAACTCTATCATGCGCAGGCTCAAAGGCGCCTTTCACCGAATTTCTCCCTTCGCCCTCGCTTCGCATAAGGATAGGAATCTCCCTCTCGGCTTTTTGCGAGGAAGGAGGGGAGGGGGAAAGAACAAAAAATACCTACAAATATCTATTTGATTTTTGGACTTTCTTTTGTTTTGAGAAAATAAATGTAGATATCCATTTAAATCGGTTCATTTATGGCGGATTGCGTTCTTTTGCTCTAAATAACTGGACATATGCAGGTATTTGGCGGTTAGGGACGTGCAAGTTCGGATTAACTGGAGATATGCAGTTAATTCGAAGGGATGGAGATGACGGCTGGGAAAGTGGCTTCAAAAATATTTTGCTCGGCGTACATCGAATACCAGGTTTCGGCGATGATGTCGGGGTCGCCTTCTGTGCCCGGAGCAATCAGGGTGCCGATCGAGAGGTGGCCGATGTAGATGCCTTTTTCTTTGAGTTCATTGTGCAGGTTGGTAATGTAATTGCGGAGTCCGGACATGGCGATGCCGGCGTTGCCGATCATCGGGATTGGGGCCATGGCGGAGAATCCTGTCGTGAACAGGAAAGCACCGTTGCCTCGGGTCAGCATATCCGGAAGCAGTTCGTTTACAGCGAGAATGGCAGGGAGAACATAAGCGCGAAGCTGAGCTTCGGCGTCTTCCGGGCGTACTTGCAAGGCGTGGACGAAAGTCTCAAAACCCGCATAAGGACTGAATTCGAGCACGTCGATGCTGCCGAAATCCTGTTTCATTTTTTGTAGGGAAGAACGAAGAGCATCCAGGTCGGATACATCGGCGGGATACGCGCGCGCTTCGATGTTCAAAGACTTCAGTTCTTGAACCAATGTATCGAGTTTGGCGGCATTACGGGATAACAAAGCAACGCGGAAGCCTTCGGCTCCAAAGCGTTTTGCAATCGAAAGACCCAGTCCCGGACCGGCTCCGATAATAGCGATGGTTTTCATGTGACAAGCTCCTTTTCAGATGATATATTAAATTAACATGTGTTGCTTTAGTAACCATACCGTGATCAGGCGCGTTCAACAATCGACGATCTGACAGAGTTGTTGCTATAGCAACATTGCGTGCGAATTGTTGGGTGGCGAACAGGAGGAATATGCAGATGGCTACGAAAGTGCAGAATCAACGGGTGACCAACACAAAGCAATCGCTGGTCGATGCGTTTTATAGTTTGATCAATGAGAAAGACTTGGACAAGATGACCATTACCGATCTGACCAGCCGGGCGAAAGTAAATCGGGCGACCTTTTACGCGCATTTTTACGATAAATATCAACTGTTCGAATACATCCACGGCACGTCGGCGGAGAACGTTATCGCTGAGCGTACTTCAGGCAGAATGGCTTTTGACGAAGAAAGTGCCAAGCAGTTGTTCCTCGCCGTATGCGATTATCATCGGAAGCCGGATTTTGAGTGCCGGAGCAGCTATCTGAGCTTTATTCCGCAGATTCAGGAAAAGATGCGTGCAGCACTGAGGGAATATCTGTCTCAAAGTCTGGAAGGATACATGAGCGAAGCGGAGAAAAGTCTGTATGTCCCGGTCTATGCGGCGATGATTCATGAAGCGGGATGTTTGTGGGCGGACGGAAAGGTAGCTCTGGATCAGGATGCAGCGGCGGCGAATGTAGCGAAGTTGGCAATGGGTATAGGGAGGGATTAGATGACAGAGAACTTATACGGTCGCTTTTTGACGATGAATGCCGAGGTTGATGAACTTCTGGTGCTCTGGAGAAACCTGCATGAGGATTACTCACCGGAAGCCAGACGGATTTTTAACGGTCAATCGGATCGATTTTCGCGCGAGATGCTGATTCTGACCAAGGCTTGCGAACGGATTGGTCTGACCGGAACCGGAGAAGAGTATTTTGGGACGGAAAATGACGAGCAACAAATCAAACATTATCCATTAGTTATCAAGGAATCTGCCGAAGAAATCATGAAGCGATATGTGACCTTTTATGTTTTTTGGAGTCGGGAAGAACTTGTTGACCGAATCGCCCGTTTTACCGATCTTTCGCAGAACCTGGAACGCGGCTTGATTCTTTTGAGAACGCTATCTCAAACGTCTGATTTAAACTTGTATTCAGATGAAGCGTTAAATCCTTTATTGAAAGAAGTATCACTTGAACAAGAACGTCTTTTTACAAAAGAACCGACCTTGGTCGTGGCTATGGATTACTCGGATAACGAATATGATTTCTTTGAATTCCGAGAAGATGCGGCCCTTCAGATCCAAGATTTGCGTGATCGTTTTTATACATGGATGTACGACCAAGACGGGATTCATCCTTTTAGGATCGACCATAAGCAATTGTATCAAGGCAATGTCGTGGCAGACGGTTGGTATTATATTCAAGGACACCAAGATTTCGTCGATTGGGTCAATACGCAAATCTATCACGAACCGGTAGGGCGCAAATGCACCGGCACTCCGCACGGACCCCCTATCTTCGAATTATGTTTTTAACCGCGAAAATTTATTTTCACCTTTTGCAACAATCCCGCCTTCCGATTTGTATACGTTATGAAATTCACCATAACCCTTATACAAACGGAGGAATCTACAATGAAAAAAACAACTCAAATGATCGCCGCGGCTTGCCTGACGGGATGTCTGTCTGCCGGAAGTCTGCTTGGATCAGGAGCTGCTTTTGCAGATACGCGTGGACTGACTGCCGCCGTGACGCAAACTTCCGAAGCCGCTTCGGCAAAGCCCGCTACTCAGACGATCCAAGCGACAGCAGGCAAATCTTTTGAAATTTCGCTCGAAGAAAATCCATCTACCGGATATGCCTGGTCCTATAAAGCCGATCCGGCTCTTACCTTAATTTCGGAAAAAAGTGTCTCGCTCAACGAAGAACCGACGATCGTGGGCGCACCGGATCAGAAAACCTGGACCTTCCAAGCCCAAAAAGCCGGAACCTACAAAATCCAATTCGATTACGCCCGCCCGTGGGAAAAGGATAAAGCACCCGTTCAATCGCAAACGTATATCGTCCATGTTCAAGCCAGCGGAAAAAGCACCGTTCAACCGTTGTCCGTTCTGAAGAAGAAAACAGTGAATGCCGTGAAAAAAAGCGAGCCTTTCCGCGTACGGCTTGAAGAGAACGGAACGACCGGATACGGCTGGACTTATAAAAGCAGCAGCGCGGCAGTCAAGTTGATCGGTGAAAAAAGCGAACCCACTAACACCCAAGCGAATATCGACGGCGCACCTGAGCAAAAGACCTGGACATTCCGCGCGGATCAACCGGGAACCTATACGCTGACTTTCGTTTACGCGCAACCTTGGGACACGAACGGCAGTGCGGCGCAGACGATTACCTACACCGTTAACGTTAAAGGTTAGAACAGGTATTCAGTTTTGGTTGATCAGGAGGTTGCCCCTTTGTTCATTTTGGAAAATTATCGGTCTCAGCTCACGTCTCGCGCTTCTCGTTACGTCCGACGTTTGCTTACGTGGGTACGTTCGCTTCACGCATCCACGGGTTCGGCTTCCTCGTCTCGGCAGCCGCTTTCGGCGGCAACGACATGGGACCGCGAGGAAGCCAACCGTCGCACGGAGCATATCATCGATACGTACGGCAACTCGATACTGCGCTTGGCCTATTCGTATATTCACAACTTGACGGATGCCGAAGATCTGCTTCAGGAGGTACTGATCCGCTACTTGCGTTCGGCGCCTTCTTTCGAGAGTGCCGAACATGAGAAAGCCTGGCTGCTGCGGGTCACGATCAATCTCAGCAAAAACAAAATCAAATTCAATCAAAGACGCCATACATCCGAGCTGATCGACGCCGACTTTTACACCGAGGCCGAATCGGATTTGAAGATCGTATGGGAAGCGGTGAAAAGTTTGCCGAGCGCGTACGCGGAAGTGCTGCATCTTTTTTACCAAGAAGGCTATCCGACCGAGCAGATCGCTTCGCTGCTGTCCAAAAAAGAATCGACGGTTCGTTCGCTGCTGCACCGGGGCCGGGCGAAACTCAAGGCTGTGCTGAAGGAGGAGTATGACTTTGCCGAGTAAATACAACCGGATCATGGAGCGCGTCGAGGTGACACCGGAAATGAAGGAGCGACTGATGGCAAATCTCGCGAAGCAACCCCTTTCCAAGTTGGCTCACTCACGATCGCGCACCCGGAGATGGCTGAGCGAAAGTCGCCGATTCCTGTATGTTGCAGCCTGCTTGCTTATCCTGGCGGGAGGTGCATTCGTGGCCTACGATAGCTTGGTCCAAGACGGAGTCGGCAATCCCCCTATTGAGACGGTGAACGGAAACGAAGAGTTTGCATCGCTAGGCGAGTTGTCCGCTCATATCGGATTCGAGGTCAAAGAAATTACGGAGCTTCCTTTCGTGCCGACCGAAACGCTCTATATCTCGATCGCGGGCGATATGGCGGAAATCCGATATGCAGCCGGAGAGCAAGCGCTCGATCTTCGGATGAGCCGCGGCAGCGGAGACAACAGCGGCGATTACGAGTCGTACCCTGATATTGCGGAACTCCAGGTATCGGGACGTAATGTGACGGTTAAAGGAGACGCGGACGGATACAAGTTGGCGTTATGGGAGGAAGGCGGATTTACGTACTCGATACGCTCCAGCGACAGCATCAGCGAAAAGCAGATGTCGGATATCGTAAATTCGGTCCGTTAGCCTACCTTTCGATCTATAACTTCTGTATCGTCCGTGCGCGGAATCACAAGCTCATCCGCCGAACCCTTTTATACTGGAAAAGAACCCAGACGAGGAGGAGACGGAATTGGCTCACCATTATACAAAAGTAGATAAAGACACCTGTATTGCGTGCGGTGCCTGTGGGGCGACAGCGCCTGACATTTTCGATTACGACGACGAGGGGCTGGCTGAAAATATTAGGGCTGGCGACGGCAATCGAGGGATCGTGCCTATTCCCGAGGAACTTGAAAGCGATCTGGAAGATGCCGTTGACGGCTGCCCGACAGATTCGATCTTGATTGCGGAGGTTCCGTTCGGAGGCGACCATGAATGATCTTATCGATCGGGTCGATTCGGCGGATAAAAGGCTGCAAATCAAGCGGGTATATGATACTCCGGCCCAAGAAGACGGTTTTCGCGTGCTGGTGGATCGGCTATGGCCGCGCGGGCTGTCCCGTGAGCGGGTGAAGTTCGACGAATGGATGCGCGAGCTGTCACCCACCCCGTCGCTGCGCCGTTGGTTCAGTCATACACCGGAACGTTTTGACTATTTCCGCGAACGCTATTTGGCTCAACTGGACGATGGCGAGGGGAATACGGATCGCGCCGCGTTCCTGCTCCGCCAAGCCGAAAAAGGTCGGGTCACGTTATTATACGGAGCCAAAGATCCTGTTCATAACCATGCCGTTGTGTTAGAGGAATGGTTAAGGCGGCAGGCCGGGAACTGAGGGTCAGACCAACTGGAACCGTTTTAAAAATGAAGACCTTTACGATGTGCCGGGCACGCCGTAAAGGTCTTTTTATTTTTGAACAAAGCTGTGGCTTAGGCAGTTGTGTTGCCGGTTAGGACGTTTTTCGTTAATGCCCGAGCATAGCCGTACAGAACAAATACCGCCGCACCGATCAGAACGACGCCCATCCATGCAGGAGCGGAGTGACCCAGCAGGACGTAAAGTTGACCGCCGAGCAGCGGACCCGCCACGCGCGCCAGCGATTGAATCGCTTGGCTGCCGCCTTGGATACGTCCTTGCTCGCTATCATCGACCGATTTTGACAGCATGCCGTTGAACGAGGGACCGAAGACGGAATCGCCGAAGCCAAACACGAACAATCCTGCGATCAGCAGCGGGTAGAAAGCGAACAGGGCGGAGGCCGCAATCAGCACGTAGCCGAAGATTTCCGCGACCATCCCAAGCATGGCGATTCGCGAATCGGAAAGCTTTTTAAGCAGGATCGGCATCAGCAAAGCTTGAGATAAAATATCCTGGACGCCGATGATCGAGAACAGAAGCCCGATTGCTGCCGGCTGCCAGCCGAATACGTCGATCGTGAACTGCGGGAAGATCGATTGGAACGAGCCGTTGGGAAGCCAAAGCAGGAATCCGGCAATCAACAGTCTTTGTAAGGATTTAACGGCGAGAATGCTGCGAAGCTGGATAAAAGGATTCAAACGTGAAGCGGTGATCTTGTTCAGGCGTTGAGCGGGCTTTAACGTTTCCGGCATCACCAGCAGTCCGAACAGGAACGTAAGCAGCGTGACCGCGGCACCGGCGAACATCGGCACGGCATACCCGTATCGGGCAAGCAATCCGCCGACGACGGGTCCGAGAATCGTTCCGGCTCCGGCAACCGCGCCGACCCAACCGAAGTAACGGGTGCGCTGCTCGCGAGGCGTAATGTCCGCAAAGTAGGCGAAAATCATCCCGATACTGCCGCCGGTGACGCCTTCGATGATTCGTCCGACGAACAGTACCCAGAGCGCGCCGCCCAGACCGAATACCGTATAACCGATCGCAGAACCGAGCAGGCAAAGCAGCAGCAGCGGGCGACGTCCGAAGCGATCACTGAGAGCGCCTATGGCCGGAGCGGCGAGGAACACGCACAGCGCGTAGATCGAAGTTAACAGAGTTACGACCGTCGCTTGATCCGAAGCATGATGAACGTAAGGCTGGACAAGAAAAGGAACAACGGGAGCGATGATCGTAAAGCCGATCCCGCAAAGGAATACGGCCATGAGGCCGAAAACGAGAGCCTTTTTATCGATGGTTGGAGAAGAGGGAGATGGATTTGCGGATTTGGATGTTGTCATAGATAAGGGTTACTCCTTCATGATGTTTATTTAGTTTCCTAGGAAACAAGATAAATGTACGATATTTTTGTTTCCTTGTCAACAAAAAAACCGGAAAGAAAAAGCAGCTTCTCTGTGAAGGTAGAGAAACTGCTTGTTTTTCGTTCATTCGACAATCGGACTTTCTTCGAGTCGAATGCCTTGTTTGTTGATCTCGGCATCGAGATGTTGACTGTACATATCCAGAAACCGGGACATGGTCTTGTATTGCTCGTCGCTAATTTTTTCGAAAACGACATCGTCGCGACCACGGAACGAACGATGCAAATTCTCATGGATATCGAAGACTTCCCGACCTTGCGGAGTAAGGCGGAAATAAATCTCTTTTTTGTTCTCCGGCCCTTGATAGCTTTCGATAAGCTTTTTGTCCAGCAGCTTCTTCGTAATCTTGCTAATCGCTCCCCGAGTCATATAAAAAGCTTCCGCCAACCGCGTCACATTCGGGTCGACGTGCTTGCCGATATATTCGATACAATGTACCTCGGAAGGCTTATGTCCTTTAAGCTTTTCTTCCATCTCGCCTCGATTTAGCCAAACCAGCTTATTAAACACCGACCTGAATTCTTCCAATATCTTTTCCTGCTGACTCATGTCTGACCTCCGATCCTCGATACTTTCTATTATATCCAATTTTTGTTTCCTATACAACAATGCAAAAAAGGCGACTATTCAATAGTCGCCTTCAGATTGTCGAGAAAGCTAGATAGGTGCGGGAAGCGAGAATACTGCGAGAAAAATTCGTTCCGGTCGCGTGTTGAAATCGGAAAAAGGATTGAATTTTAATGGGATTTTTCCGATTTCAAAGGCGAGCACTATCGTTCCTTCACTGAATTTTTCTCTCCGTCTTCTCGCTTCTAGTTGGGTTGGAGCTTTCTCGACACGTTGAGCGACTATCACACGGTCGCTTTGCTTTAATCTTAAAAAAAATGTATCGCGGAGTGTGGCGAAGCAGGCGGAGGGAAAAATTCAGTTAAAGACGCCTTTGAACCCGAAAATGGGGGAGTGGCATCGATGCCACTCCCCCATTTTCGGGTGAGACAGCGGCTTGAACGAAATTTTCCCTCCGCCCTCCGCCTCAGTCACTCCCCGATCACTACTCGCCCGGAATGTCGCCGATACCAGATCGCACTCGCGATCGCGATCCCTGCCGAGATCGACAAGCCCCAATAAATATTGGAGTAAGCCGTCGACAATGGGAGGGTATGCTGCCATTCCAGAGCGGTTGTGGCCATCGCAACGCTAAACGCACCGCTGAAAAATTGTAGCAGTTGGAACAATCCCATACCCGAACCGATCGACGATTCCGGAAGAACGCGGGACATTTCGTTGGACAAACTGCTCGACAGCGCCGTAAACGACATGCTTAGAATCATATACGTGAACATCGCCGCGATCCACGAATGTCCGATCAGCAGAGCGAACAATAACGTCGATAGCAAAAGCAGCGGTGGACCGTAACGCAAAATGCCGTGGTTGCCGTGACGGTCGATGACTTTCCCGATCTTGCGCGATGCGATGATCGCAAGCAGCGAACCGGGGAAAATCACAAGCCCCGCATGGCCTACCGTAAAGTCGAAATTCTTTGTCAACACCTGCGGAAGCAGGAACAGCGTCGAGAAGTTGCAGATATAAGCGGTCATGCCTGCGAGTGCCAACAACAGATACCGCCGGTTCGCGAACAGCGAAGGCAAAACGAACGGATCAGGCGTCAAACGAATCCGCAGAACGAACAAGACAAGCGCTCCGACGCCCAGAGCGAGCAATGCCCAGATCTGATTGGTCAAAAACAACAGCAAGCTCGTGATCCCGACGGCAAGCAGCACGCCGCCGATCGCGTCGAACGAACCGCGTTTAGGCAATTCTTTCGGCAACAACCAGGCGAACAGCGGAAGCAAGAGCAGGACGATCGCCGTGATCGCGAACAACCAATGCCAGCTCAGATTTTCCACGACCAAGCCGCCTACGACCGGGCCGAGTCCCAAGCCCAGAGCAACGGCAGACATAATGGTCGCCATTGCGGAACCGCGCCGTTCAAGCGGTATGTATCTGGTAAATAAGACCATAGCCAGCGATACGGTTCCTCCGGCTCCGGCTGCCTGAATGATTCGGCAGAGCAGCAGCACCAGGAAGGATTGACTGAAGAAGCCAATCAAACCCGCTCCTCCGAGCGCCACCAGACCGATCATCAGCAACCGGCGCAGCGGCACGAAATCGGACAGACGGCTAAATGTGATCGAGGAGATCGCGAACATGATCGAGTATCCGGTCACGATCCAGGATGCGGAAGTGGCGGAGATCCGGAAATCGGAGGTTATGCCCGGCAGCGCCATGTTAAACATGGCCGTGTTCATCACGACAAGGATGACGGCCACGCTGAAGACGAGAATCGTCAAGCCTTCGCGGGCCAGAACGCCCGATACGGAAGGCTGCGGCGCTTCGGCCGCGTAAGAGGTGGCAGTAGGTTTCATGATAAATTCTCCTTTTTCGATAGTTCGGTAATTAACGAACAATACGAAGTATAGCAGGAGAATGAGGAAAATGACAATTAAAAATTTGAATGCTTACAAATGCCGATTCGGCAACGCAATCAACGCGGAGCGGATTCGACGTACCTTTTGTATTCTGACGGCAGAGCGCCCACAATTCTTTTGAATACGGACGTAAAGTGCTTAGGACTTTGATAGCCAACTAGGCCAGCGATTTCGTACAATTTATAACGATCTTCGATAATTAATCGTTTGGCGAGTTCCATGCGTTGCTGGATCACGTAATCAATAAACGTGATCCCCATGGCTTCTTTGAACACCTCGCTCAAATAACTCGGATTCATACGTACATAGTCGGCGGTGGTTTGCAGCGTGAGATTTTCGTTCAGATTCGCGCGGATAAAGTCTTTGACCCGGACAATCAGAGGAGACTCGGTTTGCTGTCGGCTTTTTTGCGCATAGAACAAAATTTCCTCGACTAGCATATTGAGTTTGTTGATCCACACTTCCCTGGATAGAGAATGATTGTCTTCACCGGGAAGTTCCATGCGCAAAGGGTCTATCACAAGGTATTGCGGCACGCCGCATTGATTCGCAAACTGTCCTAAAATAGCCAGACAACCGATAAATCGATCTCTCCAATTTTCGGGTTGAGCCTCAAGAAAAGCCTGAGTGATCAGATTTTGAATTCGAGCTTGCTGCCCTTGCTTTAAAGCATTTAACCATCCGACGGTGTCCATTTCAGTGTCTGAAGTCAATTGGAAACGAATCTCCATTTTGGCCAGTTTCCAAGAAGAAGGCAGTTGAAGCAAATGTTCAAAAACCGGACCGCTTGCCATTAACATCGGAATCCGGGCATGTCCTTTGGCGAAGCGGAAAAAGTCTTCTTCGAAACGGATCATTTGTTCTTTGAGCGTGAATTCGTCCGACGACCAATGCAACACCATAATCATATGATCTTCGGCACGGATAACAACGCTTTGATTAGGAATCAGTTCCTGACACGTTTTTAAAAGAAAATAGAAATAGAGACTGCGGTCATGGGCATCGACGGAATGAACATTCAAATACACCGCAGCCAGTCCGAAAAAAAGGTCGGTGATCGGAAGGCCCAAACGATGCAGACGGTCTTCGCATGTTTTGGCCGTATGGCTTTTACCGTTCAATAGTTGATGCAGCCAGTATTCGATCAATTGCTGAGACTGTTCGCTTTCTTCGAGTTTTTGATGCGACGTATTCAATACCATAGCTTTGACCTGGTTCAGTTTATCGATCAAAATAGGTTCTTCGACAGGTTTTGTGATGTAATCGACCGCACCCATAACCAGCATTTGACGCACGTAAGAAAAATCCGTATATCCGCTCAAAGCAAGAAACAAAGGCGTTTGCGCCTCGCGTTTAAGTTCGGCATACAGCTCGATCCCGTCCATGATCGGCATGGAGATATCCGTTAGTACAAGGTCCGGTTTGACGTTTCGAATCAATGCCAAAGCTTCGCGCCCGTTGGTCGCTTCTCCGCACACTTCCCACTCGGGAGCGATTCTTCGTATCAAAGCTTGCAGCCCTTTGCGAATCATGGGTTCGTCATCCACGATCACCATACGAAATGTATTCATGGTCCAAATCATCTCCTTTTCCGTGGCGTTTCGGTATTTGATTACAAGGAATCCGGCAAACGACAGACGTACCGCGATCTTCGCGGCTGTCGATTTCCAACCCGTATTTGTTTCCGTAAGACAATTTGATCCGCCGTTGAATATTTAACAATCCGATACTGGCTTCAGGCGACGGTTCATCGGAAGACAAGCGGATGCGGCTTCGAACCGCTTCAAGTCGTTCCGGCGTCATCCCTGCACCGTCATCCGTGATCGCGATTTCGATTTTTGCATCTGCTTGGTTTTCGGCGATATGTATGCGAATCAGACCGGGACGCGAAATGGGCCGCAGTCCGTGCAAAATGCTGTTTTCCACAAGCGGTTGAATCAGAAAAGCGAGAATCGGTATGTTTTTCGCGCTTTCGCCGCATTCGATTTCGATGGTTGGTGGGTAAGACAGGCGTGCGGATTGCAGCAGCAAATAATGTTCGATGTAGTCCAGCTCTTGCCGGATCGTGACCCAGCTTTGCTGCTGAAAGTTGACTTTCAACAATTTGCCTAATGAAGCGATCATTTTGACCGTTTCCGGATTGCCTTCCGTTTCCGCCGTCATACGGATCGTTTCCAAAGTGTTGAATAAAAAATGCGGATTGATTTGGCTTTGCAAAGCCGAAAACTGAGCGTCGCGTTGGCGGATTTCGGCAACGTAAGAACGGTCGATCAGCTCTTTGATCCGCGTTGTCATCTGATTGAAACTGTTGCCGAGGTGAGCGATCTCGTCTTGAGATTTCGCCCGGAATTTCAGGTTGAACTCTCCGTATTCCGCTCTTCGCATCAATCTTCGCAATTGTTCGAGCGGCAGCGTCACTTTTCGGGAAAACCATCCCGAAAAAAGAACGGCAGCCAAGATGGCCGCAACCATGATCAGAAGAGACGTCAGCAGCATTTCTTTGCGATTCAAAACGGAATTTAGCGGGACGTCGAGCCGTATCGTCCATGGGATCGTTTCCAAATTTGCTTCGGCTTGCAGCCATTGATGGGCATCCAAAGCGGGAGCCGGCGAAGTAATCAAGTTCCGATCCATCGAATAAATGATTTGATTTTGCTCGTTAACGAGGGTCAAGGAAGAGCCTTGTTCAAGTTCGACATTGCGAAGAAGACGATCGATCTTGGAAAAATTGATATCCAACACAAGCATGCCGTAAGGCTGATTGAGTTCGAAAATATTCAATTGCCGGAAGATCGAAAACATGGGCGTTTCGGTTTGGCTATTGGAAGGTCGGACCAGGGTCGTGTTCGAAACGGCGGATTTCCCATGTTTTTTGACCGCTTCAACAAAAGCCGACGTCGATTGAGGCGCATACACGTACTGCTGATCTTTCTGATACAGATTCAGGCTTCCGCCAGCCCGATCGAAGACGTGAACGGCCATGATATCTTGCGAATTCGGATACAAATACGTGTTTCGAATATAGTTTTCCAATTGCGTCGTTTCGTTCAATTTTAAAGAGTCTATCGATTTTCCGGTAATCAGCCGTTCGATTTGAGTCCGATCGTAAAGCGGTTGGATCGTGGACGATACCAGTTCCGACACATAGACGTCCAGATTGAGCGCGATTTGATTGGAGATTTCATCCATCGTAACCTCCATGTTTTGTTTCGTGTTCGATAAATGAATCAGATAATGGCAGTACGAGACGATTACGATTAAGATGACGATAATCAATGTATAAGACAAATTCAGCTTTTGCTTGAACGTCATATTTAATCTCTCCTTGTTAAGACCCAGTATAAGGGAAGACAATTGTGTGTAAAAGAATTCATATTGAAGAATCCGAAGAATTCGTCCTTATCCGAAAAAAACACCGCTTACCGTGAATCTAATGTCGTGTCACGATAAGCTTGTACCTTAAAACTTGCGTATAGGGGGAACCAATATGTTCAAACGTTTGACTTTCGGTTTGCTGATTTCCGCTTTTTTGATCTTGGCGGCATGCGGATCCAACGGTAATGCAAACAGTGAAAATGAAAGCGATAACAAATCTGCGGATTCGAGTATCGAGCTGAAAGTATCGTTGACAGCGCAAGACATGAGCGGCCTGGAAACGTTGGCCAAGCAATACGAAAGCGAAAACGAAGGCGTCACGATCAATGTGGATCGCGCGCCCGACAATCAGTTTAAACAAACGTTGGGCGCGCAGCTCGCTTCGCAAGAAGCGCCGGATCTGTTCGTACAATGGCCGGGTCTCAGTAAGATCGGACTCAGTATCGACGCCGGATATTTGGCGGATCTGAACGATGTGGCTCCGTTGAAAAATATCGACGAGAGTTTGCTGAAAGGATTTAGCAAAGAAGAAAAGGTATACGGCATTCCGTGGAGCAAAAACTATTTGGCGATGTTTTATAACAAAGACGTATTCGAGAAAAATCAGATCGAAATCCCGACCGATTGGGAATCGTTTTTGGCTGCATGCGAAAAGCTGAAAGCCGCAGGCGTCACGCCGATCGCTTTGGCCGGCAAAGAAGCGTGGAACGTACAGCTTCCGTGGTATGCGCTAGCTCCTTCGACGGTGTATGCGCAAGATCAGGACTGGGATCAAAAGCGTTTTGATAACGAGGTTCAATTCGCTACCTCCGATTCCTGGAAAACGGTAGCGCAGCAATATAACCAACTGTTCCAAAACGGATATTTCGACGAAAATACGCTCGGCATTTCGTACGAATCGGCAAAAACGGCGTTGGGTACCGGTCAAGCGGCAATGATGATCGACGGCAACTGGTCGATCGGCGGTTATGAAGAGATCGCCAAAGCCAACAATATCGAGATCGGCATGTTTGCGCTACCGGGCAACCAGGCAGGCGAAGATATTTGGTTGTCGTCCGCGCCGTCGACCGGATTAGCCGTGTGGTCGGGGGGCAAACAGCAGGAAGCAGCGAAAAAATTCCTTGCCTACGTATTCAGCGATGAAAATTACTTGACGTTAATCGGCCCAGGACAATTTTCGACGCTCAAAACGGTACAACCGGAAAGCGCTGAGATCACGGCGGATATCGTGGACGTGGTGCAAAACGCGCCTTCGTATCAGTTTTTGGATATCGGCTGGCCGGCAGGCCCGAATGTCGATGCGTTCAACCAGGGCACGCAAGCGGCGTTGGGCAAAGCGACAACGTTTGAAGAATTGCTCACTGTTGCCGATCAGTCTTGGGATAAAGCCGTAAGATAGAGAAAGAAGGGATTGCGAATGCGCCACAAATCCAAATTGCAAAGGGTACCCTATACCTTTGTATTGCCTGCTTTATTGTTATATCTGATGTTTTTCATTTATCCAAGTATACAGAGTTTTTACTACGCGTTGACCGATTGGAATGGAATTAATCCCGATTTCAACTTTGTAGGGATGGAAAACTTTTTGGGGCTGATGGACAATATGCGTTTCCAGGCCGCTTTTAAAAACACCTTGTTGTACGCGGTAGGGCTGACATTGGGGCAAGCGATTTTCGGACTACTGTTCGCTCTTTTGCTGCATGGCGGCTTCAAAGGCCAGAGTTTTTTCCGGTCGGTCTTTTTCAGTCCGCAAATCATGAGTCTGCTTGCAATCGGTTACATCTGGGCGTATATCTATGACCCGACGACCGGAAGCCTGAATACGATTTTGAATTCTTTGGGATTGTCCGGCATGGCTAAAAACTGGCTGGGCGATCTGGATCTGGCTTTATGGTCGGTAATCGCGGTAAGCATCTGGCAAGGCGCAGGATGGTGCATGTTGATCTTTTTGGCCAATTTACAATCGGTTCCCAAAGATCTGTATGAAGCCGCGTCGATCGACGGAGCCGGTACATTCAAACAATTTTTGAACGTTACGTTTCCGCTGCTGGGTCCGGCGATCACGATCACTCTGGTTACGGGGATGATTAATGGGTTGAAAGCTTTCGACTTGATTATGTCCATGACCAAAGGCGGGCCGGGGTATGCAACCGAAAGTATCAGTACGGTCATGTACGACACGGCATTCACCCGCAATTTATTCGGCGAAGCGCAAGCCATGGGGATGATTATGTTCATTGTTATATTTATCATCACCATCATTCAGCTTACGGCATTGAGAAAGCGGGAGGTGGACGTATGATGCGAACGACGTCAATATGGAAAAGCTATATACGCTGGGCTATCGTGGCTTTATTGTCGGTGTTTTATTTGTATCCGCTTTATATGCTGACTGTACTCTCTTTGAAAACAAATGAGCAGATGTTTGCAAGCGCGTTCGGTTTAAAAGGCGGATTTCACTTTACCAATTATGTGGAGGCTTGGACGCGGTCCAACTTCGGTCAAGCCCTTTTCAACAGCAGCCTGATCAGTATCGTTTCAGTCTCCTTCATTATTTTGTTCGGCGCGATGGCTTCGTACCCTCTGGCCAGAAGATCGGGCAAGCTTTCGGTACTGTTAAGTTTGTTTTTCGTCGTGGGTCTGATCGTTCCCGTGCAGCTCAATTTGATTCCATTATTTAAAATGATGAACAGTCTTCAATTGAATCAATCGCAGCTCGGGGTCATTTTGCTTTATATCTCGTTCGGGATGCCGTTGACGATCTTTCTGTTCAGCAGTTTTATGCGTTCTCTGCCTATGGAATTGGAAGAAGCCGCGCAGATCGACGGATCGTCGTCAGTCGGCATCTTTTTCAAAATTTTGCTGCCGCTATTGAAACCGGTAGCGGCCAGCGTGTTGATTCTGCAATTTCTTCATATCTGGAACGACTTTTTCCTTCCGGTCGTGTTTTTAAACACAGACAGTTTGCGTACGGTGCAAGTAGCCGTCTATTCGTTTTCCGGACGCTATAGCAACGATTGGGCGCATATGTTTCCGATGATCGTCATTTGCGTGGCGCCTGTAATGCTTTTGTATATCTTTTTGCAACGGTACATCATTTCGGGAATCATGTCGGGAGCGGTAAAAGGATGATACAGGAATGGAAAAACATAAAAGCGAGCAAAGATCCGCGAATGACCTACTTCGTCCATCCGGTTCGGATCGTATGGCAAACCACGGAAGCTTCGGCGATTGATCAAGCCGGGCTGCTGTTATCGGAAAAAACGGCACAACCGATTCATGATTCTTCCCGTCGCCCGACTTGCGTGATGCACCATGACGGACAAGCACCTGGAATCGTGCTTGATTTCGGCGTCGAACTTCATGGAGGCCTCGAACTCAGTGTCGGCATGGGCAACAACAGCCAGCGTTCTTATGCTTCGTTTCGTATTCGTTTCGGCGAATCGGTCATGGAATGTATGAGCGAACTCGGCGGCGATACGAATGCGACAAACGATCACGCGATGCGCGATCTTCGCTTGCAAGTCCCTTATATGGGAGCGGAGCGAATCGGCAATACCGGTTTTCGCTTCATTCGGATCGACTTTACCGATGAGCATAAGCAGATTCAATTGATCGGCGTGCGCGCGATCGCGATCATGCACGACCTGGAATACCGCGGCAGTTTCCGTTCAAGCGATCCTTTGCTGGATCGGATCTGGAGCATCGGCGCTTATACCGTACATCTGAATATGCAGGAGTATTTATGGGACGGCATCAAGCGGGATCGCTTGATATGGGCGGGAGATATGCACCCGGAAACGTCCGTGATCCAGGCCGTGTTCGGGTATCACGACGTCGTCCCCCGAAGCCTCGATTTTATTCGGGACGAATACCCGTTGCCGGAGTGGATGACGACGTTTCCGACCTATTCCGTCTGGTGGATTTTAGTGCATCACGATTGGTATATGCACAACGGCGATCGCGCGTATCTAATGCAGCAGCACGCCTATATGACCGCGCTGCTGCGTCAATTGGCCGACGGCGTCGATGCCGAAGGAAAGGTGAATCTTCCGAATCCGTTTTTGGATTGGCCGTCTTCGACCAATCCGCAAGGGCTTGAAGCGGGCGTCCATGCGTTATTGATCTGGTGCATGGATGCGGGAATCCGATTGTGCGGGTGGATGGACGATGCCGTAACCGCAGAACTTTGCAGCCGCACGGCGCAAAAACTTCGTCAGGTCCGTCCCGATTGCAATAAAAGCAAGCAAGCCGCGTCTCTGTTGGTTTTGGCAGGCCAACTGGAAGCCGAAGCGACCAACAAGCTTGTGATCGCGCCCGGGTCGCCCGAAGGCTATTCTACTTTTTATGGCTATTATCTGTTGAAAGCCCGCGGAGAAGCCGGCGATATTCAGGGCAGCTTGGACAGCATACGCCAGTATTGGGGAGGGATGCTTGAGCTGGGCGCGACGACTTTTTGGGAAGACTTTGATCTCGCCTGGCTGGAAAACGCGGCACGGATCGACGAGGTCGTTCCCGAAGGAAAAGTCGATGTTCACGGAACGTACGGCGGTTATTGTTATCAGGGTTACCGCCATAGCTTGTGCCACGGCTGGGCTTCGGGACCGACTGCGTGGCTTAGCGAATACGTATTGGGCATACGGGTAGAAGAACCGGGATGCCGAACATTGCGAATATCCCCTGCTTTGGGCAATCTGCAATGGGTGGAAGGAACGTTTCCGACGCCTTACGGAACCGTGTACGTCAAGCATGAAAAAGCGGACAACGGAACGATCGTGTCCACGGTTCAGGCACCGGACGAAATTCAAATTATTCGTGCATGAAGCAGGGGTTTTGACACCGGGCACTCACAAATTTTCTGGATCGGATGCGAAAGCGTCCGATCGGGAAGGGGAACTTATGCCAACGAAAATGAATCGGAGAACGTGGACGACCATGCTGCTCGCAAGCGCGTTATGCGTATCACTGCTGCCTTATCCGCAAGCCGCAACCGCTGTTGCTGCCGAAAACGCGACAGATTCGTCAACAACCCAAGCAAGCGCAACGTCAGCGATTCATCCTGCTTTAAGCGTTCAGACGTATAACTCCGATCGCGCCAATGATGTGAACACGTTAACTCCGGTGTTCAAAGTGACCAATACGGGCACGACTCCGGTCGATCTGCAAAATGTGGCTATCCGCTATTATTTCACAAGCAATGGATCGAATGTTTTGAGTTACGATATGGATTCCACAAGCGGGAGCGTTCGCCAATCGTTTTTGGGAACGTTCGGCACGCTTTCTCCCGGACAGGCCGATGCGGATCATTACTTTCAAGCCGGTTTCGATGAATTCGCGGGTTCTTTGGCGGCCGGAGGCTCGATCGAATTCGAAGTGAATATCCGTAAAAACGCAAACGAAAGCTTTGTTCAAACCGATGACTATTCGTACGATCCGAATTCGGCAACCTTTACCGATTCCCAAACTGTAACCGCTTACTACGGAGGGGCCCTCGTTTCGGGAAACGAAATCTCCGCGTTGGCGCCTCCTTCAGAGAACTACGCATTGAATCGAACCGTAACGGCTTCTTCGTCGCTTCAGGCTTCCGGCTGGTCGCCAGCGAACTTGACGAACAGCGAGCAACGCAGCGTGGACGGTTCCGATATGGGCTGGGTTAGCGAAGCAGGCAATAATCAATGGGTGAAAATTGATCTGGGTTCCAACCGTACCTTCAACCGCGTCGACTTGTATGCGATCAATTGGTTATCCGGCACGCGCGGCAAAAACGGCATCGTCGGAGAAGGATATCCGGTCGATTTCAAAATCGAAGTGTCCGCGAACGATACGGATTGGACTACAGTCCAATCCGAAACGAACATATTGAGACCTGTACAGGCTCAAAATCCGTATCGCTTCGATGCGGTGGAAGCTCGGTATGTCCGGATTTCAACCACCGTCAATAGACCGATGACATCCATGAGCGATATTCGGGCCGCTTTTACCGAAATCGAAGTGTATCAAGACGACGCTTACGTCACGCCGACGGCGCCGCCTGCTGTTCCGAGCGAAAATCGAGCAATTATCACGCCGCAAGAATTTACAGGCGCGATTCAAAATCCGTTGATGGGAATGACCGAGAAAGATTTTCGCGTCAATCTTGTGCAAGAATGGCCGCTGGATTATATGCCCTGGGCCTCTATGGCAATGACCTATATTCCATGGAACTTGCTGGAAGGCGACGTGGACGATACGATCGACAAAATCGCGCAGTATTCCAACGACAGATGGAGAGGCAAAGACGAAAACGGCAACTGGGTTTCTTATGAAGACTACAACATGAAAGTGATTCCGCGCGTGTATCTGAAATTCCCGGATACGCCTTTCGTAGGGCTGGAGGGCAATCATTGGCCTTCGGATATGAAAATCAACGATTTCACCAGCGACAATTTTGATAAACGGTTAAAACGCTTGATTCAACGCTTGGGCGCTTTGTGGGACAACGACCCGCGCGTCGCCTATGTGCAAATGGGCGTGTACGGAACATGGGGAGAACAGCATGGTACAGGCGTACCTACCAATATCGACGCGTATTTCCATCAATATTTCCCGAATACGAGAGTCGAAGTCCGTTACGAAGGACACGATCAGTATTCGTTCGGTCAATACAACGATGCAATAGCCAATATGAAAACGATCTCTAACTGGAAAAAACAGGAGGTCGGAGGCGAGACGGCTTATGATTATAACGGCGCGGATTTGCTGGGAACCAATCCGCATTTGACAATGCTTCAAAACGCCAACAATGCGGCCAATATGATTCGTAACGTTCATGCCACTTACCTGACCTGGATCGGCGAATATACGTATCGCAACGATCCGGGTTACGAAGGACTACCGGCTTATTACGAAAACAAGGAGCAATTGGACGCAGGCGCGGAAACGATCCAAAAAGCTTTCGGTTATCGGTATGTACTCACCGAATTCAATTATCCGAAAAAAGCGGAGCCGGGCGAAGATTTCGCGGTGCAGTTCAAAGTGAAAAATACCGGAGCGGCTCCGATGTACGAGAATTGGCCGGTGCAAATCAGCTTGAAAGATCCCGCAACCAACCAAATCGTATGGAGCGATACGTTCAAAAACGTCGATACGAGAACCTGGCTGCCCGGAGAAGGGTACGCGGCGTGGAACAAGTATCAGCAAGGCAACTGGAGCCAATCCGTGTTGAATTACGCGACGGCTCCCCAGGAATACACGATTGCCGGTACGTTCACGTTGCCGGACAGCATCGCTTCGAATAAAGATTACATGATTCAGATGGCCGTGCTGGACCCCGCCGGCAATGTTCCGAGCTTGCGCTTCGCGATTCAGAATTACAAAAAAGGCGGATATGCCCCGATGGGCTATATGGGCGTCGGTCAACAACCGCAAACGATCGCGATCGATCCTGTGTATTTCGACAGTCCGGCCAAAGACATCTCGCTGCATTATTACAGTGCCGACAGTTCCGTGCAAGCCGAAGCGGCCGAACTTGCCGGCGTGACTATTCAAGAAGATTCGCATCCTGTTTTGTACGCGGACAGCGGCGATCCTTTCAATCTGAATAAGCTTCCGATCAAAGCCGAAGACCAATACGGGCGCGCGCACAACGCGATGGTCGGCATGCCGGTGACCTGGTCGATCGCATCGGGATCAACGCACGCCGAGGTGCAAGGAACAAAACTGATTCCGCTTAGTGCCGGACAAGGAACGCTGACGGCTTCGATCGGCGGCATAGTGAGCAACGAGATTCCTTTTACCGTCGAACAAACTTCGGTTACCGGCTCTGTCGCGGGCCAGGTCAAAGATAACTTCGGACGGACGCTGCAAGGCGTGCAAGTTCAGTTCATATCGCCTGAAGGCGAAACGTTCACCGGCACGACCGATGCGACCGGCGCTTACACGATCACGAGTGTACCCGTGCGAGACGATTACACGGTAACGGCGACCAAAGACGGCTATCAAAGCTTATCGTTGCCGGACAAGGAAATAACCGGAGCGCAGACCGCTACCGTCGATCTGACATTGCTCGTGAATGCCTCCGGGAATTTCAGCGACACCTTCGCAAGCGGCAGCGCCGAATGGAGTGCCGGAACCGGAACGTGGAACGTGACCGCGGAAGAATATGTGCAGTCGGCGGGAACGACCAGCGCTTCATGGAAGTATTCGACCGCGATCAAAAACCGGGTCTGGTACGATGCCACCTATGAAATCGATCTGAAATCGAACGGATCAAGCTGGGCTTCCTTCATGTTCAGAAAACAGAGCCAAAGCCATTCGGCCAATAACACCGGATACTTTGTAGCTTTGACGGGAACCGGCGAGGTCAAGCTGCAAAAAGCAGGCTCTACCGTGACCACGCTTGCGACCGTTTCCGGCGCTGTGACGAATACGACCGCCTATCATCACGTCAAAATCGTGACCGTGGGAAGCAACATCAAAGTTTACGTCGATGCTTCGACAACGCCGATCATTAACGTGAATGATACCTCTTATACAGCCGGGTATGCAGGTCTCGGCAACGGCGGAGGCAAATGGTATTACGATAACGTCAACATCAGCGTACCTGCGAATTAAGTCGATCCTCCTTATTGCAAAAGCTGCTGAGATCATCAGCAGCTTTATTGCATATTAATCTGATCCGGCACTCGAAAGGAAAGGTGCAAAATGAGCGAAACCAATCCAAGAAAAGCTTGCGTATCCGGTTATGTTTCGACGGTTTCCGGTACATACACGTTAGCGAGTCCGTCGCATATTCCTGTTATTTATACCGATATGAACGATTACACGGGCGTGGTCCGAGCTGTTGACGACTTGTGCCAAGACTTGAAAGCGGTCACCAAACAAATTCCCGTCAACGATTACGAACAAGCGGAAAAAGTGGATATCATCATCGGCACGATCGGTCATAGCGCAGGCGTCGATCTTCTTATTGCCGAAGGTAAGCTGGATGTAACGGATATCGAAGGAAAGTGGGAAGCTTTCAAACTGGTTTTGATTGAAAATATGTTGGTTATCGCGGGAGCGGACAAACGGGGAACGATCTTCGGCATCTATGATTTGAGTGAAAAAATCGGCGTATCGCCTTGGTATTGGTGGGCGGATGTCGTTCCCGGTTACGCGGAGTCTTTGTATGTGACGCTCGATCAGCCTTATGTCGAATACGAGCCTTCCGTGCAATATCGAGGAATTTTTTTGAATGATGAATATGCGTTGCATAATTGGGCGGTCGATCGCGGGGACGAAGATTATGTTGAAATGTATACGCGGATTTACGAGTTATTGCTGCGCCTCAAAGCTAACTTTTTGTGGCCAGCGATGCATAGTTATTCTCCCCATTTTCATAAAAATCCTTTAAACGCCCAAAACGCGGACAGGTACGGAATCGTGATGGGTTCGTCGCATTGCGAAATGCTGCTTAAAAATAACCAAAGCGAGTATTTTGAGTTTGAGCGGACTTGGGAACTTGCGAATCCGGATAAAAGGTTGTACAAAGCCGAATTGTCAGACGCTCCCAAAGCTTGCGCCTACGTCTATATCGACGCACATCCCGAAACCGGTATGCCGGTGTCGAACAAAGAACTGATTCAGGCGTATTGGCGCGACAGCGTCGAAACTTACGGCGGATACGAAAATGTATATACGCTAGGCATGCGAGGCATGCACGACGCAAAATGGCAGCCGATCGGCGCAAACAGCCCGCAAGAAAAAGTCGCTTTGCTGGAAGAAATCATTGATGTGCAGCGGGAGATTTTGGCCGAGGTGCTTCAGCAGGACCTTTCGCAAATTCCACAGTTGTTTATTCCATATAAAGAAATTCAAGAGATCTACGATTCCGGCATGCGCGTTCCCGAAGACGTATCCTTGATGTGGACGGACGACAATTACGGGTATATCCGTCAACTCCCTACCGATCACGAACGGGAGCGAACGGGCGGAGCGGGCATCTACTACCATCTGTCGTATCACGGTTATCCCAACAGTTATATTTGGTTAAGCACGACTCCTTTGGCGCTGATTAGAGAAGAAATGGGAAAAGCTTACGGCAACGGCGCCCGAAAAGTATGGGTCGCGAACGTAGGCGATTTAAAACCGGCCGAAAATCAGATCGAATACTTTTTGAATCTGGCCAGAGAGGTGCACACGGTCTACGACCGGAATTTGAACGAATACATGGCGGACAAAGCAGCGCGCGATTTCGGATTCGGTGCGACGGATGCTCAAGAGTACGCCGAGATTCAATTGGGTTTTCATCAAATGGCTTTTGCCAAAAAACCGGAATATTTCGGAGCCGACAATTTCAACTTCGAAGGCTATGGGCTGACCCCACAACAATTTCAGGAAGCCTGTGCGCAAAAGCCGAAGTTTGTTCTGGCCGATCTGTTTAATTACAAAGAGTTCGGCGATGAAGGCCAGCAGTATGTAGATCGGTACCGACGATTGGTTGAACGCTCGGAAAAGCTGTATCTTCAGCTTGATCCTAAACTTCAGCCCGCTTTTTACCAATTACAACTGTATCCGCTACGATCAAGTTATCATGTCGCTTGCAAATACGTGTATGCCGTCAAATCCAAGCTTTATTTCGATCAAGGCAGAGGAACGGTCGCGAACAAGTATGCTGAACGGTCGGATGATTTTTATTATGAGCTGGTAAAAGACACTAAAACCTATAATGCGTTATGTTCGAGAAAATGGAATCGGATCATGGACCCGTATCAGACTTTTTTCCGGTCTTGCGGCGCTGTACTTCCCAAGTTACTCGAAACCAGCAAGGATACCGGACATCCAGAGTTGGGAGCCGCGGCCGAAACATTGACTTTTTCCCGATATACGCGGCAACAAAAATGGATCGATATTTACAATACGGGATACGCTCCGCTGAAATGGATAGCCGAGACGAACGAAGACTATTTGATTTTGAGCAAGGTACAGGGAGCCGTCAAGAACGACGAACGAATCCGGGTAGGGATCGACTGGGATCGGGCACCGCAAGGCATCTGTTCTTCTTCGATTCAAATTCATCATATTCATGATGGGCAGATTGTAAAATCGATTCCGATTTCCGTTTCGATAAGCAATCGCTCGATTGATCTGTCTAACCATGCCTACGTAGAAGCGGACGGGTATATCTCGATCCGAACCGACCATTATACGAAGGTTACCGCATATAACGAATATGTTTGGCGTACCGAAAGCCATTTGAGCCGAACCGGGAACAGCTTGAAAGCTTATCCCGATCTTGCGAAAAGCGTGGAGACTCCTCATGCCGCGAATACTTCCCATGCCGATTATTTGATTTATTTTGAATCAACAGGTACATTTGAAGTGGATATCTACCGAATTCCTACGTTGAACGAAAGAGGCGCTGTGCGTTTTGCTATAGGATTGAATGATAAATCCCCCACGATCGTTCATGGAACAAACGCTTATACAGGGCAAGCGAATCCGGAAGACAATTGGTCCAAAGGCGTACTTGAAAATAACGAAACGCTTACCGCGCGGATCTTGGTTTCGGAAAAAGGATACCAGACTCTTCGGTTATACAGAATGGATTCCGGCGTGATTCTCGACAAGATCGTGATCTGGACGGGCGAACGAATTCCTTCGTACTTCGGTCCGCCCGAGAGTTATCATTCCGCGTATCCGAATATTTTGTGATAGGAAGGATAGAGGAACACGTATGAAACTTCTTCATCATCCGGCTAAGGACGAGATCGCGTTGCCTACCGTGCTGCATGCGCTGAGCGATCCTGTTCGATTGCAGATCGTGGCCCAAATTCATAAGAACGGCGAGCAGGCATGCAAAAATTTCGAAGTCTCGATCGCCAAATCGACGTTATCCCAGCATGCACGTACGTTGCGCGAAGCAGGAATTACGCATACGCGAGCCGTAGGCACGCACCGTTTGCTGTCGCTTCGGACCGAAGATTTGAACGCACGGTTCCCAGGACTGTTGGATGCGGTATTGAGCAGCTACAAATCGAACACGAACCCTGTCCGTCAAACGACTTTATAACCAAAAGCCTGAACGCCTTTTACGGTGTTCAGGCTTTTTTTGCCGATAGAAATATCGTTATCCGATTTCCTTCGCATACTCCTCGCTCGGCGTATTAATCAACACCACCGACAAACTCGAACGCGAATCATCCGCACTGCGATACGCAAAAGCTTCATGGCCTTCCACCTGCACCAGGTCGCCTGTAGCCACTGCTGTTTCCATACCGTCCGCGATCATGTAGCCGCTCCCTTCCAACACCGTCAGATACACCGTCGCTCCGGGATGGTTGTGCGTTGGAAGCCGATGACCCGGGCCGAAGTTCAACACGAATGCGACATGGCCTTCTTTTTTGAATACGATCTTTTTCGTGAATTTGTCTTCGCGGTATTCCTGAAAATCGCGTAACGTTTGCTTTTCCATCTATGACTCACTCCTTGATCGGATTAGGTTCTCAATGAGAAGATTCCCTCGGTTCTTTTTCAGTATAAAGGGTCAGAAAAAGAAGTTCGTGATTACAGTCACAAAGATTGGTTCCAAATGAAAAAGATGATCCCTGTAGCAATAATGAATAAAAGTTGCGCTTGATTCACTTTTACTCTATTTTATAGAACATTTCTATAGGGACTTTATGACATTGACTTTGTTTTTGCGCATTTGATAGCATGGCAATTAATTCAGTAATTCCTATCTTAGAACTAGGATATAGAGGAGGCATTGAAGAATGCAGACCGATCGCCTTTACCACACCTTGGAGCAAGCGGTTAAATATCAAGCTGGCGGGACAATCGTGCGCATCAACGAAACTTGGGAAGATCAGAGTCTCGTTTTGTTCCGGGCTTATGGGGAGCAGGCAGGTCCGACGATCTGGATTCAAGCGGCTGTGCATGGCGACGAACACGACGGCGTAATCGCCTGTATGCGTCTAATGTCCGATTTATGCTTGGATAAACTCCACGGCAGTCTGGTGATTTTCCCAATTGCCAATGCTTCCGCGCTGTTGGCTGGAACGAACGGAAGTCCGATTGACGGCGTGAACTTGAATCGGGTATTCACCGAACGAATCGGAACAGATAAGCATATCGCAAATTCGTATTCGTACCGGTACGGGCGTTGGTTGGCGGAAAAGATTAAGACGCACGCGGATGTATTGATCGATCTGCACGGTGGCGGACAATGGCTGGAAGTATGCCCGTTCGCGATGGTTGCCAGCGATGATGGGGCCGCATATGCGACAGCAATCGAAGCTTTGGAGCCTGTACCGTTGACGGCGATCTATAGCTGTTCGTCATCCGGTAAAGGCATGCTGATTAACGAGATCTGCCGCGCGGGAATTCCGTCGATCTTGTTGGAAAGCGGAGGCGGGAGCAGTTGGGGCGAGGGCGGTGTGCAGACGCATCTGGAAGGAGTTCGAATTCTGCTGGACCGATTTAAAAGCTATCCTGTTGCATATTCCGACTTCTCTGCTTCACAGCGTCACCATAAGAATCGAATCCTATCAATCAGCGAGGTTGTAGAGCTTCGTTTCGAAACGGACGGGCTTCGCACGCTACGCCGTGAAGCTGGAGAGATTGTCCGTAAAGGGGATCGGCTAATCAACGTGCTCACCTACCCGGCACTTGCGGAAGAGTCGTTGAGATGTCCTATCGAACAAGGTGTCATTTTATCCATCCATACCGCATCCTCCGTTCGCAGCGGCGGTTATGCAGTCATGCTTGGAAAACTCACATAAAAATAAGATCACACGGGGGTTGTACATCATGTTGAAAAGAAAACGATGGTTCATGAGCTTGACGCTGCTGGCGGCTTTAACCGCAGGGTGCTCGACGGTAAGCAAAACGGAGCCGGCGGCAAGCGGATCTGCATCCGAACCGGCGACGGCCGAGCAAAATCTGGAGATCACGATCGGACGCGCTTTTGACGTAAGCGGACTCGATCCGGGCTTCCTGACGGAAAACGCGCAGGTCGTGGACAATATTTTCGATACGTTGGTCAAGCGGGGCGAGAACGAAGAATTGGTTCCGGGACTTGCGACAAGTTGGAGTCAAGTGGACGACAAGACGTGGGAATTCAAACTGCGCGAAGGCGTGACGTTTACCAACGGAGAAGCGTTCAACGCCGAAGCGGTCAAGTATTCGCTGGAACGCGTGTTGGACCCGGCGAGCAACGCTCCGACGGCGAGTTACGTCTCGACGATCGACAAAGTCGAAGCGATCGACGAGTACACCGTGCATGTCATCACCAAAAATCCCGATCCTCTGATTCCGACTCGCTTCAATCGCTACCCGACCGAGATCGTACCGCCGAAATACGCGGAAGAAGTCGGCCAGGAAGAGTTTGCGCAAAAGCCGATCGGAACCGGTCCTTACAAATTCGTTAGCTGGGACAAAGGCAGTAACGTCGTGCTGGAAGCAAACGCGGAGTATTGGAACGGCGAGCCGCAGGTGAAAAAAGTAACGTTCCGTTCGATCCCTGAAGCGTCCACGCGCGTCAGCTCTTTGCTGAACGGCGAAGTCGATATCGTAACCGCAGTATCGCCGGAGGATCGCAGCAAGATCGAATCGTCCTCCAATGCTCGTCTCTCGACGGTTGAGCGTGCAGGCAACACCGTATATGTCGGTTTCAAAACCGATGTCGAGCCGTTCAATGATCCGAAAGTCCGCCAAGCGCTCAACTACGCGATCGACGTCGACGCGATCGTGGATAATGTGCTGCAAGGCGCGGCCGTGCGTACGAATAGCCTAATCGGGCCGAAAGACTTCGGTTATGCCGGAGAACCGAAAGGCTACGATTACGACCCGGAAAAAGCGAAGCAACTGCTGGCCGAAGCGGGTTACCCGGACGGATTCTCGGTGACGCTGGATACGGTAAGCTGGTACGCCAAAAATACGGACGTCGCTCAGGTCATTGCGGAACAACTGAAAGCCGTCGGCGTGGAGATCAAAGTCAACAACGTTGAAAGCTCCGTTTATCGTACGCTCGTACCTTCGGGCAAACAGTCGGATATGTACGTGCTCGGCTGGAGCAGCACGAATACGCTGGACGCGGATGCCGCGATCTACGCCATCTTGCGCTCAGGCGAATCATACTCGACATACGCGAACGCCGACGTGGACGCCAAGCTGGACGAAGCCCGGTCGTCGACCGACGAGAATCGCCGCCAAGAACTGTATAAAGAAATCCAGGATCAAGTCATTCAAGACGCGCCGCGCATTTTCCTGTATCAAGAGAATCAGTATTACGGCGTATCGGATCGTCTGAACTGGGACGGTCGCGTCGATACTTCGCTTCAAGTGTCGACCATTACGGCGAAAACGGAATAATGCTTCGTCGCAAAGCAACGGACAGCAACTTGCCGGGAGGAGGAAATCAGCCGTCGTGAAACGTTATGTGCTCAAGCGTCTGGGCCAAGCGCTGCTTGCCGTGATCGGCGCCGCCACCATCGTGTTTTTTATCATCCGGCTATCGGGCGATCCCGCACGGTTGATGCTGCCCCCGGAAGCGGGCGAAGACCAGATCGCCGCTCTTCGTCAAAGTCTCGGCTTCGACCGTCCTTTGGGGATGCAATACCTCGAGTATTTGAAAAACTTGCTGACCGGCGATCTGGGTCGTTCCCTCTATTATAAAGAGTCTGCTTTGAAGCTGGTCCTTGACCGAATGCCGGCTACCGTCGATCTTGCCGTGTTTGCGATCTTGATTGCGGTAACGGTCGGGTTGTTGGTCGGGATCTTGTCGGCCTATTACAAAAACAGTTTCATTGACTACGTGCTCAACGGATGGATTTTCCTGACACAGTCGCTGCCGGTGTTCTGGATCGGCATCGTGCTGATTCTGATCTTCGCCGTCAATCTGCATTGGCTGCCGACATCGGGAAACCGGGGGTTGGAGTCGATCGTTCTTCCGGCTATCACGCTGGCGGCTTATCCGATCGCGCCGATTGCCCGCACCATGCGGGCGTCGCTAATTGAAGTGATGGAACAAGGATATATGGTGACCAGCCAGGCGCAAGGCTTTTCCAAAAGACGACGGATCTTCAAGCGCGGGCTGAAAAATGCGTTGTTGCCCGTCGTTACGGTGATCAGCTTGGAATTCGGCGTGATGATCGCGGGAGCCGTGGTGACGGAAACGATCTTCTCTTGGCCGGGAGTCGGTCAACTGATTATCCAGGCCGTGAGCAACCGGGATTTCCCGCTCGTTCAAGCCAGCATTCTGGTTGTCAGTGCGATCTACATTATGCTGACGCTGGCAACGGATCTGATCTATCATGTCATCGATCCAAGAATCAAGGTTCGGTAAACGAAGAGAGGCTTACGTGATGAAAAAAAGAGCTTTGCTGCGCGGCGGCGCAAAAGGCGTCGTCAGTATCGGCGCATTGGCGGTCATTTTCGTGCTGACGGTATTCGCTCCCTGGTTCGCGCCGGTCGATCCGTACAGCCAGTCGCTCAAGGACATTCTGGTTCCGCCGCTGAGTCCTTACGGAGGCGACGGCGGAATCAGCTTGCTCGGAACGGATCAGTTGGGGCGCGACGTGCTCAGCCGATTGCTGTACGGAGGAAGGTTATCGCTCTGGATCAGCATCGTTGCGGTAGCCGTGTCGGGCGTAATCGGCAGCGCGATCGGAATCGCGGCCGGATATTTCGGCGGCAAAGCCGATGCGCTGCTGATGCGTCTGGCCGATATTCAAATGTCGATTCCGAGCATGCTGCTGGCGATCGTGATGGTTGCCGTACTGGGTTCGGGGCTGAAGAATATCGTAATCGTGCTGGCCGTGACCGGCTGGGTTACTTTTGCCCGGGTAGTACGCAGTCAGGTCTTGTCTTTAAAAGAAATGGAGTATGTCGAAGCGGCCCGGGCGATGGGCGTTCCGCATGTAACGGTCATGAGACGGCATATTCTGCCGAACACGCTGTTCACGATTGCTACGCAGGCGGCTTTGCAAATGTCGCATATGATCCTGCTTGCCGCCGCGCTCAGCTTTCTGGGTCTTGGAATCGAAGTGTCGACGCCGACCTGGGGCGGGATGGTCAATGACGGCAAAAGCTATATCGATTCCGCTTGGTGGTTATCGACATTGCCGGGGCTTGCGATCGCTTTTGTTATTCTGAGCATCAATTTGTTCGGCGATTGGCTGCGGGACCGTGCGGAAGATCGGTAAATCCCGATGAACACGAAAGGAGGCAAGCTCCCATGTATATCGTTTCCCGCGACCTGATCGAGCGCAGCGGAATCTCCGATCCGGAATTGACGCTGGCGTTGATCGAACAGACTTTCCGAAGCAAATCCGCAGGAACGTCAGCTTTCGCGCAGGAGGTAGCGATGGCTCGCGGCAAGGTGGAGAACGGAGCCTTTTATTCGCTTCCCGCTTATCTGGGCCAAGAAGCCGATGCAATCGGCGTTGCAGGTCTGAAATGGACTTCGCATATCCCGAGAACCGATGCGGCTCTTCCGTATACGCAGCCGATCATTTTACTGAATAATCTGGAAACGGGCCAGCCGATCGCGCTGCTCGAAGGCGAGCTAATCAGCGGGCTTCGCACCGGAGCCGTGTCTGCCGCCGCTATTCGCACGCTAGCCGATCCGACGGCGGATTCGTTGCTGCTGTGCGGTTCGGGGTATCAGGCGGGACATCAGCTTCGCAGTCTTTTGCCGGTGCTGCCGGGTCTGAAAGAACTGCATCTATGGAGCCGCAGTCCGATCCATGCCCGGCGGCTGCACGAACGGTTCGCGGACGAGCTGTTCAAGCGCAATATCCGCGTTCGGGTACATCGCGAGCTACCGGCCCGGCTCGATTTCGCCAAAATCGTTGTCGGAGCGACTTCGGCCGCCGAACCGTATCTGACAGCCGAACACTTTGTGCCGGGTCATCTGTATGTGCATATCGGAATGAGGGACATCGCAGCGGCAGCCATTCCAAGCTTCGATACGATTGTGTGCGACGATTATCTGTCAGGCGTGTCTTCCAGCAGTCAATCGTTGTTCGGTTGGGCCAGGGAGCATGCCGAAATACAGCAAAAAGTCATACTATTGGAACAGTTGATAAATCCGTCAAGTGACCCCAGCATACCGGATGCAAAATTGGACATTCGGCAGACCGCTTCCCGCAAGCTGATGTTCAACGCGTTCGGATTGTCGATGTTCGATCTGGCGCTCGCCCGAGAAACGCTGAGTCGACTGTTGAAAAGCTCCGATTTGGCCGATCAGCCGCCTTCGTTCGATCTTCTGGATTCCGCATCGAAGAAAGGAGGATGGTGATGCCACCTGTCAAACCGCTCGTCGAAGTTCGCAATCTGGGACTTCAATTCGTAAAGCGCGGAGCCGCAACAACCATTTTCGAAGACCTGTCGTTCGATATTCGGGAAGGCGAAGTCTTGTGCATGGTCGGCGAATCCGGCAGCGGTAAAAGCGTGGCGGCGAAGTCGATCATGCGCCTACTTCCGCAGCCGCCCGCCGAGTATACGCAGGGCCGGATTCTTTTCGGAGGGCAAGATCTGTTGACGCTCAATGAAAAGCAGTTGTGCGAAGTACGGGGCAAAAAGATCGCAATGGTGTTCCAGGATGCGCTCAGCGCGTTGAATCCGGTGTACACGATCGGCACGCAGATGGTCGATTTGATCCGGCTGCATGCCGACAAAAAGACCAGTCGCAAAGCCGCGTTGAACGAAGCCAAAGCATTGCTGAAGCAAGTCGAGATCCGCAACGTCGATGACGTGGTCAAACAGTATCCGTTTCAATTGTCGGGCGGGATGCGGCAGCGCGTCATGATCGCGATGGCCTTGTCCTCGCGTCCGCAGTTGCTGCTGGCCGACGAACCGACCACGGCGCTCGATGTCACGGTTCAAGCCCAGATTCTGCGTCTGATCCTGAAGTTGAAGCGGCAATACGGCATGACCGTGCTGTTTATCACCCACGATCTGGGCGTCGTTCACCAAGTCGCGGATCGCGTAATTGTTATGAAGCAGGGCGTTCTGGTGGAGGAAGGCACCAAGTCGGAAATTTTTACCCGGCCTAGCCATCCGTACACGAAGCAGCTTCTTGGCAGCATGCCGCGCATTTACTTCGAGGAGGTGAATCCGTGAGCGAACCCGTGCTTGAAGCGGCAGGATTGCGCAAAGTCTATCCAACACGCGCCGGAGCCGACTTCACCGCCGTTGATCAAGTCTCGTTGACATTGGAAAAAGGCGAGACGCTCGGCATCGTCGGCGAATCCGGCAGCGGCAAAACGACCGTCGCGAAAATGGTGGCAGGCATGATTCCCGTCACATCGGGCGAGACCCGCTTGAGCGGCAAAACGCTCGCTGCCTCCGGGCGCTCCAAAGCCGATAAACGCGATATCCAGTACATTTTCCAAGATCCCGTCTCGTCGCTCAATCCCAGAATGAAAGTCCGGGACATCATCGCCGAGCCGTTGAAGCTGTACTTCAAGCTGTCGCCCAAAGAAATCGACGCGCGCGTGGATACGCTGCTCGGCGATGTCGGACTGCCTTTGGAATACCGTCTGCGCTATCCGAAGGAACTATCCGGCGGGCAGTGTCAACGGGTCGGAATCGCGCGGGCGCTGGCGGCCGAGCCTTCCGTCATCGTATGCGACGAGCCGACGTCCGCGCTGGATATGACGATTCAATCTCAGATTCTGGAGCTGCTCAAAGACCTTCAGCGCAGCAAAGGCGTTTCGTATTTGTTTATCGCGCATGGCTTGGAAGTCATCTATAGCATTTCGCATCGGGTGATGGTCATGAAGGAAGGAAAAGTCGTGGAGGAAGGCGAGACCGCCGATATTTTCCACCGTCCGCAGCATCCGTATACGCAGTCTCTGATCGGAGCGATTCCGAGGATACAGATTCCGCAGTTTGATTAAAAGATGTTATCCCGTGACTAAATGCAACCTATTTCAAAGGAGGAATTTAATATGAGTAACAGTGTGGTCCCTTTGCTGCAATATGAAGAGATGAACGAAGAGGTACGTGCTTTTGTGGACGAGCGATTGAGCAGCGGAACCCGCGTCACCAACATGGTCAAAACGCTGCTGTATTCCATGCCGTCTTTCCGTGCGATGGAATTTTATCCGGTGCGCAACGAGCTGCAAAAAATCATCGGAAGCCGCGCCGTTTACTTTTACTGCTACGCGATTTCAACCGAAAACGAATGCCTGGTCTGCTCCACGTACCACGCCAAACTGCTGCGCGACCTGAACTTGGCCTTCGACGAATTCGAATTTACCGAAACCGAAAAAGCGCTGATCGACTACGGCCGCGGCCTGGTCAACAACGCCAACAACATCGACCCTTCGATCTACGACCGTCTGAAAGCCGAGTTCTCCTCCGCCGAGATCGTGCTGATCACCACCGTCGGCTGCAAAATGATCGCTTCCAACATCTTCAACGAAGCCTTGAAAGTCGACCTCGACGAATACTTATTCGAAGTAGAATTCGACAAAAACATCCTACCGACCAAAGCTTGATCTTTATCAAGGTTTTAAATGAAATGTGATAAATAGCGAAAAAGACTCCCTTCCTTTACGGAACGAGAGTCTTTTTGCGATCAACCTTGCAACTTTTCAAACACTTTAAGCCTTGATTTACTCTATCCCCCTACCACAGCGGGCCGAGCCTAGCGGAGGGAGAAATTCAGTGAAAGACGCCTTTGAACTCGGAAAAATTCCGCTAAACTTTTAATCAAATTTTCCGGGTGAGACAGCGGCTTGAACTGAATTTCTCCCGCAGCGCCTCGACGAGCTCCTTCACGACTGCTGCAAATCCACAAACCCTTTCCCAAAAACATCTTGCAAATTGTGAATCGTCAAAAACGCCTCGCGATCCGTCGCCCGCACGATATTTTTCAACATCGACAATTCCTTTTTACTCACGACCACATACAAAATATCCACCGAACTTTGCGTATAATAGCCCTGCCCGTTCACGACGGTAACCCCGCGATCCATCAGCGCATTCACTTGTCTGGCGATCTCGTCCTTATGCTTGGAGATGATCGTTACCGATTTTTGCGGATTGAGTCCGGTCGTGACCAGATCAATGATCTTGGTCGCGACGACCAGCATAATAATCGTGAACATCAACTTTTCCGCTCCGATGATGAAGTACGAGCACGCCGCCACCACTACATCGCAGACCAGCAGCGCGTAACTGATATTCCAGCCCCAGAACTTGTTCATCAACCGGGCGATAATGACCGTGCCTGCCGTCGTGCCGTCTCTGCGGATAATCAGTCCGATGCCGAATCCGATCATGGCGCCGCCGAAGATCGCATTGACCATCAGATCGTCCGAGGCGACCTGCCAACCTTCCGTCATATGCAGGAAAAGAGAATGGAGCGCGACAGCGACCAGCGTGTAGACGACCGTCTTTTTCGGCAACAGTCGATAGCCGATCGCGAGCAGCGCCATATTGATGATCAGGCTGCTCCAACCGGGCGACCAGTGGAATAAATAATACAAAATAATCGTCACGCCGACCACGCCGCCTTCGCCCAGTTCGTGCGGAATGACGAATACGTTAATGCCCAATGCGAAAGCGAAGGCGCCAATCGCAATGATCAGTAGATCCAAGCTTGTCTTTTTCACCCCGATACCCTTCTTTCCGGTCAACATGAATTCATTTAAGCACGGGACTTCAAAATTTCTCAAGAACTTGGACTACCAAGATACCATGCTAACCGATTAGCTGACTAAAGGCAGAGAAACGAAGCGTTGGGAACGGCTTTTTCGCATTTAGGCATTACAGTAAAAAAATTAGGATAAACGTGACTTGACAGTAGTGTGTTATAATTATTGGAAATAGATAAATAAAGGAGAAAACCTGTTATGCAATTGATCGGCCAAGAGGTTGAGCACGCGAGTTATGGGCAAGGGGAAATCATCCAACAAGAAGACCAACGTATTGAGGTTCGTTTTGCCAATGGGGATGAGCCGAAGAAATTTTTGTACCCGGATGCGTTCGAAAAGTTTCTGAGCATGAATGACCCGGCTTGTCGAAAACAGGTAGAAGCGGACATCGAGCAAATGCATGAAGACCGCCGCGAGGAAAAAGAAGCGGTCGAGCGTCGATACCAGGAAGAGCGCGCGGCGCTGGAAGCGGCGAAAAAGCCGAAAAAAGCTCCTGCTCGTAAATCCAAAGCAGCCAAAGCAGCCGAGGAAAGTACAGAAGAATAACACAAACAACCCCCTTCGACCTATTCATTCGAAGAGGGGTTGTTTATTTGGCGCGTTTGCGCACACTCAATGCGGTCAAAAACAATGCGATGCCTGTCAGCGCGAAGCCCAATACCCGAAATCCTCCACTATTGAACGACCCGCTCATCACAATCCCGGTCAGCAGCGAAGAGAAGACCGTGCCCAAATAACGAAACGTGTTGAACAATCCGGATGCGACGCCGATGACTTCTTTCGGAGCGGCAGCAAATAATGCGGCTTGCATGGCAACACCGTTCAACCCGTTCGCTATGCCGAAGGCGGCCAGAATGAACAGAATCGTCGCCAAACCGGATTCCGGTTGCAAAACGGCCATGCCTGCTGAGCCAAAGACCATAATCAGCGCCGAAGTACGAAGCACAGGAGCGGCGCCGTGACGTCCTACCCAGGTTCCGGTCAAAGGCGAGATCGCAAGCGAGCAAACACCGAGACTCAGCATCAACATCCCCGTATGTAACTCATTTATGCCGCGTATCTGTTGCAAATAAGACGGAAGTCCGAAGAATACCGCGTAAAAAAGCAGATTAGCCAGCATAAACTCCGTGTTGACGCGGATGATGGCCGGGTAACGGACGAACAATCGCAAAGGAATAAACGGCGCGTTGATCCGCAGCTCATATAAGGCGAAGATCAGCAGCAACAGCAGTCCGATTCCGGCGAGAACGATCCTTGTAACCTCGATCTGACCGTCTTTTTCAATACAGAGCAGTCCAACGAATAACGTAACTAATCCTGCCGTAAAAAGAAGGATGCCCGGCAAGTCAATCCGGCTCAGCCATTCCCGCAAAAAGGACGCCGAATCGGTGGAGCGTTCTTGGGGAATGTGTTTCCATGACAAGATGAATCCAAGCAGCGCAAAAGGAACATTAACGAAGAAAATAGCTTCCCAGCCCCAGCTTGACGTCAGCAATCCTCCGAAAAAAGGGCCGATCGCCGCAGCTCCCGAGAGAAAGATCGACAGAATCGCGAGCGCGGTAGACTGTTTTTCCACGATATGAATCCGTACAATCGCCATGCCGACCGCAACCATCATGCTGGTTCCGATCGACTGAACAATGCGCAAAGCAATCAACCAGCCGAAGCTTGGATAGAGCGGCGCGAGCAGCGAAGCGGTAAAAGCGACCACAAGCCCCGCCAGAAAAATACGCCGTCGCCCGAACAAATCACTGGCTTTGCCCATCACAGGCTGCGCGACGGCACTCGAAATATAGAACGAGAAAATGATCCAGGATACCGTCGTATAATCCAACCCGAAAGCCTGCTGAATACCGGGAATGGCGACGGCGACCATCGAAGAATTAAGCGGATTAAGCATGATACCCAAACCGATCGAAATCATCAGCCAACGGCTGCGTGCCTGCATATTCGTTCCTCCTTACGTGAAGCTTAACGAATTCGGATCATTTCCTCCAACGCCTTTTATGCTATGATTTCATAGACTCAAAGGAATGGATCGGAAAATGAATCTGTAGGAGGCGTTTGAGTGGAGCTGTTACAATTGCAGTATTTTATCGAAGTGGCTCGAACCGAGCATATGACCGAGGCCGCACGCACGCTGCATGTCACGCAATCTTCGCTCAGCAAAACCATTCGACGGTTGGAAGAAGATGTAGGGGCGCCGTTATTCGATCGCAACAATCGCAGATTGCGATTGAACGAATTCGGCGTGTTATTTTTGAAGCGAGCGGAAAAAGCGTTATTTGAGCTGGAGCAGGGGAAAAGAGAGATTCGAGATTTAGCCAACCGCGAGCCGGATACGTTGAAGCTCGTCGTGACCGCTGCCAGTACGCTGCCGCCCATATTAAGCGAATACCGTAGACGGATGCCGAAGATTCAGTTTCATGTCGAACGGCTGACGGCTGGGGAAATGCAGGAACGGTTGCGACGTGGCGAGGCGGATTTCGGATTATCGTCGCCGCTGGCTGCCGAGGAAGGAATAGGCTGTGAAGTCGTTCATATCGATCCGATCGTCGCGGCGCTTCCTTCTGACCATCCGCTGGCGGAGAAGCCGATGCTTTCATTGAACGAACTTCGGGACGAATGGCTGATTGGCGTGAAAAAAGGTTACGGCACGCGCAATCTGATCGACGATGCGGCGCAACGGTATGGATTTACGCCGCATTATGTCTATGAGGGCGATGAGCCATCCAGACTGATTTCGCTCGTCGAAGCAGGTATCGGGGTCGCGTTTATCCCGGCCACAGCGATCGAAAAACGAGAACGTATCCGTTATGTGGCTTTACAGGAAACGGAGTTGGTGCGCGAGATTACTTTGTTATGGAATACGGATCGCTACATTTCGCATGCGGCAAAAATTTTCCGGGATGTCGTCTTGGCGTATTTTGCGGAAAAGATCGAACCCGAACTTCGTATTTGACTACGTAGTCAAGAACTGATACACTCTGTGCATGAGCAGACCAAGAGAATTTGATGCCGACCTCGCGCTTCACCAATGCATGGAGGTATTCTGGACGAAAGGATTTCATGCGACGTCCTATGAAGACCTGACCCGCAGCACGCAGGTGAAGAAGCAGAGTTTGTACGGCGTGTTTAAGAACAAGCGGGAATTATTTTTAAAGTCGTTGGCGTTATATCGCGAAGAAAACTTGTCTATTTTGGAAAAAAGGATCGCGAATGAAACATCGCCGGTCCGCCAACTGGAAGCGATCTGCGAAACGGCTTTATATGCGGATGACGAGGCCCGGATTCGCGGTTGTCTGATCATCAATACGTCATTGGAGTTCGGAAGTGGTGACGAGGACATCAATCGGGAAATTATACAAATGATGCAGCGCACCGAGACGATGATCGAGCAGGCGATACGCGGCGGGCAAGCGGAAGGTACGATTACTTCGCGTTTAAGCAGCCGTGAGTTGGCTCTTCATCTGAGCAATGCGATCAACGGAGCGAAGATGATGGAGAAATCGGGCGCTAGTCGGGAAGAAATTCTGGGCGTTCTGCGCACCTCGATTGCCTTGATCCAAGCTTGAAATACCGGCTTATCGAAAAAGATGTGCCGGTTGTTTTTTGGCTTTTATTTGACTACTTGGTCAAGAATGAATGGGTATTTGAATAAGGGGGTGAGGCTCGGAGCGCAACAGGCTTTAACACAACGTGATTTTCGACGACAATCAGGCGGTATTCACATATTCGATATTTTGATTACACCTATTATTTAGGAGGCTATTTTCCATGACTGATTCGCAATCCGTAAAATCTGTTCAATCGCTGTTCCAACCTTTCCAGGTAGGCAATCTCTCGTTGGCTAACCGAATCGTGATGGCGCCGATGACGCGCCAATTCTCGCCGGAAGGCGTGCCGGGCGACCATGTAGCCGCTTATTACCGCCGCAGAGCGGAGAACGGCGTCGGTCTGATCGTGACGGAAGGAACGGTCATCAACCACCCGGACGCGTCCAATCAGCAAAACGTACCGCATATCCACGGAGAAGCTGCGCTTGAAGGCTGGAAAAACGTCGTATCCGAAGTGCATGCCGCAGGCGGGAAGATCATTCCTCAGATTTGGCATATGGGCGCTCGCGGGCAAGTCGGCGATTACACCGAAGCGGAAGTGGCCGATATCGTGCAGCAGTTTGCGCATTCGGCAGCAGCAGCCAAAGAAATCGGATTTGACGGCGTTGAACTGCACGGCGCGCACGAATATCTGATCGATCAGTTTTTCTGGGCCAAAACGAACCCGCGTACCGATCGTTACGGCGGCGATATGGTGGAACGCACGCGCTTCGCGGTCGAAGTGATCGAAGCGGTCCGCGCCGCGGTAGGACCGGACTTCCCGATCGTGTTCCGTTTCTCCCAATGGAAAGGCAGCGACTACAGCGCGAAGTTGGCTGAGACGCCGGAAGAATTGGAACAATTCCTGAAGCCGCTGAGCGAAGCGGGCGTTGACGTCTTCCATTGCTCCACGCGCCGCTTCTGGCAACCGGAATTCGAAGGTTCAACCCTGAACCTTGCGGGCTGGACGAAAAAGCTGACCGGCAAACCGACCATTACGGTTGGTTCGGTAGGGCTGGACGGCGAATTTATGACGCTGTTCAAAGAAGGCAAAGGCGCAGAGGTCAGCGGGATCGAAGATCTGCTGGAGCGTCTGGAGCAAAACGAGTTCGATCTGGTCGCCATTGGCCGCGCGTTGATCGCCGATCCGGCTTGGGCGGATAAAGTGCAGCAGGGGCGTCAGGATGAACTGGTGGCGTTCTCGCCGACGGCTTTGCAGGAGCTGTACTAAATCCGATTCGCTGTAGAAGCTGGAGGGCTGCGGGAGAAATTCGGTAAAAACGCTGTCTCGCTCGGAAAAAGAGATCAGAATTTTTAGTGGAAGTTTTCCGAGTTCAAAGGCGTTTTAACCTGAATTTCTCCCTCCGCCGTCGCTTGGCTGGAATTGAAGCTTTTTCAAAAGATGATGTCAAAGACAAAAGGCTGTTCCAAAGTCATGGTTAACATGGCTTGGAACAGCCTTTTATGCGCTTGTTGCGTAAAGCAGGAATTTAAAGGTTTCCGTAAGCTTCGTCGTCCACAGGTTCCAGCCAATCCGTCTCGCCCGGGGTCATGGCCAGATGCGCGAACCAGCTGTCTTTGGTTGCGCCGTGCCAGTGCTTCACGTTTGCCGGGATGTTGACGACGCCGCCTGCTTTCAACGATTGCGCCGGTTTGCCTTCTTCTTGGTACCAGCCTTCGCCGCCGGTGATTAGCAGCACCTGTCCAACTTTGTGCGAGTGCCAGTTGTTGCGGGCGCCGGGTGCGAACGTGACGCTGCCGATACCTGCGTTCAGCGGTTGCTCGTCGGTGAATACCATTTGCAGATAGGCGTCGCCGATAAAGTTTTTCTCTACTTTGTTGCCGAGCGGGAAGATGGTTCCTTTGTTTAATTGTTCGTTTTTCATTGCAAATACCTGCTTTCTGTAGAAGATTGGGTGTGTATCGATCTCTTAGCCTTCATACACTTCTTTAGCCAGATTGAACGCCGACCACGCACGGGGCCAACCCACGTAAAAGGATAAATGCGTGATGATCTCGGCAATCTCGCTGGAGGTGACTCCGTTTTGCTTGGCTTTGTGGAGATGCGGAGTCAGTTGCTCGAAGTTGCCTCCGGAGATCAGAGCGGATACGGTGATCATGCTGCGGTCGCGCGGAGATAATTCCTTTTCTCTCGACCAGACTTCCCCGAAAAGCACATCGTCGTTCAATTGCGCAAACTTGGGAGCAAACTCGCCCAAGCGATCGCGTCCTGCTGTTTGTTTTTCGGCCATTAGATGATTCCTCCCTTTCGTTTGGCGGATACATGATGTAGCATAGACCTTAAAGTCGACTTTAAGGCAAGAACAATTTTTGGTCGGGAAAAGGAGTTGCGCATATGGCGTATTCGATCGGCGAATTTGCAGCGATAGTGGGCGTACCCGCCAGCACGCTGCGTTATTATGAAAAAGAAGGATTGATCACGCCCCGGCGCGATGCTAATCAGGTGCGTGAATATGAAGAAGGAGATATCGGCTGGACGCGCTTTATCCTGCATCTGAAAGGCTCCGGCATGTCGGTCGAGGAACTCAAATCGTATACGGAGTGGCGCGCGGAAGGGGATAAGACGATTCCGCAGCGATTGGACTTGCTGGAAAAGCGCAGACAGCTGGTGAGAGAAGAAATGCAGAAGCTTCAGCAAAGTCTGGATTTGTTGGATCGCAAGATCGAGTTTTACCGGGAGAAGCCGAATAATCCGAAATTGGTTTTTGCCTATCCGCATCCATAATGCAAACACTGGCCCGGAATGTGAACCTCTGCATTTCGGGCTTTTTCATTTGCAAAGCAAACGACATAGCAGAATCGGTCGGATTTTCAGCCGGATATTGATGTCTTTTTCCAACGATGAACTCTACAATCAAGGTACGCACAGCTAGGCTTTTCAACAGAATTGAGAACGTTTACGAGAACCTTCGATATTAGATAGGGAGTGAAAAGATGATCGACGCACAAGCGGCAACGCGAATTCGCCTGAATGGAAATTGGAACTATGCTTTGGATCCGGAAGACGTTGGGGAAACGCAGCAATGGTACCAACAAGGTCTGCCACAATCGAAACAATCGCCGCAAACCTTGAAGCTGCCGGGAACGCTGACTTCGAATGGAATCGGAACGCCTTATACGTGGAACGGCGACATGGACAAAGAAGCGATTCGCTCTCTCCGCCAGCGTCATTCTTATGTGGGTGCGGCCTGGTACGAGCTGGAGGTTGACGTTCCGGCAGACTGGCAGGGCAAAAGCTTCGGTGTTTTTCTGGAGCGTGTCATGTTCCAATCTTCTCTATGGATCAATGGAAATTTCGCAGGTCGGTGCGATAGCTTGTCCGTGCCGCATGCGTACGACGCAGATGCGTGGATGCAGCCGGGGCAAAAAAACCGTCTTACGCTGCGGATCGACAATCGGGATGTGCAGCAGATCGGCAACTATCCGAGCGCTTACACCGACGAGACGCAAACCATCTGGAACGGCGTTGTGGGCGTAATCGAACTACAGGCTCATGAGCAGGTCAGGATTACGGACATACACATTTTCCCGCATGACGACCTGCGCATGGTTACGGTTAAAGGAGTTTGCTTCAACGATACGGATCGGGAGTTACAGGCGATTGTTGGTCTGTCCGCACATGTGCTGGATTCAACGACTCACGCGGACACTCGGCAAGAACGTCTCACCCTTCCCGCACAAACGCAGACTTCTTTTAGCTGGACGTATGACCTGGGACCGAATCCGCTTCTGTGGGACGAATTTCAACCCAATCGGTATGCGCTTAAGCTGGAGCTGCGGGCGGATCATGAAGTAGATGCTTCCCAAAAAAACTTTTACGCGGAGACGACTCAGCCATTTGCGCTCCGACGCTTTTTGACTGACGGAAGAAAGCTTGCGATCAACGGCCGACCTGTTTTTCTGCGCGGTACCTTGGAATGCTGTATTTTCCCGCTGACCGGTTATCCGCCGACGGAGCTTGAAGATTGGCTGAAACTAATGAACACGGTCAAAAGCTACGGTCTGAACCATGTTCGTTTCCATTCCTGGTGTCCGCCTGAAGCGGCTTTCGAGGCAGCAGATCGCTTAGGGTTATATCTTCAAGTGGAAGGTCCCGTATGGATGGATACCTGGAATACGCCGGTCGGCGCGCATCCGGAGCATTACGAGTATTTGCCGGAAGAAGCGCGTCGGATCGCGAAGGCGTACGGCAACCATCCTTCGTTCTGCATTTTCAGTAACGGCAATGAGTTGAACGGCGACTTTGGTCTGCTGCATCGGATTGCGGAGGAACTGCGAACAGCGGATAACCGCCATTTGTACACGTTGACGACGAACTGGGACAGACAGCCTGACCCGGCGGAAGATTTGTTTTGTACGCAATCCGTGGACGGAGTAGGGATTCGCGGACAGTTTTACCCGGATAAGCTGGCGGACGGGACGATGCTGGACTTCCGGGAAGCGATCGCGAAGCGGGATATGCCTGTGGTAGCGCACGAAGTTGGGCAGTATACGGTCTACCCTGACGTCGATACCATTTCGGATTACTCGGGTGCGCTGCGTGCAGTCAACCTGGAAGCGATTCGGGCGGATCTGGACAGAACCGGATTGCTGGGCGACGTGCGCAAATTCGTGCAAAGCTCGGGGATGCTGTCGCTGCGGCTATACCGCGATGAGATCGAAGCCGCGCTGCGTACCCCGGAGTTCGGCGGTTTCCAATTGCTCGATCTGCATGACTTCCCGGGGCAAAGCACAGCGACGATCGGCATTCTGGATGCTTTTTGGCAGTCAAAGGGTCTGATCGAGCCGGAGCAATTCCGGGCATTCTGCGGACCGACGGTGCTGCTGCTGCGGATGCCCAAGCGTGTGTATACGGCGACGGAAGCGTTCGAAGCGGAGATACAGATTGCCCATTTTGGAGAAAAGGAACTGCCAGCTTCGTACCTTCAATGGTCGATTGCAGACGATTCGGGACATGTGCTAGATCGCGGGGAATTGAAAACGACTCAGATCGGCTTCGGCTCGGGTATTCCGCTGGGAATGCTGCAATCAAGTGCGCTGAATCAGGTTCAAAAAAGTACGGAGCTGCGTGTGACAGTTGAGCTACCGGAACGTAATATTCGCAATGAATGGTCGATTTGGGTGTATCCACAGCCTCCGCTTGGCGAAGAAGACCACGGAGCGACGAGCGGGGCTGCCGAATCCAAGCTTACGATTGCCACTGCGTGGAAAGCGGAGACTCGACAAGCGCTGGAGAGCGGCGGTTCCGTGCTATTCCTCGCCCATGCTGCCGGTCTGACGCATGCGGTTCCCGGTAAGTTCACGCCTGTATTCTGGAGCCCGGTTCATTTTGAGACGGACAATCCTTGCGGGATCTGGGTAGATCATGAGCACGAAGCTCTGAATGGATTCCCGACGGCAAGCTACGCGGAGCATCAGTGGAAAGACCTGCTGGATCGTTCCGTTTCGCTGATCGCGCCGAAGGAACTTCCTTTTGAGCCGATCGTTCAGGTCATCCCGAACTTTTTCCATAATCGTAAAATGACCAATCTGATCGAGTATCGCGTAGGTGAAGGCAAGCTGTTGATCTGCGGGATGGATATCGAAAATGACTTGGAGCAACGTCCGGCTGCCGCACAGCTTCGAAGCAGTCTGCTCACGTACATGAATAGCGAACGCTTCGTGCCGAAAAACAAGCTTGAGATCGAACGCCTTCAAGAGCTATTACAGAATAAATAAATCTATTTAAAAAAAGACCGGATATTATGTATCCGGTCTTCAACTTGTGGAGAAAGCCTAACGTAGCGGGAAGCGAGAAGACAGCATTTTTAACGAATTTATCTTGCAGTCTTCTCGCTTCTCGCACCTACGTAACTTTCCAAGGCAACCTGAAGTCCGGATATTGTCCAAACCGCGAGACTTCCCCTGTTCATATGACTTTGCTTGCCGTGCATTGAACCGCTAATCGCCTCATGTTACGATCAATCCACTATAAGGGTACAAAATGCAACAGTCGTCGCTCCTACTTCAAATGGATATAACGTAGATGCTTTCGAAGTGTTTTCTACAAAAAACTTAAGGAGAACGGATTTTCACTATGAGAAAAGAACAATTAAACCAGATGTTGGGCCGCCAATCTTCGCAGAAAGAAGCTTTTGCGTTTTTTGATGAATTGGAAGTGGCGGAGCCTTATGAGATGTGGGGCGTGTGGAAAGGCGAGGAGCTGGCGACCGGGCATCCTTTCGAAGGGTTGCTTGCCGCTTCCGGCTGGTACGGTAAAGAGTTTTGCAGCGCGGAGCATGTACACCCTCTGGTATTCGAGAAAAAGAACGGCGATCTATATAAGGTTAATCCGCTGCTGATCCCGCTTAATCTGCCTTTTGATAAAATCCCCAAACGACTGATTCGGCCCGCTATGGCTTTGATTCGACCGATGATCCAGACGCAAAAAAGTGCAGCACGGCTGCGAAAGCTGGAATACCGGGGCAAGCTCAGCGCGTCGATGGTTTACGATAAAAAGGATATTATTGATGTATTTCGCAAGGTCGATCAGGATACGCTGCTGGGGATTATGGATATCAAAAGCCTGGATACGGACGACACTTATTTTTTCGTATTGAATCGGGTAAACGTCATGAAAAAATTTTAATGCTCCTTTCAGAGCGGTTTTATTCGATTATTATAGAGTTGGAAAAGGAGCTGACGCCTATGCGCATTTTGGTCATTGAAGATGAAGAGGCGTTGTCCGACTTTATCGTGCTGGAGCTTCGGCATGAAGGCTATGAAGCCGTACCTGCTTATGAAGGAAGGGAAGGTCTGGAGCAGGCGCTCGGCGAAGAGTGGGATTTGGTTCTGCTTGATCTGATGCTGCCCGGCTTGAACGGAATCGAGGTATGCAGACGGTTGAAGGCGGTCAAAGAGACGCCGGTTATCATGATTACCGCCAGAGATAGCGTGATGGACCGCGTGGCGGGACTCGATAGCGGCGCCGACGACTATATGCCCAAGCCGTTCGCGATCGAGGAACTGCTGGCGCGCATTCGGGTGATTCGCAGGCGGCAGGAGAAGGAGAAGTCGCAAAGTCCTGCACCGATGTCGCTGACGTTCAAGGATCTTGAACTGAATATTGAATCGCGTATGCTGCGCAAAGACAATCAATGGATTGAGCTGACGAAGAAAGAATACGAGCTACTGTTCATTTTTATGAAAAATATCAATCGGGTTCTGCCTCGCGATCTGCTCTTGGAGCGAATCTGGGGACATGATGTCGGGATCGAGACCAATGTGGTGGATGTGTATGTCCGGCATGTGCGTAACAAGCTGGACACTCGCGGTGGCGACATTGAAGCGTATATCCAAACGGTCCGGGGGATTGGATATGTGATGCGGCATGAAAAGGATTAAGTGGCCGGTGTGGAAGACGCTGAATATCAAGTGGAAGCTGACCTTATGGGCGGCTTTTCATTTGATCGTGCTGTTCTTCTTCTACACCGTACTTCAATTCTCGGTGCTGCAAGGTTGGGTGCATAACCACGAGAAAGAGATCATCCGCAAAAACATGGAGGAGATCGTCGCTTATCTGGACAGCATTGAGCCGACGGGCGATCTGGAGAGCAGCCGGGATTTTCTGGACGTATTGAACGAGCGGCATCAGCTGATCCGAATCGTGACTGAGCAAGGCGTTCCGGTCGTCACCGTGACGGATCGAGTTGACGAAGATTGGGTCGCTCCCCAGTATGCGTCAGCAGAACGGCTGGAGCAGCTAACCCCGGCAGGCGACGCGCTTCTGGTCTACCGCAAGCCGATCGAATTCCGCTCGACGCGTGTCACGATCGAAATCGTACGCAATCTGGAAAACTTCGAAAGCCTGATTACGCTGATTACCAGCCTGTTGGTTGCGACTGCGATCATCTCGATCATACTCAGTCTAGTCGGCGGCCGGATCATCTCTTATCAGCTGCTGAACCCGATCAATGCCATGATTCGCACGATGAAGGGCATACGGGAAAAAGGACTGAAGGAGCGCGTGCAGATCAGCAATCCGCAGGATGAACTGACCGAGCTGTCCACTATGTTCAACGAACTGATGGATAGTCTGACGAAGTCATTCGACCAACAGCAGCAGTTTATCGAGGATGCTTCGCATGAGCTGAAAACGCCGCTGACGATCATTCACGGCCATCTGTCGCTGCTCAAGCGCTGGGGGAAAGATGATCCCGAGGTGTTGGAACGTTCGATTCAACTGAGTCTGAATGAGACGAATCGGCTGATCCATATGGTATCGGAGCTGTTGATTCTGACGCGGGCGGATGGTGCGGATACGTCCATGTATGGACCGCCGGGACCGATACGCGTCAGGCCGGCTATCGAGGAGATCGTCGAGAACTTTCAGACGCTTCAGCCGGAATTCCGCATTCTAACACAGATAGAGCTAGAAGAGAACTTTACACTGCCCATTCGCAAAAATCATCTTCAACAACTGTTGATCATCGTTTTCGATAACGCGATCAAGCACGCCAGAGACAGCAAAAAGATACGCGTTGATGCCAAGATCGAAGATTCTTCGGTCAAGCTTGCGATCAAGGATTACGGAGCCGGCATTCCGGAGGAAGACTTACCGCTGGTGACCAACCGCTTTTACCGGGTCGACAAAGCGAGAAGTCGCAAAGAAGGCGGTAACGGTCTTGGATTGTCGATCGCGAAAAGGCTGCTGGACGATTATGGCGGGACTTTGGATATTCATAGCGCATATGGCGAATGGACGGAAGTGACGATACGCCTGCCCTTAACGCAGTCGGAATCTTTGAACACGTAAAGGAGTGAGCCCATGATTCAATCGACCAACGTCAAGCTGCATCAGTCGATCCTGCAAGCGTTGAACGCCAGGCAGGAAGTTACCGCGAACAATATCGCAAACGCCGATACGCCGCATTACAAAAGAAAGTCGGTCGTTTTCGAAGATGAGCTGCGCAAAGCGATCGAAGGCAAAGGCGGCGATCTGGATTTGAAAACCGGACACGCCAAACATATGACGATTCGTTCCGCCGGCGAACCGTTGGTCCCTTACCGAATCGTCGAAGATCGCGGTGCAAAGATGAATAATAATAACAATAGCGTGGACATTGATGCGGAAATGGCGACTCTGTCGGAAAATCAGCTGATGTATAACTACGTGGCTGACCGGGTGAGCGGACATTACAAGAAGTACAAGGAAATGCTTCAAGGATTGAAGTAACGAGCGTTCCAATAGGATAAAAAAGAGCTGTTGTTAGCCATAATTCCGGTTTGAAACAGCTCTTTTCTAAATTGCCCCAAATTTTCTTTTCTCATGAGGGTTGTATTCAAACTCGCGATAGGGTATAGTGACGTTAAAGAAGTTCTGACCCCAACTCACACATTGCAGAGAGTTATTGTTCACAGGGTAAATAACTTTGTGCAATATGTGATTTTTAATTTTATCGGATGCTTTTTCTGAATAAATGAGGTCATGTAAATTTAATTTTTGGAGGTACCTCACATGCAAACAGGTACAGTTAAATGGTTTAACGCAGACAAAGGTTTTGGTTTCATCGAAGTTGAAGGCGGCAACGACGTGTTCGTTCACTTCTCCGCTATTCAAGGCGACGGATTCAAGACTCTTGACGAAGGCCAACGCGTAGAATTCAACGTAGTTGAAGGCGCTCGTGGACCACAAGCAGAAAACGTTGTAAAACTTTAATATTGGTTTTACTCAAAAAAGCAGTACGCTGAATAAGCGTACTGCTTTTTTTTGTACAAACTTTTTAGCGCGGAAAGTTCGCGGCTTTCCGCACAGCCGCAGCACGGAATTCGGTCGGACTGTCGCCGAAGCTGCGTTTGAACAAGCGGCTGAAATGAGCCGCATCGTTAAAGCCCCAGGCAAAGGCAATGTCCGTCACGCTGCGTCGAAGCTGACCCGGATCGCTCAAATCGCGTCGGCAGCATTCGAGGCGACGGGCGCGAATATGGGCCGCGAGACTGCCGCCGCGATCCGCGAACAATTTTTGCGCGTGGCGCAAAGAAACGTTAAGCTGCCCGGCGACGAAGTCCGGGGACAGGCGGGGATCGTTCAAGTTCCGGTCGATCACGCTAAGCGCTGTGCGGTAATGGACTTCGGCGGGGGCATGCAGCTCGTCGGGAGCTGTGTGTACGGACACGCTTAACGCGGCCGCCAGCAAGTCGATCGCGCTGTCCGCCATGCGCATTTTCGCGGCTGGATCGAAATACGGACAAGAAAGAGCGAGACTTTGCAAAAACGAAGACAAAGTAGCGCTGACCGGATGGCCGGAGCCGGATAAGCGAATGCTGGTCAGCGAGTCGGCCGTTGTCATCCGCTTCAGCAAAAGCGAACGAGGAAAACGAAATACGGTCTGACGAAAGGGACGTTCAAAATGGAGCACGTAAGGCCGCGTCGTATCGTATAGAGCGAGATCGCCCGGCGCAAGCCTGGCTTCGCGTCCGTCTTGCTGTACGTAACCGGAATCCTGAAGCTGAAGACTCAGCAGAAAATAATCGTCTTCGGCTTTCGAGGCATGGCGCGCGGAACGTACGACGTGCTGCGGGTCGGTCTGCATCGTGGAAATCTGGATGTGTTCCAGCGTCTCGACTTTCATCGTGGCTGCAAAAGCGAGCGGGGAAACGCGTGACATGTCCAATTTGACGAACACGTCATTGGCGGCTTCGTTCCAGTACGCGAACCGGCTGGGCTCATCCACTTGAGCTGTAGAAATGACGGTAGCCAACAGCGTTCCTCCTTCCGAATCGAATATGAATTGCTTTCGATTATAGAAGAGAAGCGGCAGAGCGTCAAACTCTTTTTGAATAATTAGGTCATAAAATATTACATCATTTTATTTTTATTAAGCGAAAAAAGTGATAATAATCAATTAAACTCGCTTCAATGTCAGGTTTTATATGAATATTGAGGTTTTATGCGCAAATAGACAAACAAAAGAACGCAAATAGACAAGAGTCTGACATCATGTTCTCCTATACTGAGAACACCCACAATCTTCTGCGGCGAACGCCGAACCGTCGAATTGTGCACGATCCCAAAGGAGGAATACCCATGTCCGATTATCCGAAATACCGCGTTGCCGCCGTACAGGCTTCTCCCGTTATGCTTGACCTGAACGCCACGATCGACAAAACGTGTCGACTCGTCGACGAAGCCGCATCGAACGGAGCCAAAGTCATCGCTTTTCCCGAAGCCTATATCCCCGGTTATCCGTGGTGGATCTGGATGGGCAATGCGGATTACGGGATGAAGCATTTTATCGACCTGTACAAAAATGCCGTCGAGATTCCGAGCCTTGCCGTGCAACGGCTGAGCGAAGCGGCCAGACGGAACCGCGTGTACTTCTGCGTATCGGTAACGGAAAAAGAAGGCGGATCGCTGTATCTGACGCAGCTTTGGTTCGATCCGAGCGGCGCGTTGATCGGCAAGCACCGCAAATTGAAAGCGACCAATGCCGAGAAAACGATCTGGGGCGACGGCGACGGCAGCATGATGCCGGTGTTCGAGACCGAATACGGCAATCTCGGCGGCCTGCAATGCTGGGAGCATCTGATCCCGCTCAACGTCGCCGCGATGGCGTCGATGAACGAACAGGTGCATGTCGCGTCATGGCCGATCGGCTTGCCGCAGGAAGGCCATCTGTTCGGTGCCGAGCAATGCGTGATCGCCACCCGTTATTACGCGATGACCAATCAGGTCTTTTGCTTATTGGCTTCGCAGATCTGGACGGACGAGCAGCGCGACCGGATCTGCGAGAGCGACGAACAGCGCGCCATGATGCAGAACGGTCACGGCTTCGCCCGAATCATCGGTCCGAACGGACTGGATGTCGGCAGTCCGCTTGCCCATGACGAGGAAGGAATCGTTTATGCGGATATCGACCTGGAACAGATCATCCCAGGCAAGTTCCTGATCGACACCGCCGGTCATTACTCGACGCCGGGTTATCTGTCGCTGTCGTTCGACCGCACTCCGCATCAGGCGGTGAAGCCAATCGGAGGCGGTAGCCAGCAGGCATGGAGTTACGAGGCGCTGCAATTCGCGAATCCGGCGAAGCCCGCGGAACCGGCAGGACGCAAATAAGCGGTCGCCGCGTCAATATGCGGACAAAAACGTTGACTCCGCACGCTCTTGATCAAACCGAGCGTTTCTTATCCCGACGTTCAAAAAGGCCGCCTGCATGATGCAGGCGGCCTTTTTTCGGCGTTGCTTGGATAGGTTATCGTGGCGCCCGCCGTCCGTTATCCGCTCGATACGCCGCGCGTTTTGCGATAATCGACCGGGCTGACGCCGAACTGTGCTTTCACGAACTTCGTGAAGCTGGACGGCTGTTCAAATCCCAGCTTTTCCGAGATGCGATAGATCGGCTCCCCGCTGGCAAGCAGCAAGTGTTCCGCCAGATCGGCAAGCTTCAATTTGATGTGCTCTTGGGCGGTTTTTCCGGTTTCTTTTTTCAACATGTCGGACAGGTAATTCGGGGAATAGCCCATATCTTGCGCAAGGCTTTTCACGCTCGGCACGCCGCAGTTTTCGATCCGGTCCGCAACGAAGCAAGCGTCAAGCAATTCTTCGAAGCGCACGATCGCTTGTTTGCCGACCGCGGTTCGCGTGAGGAATTGTCTTCCGTAGAACCGGTCGGCATAATTCAGCAGCAATTCCAGATTGGAAACAATCAGATCCCGGCTATGAGCGTCCAGATTGCCGCCGTATTCGGTCCGGATATTTTCGACAAGACGCTCGACGGTCTCTTTTTCCGCTTCCGACAGATGCAGTGCTTCGCTGGACTCGTATTCGAAAAAGCCGTACTCCGGCATTTTGCGCCACAAAGAACTGCCGCGAATCAGATCGGGATGGATGCAGAGCATCCAACCTTCGGTTCGGCCTTCGTAAGTTCCGCCGCCGCTCATGATCTGTCCGGGCGCTGTGAAAATCAAGCTGCCTTCGCGAAAGTCGTAGGAGCGTCTGCCGTACCGCAACTCGCAGTCCGGGTTGTTTTTGTGGGAAATAACGTAAAAGTCCAAAGCCAGCGCATTGGTCGCGATATTCTCCGGCGTCCGAATATTTTCGAAAGGAATGACCGTGATCAGCGGATGTGCGGGTTTGCCGCATCCCAAAAGCTCGTGCAAAGCGGATATCGAATCAATAGGCATCATGAGATTGGCTCCTTCTCGGTTGCAGGTCTGTCGGGTCGGTCAGGCTACCAGTATAAGCGATATCCACTATGCCGAACATAGCCGAATCCCGGTTTGACTGGTTCCGGTTACTGAATATTGCTGATCGGTCATTCGGACAACAATGCCCGTGATTAGGCTATGTATCCCGGCATCGAGGCTGCGGTATCATCGTGAAGTCAAGTACGGGAACGTCTTGGATATTCGATTGATCGACAGTTCGTTCAAAAAAAGGAGCATCTATTCATGGAAAACAAAATCGTTCTGATCACGGGAGCTACGGACGGAATCGGCAAAGAAACGGCCAAAGCTTTGGCGAAAAAAGGATACAAAGTCATTCTCCACGGAAGAAACGAGCAGAAAGCGCAAGCCGTGATGAAAGAGATCAAAGCCGAAACGCAAAACGCCGATCTCGATATTTTGCTGTGCAATCTGCTTTCTTTTGCGGACATCAAGCGTATGACGGACGAATTTTACCGAAAATACGACCGTTTGGACGTTCTGATCAATAACGCGGGAGCCGTATTTTCCACCGAGCGGCAACTTACCGAAGACGGGCAGGAACGGACATTCCAGCTTAACGTGTTCGCGCCGTTCCTATTGACCCGATTGCTGCTGCCCGCGCTTCGAAAAAGCCGGTCGGCCAGAGTGATTATCGAATCTTCCGCTTCGCATTCGTCCGCGCGCAAACCGGATTTCGAGGATATGACTTCGGAAAAAGACTATGGCGCGCAGCCGAATTACAGTCTGTCCAAATTGTACGCGATATGGATGGGTCAATATTTCGCGAAGTTTTTGAACCGCGAAAACATTCGCAACGTCACCGTAAACATCACCCATCCCGGCGCGGTCGCTACCGATTTCGGTCAGAACGAGAAAAAAGGCTTCATGGTCGATCTGATCTACAAAGTCGCGCTGCGATTCATGGCCAAGCCGGAAGACGGAGCGAAATCGGAAATTTACCTCGCGACTTCGCCGGAAGTCGAAGGCGTATCCGGCAAATATTTCAGTCATCAATGCAAAGAAGATACGCCCAATCCCAAACATTATTCCCTCGAAAACGAAAAGAAGCTGTGGACGTACTGCGAAAAAGCGACGCAAGCTTATTTGAACTAACGTTTTGGTTTTTTCTATTTTAGTTGACGCAGTCAATTTTAATCCGTATACTTCTTTTATATTTGACTGTGTCAAGTTTATAGATCGAAAAACGGGAGGAATTGCGTATGCGTTCGGAAACAGCCATGATTGCCACGATTCGTCGATTCAGCCGTTTTTATACGAGAGTATTGGGATTGCTGGATTCGCGTCTATTAAGCAGCGAGTTTTCGTTGTCGGAGGTTCGCGTATTGTACGAGATCGGAACAACGAAAGATTGCACGGCCAAAATGTTGATCGAATGGCTGAATATTGATGCCGGATATTTGAGCCGTATCATGAAAAAGTTTGAAAAAGCGGGATTGGCTTACCGCGTGCAGTCGGAGGAAGACGGACGTTCTTATTTGCTGCATTTATCGGAAAAAGGCCGCGAAACGCTAGAGAATATGAACGGCTTATCGAACGAGCAGGTTCGTCAGTTGATCGGCGGATTATCGCAGCAAAGCCGTGCCGAACTATCTTCCAGCATGAAGATCATCGAACGGACGTTATCCGACGATCAAGGATCGTCCGATTTCCAGATTCGAACCGATATTCGCCCCGGCGACATCGGCATGCTGATCCATCTGCACGGCTGGATTTACGCGCAGGACTGCGGTTACAACCACGTGTTCGAAGCTTACGTCTGCCGTACTTTTTACGAGTGGATGGAGAGCTATGACCCGGAGAACGACCGGATCTGGCTGGCCGAATCAGACGGACGGATCGTGGGAAGCATCGCGGTTATCGGGAAAGGCGAAGGCAAAGCGCAGCTCAGATGGTTCATTCTGCATCCGCAGTACCGAGGCGTCGGCCTGGGCAAGCAATTGTTCGAACAAGCGATGGCGCACGGACGGGAACAAGGGCTGCGGCAGATGTTTTTGGAGACGACAGACGATCAGAAAACCGCGATTCGCATGTATGAAAAAAACGGATTCCGTAAAACGGCGGAGCACGACAACGAAGCTTGGGGCGTGCATCATGTGGAACAAACGTATACGTTGGAGTATGGGCAGGAGCGTTAACACTCCTAAATGCTTCGGGAAAGTTACGTAGGCGGTGGAAATGAGAAGACTCCGAGAAAAATTCGTTCCGGTCGCGTGTTGAAATTGGGAAAAAGATTGAAGTTTCATTTGTATTTTCCCGATTTCAAAGGCGATCGCTAACGCTCCTGCACTGAATTTTTCTCTCCGCCTTCTCATTTCCAGCTACGTTGGGCTTTCGCGACGCGTCGAGGAGCGTTAAAGCTCCTCTTTTTGATATATAGTAAAAGAATGGATGTATGCTCATTTATTTCTTTATACTCGTGTATCAAAGGAGGAGCCTATGTTACTTAAAGAGCTGAAAGAAACGATGTTGATTCCTGACCGCGAAATACTTTTGAATCGTCTGGTGAGTATTAACAGTGCGGATGTTTTGCTGATTTCGATTACGTCGGAGAACGGGGTTAATAAATTGTGGACGTTGCGTCAAATTCCTAATTGGATGTATGAAGAGAATCCGGATTACCAGCCTGAAGAGAATCGCACTCATCGCCAGCGTATGCAGGGATCTTTACAAGAAAGGGTGGCTTTCGGCGATCAAGAGGATGGAATCTCCAAGATGATCATTCAAGGGAAACCCATGACGTTCGGCATGTCGCAATCGACGTTCTGTACGGAACAAGATCATGAAGCATATATGAAGGTGCAGCATTTTGTCGAAAAAGGCATGAAGCTGGCAAGTTTTGCGGACGTCAGAGTGGATCGTTTATTTTTGACGTTTTACGAGCAGGACGCGTCCGAACTTTTTCCCGATCTGGACTTGGAAAAGGAGCTGAATATCACGTTGAAGTTCAACAGCACGTTCCGCACGGTCGCTGTGCATACGGAACCGATCGAGCTGGAATTCGGAGATACGCCGGAAGGCGGCAAGTATTATTTTTACGATCCGGTTGCCGGGAAACAGCGGACTTTTTCGATCAAAGCTTTGAAACGCGAAGACGTGTGGAAAAAAGCCGAAGCGAATTTTGAAAAACCGGCTGCGCAAAGTTCGACAACAGAAGAATGGCAGCAGTTCAAAGAACAGTATCTGGACGGGCTTGAGTTGGCTTGCCCCAAACATCAGGATCTGGCTGTTCTCGACTACGAATCGGAAGACAATCTTCGATTGCAGTTCTACGCCAAAGATTTTTTGGATGCAAAGCCTAAAGTTATGACGGATACTGATGTAGCCGGGAAGCTGCTCTTCTCCGTATTTTATTCATCGGAAAGCCGGCCGGACGCTAACGGTGTCAAGCTTCGAACAACCGCAATCGGCCTCGTGGACAAAACGTTCGACGGAACTCTAGTTGTGGAACTGGTGAATTACGATATGGAACTACCCGAAAAAACGATCAAAATTTAATCAACTTCACTTATTGACACATCAGTACAAAACTAATTATACTAAGTCCATCGCGAAATCGGAAGGAGAACGATGCAATGACGAAAAGCGGAAGACCCCGCGCGTTCGACAAAGAAGCCGTACTCGACGCCGCGATGGACGTGTTTTGGGAAAAAGGGTATGAAGCTTGTTCGACGGAAGATTTGTGCAACCGCACGGGGCTGGGTCGGGGAAGCTTGTATAACGCATTTGGCAGTAAGCATGAATTGTATGAGCAAGCTCTGGATCGGTATCATGTCTACTGGATTCGCGAGCAGACCTCCATTCTGGAAAGCTCCGAACCTGTCAAAACTCGGTTGCGCAATTTTTTGGAATGGGCGATCGAGAAAGATTTCGAAGCGGACAGCAAAGGCTGCTTGTTGATTAACGCCACGATGGAACGGGGACGCACGGATTCGACGGTGGAACGGGCTTCGATGCTGCATGCCGAAAAACTGGAGAAGTTATTCGGCGAAATCATTCAAGAAGGCATCGACTCCGGGGAATTGTCCGCGGAACTTTCGGTTACGGAATCGGCACGGACTTTTCTATGCAGCTTTTACGGACTTCGAACGATCAATGCCACGATGCGCAGCCGCGATATGGCAGAGCAGATCGTTGCGGGAACGATGCGTTTTTTTAATTAGTCGACTCGGCTAATTTTTTTTGGACCTATTTTGTACTGATTGATAAAAAATAAAAATCAAAAGGAGTTTGACCGATGAATCCCACGATCGGGACTTTGATGAATCATGTATCTGTCCGCGCTTTTACCGAGCAACCGTTAAGCGAAGAGCAGGTGAAGCTTTTGGTGAGAGCCGCGCAAGCCGCTTCCTCCGCGAGCTTTCAGCAAGCCTACAGCATTATTGGCGTGACTGATCCGGCCTTGAAAACTCAAATGGCCGAACTTGCAGGCGGGCAGCCGTTTATCGCGGAAGGCGGACATTTCTTCGTCTTCTGCGCCGACACCTATCGCCACAAGCAGATCGCCGAAGCTAAAAACCTGGATATTTCGCCAACGATCGAAGGTATCGACGCGCTGCTCGTAGGCACGATTGACGCGACGTTGGCCGCGCAAAATCTGACGGTTGCCGCAGAATCCATGGATTTAGGTGTATGTTATATCGGCGGCGTGCGTGACGGAATTATCGACATCGCCGATGCGCTGCATATTCCGAACCATGTCGTTCCGGTCTTCGGCCTTGCCGTCGGGTATCCCGCCGAGCGCAACGAGATCAAGCCGAGACTGCCGTTCGACGCCGTTTATCACGAGAATCGCTATAACACGGATACGTTGGAACTTGTAAAAGGGTACGACGAAGAGACTCGACTGTATTACTCCAAACGTAACGGCCAGCCGTCGACCCGAACATGGTCGGATACCGCAATCGGAAGCCTGATTCGCCTGCCGAGAAGTTTTATGAAGGAGTTTTTGACGGGAAGAGGCTGGGCGAAACACTGATCCGACTCACGCTTCGCTATACGCCGTAACGCTCCTTGATCCGCCGAATATCCGCACGCGGCGAGCTGCCGAACAATCGCGAATACTCCCTGCTGAATTGCGATTGGCTTTCGTAACCGACGCGAAACGCGATCCCGGCAATATCCGTCGACTCCGTCAGCAGCAAACGTCTGGCTTCCTGAAGCCGCAGCTGTTTTTGAAACTGAATCGGGCTCATCGCGGTCACTTCCTTGAACTGCCGATGCAGCGACGACACGCCCAGATTCGCCAATCGGGCCAATTCTTCCACGGGAAGCGCCTGATCGTAGTTCGCCAAAATATGCTCGATGACCGTACGGACCCGACGCGCGCTACCTTCTTCTACAGCCAACTGCTTCAGAGAATCGCCGTGCGGACCTTGCAGTACCCAGTACAACAGTTCTTTTTTGAAAAGCGGGCCCAGAACGGGAATATGCTGCGGTTGGTCCAATAACGAACCCAGCCGAACCGCCGCATCCAGCAAAGTCTCTTCTACATCGCCTACGAACATGGCCCGCTTGGCTTTTTTATCGCGTGTCGGCTTCAGGTTCGCGTCATTCATGACATCCAGCACTTCCGCGGGGTTGAATTCGACTTTGAACGCCAGATACGGACAGTCGGCCGAAGCTTCAATGACCTGTCCGGTGACCGGAAGCTCGACAGAAGAAACGACATAATGGCCCGCTCCATAGAGAAAACGCTGCTCCCCCAGCCACACTTCCTTTTCCCCCTGGATAATTAGGCAAAAAGCAATTTCGCTGACCCGGACCACGGGCTCACTGATCTCCGACTCTCGAACCAAAAACAACGACGGGATCTTTGTAACATGAACCCCGTCCGTCGGTGCGTATTTCCGGATTAGGCCGTCTAATTTTCGTAAACCAACGGACATTTCCCTAGAAACTCCATTTATCGTTTTGTTCATCGCAACCGCTCCTTTTTCGCAATGCTTTTAAGCTGTAATCGTGAATCCATTTTATCCGATGTGAGACTTTGGAAAAAGAGAATTGAGAGTTTTGGGCAAAAATCGGGCAGGAATACGAATAGGGATGGCTCAATTCTTGTGACATAATCGGAATCGTGACGAACGAATTCGCATCAAAACCAAAGGTCTTTCAAGGAGGAAAACGAAATGGAATACGTAAAACTGGGTCATACCGGACTTGACGTTTCGAAATTCTGTCTGGGCTGTATGGGGTTCGGCGATCCGAAAAAATGGGTTCATTCCTGGGTGCTGAACGAGGAGGAGAGCCGTCCGGTGATTCGGAAAGCGTTGGAGCTGGGCATTAACTTTTTCGATACGGCCAATGTATATTCAATGGGAGCTAGCGAGGAGATTCTGGGGCGGGCGATCAATGATTATGCCAATCGCGACGAGATCGTGTTGGCGACGAAGCTTCACGGCCGCATGCACGAAGGAGCTAACGGTGCCGGGCTATCGCGCAAAGCGATCTTGAGCGAAATCGATAACAGCCTGAAGCGGCTCGGCACGGATTACGTGGATCTGTATATCATTCACCGTTGGGACTATAATACGCCGATCGAAGAGACGGTTGAGGCGCTGCACGATGTCGTGAAGTCCGGAAAAGCCAGATACATCGGAGCTTCCGCGATGTATGCCTGGCAGTTTCAGAAGGCGCTCTATACCGCGGATAAGCACGGCTGGACGAAATTCGTATCGATGCAGAACCACTTGAACCTGATTTACCGCGAAGAGGAACGGGAGATGCTGCCATTATGCCAGGCCGAAGGGATCGGCGTGACTCCGTACAGCCCGCTCGCTTCCGGTAGATTGACGCGGGACGTGTCGGAGAAAACGGAGCGCTCGGAGAGCGATCAGGTGCAGAAGTCCAAGTACGACGGGACGGCGGATGCCGATCAAGTCATTATCGAACGCGTGGCGGAGCTTGCGGATCGGTACAAGGTACCCCGTACGCATATCGCGCTCGCCTGGCTGCTGCACAAACAACCCGTTACGGCTCCGATCATCGGCGCGACGAAGATATCTCATCTGGATGATGCGATCGGAGCGCTTGACTTAAAACTCAGCGCAGAAGATATAACTTGGTTAGAAAAGCCTTACGCGCCGCATCCGATCATCGGGCATAGCTAAACATCATTAGATCGACAACGAAAAAGGTGGGAACCGATATGGCGGTCGGCATGGAAAAAACGATGACGTTTCCCCGGCAACTGAGCAAAGTCACCAATCGAACAGGAAGCTTGCAAGATACAGGGCTGTCTGCGATCACGTTTTGCCAGCAAAATCAGGGACAGATCGGATCGTATTTTCTGCAAGATCATCTATTGTTATATATCAAGTCCGGCAAGTATCAAGTCCGTTTCCGAAATCAAAACTATACCGTTCGCGATAACGAAATGATCTTTATTCCCAAATCGACCTTGATCGAATATGACAAATCGGGCACGCCGGAATCGGGATACGTTTTGGATTATATGATGTTTTTTCTGGACGAGAAGCTGCTTGACGAATTCGTGCAGTTCGCCGGTCTGAAGCCGATTGAATCTGTCCACCAACACGTCCCGGTATCCATATTGCCTGTCACGCCTCTGACCCGAACCTATTTCGAGTCTTTGCAGCCTTATTTTTATCATGCGGATCGGATCGGCGACGGTCTGGTGAAGATCAAACTGATGGAACTGCTGGTGCATCTGACCGATACCGACGAGCGTTTTTTGCAGCAGATTCTGGAGCCGGGCAATCCGGTTAACCGTTCGATTCATGTTGTGATGGAGGAGAATTTCACCCATCCGGTATCGCTCGGGGATTTGGCTTACTTATCGGGCAAAAGCCTGTCCACGTTCAAGCGGGAATTCCAAGCGACGTTTGGGACTTCGCCTTTGAAATGGATACGGAACCGAAGGCTGGAGCAAGCGGAGCAAATGGTGGCGGGAACGGAACTTTCGATTACGGAGATTTGTTATACGGTCGGATTCGAAAATATCACGCATTTCTCCAAAGTGTTCAAGCTGCGCTTCGGCGTTTCTCCTTCAGAGTTCCGGCAAAAAGCGCGTCTTGAGCGTATGGCAGCCATTGAGCTGAATGAACAAGTCTGATGGGCTTCTCGGCAAAGCTTGCAGTCCCTGATTTTGATATCCTTATCTCGCGGAACAACGAATACAGCGAAATAAGGAGAGAACTTCAAAATGAAAACATTGGTACTTGTCTTCCATCCCGATCTGGCCGCTTCGCGGTTGAATCGTCGTTGGGCGGAAGAAATCAGCAAGCAAGAAACGGTTACGGTTCGCCGAATGTATGAAATTTATCCGAACGAACAAATCGATGTTGCAGCCGAACAAGCCTTGCTGGAGCAGCATGATCGGATTGTCCTGCAATTTCCTTTTTACTGGTACAGCACGCCGCCTTTGTTGAAAAAGTGGCAGGATGCCGTTCTGACTCACGGTTGGGCACACGGAAGCACCGGCAACAAGCTGCACGGCAAAGAACTTATGCTGGCGATCAGCGTGGGAGCGCCGGGAGAAGCCTATACGCCGGAAGGCGCGTTCGGCTATACTTTGGACGAGCTGCTTAAGCCTTTGCAAGCGACAAGCAATCTGATCGGAACCCGCTTCCTTGCGCCTTATGCGGTGTACGGCGCGAGTCGGATCGCGGAAGAGCGAATCCAAGAAACAGCCGTGGCATACGTCGCTCGCGTGCTGAATTCGGAACTTTCGCTGAACCATGCAGCAGGGGAGGTTCGCTAATATGCCCGTTATTACTGTTGAAGCAGGCCGACTGAGCAAAGAGCAAAAGCAAGCCTTGGCGACCGAATTGACGACTTCCGCTTCGGCGATCATGAACGTGCCGGAATCGGCTTTTATCGTGTTGATCAAAGAATCGGATCGGGAAAATATCGGCGTCGGCGGAACGTTGCTGGCGGATCGCTAAAATAGACTTGAAAGGCTTCAGCGTACCGCATGCGTACGCCGAAGCCTTTTTTGCATTCCCGTCATTCGTAATAAATCGCCTCATACGGAAACTCCAACTTGTTCAGTCTGTAATCCGTAGGCGACATCGACATGTATTGCCGGAACACTTTGCCGAAGTAGCTGGGACTCTCGAACCCGCATTTTTGCCCGACAACGGAAATCGGCAACTCGGTCGTTCGCAGCATCGTCAACGCGGCTTCCACTCGCCGGTCTTTGAGATAGGCGAGCGGCGAAGTCTGTTCGGAGCGCTGGAAAAGACGGCATAAATAATGCTTGTTGATGTCGCAATGTCCGGCCAACATATCCAGCGTGATCGGCGAGGCGTAGTGATCCCGAATATATTGTTTGCATTTCTCGATCGCGTTAACGGATAAAGCCCCGATATCTTTCTCCGCCTCGCGGCTGCTCTGCACGAGCGTAAGCAGCCATTGGTACACTTGCACCGACAGCCGATACCGATCCGTCACCTTTTCCTGATTGATCAACCGGATGATATTCCACAATTCTTGGATCAAAGGCGAATCGAGGTTGCGTGAAATGACATGGCCTTCTTTTTCGATAACCAAGTTCCAGATCCGGCTCGCTTCCTCTCCCCGAATATTGATCCAGACAAACTCCCACGGCTGCCCGTTCTCTTCCTTGTAGTAATAACAATGCTCGTCGTCGACCTTCACCAAAAGCGCGTGGCCTTTCGGCAGCGCAAAAGTTTGCCCGCCGATATCCAAATACCCTTGGCCGCTCAACGTATATTGAAAAACGACATGGCCGTTATCCGGTCTCGCGTCGCTCGAACAACGGTATCGGGGATGCGAGACGTTCTGCCAGCCGACCGAGTCGACCGTCATAATCGAAGCGTCGTCGTTGCGGAAAGCATAAGAAACCGTATGGTACATCGTCTCTGCTCCTTTTCGAAAAGTCAATTTTGTTATAGCGGAAGTCACGTTTTTTAGATTGTGCCTCTATTTTAGCACTTGTAGAATAATTGTAAACGCTACCAAGAAAGGGGGATTCGTGATTGAACCGCAGAACATCATGCCAGAAAACCAAAATCGATATTCATAAACAGGAGGGATTCATTCGATGAGCCGAAAAAAAGGTTCTGTTCAGAAGTCCTTAACCGCTTTATTCTTAGCCTTCCTCATGGTCGTTTCGTTGATTATTCCTCCGGTGCCCGCAAATGCGGAAAACACAGATTTGCTTCCGGCTCGCCAAGCGGAGTTTCTGGATCGGGGGTTGGTTGCGGTATTGACCGACAGCGGCGTCTTTTTGAGCTGGAGATACTTGAATACGGACCCAAATGATATCGCTTTCAATGTATATAAAAACGGAACTAAAGTAAACGCGTCACCGATTGACGATGTGACGAACTACGTGGATACGACAGGCTTCGATAGCTCGCAGTATCAGATCTCGACGGTCATCGCGGGCAAGGAGCAGATGCAGCCGGAGATCGTATCGGTCTGGCATAACGATTACCTGCCGATCCCGCTGGACAAGCCTGCCGACGGTCGAACCAAAGACGGCGGTACGTATACCTATTATGCAGGCGATGCTTCCGTAGCGGATTTGGACGGCGACGGCGAATACGAGATCGTGTTCTTGTGGAGCCCAAGCAATTCCAAAGACAATTCGCAAGCCGGGTATACGGGCAACGTATATATCGACGCGATCAAAATGGACGGCACGAAGCTGTGGCGGATCGATCTGGGCGTCAATATCCGGGCGGGCGCGCACTACACGCAGTTGATGGTGTACGATCTGGATGGCAACGGAAAAGCCGAAGTCGTGGTGAAAACCGCTGACGGCACGGTCGACGGCCAAGGCACGGTGATTGGCGACGCGACAAAAGATTACCGGAACGACGGCGGCTACATTTTATCCGGTGCCGAGTATCTGACGCTGTTCGACGGACAGACCGGAGCAGCCGTATCGACGGTCGATTACGATCCGCCAAGAGGCAACGTCAGCGATTGGGGCGACGGCTACGGCAACCGCGTGGACCGTTTCCTCGGCGGCATCGCTTATCTGGACGGCAAGACGCCAAGCGTGATTATGAGCCGAGGTTATTATACGCGCACCGTGATCGCTGCTTACGATTACGAAGGCGGCCAGTTGGTGAAACGGTGGGTGTTCGATACGAACGAAGCGGGCAAAGAGTACGAATCGCAGGGCAACCATAACCTGAGCGTGCTCGACGTCGACGGGGACGGCAAAGACGAGATCATGTTCGGGGCGCTTGCGATCGACGACGACGGAACGCTGATCTACAGCACGGGGCTCGGACACGGGGACGCCATCCATGCAGGCAAGCTCGATCCGAACCGCGAGGGGTACCAAGTCATGGGCGTGCATGAGCATACCAACGCTACATACGGGGTCGAGATGCGCGACGCGGGGACGGGGGAAATTATCTGGGGCGAGTTCACGGGCCGGGATACCGGACGCGGCATGTCGGCGGACATCGATCCGAATCATCCGGGTTATGAATCGTGGGCCACAACCATTACGGACGGACAAAGCATTCCGGTCACGAGCACGTACTCAGCAACCGGAGAAGTCGTGTATACGCCGGAGCAATCGCCGAAAACGGCAAACTTCGCGATCTGGTGGGACGGCGATTTGCAGCGCGAACTGTTCGACCATCAATGGGACGCCAGTACGGCAAAAGGCATTCCGCTTATTTACAAATGGGATTATGAGAATAAAAAGCTGAATGAGATTTTCCGTGCGAACGGCGCGTTGACCAACAACCATACCAAAGGGAATCCGGCGCTTCAGGCGGATCTTCTGGGCGATTGGCGCGAAGAAATCTTGGTGCGGAGCGAAGACAGTTCGGAATATCGTCTGTACACCACGACCATTCCGACTCAATACCGCATCCCGACGCTGATGCAGGACCCGGTCTACCGGCTGGGGATTGCTTGGCAAAATGTTGCCTATAATCAGCCTCCGCATACCGGATTCTATATCGGCGCGGAAGCAACCGAATTCCCGAAAGCAGATCTGAACCTGGTCGGCGGAGGCCAACAAACGGAGTCGGTATATCGCTTCGACTTCGGAACCGAACCGGCAGCGGGGAATACGGGTGTGCAGGATACGTTGTACACCGAGCAGACCGGTTATGGCTTCACGGACACCGGCAGTGTCGTTGCGGAAGCCAATCAAGTCTCTGTCCAATCAGGAACGACGTTTGCCGTAGACCTGCCGAATGCGAATTACAAAGTCACTTTACGGCTCGGCAGCGATTCGCGCGATTCCAACGTCGGCGTCAAGTCGGAGTATGTCCAGAAGCTGGCGGTGACTTCGGTAACGGCGGGCGAACCTCTGGAATACGCGTATGACGTAGCTCTGGTGGACGGACAGCTCGAATTCCTGTTCACCGGCACAGCCATTGATATTCAGGATGTTATCATCGAGAAATATCCGGACAAAGAAGCCGGAGCCGCCGCAACTCTCTATATGGCGGGCGATTCGACGATGCAGTCTTACAGCAAGTCGCAAGCGCCTCAAGAAGGCTGGGGCCAACAGTTCGGTCGTTACTTCGCGAACGGAGCGGTCGTGGCGAACAATGCGATCGGCGGCCGCAGCAGCAAATCCTTCTTGCTGGACGGCCGTTTGGACACGATTCTGCAACGTATCAAACCGGGCGATTATTTGTTTGTTTCCTTCGGCCATAACGATGCAAGCGCAGGCATTCCGGATCGGTACGCTTCCCCGGCGGATTACAAAATGTATCTGGCGCGTTATATCAACGGGGCCAAGCAGCGCGGCGCGACTCCGGTGGTGCTTACTCCGGTCGGTCGTCGCGATTTCAATACGGTGACTCAGGAATTCAATGTGAGTTTCCCGGAATACGTGCAAGCTGCCAAAGAAGTCGCGGCAGAGTTAAACGTACCGTTGGTCGATCTCAGCCAATTGAGCGTGGCTTATTACGACCAAATCGGCAATACGGCGACGGAAAAAGTATTCCTTTACGCCAATCCGGGCGAGTATCCGAAATACCCGAACGGCATTAACGACAATACCCATTTCAGCCATTACGGCGCCCAGAAAATCGCGGGTTTGGTCGCAAACGCGGTCAAAGATCTGGGACTGAGCATCTCGCCTCTGGTCATTGACCCGGATATTGAAGAACCGGAGCCGGAACCGGAAGCGCAGCTCTATGAAGAAGATTTCGAAGGCGATCCGGCCGATGTTCAATACTCCCTGATCAATGCGACGGGGATCGGAGGAACGATGGCAGGCACGGTCGTGGACCAGAACGGAAGCAAAGTGCTGTCGTTAAACGGCAGCGGCTCCGGCCATCGGGCGAAGACTTTCCGCATCTTCGATGCCGTGAACGGCGACAAAGTCGATGTGAATTTCGATTGGCAATCCGGCAATGTAGCGGCATTCCCTTCGGAAGGTCATCTGACCGTGCAGGATTCGAATGAAAATGCACTATTTACCCTGGTTGCCAAAAACGGCGATGCCAATCTGCATTACTTCGTAGGTCCATACGTCGCGGATTACGCAGGAGGCAACACCGCGATCCCTGAAGGCGGCACGGCGACCACGATTCCAAAAAATCAATGGGTCAACGTGGATGCCACGATTGACTTCGCCAGCAAAACATTGGATCTGACGCTCACGAGCCGAAGCAATCCATCGGTCACCCAGACGTTCGAAGGCTTGGCGCTGAGTCCGGGGGCTTATGCGGATAATGTAAGATCGCTTCGCTTCCTGGGTACAAGAAAAGGGGGCGCCGGTACGTTGAACTGGACGACGGCGATCGACAATGTGCGGATCGAAGGCACGGAGCTTCCGCCGGAATCCGGCGATCAGACGGCGTTGAAAGCTTTGTACGCAGAGATCCAAGAACTGGATCTGTCGAATTATACGGAAGCTTCGCGTGCCGTATTGCGCAAGGCTTTGACGGCTGCCGAGGAGATCATCGACAAGACGGCAACGCAGGCTCAGGTGGACCATGCCCTGAACATGCTGAGAGTTGCCAAAGCTTCGCTAACCAGCGAAGCCGCTGAACCCGTCAATGCATACAAATTCGATTTCGGTTCGGGAGTGATCGCCGACGGCTACACGCAAGTCACGGCCGATCATGCGTATATCGAAGGCAACGGCTATGGTTTTGCCGATACGGCTTTGACCAAGGACGAGAACCGGGAGACAGGCGACGCTCTGAAGGAAGACTTCACCCGAGTGAATTCGACATCCTTCCTGGCGGAACTGGAACCCGCCAACTATCGCGTGACGATGATCGTCGGCGATGCCGGGGAATCGACAAGCACCAGCGTGATCGCGGAGCAGATGACCAAGCTCCCGCTGGCGACCATCGCCAAAGGCGAGTTCAAGGAAGTGACGTACGACGTAGCGCTGATCGACGGCGTATTCAACTTCGAGTTTGCAGGCAATTCGCCGAAGATCAACGCCTTGACCCTTGAGCGTCTGCCGGATAATGGCACGGCCGATCGTCCGACAATCTATCTGGCGAGCGATTCCACCGTAGCCAATTATGCCGAGACGTACCGTCCGCAAGCCGGCTGGGGCGAGACGCTGGGCCAATATTTCGATCCGAACGAAGTGAGCGTGGATAACCGGGCAATCGGAGGCTTGAGCAGCAAGACCTTCCTGGTCGGCGGGCATCTGAACGATCTGCTGCTGGACGTGCATGCAGGCGATTATCTGTTCATGCAGTGGTCGCATAACGACTCCACTCCGTCCCGTCCGGAACGTTATCTGACGCCGGAACAGTTCAAAGTGTATCTGAAAACGTACATCGACGGCGCGAACCAACGCGGGGCAACTCCGGTTCTGGTGACGCCTGTGAACCGCCGCGATTACACAGGAGACGTGCTGAACAAAAGTTTCCCGGAATATGTGCAAGCCATGAAGGAAGTGGCTCAGGAAACCGATACGCTGCTGGTCGACCTGAACCAGGCAAGCTGGGAATACTTCAGTGGACTCGGCACGGAAGGCACCAAATCGATCTTCATGTGGGTCGGCGCGACGGAAGACAATACGCATTTGCAAATGAACGGCGCAATCGAAGTGTCCAAGCTCGTCGCGGGTCTGGTCAAGCAATTGAATATCCCGCTGTCCGCCTTCGTGACGCTGGATGACGGTTCGGATCAGACACCTCCGCAGACGACGGCGACTCCGACCGGCGATTTGCAAAACGGTTCCTACGCCTCAGCCGTCGAGGTTCGATTCGAAGCAACAGATGAAGGATCGGGAGTAGCGGCTACCTACTACCGTATCAATGATGGAGAGGCTGCCGAAGGCAATCTGCTTACATTGAACGAAGAAGGAAGCCATCGCATTACCTATTGGAGCGTCGATGTCGCAGGGAATAAAGAAGCGGAGCAAGTATTGGAAATCTCGATCGCTTTCGCGCCGCCGCTTGCGACAGGCGCTCCGGGAGTCGCTGTTCTTTCGGATAACAACGGTCACGATACGGGGTTGAGAGACGGCGATTATACGATCACGATGAATCTGTGGTGGGGCAATAACGGAAGCTCGTTCAAGCTTTATGAGAACGGGGAACTGATCAAGGAAGTCCCTTTGACCGATCAATCGCCTTCCGCGCAATCCGTTCAGGTCGATATCACGGGTAAGCCTAACGGTACCTATGTTTACACGGGTGAGCTAACCAATGCACACGGCATTACCGCAAGCGCGCCGCTGACCGTGACGGTCACGGATGCCGCGCCGGGACAAGCCGTCCTGTCGCACGACAACTGGGATCAAGACGGCAACTACGCGGTCAGCATGAATCTGTGGTGGGGCACGAACGCAACCGAATATCGCTTGTACGAGAACGGAACGCTGGTCGATACGCAAGCGCTACAAGCCGCAACGCCTGGCGCGCAAACGGCGACAACGAATATTTCCGGCAAAGCGACAGGCAGCTACGAGTATGAAGCCGTTTTGCAAAATGCAGCCGGAGAAACCCGGACATCCAAGTTGACGGTAACGGTCAAATAGTTAACCAAAGAACCCGCTTCGACACGCACCGTATGGATGCGCCGAAGCGGGTTCTTTTTCATTCATACATGGTTTTCAACAGCTCAATCACTTCTTCCAGCGTCAGACCGAACGACTGGTAATATTCCACATCGATCGCCATCTGCTTGAGGATCATTTCATTGCGCTTCTCGATCATCCGCTCCGGCGACAGCTCCGTGATAAAGCAGCCTTTGCCCGTCACCGTATAGATCAGGCCGGAACGCTCAAGCTCTTCCCAGGCTTTTTTTACCGTAATGATACTGACTTGAAGTTCCACGGCAGCCTGACGGATCGGAGGGAGCGAATAGCCGCCTTCCAACTCGCCTTTGAGAATTTGAGCGCTGATTTGTTCGAAAATTTGCTGATAGATCGGTTTTTCGGAGGTGTTGGAGATCATGATATTCATGCGGTTACACTTCTACTTTCTTGAATCGTTGATAGGCAATGCGATATGCGATGAACGTGAATGCGGCAAAGATCAATACCCCCGTAAACAGAATCGAATAATGCGTCAAGCCGTCGGTAGAACCGCTACCTTTAAACAAGTCGGATACGAACTGATTTTGGATACCCAACCATTCGGCTTCGACCGCGAACAACACGGCAACCGTACTTGCGACAAGCGTTGCCGCTCCATACTTGTAGGCCGTTTTAAAATACATCGAAATGAAAAAGAGATTGAATAGCGCTAACATGACCAAGGTCAATCCCCAAAAACCGGGAGTCGGCTTGAAGAAAATATAGTGGAGATGCGGATACAGGCTCAGGCTGATTTTACCGTAGATCATCGCCGTTACCACGTGCAGAACTTCCAACAAAACGATAAGCAGCACCTTCGCCTGGACGACGTTCTTCTTGTTGACAGGCAGCATACTGGTGAACATTAAGTCGTTTTGGCTTTTATAACCGCCGAAGATATTCGGAATCGTAATCATGCAGAAGTACAGCGGAACGATAAAGTACAGCCATCCGGGAACCAGCATAAGCGCTCCGGTGATCAAAGGAAGCACGAAGAAAAACGGATTCACGCCGAGCCTTACTTCTTTCAACAGCAAATTATACATGCGCAGCCTCCTTTTTGGAATAATAGATCATGATTTCTTCGAGGTTCGGAATCGCGGATTTGAATGCAGGCGAAGGCGTGAAGTTCTCTGCCAGGATCAAGCCCGTAAAACCAAACGAAGTCACTTTATACGAAATCATCCGATCCTTGATCGGCTCCAGGTCTTCAACCTTTCCATTGATCAGGCGATACTTATCCACGAATTCTTCTTTTTCCGCGCTATTGATGAGATGCCCTTCGTGAATATACGTAATGTAGTCGGCGCATTTTTCCAGGTCGGAGGTGATATGGGTCGAGAAAAGGATACTGATCTCCCCGTCCTGCACCAATTCGCGGAACACGTCCAGCAGATCGTCGCGAGCCGCCGGATCAAGTCCGCTCGTCGGCTCGTCCAGAATCAACAGTTTGGCGCCGTGGGATAGAGCGAGGGCGAGGCTGTACTTCACCTTCATGCCCGTAGATAGCTCCGCGATCTTTTTGTCTTCGATCAGCTTGAACTTTTGGATGTAATGCCGATAAGCCTCGTCGTTCCAATTGTCGTAGAAGGTTTTGAACACTTTTGTCAGCGTTTTGATTTTGCTTCGCGTGTAAAAGTCGACATTGCCGAACGCGTAACCGACGACCTGCTTCAGCTCGACTTCGTGCTCGTTCATATTTTTGCCCATGATGCTGATTTCTCCACTGTCTACCGTGATCAGGTTTAATATTGACTTGATTGTAGTGGTCTTGCCCGCACCGTTAAGCCCGATAAAGCCCATGATGTAGCCTTGCGGCAGTTGAAAAGAGACATCGCTCAGTTGAAAATGGGGGAATTTCTTGTTCAGGTTTTTTACATCCAGCATGATCATATTCTCATCTCCTTGATCGCGTGTATATCGTGTATGCACAATATATCATCGAGGAATCAGGGTGTCAACAGCGTCGAATCATGCTTTCCGCTATTTCCTTTTCCAAAATTATCGGATACGCTTGATTGTAATCGCTTACTAATTGAAAAAGAGGCGAAGCTAACTTTAAAGGAGTGTCGGAAGTGGATATTAGAGAAAAATTGCATAACGGAGATTTGTATCTGCCGATGGACGAACAGTTGATGAACGAACAAATGAAGTGCATGGAGGCGTTGTACGATTTCAATCTGACGCGTCCGCTGGAACAAGAACGTCGCCAAGCGCTACTCAAAGAAATGTTCGCCGAGATCGGAGAAGGCTGTTATATCGAACCTCCGCTTCGCGCGAATTGGGGAGGCCACCATGTTCATTTCGGAAAAGGCATTTACGCGAACTTCAATCTGACGCTGGTGGACGATACGCATATCCATGTGGGCGACTACACGATGATCGGGCCGAATGTCACGATCGCGACCGCCGGACATCCGATCTTGCCTGAACTGCGGGAACAAGCTTATCAGTATAATTCCCCGGTACATATCGGCCAAAATTGCTGGATCGGCGCGGGCGTTATCATTATTCCGGGCATTACGATCGGCGACAACTCGGTGATCGGCGCCGGCAGCATCGTGACGAAGGATATCCCGGCAGGCGTGGTTGCGGTAGGGAATCCGTGCAAAGTCATGCGGGAGATCAATGAGCGGGACCGGGAGGTTTATTTCAGAGACCGGAAGATCGAGCTGGAATAGAAAGTTAGCAACCGGAACATGGATCTAAAGCAAAAGAGTCTTCAGTCGCAGTTCACGCACTGAATCGGCTCTTTTTTTCTTTTTGTGCATTCACTTCCAGAAGAAAAGAGAGTACTATTTAGAGAGCAAGTGGAACTTTAGCACTATACTTATTTTTAGAGATAAATTTCCTCAAGGAGGGGCATCTTATGGGGTCCAGCAGTTACCGCAGTTCGTATCAATCCTACTTAAATCGCCAAAGCGTCGAGGGAGACCAAATGAAAGTCATCCTGATCGTCAACGTCGCTGAAGGCTTGCAAAAATACATGAAGCGCAATAATATGCAGACCGTTTTCAATAAACTGTCTCCGTTAACGCTGAGCGGTCCGGTCAAAGTGGTGGCGCAGCAGGACGGTTCTTTTTACCAACTGCCGTCGTTCGCGCACGAAAATACGCATACTTACATGAAAGAACAAATCTACGGACTCGATCCGGCGCGCGGCGAACGGATCGATTTGTTTTCCAAACTGTTCACGACGAGCGAAATCACGCATTTGATCTGGTTTACGGATGAGGAAGTGACGCCGTATCTTTCCAAGATCGCTTCCATGCACGCGCCCCATCTGTTCTGGAACTTCATTTCGATCAAAGGCTACCCGCTTCGCTGCACGGAAAAAACGCCGAAAAACGTCACCTTGACGCACGCTCCGAAAATCTCCGGCCTCGCCACCTCGGTGTTGTACCGCAAAGTTTTCAACAAATTCACCCAGTACATCAATAAAACCGATCTCCCGATGAACGGCCGCGTGCGCGTGATGCAGACGGAAGACCGCTCCGCATCGCAACTTGTGGTCAAAGGCTCCAAAACGACGGTCGAACCCAGCAATCTGAAGGTCGGCATCGGTTGGAAAACGTCGGAAGGCGAATGCCTGACGGCAGGCATGCTGCTTGCGGATAATCGGCTGCCGGACGCGGAAAGCATTGCTTTTTTCGGAAATAAATCGACCATCGGGATGACGCATGTGGACGGACGCGAGTTGCCGACGGAAGATATGGAGCTGTACACGGTTAACCTCGCGGCGATCGGGCAGGCGGGACCGGACAAAGTGCTGTTCACGCTCGTCATGCCGCACGGCGTGCCGGAAGAACTGTATGTCCGCCTGATGACCTACGACAATCGGGAGCTGCTGCGATATGAAGTGGATATGCGTACCTGCTCGGGCAATACGGCTCTGGAATTGGGTTCGCTGTACGCATACAAAGACCAATGGCGGTTCAACGCGATCGGCAACGGCTACGACGCGGGGATGGAACTGGTCGCGGAGCATTACGGCATTCCCGATCTGACCACGACCTATTCGTTCACGCCGGAAGTGCTGGAAGAGATCGCGCTGGACGGCCGGACGTTCGAGTATCAGATGCAGGATTTGTTCACCAAGCTCGGCTACGACGTGGAAGTGCCGACCAGCGATCCGTACGCGCCGGATTACGGAGTCGACCTGATCATCATCAAAGGCGGCGTCCGCAAAGCGGTACAGCTCAAATGCTTCAGCAACGTCGTGCCGGTGCGGGCCGTGCAGGAAGTGTACGCGGGCGCGAAAATGTACGATTGCGACAGTTATCTGGTGGTGACGACGAGTTATTTCAGCCGCGCGGCGCTTCAGATGGCAGAACAGCTCGGCGTGGAAGTGTGGGACAAAACGCAGCTTAATAAGACGGAAGAACGCCTGCGCTCGCGGATCGGCGTCTCGCCGGAACACGAATTGAAGCTCAAGCTATCCAAGCTGGATTCGGAAGACGAAGTGGATATCGACATTTCGGCGTTTCTGGTCAATGAATACGATCGCTGCGCGGGCGAAGACGACTTCGTCTTTTACAACCAACCGGATCACCCGAGCGGCTGCGTGAAACTGATCAACGACAACGTGTGGGAAAAGCTGCTGATTCTGGATCTGGCGAAGCTTCCTGCGCATTGCACGAGGATCGTGGTCGTCGGCTCGCTGGATACGTATAAGCGGAAAGTAGAGCTGACGATCGACAACGAGCTGGATCTGTACCATACGTTCGAGTACATGCCGAGCGCGGTATGCGATACGTTGGTGCTGGGGCAGTTCCGAAAGATCGACGGGGAGTGGGCGTTTACGACGTCGGAGACGTATTTCGCGGGCGGGTTGGAAGAGGCATGTCGGGCTTATGGGTTGGAAGTGGGTTGATTCATAGACCAAGTATTTTGTTAAAGGAGATTTGTTTGTGGTAGAAGATGTGCAGACAGATTTGAAAGTATTGTTCTGGAATATAAAAGGATCCGATGAAGGTGACGAGACATCCAGTAAAAGACTCGACAATATCGTAGAAGCACTAAAAGGTATGCATCAAGCGAATCAGTTTGATATTTTAGTGCTTGCAGAATGCAATGGTTCATTTATGCGAAACCGAATTGAAATCGAACTCAACATGTCGCAATCTACTAAAACGAAAAGAACAGCCTTACTAAAGCGACCCAGTAAAATAGCGATATTCTCCAATTTGCCTCACGATGTACTTGATCCTTCGGAAGAGATTGTGATGCCAAGACACAGCTACATTCCTTTGTCGATAAATGGAAAACGAATACTGCTAGTAGGCGTTCATTTGAGGTCTCAATATGCTACGCCGCAACGAGTGATTAGAGAAGATGCCGATAAAATTAGACACCAAATTTTTGCTTATGTTCATGAATTAAATGAAAAAAGCGAGGTTGAAGGAAGACCCCTGATTGATGGTGTAGCGGTAGCAGGTGATTTCAACATGGATCCGCATGATCCGGGGCTCGTAGAAACTTATTCATTCGATGCGACTATGAGCCCTATGAATTTAATGAGTCTAAACGTTAACGGCAGAAGAGTCGAACGCTTTTTTAACCCCAGTTGGACCTTACACGGAAATATAACGAAAAAGGTATTGGGAACATTTTATATGGCGAGCGGTGCTAATAACCCTATTTATTTTCATATGTTGGATCAGGTCATTTTCACAAGGGGCGTCATCGATCCTTTTGAGTTTGACTACGAATTTTTTGAAATTATCTCATCCTACGATTATAATGATGTAAATAATAGTTTAATTGATAGATATGGACGACCTCTAAGCAGAAACTACTCCGACCATCTGCCAATTAAGTTTAGTCTCACTCCGAAAAGAGAGGAGCAGAGCGAATGAGCGAAATGAATAAAAAAAATGAAAAATTCATTCCAAAATTAATTAAAGATGAAAAGTCGATTACTTCTGATTCTTTAGTGCGTCATCTGTTAATTTCAGTAATTCGTTTGAAATCCAAGCTTAACGGTTCACATATAGAAATTAAGCGAATTACCGGTGCACCAGATGAACAGACACGTATAATGAACTTGGTCGAGCCGGATGGAGTAGAAACCTTCCTTGCGGAAATTAACTTTAGCGATTCAGATCAGTTGTATCCTATTGTGTTTGATGATTCTGATCATTGTGAAGAATACTACGATTGGGAAGAGTTTGTAGCTGAATTCGAAAAATGGTTGAATGAATTTGTAGCTAGTCAAACATCTGATCATCATCTTGAAGAGCGCGCATGAGAAGACTCTTCTGATATAGCCTAAATTCTGTCGTTCCTAAAGGAGCGACTTTTTCATATTTAGTTTCGCCGCCGATACTCCCCCGGAGTCACCCCAACCCTTTCCCTGAACGCCTTAATAAAATAACTCAACGACCGAAACCCGCATTCCAGGCTCACCTCCTGCACGCTCTGCGTCGTCAGATGCAGGAGGCGTTGAGCCATTTTCACCCGGTATTGCAGCAGATACTCGATCGGCGATACGCTCGTATACGCCTGAAAGCATCGCGCCGCCTCGCTTTTGCTGATATTCGCCGATAGTGTAAGATCCTGAAGCGTCACCTCGTCCCGATAGTTCTCCCGAATATACGCAATCATCTGCTGAAGCCGCACCTGCGCTTGCAAAGCCTTTTTATCCTGCGCGAATCGCGGCACTTCCTCTATCCGAGCGAATAAACTCTGCCACACTTCGCTAAGCCCCCGCTGCACCTGCATTTCATACCCTTGACCGTTCAACTCATGGCTTCCGAAATCCAGATAAGGAAAAGCTTCATACGCACTCTTCGGCCCATACTCCTGCAATAACGCAAACACCGTATCCAGACGCTCCAATATCTCTTTTTGCCAAAAAATTTCCGGGCTTAGCACCACATAAGGCAGATCCGGTGCATCCAGCAGCGGCGTCACGTATTTCTCGTAGATCACGCTGGAATGCGGGGCGATCATCTCGGCGGAAAAAACGATGTTCGGACACGGACATTCCCGCGTCTCGCCGATCTGTTGAAAACGATGAAGCGTGTTGCTACTGATCCAGATGCCTTCGCCGGGATTGAGCAGCACCAGATGATGGCCGACCTGCACCTGAACGCTCGCACCGCGTATCACGAAAAATTCCGGTTCGAAGTGCCAATGAAGCGGAACCTGGCGTTGTTGAAAAAGATGCAGCTCGTCCACGTAAAATTGAATCGGAAAATCCGGCGTTCCGTGCTGGGTGCCTTCGTAAAGCGTGGCGTCGAGAGGCATAGTGTCTGCGCGCATAGCACACTCCTTTTTGGGAAGATCGTGATAGATACTGGGAACAAAATGAATTGAGACTTTATCGACGGATGCTTATAATCTGTTGTTGGATGACTTTATCCGGCTCTATGTTCCATCTTCTTCATCCTACCAAAAAAGCGCCCAAAACAGGAGGTTTCCATGAATATCGAGAAGATCAAAGCCATCACCAATACGGGAAAAATGTACGATGACGCGGCTCCCGACGTCGCAGCGGCCAGAGATCATGCGTTAGCGGAGTGCCGGAGATATAATGCTAAAGTCAACGCCAACGAAGGCTATGACATGTCGATTTTAAAAACGTTATTTCATGAAGTCGGCGAGAACGTCTATATCGAATCGAATTTCCGGTGCGAGTTCGGTTTCAATATTTCGATCGGCAGCGAAGTGTACATCAACCATGATATGATTATTCTGGATTGCAACGAAGTGAAGATCGGAAACGACGTTTACATAGGACCGCGTGCGGGATTGTATGCGGCCAATCATGCGGAAGATCCGTTCGAACGGGCAGACAAAGGCGTATATGCCAAACCGATTATTTTGCAGGACCGGGTATGGCTGGGCGGCGACGTGAAAATTACGCAGGGCGTCACGATCGGCGAGAATAGCATCATCGGAGCAGGCAGCGTCGTGACCAAAGACATTCCGCCCAACGTTATAGCAGCCGGGAATCCGTGCAAAGTCATTCGGCCGATCCGTTTTTCGGATATACAGTGGAAAAGACAACAATAGGAGGAGAGCGAACATGAAGAAAAGCGATTTCGAACAATTCCATTGGTTGAACGAAAGCCAAGCTACATTCGAAAACGACAAGCTGACGATCTATGCGCCGGAGAAAAGCGACTTTTTTTGCAATAACGGGGCAATCTCAAGCGAAGGCATCACACCGGATTCTCTCACGAACGCGCCTTTTTATTACACGGAAGTTACCGGGGATTTCGTGATGCGCGTCAAAGTGCAAGTGGACTTCCGGGACGTCTACGACGCAGCCTGCTTAATGGTCATGGATAGCCTGGACGTATGGGGCAAGTTTTGCTTTGAGTTTACCGACTTTGATACGCATGCGGTGGTGAGCGTCGTGACCAACCAGACTTCGGACGATGCCAACGGCAGCAATATCGACGGCAATTCGGTCTGGCTGCAAGCGGCTCGGGTAGGCCAATCGTTTGCATTCCATTACTCGCTCGACGGCAAACAGTTCTTTATGGTTCGTTTTTTCAACCTGCCTGTCGGCGAGACGGTTAAGGCAGGACTGGTAGCTCAAGCTCCTACAGGTAAAGGCGGGGATCGCGTCTACTCGGAATTTTCATTGGAACAGCGGACGGTTCGAAATATTCGCAACGGCGAGTAGAAGCTTTTATTCACTTTGGCCGAACCGCACACCGCAGTACATCAATGGTATGAAAAAGGGCTACTCGACATCGGGAAGCTCTTTTTGCTGTGTTTTGACGTCATATCCACTCCCCTACGTTGATCCCTTGTTTCCCCCATAATTTTGGGATAGCCTGGCTTTTTGGGGAATGGTATGATTGCGGATATTGTTAGAGTCGAAGCAGGAGGAATACAGACATGTCACGCGATACAAGTATTGGAAAAGAAAAGCTTCAACCCTATGTGGACTCGCCCGAGAAGCAGCGGCGTCTATACCGCAAAACGATGAATATCGTGATCGCCTCGCAAATGTTCGGCGGAGCGGGGCTGGCTGCGGGGATTACGGTAGGGGCGCTGTTGGCTCAAGAGATGTTTGGTACGGACAGCTACGCTGGAGTGCCGACTGCGCTATTCACGCTAGGCTCGGCGGCTGCCGCATGGATCGTCGGCCGGTTATCCCAGCGCTCCGGACGCCGGGTAGGACTGGCCGCAGGCTTTTTGGCAGGCGGAGTCGGAGCGATCGGGGTCGTGCTGGCGGCAATTTGGAGCAGCATTCCACTGTTATTTATTTCGCTGTTGATCTACGGAGCGGGTTCGGCAACCAACTTGCAGGCCCGGTATGCGGGGACGGATCTGGCTCTGCCGACGCAGCGCGCCAAATCGATTAGCATGGCGATGGTGTTCACCACGTTCGGAGCGGTTGCGGGACCGAATCTTGTGAATGTAACGGGAGACGTCGCGACTTCGCTAGGCGCTCCAGCCTTATCCGGCCCGTTTATGCTGGCAGCGGCGGCGTATCTGCTGGCAGGGTTTGTTTTGCTCATTTTCCTGAAGCCTGACCCGCTGCTGGTTGCCCAAGCGATTGCTTCCGCGAAGCGTGCCAAAGACAATATCGGCAGAACTGCATCTCTGAACCCTTCATCAGCAACGCAGTCGGACAGGGACAAGCGCGGAATCATCGTTGGCGCTTCGGTTATGGTGTTGACCCAGATCGTGATGATCGCGATCATGACCATGACTCCCGTGCATATGAAGCATCACGGGCATGGGCTGGGTGCGGTAGGCATGGTCATCGGTATTCACGTGGCCGCGATGTACCTGCCTTCGTTATTGACCGGGGTACTCGTCGATAAATACGGTCGGAAGCGGATGTCCTATGCGTCCGGCGTGACGTTGCTGCTGGCCGGACTCTTTGCCGCTTTTGCGCCGGGCGATTCCATGACGCTGCTGATTCTTGCGCTGGCGCTGCTTGGCCTGGGCTGGAACTTTGGTCTGATCAGCGGGACGGCGGCGATCGTAGATGCCACGACACCGGAGAACCGCGCGAAAACGCAGGGAACGGTGGATGTGTTGATTGCTCTTGCGGGAGCTTCGGGCGGTGCGTTATCCGGTATGGTGGTGGCGCATTACAGTTATTCGGTACTTTCGCTAGGCGGGGCGGTATTGGCTTTGTTGTTGATTCCGGTGGTGTTGTGGTCGCGGAAGACGGTATAAAAGAATAGGTTGAAAATCGAGTAATACATCTATTTATGCTTATCAAATTAGTGAAGATAGGTTATAATCTTGAGAATCCGCATCTCACTGGCGAAAAAGTACTCTATGAATGATAAGAAATGAGGATTGGGTAGTGGTAAAAGCTTGGGGAACGTACGTAGATTTTAAAGAAGATTCAGTAACGGATGCTTTGAATTTCAACGCTTGTCAGATCAACACCAAAGTAATGAAAACATCCATTCTGGGGGACAAATGCGAGTATATCGTGTTTTCCTTGCAAGGCGGAGTCGTGTTATACAGAAGCGAACATGTTGAAGACGTCGAAGGCTGGATCAAAGAAAAGTTTGATGAAGTTTTTAGGCCAAAGGTTCCAGTCCTTACATAGGTTAAACGGGTGCATAGCTGCGAGGTGTATAAACAGAAAATCTTTCAAAACGAGGTGAACACCCAATGATAACTTTACGAAACGTTCACCCGACAGACCTGGACCAACTTATAATCATCGAAAACGAAGGTTTCACGGAAGAAGAAGCCGCTACTCGCGAAGCCTTTATCGAGCGTATCCTATTCATACCGGACACGTTCATCGTAGCCGAGCAAAATGGCAAAGTTCTCGGCTACGTCAACGGTCCGATCATCCGTCAAGCCTACATCACGGACGACTTGTTCACCGAGATCCAACCCAACCCCGCTCGCGTAGGTTATCAGAGTATTCTGGGCTTGGCCGTATCCGATCAAGCGAGAGGTCGAGGCGTCGCGAAGCTATTGATGGATAAGCTCGACGAGCTGGCAGCCGCAAATGATCGGGAAGGCGTCACATTGACCTGCAAAAAGGAACTGATTCCTTTTTACGAAAAGCTCGGCTTTGTGAACGAAGGCGTATCGGCGTCGGAGCATGGCGGCATACGCTGGTACAATTTAGTGAAAAGACGGTAGAGCCATCCCGGTCGAAAAACACAAAAGCAAACAAGCCGAGAGAACCTGATGCTCGGCTTCTTTTCATGCCCCAAAATCCGCTTCCTTAACTCCTTGATCGACTCCGTCATCTACATTATGCCCGCATCGTTCTCTCCGCAATCGCCAAAATCAGCCGAACTTCCTCCTCCGGCGATCGTTCGCAATCCGAGAGAATCCACTCTTTCAGCAACCTCACCGTGCCGTACTGCACATACGAAGCGATAGCCTTTTTCTCCGCTACGTCCAAATGTTCAGGCAGATGCTTGATCACCATATCGTCAAACTGCGGCAGCGAGATCGAAATATTGGAGATCAGGTCATAATTGCCGAGATCCAGCACAAGCTTGGTGAACTGTAGATTGTTTTGGATATAATGCAAAATTCCGGTCAGACACTCGTCGATGCTTTTGCCAGCGGCGAGGTCGGAGATCACGGTAAGCGAAGTGTTTTGGATATACGTCTCGGCAATCTCGTTTAACACGTCATACTGACTTCCGTAATGATTGTAAAAGGTCGTCCGATTGATTCCGGCAACCTGGCAAAGTTCGCGGATCGATATTTTGTTGATATTTTGGGTCTGCAACAACTTCAGCAAAGCTTCGCTAATCAACCGTTTGGTTAACATCACCCGCTGATTTATCTTGTTTTTTTCAGCCATAAAGCCTCCGTAAATTCGACATTTCCATCGCATCTGTCGGTTGTAAAATAGACAGTTGTTGATATCATTTTAAGGGATAAAGGAATGAAGTCAATGAAACGGAGATGTGAACGTGAGAAGAAAAAGCAAGAAAATCTTAACCGTAGCCGGCGTATGCGTAGGCCTTGCGGTGATTCTGGTTGGCGGGTATCAGATCAAGGAGAACTTTCGAATCAACAAAATCATCGAGTCGCATAACGTCGATCCGGGCGCGTTGCCCACGTACGCCGCCGCCAAAGGTCTTGATCGGAACAAACCCGCTATCACAACCGCCGTGCAGCAGATCATGATCGGAACGTTAAGCAACAATTACGACCATGCGCTGCAAACGCTGCTCAATATCAAAAGCTCCGGTTACGATGCGATCGAGCTGAATGATTTTATGATCCAAAAGTCGTCGATCCTTGTGAAAGTCATGACAAAATTCTCCGGTATGCCGATCGGCAACGGAGGTACGCTGGATTGGCCGAAGCTGATTGAAGAAAGCGGACTGCAAGTCATCAGTTTACATAGCAATCTGGGAAGCATCGAACAAGACCCGACAGCCGTCGCCGATCAAGCCCAAAAATTCGGGACGGATACGGTGGTCATTACAGGTATGTACCAATTCGATTACGGCAACCTGGATAACGTCGCACAACTGGCTCAACGACTGAATCAGGCGGGCAAAGCGCTGTCGGAAAAGGGCATTCGTCTGCTGTATCACAATCATAATGTCGAGCTGCAAAAGGTAACGCCGGAACAAACCGCTTACGATATCATTGTCGACGAAACCGATCCCGCTTATGTGAATTTTGAATTCGACAGCTATTGGATGGCCGACGGAGGCGCGAACGTAACGGCTCTGATGGAAAAGTTGGGAAGTCGTATGAAGCTGTGGCATATCACGGATCGCGGTCATACGAAGCCGGGTCCTTACATGACGCCGATTCTGAAGCAAAAAGTGACGGAGCTGGGAAACGGGAATATGGATCTGGACACGCTCTCGGCGATCGCGATCCGTAACGGAGTCGAAGGCGTCATTTTGGAAACGAATCAAAATTGGGTGGATCGCGATCCGATCAAGAGTATCCAGGTTAGCGCGGCTTATATGAACGAGACTTTCGGAGAGTAAACGAAACGCAGAGAGGGAAGGTGCCAGATGACGTCCAATAATGCACACGAAAAGCGTCCTGTTGCGGTATTAACGGCTTCTTATTCCGGAATCGGAACGGAGCTGAGCAAAAGGCTTGCCGCCGAAGGCTACGACTTGATCGTTGTTAATCGCAGTTCCGAACGAACGGCTTTGCAACTGAAGGAGCTTCGGGTTTTTGCGCCGCAGAGTACGATTCACCCCGTTTATACGGATTTGTCGGATCATACGCAACTTCGGGAAGCTGCCGAGCAGATTACGGACCAGCACGGCCACATCGATCTTCTGATCCACAATGCGGGAGTTGCCAACGAACGTCTTCAGCGATCCGTTCAAGGCAATGATTTGCATTTCGAGGTGAATACGTTCGCGCCTTATTTGCTAACCGAGCTGCTTCGACCGCAATTGGCGGCAGCCGAACATTCCACCGTGATTGCCGTCGGTTCGAGTGCGATGCGTATGGCACGCGGCCTTAATCCTCGACAACTCCGTTTACCGGAAAAGTTTCAACGATTCAAGCCGTATGCGCATACGAAGCTTGCGATTGCAGCGGCTTTTCAGGCTATGGCCGACGATTATGCCAAAGACGGCATCTCGCTGCGAATTGCCGATCCCGGCCCTACCCGAACCGCGATGTCGTTAAGCGGAGCCATGCCCTGGTGGTTCCCGCTGATCCGTTGGTACTTCGTGACCGCTTTGCAAGGCTCGGAGCGGATCTATCAGGCTATCTCGGCAATAGCAGATGCGGGAAAAGATGCGTTGTACTTCGAATTCGGCCGACCCGCCAATCTTCCGAAAACGGCGAAAGATACAGCGGTGTCGAGCGAGTTGTTGGCGATGCTTCGGGAGATATCCCGGAAGGAGATTAACAAGGGTTAGCGTTTTACAAGAAGGCCGGGCGCGAAAAATAACTTGCAATCCCAAACCATCCGTACTATATTGTTGATAAATCAACTGTTGATACATCAACAATAAAAGGAGAATGGATCATGACGCAAACGGCTTTGGTGACAGGCGCGAATAAAGGCATCGGTTTTGAAACGGCGAAGCATTTGCTGCAAGCGGGCTATCGGGTGCTCGTAGGGGCGCGAGATCAAGTCCGGGGAGAAGCGGCTGTTAATGAATTGCAAGCTTTCGGTGACGCGCAGTTGCTTTTGTTGGACGTGGCTGATTTGAGCAGCATCGAGCAGGCCGTTCAGACGATTAACGCGCAGTACCCGGATTTGTCGCTGCTGGTCAACAATGCGGGGATTCCCGGCGACATGCACAAAGTCGGTTGGGAATTCGACGTGGAAGAACTGCAAGCGACACACCAGGTCAACTTTATCGGACCTTTTGCTTTGTCGAAAGGACTGCTTCCGCTGCTGATCGCGAACCGCGGCATCATTCAAAATATCAGCATTCCGATCGAGCCGTTGGACTTTTTCAACCCGTTCGCTTATACGACATCCAAAGCGCCTTTGAACGTGATGACGAAGTCATGGGGAAGAGCTTTTGAAAAGGCACAGATTCCGGTACGGATCTTTGCCGTGATGCCTGGAGGGGTGACCACGGATCTGAACGGAAACATGACCGGCGATTTTATGAAGACTCCGGCTCAAGCAGGGAAACTGATTACCGAATTCGTGTTGGACGGCGAGAATCGTAACGGACAGGTCATTAACTACGACGGGACGCCTTCGGTTTACTGATGTCGGTCCCGTGCAGCCCTTTCCTTAATGGAGAGGGCTTTTACACGGTTTTGCGCGATATTTTGCGTTATAATAAAGTATCGCGTAAATAAAACCGAGAAAGATGTGATCGTTTTGAGCCAAGATGGGTCGCACGAATCCGCTTTGCTGTACGAAATCTACCGCGTCAACAATGCGATCAATACAACCTTCGACGCTTATATCAGCATCAGCCAGTCTCGTTTTGAGATTCTGGCTTTGATCCACAACGAGAGCGAGATTAGCCAAAGCGATCTGCAACGCAAAGTCACGCTCGATAAAGCGGCTGTCGCCCGGCATCTGAAGCAGTTGGAAGAGAATCAGATCGTGATCCGGCGCAAAAAAGACGGAGACAACCGTTCGGTGTTCGTCCGACTGACGGAAGCGGGCAAGGCGATGATCGAACAGTCGCAAAAAGAAAAAATGGATTTCGCGAAAGAACTGCTGGCGAATATCGGCGCAGCGGAACTGGAAAATTTACGAACCACGCTGGCACAGTTGAACAAAAACGTGGAGCGTTTGAAGCGGCAAAGTTGAACGGAGCAGAGATTCCCATTTGAACGAAAAAGAGTCTGAAGGCAGCGTCACGCTTGCCGATCAGACTCTTTTTCGTTCAGTAAGCGCAAGGGTTCGGATCAGCCGTCGGCGGATTAAGGCTTGCTATGCAACGTAATCCCATATCCGTCCGGATCGGCAAACGTAAACGTGCGCCCGAACGGTCCGTCGATCGGAGCCGAGGTAATCGTTACGCCTGACGCAGCAAGATTGTCGTGAATGTCTTGCGCATCCGGCGCATACAGCCACAAGGCAACGCCCAGCCCCGGTTGTGCAATCGAGTGCAGCTCAACACCCGGCATCAGGTCACGAAGTGCAAAAGCAATCGGTTTGGTGTCAAAAACGACTGCATGAGGCGGTCCTGCCGGCGATCGAACAAGGCCGAGGTGCTGCTGATAAAATTGCGCGGAACGTTCCAAATCGGTTACCTGAAGCGAAATAAAGTCGGGTCCAATAACGGGCATAATAGTCTCCTTTGTATACCTTATGAATTTGAATCGCGGTTATGTCTTCACTATAAAGCTCCACTGTTGACAGCGGTATGTCAGTAGTCGAAAAGAAAAACGGATTCCGGTATGACAAATGCAAAGTATCCGCTGGCTTACCTGACTGCAAAAAACGCGAAAGATGTACACCAAAGCCGAAATTAGTTAAAATACAATATAAACACAAATGAAGAACGCACAGGATCAGGGAGGACATCATATGGTAAACCCAAGTTTGGAACGAATCAACGAGCTGTCCAAAAAACAAAAAGAAGTCGGGCTGACCGAGGCGGAAAAAGAAGAACAAGCTTTGCTTCGGAAAGAATATCTGCGCACGTTCCGCGGCTCGGTTAACGATCTTTTGCTCAATTCGACCGTCATCGATCCGCTGGGAGACGACGTGACGCCCGAGAAATTAAGAGCGAAGCAGAACGAGATCGCGAAAAAAAGAAACAACTAAGCTAAAGCGTCTCAACTTCATACGATAGACACAGGAAAGGACTGCCCAGTTCTTTCCTGTTTGGCATACCCGTCAATGATACTAGTTCATTTTGTGCTAGTTATGATTCTCCTAATCCTAACGGGCCTGAAACCCTCTACGATACAATAAGATCAGCAAGCGAAACGCAAAACGATCACGACGAAAGAGGGAATGAATATGACTTATACGTTTAAACATATGCAAAAACCCGACCACCTGCGCAATCATCTGAAGCTTGGAGGCACGAATCCGTCAGGCGAGAAGATCGACGTAACCAGCCTATATATCGAACGGGGCGGCAAACCGCATATTCCGGTCATGGGCGAATTCCATTATTCCAGATGCAACCGCGACGATTGGCACGATGAGCTGTGTAAAATGAAAGCAGGCGGGATCACGCTCGTTTCCACCTATGTATTTTGGATTTATCACGAAGAGATTGAAGGCGTATTCAATTTTTCCGGCGATAACGATTTGCGCGCTTTTGTCCTGGAATGCGAAAAGGTCGGACTGGACGTCGTGATCCGGATCGGTCCGTGGGCGCATGGCGAGTGCCGTAACGGCGGATTCCCGGATTGGCTGCTCAACAAACCTTTTAAACTCCGCGAAAATGATCCGCAATATCTGGAGCAAGTCCGTATCCTATACAAAAAAATTTTCGAACAGGTGCAAGGACTCTTTTTCAAAGACGGAGGCAACATTATCGCGGTTCAGCTGGAAAACGAGTTGACGGATCAAGCCGAGCACCTACTCAAGTTAAAAGAAATCGCCATCGACTGCGGGATCATGGCTCCGATCTATACCGTGACCGGATGGAATGCCGTGGAAGGCGCTCAGATCCCCGCGGACGAGGTGCTTCCCGTGTTCGGCGGGTATTGCGAAGCGCCGTGGGAAGAACATTTGAACCCGCTGCCGCCGTCTCCGCATTACTTTTTTACGGGGATGAGAAACGATACGGGGATCGGGGCAGACTTGCTTCCTCAAGCGATCGAAACGGATTCCAAATGGCGGTTGCCGTATGAACGGTATCCGTTTGCGACGTGCGAGTTGGGCAGCGGGATTCAAGTGACGCATCATCGCCGACCGTGGATCAAACCTATGGATATTTACAGCATCTCGCTCGTGAAGATCGGGGATGGCAACAATCTGATCGGCTACTATATGTATCACGGGGGCACGAATCAGATCGGCAAGTTGTCGACGTTCCAGGAATCGAAAGCCACCGGCTATCCGAACGATTATCCGATTTTGTCGTATGATTTTCAGTGTGCGTTGTCGGAATATGGGGAAGTGCGGGAACAGTATCGGCTTTTGAACCTTTTGCATTTGTTTGTTCAGGATTTTCAGGAAACGCTTGCGCCTATGGTTCGGGTCGAAGCTGCGCATACTGTTGCCAGGGAGGATACGACTTCTCTACGGTATGCAATGCGCACGGACGGGGAGAGCGGATTCGTGTTTGTGAACCACTATCAACGGCTGACCGGGCTTGCGGATGTGCGGGATGTAGCGATTGATACGGGGCGTGTCATTTTTCCGAAAATAGATGTATGCGGGGAAACGAGCTTCTTTATGCCGTTTCGTATGGAACTATCAAGTGTTGTGCTGGATTATGCGACGGCTCAGCCTTTGTGTAAGGAAGGGGATACGTATTTCTTTGTACAAATTCCTGGGATTGCGCCGGAGTATGTATTCAGCAACGGGCAAAAAGTTACGGCTGAAGCAGGGTTAGAGTCGGCTGTTCGGGTTGATGAGACGACGATCGTGACGCTGACTTGGGATCAAGCCCGGTATTTGCGCAGGTTGGATGGAGAGCTGGTTGTAGGAGATGGATGCGACCTGTATAAAGTGGATAGCGAAATTCGTGCTGTGGCAGGCGGTGACGTTCGTTATTGGCTTTGGAACGGGAAGTCGTTTCATTCGAAATCTTTTCAACAACCGTATGTAGCGGCTTTCGCGATGTATGAAGATGTAGTGGAACTTCCTTTTGAACCGAAGCATACCGAAGAATTGCATATCGGCGGCGAGCGCAACGTCCAGTGGCAAAAAGTTTCCGTTACGGGCGCGCAAGGTTTCATCGACATTGAGTATTACGGCGATGCGGCGCAGATTTATGCAGACGGGGAGCTTGTGGCGGATAGTTATTTTTACGGAGAGGCGTGGAGAGTTCCGGCAAAGCTGCTGGAAGGCAAAGAATGCTACCTGGCCGTGTCTGAAATGAAAAACGATTTTTATAAAGAGTTTGAAAGCAAACAAGATTAAGCCGGTTATCGGATCGGAAATTCATGTATACTCGAAGACCAAAGGGATCTGGTCTTATTTAAGGATGCGAAGAAGGAGAGCGAAGCCGAACATGTTAGCATTCAAGCTTTTTCATCAAAAAGGAAAGATCGAATTGCCGTTGTCTTTATATAGTTGCGGGTTGCATGACCAACATGAGATCCATCGTCCGATCGGTTATCCGACCTTTCAATGTATGATTTGCTTTGACGGCGTAGGAACTTTTCGTTTTGAAAATGGCGTTTCGGTTATGATGCAAAAAGGAGACATTTTGTTCATTCCGGGCAAACAAGCTCATCATTATGCTCCGGCGGCGGAACGTTGGACATTAGGATATACGGGGATTGAAGGGAGTTTGGTTGAGCCTTTGATTCATACATTGAAGCTTCCGGTCATGAGAACGTTCTCAATCGGTGAAGAAAATTTGGATCAGGTCGAAGCGGCTTTAACACGATTATGGAATGGAAACGAGCTGCACGAGCGGGACGCTGATCATCATGCTTCTAGTGAGATGTATGGTTTGTTAACCTCGATTGCCGCAATGATTCAAACCGAAAGCAAACCATCCGGCGATCGCTATCTTACAGGAGTCAACGAGTTAATGCGTAAAGCTGTGTACTATATGGAGCAGCATTATATGGAGGATTTAAGTATTGCGAATATCGCCGATACCGTCGGATATTCCAAGCAACATTTTCAGCGCAAGTTTAAAGAAACCCATAGCGTGAATCCAAGCGAGTATCTGCAACGGTTGCGATTACTCAAAGGCGCTCAGTTGCTAGCCGAACAATCCGAACTTTCCGTAGGCGAGATCGCGACGCGAGTTGGGATGGAGTTTAATTATTTCGTGCGCTTGTTTAAACGGGAGCACGGAATTACGCCGGCGCAGTATCGATTGACTAGAGCATACGAATGATTGATAAGCCGTTGTGTTTATTTATCCATGCGAAATGAAGTAATCTCCGAGGGATAAACAATTTAAAAGTCATATTAATCTATGTTTTGCGAAAAAATAAAACGGATATAAAGATACAAAGATAGTTAAGGCGATTAACTTTGCTTATATACATATGTACAAAATACGGATTTTGTGAAGAAATGTATAAGGAAATTGATATATAGCCTAATCTAACTGCGTGATTAGTCAATTTAGCTTGTTCAGCTTGATTGATTTTGAAATGAATTTATGTGCGTGGTTTTATGATAAAGTTTGCGAACTCATTTGTATGGACTTGCACGGCATCCGTCTTTGGATTTGTTTATCGTTGAATCATTTAAACTTTACATGCTTGGCCTGATCCATGGATTTATAAATGTCATCTTTAAACCCACGAATCTAATTCGACTCTAATTATTTGTAAAATTTACCATTTAAAAAAGCAACGGCTACAGATTCTTTTTCTGCGCCGTCGCTTTCTATTACATAAACTTACGTTCCTTCTAATTCCTACGCCAAACGCCGCCCATGCCTACCCGAAATCCGCAACCTGCATAGAACTTCGCATTTTTCTCCTCAAACGTCAGCGTCACGATCTCCAACCCATACGCTTGCGCTTCTTCCAACAGCCTAACCACCAACCTCTTCCCAATCCCCTGCCCCTGGTAATCGGGATGCACAATAATGTCTTCCATATAACCATGCTGCAAACCCATTCCGGCCACATAACCGAAGGCTATCAGTTTTCCGTGCTCGTTCTTGACGCCTGCCCAGAAATTGCAACGTTCGAATAATATAGGAAAGTCGCTGTCTCGTCTTCCCCAGCCTATCGCTTCCCGAAGATCAGGAACTTCCTCATTTTGCAAATAGGGATTAATCAAGACTTGGATCATACCCTCATCCTTCCGGTAATTCTCGAATCGAACTTGCATTCCGACTTTTACTACTGTACCCGCTCTACTTCCAGCACAGCCAACATCAGCGGAGCTACGCCCATCGGCGTATCGCTCACCACGGCTTCGGAGATATAATAATCGTACGAACCGTTGCGGTCGATGCTCAATCCCGCGCCGTGGCAGATTCTGTTCAGATGGATGCCTTGCTCGTCTTCGGTGACCAAATGCCGCAAAATCCCCGTATATCCGCGTCGCATCGGCTCCGTGAAGTTGGCTTCCAGATAGCCTAACCGCAATCCTTTTGCCATCGCGTACACGAACATGCACGAACCGGAAGCCTCGAGGTAATTGCCTTTGCGTCCTCCCTGATCCAACACCTGATGCCACAGTCCGCTGTCCGCATCCTGTACCCGGACAAGCGCGCCCATCATCCGTTGAAAAATACCGACGACCGTGCCCCGCTGACGGTGCGTGACCGGCACATGATCCAGCACGTCCACGACCGCCATCGCGTACCAGCCCATCGCGCGGCTCCAAAAATGCGAAGACAATCCGGTCGACGAATCGGCCCATTCCTGCTCTTTGGATTCGTCCCAGCCGTGATACAGCAGTCCGGTGCGCGGATCGCGGGTACGGCGTTCGATCAGCAGCAACTGGTGCAGCGCTTCGTCGATCAGGTCGGGACGGTCGAACGTTTTGCCGTATTCGGCCAGAAACGGCGAAGCCATGTACAGACCGTCGAGCCACATTTGGAACGGATACACTTTTTTATGCCAAAATCCGCCTTCCGACGTTCTCGGTTGGGAGACGAGCTGGGCGGCGAGCAGATGCGCGGCTTCCGCGTAACGCGGCTCTCCCGTCGCCCCGTGCAGAGCAAACAAATTTTTTCCCTGATTGATCTGATCCAGATTGTATTCTTCCAACCGATACGTGCGAATACGCCCGTCTTCTTGAACAAACGTATCCATATGCTGCTTCGCGAACGCCATATATTCCGGCCTGTCCAACTGCTCGCCCGCCTGCGCAAGCGCCATAAGCTGCATCCCGGGGACATACGCCCAACGCTCCATGACCCACGGATGCTCGCCTTGATCGTTGCACTCTGCCAATAGTCGATCCGCGAACTTGCGTACCCACGCGGTCCCCGCAAAGTTTGTTGTTTTCAACGTCGTCATTTCTGCCGAACCTCCTTATTCGTCGTCAGTTGTCGCTTCAACCAAGCAAAAGCCGGATCGCCGTGAATCTCGTGTCCGCCTTCGAAAAAATCCGCTTCAATGCTATTTGGATGTCCTGATGCTTGGAAAATGACTTGCAGTCGATCCAACGCTTCGCGAACGCCGGCAGGACCGAATAAATGATCGTTCACCCCCGATTCCACAAAAAGACCTCGCGGCGCGATCAAACCGAGCAGGTCCGGCATTTCCGCTTCGAGCAAAATACCGGGGATATAATTGTCCAGGCAGTGATTGCGCGTCAGAATGCTTGCGGCGAACGTGTTCGTGTAACCGCTTACGACAGCGCAAGCAATACGTTGATCCAAAGCGGCCGTGAATCCGGCTACCAGCCCTCCTCCCGAAATCCCCATAATCCCGACCCGACCGGAATCCGTTTCTTGGCGCGTCTGCACATAATCCAGCGCGCGCATCGTCTCGTAAATCCGGTAGCCTGCCATCGTTTGCCCAACCATCAGCAGTGCCGAAGATAAGCGGAAACAGGAATTTTTGCCCGGATCTTCGGCGGCCAAAGCCAAATCCTCCGCTAAACGGCGATCTCCGAAACCGAGCAGCTCGGGCACGGCTACGACGAAACCTTGCCGGACAAGCGACAACGCGAAGTCTTTATGCAAACCGGGCTGACTTTGTCTCGCCGATCCGTCCGGATGCAGACCGACGATCTCGCGACTTCCGTAGCCGTGACCGTGGATCGCGAGCACGACAGGAAGTGGATCGGGAGAGCCAAGAGTGTCGGGAATCAGCAGGTACAACGGCATCCGAAGACCTTCATAGGTCGTGACCTCGATCCGTTCCCGCGTGTAACCGTCGCACTGCGTTTGTTCCAGCAACAGCGGATTTAATTCGGCGGGAACGGACGGGAATTCGCCCAGACGTTCGCGGAATCGCTGACTCAGCTCTTTTTGCCATTGTTCGAACGGTGTGTTCATCTGCCATTCCGCGCGCCGGGGCGCCGTTAAGCCCAGCGTACGGATAAAATGTTCCAACCCGTTCGATTGATTCGCTTGGTAAGAATTCATGCTGTCCTCTCTCCTTTCTGATTGCTCGGATCAATATCCTTCGGGATGCCAACCGTCCAAAATCTCGATCACCCGATAACCGGCAGCTTCTTCGGCACTCAACTGACGGGACCATTCCGCGCGGGCATTCGGATTCGCTCCGGGACCTCGGCTATCGAACTCCTCGTAACGACTGGTGGATTCCCGATCCGGCTGTCCCCAGTTATGCCAGCCTTCCGGGATAATCGAGGCGTCAATTGTTGTACGGATCAAAGCCACATGGGCAAAAGATCGCCACGGGCGTCCCAAACATACCTCGCTTACGCCTTCTCCGCCCGTGATCGTGCAATCAAGAAACACATAGCCGAATCGCTCTTTTTCGGGCGTGGAAGCTGCGGTGATATACCCTCTCGAACGTTTGGTGTGCAAATGGCAGCGGTCGAACAAAGCGGTTGCCGCGCCGAAAATATAGTCGACGTCGCCTTCGATATAGCAATCGTCGTAAACTTGTTTGCCTTTTCCCGTATATAGGGTGTCTTGGTCGCCCAGCAATCGCACGCGGCGGAAAACGGCATATCCGGCATCGACGAACGCGGCGACGGCCTGGCCCGTGCCGGGACCGGAAGCGTTGCGGATCGTCACGTTTTCGGCGGTAAAATGTTCGGCCAAGACGTTGAGCGTCCCGCTGCGGAACGTGCCGAGCGGCTGGCTTGCATCATCCAGCGTATGGGCGTTATCCGACCAGCTTAGGATCGTGGACGCGGCATCGTCGCCCAGTAGCAGGATCGGCGGGGCATCGGCGCGAACGGTCACCTTTTCCTCGTAGACGCCGGGCTTGATCCGCAGCGTGACAGATTCGGTGAAGCCGCTCGGGATGTAATCAAGGGCTGACTGAAGCGTTGAGAACTCGGCGTCGTTTTGCTTGGAGACGGTAATAAGCATCAAGAGACGGACTCCTTTCCCGGATTGGCTGGGATGTTCTATAATGAAGTCAAAGTTAAATCAGGTCGGTGCGAGAAAAGGAAGTGACGTATGTCCGGCATCAGCAGTCCCAATCCCAAGTATGTTGTGGAAGACGGGCGATTCAGTATCCAGCATATGAAACGCAAAGGCATCACAGCCATGCCGCGTCCCCACAGCCATGAGCAGATCGAATTGTATTTCCTGTGCGAAGGGGAGCGCGTTTATTTTGTCGACGACCGTGTCGTTACCGTGCATAAGGGCGAGCTGATCCTGATTCGACCCGCCCAGCTCCATGCAACGGCAAGCTCCGAGAAAGCGGAATTCGAGCGGATTTTGGTCAATTACGATCCGCTGCTTTTGCCGAGCGCTCTGCAAGACGACAGCAAATGGTTCCATAACCGGGGCTACCGCATGTTCGGGCTGACTTTGCGCGAACAAAACGAGGTTCAGCAACTGCTGGCACGAATACTGGACGAATGCCAGGCCGCACGCGATTATTACGAAAGCTGCGTAGTGGCCTTGTTCACCGAACTGATGATTCTGCTTCAGCGCTCCGAAGGCGTGCAGCTTCAGCAAAACGGATCGGCCAAGCCGCCGCTGCATGAATTGGTTAACCATGTGGCGACCTATATCCGCGAACATCACCGAGAGAGTCTGACACTGGAACAAACGGCGGCTCATTTTTTCATCAGCGCTTCGTATTTGAGCCGCGTATTCCACCGATTAACGGGCTTTCACTTCCGCGAATATATTCTCCATATCCGTATGCGGGAAGCGGAGAAGCGATTAGTACATTCGGAAGACCAAGTGCAGGAGATCGCTTCGGCTGTCGGATTCGAGCATTTGTCGCATTTCAACAAAACGTTCAAGAAAGCGACCGGATTGACGCCGCTGCAATACCGGAAGCAGGCGCGAGCGACTCGCCGTCCAGTTTGACGTTCCGGCAGCCGTGCGCGGTCAACTGCGGCTGTTCGCCGGTGCGGAGCGCGACGTTCGACAGCTCTACCCCGTCAGCATGGCGCAAAACGATCCCTTTTTCACTGACCGCTCGAAGACCTTCGATACGCAAATTCCTGAGCGGCATTTCGGGGAGTCCGTTCACCAGCAGAGCCGTAGCGGCTCCCCCGCAAATCACGTCGCGAATCCCGATATCCCGAAACACCGGCGTTGCTTCCGTTACCGGGTAGACTTCGTCGTCGCTGCCTTCCGAACCTTCCACGCCTGCATAAAAAAGATGGAACGAGATCCCTTCATGCACGATATCCCGCATCACGATCCGTTCGATAAGAATATCCTCCACGACTCCGCCGCGTCCGCGCGCGCTTTTGAAACGAAGGCCGATCTCCGTTCCGCTGAACACACAATCGCTGACGCGAACCCCGCGTACGCCGCCGGACATTTCGCTGCCGATCACCACCCCGCCATGACCGTGATACACCGTGCAATGCCGAATTGTGATCGATTGGCATGGCATTCCCGCACGTCTTCCTTCTTCGTCTTTGCCGGATTTCAGGCAGATCGCATCGTCGCCGACATCGAACAGGCTGTGCTCGACGAGCGCACGGGTGCACGATTCCAGATCCAGTCCGTCTCCGTTCTGCGAATACCACGGATTACGCACCTGTACGCCTCGAATCGTGACGTCTTCACAGCCGACAGGATGCAGACACCAGGCTGGGGAATTTTGAAAAGTAGGGCCTTCGAGCAAGATTCGTTGGCAGGAGCGCAGGCTCACCATGTTGGGACGCAAATAAGTTCGGGCGGGTAAATAATCTTCCGAGCTGGCTGGATTTTGCGACAATTGTCCATATTCATGCTCCGCATTTGTCGATGTCATCGTTAATCGCTCGCGCAATTCCCGGCAATAAGCCTCTCCATCCCGTGCTTCGGCGTTGGGCCACCAGATTTCGTTCGCCGCATCCACCACGCCGCCGGATTGCACCAGCTTTGTCCATTGCGATTCCGTCGTTTTGAAACGCTTGACCGGACGCCACCCTTCCCCGCCGCCGTCGAAGATTCCGCTACCCGTAATGGCGATATCCGTCAATGCCGAACCGTCAAGCGGAGCCTGGCAGCGCCATTCCGACCGACCTTCGAAATGCGAAGGCACCAGCGGGTACAGCTCAGGATCGGAGTCGAATTGAACGAGCGCGCCGCTCTCTGCATGGAGATTGATTCGGCTGCGCAGCGTCAGCGGGCCGGTTCGCCAGAATCCGGCGGGAATGACCACCGTTCCGCCGCCCGAAGCGGCACAATCGTCGATCGCGGCTTGCAGGGCGGAAGTGCATAAGTCCAACCCGTCGCCGATCGCGCCGTAGTCCGTTACGTTCACGCGGTGATCCGGAATCCGCGGTAGTTCGGGCAGCGGGTATCCGGTGTCACGCTCAAAACATTGCGGCTTGCGTTCAGTCTCGTTGCGGGTTCGATGCCTATTCATCTGTGGAATTCCTCCTCTCTCTATTCCAATCCTTCGTAGCTAAACCAATCAAAGTCCGCATGGTTGGCGCTTTCTGCTCCGTTCGAGCTGGCATATAGTCCGATATACGCTCCGGTGAATCCGCCTGCCGTGTCCGTGCTTAGCACCCGACCGTCGGCGTTCAAGTGCAGCGCCGTCCATGTCTGTTGTTCGTTCTCCCTGTAAAAGAAACTATAATTCTGCCCGTAGGCTTCGGCTTTAAACTGGATATGCGCCTGGTTCCAGGGAACGCTGGCTAACACTTCGTCCTCGCCATTCAAACGCACCGTCAGCGTTAAACTCGCCGTTTCGCCGTCAACACCTTTTTCCCCGGACCCGACCTCCAATCGGAAGTGATGATCCGCATTTTGGAAAAGCACGAACCCGGCTGTTTCGTCAGAGGTAGCCGGCGCGAACTTCATAGCTGCGGCCGCCCGGAATGAAAGATGCTGCTGTCTGCGCGCGAGCAGGGCCGGATTAACAAACTCAGTCAGCTTCTCGGGCTTCAAGCGCAGACGCAGACGGCCCGGCGCATCGTTCAAGCTCCAAAAGTCGCCTTGCGGCGTGCGCAGGAAGTTCCAGACCGGAGACAACCTGTTTTCGTCGAAATCATCGCGAACCGGAAGCGGCGGCCACGGCGTTTGCGGCAGGTCCGGCGCAGGCGATTGTAATTCCAGCATGCCTTTTCCCGGATTGACGATCGGCCAGCCTTGTTCCCATTTCACCGGCGTCAAGAACGTCTCGCGTCCGAGATTACGGTAATAACCGCCGCTTGTCCGCGAAGCCAGACAGAACATCCACCAATCGCCGTGTTGCGTCTCGACCAATTCGCCGTGGCCTACGTTCACAATCGGGAACTCGCGGCCCAGATGGCGGTGCGTCAGGATCGGATTGGCTTTATTGCCTTCGTAAGGGCCGTTGATCCGCTTGCTGCGCGCAATCGTGATCGCATGCGTATGACCGGTACCGCCTTCGGCGATCAGGACATAATACCAGTCGCCGATCTTATAGAGATGCGGGCCTTCCTGGGCATGACCGACCTTAAGCGCACCTTGCCAGATACTGAGCTTGTCGCCAATCAGCTTGCCGGAGTTCAAGTCGATCTCCTGAAGCCAGATATCCATATGCTTGGCATACTTCTGCCCTGCCGGCGGAACGCGGTTCCCGGTGTAATACACCCGCCCGTCGTCATCGAAAAAGAGCGAAGGATCTATTCCCGGCGCATCCTCCAACCAGACGGGGTCCGACCATTCTCCTGCCGGATCGGTAGCCGTCACATAGAAGTTGTGACACTCCTTGTCATTGTCGACGAAGGTCGTTATCATATAGAACACGCCTGCGTGGTAGCGAATCGTAGGCGCCCAGATGCCTCGGGACGGCGTGGTCCGATCCAGGTTTAACTGGGAAGGACGATCCAATACATGACCAAGCTGGCGCCAGTTGACCAGGTCTTTGCTGTGGAAGATCGGTACGCCGGGGAAAAATTCGAAGCTCGACGTGACCAGATAATAATCTTCGCCGACGCGGATCGCCGATGGATCGGGATAAAAACCGGGCAGGATAGGATTTCGGAATGTTTTCAACGATAAGCCTCCTTCAAAATAAAAAATTAAACCGTTTACATATGTAAGCCTTATCAATTATAGTTCGTATGGATTTAACTTTCTTGCGATTCCTTTGTCTATTTTGCTCATTTTTATACTTTCATGCTTTTTATTCGAGGAGTGATGGCCATGAGGAAGAAAATGAAGCTGCATATGCCTTTTTTTCTTAGCTTGACCCTGATCGCGGTGTGCAGCATTCTTGTGCTTTCAGTCGCTATTTTTTTCTGGTACCGCAGCTTAACGATTCAGAACGTCAACAAAGCCAATCAAAGCGTGCTTCTGAATACGGCCAACGTGTACAACAATTATAAGGACGTCGCCCAGAACTATACGATGGACTTCTACGCGAATCCGAATATCCATGCCCTGATGATGAGCGGCGATACCGATTGGAGCGATCAGTTGTACAGCGCGCTCAGCCAGATCAAAGGAGCGCTAATCGTCAATCCTTATCTGGAAAATGCCTATATCTTCGGAACCGAAGAACCTGTCGCCATGTTCGAGAATCTTCCGCTCAGCCCCGATTCCAAAGCCGAATTATTTCAAAAAATCCAGGACAGCCGCATCGTCGAGTCTCCGTTTCTTTGGACGGCGCAGCGAAATGACGGGAGCGAAATCCCGTTAATCACGGTTTTTTACAACGATCGGGCTTTTGCGAACAGTGCGTATTACGGCGGCGTCGCGATCACGATCAATCCGGCAGAGCTGCAAAAAAATCTGTTCGTGCAGCAAGGCGAAGACTCCACGCATTACCGCATCCTTGACGCAAACGGAAATCTATTGATGCACAGCCCCGGAATCGCGACAATCGACCCCGAAATGGCGCAACGTATTATCGGATCGAAAGCTTCGGCCGAACATTCCTTCGTTTTCCGAGGAAGCGACGAAGCGAAGCTGATTACCTATGTACACTCGGAAAAAGACGGATTATGGTTCGTTTCCGAAACCTCTTATACCGACAGCGTACGCGATATCTCCAATGCCCGGAATTTGATGATGCTTCTATGCCTGGCGCTGACCCTTGCCGCGGTCGCGATCGCTTTCTGGATCTCGCGCCGTATGTATCAACCGATCGATCGGATCTTCGGCAGCATCGTGCATCTGTCCGGCAGCCCGGATTCCCGGGTAAGTCGGGATTATCAGGTCGTCAATCGCGAGCTGGAAACGATCGGCGAACGCATGGCCCAGCTTCGGAAAGAAAACGACGACAGCGCTGTGCTGCATTGGCTGCTAGCTCCCCGTGATGCCGACAGGAGTGGGACACCGCAGCGCCTGGCTGAGCTGGACGGCTCTTATTGCGTATGCGTATTGTCTGTCGAACAAGATTGTGAAGAGCTGTTGAGGCTGATTAGACGGACGTTCGAAGAATGGGCCAACCTCCGAATTTTCCGCCCAGACCTTCATACTGCCGTGCTGATTGTCAGCGAATTAAGCCCAGGGGATTTTGAGGATGTCGAAGCTTTTCAAACACGTTGGAATCAAGTCGAGCATAACGCGGCCGGTATTCGTTACACGCTTGGCGTCAGCGGGCTAACCGATTTCGCAGAGCAATTGAAAGACCGATACGACGAAGCCTGTGACTGCCGACGTCATATGAAATTCCTCCAAGCCAAATCAATGCTGTTCGCCTCCGATCTACTCCCGCTTCATGCAGGCCCGATTCCGGAGAACCACATAGAGCCGATTCGGATCGCCGTGCGCCAACGGGACGAAGTGTCGATGAGTCAGGCGGTCGAGCGGCTTTTGGCCGTGGTCGGTGATTATCGGGCGGAAGCCTCGACTGCTTTTCTCGCCAGACTGGCTTTAGAGCTGGACCGGATCGGAAGTAAAAAGACAGAGCAATGGGATCTTGACCTGTTGGACCTGTATCCGCTTATCGACCGTATCGGCTATCATGCCGAGCTTCGGGAGTGGCTGGAGCATCAGTGCCGCATCGCGAGCGAACGGTTGGATCGGATCGACGGCCTGCAAACGCGCAGTCTCGCCGCAGAGGCCGTACGATATATCTCCGAACATTACAGCGACCCCGACCTATCGCTCAACGCGCTGGCGGAGAGGCTGTCGATCAGCTCGGCATACCTCAGCCGCCTGATCGCGGACGGGACCGGCAGCAATTTCCCCGAACTGGTGAATCTGCATCGTCTTGAACAAGCCCGGCGACTGCTGACGGACGAATTGGACCTGGATATCCGCGAGATCGCCGAACAGGTCGGGTATAACAGCAGCACCTATTTTACGACCCAGTTCAAAAAGCGCTACGGCGTCACGCCTTCCAAATGGAGAATCCATTATGTTTTGGAGCACCATGAGCGATAATATGGGCTTTGAAAGTCTTCAAGTTCAAAAAAGTGAACCTTTTTTCGTTTTGTTAAGCTGCTTTTTTCGCGATTTGTTAAGCTTTATCCCTTTATTTTGATAGCGCTTACATATTTATCGGGCTTATGCTGATGGCGTCACGAACGAAAAACGCCAAAACGAAAAAAGGAGTGAAACGTCGATGGTGCAACAAGCTGCGACGCGCGAAACGAATAAACGTCTCGGCAAGCGTCAGGCTGTAAAGTCCGGTCGGCTGCGAACATCGATCAGGAAAGATGCTCCCTTATATGTACTGGCCCTACCGGGAGTCGCGGTTTTGATCCTGTTCGCCTACCTGCCGATGAGCGGACTGATTCTCGTATTCAAGAATTACAATTTCAATGACGGCATCTTCGGCAGTCCGTGGGCAGGATTTGCCAATTTCGAGTTCTTTTTCTCCAGTATGGAAGATGCGATTCGGGCGACGCGCAATACCGTGATGCTGAATGTGCTGTATATGCTGACCGGCACCCTTTTCTCCGTCGCGATCGCAATCGTACTCAATGAAATGCGCAGCAAATGGTTTGTCAAAATCACGCAAAGCGTTATGTTTTTCCCTTACTTTATCTCGTGGATCATCATCGGAGCGATTTTGTTCTCCCTGCTGGATTACGACAAAGGCATCCTGAACCAATCGCTTGCCGCGTTGGGACTGGAACAGGTCGATTGGTATTCCAGCCCGTGGCTGTTCGTGGTCATTCTGGTGCTGGCGAACATCTGGAAAAGCGCCGGTTACGGCGCCATCATCTATTACGCGGTGCTTCAGGGCATAGACACCTCCTACTACGAAGCGGCCCGGATCGACGGCGCTTCGCGGTGGCAGATCATCATGCGGATCACGCTGCCAATGCTGGTTCCGTCCATTATTCTGATGAGCCTGCTCGGTATAGGCGGCATGCTCAAAGGCGATCTCAGCATGATCATGGGCGTCACGTTCCTGAATCCGCTGCTGCTGCCGACGACCGATATTATCGACGTGTACGTCTATCGGACGGCGATCCGTTCCGGCGAATTCGGCTTCGCTTCGGCGATTACATTGTATCAGTCGGTGTTCGGCTTCATTCTGGTGCTGGTCGCGAACAAAATGGCAGGCTGGTACGACAAAGACAGCAAATTATTTTAGGAGTTGAAAAGCATGCCCAAAGCTGAAAACAAAGGCTTATTGATCTTCTTCTATCTCTGCATTGCCGTCTTCTCCGTGATTTGCTTCGCTCCGTTCGTGCTGGCAGTCTCCGGTTCGTTATCGACCGAATCGCGGATCGCGGCGGAAGGATATTCGTTCTGGCCGCGCGGCTTTTCGCTCGAAACGTACCAGTTTCTGTTCGGCTCCAAAATGGAACAGATCGTACGCGCTTACGCCGTCTCATTGACCGTAACCGTGCTAGGGACGGTGTCAGCGGTTCTGGTCACGACGGCATATGCTTACGTGGTGTCCGTCAAAAGCTTCCGTTTCCGCAACGTGTTCGCCTTTTTCGCTTATTTCACGATGTTGTTCAGCGGCGGCACGCTTCCCTGGTATCTGCTCAGCACGAAATATTACCATCTCGACGACAAATTGATCGGTCTGATCGCTCCTTATCTGCTCAGCGTGTTCCTCATGTTTCTCATGACCAATTACTTCCGCAGTATTCCGCATGAGATCGTGGAATCCGCGCAGATCGACGGGGCCGGGCATTTTCGCATCTTTGTACGGATCATGCTTCCGCTCGGACGAGTCGGCGTCGTCACCATTTCCCTGTTTTACGCGCTGCAATACTGGAACGACTTCTATCTGCCGCTGATGCTCGTCACCGACGAACGGCTGTACACGATCCAATATCTCATGTACACCATGATGGCCAACATCCAGTTCCTCGCTTCCGGCAACGCCGCGCAGGTCGGCGGAGCGATCATCGCCCCGCCGCTCGAAACCGCCAAGATGGCGATGACCTGCCTAACCGTGCTCCCGATCGCGATTTTGTATCCGTTTCTGCAAGGTTTTTTCGTCAAAGGGATTGTGGTTGGCTCGGTTAAAGGGTGATCGTATCGCTTTTGAATCTTCTATCATATTTAGGGAGGTTGGTTCAGTTATGCTTAGAAAAAAAGGATGGCTCGGCTTGCTCATGACTGCGGTGCTGCTGCTTGGCGCTTGTTCGCAAGGCGGAGGTGCGGCGACTACGGGCACAAACGGTAGCGATTCCTCTTCAACAGATGCGTCCGGTAACGAAGCAAGCGGCGAGTTGGCTCCGGCCAAGCTCAAAATCGTGCTGTACGGCGACGAATCCAATCGGATGAAAGAACTGGCGAAAACGGAATTTTACGATCGAATCAAGCAGGAAATCAATGCCGAAGTCGAATTCCAGTTCCTGCCGTGGACCGAATATGCGGGTGGCAAAACGGATCTGATGCTTTCCACGGGCGAAGATTTCGCAACGTACACCGACGCTAATTACATGGTCAAGTCGGTCGCCAAAGGACTGTACGCGGATCTCACCCCATACGCGGAAGCTACCGCCGACCTAAGCCAAACGGTAGACGAAGCTTCGTTCAAAGCTTTCCAGTTGGGCGGTAAACAGTATGCGATTCCGGTCGGCAACAAGCCGAATTCGGCCGAGTTTTACAGTGTGCTGATCCGTCAGGATTTGCTGGAAGAAGTCGGCATGAGCGAAGTGACTTCGCTTGCGCAGTTGGAGGAGTATTACGATAAAGTCCACGCGGCGCATCCCGAGTTGATCGGTTACGCGGGAGTCGATGCGCGGCGGATGCTGCTGTACGATTATACGGACCGCAACTTATATTGGCAAAACGACTTTGTCGCGCTGGACGAAGCCGCCCAGGACGATCAAATCATCAACTGGTTCGAATCCGAAGACTTCAAAAACTATGCGAAGCTGATGCGCGGTTGGTACGAAAAAGGCATCATTCCGAAATACGCCGCCACCAACGTTCCGCAGCTGCAATCCGACTGGAACTCCGGCAAAGCGATGTTCTGGGCCGGTACGGCCGCGCGTCCGTTCGAAGGTGCCGCTACGATCTCCCAAGCCGTGCCGGATGCCAAGCTGGTCAATTATTTCCTCGGCGAAGGCCGTCCGAAGATTAGCCGCGGTACGTACAGCACCGCCTTTTTCGTCTCCTCCGCCGCTAAAGACCCGGAACGTTACGTGATGTTTTTCAATCTGCTGCAAAAAGACCAGGAGCTGTATGACCTGTTCGCCTACGGCATACAAGGAACGGATTACACGCTGGACGAAAACGACCGGATCACGCGTTTAACGACCGATTCGTTGATCCCCGACTGGCTGCTGATGAACAAAAACTTTATGCGTTTCGACAATAGCGTACCGGACGATTTTATCGCCGACTATAAAGCCTGGGACGACGACGCGATCATCTCCAAAGGCGCGGGCTTCAACTTCGACAATACGCCGGTCAAAAACGAAGAAACCAAGCTGAACGGGGTGTTGACCGAATATCTGGCGCCGATCGGCAGCGGCTTCGTCGATTACGAGACAGGGTACCCGAAAGCGCTGGACCGGCTCAAAGCGGCGGGGATCGACAAGTATATCGCGGAATATCAGAAGCAGTTCTCGGCGTGGTATGCGGAGCAGCATCAGTAGCAGCGGCGCTTGTCAAGTTTTCAAAGTGACGTGTGCGTGGGAAGGGAGAAGACTCCGGGAAAAATTCGTTCAAGACGCTGCCTCACCCGGAAAGGTTGATTGGGTTTGAATAAAGGATCTTTCCGAGTTCAAAGGCGTCTTGAACTGAATTTTTCTCTCCGTCTTCTCCCTTCCTAGTCACGTTGGATTTTGTCGACGCGCTTCCTGATTTGAGGAGGTGCGTTTTAATTTTAAATACATTTTAATGGAGATACGTGCTACTTCGTTCGCTCTATGTTCCATGCCGCAGACAATGTTTTCACGCCCTCCTCGATCGCGGCTTCATTTAATCCTGCATACCCGAGCAGCACCTGCGCTTGTTTTGAAGCATCTGGAGGATCGATATAACAGTCGGCTACCGGGTAGACTCGTACGCCCGATTGTTCCGCAGCAAAGATTAATTCCTGCTCGGTCATTCCGTTGTTTGGCTGAAGCAGCAGATGCAAGCCGGACGCGGCGCCGATGATCCGCACCTTTGGGTCCATGTACGTTCGGATAGACGTCAGCAAAGCCAGGTATCTTTTTTTATACAAATTCCGCATTCGGTTGAGGTGTCTGGCCCACTCCCCGCTCTGCATAAACAAAGCCAGCGTATATTGATCCAATCGCGAAGTCGTTTGTTTGTAATGCTGGCCCCTTGTGTGATACGCGTTCGTTAATTTATCGGGAAGCACCAGATAACCGATCCGGACCGAAGGCATCAGCGATTTGGAAAATGTGCCGACATAAACTGTATTTCCATGCGTGTCCAAGCTATGCAAAGAAGGAATCGGCCGCCCCTCATAGCGAAATTCGCTGTCGTAATCGTCTTCGATAATCGTTCCGCCCGCCGCTCGCGCCCACTCGATCAGTTCCAATCGCCGGGATACAGACATCACGGTGCCGGTCGGAAATTGATGGGACGGCGTGACGTAGACGACCTGCACCCCGCCTTGTGCCAGTTCATCTATGCGGATACCGGATTCGTCCAGTCTCGCCGCAACCGGAGAACGGCCGCAGTCTTCGAAGATTTTGCGGATACGCGGGTATCCCGGCTCTTCTATTCCGTAGACCGTTTCGCGCCCGATCACGCGGCACAACAAGTCCGTCAACCACTGCGTCCCCGCGCCGATCACGATCTGCTCCGGCAAACAACGCACTCCGCGCGACTGATACAGATACTCGGCAATTTGCTGTCTCAATTCGATCTCTCCCTGCTGGTCGCCGTATTGGAGAAGGCGCGAGTGCTCGGGAGACAGGCTTTTCATCAAGAATTGGCGCCATAAGCGGTATGGAAAATGCTGCGTATCGACGTCGCCATACCTGAAGTCGCAAAGCAGCCCGTTTGCGGCTTTCGCGGGTTCAGATTCAAGTACGGCTCCGACATCCAAAGCGGAGTCGTCGGAGTCCCATACGTTTTTGGCGTTATTCAAACGGATTATTTCGGCTTTTTCGATTTCAGGCAATTCGGATATGAACAAGCCCCGCCGTGGTTCACTGTGCAGATAACCTTCCGCAAGCAACTGCTGATAAGCGGCATCCACCGTATTCCGACTAACATGCAAATGACCGGCCAGCCGACGCTGAGATGGTAATTTGCTGCCCGAAGAAATTCTCCCGGCACGGATCTCTATTTTCAAATAGGTGTACAACTGCTCGTAGATCGGTTCTTTTCGCTTCGAATCCCATATTCCGTTCGGATGGTCCGCCAACAGCGGCGTAAGCTCCAACATTTTCAACTGGCTCCTTCCATTTGATCAAAACTGGTTCTATCGAACAAGCCAGCTTATCTATATACTATACGAAATCGAAACAGAAATGGGAGTGTTGGACGATGTTCAAAGGGCTATCTGCTTTTCCGCTTACCCCGCTGAAGGAGGAACGTATTGATGAACATGCTTTTATTGCTCTGATCAATCGCTCGTTAGAAGCCAAAGTAGACTCGATCGGCGTACTTGGATCGACCGGCAGTTATATGTATCTCAGCCGTGAAGAGCGTCGACGGGTGATCGAATTGTCGGTTCGCGAAGCCCGGGACACTCCGGTTATGGCGAGTATTAGCGAGCTTCGTCTTCGCGATGTGCTGGCGTTGGCGGAAGATGCGCAACAAGCTGGAGTACGCGCTGTGCTGCTTGCTCCGGTGTCGTATCAACCGCTTAGGGAAGAAGAAGTCTTTTCGCTGTACGAAGAGGTTTCGCGTCACGTATCCGTTCCGATCTGCGTCTACGACAACCCTCGTACAACAAGATTTACGTTCAGCGACGAGCTGCACGGGCGTATTGCGGCGTTGCCGCATGTGCAGTCGATCAAGATTCCCGGCGTTTCGGACGACTATATCGAGGCAAAAGAACGTATCAGTCGCTTGCGCTCGGTTGTTCCTGGGAAGTTCGCACTCGGTATCAGCGGCGACGATTGCGCGGCAACAGGTCTGAATGCGGGATGCGACGTCTGGTATTCGGTATTGGGCGGTCTGTTCCCACGAATCTGCCTGGAGCTGACCCGTCATGCCCAAGCAGGGCGAGCGGACGAAGCGGTTCGCGTATCCGCGCAATTGGCTCCGATCTGGTCGCTGTTCAATCGTTACGGAAGCATGCGCACCGCAGCGGCGATTGCGATTCGTCAAGGTTGGATGAGCGCACCGGGGCTGCCTCTTCCGCTTGCTCCCGTTCCGGCTTCCGATATGGAACAGATTGCCGACTGTCTGGACGCGTTGGCCTGATTAATGGTACGTGCAATACACCTCCTTGAAGGAGAATAGCTTCGCCAGCGCGAATGAAGCATACAGAGATCGGTTGAGGAGGTTAACGTAAAGTCGTGTGGTTTATGTTCGCAATAGCCGCTTCCGCTTGCTTCGGCATTCGGGGGATTTTGTATCAGTGGACTTCGCAGCGGCCAGTGGATCGGAATCTATTGTTCGTTGGCGTGTATTTGTCGGGAATCATCGTTTCTCTGTTGCTGAACGTTCAGGCCGGACAACCCTGGAATAGCGGTATCGAGCTTGGCATTCTAATGGGTTTGTTTTCGTTCGCCGCCAATGCTTCGTTATATCGGGGTTATGAAGTCGGCCGCGCCTCAGTCGTAGCATTCTTCTCGGCGTTGTCCCCGCTCGTTGTCGTATTCGCCGCTTATCTGCTGTGGAGCGAAGCGCCAGGCATCGTTCAGGGAATCGGATTTGCTATCGTTGTACTGGCGCTCGTCATCGTCCGTTACGGACAGGATCTTCGCAGCGGCCAGCTTCGCGGTTGGAGTTGGGGAACGCTCGCCATGTTGCTATACAGCTTCACCGACCTGAGTTCCAAGCAATCCGTGCTAGTCGGTGCGTCGATGCTGCCGGTATTGACGATGATGTTTATGACAGGCACGATATTGTTTCTCGGCATGTATGCCACGGATCGGGTGCGGAAAAGTCGCGGGAAAAAGAGTCCGACAGGCGACGAAGTTAAGGCTTCTGCCGTTTGGCCCCTTCCGCGTACGTTAATCTGGGGCATGACCGTAGGTTTGACCAATATCGCAGGCATGGTTCTGATGCTGAACGCGCTGCAAGAAGGCGTCACGGGGATTGTCTCCGCGATCACCGCAATGAGCGTGATCGTTGTCATCTTATATGCGCGCTTTTACCTGAAAGAAACGATGAGCCGCCGCGAAGCATTGGGGATATTGCTTGCTTTTGCGGGAATTATCGTACTGAGATTGGCTTCTTGAAAAAGCAAAAGCGCCCGGATTTTCATGGGCGCCAAAAGGAGAAGAAAGATTCTATTCGTTGCGGGAAGCTTAAAGGGCTGCGGGAAAAATTCGTTCAAGACGCTGTCTCACTCGGAAAACTGGATTAGATTTAAATAAGGAATTTTCCGAGTTCAAAGGCGTCTTTCACTGAATTTCTCCTTCCGCCTTATGCTTCGCTGCAAATCAAATCTTTCTGTACCTGTTAGCGCCCAAAAAAAATTGGGCGCTTTTGCTTTTTCAAATGTGGGTGTTAGATAGGTAGAAATCGATGACCAAAAGGATAGCGATACTTAATAGCATCAAGCATCCTGCTATCAGATCAGACTTCGTCAAGCGAAGCGGACGGAAGATCGTTCGATGCCGTCCGTCGCCGTAAGCCCGCGCTTCGATCGCCAGAGTCAGGTTGTCTGCGCGCCGTGTGGTGCTCACCAGCAAAGGGACCAAGATCGGGATAAATTCCGTCAGGCGAGAGAACGGATTGCGATTGGACGGCTCGAATCCTCGTGCTCGTCGCGCAAGTCGGATACGCCGGATTTCTTCAAGAATAGTCGGGATAAACCGAATCGCGATCACGACCATTAACGAGAATTGTTCGACGGGAACACGCAGCTTGGACAACGGCTTCAGCAGCGTTTCCAGTCCTTGCGCCAAAATGAGAGGTTGGGTCGTGCCCGTTAAAGCGGACGCTGGCAAAATCATCAGCAGAATGCGCCAAACGATTCGGATTCCTTCCAGAATGCCTTCGACGGTGATTTGCAGAAACCCATACGAAGCGAGGATAGTTTGTCCTTTTCCCCATATCGTATGGTACAGCAGCGTGAGGATCAGAACCGGAAGCAACGGAAGTAAGCCGCGGAAGTAGAACCCCAGCGGAATCTTCGACAGGAGCAGAATGATTAAAACGACTACTGTCGCCGCCGTATAACCGCTTCGGCTGTCGAGCATCATGATGACGATCATGAACATCAACAAGCCGATGATCTTGATACGCGGATCGAGGCGGTGCAGCGCAGAGTCCCGTTCGATAAACTGGCCGACGAGCACTGCATTAGAAGTATTCATCCGCCAGTCCTCCTGTTCCTTTTCGAGTGCTCCAAGCTTCTTTTACCCGCTTCAGAACATCCGCTTCGCGGCAGCTTGACGGGTTCAACACTCGACCTGACAACTGCTCAGTCAAGCGCAGCAGTTCTATCGCCTCCGGCAGCGGCATTCCGGCCTGAGTCAGCAGCTCGCTTCGATGCAAAAACAACTTCTCTGCCGTCTCATGCGCCAATAGATGTCCGTTATGCAGTAGCGCAACGCGATCCGAGTACTCCGCAACATCCTCCATCCGATGCGAAATAAACAGTACGGTACGCGGCTCGTCGTTCAAACCGCCTCGCTGCCAATCTCGAAGAACACGCAGCAGCTCGCGCCGGCTGACCGGATCGAGCGCGGCTGTCGGTTCGTCCAGGATCAGCAGCCGAGGATTGGCAATAAGCACGGAAGCGATCGCCAGCCGCCTTTTCTGCCCGCCGCTGAGCAATAACGGCGATTGATGCAGGAGTTCTTCGCTTAACCCGAATACGGGCAACATCTTACGGATCGCTACCTCGATTTCTTTTGCAGAATCTCCCCGCATCCGTAGCGCAAAGCTCAATTCCTTTTCGACGGTGGTCTCGAAAATCTGATGCTCCGGGTATTGAAAAACGAATCCGATCTCCGGCACAACGCGGGCACGTCCTTTGCGGTCTCGTGCCATGGGTTGTCCTGCCAGCCAATATTCACCGGTAAACTCGGGAATCAGACCTTTGATCAAGCGAACCAACGTAGACTTTCCAGCCCCGGTTTTTCCAATCAACGAGGTCCAGCTTCCGGGTTCCAGCGTCAGATCGATATGCTGCAACACAGGAGTCCCGCCCAGTTCCACGCAGATGTCGCGAAGTTCCCAACCGCTCTGCTGTGCGATAGCGGTCTTCTTTATTCGGTTGACCATTGCGATGCGGCACGTCCTTTCCAATCGGCGGTTGCTTCTCCGCTCCATCCGAGCTGCTGCCCGATTCGAACCGCAAACGGCTGCTCCAGCCCATACGTTTCAAGCGGTACTTCCCGGAAAAAGCGATCCGGCGGACCGTCGAATACCAATTCGCTCTGATCCAGCAACAGAACGCGACGCGAAGCCAATACTTCGTCCATGTGATGCGTGATTTGGACAATGGTGATGCCTTGCTTGTGAAAATCCTGCATAAGCTGCATCAGTTCGTTGCGGCCTTCCGGATCGAGCATGGAGGTTGCTTCATCGAAAACGATGAATCGAGGACGCATCGCGATAACGGCAGCCACGGCAGCCCTTTGTTTCTGTCCGCCTGACAACTCATGCGGAGCGGCATCGGCATAGCGTTCCAGCCCGACAGCTTGCAACGCGCTTCGGACCCGTGCTGCGATCTCGTCAGCAGGGACACGAATATTTTCCAGACCGAATACGATCTCGTCCGTGACGTTCGTCGTAATAAATTGGTCTTCGGGATTTTGGAATACCAACCCGATCGCTTTGCGAATATTGCGAGCTTGATCGGGATCGGAGGCCGTCTGTTTATCGAACACAACAGAACCTTGTTTGGCAAGCTGCAATCCGTTCATCAGCTTGGCGAGGGTCGATTTTCCGCTCCCGTTACCGCCTACGATCGAGACGAATTCGCCTTTTTCGATCGTAAAACTGACTTTCTTCACTACCTCTTGCCCTCTGCGATAATAATAGCCGACTTGATCGAAAACCAGCATATCAGGCGCCGAGCACTTTCTCTTCGACCGGACTGACCGCGCGAGCCTGGACGACAACGATTGCGGCAATGACGGCCTTGATGATGTCGCCCGGCACAAAAGCAAGCGAGGCAACCAACCCTGCCCAAATCGGCGTGTTTGTAATCAAAGCCATAACCACAGCTCCGATCACTCCGCCCATAACCACGCTAAAAGCAATATTGATTGCAATAAGCTTCCACGTTTTCAGCTTCGGCCATACTTTTTCGGTTGCCCAACCGATGCAGAACGCGACCAGCGGCCAACTGAAGATATATCCGGCGGTCGGGCCTACGAGCGGAGCCAATCCTCCTGATCCCCCGACAAGGATCGGCAAGCCGAGCGCAACCAGCACGATAAACAGAATCAAACTGATCGAGCCTATTTTTTTGCCCAGAAAACCGCCTGCCAACATGACACCCAGCGTCTGAAGCGTGATCGGCACCGGAATGAATCCGAGCGGAATCGGAGGAACCATTCCCAATACGGCAATCAGTGCAGCGAATAAAGCGGCGTATACCATTTCTTTTGTTTTCATGACGTTGTTAACCTCCAGCGGATATGTAGGCAAGCCAATCGAAAGCTGCTTGCTTCTTGCCTTTGCATTATAGCCTGATCAAAATCTATTGTAAACCTAATGAAAAATAAAAGGTTAACATTGATCGTTTCTCTATTCAAAAAAGCGACTCCTTTCCGCAGAAAGGAGTCGCTAATGAAAATGGATAGATTTTTTTACTTGAACAGATCCGGGTACAACTCAGCCGACAGTTTCTCGATCCCTTTCAAAGAATCATAGCCGTAGCCGAACATATAGTTATACTTCATGGCATACACTTGTTTATTTTTAATTGCTTGCATACTTGAGAGTTTAGGATTCGCGTACAGCGCTTCTTTGACTTTGTCGGTCTGCTCGCCGTCCGGGATGATGATGATGTCCGGATCGGTCTCGATCAGCATCTCGATACTGCCGTCGCCTGCGCGGTCTTTGAGCGGGTTGTCGAGTTTGATCTTGTTCATGACATCATTGAAAAACGTTTCGCCTTTGAGCGTCAGCAAAGCGACTTCGCTCGGATCGAACATATGCAGATAGACGTACGTTTTGTTTTCGGTGATTGTGCTGAGTTTCGAAGTTACGGCTTCTTCGCGCGTTTTCAGCTCGTCGACGAACGCTTGCGCATTTTCTTCCACGTCGAAAATTTTGCCCAAATTTGCGATGTCCGCATATACGGATTCATAAGTGCCACCCGCGATCGACGATTCGAATACGTACGTTTTGACGTCCATATCGTTTAGCGAATCAACGGTGCCCGTGCCCCAATCGGCGTTTTCGAACAATCCGCCGCGGCCGACCACGATATCCGGATCTACGCCAAGCGTGACTTCTTTGCCGACATAAAATTCATCCAAAATATTCAACTTTGCGTATTCGTCCGCTACGTCCGGATCACCTTCGCCACCGCCCGCGCCGACACCGACGATCTTATCGCCAAGTCCCAAATGCAGCAGCAATTCGGCAGTCGGACGAGTGTTAGCCATGATGCGCTCGGGAGCCTTGTCGAAGGTCTGGTCTTTAGCCGTCCATTCGGTTCCGCCTTCGACTTTTGCTACATTGGAGATCGTCAACGGATAAACAGCCGCTTCCGTTTGCGCTGCCGTTTCTGTCGATCCCGTGGCCGCTGTTGCCGTGGATTCTGCCGAGGCTTCCGGTTGGGTGCTTGCTGTACCTCCACACGCCGTTAAAGCCAACATCAAAGCCAGCGTCGCTCCTGCCATTACATTCTTTTTCTTCATCATTATATTTCCCCCTCTATGTTTATGTAGTTAGATTTATAAACTGTAGGCGAACCCCAAACTTCCGGTAATCGGATTGCGGTAAGTCGCGCAGCGTACCTCGTAGATAGCCTCGATATTTTCCGGCGTCAGCACTTCTTCCGGCGTTCCGTGCGCGTATACGACTCCGTTTTTCACGGCATAAAGATAATCGCAATAATGCGCGGCCATTTCCAGATCGTGCAAAGCGGCCAGTACGCCGATTCCAAGATTTTTGACGCAAGACAGAATCTCGATCTGATACCGGATATCCAGATGGTTGGTCGGTTCGTCGAGAATCATGAATTCCGGCTGCTGCGCGATCGTGCGTGCCAGCACAACCCGTTGCTTCTCGCCGCCGGACAGCGACAGATAACTGCGTTCTTTATAGTCCGTCAGGTTGGTGATACGCAGCGCTTCTTCGACGATCTCGTGGTCTTTCGGGCGATCGGCTTCCAGCATCTTTTTGTGCGGTGTGCGGCCGAGCATCACCATTTGTTCCACGGTCAGGTCAAAGTGCATCTCGTTGAACTGTCCGACCACGCCCATTTTTTGCGATACTTTTTTCTCGGATGATTTTAAAATGTTCAGATCATCCAGCATGACACTGCCGCTTTTGGGCACCAGGCTTTTATAAATGCTTTTGAGCAGTGTCGATTTGCCGCAGCCGTTCGGACCGATCAGGCCGACGAACTGCTTGTCTTTTACCCGGACGGATACGCCGTGGACGATATCTTTGCGCCCGATCCGCACCTCCATGCCCGTAGCGGTCAATTCCATCGTTTACCCCCCGAAGTTATAGCCTTTTTTCACGATCATGTAGATGAACAGCGGTGAACCGATGACCGACGTGATGATGCCGATCGGCAGCTCGACGTTGTGTACCAGCGTACGCGACAGAATATCCGCCCAGATCAGGAACAGCGCGCCGAGCAGCAAAGTCGCCGGCATCAGCTTTTTGTGATCTGCGCCGAACATGCCCCGGGTAATATGCGGAATGATCAAGCCGACGAAGCCGATCATGCCTGCGTAAGCCACCATCGTACCGGTAACGAGCGCCGTCGCGACCATATACAGCTTGCGGTATACGCTCAGATTGATGCCCAGTGTAATCGCCGATTCGTCACCCAGCAGCATGGCGTTCAGTATCCGGTGCTGGAATAAAAAGATCAGGCAGCCGAGCAGCACGACGATAGCCATGATCGGAACCTTCTGCCAGCTTGACGAACCCAGACTGCCCATCGACCAAAACGTAACCGTCTTGATGCCTTCCGCATCGTTGGCGAAGTAGATGATCAGGCTGGAAAAAGAACCGCACATCGCGCCGACGACGACGCCCGAGAGCACCAGCTTGACCGACGTGGCTTTACCGCCGATGCTCGACAGGAACAGCACGCCGAGCGACGTGATCATTGCGCCGACAAAAGCCGCCGAAGCCACGCCGAATTGCGAGAAGATCGTACCGCTGCCAAAGCCGATCAGAATAGCAAAAGTCGCGCCGAGCGAAGCTCCCGAGGAGATGCCCAATATGTAGGGATCGGCAAGCGGATTTTGGACGACCGCCTGCATAACTGTGCCGCAAAGAGATAGCCCCAATCCAATCAGCAGGGCAAAGATAACTCTCGGCATCCGAACCTGCATAATGATATTCAGGTACGAGCCGTTATCGATCTGCTCGATCGAGCCGAGATGCCCGCCCGACAGCGCATGCAGCAAAATATTCATCGCCTGCCGAAACGGAATCTGCACCTGTCCGATCGACACGGAATAGACGGCCGATATCAGGATCAGACCTACCATAGCCAGAATGAACGCACTATAAAAACCGGTCGCCCGGGCTTTATGCGTCCGTGTTTTTTGCAACGTTGCCTCCTGCATGTTTCAGGATTCACCTCCACAACTTAAATTGAAAACGAGTATACGATAATGATTATCATTTTCACAAAAGCCATCGTACCTCTATTTTGCACAAAAAACAATCTTTATACAGAAAAAATATACATTAAATATTGTAAACAGATAAACAAAGAGAAAAAACAGCGACTGTAAAGCCGCTTAGGGGTCGGGAACGCTATGTAGGTGTCGAGAAAGTCGCTCCCCGTTACGTCGGGCTTTCTCGGCAACCTTTCTTTGTCTATTTCGATTGGCGTCTACGATCGGTGTTTTGAAAATAAGAGCGTATATACTAGGCCTGTTGATTAGCCAAAAAATAGAAAAAAGGACGCCTGTTTGTTAAGCTGGTTGTACCCCTACACCCAGCGAAACGAGGCGACCTCATGACAAAGTCTACTTCATTTTCTACCCTGCTGCAATCCGTCTTCCCCCGCGAGCAACTCGAAGAGTTGCTCGCGGACATCGGCTATATCGACGTCGCAAGAAAGTTCACCGTCTATGACTTGTTGCTGTTTTGGACGCAAGCCGCTCTTCACCAATGGAAAGGCTATCGAGATGCCGAACCCCGTCTCCTCTCGAACGGCTTGAAATCAGTCGACCATTCCACCCTGTC
>NZ_JBBKAR010000038.1:0-354 GCF_037722395.1 Saccharibacillus sacchari | reverse complement strand
GTCTGCGTTTCGCTCTGCTCGTTTTCCTTGCGGAAAGCCGAAAGTCGCTCAACCCACCCTCACTTCGCTCTTCGATTTTTAATGAATCATTTCTTTATTACACCCTCGCTGACAAGCAGCGTGGAGAAGAAAGAAATATTCAAGACGCGAATTTATCGTTTCGGTATCCAGTTTTCAAAGGACAAATCTTGCTTTTTTATGATTCCAGACATGCAAAAGCAATCTGAAGCCATATTTAGTTTTAGACGAAATTATGGTGGAGCCAAGCGGGATCGAACCGCTGACCTCCTGCTTGCAAGGCAGGCGCTCTCCCAGCTGAGCTATGGCCCCGCAAATTCCATCAAAACCGAACAG
>NZ_JBBKAR010000037.1:0-115394 GCF_037722395.1 Saccharibacillus sacchari | reverse complement strand
CGGTTTTCAAGGTGCAAACCTTGTCTCGTAGTTAAGTCTCTTAACTACACAGCGAAATATTTGCATTCGAGCGACTTTTGGATGCCCTAACCGAGGATGTTTCATCCGAAGGGTGGCACCAAGTTCGAGCGAGAAGGCAAATATGGAGCGCCCATGGTTTGGTGGTGATGGCAGAGGGGTTCCACACGTTCCCATCTCGAACACGACCGTTAAGCCCTCTAACGCCGATGGTACTTGGACCGTAGGGTCCCGGGAGAGTAGGAAGCTGCCAAGCCAATCAAGAAGAGCCTTATCCGTGAATAACGGGTAAGGCTTTTTTTATACTCCTTTTCATATTAAACGATCCTCGTGTTATCCCCAGAGTAAAAGGAGTTTTAATCAAACGATAAGAATGAATGTCATTCTTTTTTTATTGTTCACACCTTTTCCACAATATCGGTATAAAACTTCGAATGATTCCCCATTCTCTCGCAAAGGGCCTACCCTTTTCTCCTATAGATATCCACGGCTTATCCCCAAAATTCCGGAAATAAAAAACAGATAATCAATATCGTATATATATGCAATTGTGAACAGGAAGTATGTCTCTTTTTTAAAAGATAGACTTCCTAGTTTTCTTATTTTTCGAGTCCGATCTGCATCGACAAAATAGCACTTGTGTTTTAATTCACGTTCTAAAGATTCTAAATTGGAATTTTCATATTTACGAACAAACTTTCGTTTGATTAAATAAATCCGCTTCTTTAAGCAAGCAATAAGCGTACTTTTGTTCTTATAATTAGAATTTAATGGAATTTATATGGGTAAAAAAACGGAATTAGACGATTAAAGGCATGTTTTTTCTATGTACTCGGTTGGGGTTTTTTACAAAATCCTGGGTCTTTTGATTCGTTAAATGACGCTGCTGTAACTTCCTGAAAATTGTTGTCGATATAAGTAACATAAGCACTTCGCTTCAGGGCGTAATTTTTATCCACAGTGAATATACATGAATATTCATCGTGAAGCGCCGCAGTTGAAGCAGTCACAGCTATCCAATATCCGTTTTCGCATTAGCGATTATCTTAGCAAAGACCGGTTTTGAGCCCAGGGGCGGAGGAGAAACCGGATTGTCATCACGTCACTGTTCACTTTTCGGCATCAACATCATTGGAGGGATACACCTTGAAAAGAAACAAGATCATCATCGCGATTGCCGCACTTTCGTTGGGACTCGGCAGCGGGCTGGGCGCTTTGGGACAAGCGCAAGCCGCTTCCGCAGAAACTTATAAAGCTTCGCCGGATTTCAGCAAAACGGTACAAGGACTAAAAGGATGGTATTACCAACAAGCGGCAGGGAGCGTTTATTCGGATCTCGCTTATGACGGAAACCAAAAGCTGTGGAGCACTTCGTCTGGCTTTCCGTGGGTCGCGGCAAGTTCGCAGCATCCAGGCGACGCAGCCGATGCGGTCCGCAAATGGGTAGCTCCGGGGCCGGGGACAATCGAAATTAGCGGTATCGTGAAAAAAAGCGGAAATAAAGGGGACGGCATCGTTGCCAGCATTACAAAAGACAGCACGGTATTGTGGAGTTCGCTGATTAAAACCAAAACGGGCGAGAAGCCGCAAAACGTCGAGGCGATTCCGGTACAGGCTGGAACAGCCATTTATTTTACGGTCAATAAGAACGGTACGACAGAGGACGATGAGACGTTGTGGAATCCAAGTATCTCTTTTGTGGCTGGAGCTGTGACGCCCACGAATCCGACGACGCCGGAACCAAGCACTCCGACGCCGACGACTCCCGTAGCGCCGGAACCAAGCACTCCGACGCCGACGACTCCCGTAGCGCCGACACCAAGCACTCCGACGCCAACGATTCCTGTAACGCCGACACCAAGCACTCCAACGCCGACGACTCCCGTAACGCCGACACCAAGTACTCCGACGCCGACGCCGACGACTACTGCGGGACTTTCGGTAAAAGATTTCGGGGCTGTCGCCAATGACGGAAAAGACGATTATGCAGCATTCGTCGCGGCGGCCAAGGCAGCCAAAGAGCAAAAGAAAATATTGTATGTGCCTGCCGGAGAATTCACGCTCAGCAAAATCCTGACGCTTGACGGCATTCGCGTTGAAGGCGCCGGAAAAGAATCGACCGTGCTGGTATCCACGAATCCCGATGGCGGTTCGATCGACCTGACAGGCGACGGCGTACAGCTTCGTAACCTTAAGCATGTCTACCAAACCACGATTCCGAGAGGAAACGGCGCGCATGACAAAAACAGCATTACGGTGCGCGGCGCGACGAACTTCGTGATCGACAACGTTTATGTAAGCAAGTCCAGCACAGCAGGAATCATGATGGCCTACGGATCGAACAACGGGGTTGTATCTAATAACGTAGTCGAAAATACAGGCGCAGACGGCATTCATATGACCACGGAAAGCCATCACATCACGGTTGAAAACAATACGGTTATGGGTGTGGGGGACGATGGTATCGCGGTTGTCAGCTATGGAACAAGCCCAACACCGGTTAATAACATTACGATTCGCGGAAATAACATTGGCAACTTCTCGAAGGCTCGCGGCATTTCGGTGGTAGGCGGAGTGGATGTGCGGATCGAAAACAACAAAGTGGCCGATACGATGATGGCCGGCATTTATATTTCGGTCGAAGGTTCCTATGATACGCTGAACGTGGATCGCGTCAAAGTCGTCAACAACATCGTTAACCATACGGGTATTCAGGAACCGCAAAACCATCCGAACATTCTGGTTTACGGCGGAAAAGGCACGATCGACAACGTCGAGTTTGTCGGCAACACGATCACGGACGGCGCGCATCGCGGCATCGGCGTCTGGGGCGACGGAACGATCAAAAAAGTGAAATTCGAACGCAACACGCTGATCAACAAAAACGGCGCAGCTACAACTTTCAAGAACGGGATTATCACTCTTGTTGATAATATCGGCTTCTAATATTTTTCAAATCCGCGCAATGCCGATCCGAAAAATACTACTGTTCCAAATCTTCTTTCACAAAGATTTGTTTTCGCGGGGACCAGGTCGCAACTGGTTCCCGTTTTTTTTGCCGATTTTATCCCGTTATTCAAAGTTACAGGCTACACCGTTTGTTCGGAATAGAATTCCGGATTGTTTGAAAATAGTTATACAGAGTTATAACCATACTATAAAAGCGCGAAACGCAAATCGAAAAAAAGTTTAAAATAAAAATTAGAACGTAGAGTATCGTTTGGATTCATTGATCCGTTTAAGCTATTGAATCCAAGCGGAGAGGAGGAGACGGCAAGAATGGAAAGCAGCCTAACCAGAGAAACAAAGCGACATGATGAGTTTGCAGAGCTGATTGAGGAGCATAATGAGGCACTGGGAAAGTACTGTCGATTTCTGACCGGTTCGGCAGCAGACGGACAGGATCTTTTACAGGAGACATGGCTTAAAGCGTGGGCAGCGTTTCGTGAAAAAGGCGGAGCCAGAAATCGAACGTATTTGCGGAGCATCGCCTATCATGCGTGGATTGATCGGGTGCGCAAAGGGAAAGACGAGGCTGTTCTTGATTGCATCAAGGAGGAAAGCCATGCGTACGCCGCTGAGCCGCTACGACTATGGGCAGCAGCAGATCGCCTTGTTCGTGTGCTAACGCCGGATCAGCGAACGGTATATTTGTTGATGGAGTATCTGCGCTTTACAGCGGCAGAAACGGCTGAATTGCTGGGGACAACAGAAGGCGGTGTCAAAGCTTCTTTGCATCGAGCAAGAAAGAAGCTGGACAAGCGGCGTCAGCCGGAGCAGGAATGGACGGAACCTTTGGCGGAATCGAATGTTTCGGACGAACAGGCTGTTTTTGCTTATATGCAGGCGATTCGACTCCAGGATGTACGTGCGCTGATGGTGCTGTGGAACGGCGGTAGCGGAGAAGAAGCTTCACTGGCGGTTCGCTGCGGTGCATCTACGTCTGTAATGCCTGTACGCGAAGCCCGAAATGATATGATGCAGTCGCGCAGGCATTCAACAGTTGGTTCTTCTGTTCGTCTCCAACTAGCAGCTTGACCAACCTTGCAAGTTGATTTGGTCAAGCTACAGGCTGCTCAAGACGTAGCGATCCGGCTCGGATATCATCCTTTTTATAATCTGGAGGAGGCATAGCCGATGAGTACATTCATTCCTTACGTCGTGGAGCAGACGAGCCGCGGCGAACGATCTTACGATATTTATTCCAGACTGCTGAAGGATCGGATTGTCTTTTTGGGTTCGGCGATCGATGATCAGGTGGCCAACAGCATTACAGCGCAATTGTTGCTGCTTGAAGCCGAAGATCCGGAGAAAGACATCTATTTCTATATCAACAGTCCGGGCGGAGTGACGACGGCGGGATTCGCTATCTACGACGCAATGCGACACATTAAGCCCGACGTGCATACGATTTGTACCGGTATGGCAGCATCGTTTGCGGCTATTCTATTACTGGCTGGAGCATCCGGGAAGCGCGGGGCGCTGCCGAATAGCGAAATCATGATTCACCAGCCTCACGGCGGTGCGCAAGGGCAGGCTAGCGATATCGCAATCAGTGCCAAGCGGATCATCCGGACGCGCGAGCGTTTAAATGAGATTGCCGCTTTGCATACGGGCCAGCCGCTCGACCGGATCGCGCGCGACATGGACCGGGATTATTTCATGTCGTCGGAGGAAGCGCTGGAATACGGCGTGATCGACCGGATTATCGACCGTTCGCAGCACGCATAGTACGCTGCATCGAGAAAATGTTTGAAAAGGATGATGACAGATCACTCAGACCCTTCGCGATTAGCGAGGAGGTCTTTTTTTGCTCTTTTCACGCAGGAACTTGCTTGTAAACGGAGAAGGAAGTAAAACGAGATTCCAAGCCGAGAGGAGATTAACAAAGATGGAAATTAGACGCCTGACCGATCAGGATTTCGATGATAATGTCGCGTTGGCTGAATATGCGTTTTTGTATACATTGAGCGATCAGCAGAAGGAAGAACGGCGTAAACGATTCGGAGATGAAATAGTCTGGGGTGCCTTTGAAGGCCAAGAATTATGTGCGAAGCTTGCGCTCATGCCGCTTGAAGTTTATGTCCATGAGAAAAAGCTTAAAATGGGCGGGATCGGCGGTGTGGCGACGTGGCCCGAGAAACGGCGCAAAGACATGGTGACCCTTCTGTTGCGCCGGGCGCTTGAAGAGATGAAGAATCAGGGGCAGCTGCTGTCCTATTTGCATCCTTTTTCGGTCGCTTTCTACCGGAAGTACGGCTGGGAGATTTTTACCGACAACAAAAACTATTCCATTCCCGTGGATAAGCTTCCCGCACGCCAAAACGTTCCGGGACGCGTCGTGCGGGAAGTACGCGATATCTCGGTCCTGAAATCCGTTTACGATCGGGTGATCACACGTTATAACGGAGCGATGACCCGCAGCGGAAATTGGTGGAAAAATCGGGTAATGAGCGGGATTCCGTATACCGCCGTGTATTACAACGAAATTGGCGAGCCGGAAGCCTACGTCCTGTACGCGATCGAAGAAAAAGTATGGATCACGGAAGAAATGTTCTGGCTAAACGAGACGGCCCGGCAGGGATTGTGGGATTTTATCGGCAATCACGACTCTAAGCTGAAAGAAGTCAGGCTCAAACTTCCGGCCGACGATCCGCTCTCTCTGCTTCTTCCGGACCCAATGGTCAAACAGGAGATCGAGCCTTACTTCATGGGACGGATCGTCGACGCGGCCGTGTTCGTGCGAGAGTATCCTTTCGCCGGGCTCGGCACGCATTCGCGTTTCTCGCTAAAGATCGAAGACCGCGACGCTCCGTGGAACGAAGGAACCTGGGTATGGAGCATATCCCCAGACGGAACGGGGGATCTTGAGTCCGTTCGAACGCCTGCCGATGCCGAAAATGAAGCAGGGAATGGATTGTCCGTTTCCATCGGACTGTTGACCGCGATGCTGCTCGGCTACCGCCGACCGTCGGATCTTCGACGTTTCGGTCTGCTGGAAGCTTCCGAAGCGACCGCCGAACGATTGGATGCACTGATTCCCGCACGTACTCCTTATTTGCCCGATTACTTTTAAAAAGTTCCGAACAGGTTACTCCCACTTCGGGGATAACCTGAGGAAGAATATGTTTTCTTGAAAGTTATCCACATGTGCATAACTTTGAAAAAGGCCGCGGAGCATTTTATGCGGTCTTTTTCGTATGTGCGTTTCTCGCCGACCGGGTGACAACTGTCACCCGAAAACGGTGACAGCCCATACTACTGCCACTTTCCTTGCTCAGGTAAGCTGAATACATAAAGAACAGCGGCTCATCATCGACCTTAACGACGAAGGGGAGAACATAATGAAAAGCGTAATCGAACTGAAAAACATATCCAAAACGTTCCGCGGAAAAAAAGCGGTTGACGGCGTTAGTTTCGCGATCGAAAAAGGAACGGTAACCGCGCTGCTCGGGCCCAACGGGGCAGGCAAAACGACGGCGATGTCCATGATGCTGGGCCTGCTCGAACCGAGCGAGGGCAGCGTGAACCTGCTTGGCGGATCGCCGGGCGACCGCGATATACGCGACCGGATCGGCGTCATGCTTCAGGAGGTCGCCGTCATGGACGGGCTCAAGGCAGGAGAATTGATCGACTTGTTCCGCAGCTACTACAGCCGCCCTGCGGACCGCGATTATTTGATCGGATTGAGCGGGCTGAGTCCTGCCGACCTGAAACGCGTCGCGCAGAAGATGTCGGGCGGACAAAAAAGAAGTTTGGGGTTCGCTTTGGCGATGGCCGGCAATCCGGATGTCCTCTTTTTCGACGAACCGACCGTCGGGCTGGACACAGGGGCACGCCGCCGATTCTGGAACGAGGTTCGGCAGTTGGCGAAGCTGGGGAAAACGGTGCTGTTCTCGACGCATTACCTGGAGGAAGCGGATAGCGAAGCCGACCGGATCCTGCTGTTCGATCAGGGGAAGCTGGCGGCGGACGGAACGCCGGAAGAGATCAAGCGCGCGCTGGTCAAACGCAGCGTATCGTTCCTGCCGGAAACGGCGGAAAACGATTGCCTTAAACGCGCGGAAGGACTGCTCGCCGTGCGACCGGCCGACAAAGCGAGCGTGACCGAGTCGAACGGCCGGATCGTCGTGACGGCGGAAGATACGGATGCCGTTCTGCGCGTCCTGATCGAATCCGGTCTCGGCATCCGGGATATCCGTGTCGACGTCGGCCGGCTCGACGCGGCTTTCGAACAATTGACCCGCAATCGCGAAGCGAATACCCTATCCGAAACGCAGGAGGCGATCTGACCATGAAAAGTCTATTGATGCAAAGCAAAGCGGAAATCTTGCGTATTCTTCGCAATCCCTATTTCGTATTTTGGTCCTTGGCGATGCCGATCTTATTCTACTTTGTCTTCACCCGGGTGTTGAACGGTGATATGCCGAATCCGGAACAATGGCAGGCCCATTATCTGATGTCCATGGCGGCATTCAGCGTTATGGGAACATCGGTCATGACGTTCGGCCTCCGTCTTGTGCAGGAGCGCACGCAGGGATGGTCGACCGCGCTTCGCACGACGCCGCTGACCGGTACCGCGTACGCGGCGGCCAAGATGTTTGCCCAAATGCTGCTTAACCTGCTCTGCATCGTCGTCATTTTCGTCTCCGGCTGGCTAATCAACGGGGTTCATTTAAGCGCGGCGCAGTGGTTGGCTTCGGGATTGTGGATCGTGCTCGCTTCGCTACCTTTCCTGGCTTTGGGCGGCTTGATCGGCTGCATGAAAAAAGTGGACACGGCAAACGGAATCAGCAACATGCTGTATATGGGCCTGGCGATTTCCGGCGGGCTGTGGATGCCGTTCGAGATCATGCCCGAAGCCGTGCAGCGGATCGGAAAATGGCTGCCTTCCTATAATTACGGCGAAGGAGCCTGGTCGATCGCGGCCGGCGGCACCCCTTCCGCGACGAGCGTCGTTCTTCTGCTCGGCTACCTGGCCGCTTTTATGGTACTATCGGGATACGTGAGAAAAAAGCAGGAGGCGGTGTGATAGGCGTATGAAGAATGTCGCGACGTGGTTTCGGCTGCCGAAAAGGTATGGGATGCTGCCCTATATCTTTTTGCTGTATTTGATCTTTCCGATTCTAAGCATCCAGGATCTGAGTATCGAGCTTCAAACCGCGGGTTACGCGTTGGTGATCGTGTTCGCCGTCATCTACAGGCAGCTATACTGGTGCGCGAACGGGCGGACGTACAATCTGCTGCTGCTGGGCATGATGCTGATTATCGCGGCGTTCGCCCAGCTCGGCGGCCTGTACAATCTGTACTTGGGATTTTTTACGGCAACTTTTATCGGGGGCATATGCGACAAGAAAACGTTCAAAAGGTTTCTTGCGCTGTCGGGAATCTTGATGGTGACGATCATCGCGCTGCATCTGAACGAGTTGTCGCCTGCCGATCTGATCTCGCTGTTTCCGATCGTGATGGTTCTGCTGCTGCTTCCGTTCGGCATGCGTTCGGTCAACCGGCAGATCGAATTGCGTCAGCAGTTGGCTGCGGCCAACGAACAGATCGGCGAGCTGATGAAAAAAGAAGAACGGCTGCGTATCGCGCGGGATTTGCACGACACGCTAGGGCATACGCTGTCCTTGATTACGCTTAAAAGCCAACTGGTGGAACGCCTTGCGTTCAAAAGTCCCGAGCGCGCGCAGCACGAAGCCAGAGAAATTCAGGAGACTTCCCGAGCCGCGCTACGTCAGGTGCGCGAATTGGTGTCGGAAATGCGGGCGATCAAAGTGAGCGAAGAATTGATCGAGGCGCGCGAAATGCTGCGGACGGCGGAAATCGCGATGCGCGTGGAAGGAGAGCAGGCTTTGGAAGGAGTGGCGGAACTGACCCAGAACGTGCTTAGCCTATGCTTGAAAGAAGCGGTCACCAACATCGTCAAACACAGCCGGGCGCAAAATTGCACGGTCACGCTGCGCCGAAGCGATTCCGAGGTGGAAATGAAAATCGAGGATGACGGGGTCGGACCCGGCGGCAAAGACGTCGGGAAGCAAGAAAAGACGGACGGCAGCGGACTGGAAAACGTGGGCGGCGGCAACGGGCTCCAAGGAATGCGCGAACGATTGGCGCTGATCGAAGGCACGCTGCACCTGACTGCGCGGCAAGGACGGGGGACGGAACTCAGCGTCACGATTCCGCTGGTCGTCCGGTCGCATCAAGGAGGGGGAATCGCATGATTCGTATTATAATAGCGGAAGACCAGCGCCTGCTGCGCGGAGCGATGGTATCGCTGCTGGATCTGGAAGACGATATCGAAGTAGTCGGCGAAGCGGGAGACGGGGAAGAAGCGCTTCGCCTGATCGAAAAGCTGCGGCCCGACGTCTGCCTGATGGATATCGAAATGCCCAAGCTCAGCGGACTGGACGCGGCGGAGCGGTTGAAAGCGGCAGATTCGCCGTGCCGGGTGGTCATATTGACCACGTTCGCGCGTCCCGGATACTTCGAACGCGGCGTCAAAGCGGATGTTCGCGGCTATCTGCTCAAAGACGAACCGGTAGAAAAATTGGCGGGAGCGATCCGCCGCGTCATGCAGGGCCGCCGCGAAGTATCGCCGGAGCTTGCGTTCGGCAGCATGCGCGAACAGAACCCGCTGACGCCGCGCGAACAGGAAATTTTGCGTCTGGCCGCGGAAGGAAGCAGCGCAAGCGAAATCGCGGAGAAACTGCATCTATCTTACGGAACGGTACGCAATTACATGTCCGAGACGCTCGGCAAACTTGCGGTCAAAAGCCGGATCGAAGCCGTGAAGCTGGCGGAGGAGAAAGGATGGATCTAGTTTGCTCGCACCATGAACGAATACTATTCGTTCACGGCGCGAGCAAACGGGATTCGTTCGCGCTTCAAGAACGAATCGGCGCATGCGTGCACCGTGACGCTGTACCCGCCGCGCACCTTCGTTCAATCCCTATCGAACTTTTTCGCGCATGAATTCTTTCCGCATCACCTTTGAAGATAAGAAATGAGGAACATACATGGAACCGATGATAAGGATGTTACCCCTGATCTTGGCGGCTTGGCTGCTGATTGTCAACCTGATCGCCTACGCCGTCATGGCTTCGGACAAAAGCCGGGCGAAAAAACGCCGGCGCAGGGTGCCGGAGCGCACGCTGTTTGCCTGGGCGGCGGTCGGCGGCGCGCCGGGCATCTGGATCGCGATGCAGACGAAGCGTCACAAAACGCAGCACCGTTCGTTTCGGTTCGGCGTGCCTGCATTGTTCGTATGGAATATCGCGGCATACGGAGCTCTTTTTTATTTCATGCTTCGTTGAACCCGGCCGAAAAGGAAAAGCAAGCAAGGTGTTTGATTCCCGTTTTCGAAAGGGTAATAATGAACATGAACGGATAGCTTGTCCTTTTCCCCGGAAAAGAACGGGTTGGAGTCCGAATCGAAGGAAAGAGGTGCTTTATCATGCTGTTCTCTAAAGTTCTAGTCGCCTATGACGGTTCGAAAGCTTCCAATAAGGCGCTCGACCGTTCGGCCGCGCTGGTAAAAGCTTCGCCGGGCGCCGTGCTGGAAGTGCTGCATATTTACGATTATCCGCGCTTTTTCGTTGGAGACGGGATCGCGCCGGTTCCGGGCAGCGTGAATAAGGAGTTTTTCGATCTGGCCGAGCAGACTGTGGAAGAAGCGCGTCGTCGTCTTCAGGAAGCTGGAGTTGATGCTCGGATTGAGATGCGTCAGGGAGCACCGGCCGTACTGATTCTTGAATATGCCAAAGAGCTGAATGCCGATCTGATTGTCATCGGTAGCCGTGGCTTGGGTGCGATTCGCGAGTTTGTACTCGGTAGCGTCAGCCATAACGTGGTTCAGCAGGCACAAGTTCCGGTACTGGTCGTCAAATAAGTGCAGGTTGTGCGGGAACGTTCGATAAAAAGAGCGGTTTGCAGGTTTTATATGAGGCAAATGAATAGAAGGTTCGGAAGCGCGCTGCGTTTTCGGGCCTTTTTTATATCCGCAATTTTTACAATTCGAGCGGTATTTAGTGCAGGAATCGTAGGATTAGCAGATATTTCGCTTGCTGCTTGTGTAAAAACGAACATTCGGATTTTACGATTTTAAAATGTTCGGTTTTTAATTTGACACAGCATGTACGGAATTGTTAAACTGGAACAGAAGTCGGGCGTGTGGCAACCGCGCTTCCGACACATAACCGAATTGAACATCGTACCGTATAAAGCTGGGGATAAGGCCCGGCAGTATCTACCCGGGAACCGTAAATACCCGGACTACGGAAGCGAACGAAGGGTTCGATGATTATAGTTTGTCTGAAAGCAGACGCAAGCTAACGGATCAATCGAATGTGGCACAGGCTCAACCTGCTGCCGATCCCGCACGTTCTCTCGCACGAGAATCCGTTTTTCCATTATAGGCTTTGTTATCAAAAGACTATGGATGGATAACGCGTATTTTCGTCTTTGCGCGTCCGTGCCTGATCCCCCGCCGTTTCTTCCCGAGTCCGGATTCCCGAGAGATCATTGAGATTTTGCGGCGATTCCGGACTTTTTTGATTTTGCACCGAAAAACGATCGATATGGAGCGTGGATTATGTCTTTGCAGGTAGCAGTCATTATGGGCAGTACCTCTGATTGGGAAACGATGCAGCATGCTTGTCAGATTCTCGAAGAGCTTCGGATTCCTTATGAAAAAAAGGTCGTCTCGGCTCATCGTACGCCGGACTTGATGTTTGAATATGCGCAGCAAGCGCGCGAACGCGGCTTTAAGGTCATTATCGCGGGAGCAGGCGGCGCGGCGCATCTGCCGGGCATGGTCGCGGCGAAGACTCCGCTTCCTGTAATCGGGGTGCCGGTTCAATCGGCTGCGCTGAACGGACTGGATTCGCTGTTGTCGATCGTGCAGATGCCGGGAGGCATACCGGTAGCGACGGTCGCGATCGGCAAAGCGGGCGCGATCAACGCCGGATTGCTGGCGGCGCAGATCGTAGGCACCGCTGACGACGCGGTGCTCGATCGCGTCGCGGCCCGTCGCGCGAGAATCGAGCGCGAAGTGCTGGAAGCGGAGCTGCCATGACGGGAGACGCGAACGGAATGGCGGCGGGCGGCGCGAAGCAAGCGGCGCCGGGCAGCGGAGCGCCGGAAGCCGTACAGGCCACAAGCGGCGGCAAGCGCGAAGCGCGCGTGATCGGGCCGGGCAAGACGATCGGCGTGCTCGGCGGCGGCCAATTGGGCCGCATGATGGCGCTGGCGGGAGCGCCGCTCGGGTACCGCTTTATGGCACTTGACCCGGTAGCGGACGGGCCGTGCGGTCAGGTGTCGGCGCAGATCGTCGCCGCTTATTCGGATCAGGAAGCGGCGGCGGAATTGGCCGCGCGGACAGACGTGATCACGTACGAGTTCGAGAACGTGGATGCGGAAGTGGCCGCTCTGCTGGAAGAGCGGTCGTATGTGCCGCAAGGCAGCCGGCTGCTATACACGACCCAGCACCGCCTGCGAGAGAAGGCGGCGCTGGAAGCGGCGGGCGCGACGGTGGCCCCTTATGCGGCTATAACGAGCGAAGCGGAATTGGACGCGGCGGTGGCGCGTCTGGGCACGCCGTGCGTACTGAAGACGGCGACCGGAGGCTATGACGGCAAAGGGCAGTTCGTGATTCGCGACCGCGGCGAGGTTGCGGCGGCTTACGCGGAGCTGGCGGAGTCGGGAGCGGAGCTGGTATTGGAGCAGTTTATCGCGTTCGAATGCGAGATTTCGGTGATCGCGGCGCGCAGCTCGATGGGCGAGACGAGCACGTTCCCGCCCGCGGAAAATATTCACCGAGGCGGCATCCTGCACGCTTCGATCGTTCCGGCAAGGGTTCCGGCAGGCATTCTGGCCGAAGCGGAACAACTGGCGGCACGGATCGTCGAATCGTTCGATGCAGTCGGGCTGCTCGCCGTTGAGATGTTTTACGGCAAGGACGGCAAGCTGTACGTGAACGAAGTGGCGCCAAGACCGCATAACTCGGGCCATTATACGATGGAAGCTTGTGTCACTTCGCAGTTCGAGCAGCATGTACGCGCGATCTGCGGCTTGCCGCTCGGCAGTCCGGAACTTCGGACGCCGGTCGTCATGGTCAATGTGCTCGGCGAGCATCTGGACGGCGTGAACAAGCTGATGCTGTCGCCGGAGAGTATCGGAACGGACCTCGTTCATCCGAAGTTCCATCTGTACGGCAAAGCCGAAGGAAAGACCGGGCGGAAGATGGGGCATATCAACTTGCTTTGCGGCGATCCTGCCGATGCGCTGGCCTGGATCGACAACGCGGGCATCTGGCCGGTGGAGAACGATGGATAGAAGAAGCCGGGAGAGCGGGCAAGTCAAGCGGTTTTGAGCGTAACCTTTTGACAGGAGACCCAAGCCAATCCGTTGGGCTATCCCGTCTCCCTCTGACACCTTATATAATGAAAGAAGGCGCGTCGGGAATACCGCTTGCGATCCATGATCCAGCGGCGTGACGGCGTGAACCTCAAATTTACCTTTTGGAGGCTATACCCCTTATGATCGAACGTTACAGCAGACCGGAAATGCGCAGTATCTGGAGCGAGGAAAACAAATTCAAAGCATGGCTGGAAGTCGAAATTTGCGCTTGCGAAGCGTGGGTGGAACTGGGCGTGATCCCGGCGGAAGACGTGAAGAAGATCCGCGACAACGCGACTTTCGATATCGACCGCATCTACGAGATCGAGCAGGAAACGCGCCACGACGTGATCGCGTTCACCCGCGCAGTCTCCGAAAGCCTCGGCGAAGAGCGCAAATGGGTTCATTACGGCCTGACTTCGACAGACGTCGTGGATACGGCAATGGGCTATCTGCTGTTGCAAGCCAATACGATTCTGGAACAAGACATTTTGAACTTCATCGAAATTTTGAAAAACAAGGCGATCGCGTACAAGAGCACGCCGATGATGGGCCGGACTCACGGCGTACACGCTGAGCCGACCACATTCGGTCTGAAAATGGCGTTGTGGCACGAAGAGATGAAGCGCAACCTGGAGCGTTTCCGCCATGCGGCGGACGGCGTGCAGTACGGCAAAATGTCCGGCGCGGTCGGCACGTATGCCAATATCGATCCGCGCGTGGAAGAAATCGTCTGCGGCAAGCTGGGCACGAAAGCGGCTCCGATCTCGACGCAGACGCTGCAACGCGACCGTCACGCCGAGTATATGGCTTCGCTCGCGCTGATCGCGACGTCGCTCGACAAGTTCGCCACCGAAGTTCGCGCCCTGCAAAAAAGCGAATTCCGCGAAGTCGAAGAAGCATTCGCGAAAGGCCAAAAAGGTTCGTCGGCGATGCCGCACAAACGCAACCCGATCGGCAGCGAAAATATCTCCGGCTTGTCCCGCGTGATTCGCGGTCACATGCTGACGGCGTATGAAAACGTCGGACTGTGGCACGAACGCGATATCTCGCACTCTTCCGCAGAACGCGTCATCCTGCCGGATGCGACGATGCTGCTCAACTACATGCTGAACCGCTTCGGCAACATCATCAAGAACCTGACGGTGTTCCCGGAAAACATGAAGCGCAACATGGAACGTACGTATGGCGTGCCGTTCTCCGGCCGTATCCTGACCAAGCTGATCGATTCCGGCATGAGCCGCGAAACGGCTTACGATACCGTGCAGCCGCGCGCGATGCAGGCTTGGGAAGAACAACGCAGCTTCAAGGATATCGTACTGGCAAGCCCGGCGATTACAGACGTGCTGAGCGCAGAAGAGATTGAAGACGCATTTAATCCGGCCTGGCATTTGAAGCATGTCGATACTATCTTCGCCAAGCTGGGATTGAACGAGTAGTCGGACTCAACCAAGGGGGACAAAAACAATGTTCGTATCTTCGCAGGCTCTGTCCACCGCCGAACATCTGGTGGACGCGCCGCTGCTGTATAAAGGAAAAGTGCGCGAGCTGTACGATCTGGGCGAGCATTTCCTGATCGTGGTCACCGACCGCATCTCCGCGTTCGACTATGTGCTAGATCCGGCGATCCCGTACAAAGGCGACGTGCTGAACCGTCTGAGCGCCTACTGGTTCGATCAAACGGCCGATCTGCTGCAAAACCATGTCGTGCATACGGACGTGCTGAAGCTCGGCGCGATCGCCAAAGATCCGCTGGCGCTGAAAAACCGCATCATGGTCACCCGCAAAGCGGAACGGATCGATATCGAGTGCGTCGTGCGCGGCTATATCACGGGCGGAGGCTGGCGGCAGTACCAAGCCGGCGGCGCGGTGAACGGCATCGAACTTCCGGCGGGCTTGCGCAAAAACTCGCCGTTGCCGGAGCCGATCTTCACGCCTGCCGCGAAAAACGACGTCGGTCATGACGAAGACATTCCGTTCGAACAAATGGAAGAACTCGTCGGCGCGGAATTATCTGCGGAGCTGCGCGACAAAAGTCTTGCCCTGTACGCCTATGCCCGTCAAGCATGCGCCGAAAAAGGCATCATCCTTGCGGATTGCAAATTCGAATTCGGCCTGATCGACGGCAACGTGATCCTGATCGACGAGATCTTCACCCCTGATTCTTCCCGCTTCTGGGCGGAAAACAAATACGCGCTCGACGTCGAGATCGACAGCATGGACAAAGAACCCGTGCGCGCGTATCTGTCCGGCACCGATTGGGACAAAAACAGCGCGCCCGATCCGCTTCCGGCGGACGTCGTGGAAGAAACGACGAAGCGCTACCTGGGCATTTACGAGCGGTTGACCGGGAAAAGCTTGCTGGGGTTATAATCTGCCGTGTGCAAAGCGGTGCGATGAAATTGCTTAAAAGTCAATGTAGCCGCTGCTGATCGGCTGAGTTCGGAGTTACGTTGCCGTAAAAGCAATGTAGAAGCTGTAATCGAGCGAAACTGTGTGCTGATGTTGCTGTAGGTTGTATAAAAAGCAACGTGACTCGCCGAAAAGGGTGTTTTGCTGTTGCAGATTGCCAAAAAAGCACTATAGCCGGAAGCGATAACCCGTATTCGGCAAACCAATCTTTGCACCGTCGTTCAAGCGTGTCCCGTCAGGGACGAAAGCGTTCCGCCGCATCACCCACCATTACAAACAGCCGACTTCCCGATCCCGCCTGCCGTTCAAACAGGCGAAAAGGTTCGGGAAGGGCTTATCCAGGAGGACATTCATGAAAGCCAAAGTCTATGTGACCATCAAGCAAAGCGTACTCGATCCGCAAGGCGTTGCCGTTCAAGGCGCGCTGCACTCGCTCGGCTTCAACGAAGTGGAAAGCCTGCGCGTCGGCAAATATATGGAGCTTGAACTCGGAGACGTGAGCCAAGAAGCTGCCGGGGACCGCGTGAAGGAAATGTGCGAAAAGCTGTTGGCCAACACGGTCGTCGAAGACTACCGCTACGAACTGGAGGGTTAAAGTCCATGAAATTTGCAGTCCTCGTATTTCCCGGTTCCAACTGCGACATCGACTGTTACAAAGCGGTGGAAAACGTCCTCGGCGAGCCGGTCGATTACGTCTGGCACACCGCGACCGATCTGTCCGCCTATGATTGCATCCTCGTGCCGGGCGGCTTCTCGTATGGCGACTACCTGCGCTGCGGCGCGATTTCGCGTTTTGCCCCGGTCATGAACGAAGTGGCGAAAGCGGCGGAAGAAGGCAAATTCGTGCTCGGCATTTGCAACGGGTTCCAGATCCTGACCGAAGCGGGACTGCTCCCTGGCGCGCTGCGCCGCAACATGTCGATGAAGTTCGCATGTCGCGACACGGTGCTGAAAGTGGAAAACAACGCAACGCCGTTTACCCGCGATTACGCGGCAGGCGAAGAGATCGTGATTCCGATTGCGCACGGCGAAGGCAACTATTACTGCGACGAAGAAACGTTGGAGGAATTGCGCGCCAACAACCAGATCGCTTTCCGGTATAAAAGCAATCCGAACGGTTCGGTGGACGATATCGCGGGCATCACGAACAAAGCGGGCAACGTGCTCGGCATGATGCCTCACCCGGAACGCGCGGTCAACGAGATTCTCGGCACGACAGACGGCAAAAAGATGTTCACATCGATCATTAACGCTTGGAGGGAACAACATGACGCAGCAAATGTCCGTTAAAGAACCGACGGCGGAGCAAATCGCGGATCAGCAAATTTACAAACAGATGGGTGTATCGGACAGCGAGTTTCAGCTCATCTGCGGTTTTCTCGGCCGTAAGCCTAATTACACGGAAATCGGCGTTTTCAGCGTAATGTGGTCCGAGCACTGCGCGTACAAAAATTCGAAGCCGCTGCTGCGCAAATTCCCGGTCACGGGTCCTCGCGTCCTGATGGGACCGGGCGAAGGCGCGGGCATCGTCGATATCGGCGATAACCAGGCGGTCGTATTCAAGATCGAAAGCCATAACCACCCTTCGGCGGTCGAGCCTTTCCAGGGTGCGGCAACGGGCGTGGGCGGCATTATCCGCGATATTTTCTCGATGGGCGCCCGCCCGATCGCGTCGCTGAACTCGCTGCGTTTCGGCAGACTTGAAAGCGACCGCGTCAAATATCTGTTCGAGCATGTCGTTAGCGGCATCGCGGGTTACGGCAACTGTATCGGCATCCCGACGGTGGGCGGCGAAGTCGTGTTCGACGAAAGCTACGAAGGCAACCCGCTCGTCAACGCGATGTGCGTCGGCCTGATCGACCACGACAAGATTCAGCGCGGCGTGGCAAAAGGCATCGGCAACCCGGTGTTCTACGTCGGCCCTCCGACGGGACGCGACGGTATCCACGGCGCGACGTTCGCATCCGAAGAACTGACGGAAGAATCGCAAGAGCGCAAAACGGCGGTTCAGGTCGGCGATCCGTTTATGGAAAAGCTGGTTATGGAATCGTGCCTGGAACTGATCGACAGCGGCATCGTGGTCGGCATCCAGGACATGGGCGCGGCAGGTCTGACTTGCTCCAGTTCGGAAATGGCGAGCAAAGCGGGCAACGGCCTGGAATTGTACCTCGATCAAGTACCGCAGCGCGAAGAAGGCATGACGGCGTACGAGATGATGCTGTCGGAATCCCAGGAGCGCATGCTGTTCGTCGTGGAACCGAAAGACGAAGCGCAAGCGATGGAAATTTTCGAGCGTTGGGGCGTCATCTGCGCGAAAGTCGGCAAAGTGACGGACGACGGACGTCTCAAACTGCTGCATCACGGCGAAGTAGTCGGCGATATGCCGGTTCACGCGCTGGTCGACGAATGCCCGATCTACGATAAACCTTCAACCGAACCGGCTTACTATGCGAAAAACGCTGCGGTCGATACGACGGCTTATAACGAAGTGACCGATCTGGGCGGCGCGTTGAAAAAGGTGCTGGGTTCGCCGAGCGTGGCGAGTAAAGCGTGGGTGTACGAGCAGTACGATTACATGGTGCGCACGAACACGGCGGTACGTCCGGGTTCGGACGCGGCGGTCGTGACGATCGACGGCACGCGCAAAGCGTTGGCGATGACGACGGATTGCAGCGGACGTTTCGTGTATCTCGACCCTGAAGTGGGCGGCCGGATCGCGGTCAGCGAAGCGGCGCGCAATATCGTGTGTTCCGGCGCGGAGCCGCTGGCGATCACGGACAACCTGAACTTCGGCAGCCCGGAAAAGCCGGAAATCTTCTGGCAGATGGAAAAAGCGGTCGACGGCATGGCGGAAGCGTGTCGCGAACTGGATACGCCGGTGATCGGCGGCAACGTCAGCTTGTACAACGAAAACGCCAAAGGCTCGATCTACCCGACTCCGGTCGTGGGCATGGTCGGTCTGGTGCACGACGTGGATCATATCACGACGCAGCATTTCAAAGGCGAAGGCGATATTCTGATTCTGACGGGCGTTACGAAAGCCGAGCTGGGCGGAACCGAGTTCCAGCAAGTGGTTCACGGCGTGACGGAAGGACGACCTCCGCAGCTCGACCTGGCGGTCGAAAAGAAACTGCTGGGCGGCGTGCTGGAAGCGATCCAAAGCGGTCTCGTGCGTTCGGCGCACGACTTGTCGGACGGCGGTCTGGCGGTTGCCGTAGCGGAAAGCTGCATCGGCGGCGGTCTGGGGGCGCAGGTCAGCCTGCATACGGCAGAGATCGGCGAAGCCGGTCTTCGTCCGGACTTTGCATTGTTCAGCGAAAGCCAATCGCGTATCCTGTTGTCGGCGACGCCGGAAAACGCGGACGCGCTGCTCAGCCAGCTCGGCGCGCACGGCGTGCCGGCGGCGAAGATCGGACGCGTGTCGGGACTGCAACTGCATATCACAGTAGACGGCAAAGAAGTGCTCAGCGAAGAGATTCATACACTCAAACAGGTTTGGGAGGATGCGATTCCATGTCTGATGAAGTAAAGCAGCCGTTGTGGACGGGGGACTACTACAACGAGGGAATGGATCAGATCGATCCGTTCGACACCCTGCGCGAAGAATGCGGCGTGTTCGGCGTCTACGGACATCCCGACGCCGCGTCCCTGTCCTATTACGGTTTGCATGCACTTCAGCACCGGGGAGAGGAAAGCGCGGGGATTTGCGTCAGCGACGAAGATCACTTCAATTATCATCGCGGTTTGGGTCTGGTCAAAGAGGTTTTTGACAAAGACACGCTCGCCGGACTTCAAGGAAAGCACTCGATCGGCCATGTCCGGTATTCGACAAGCGGCGGCGGAGGGTTGACCAACGCCCAGCCGCTGGTGTTCAAATACAAAGGCGGCGACCTTGCGGTCGCCACCAACGGCAATATCGTCAACGCTCCGGAAATCCGTCGCGAATTGGAAGAAAGCGGCTCGATCTTCCAGACGACGAGTGATACGGAAGTCGTGGCGCACTTGATCGCCCGTTCGCCGAAAGATTTCGTCGAAGCGGCGAAAGACGCCATGAACCGGATCGTCGGCGGTTATGCGTTTATGCTGCTCACACACGATAAGCTGCTCGTCACCTGCGACCCGAACGGACTGCGTCCGCTCACGATGGGCCGTCTCGGCGACGCGTATATCTTCACGTCGGAGACGTGCGCGCTGGAAGTTATCGGCGCGGAAAGCGTTCGCGACGTGCGTCCGGGCGAAATGCTGGTGCTGGACCGGGACGGACTGCGCGAAGACCGCTTCACGCAAGTGCAGCGCAAAGCGCTGTGCGCGATGGAGTACATCTACTTCGCGCGCCCGGACAGCGACATGAACGGATCGAACCTGCATTCCGCCCGCAAACGGATGGGCAGCGTGCTGGCGAGAGAAAAATTCGTCGACGCCGATCTGGTGACCGGCGTGCCGGACTCCAGTATCTCCGCCGCGATCGGCTACGCCGAGCAAACGGGTATCCCGTACGAGCTTGGCTTGATCAAAAACAAATACACCGGCCGGACCTTTATCCAGCCGAGCCAGGAACTGCGCGAGCAAGGCGTCAAAATGAAATTGAGCGCCGTCCGCCGCGTCGTCGAAGGCAAGCGAGTCGTCATGATCGACGACTCGATCGTGCGCGGCACGACGTCTCGCCGCATCGTGAACCTGCTGCGCGAAGCGGGCGCGACCGAGGTGCATGTATGCATCACGTCGCCGCCGTTCAAAAATCCGTGCTTCTACGGCATCGACACGCCGGACAGCCGCGAACTGATCGCGTTCTCCCGTACCGTCGAAGAGATCCGCGAAGAAATCGGCGCCGATTCGCTCGCTTTCCTGAGCTACGAAGGCTTGATCGAAGCCGTGGACGGCGACGACCGTTCCGCTTACAAAGGCGGCCTCTGCATGGCCTGCTTCGACAACGACTATCCGACCCAGGTGGATTTTGGCGGGGAGGAAAAATTCGGCTGCGGGTGTTGAATAGGGAAGGGTGAGGTGGGGGAGGCGCTGCGGGTGGAGGGGCCTTCCGATCGCTGTTTCAATCCGATTCCTTTTATTAAGTAAAACATTTAGAGGGTGGAATCGGATTTCAAAGGCGACCACTTCGTTTCTTCAGGCTCCCTCCACCCTCCGCTGACTCCGACGCGCACGCATCCTTTTTTGTAGGTAGGATAGAGGGTAGGGCTGCTTTTTCTTTTTGAAGAAAAAGCGTTTGGAGCACGGGATTTTGAGATTGTAGGTTAGAATTTTTTATTGCGGGGTATGGCGTTGCGTTGTAGGACTTATTGTTCAATGTATATCAAGTTCTCACACGAGCGTTCGAAGTTCGAGCGAGTCCAACTGCAAAGCAGGATATAAATCATAAAGCTTTCCTTTTCGTATGAAATCGAAAAGTTCTTTCCCCTAATTAATTTCAAGATACAAGCGACGCTTGCATCTTGAAATTAAATTGTACGCGGGAAGCGAGAGCGGAGGGAGAAATTCAGTGAGAGACGCCTTTGAACCCGAAAAATACAAATAAAAACTTCAATCCATTTTTCGGGTGAGACAGCGAATCGAACGAATTTCTCCCGCAGCGCCCCCAGCTTCCCCCACACAAATCTAATTTAAAGATAAAGGATGTGTCGGTTGTGTCTGAAGCCTACAAAAATGCCGGAGTCGATATCGCGGCGGGCAACGAAGCGGTCGAGCGGATGAAAAAGCACGTCAAAAAAACGTTCCGTCCGGAAGTGATGACGGATCTGGGCGGGTTCGGCGCGCTGTTCGGCCTGAACAAAGACGCTTACGAAGAGCCGGTGCTCGTCTCCGGGACGGACGGCGTCGGCACGAAGCTGAAAATCGCGTTCGCGATGGACAAGCACGACACGATCGGCATCGACGCCGTCGCGATGTGCGTGAACGATATTATCGTGCAGGGCGCGGAGCCGCTGTTTTTCCTCGACTACCTGGCAACGGGCAAAGTCGTGCCGGAGAAGATCGAAGACATCGTCGCAGGCATCGCGGACGGCTGTTTGCAATCCGGCTGCGCGCTGATCGGCGGCGAAACGGCGGAAATGCCGGACATGTACACCGAAGGCGAGTACGATATCGCGGGCTTTACGGTCGGGATCGTCGATAAAAAGAAAATCATCAGCGGACAGTCGATCTCGGCAGGCGACGCGGTGATCGGACTGGCTTCGAGCGGCGTGCATAGCAACGGATTCTCGCTCGTGCGCAAACTGCTGTTAGAACAGCACGGCTATAAGCTGACCGACGAAGTGGCGGAACTGGGCGGTACGCTCGGCGCGACGTTGCTGGAGCCGACCAAAATCTATGTGAAGCCTGTGCTGCAACTGCTGAAAAGCATTCAAGTCAAAGGCATGGCGCATATTACGGGCGGCGGCTTTATCGAGAACATTCCGCGGATGCTGCCGGAAGGCGTGAACGTCGAGATTCAGCACGGCACATGGCCGGTGCTGCCGATCTTCAAGCTGATGCAGGAAAAAGGCAATATCACGGACAGCGACATGTACACGACGTTCAACATGGGCATCGGGCTGGTGCTCGTCGTAGCCGACAGCGACAAAGAAGAAGCGCTGCGCCAACTGAAAGAAGCAGGCGAAGAAGCTTACCTGATCGGCAGCGTGACGGCGGGCGAGAAAGTCGTGACGTTCCAGGGGAACGCGCAATGAGTGCGAGCGGAGGCAAAGATATTCGGGAAGACGGTACTCGGTTGAGCGAGGAAGAAGTGCCGCTGAAGCCCGGTCCGATGCCCGGTTTGCCGGACGAACCGGAGCCGATCGTTCCGTCGATCCCGGACGCGCCCCAGCCGTCCCGCGAACCCGGCGTTCCGGTTCCCGCTGTGCCGGGTTCGCCCGAACCGTCGCCGGACCGGACAATTCCCATTCCGATCCCCGATATTCCGGCCGTACCGGAACCGGTGACGCCGGACGGCGAGCCTTTTCGGTCGGAGCCGATATTACCGCCGACGCCGCAGCCCGTTACCCCGGACGGCGAACCGATTCCTCAGCCGAGCACGCCGAGCGTGCCGCAGCCGGGTATTCCGCAGCCGTCTACGCCCGGCAGCGAACCCGAACCGCTGACGATGCCCGGCCTTCCCGCCGTCGCAGACCCGGACGAAGCGGACGATCTCGCCGACAACGAAGGCGATCCCGCGGCTCAGTTGCTTGAGCTGGAACAAGCGTTGCCGGACGGCGAAGGGCCGAACCGCCCGTACCGCATCGCGGTATTCGCGTCCGGCTCGGGCAGCAACTTCCAGGCGCTGCTTGATTCGGCGCGCGCCGGCACGCTCGGCGCGCAAGTAGCGCTGCTCGTGTCCGACAAACCGGAGTCGCCGGCCGTCGAACGCGCCCGCGCGGCGGGCGTTCCGGTATTCGTCTTCACGCCGAAAGAATACGAGTCCCGCGAAGCGTACGAAACCCTCGTGTTGGAAGAGTTGAACAAAGCGAAGATCGACCTGATCGTGCTTGCGGGCTATATGCGTTTGCTAACGAGCGTGCTTGTCGAGCCGTATACCGGCCGCATGATTAATATTCACCCTTCGCTGCTGCCGTCTTTCCCGGGCAAAGACGCCGCGGGCCAAGCGGTGTCGCACGGCGTGCGGGTCAGCGGCGCGACCGTGCATTTCGTCGACGGAGGCATGGACACCGGGCCGATCATCGCCCAGCGCGCCGTCGAAGTGCTGCCCGAAGATTCGGCGACCGAGCTTCAGCTTCGCATTCAGGAACAGGAACGTTTGTTGTATCCCGAAGTGGTTTCCTGGTTCGCGGCAGGCCGCGTGAAGCTGGAAGGCCGCCGGGTGCTTTTGTTCTAAACTTTTATACGGAAAAGAAGTGAAAAGCCATGCCGATCGTAGTCGGAACCGGAGCGGTCATTCTGAATGACGAAGGCCAGGTACTGTTGGTGCTTCGCAAGAAAGACCCCGAGATCCGTAAATGGAGCATTCCCGGCGGCAAGGTCGATCCTTTCGAAACGTTGGAACATACCGTCGTCCGCGAAGTCGAAGAGGAAACGGGCCTGACCGTCGAGGTGGAACATCTTCTCTGCACGGACGAGACGATCGAACCGGAAAAAAATCGCCATTTGTTGTCGCTGATCTACAAAGTCCGTTACACCGGCGGCCAACCGCAAAACCGCGAGCCGCAAAAACATGCGGAGCTGCGTTGGTTTTCGTTGAACGAGCTGCCGCCGGAGACGGACATCGCGACATTTTCCCGAGAAGCATTGAGATTGATCTGATCGTATCCAGGCAAGCCTATCTTATCCCAATCCCCAAGGAGGACTTTTCATCGTGAGTATCAAAAGAGCGCTGGTCAGCGTATCGGACAAAACAGGCATCGTCGAATTCTGCCGCGAGCTGTCGCAGCTCGGCGTCGAAATCATCTCCACCGGAGGCACGAAAAACCTGCTTGCGCAAGAAGGCGTTCCGGTCATCGGCATCTCCGAAGTAACAGGCTTCCCGGAAATCATGGACGGCCGCGTCAAAACGCTGCATCCTGCCGTACATAGCGGGCTGCTCGCCGTTCGCGACAACGAGGAGCACACGCGCCAGATGAAAGAACTCGGCCTCGATTACATCGACCTCGTCGTCGTGAACCTGTACCCGTTTCAGGAAACGATCGCGAAGCCGGACGTGGCTTACGAAGACGCGATCGAAAACATCGATATCGGCGGCCCGACGATGCTGCGTTCCGCGGCGAAAAACCATGCGTTCGTCAGCGTGGTCGTGGACAGCGCCGATTACGGCAAAGTGATCGAAGAAGTGCGCGCCGACGGCGATACGACGCTCGATACCCGCAAAAAGCTCGCCGCGAAAGTATTCCGCCACACCGCATCGTACGACGCTTTGATCGCCGACTACCTCGCGAAGCAAACAGGCGACCCGCTGCCGGAACGCTACACGGTGACTTACGAGAAGATTCAGGACCTCCGTTACGGGGAAAACCCGCACCAGGCGGCTGCTTTTTACCGCGCGCCTTTGGCTCCGGCGGGCACGCTGACGACCGCCGAGCAACTGCACGGGAAAGAGCTGTCCTACAACAATATCAACGATGCCAACGCGGCGCTCCAGATCGTCAAAGAATTCAGCGAGCCTGCCGTCGTGGCGGTCAAACATATGAATCCGTGCGGCGTGGGCGTAGGATCGACGATCGCGGAAGCTTATAACAAAGCGTACAGCGCCGATCCGGTGTCCATTTTTGGCGGCATCGTGGCGGCCAACCGCGTCATCGACGCCGAAACCGCGCAGCCGCTGAGCGAGATTTTCCTGGAAATCGTGCTGGCCCCGGACTTTACGCCGGAAGCGCTCGAAATCCTGACGAAAAAGAAAAATATCCGTCTTCTCAAAATGGGCGAATTGACTTCGGCGGAAGGCCGTCAATCCGTGCATGTCGTGACGTCGATCGAAGGAGGCATGGTCGTGCAGGAAAGCGACGTTCACTCGCTGAGCGACGCCGATCTCAAAGTCGTGACCAAACGTCAACCGACCGAAGACGAGCTGAAGCAATTGCTGTTCGGCTGGAAAGTGGTCAAGCACGTCAAATCGAACGCGATCGTGCTGGCGGCGGACAATATGACGGTCGGCGTCGGCGCAGGCCAGATGAACCGCGTCGGTTCGGCCAAGATCGCTTTGGAGCAGGCCGGAGACAAAACGCAAGGCGCGATTCTTGCTTCCGACGCGTTTTTCCCGATGGGCGATACGGTCGAGCTGGCGGCGAAATACGGCATCAAAGCGATCATTCAGCCGGGCGGCTCGATCAAGGACGAAGAGTCGATCCAAGCGGCCGACGAAGCCGGAATCGCGATGATCTTCACCGGCGTTCGCCACTTCAAGCACTAAAAGCCGTTTTCGTATCAAAGCTTTCACATCGACGCGCGTCGCGCCGGCGGATCGGGTCTGCGTCAGGCGGACGGGTCCACGGGGCGGCGGGCGTTTTTTGATAAGCAATATCGGTCATGGGAAAAAGAACACACGAGGAAGCGAGAGGGGACGTTGGAATGGATATTTTGGTTGTGGGAGGCGGCGGGCGCGAGCATGCGATCTGCCGATCGCTGTCGCAGTCGCAGCGAGCCGGGAAGATTTACTGCGCGCCGGGCAATGCGGGGATCGCGCAAGTCGCGGAATGCGTCGATATCGGCGTGTTCGATTTCGAAGCGCTGACGGCGTTCGCGCTGGAAAAAGGCGTCGGCCTGGCCGTGATCGGCCCGGACGATCCGCTTGCGGCAGGCATCGCGGATGCTTTTGAAGCGAAACATATTCCGGTTTTCGGACCGCGTCAGAATGCGGCCGAGATCGAAGGCAGCAAAGCCTTTATGAAAGATTTGCTCAAAAAGTATAATATTCCGACAGCGGCGTATGAGACGTTCGACGACTACGAAACGGCACTGTCTTATCTGCGTTCGCAAAAAGCGCCGATCGTCGTCAAAACCGACGGACTGGCCGCAGGCAAAGGCGTAACGGTCGCGCAAACGCTCGAAGAAGCGGAAAAAGCGCTGCATGACGCGATGGTCGGCGGTTCGTTCGGCGCGGCAGGCAGCAAAGTGGTCATCGAAGAATTCATGGCGGGCGAAGAGATGTCGATTCTGGCTTTCGTGGACGGGGAGACCGTTCGGGCGATGCCTGCGGCGCAGGATCACAAGCCTGTTTTCGACGGGGACAAAGGCCCGAACACCGGAGGCATGGGCACGTACTCGCCGCTGCCGCATATCGATCCCGCGATTATCGAGCGGTCGATCGAAGAAATCATCAAGCCGACGGCGAAAGCGTTGGTTAGCGAAGGGCGTCCGTTTACCGGCGTATTGTTCGCGGGTCTGATGATCGAAGCGGACGGAACGCCGCGCACGGTAGAGTTCAACGCGCGTTTCGGCGATCCGGAAACCCAGGTGGTGCTGCCGCGTCTGCAAAGCGACCTGCTGGACATTTTCCTGGCGGCCGTGAACGGAACGCTGGCGGACATCGAGATCCAATGGAGCGACGAAGCGGCGGTCTGCGTCGTACTGGCTTCGGAAGGCTACCCGGCTGCGTATCCGAAAGGGCGCGTGATTACGGGCATTGAAGCCGCCGAAGCCGGCGGCGGTCTGGTATTCCATGCGGGCACGGCGCGCAATACGGAAGGCGAACTGGTAACGGCCGGCGGCCGCGTACTGGGTGTGGTCGGCCGCGGAGCGGGCATCGCCGAAGCGCGCGATGCCGCATATGCGGCAACGGAACGCATCGCATTCGACGGCGCACACAAGCGCAGCGATATCGCGGCAAAGGCTTTGGAGCCGCGCAGGTGAAGCGGGCGACATCGCGCTGAAGGCTTTGATGCCGCGCGTGTGAAGCAGGCGATATCGCGCTGAAAGCTTTGATGCCGTGCAGGTAAAGCAGGCGATATCGTGTCTGCTTCTTCTATCACGGCCGCCGCTGATCTCGGCATACGGATCGGCAGCGTGACCGGATTGCTCTTTCTTTTGCGGGCGCCGGAACGGATGCCGACGAACTGTTGTTTCTTTGGCGGCCCTTTTGGGGCCGCTTCGTTTTTGTATGCAATTTGTGTGCAATATGTACGTGAGCGGTTCGCAAAGTCGCGAACGCGAAACAGACAGTCGGGACGGTTCGCGCGACCTTTTTCGATTCAACCAATCCTTCTTCCGACCGAACCTTGAGAAATAAGTGCAGATATGCAATTATTCCGTCCTCTTTTTCAACAAAAATCAAAATAAGTGCTATAGTGCAATTATTTGACCGATCAAGCGGAGATCCGATACGGAAACGGTAAAATAATTGCATATTCACACTTAATGAAGCGAAAACGAAAAAATCGAAGCGAATAGTTGCATATCCGCACTTATTTGCGAAATGCCGGCTACGACGAAATTTCGCAACTCAAACGACTTCGCTGCGGTTCGACGTTTTCGGCTTTCGGTATGCACGCGCGGCGTAGCGCGGCACACAAAAATCCGAAATAGCGCCAAAAAGCTGCCCGTCCGCCGCACAGCGACTTTCGGGACAGCTTTTTAAAAACTCCGCAATCGGCGCTCAAGCAGTTGCCGCCAACAACGACCGAACAACGTTGTCCGCCGAGCTGTACACGAGATATCCCGTCTACGCTCAAGGTTGCAGGCCAGCAACGAACCAGGCTGTCCGCCAAGTCAGACCTGCTTCTCCACCGGAACGTACAAGTCGATTTGCAAATCGTTGTCGCCTTTGCTGCGGTCGTCGTACAGTTCGAAATCGACTCCGCCGTCGGCGTATGCGTAACCCGAGCTAGGGAACCATTCGTTGTAGACGTAAGCGGTCATGCGCTGAATCGCGTCGACGAAAGCTCCGTTCGCGCGGTCGGCTTTCGGCGAAGTGAACACCGCATAGGTCGAAGCCGGAATCGTGACGGTGTGCAGGGTGTCCGGCACGTTATCGAAATCAGGTACCTCAACGCCGATCACATACAGAAAACGATCCGGCTTGTCCGGCAGCATGATGCACGCTCCGTATTCGTCATGGCTGACAGGTGTCAGCACTTCATGGAGATCGTGTTGCCAATTTTCTTCGGCATAGCGTTCCCAAAAGGCAGGGATTTCAGGCATATTTTCGCCGCTGAATTCGTTCATGCTCGTTTCGAGCGCAAATCCGGCCAGCTTGATTTCGAGCTTTGTAACAAATGTTGGATTCATCAGGATTCCTCCGGTCAGTTGATCATGGGCAGAACCGTCACGCATGTTGCCTATGAAACAGACAGTCCGCATAACGGCTCTACCTTGAGGCTATTCTTGTTTTTCTATCGGAATATATAAATCCATCTGCAAATCTGTGTCCCCGTTGCTGCGCTCGTCGTACAGCTCGAAATCTACGCCGCCTTTGGCGTACGCGTAGCCCGAGCTAGGGAACCACTCGCTGTACACGTAGGTGGTCATGCCCTGGATCGAATCCGAAAAAGCTCCGTTCGCGCGGTCGGCTTTCGGCGAAGTGAACACGGCATAGGTCGAAGCGGGCAACGTGGCTTGATAGGTGCCTTCCGGTGCGTCGTCGAAGTTCTCGACTTCAAAGCCGATCACGTACAGGAAGTGCTCCGGTTTGTCGGGCAGCATGATGCAGGCCCCGTATTCGGCATCTTTGACAGGCTTGATTTGTTGATACAGCTTATGACCCCATTGCTCTTCGATATAACGGTTCCAGAAAGCCGGAATCTCTTTGAAATTCTCGCCGTTCATGCGGGTCTCCAGGGCGTAACCTACCAGCTTGATCTCGGGCTTGCTTACGATCGTCGGTCTCATCATCATTCCTCCGCTCATATTATGGTCGGCCAGCTTCGCAAGGTCCACCCGCTCGGGAACTCGGCCGGTGGCATGGATGCGATACTGTTCCGGGGTGAGTCCGTATGTTTTGCGAAAAGCTTTGGTGAAGCCTGCATGCGTCTCGAATCCGTAATCGAGGGCGATCTCCAGCAGGGTACGGCGTCCGGCCATATCGGCTGCGGCATGGGCCAAACGGCGGCGCCGGATATAGTCCATGATCGGCAGACCTGTCCTCGAATGAAACACTTTATAGAAGTGATACTGCGAGAATCCGGCTTGCCGAGCCAGCTCTTCAGCGCTCAGCCGTTCCTTGAGATGATCCTCGATGTAATCCAAAGTACGCTGGATACATGCGGTATGATCCATATTTTTCGTTCCCTCCCGATCGGTACGTTCATCTTAACAGAAGGATGATGCGAACGTTTGTCCGTTTTTGCGATCTTCATACTCAACCGCTTTGTCTTATTTTATTCGGCAGTTCGACCTTCAATTCCCGCGCGAAGCTTGAATTTTTCATGAAATCGCGTTACCTTTAAATTTAATTCGATAATATGACGGATGGTACACATGGAAACAATATCAGGAGCGAGGAGAACAACATGAAAACCGAACCTACTGTGGAATTGGACGATACAAAGAACGACGATCTGGTTACGATGGAAGACATCATCCGGGCGCATCACAGGCTGCGTGAAGCCATTGTGCGCACGCCGCTGCACCGCGATGCGACATTGTCGGCAAAATACGAATGCGACGTGTATTTGAAACGCGAAGATCAGCAGGTGGTGCGTTCGTTCAAAATTCGCGGCTCCTACAACAAAATCCGTAGCCTCACAGCGGACGAGCGCGAACGCGGCATCGTCTGCGCAAGCGCGGGCAACCATGCTCAAGGCGTGGCTTTTTCGTGTCATGCGCTCGGGATTCACGGAAAAATCTATATGCCGAGCACGACGCCGAATCAAAAAGTCAAAATGGTGCGTAAATTCGGCGGGCAAAGCGTTGAAGTCATTTTGACCGGAGACACCTTCGACGATGCGTATGCGGAAGCGATGAAAGCCTGCACGGAGTTGGACCTGACCTTTATCCATCCGTTCGACGATCCGATGATCATCGCGGGTAACGGTACCGTCGGCATGGAGATCATGGAAAGTCTGGAGCAACCGGCCGACTATGTATTCCTGACGATCGGCGGCGGCGGATTGGCTGCGGGCGTGTCCCAATATATCAAAACGATGAGCCCGTCCACGCGCATGATCGGGGTCGAACCGCTCGGCGCGGCTTCGATGAGCGAAGCGATGGCGCGCGGGCAGGTCGTGACGCTCGACGAGATCGACAAGTTCGTCGACGGCGCGGCGGTAAAAAGAGTCGGACAACACACCTACGACATCTGCAAGCAGAAGCTTGACGAAGTCGTGAAAGTGCCGGAAGGCAAAGTCTGCACGACGATCCTCGACCTGTACAACGAGAATGCGATCGTCGCCGAGCCGGCGGGTGCGATTCCGGTCGCCGCGCTCGATCTGTACCGCGACGAGATCAAAGGGAAAACGATCGTCTGCATCATCAGCGGCGGCAACAACGATATCGACCGCATGCAGGAGATCAAGGAACGTTCGCTTATTTTCGAAGGGCTGAAGCATTACTTCCTGATCAACTTCCCGCAAAGAGCCGGCGCGCTGCGCGAGTTTTTGGAAAAAGCGCTCGGGCCGAACGACGATATCGCGCGCTTCGAATATACGAAGAAGAACGATAAAGAAAACGGTCCGGCCCTGGTCGGCATCGAGCTGACGTCGCGCGAAGACTACGAGCCGCTGATCGCCCGGATGGACGAGCAAGGCATCAACTACACCGAACTGAACCGCGATCCGAGCCTGTTCAGCCTGTTGATCTGAGACGGCTGCCGGTTCATCAGAAAAAGGTTGCCAAAAGAAGCTTGTTGCGAGCGCGGAATTTCCGGCTTGCGCAGGCTTTTTTTGATAAAATCGGGTTCTTGGATGCTTGGCTTACGGAGTCAAAAAGGAACTTTTACCGACGTTTGCGCGTTCGTATCGACGGAAAGTCTGGAATTCGGAAGGCCGTCTACCCGTTTTTCGAATCCGCCGCGTAAAATGTTTTGTCAGAAGACTCTGATTTGGATAACATAATGGAGTCGAGCGGTTTGCTTCGCCGTTTTGCTGGGAACGCGGATCGATTATCAACTGCCGCCGGCCGGATTTTTCGACGCTTATCCGCAGTATGATCCCAACACGATTTTCAAAGGATGGGACGATACGGCGATGTCGAAAGGACGGGACATTTTACGCTACGGATTTACGCATCATTTTTGGACGTATGCGCATTGGTACACGCTGGGAAAGCTGGAAGGACTGTACGTGGAACCGTATTATTGGCGTCCGATCTGGCCGATCCAACGCCCGCTGATGGATACGCTGCAAAAAGCGTTAGTCGGCGTCACGCTGCTCGGTCTGGTCTGGGCGCTGATTCGCGAACGGATCGGACGCTTGCTGCCGCTGCTGCTCACGTTTGCTTACTTTACCGCGCTGTATATCCCGTTCGTCGCGTTTGGGCGTTACGGGTATCCGACGATCGTGTTCATGCTGCCTTTTGCGGCGTATGCGCTGGTTCAAGTCGGGCAGTGGGTTCAAGGACATTTATCCGTATGGAAAAAGGAGAGATCTACATGATTCGTTATCCGCTGCTTGAGCCGGGCGCGACGATCGGCGTCACGGCCCCTTCTTCGGGCGTATCGCCCGATATGCACGAATTGTTGAAACAAGCGATGCGACGTATGGAAAATCAAGGCTTTGCCGTGTCCGGAGGCGATACGATCTGGACGCAGTACAAAGCCAAATCCGCTCCGGCCCGTCTGCGCGCGGAAGAATTGAACCGCATGCTGCAAGAGGAACGGATCGGACTTGTTCTGCCGCCGTGGGGCGGCGAGCTGCTGGTGGAAGTGTTGGAATATATCGACTACGAGCGAATCGGCGAAAAATGGCTGCTCGGATATTCGGACATCAGTCTGCTGCTGCTCGCGGTCACGCTCAAAACCGGGATCGCTACCGCCCACGGCACCAACCTGCTCGATCTGCGCAGCGAGATCGTAGACGAGACGACCGCCAAATGGCACGAAGCATTGACGACGCCGGCCGGCGGTTCGTTCGAGCAGCGTTCTTCCGAGCTGTATCAGATCGAATGGAAAGCGGCGGCGGAAGAAGCGGGAGCGGATACGAGCGAGGAAAGCGCGTTGCGCTTGGCGGGGGCTTCGGACGGGGACGCTTTTGAAGCGGCGAGATCGGCTACGTCTGGCGGCGATTCGTTCCACAGGACGGAGACGGTGGCGATACAAGACGGTACGTTCGGCCGGCTGGGATCAGAAGCGGCTGACGGCGGTTTGTTCCGCGTGTCGGGGCCAGAAGCTTCGCGTAACGAAGGCGCGTTCGAGTCGGCGAGAGCGGATGCGCCGAACGAAAGTTCGTTTAACCCGACCGTACCGGAAACGTCTGCCGGGAGCGTGTTCAACCTGACGGAACCGACGGTCTGGCGCAGCGTGTCCGGCAGCGACGTCGGTCTGAAAGGCCGCCTGCTCGGCGGCTGTATCGACGTGATCCGCCATCTGGTCGGTACGCCTTACGGCGATGTGCGGGCTTTCCGCGAGCGGCATATTCCGGGCGAGCCGGTGCTCTGGTATTTGGAAAATTGCGAGCTGAATACCGCCGACCTGCGCCGCTCGCTGGTGCAAATGAAACTGGCGGGTTGGTTCGAGAACTGCTCCGGCTTGATGTTCGGCCGTAGTCCCGCCAATACGCCCGTCGACGGTTATACGGCCGAAGACGTCTACCGGGACATGTCGGAAGAACTCGGCGTGCCTGTGCTTTACGATATCGACTGCGGCCATATGCCTCCCCAATTGACGCTGATTAACGGCGCGATGGCTCAGGTCGAATTTTCGGAAGAAAAAGGCAGGGCAAGCGTGTTGCAGATTTTTAAATGATTTCGAATGAATCCAGTAAAAAAGATCGGTAGTCGCCGTACCGCGTAATCCGATCGAGCCAATCAAGTCAATGTAGCGGATCGGGCCGCCGAATGTTGCAAGCATCCATCATTTGTTGCAACCGCATCGGAGAATTCAAAAAAATGTTGCCGCAGTCCATCATTTTCTCCCTTCTTTGCCGAAAAGTCGCTTTTGCCTGCATGAATGTTGGATTCTGGCAACAAACCGATCTGAAAAGCTGATTGCTCCGCCCAAATGATGGACGCTCGCAATATTCCTTCCCGGCAAGTTCAACATCAACGAACCGCTTTGTCTCTATTCTCCAACATGTCCCAACCCGACAAAAGACCAGCCGCAACCACGGCTGGTCTTTTGCTCTTTCTTCTTTTTTTCCCCAAATAAGCTGAAAGCGAAGGGAGAAATTCAGTTCAAAGGCGCATTGAACGAATTTCCCCCGCAGCGCCCCTAGCTTATCCTCACTGAGCCACTGTACTGTTATATTCCTGAATCTTCTGCGTAATCTCCGCCGAAGCGCGGTCCAGCGCGTCCTGCGGCGACGCCGCGCCCGTGAGCGCTTCTTCGATCGCCGTTTCCGTCAGTTGGCGGGCTTCCGGGAATACGCCCATGACGGCACCTTGAGTCGCAGGCGTCAGCTCGGTATTATGCAATTGGTCGATCGCGGTCTGGAATTGCGGATACTTTTCCAGGTTTTCTTTGACCAGCTCTTCGTTATAGGCTTCTTTTGTAATCGGGAAGTAGCCTGTGTTGACGTGCCAATAAGCTTGCGTAGCCGGCTCAGCCAGGAACTTGATGAACTGCCACGCGGCCTGCTGTTCTTCTTCCGGACGGTCGTTCAGCATCCAGAGACTTGCGCCGCCGACGATGACACCGCCTTTTCCTGCATCGGCTTCGGTTGGTTTCGGCAAAGCGGCCGTACCGACTTCGAACTTGCCTTCGGACGCTTGCACGATACCGCGCAGGGACGCCGTGCTGTCGAGAGTCATTGCGATTTGTCCGGCGGCAAAAGCTTTTTTGGTATCGTCAGTCTTACGGCCGAGGTTCAGCATGACACCGTCGTCGACCATCTTTTTCCACCATTCCAGCGTGCTGACCGCAGCAGGTGCGCCAAGCTGCGCCTGATCGGCCAAACCTTCGCGACCGTTGCTGTTGTTCAGCAGTTCGGCGCCCTGATTGGCCAATAGCTGCTCCATGAACCAGCCGTAGATCGCAAACGATCCGCCCGTTACGCCGTTGCCTGTCAGCGCTTTGGCCGCTGCTTCGATTTCCGCGTACGTCTTCGGCGGGTTCTCCGGGTCGAGGCCGGCTGCTTGGAATGCGTCTTTGTTATAGTAGAGAATCGGGTTCGACGTGTTAAAAGGCATCGAGTAGAGGCGATCGTCGAACGTATAGTAACCGAGAATGTTCTCTTCCAGATGCGACACGTCATAGCTTTCTTTGTCGATAAACTGCTGCATCGGCGTGATCGCGCCGGAATCGATCATAAAACGGCTGCCGATCTCGTATGTCTGAATCATGGTCGGTCCTGTGCCGGAGCCCATTGCGGTCTTCAGCTTGTTCAGGCTCTCGTCATACGTACCTTGAAATACCGCTTCGACTTGTACATCGTCTTGAGATTCGTTGAATTGCTTCACCAACTCGTCAACAACCGTACCCAGCTCGCCGCTCATCGCGTGCCACCAGACAACTTTGACCGGATCGCCGTCATTTTGGGTCGTGTCCGTGCTGCCCGAAGCGTTACTCGAAGCGGCCTCAGCCGTTCCTGTTCCCGTTGCGGTTTGGCTACCTCCGCCTCCGCATGCAGTCAGAACCACCATCAACATGCACAGACAGGCGAACATCCACTTTCGGCTACTTTTCATTGAAAACTCCCACTCCCTTTTCTCTGTAGTCGTTGCATGAATCGTGCGTATTGCCTATGAGATGTTGCATTGATGCCGTAAAAAAGGACCCGGAGGAAGGCGGAGTCGCAGAGCTGTCCGCGTGTCCGTCCGAGTTATATGGAAATCCGGGGCGCTCCGCACAAGGTAGGGGGAGGCAGAGGCGGTGCCGGACTCCACGAGAACCGCGCTTCACCAATGGCAGGGCGCGGACCGTTTCGGTTAGCTGACAAAAGACCGGGACATAGTACTTTGACCGCATCAAATCTAAAGTTTGCGTTCCTCGGAAACACGCACGGTTCAAGCGGGTTTTCGAGGGGCGTAACTTAACCTCTTAAGCGGTCAAGGTACTGGTACTTTGACCGCATCAAATCTAAGGTTTGCGTTCCTCGGAAACACGCACGGTTCAAGCGGGTTTTCGAGGGGCGTAACCTAACCTCTTAAGCGGTCAAGGTACTGGTACTTTGACCGCATCAAATCTAAGGTTTGCGTTCATCGGAAACACGCACGGTTCAAGCGTGTTTTCGAGGGGCGTAACTTAACCTCTTAAGCGGTCAAAGTACTGGTACTTTGACCGCATCAAATCTAAAGTTTGCGTTCATCGAAAACACGTACGGTTCAAGCGTGTTTTCGAGGGGCGTAACTTAACCTCTTAAGCGGTCAAGCTTTCAGTAGCACCGCTTATCGCGGTGCGGCTAAGTCCGAGAGGGACCCGGCGGGGGCCGGGACGGGATTCGGACGGCTTTTCGCCGTCTCCGCTTTTGGCATGAGTCGCTTTTAAACGTTTTCCTGAATGCATCTTCGCGTTCGTGAGCAAAGCGGAAACGGCGATCCGAGAAAACGAATCCGGTATTAACGCTGTAAGGATAGAACGTTTTATCGTTGGAGAAGCCTAAAACTATCCTTTTAAAGCACCCGCCGTAAGCCCGCCAACCAATCGCCCCAGACCGAGCGCCAGCATAATCAACGACGGCAGCAGCACTAACACAAGACCGGCCATAACCAGATTCCAAGCCGTCATTTCCGAGAATTGCAGCATACTGACCCCGATTTGCACGGTGCGCATCTTCTCGCTGCTCGTCACGAGCAAAGGCCACAGATACATATTCCAATGATTCAGGAACGAGTACACGCCAAGCGTAGCCAGTCCCGGCATCGACAATGGAACGGCCATTCGCAGGAAGATTCGCAGGTGGCCGCAGCCGTCGATCCGCGCCGCTTCCATCAGTTCTTTTGGGAGCTGGAGAAAAAACTGCCGCATCAGGAACACGCCGAACGCAGTCGCCAGAAACGGAACGGTCAAGCCTGCGTAGCTGTCGAGCCATCCCCAACTGCGCACCGTCAGATAGTTCGGGATCACCGCGACTTCCCAAGGAATCATCATCGTGGACAGGAATAGCGCGAAGATGATTTTTTTACCGGGAAAACGCAGGAAGGCGAACGCGTAAGCTGCCATGCAGGAGGTCGCCAGACAGCCGATTGTAATGACGCTGCTGACAACAAAGCTGTTCCAAATAAACTGCACGATCGGAATAGAAGCCAGCACGCCGGAAAAATTGTCCAGATGCAGTCCGGTCGGCCAGAGCTTCGGCGGATAGGCAGCGGATTCGGCCTCGGTCATAAAAGCATTCGAGAGCGTAATCCAGAACGGAAACAGAATGAATGCCGCCGCAACGGAAGAGAGCAGGTAAGCCAGCGTGCGGGACACGGAGAGTCGTTTCACTGGTAATGCACCTTCCTTTCGGCGAACACGAATTGAATGACCGTAATCAGCAGCACGATCGCGAACAACACAAGCGCCTGAGCGCTACCTACGCCGAACCGGAAATTCACGAACGCGTCTTCATACAGGCTGAACACGAGCACGTCCGTGCTGTTCACCGGGCCGCCTTTGGTCAGAATGTTGATCTGTCCGAACGCCTGGAACGCTCCGATGACGGATGTGACAGAGGCGAAGAACAACGTCGGCGAGACCAGCGGCAGGGTCAGCGTCCAGAAGGTACGCAGCGGCCCGGAACCGTCGATTTTGGCGCTCTCGTAGATTTCTTCCGGAATTCCCTGCATCCCGCCAAGCAGCAGGATAAACAGGAAGCCGACGTTCATCCAGACCGTCATGAGCGAGATCGACAGCAGCGCCATATTGGGATCGGTCAGCCACTGGACGGGAGCCAGCCCCATTTTACCGAGAAAATAATTCAGGCTTCCGAGCGTCGGATGAAAAAGCACCATCCACATGATCGAGCCGGTACTGACGGATACGGCAATCGGAAGCGCGAAAATGAAACGGAAGATACGCATACCCACAATTTTGCTGCGGCAAACGGCGGCGAAAGCGAGTGCGAGCGCCAGACTGGCCGGAACCGTAAACAGAATGAATTTTAAAGTTACGATGAGACTGTTCGGAAATCCCGGTGAAGCGAAAAGGTTACGGAAGTTGGTCAACCCTACGAAGTTTGCGACCTGTCCGCGGGGATTCGTGGAATGCAGACTCAGATAGACGGATTGCATCAAAGGATAGAACAGAAAGATACCGAATAGCAGCAATGCCGGTGCAATGAAAAGCGCGGCCAGCGCAGCTTCGCGAAACCTTCCCAGATTGGCAGCGCGTGAAGGATCGCCGCTCTTGCTTGCGCCTGCTGCTTTGCGCTTTTTATCCAGCGAAACCGAAGCGGTCTTGTCCATGTTTTCCATGCTTAGGGCCGAGCCTCCTTATGTATGCCTGGAATACCGAGTGCCGGGTAAACGATTCTTTTCCCAACCAAGCACGTCTAGCCTACCAATACTTTGTTAAATAAAAACCCCCTGTTTTGTAAAACATCCATTTTACGGTAAAGTCGTTCGTTTAACATGGGGTTTACGTAGAATGGGTATAGTAATGAGAAAGAGGACAAGACTACAAAAGAGCGGCCGAAGGCCGATCGGAAGAAGAGGCGATATTCATGAACGAATTGATTCGCGGCATCGATAGGGAAACGGCAGAACAAACAAGCGATACCCGAAAACATTCGGCGGCCGGCAAGCCCGGTTCTCCGATTGTTTTTGCGCATCGGGGAGCTTCGGGGACGCGTCCCGAGAATACGATGGCGGCTTTCCGCCGGGCGATCGAACTGGGCGCGACAGGCATCGAAACGGACGTTCAGCTCAGCGCCGACGGAGAACCCGTGCTGATTCACGACGAGACGCTGTCACGCACGGCTGCGGCTCCCGGCTGCGTCGTCGAAAAGACGTACGCGGAGCTGCGCAGTCTCGATGCGGGAAGCTGGTATCATCCGGAGTTTATGGGCGAACAGATTCCTCATCTGGACGAACTGCTGAAGCTTGCGAAAAACACGGGAATCGTGGTCAATATCGAGTTGAAAAATACCGTGTGCGCTTATCCGGGGTTGGAGGAAAAAGTAATCGCGGCCGTTCGGGCTCACGGCGTTGAAGAACAGACGATCGTTTCGAGCTTCAACCATTATTCGCTCGCGCTGTGCAAAAAGCTGGCGCCGGAGATTCGCACGGGCGTGTTATATATGGAAGGATTATATCGGCCATGGGATTACGCGAAGACGCTTGGCGCGGATGCGCTGCATGCGTATGATCCTGCCGTAACGGCGGATTGGGTGCGGGAAGCGCTGGAGGCAGGCGTTGATTATCATCCGTTTACCGTCAATGATGAAGCGCGCTTGGATGCCTTGATCGAGATGGGGGCAGCAGGGATTATTACCGATCACCCGGATCGCGTGGTGCGATTGCTGGTACAGCGTCGGGTGGATTCGGAGCTTTAAAAGCTGCACGAGATATCGAGAAAAGTAAACGCAACGTAAAAAAACAAGGGCGGCGCGCATTGCGCCGTCCTGTTTGGTTTGCTAAGGTTAAGTCTAATGAACAGGTAAACCAATCGGCATTCATCACCGTCCGGTCCCGATTCGCGGCGACCGGAGACAAGGAGCTGTCCATCCCTATGACTACCCAACCCGAAACGAACCGCCCCGAGGCGGTACAAACCAGCCTGCGGGCCGGAATTATCGATATCGGTTCCAACTCGATCCGGCTCGTTGTTTATGAGAGCGAGAGCGGCGGCTCATACCGCGTTCTGACCGAGTCGCGCGAAGCGGCCCGACTTAGCGCGTTGGTGACGGCGGACGGCATTATGCCGTCGCCCGCGATCCATTCCGTCGTGCCCGTGCTGCGCCAGTTTACCGAAATCTGCGAAGCATACGGCGCGACCCAAATCCGTGCGGTAGCCACGGCGGCGATCCGCAACGCCTCCAACTCCGATCAGATCATCGAGATCCTGAACCGGGAAACGGGCCTGGAGATCGAATTGCTGCCCGGCGAGATGGAAGGCCATTACGGCTTTATCGGCGTGGTCAACAAGATCGATATCGCCGAAGGCTTTATTATCGATATCGGCGGCGGCAGTACCGAGATCACGCTGTTCCAGGAGCGTCGGCGCGTGTCGAGCTTCTCGTTCCCGTTCGGCGCGGTCAACATGAACGTGCGATTCGGCGGCAGTGGAAGCTGGACGGAAGAGCGCGTCGGCGAATTGGAGAATTTTGTATTGGCCGAAGCCCGCAAGCATCCGTGGATGTCCGAGCATCCGGGGCTTGATCTGGTCGGTCTGGGCGGTACGATCCGCGGTCTCGGCAAAATGGATCAACGACGCCGCAACTATTCGCTGCCGCATACGCACAATTACGCGATGCAGGGCGAAGACGTGGATTACTTCTACCATTCTTTGCCGGGCATGGATAACAACCGCCGCAAACGCGTGCCGGGTCTGTCCAAAAACCGGATCGATATCATCGTGCCCGGTATGATCATCTTGCGTACGCTGTTCCGCCATATGAAAGCAGCCCGCTATGTCGTCAGCGCGACCGGCTTGCGCGAAGGACTGTTTTTCGAGCTGCTGCGTCCCGAACAAGCCGTGCACGAAAATGTGTTGGAATTCGAATTGCGAGCGCTGCTGTCCAGCGCGCCCAAACAGCGTCAGCGTCATTTGCGTCAGACCGAGCGCTTCGCGCGCGTTCTGTACGAGGCGCTTGGCGAAGGCGGGGAAAACGAATGGAACCGCAAGCTGCTGCGCGTAGCGGCTTGGACGTATCAGAGCGGTACCGAAATCGGCTATATCGACTATGAAGAGCATACGCAGTATCTGCTGACCAAGCGGCCGTTGGCCGGGCTGACGCATCGCGAGATCATCCTGACCGCGTTGATCGCCGGCATCGCAGCGAAGTTCAAATGGCGCAAAAGCGCGACGGCGCAGACGTATAAAGACATCCTGCTTCCAAAAGACGAAGAACGGACGCGCCGCCTGGGCGCCGTGCTGCAAATGGCGGCCGCGCTGGACTCCAGCGAAACGCAAGCCGTCACCGACCTGACCGCCAGACGAAGCGGCGACCATTTCGAGATGGAGCTGACCTGCCGCACGGAAGCGTTCATGGAAATACGCGACCTTAAGCTGGCATCGAAAGAGTTCGAAAAAGAATGGAACGTGCGGATCGAATTGAAAATCCGGTCGGCGGGCAAGTAGACAAACAAAGCGGCGACAAAGTAAGAAATCAGGCAGTAAGCAACCCGATAGGCAGAGCGTGGTGCGGCGATAAAATACGACGCGCTCTGCCTAAATGTTGACGTCACGCACACATTTTTCGACCTAATTTGCTCTTTTTCCGAAAATGCTGACGTAAAGGCAAAAATTTGGCGTTCTACTGGCTTTTTTGAGAAAGAGTGGGTAAAAATTTTGACTTTTCATCAGCATTTGAGGAAAAAAAAGCCGATCTTGCCGAAAATGTTGACGTTTTGCACACATTCGCAAAATCGTTCGACGCAAAGAGTCAATCCGCCCGCAACCCAAAAACCGGATGCCCGTCATCGACGACGGACATCCGGTTTTTACTTTTTCCTTTGTTTCGATTCGCCTTTGCCTACATCTATTTGCGTACATCCATTTGCGTACATCAATTCCCTAGACCAACGTAGACTTCCATGTCCGTATATCTTCGGCGCGGAATTGGCTGCGGAAGTCTTCTTCGCCGTTCTTGAACGGTTCGTAGCTACCGCTGGAGGTCAGAATGCGAGCCTTCACATTGTCTTTCAGATACAGCTTGACGATATTGAGCAGCGTATCTTTGCAGCCGGCGTCGCGGATCGGGCACATCAGCTCGACGCGGCGGGTCAGGTTGCGGGTCATCCAGTCGGCGCTGGCGAGGAAAATCTCGGAATCTTCGCCTCCGCCGTTTTCGAAGTAGAAAATCCGCGAATGCTCCAGATAACGGTCAACGATGCTGCGCACCGTAATATTTTCGCTCAAGCCTGCGACGCCTGGACGCAAGCAGCAGACGCCGCGCACGATCAGGTCGATTTTGACGCCGGCTTTCGACGCTTCGTACAGCTCGTCGATGATCTGCTGGTTGGACAGCGAGTTGAACTTGGCGATAATGCGGGACGGACGTCCTGCTTTCGCATGTTCGGCTTCGCGGCGGATATTGGTCACGAAGGTGCCCATCATGGTATCCGGCGCGACGGAAATCTCTTGCCAATCCGGGTGGCGCGAATATCCGGTGATATGGTTGAACAGCTCAGACGCGTCTTCGCCGATCGAAGCATTGGAGGTCATCAGACCGACGTCCGTATACAGACGCGCAGTCGTATCGTTGTAGTTACCCGTACCGACATGAACGTAACGGCGCAAGCCGTCTTCTTCGCGTCGAACGACAAGAATCGCTTTGGCATGCGTTTTGAGTCCGACGAGGCCGTAAACGACGTGGCAGCCGGCTTTCTCCAACTCGCGTGCCCAGGTGATGTTGCGTTCTTCGTCGAAGCGGGCTTTCAGTTCGACGACGACCGTAACCTGCTTGCCGGCTTCAGCCGCTTCGGCAAGCGAGCGGATAATCGGCGATTTGCTGCTGACCCGGTACAGCGTCATTTTGATCGCCATCACGTCAGGATCTTCGGCAGCCTGCTCGACAAAGTCGCTCACGGCATCGAACGATTCGAACGGGTGGTGCAGCAGCACGTCGCGTTCTTTCAACGTTGCGAAAAAGTCGGTATCCTCGCCGTCCGCGAATTCCGGCGGATAGACGGAACGGGCCGTCGGATACCGCAGATGATCCCGGTTTTTGACCGAGCCGGCGAACGACGTCATGAAACCGAGATCAATCGGGCCGTCGATTTCGTACACGGCATCGTCGATTTCGAATTCTTCCAGCAATAATTGCAGCGCGTAAGGGTGGAAGTCTTTCTGCACTTCGAGACGCACGGGCGCGCCGCGGCGCCGCTTGCGCAGCTTGTTCTCGATCTCTTCGAGCAAATCTTCCGCTTCTTCCTCGTTGATCTCCAGATCGGCGTCGCGCGACAGCCGGAACGCATGCACGGCCACCGGCTTGTAACCGCTGAACAGCGTCTGGATATGATTGCAGATCAATTCGTCGATCAGGACGTAGACCTGCTTTTTGCTATGGCTGCGGCTTGCGACGGGAATCAGGCGCGGCAGGATCGAAGGAATCTGCACGATCGCGAAGTAATAACGTTCTTCGTCGGGCAGATCGGCAGTCGCGTTTTCGCGTTCCAACACGGCGGCCAAATAGACGTTCTGACTATGCACAAGCGGGAACGGCCGACTGAGGTCGACCGCCATCGGCGTCAGGATCGGGAAGATGACGTCATGGAAATAGTCATCGGCCGATTTTTGTTGGGTTGCCGTCAAGTCGTCGTAATGGCTTAGCACAAGATGCTCTTTCGTGAGCAAACGAATCAGGTCGCGGTATGTACGATACTCGGCAGTGACCATTTTTTCGACGCGCTTCGAGAGCCGCTTGTAAAGAACCTGCGGCGTGTAACCGGAAAAGTCTTTTTTGACGATGCCGGCTTTGAGTTGATTGCGGATGCCCGCCACTCGGACGCTCATGAATTCGTCCAGATTGCGCGAGACGATCCCCAGAAATTTGGCGCGTTCCAGCAGCGGCGTATCCGGGTGTTGCGCTTCTTCAAGTACGCGGTAATTGAACTCGATCCAACTGAGGTCACGGTTGATGTAATACGGGGAAGAACCCCGATGAGCGGCTTGGTTATCCATAATTCCTCCAAAATTACGGCGTGTATACGCCACAGATTGTTTGGGCCTAGGACTTTGTACCAGGTTAAATAGTAGGTTTACGCTCGTCCGAAACGCGCATGGGTCTAGTGCGTTTCGGACGAGCGTAACCTTACCTTCATCTGGTACAGAGTACAAGTAGCTTGGCCAAGCTACTTGACAGCAGCACAAACGTTGCTTGCACAAGTATTGATTCGTTTACGAAAGCAATCGACCGCAGGTTGCGTGAATGAAACTAACTCTTTTAAGTATAACGTTCATTTGTTAAGCAGATGTAAAAAAACGCTTTTTCCAGTTAGATTCCATATTCGGCGTTCGGAAAAAGAATCCTCCAAAATTTGAACAAAACGTGTCGGTTCAAACGTTTTATGCCCAATATGCGAAAAAGACTCTATAGAAAAATAAACAAAGATCAACGTTTTGTAAAACTTCGCGACATGAAATTTTTTTAATCCGCTATATGCCGCCGAAAATCTTTCTCTCCGCAATCCCGTTTGCTTGCGCTATAATCTCGGTAAAGCCGAGGGAAGCGAAGCGGCGCATAAGGAGGATTTACATCTTGGATTTTTGGAAAGCGCTTTATTCGGGGCTTCTTCGCCCGTTTCGCCGCAGCTTTCGCGTAAGGCTGATGCTGCTGCTTATCCCGCTCGGCGTGCTTCCGGTGTTTGCGGTTACGCAATTGGCGGCTTACAATACGCGCAGTTCGGTCGAGGACGAGGTGATCCAATCCAATCTCTCCACGGTTAAATGGGCAGGCGGTTATTTGGATGAGCAACTCTCCGAATTTAACACATTGACCTATACCCTTTTTATCAGCCCCAGCCTGAACCGTTACTTGAAAGCACTCGAAGACGGACAAACCGGTTCCCTGTATCCCCTGCAAAAAGACGTCACCGACACGATGCTGTCTGTCTACTACACCGCCAATACCCAGCTTCGGGACATCGAATTGTACCTGCTTCAAGGCGGCAAACTGTTCACGATCAGCACGATGGAGGTCACGAGCCGGGTCATGCCGGAGATGCCGGACGAATATCGGAAGATGGAAAACGGCAATCTGGACGTCTTGATCCGCAGCAGTCCGGACAATCCGGATTCGTTCGAGCTGGTCCGCGCGCTGCGCAGGTTCGAGAATCGAGAAAATCTGGGCTACATGACGCTGCGGATCAATTGGCGGTTCACGGACCGGGTCACGGAACTGCTCAACCCGGATTCCGGCGGCGAGCTGTTGATTACCGATGCTAGCGGCAATATGCTGTACAGCCCGACCGGAACGATTGCAGGAGGCGCTGCGGATACGGTGCGTTCGTCGACAGGTTCCGGCTATGCGCAAACGCCGGACGCTTACGTGTTCTACGATACGCTCGATGCCTGGGGGCTGCGTATCGTCAAAGTCGTGCCGCGAACAGCCGTGGATCTCAGCGCGGAGCGGACGATTCGCTACGGCTCGATCGTCGGCGTGATCGCGGCGTTGCTGGCGGTCATGGCTTCGGCGTTCGCAGCCTGGAAAACGACGGCTCCGATCATTAAGCTGGCGCGCTCGATTCAAAATATCTCGTTTATCAAAGAAGGCACGCCGCTGACGGGAAGAACGGACGAGATCGGATTGCTGGAGCTGCGCATGCACAAAATGTCCAAACGGATACGCGAGCATATCCATACCGAATACGCGCTGAATCTGGAAAAGAAAACAGCTCAACTCGCGGCGTTACAGGCTCAGATCAATCCGCATTTTTTGCAAAACACGTTACAGCTGATCGGCGGGATGGCTTTCACGGAAACGCCGGAGCGGTTGTACGCGGTCATTCGGGCCGTCAGCGAAATGTTCCGTTACGTGGTGCGAGGCCCGGCGGGACTGGTGGAAGTCAAGGAAGAGCTGCGCCATTTGCAAAACTATTTGTTTATTCAGGAGCATCGTTATCCGGGGCGGATCGAGACGACTTTGGATATCGGCGCGGGAACGGAAGAGTTGCTTGTTCCCAAGCTGATTTTGCAACCGATCGCGGAAAACGCGTTCCAGCACGCTTTTGGCCCGGAACAGGCGCTTTGGCGGTTGGATGTGGCGGTGCGGCGGTTGGGCGAAGACTTGGAGATCGCGATCACCGACCACGGAAAAGGGATGAGCGACGAGCGTCTGAAAGAGCTGCGGTCGGATATCGATCAGGGAGCGGGGCGGATCAGCGGCAGCGGCGAGCATATCGGGCTGGCGAACGTGGAAGCCCGGCTAAGGTTGCGGTTCGGCGAACGTTACGGTCTTCAATTATCCGGAGGAGAAGGCATCGGAACCACGATTATACTGCGAATGCCCGTATCGGGCGGAGAGGAGAATGAAGGATGAGCGAAAAATCGACAGCAGACGAAAAAAGAATAATCCCCGCGATGATCGTGGACGACGAAGCGGCGACCCGGGCAATCATCCGGCGCTTCGGGGAGTGGGATCGACTGGGGATTCGTATTGTGGCGGAAGCGGAAGATGGAGGCGAGGCGCTGAAGCGGATGGAATCCAGCACCATTCGTCTGGTCATTACCGATATGAACATGCCCGGCGTCGATGGGGTGGGACTGATGAAGACCTTGAACGAGCGGTATCCGCAGGTGAAGGTCGTGGTGGTGAGCGGCTATGACGACTTTGCTTATCTGAAGCAGGCTATCCGTTATCGGGCGAACGACTATCTGCTCAAGCCCGTTGATCCGGTGGAGCTGAATCGTACGCTGGAAAAGTGTCGGGCCGACCTGATCGAGCTTGAGAAGCAGGAGCTTGCCGCTACGGCTTTGGACGATAAGACGCGTCGGCGACTGCGCGAAGCGGACCCGTTGATTCGTGCGCATTACGGCGAACTGCGTTTGGACGATCTGCGTCGGGTATTGGAGGAACTGGTCAGGGAGCATATGGAACAATTGCAGTCGGGTTCGGTGGATTGTGCGTCGGAACGCCGATTGGCTCGGGAATTAACGCAGCGGCTGCGTGAACTTCGTCAGAGTTACGGACAGGAAGAAGATCTGGTCCGGGACGGACAGCGAAGCGATAGCGAGCCGACGTTGCCCGAGATCCCGCTCGTGTATACGGAATCGTTGGAGCAATTGATCCGGCGACGCAAGTTCCGCGACCGTCTGGATCTGAACGAGGTCAGGGCTTACGTAGCGGAGCATTTTGCGGAATCGTTGTCACTGGACGGTTTGGCGCGCAGCTTTTTCGTATCCAAAGAGTATCTGAGCCGTACGTTCCGTCAGGAGTTCGGACAGACGTTGACCGATTACATTCAGCAGGTACGCATGGAAAAGGCGAAAGCCTGGATTTTGGAAGGCGTGCCGATCCGGCGGGCGAGCGAGATGTGCGGCTACGAGGATCTGGGTTACTTTTACCGTGTGTTCAAAAAGCAGTACGGCATCGCTCCGGGGGAGCTGTCGAGAGGTTCAATATAATACAAAAGCTTCCCTCAATCCTGTCCAATTAAGCGCTTACAGAATAACGGTACAATACATTTGTAAGCGTAACCAATCTTTTAAAAAACGACCGAGGGGGTCACGAATCATGAAAAAGATCTGGGGCGGAGCGATGGCTTCGTTGCTGCTGGTAGGATTGTTGAGCGGTTGCGGAGGCGGAACGGACAGCCAGGCAAGCGGCGGAGAAGGTTCAGGTTCGAAAGAAGTAACGTTGAAATTCTTTATCTCGCAGCCGCGGTTCAAAGAACAGTACCAGACCTATATCGACCAATTCGTCGCCAAAGAAAAAGCGGACAAAAACGTCGATATCAAAGTCCAACTGGAAATGCCGAACGCCGAAAACGCGCCGCAGATTCTCAAAACGCGGATGGCATCGAACGACGCGCCGGATATTTACAGCCTGCACGCCGTCAACGAAGCGCCTGACTTTTACCGCGCGGGCTATATGGAAGACCTGTCGGATCAGCCGTTCGTGGACAAGCTGCTCGACAGCGTGAAGCCTTCCGTCACGATCGACGGCAAAGTGCTGTCCGTGCCGATGGAGACGATCTCCTGGGGCTATCTGTACAACAAAGACATTTTCAAAGAGCAGGGCTTGACCCCTCCGAACACGCTGACCGAGATGAAAGCGGTGGTGGACAAACTGAACGCCGCGGGCATCAAGCCGTTCGAGCTGTCATATTCCGAAGCGTGGGTGCCTCAACTGTTCCTGCCGCTGTCGGTCGGCGCAATCGTGAACACCACGAATAAAGATTTTATCGAACGGATGGGCAAAAACGAAGGCTCGTTCTCCGAAATGAAGCAGATGTTCGACATCATCGATCTGGTGAACGCCAACGGCACGGATCGCGCGCTAGAAGTCAGCGCCGACGACGGCGCGGCCGCGTTCGCGACCGGCAAAGCGGCGATGTGGCTGCAAGGCCCGTGGTACGCCGACACCATTCTCAAATCCAACCCGGATATCGACTTCGGCGTAGCGGCGCTTCCGATCAACGACGACGCCAACGCCACCATGATCGACCTCAGCACCTCGACCGCTCTGGCCGTATCGCCGACGAGCAAAAACAAAGAATACGCGCTCGACTTTATCAACTACGTACTGGACGACAAAGACTCCAGCGCGTTCTACGAAAGCCTGAAATTCAACCCGGTCGCCAAAAGCCACGAATTCCAAACGTACCCTTGGGTCGAGGACGCCATGGCTTACGTAAAAGAAGGCAAATCGTACCAAGACCCGGTCATCCCTCAAGCCGTCAAAGACGAAGTCGGCAAAGGCTTGCAAAGCTACTTCGCCGGCCAGATGACGCAAGACGACCTCGTTACCGCTTTGGACAAAGCCTGGAAAGACTATAACAAAGTCAACAAAAAATAAAGGGGGAGGCGGCTTCGGCCGCCTTCGTTGCAGGGACGGTTCGGCTATGCTGAAAAGGCTGGGGCGGCTGCGCGGGGGTGTTCGTTTCGGTCGCGTGTTGTCCTTGGGAAGCTGGATTGGATTTATACAAGGAAGCTTCCCAAGGACAAAGGCGATCGCTAACGCTCCTACACGAACACCCCCGCTCCGCCTTTTGCCTTTTCGGAAGGCCAAACCTTCCCTACAAAACCTACGGCCGAAGGTAGGGGAGAGGCTAGGAAAGATCGTGTCCCACAGGAAAGCCCCTGGAATCGTGGAAGTTGCACGGCAATAAAAAAAATATTCAAGTCTAAAAGCAAGCCCAAAAATCTTCTTCCGCTGAGAAGCACGCAGCGAAAGTTAAACTACAACAACCCAAAGGCTGAAGATTTTGAAGCAAGTAGGTAGATTCTATTCCACAGGGAAGCGAGAGCGGAGGGAGAAATTCAGTGAAGGGCGCCTTTGAACCCGGAAAACTCATTATTTAAATCCAATTCAATTTTCCGGGTGAGACAGCGACCTGAACGAATTTCTCCCGCAGCGCCCTCGATTTTCCCAACGAATAGGATCTTCTTGCTAGCTTCATATATCTGAAGCCTACCCCAACAGAAAATGAGGTGAGTGCCTTGTCCTCGCGCAATAAATACGTCTCGCTGCTCGCGTTCACCGCTCCGGCGTTGCTTTTTTATATCGCGTTTTTGCTGATCCCGATGATCGGGGCTTTCTACTACAGCTTCACCGATTGGAACGGGCTGAACCGCGATTACGATCTGATCGGGTTCGCCAACTTCGTCGAAGTGTTCAAAGACGACCCGGACTTCGTCAACTCGCTGCTGTTCACGCTGAAATACGTCGTCGTGATGGTCGTGCTGCAAAACGTGCTGGCGCTGTTCCTGGCGGTGCTGATCGAATCGCGGACCCGCTCCAAAGGGCTGTTCCGTACCTTGTTCTTCATGCCGAACATGATCAGCGTCATCATCAGCGCGTTTATGTGGACGTTTATTTTTTCCCAGGTGCTGCCGCAGATCGCGGAAAAAACCGTATTCACGTTCCTCAACCAGTCGTGGATCGGCGATCCGAATTTCTCTTTTTACTCGATCCTGATCGTTTCGCTCTGGAACGGGGTCGGCTATATGATGATCATCTATCTGGCCGGTCTGCAAGGCGTGCCGCAATCGCTGAAAGAAGCGGCGGTGATCGACGGGGCGAACGCGTGGCAACGGTTCCGCAGCGTGACGCTGCCGATGATTACGCCCGCGATCACGATCTGTTTGTTCCTTACGCTCAACAGTTCGTTTAAAGTGTTCGAAGTCGTGTACGGCTTGACCGGCGGCGGGCCGGGACGCAGCACGCAGGTGGTCACGATGAACATTTACGAAGAAGCGTTTTCCAACAACTTCCGGTACGGGTATGCCAGCGCCAAGTCGATCATCCTGTTCGCGATGGTGCTCATTTTGACCTTGATCCAAGTCAGCATCACGAAAAAGCGGGAGGTGGAAGCATGAGCCGCAGATTTTCGAACGTCCTGATCAATACGCTGCTGACGGTCTGCGCCGCGGTCACCATGTTCCCCGTCTATATGGCGCTGGTCAACTCGGTCAAAACGCAAGGGCAGATGTTCGAATCGGTCATGGCGCTGCCGACGGAATTCCATTTCGAAAACTACAGCCAGGCGTTTCACCAGATCAATCTGCTCGGCAGCACGCTCAATTCGATCATTGTGTCGCTCGTCGGAATCGGCGGCATCATTTTCACGGCGGGGCTGGCAGGGTACAAGTTGTCGCGCACGCCGGGCCGATTGAGCGGATTTATTTTTATCATGTTCGTGTCGTCGATGCTCGTGCCGTTCCACTCGATCATGATCTCGCTCACCCGTGTTGCCAAAACGCTTGGCCTTCAAGGCAGCACCTGGGGACTCGGCATCATCTATATCGGGCTTGGCGTCAATATGGCGATCTTCCTGTATCACGGGTTCGTAAAATCCGTCCCGCGCGAGCTGGAAGAATCGGCGCAAATGGACGGCTGCGGCGAATTCCAGACGTATTTCCGCATCATTTTCCCGTTGCTGCTGCCTATAACGGTGACGATCGGCATTCTCGACTTCCTGTGGGTCTGGAACGATTTCCTGCTGCCGCTGCTCATGCTGACCAACGTCGACCGCTACACGCTGATTTTGTCCACCAACATGCTGTTCGGGGAGTACAACAAAGAATGGTCGCTCATCCTCGCCGCGCTGGTGCTGACGGCGATTCCGGTGGTTATTATCTACGCGTTTTGCCAGCGGTTCATTATGGAAGGCATTACGGAAGGCGCGGTGAAAGGCTAAACGACGCAACCGAGAACGGAAAGCTTTTTTCGGAAAAAGAAAACAGACCGCAGCGAAGAAACTGAAGCGCTTGCAGGACATCCGGCGACACGTCTCGAAAAGATTACGGACAAGGCTGACGGTGCGCCTGACGATAATCGGGGCAAGCCGCAAGGAAGAAGCCAAAGCGCAAGAACGGCATGAATGCCCGCCAGCCTTCAGTCCCGCAAGAAGAAAGGACGGATCACGACTATGGAACGTCTGCACTACGGAGTCGCTTATTACGATGAATATATGCCTTACGAGCGGCTGGACAAAGATATCGAAATGATGAAAGCGGCGGGCATCACGGTCGTCCGTATCGCGGAATCGACGTGGAGCACGCATGAACCGCAAAACGGCGTGTTCGACTTCAAATCGGTGGATCGGGTACTGGACGCCATGCACAAAGCAGGCATTGACGTCATTATCGGGACGCCGACCTATGCGATCCCGCCCTGGATGGTGCGCGAGCACCCGGAAGTATTGGCGGTTACGAAAGACGGTCCCGGCAAGTACGGCGCCCGTCAGATCATGGATATTACAAGTCCGGTGTACCTGTTCTACGCGGAACGCATCATTCGCAAGCTCATCGGCCGCACCTGTGCGCATCCGGCGGTGATCGGCTATCAGATCGACAACGAGACGAAGCATTACGGAACGGCAGGGCCGAACGTGCAACTGCAATTCGTGAAAGCGATGCGGAAAAAATTCGGCAACGATCTGAGTGAGTTGAATCGACGTTTCGGGCTGACGTACTGGAGCAACCGGATCGAAGCGTGGGAAGATTTCCCGTCGGTGCTGGGCACGATCAACGGCAGTCTGGGTGCGGAATTTGCCCGGTTCCAGCGGCAACTCGTGACGGACTTTCTGGCGTGGCAAGCGGAAATCGTCAACGAATATAAAAAGCCGGGGCAGTTCGTTACGCATAACTTCGACTTTGAATGGCGCGGCCATTCGTACGGCGTGCAGCGGGACGTGGACCATTTTAAAGCCGCCAAATGTCTCGATATCGCCGGCGTGGACATCTACCATCCGTCGCAGGGCGAGCTGACCGGAGCGGAAATTTCGTTCGGCGGAGACATGACGCGTTCGCTCAAGCAGTCGAATTATCTGGTGTTGGAGACGCAGGCGCAAGCTTTTCCGCATTGGACGCCGTATCCGGGCCAGCTTCGGCTGCTCGCGTTCAGTCATCTGGCATCCGGGGCGAGCATGGTCGCATACTGGCACTGGCATTCGATCCACAACTCGTTCGAGACGTATTGGAAAGGACTGCTCAGTCACGATCTTCAGCCGAACCCGATCTATAATGAAGCGAAAACGATCGGAGCCGACTTTGCGCGCCTGAGCGAATCGCTGTCCGGCCTGCGCAAAATCAACCGAGTCGCGATGTTGGTCAGCAACGAAGCGCTCAGCGCGATCGACTGGTTTCCTTTGCCGGGCGGGACGAATTACAACGACGTCGTGCGCCGCTGCTACGACGCGCTGTACAAGCTGAATATCGGCTGCGACTTCGTCTATCCTCAGACGGACGCCAAAGCGCTGGACGAATACGATCTGCTCGTCGTGCCTGCTCTCTACAGCGCGCCGGACGAACTGCTGAAGAAGCTGAACGACTATACGGAAAAAGGCGGCCATATCGTCTACACGTTCAAAAGTGGGTTTACGAACGACGACGTGCAAGTGCGGACAAGCGTGCAGCCGGGACTCATCGAGCGCGCCTGCGGCGTGAATTACCAACTGTTTATCGAGCCGAAAAACGTCCGCGTCCGACTCACGGGCGATCTGTTCGGCGCGATCGACCAAGCGGACGGCGTCGAGACGTGGATGGAGCTGCTCACGCCGACGACGGCGGAAGTGTTGGCGCGGTACGACCATCCGCAGTGGAACGAGTATGCCGCGATCACGCGCAATACGTTCGGGCAAGGCACCGCGACGTACATCGGCTTCCTGCCGGAAGAAAAGCTGCTGTCGGGACTGTTCGAGCAATTGCTGCGCGATATCGGCTTATGGGGACCGGATCAGAAGCTGTCTTTTCCGCTGATCGTGAAATCCGGGATCAACCGCGCGGGCTGCCGGGTGCGTTATTTCCTGAACTATTCCGACGAGTCGGCGGAATTCGAATACGGCTACCGCGACGGGCGCGAACTGCTGTCGGGCGACGATATCCGGCACGGCCAAATGCTGCGCCTGCCCGGCTGGGGCTTCGCGATCGTGGAGGACCGCGAAAGCGCGGCCTGCTCGTCGGCGATCGAAGACGGGGTAGCGAAAGACTGATCGGCGCATACCGCGAACACTCGCAACACGATAAATCCCGCGACAGGAATCGAACGATCGAAAAGTTCGCCGAATCGGAACAAACGGAAAGTCTCGCTCGAATCGCGGTCCGCGCCGCGATCGAACGAGGCTTTTTTGGCGAAGATCGAGCCTGACCGCAGCACGCCGCACAAGCCCCACATCGACGGGAAAACAACGATCTATCGCGATTGCGCGAAAACTGCCGCCCAATCGGAAAATCAACGCAACGACGTCGGGACGTCTACCTTTTTCCGCCGCGTCGCGTTATGATGATGAAACGAAATCGGCTGGAAAGCAGACAAAGGCCGAACCGAACAAAGGAGGTTTTCAACAATGGAAACGAATGAATACATAGTGAACGGCGACGAATTGACGGTTACGATCCGCGTGCCGGAAACGTGCACCGGAACGCGCTTCGACCGCACCGGATGGATCACGCAGGTGCGGCTGGAGAGCGCGGGCATCGACTTTTGCGTACCCGAGAGCCTGATCGCCGGACAAGGCACGGGCGGCGAAGGATTATCCGGCGAGTTCGGTATCGACCAAGCGATCGGCTATGACGAAGCGGTTCCGGGAGAGACGTTCGTCAAGCTGGGGATCGGCGCGTTGACGAAGATCGACGAAGAAGGCTATAATTTTGCCCGCACCTATCCGGTGGAAGCGTATGAAGTGCGAACCGAAGTCGGCCGCAGCGAGATTCGTTTTACGATGAACGTGCCCGAACATAATGGTTACGCCGCCAAGCTGGTCAAAAAAATCCAAATCGACGGACGCCGTCTGCATGTGCATTACAAGCTGGACAATCTGGGTTCGAAAAAAATCTCCACCAACGAATACGTGCATAACTTTATGGGTATCGGCGGTCATGCGGTCGGGCCGGATTACGTGCTGAACCTGCCGTATGCGCCGAAGCTGAACATCCTGGGCGACGGCGGCGTGGAGGACAAGCTACAACTGTCGCCGGATCGGGTGACCTGGAACGCCGAAGCGGGCGGAGAATATTACGCGCTATACGAAGGATTCGCGAACGGCGAAGATCCTTATTGGGAACTACGGCATACCCCGAGCGGAGCGGGCGTAAGCGAAAGCGGCGATTTCGACGCGGCGAAGCTCGGATTATGGGGCGCGGGCCACGTCGTGGCGCCGGAGGTGTTTATCGATTTGGAGCTGGAAGCGGGAGAAAGTAGGGAGTGGGTGCGGACGTACGCGTTTTGGGCCTGAAAAGGCTCAGCACTTATAGTGAAAAACGCGTCGCCGAATTCCGGCAGCGCAACCCCCATTCATGATTCCCCACCCCATTCTGTGTTAAGCTAATCATATAGACCGGTTCGGAAAATCTCGGCCCGGCAGCGTTTAATCGCGAAGGAGGATGTTCGATGATTGTGATTCATGCCGATATGCAGATCAAGCCGGAGAAAAGGGAAACTTTTCTTCAAACGGTTCAACCGCTCGTAGCCGGGTCGCAAGCCGAAGAAGGTTGCCTGCGCTATACGCTGACCCAAGACGTGGCGAATCTCAACCGGTTCACCATGATCGAAGTCTGGACAGACCAAGATGCGGTAGATCGCCATAATGCCTCGTCGCATTTTACCGGCTTCTTTAAAGTTTCGACCGACTTCTTTGCCTTGCCGCTGAAAGCCGAGAAATTCACTGCGGCAGACGTTTAAACCGAGAACTCACCATACAGGGGGATAGATCATGGGCAAAAAGGTTAATTTGTATCTGATTCGGCACGGAGAGACTTATCTCAACCGTTATAAAAGAATGCAAGGATGGTGCGACAGCCCGCTGACGGAAGAAGGCAAGGTTGTGGCGGTCGCGACAGGAGAAAAGCTGGCGGATACCGTTTTTACCCACGTATACACGAGCGATTCGGGTAGAACGCTGGAGACGGCGGAGCTTATATTGAAAGAAAACAAGCATCCCGTTCCGGTGATCAAGCGGACGAAGGCGTTTCGCGAAACGTTCTTCGGCGGCTTCGAAGGCGAGTATTCCCAAGTGGCGTTGAAGCAGATCGCGGAAGTGGGCGGCATCGGAAGCTTTGACGAGCTGCGTCAACAATTCACGGTCAAGGAAGTCGCGGATCTGATCAAAAAGGCAGACCCTTACGGTCACGCGGAAAGCTTCGACGAACTGTGGACGCGTATCCAGGGCGGACTGGAAGAGGTGGTCGGTCTCGATTACGAGGACGAAGCCAATATCCTGATCGTTTCGCACGGCAACACCATTCGCAATATCGTCAGCCAACTGTGCGAGGAAGTGGACGCGTCGGTCGAGATCCGCAACGCGAGCATCACGATTTTGCAGCATGTGGATCAGGAGTACGGAATGGTTTGTTTTAACCAGTAATCCGAAAAGGGCAGCCGCGGCTGCTCTTTTTTTTGGTGTTCCAAGCGTTTTCCGACTCTCTGACAGTGCCGGAGAAATTGAAGGTTTAACTTCGGCGGCGTTTGCTTTACACTTTTTTGCAAGCGGTTACAAAAAAGAACGGGCAAGAGGGGGCCAGACAGATGCAGCGCAACAAGACGAGTATCCTCTTTTTCAAACGGTTGATTAAGTATTTTCTGATCTTGGCTATCCTCATTCTGATGATGGCTCCGTTGTATGTCAAATCGTATGATTTGGCCAAGCGGCTGACGATCGAAAAAAGTTCGGCTCGGTTGCACGACGGAATCGGGGTGTTGGAACGGCAGGTACTGCGGGCGCAAGAGATCGGAAATCTGCTCAGACAGGAAGAAAGTTTCAAACGGTTGTTCTTTTTGCAAGGGGAGCCTTCGAGCGCTTATTATTACGATTTCGAACGGCTGCAAACCAAGCTGAAAAGCTTGTCGCTGACGCAGGATCTGTTCTCGAACGCTTATATCGCTTTTCGCGACAATCCGGTTTTCGTATCCAATTCGCTGTCTTCGGATAACGCGGACGATGTTTACCGGCGTTATTACCGCTATCCCGGCATGACCGTGCAGGAATGGAAAACGATGTTGTTCGGCAAAACGGACGTTTTCCGTATCTTGCCGTCCAAGGCGGTGCATTCTTCCTATTACAGCCGAGACGACTTTCAGGCGATGACGGTGCTGATCAATAACTCCTATTATAATGCGCTGGATGTTAAAAGCGTGCTGGCAATCGACATCAATACGGAAGATATCGCGAAGCTGCTGCTGTATGAGGAACAGCTTGGCGATCATCAGGTATACCTGACCGATCTGGACGGCAATCTGTTATTGGCAAAAGGGAGCGAAGCGAGCGCGTCGCAAGCCGATACTCTGCAAGAAGTTCTGACGAAACAAACATCTACAGGCGAGCCGAAGGAAGACGCAATCGAGCTGAATTCACGGCAATACGTGACGCTGAGCGACGTAAGCGCTCGATTGGGCATTCGCGTCGTCGTCGCGATTCCTTCCAGCACATTCGAGACCAATATCGATGCGCTGATGGAACTGGTGGTGACGTATGCGGCTGCGGGCGCGATCGTCGTCGTGCTGCTGGCCGTCCTGTTTTCCATGCGCGAAACGTTGACGCTCCGGAAGTTGGTGCAAACGGCGGGAACGTTGAGCCAGGTGAATTTTACGACGCTGAACGAATACAAATACATGGATCGCGCATTCACGCGCATTCGTTCGATCAATGAAGAACAGCTGGAACGAATCGAGGCCTTGAACATTTCGATTCGCTATTCCGTACTCAAAAATCTGCTGGTGCTCGGCTTGCATACGCAGCGCGAGCTGGAAGAAGCGATCGATTGTTTCGGCGATACGTTCGAACGGTTTTGCATAGCCAAGGCAAGGTGGAGTACGGAAGAGAACAGAGAGGAGCGAGACGAGGCGAACCCCGCTGCGTTGCGGCCCAATCCGGGCATCGAGTTGGAAAAAGTGCTGCGGACGCTGCCGGATTACGGCGTGTTGGCGCTTCATGTTCACGCAAACGAAGCGATATTCGTGCTGTTCGGCAAAACGGAGGAACAAGGTTCCGTTCGGGAGCTCGGAGACCGATTATCCGGTATGCTGCGGACGTTGAGCCGCGATGTTCCGTCGGCCGCAATCATCAATATCGGGTTGAGCGGAATCAAAAGCGGATTGAAGCAAGCCAGACCGGCGTATGAACAGGCGCAATACGCGTTGTCGCTTCATGAGAACGGCATCTCCAGCGGCGTGCATGTTTTTGAGCGATCGGGCAGCGGGGAAGGCGGGCCGGAATTCGACCATACGATCCCGCTCAAGCTGCATGACGCGTTGATTGCGGGAGAAGAGCGCGGCGCGGAACAGATTTTTGCCGATGCGTCGACTCAGATGGCCGTCCATGCGCGAACCGAACAAGAACGGCTGCAAATTTTCTTTACCGTCAGGCAAACCGTATCCAATGCTTACAAAGTAATGCGTCTCGGCAACGGATACAAAGAAGAAACGAAGGCAGAGGCACTCCCCGAATATGACCAAACGAAAGACGTATTCAAGCTTTTCGGCGAACTGGAACAAACCGCTCTGGAGCTATGCAGGTCGGTGATCGGTCGGAAAAAAAGCAACAACGACCGATTGAAAGCGGATATTTTGAATTATATCGCGGAGAACTATGGAGACTCGTCGCTGTCGGCGGGGAAGATTGCTGCGGAATTGATGTTGTCGGAGAAATATGTGTTTTCATTCGTGAAAGAGCAGACCGGCAAAAGCCTGGGCAAATATATCGAGGAGCTTCGTCTGGAACAAGCGGAACGTCTGCTGATCCAAACCGACGAGCCGAACAGCGCCATTTTGAAAAAATGCGGCTTCGGCAGCGAAAATACCTTTTATCGCGCTTTCTCCAAAAAACACGGCGTCACGCCGTCGAGTTGGAAAGAAACGCACCGCAAGCTTACGCCGTGACGGAACGAAAAGAAAATGCCAGTGCCCGGATCGGACGCTGCGACAGCGATCGCAAAAGTGCCGGTTCCGCGAAACGGAAACGTTGTCTACATTAAAATTGTAAGCGATTTCAAAAAAAGAAGGAGGAACACAAGTTGAGCATACGAACGAGATACGGGGCATGGCGAAAAGGAACGGCATCGGCTCTGGCTGTGATCTTGGCGGGAATGCTGCTGTCGGCCTGTGCTTCGGGCAACGAGCAGGAATCCGCGCCGGCCGTAGGCGAAGACGGGCGTCCGATTATTACGGTTGCGGTGCAGGCCAATCCCAACGTCGAAGATTACGAAACCAACCATTATACCAAGCGGATCGAAGAAGCGATGAACGTGGACCTGCAATTCATGGAACTGCCGAGCCAGGCCGAGGAAGCGATCACCAAGCTGTCTTTGATGGTATCGTCCGGCTCGAAGCTTCCCGACGTGATCAATGTGTATTTGAACGAGTCGACGATCTACGATTACGCGGCCAAAGGCGTATTCATCAAACAGGACGATTATCTGAACAACGCCGAGCTTGCGCCCAACTTCAACGCGATCCCGGACAAAGACTTCGTGTACAACGCGATGAAGCTGGCGGACGGAAGCGTCTACTCGCTGCCGCGCCACAACGTATACGAATGGAACGAAGGCTCCAACCGGGCGTGGATCAATGCCGATTGGCTGGACAAACTGAATCTGGAAACGCCGCGAACGACAGAAGAACTGTATAGCGTATTGAAAGCATTCGCGGAACAGGACCCTAACGGCAACGGCAAAAAAGACGAAATCGGCATGGTCGGCTCCACGAACGGCTGGTCGCAGAACGTGCGCGTGTTTTTGATGAACGCGTTCTTGTATGCCGATCCGGCGAAAGGGTACCTGGACGTGCAGGACGGCAAAATATTCCCTTCGTTCACGCAGCCGGAATGGAAAGAAGGACTGGAATACATGAACCGATTGGTCGCCGAAGGGCTGCTATCCCCGTTGTCGTTCACTCAGGACGAGACGCAGATGAAGGCGCTCATCAACGTGCAGGGCGGCATGGCGGGCGTCGTTCCGGCCGGAAGCTACAGCGCGTTCGGAGCGGAGCTGGAGAATCATATGACGCTGCTTGCGCCGGTCAAGGGCCCTGACGGATTCTCCGCAACGCCCTACAGCCCGTCGATGCCGACGCCGCTCTGGTTTATTACGAAAGACGCGGCCGACCCCGAACTGGCTTTCAAAGTCGGCGATTACTTGCTTGATCCGGAAATGTCCAAAGTCAGCCGTTACGGCGAAAAAGACGTGGACTGGAGCGAAGATCCGTCGATCACCGCGCAATATCTCGGCCCGTTCGAAGAAACGGAAGGCATTCCGACCCAGTTGGCGGATCTGAATCCGGGTATCTGGAACAATCCGCAAAACAAAAATTGGAACGACGCGAATCCGGCTTACCGCTCCTTAGAGACGAACAATTCGGCTTCCAATATGAAAAAAGACGATGCCGCGGCCGCGCCCAACTGGCAGCCCGCTTACGCGGACGGATACGTAACGGCGTTTCCCGAAGAATCGATCTCCAAACTGAGCTATACGCCGGAAGAATTGAAGCAAATCGCGGATAGCAAAACGGCGATCGATAACTACGTCAACGAAAGCGCCGTCGCGTTTATCACCGGCAACCGTCCGATGTCGCAATGGGATTCTTATCTGGAGGAACTGAATAAGATAGGGCTGGATGCTTATCTGGAAGTGGCTCAAGCGGCTTACGACCGATCGCAGGCTCAATGAGCGTGACTTAACAGGTCCGCAAGGACCGGAACGGGAGGATGCCGATGACATCCCAACCTTTGCCGCCGGGCCGGGCGAAAAACGGTTCGAAAAAAAGCATCAGATCCGGTTGGCAGATGTATTTGTTCCTGCTGCCTGCCGTCGTTTATATCGTTATATTCGCGTACGTTCCGATGGCCGGCGTACAAATCGCGTTCAAAGAATACGACTTCACCAAAGGCATCTGGGGCAGCGAATGGGTCGGACTGGACAATTTCCGCCGGTTTTTCGAATCGTATCCATTCTGGACGATCATTCGCAATACGCTGCTGCTTTCGCTGTACAGCCTGGTCATTTCGTTTCCACTGCCGATTTTGTTCGCGCTGTTGCTGAATTCGTTTATCGGGCAAAAATTCAAAAAGATCGTGCAGTCGGTCTCGTATATGCCGCATTTCATTTCCACCGTCGTGATCGTCGGCATGCTGGTGCAAATCTTCAATCCGAGAACGGGCGCTTTCGGTTCGCTGTATACCTTTTTTACCGGAAACGTGATGCCCGACGCGTTCGCGAATCCCGATCTGTTTCCGCATTTGTACGTATGGTCGGGAATCTGGCAAGGCATCGGCTGGAGCAGCATCATCTATATCGCCGCGCTGTCGTCGGTCGACGAGCATTTGCACGAAGCGGCTCAGATCGACGGCGCTTCCAGGCTTCAGCGGGTGCGGCATATCGATTTCCCGTCTATTTTGCCCACCGCCACGATCATGCTGATTTTGGCGGTCGGGAATCTGATGGATATCGGCTTCGAAAAAGTCTTTCTGATGCAAAACGATCTGAATCTTTCCAGCAGCGAAGTGATTTCGACGTATGTGTACAAGGTCGGGTTGACCATCGGCGCAGGCGACTTTTCTTTCGCGACGGCAATCGGCCTGTTCAATTCCGTGATCAATTTCGTGCTGTTGATTATCGTCAATTTCGCCGCCAGACGGATGGGGAACGCGAGCTTGTGGTAAAGGCGCTCCCTTTTCTCAACAAAGAAAGCAAGGAGGAACGATATGGGCACAGCTCGGGCCAAACGAACGTCAAAAGCCGAACCCGGAGCCAAAAAGGTCAAGTTCTCCACCCATCCGGCTTCGGACAAAGTTTATTACGTGTTTTCCGGCATCATTTTAACCAGTATCCTGATCGCTGTCGCGTATCCGTTAATTTATGTGCTATCGGCTTCGTTTTCGTCAGGCACGGCCGTCTCCTCGGGACAGGTGCTACTATGGCCGGTCGATATCAGTTTGGAAGGTTACCAGGCCGTGTTCAAAAACAAAGATATTCTGCGTTCGTACGGCAACACGTTTTTGTATACGATCCTCGGGACGTTTATCAATGTTACCGTCGTGATGACATGTGCGTACGCGCTGTCGAGACCCGGGCTTAGAGGCCGTAACTTTTTTATGATTTTGTTCACGTTCACCATGTTTTTCAGCGGCGGGTTGATTCCTTTTTACATGCTGATGCGTAATTTGCACCTGATCGATACGATGTGGGCGATGGTGCTTCCGGGCGCTTTGTCCGTGTACAACATGATCATCGCCCGGACGTTTATCCAATCTTCGATTCCCGGCGAACTGGTCGAGGCGACAAGCATGGACGGGTGCAGCGATATACGCTTCTTTTTCTCTTTCGTGCTGCCGTTGTCCAAAGCGGTTATCGCGGTCATCACGTTATTTTCCGCCGTCGGCCACTGGAATGCGTATTTCAATGCCCTGATGTATCTGAATGACCGTTCGCTTTATCCGCTACAGGTCATTTTGCGGGAAATTCTGATTATGAATCAGGTGGACGTCAGCATGATTATGGACCCCGAGCTGCAACAGGCGAACGTGCAGGCAGCGGCCGTGCTCAAGTACGCGTTGATCGTCGTGGCGACGCTGCCGATTCTGTGCGTGTATCCGTTTATTCAAAAGTATTTCGTCAAAGGCGTCATGATCGGATCGTTGAAAGGATGAACCGGATGAACAAACGAACGCAAAAGACATGCCCGGAGAACCTGCTGCGCAAGCTGGACGATCTGGAGAATCCTGCGGACTTTGAACCGACCGGAACGGATCGAAGTATCTATCTCGACTTGATGGAGCATGCGTTGGACGGCTGGCGGCGCGGGCAAACGGCAGGCGCGGACACGGAAAAAGACGGCCTTCAGGTTCGTTCCCGCGTATTGTCGTGCCTGGGCGGGCTGATCGCTGCGGGACGAAAACGGGGAGAACTGGGGATGTGGGAAGACCTGATGGACCGGACATGCGGCGATCTGCCGAAACGCGGGGATAACGGATATGCCGGGCCGGAAACCGATTTTGCCGTGAAAGAGCTGATGCTGGCGCTGCGTGCGATGCGACCCCGGGTACCGCCCGAAAAATGTGCAGGGTGGAAAAACAAGCTTGGACAAATCGAGCCGGAACGCCATTACGCGTCCGTGCTCGGTCGCGTATCCGGCAAAGAAGCGCTGCATAATATCAACATTTATAATATGACGGGCGAATATTTGCGCGAAGCGGAAGGGTTGACCGATAGCGCCGATTATTTTGCCCGGCATTGGCCGACGCAGCTGGAGCGTTTTGACGAGAACGGCATGTACCGGGACCCCGGCAGTCCGATGCTGTACGATCTGACGGTTCGGGCCCATATCGGATTGCTGCTCGGATCGGGCTACGGCGGAGAGTTCCGCGAAGCATTGGACCGGAATATCCGGCAGGGAGGGTTGATGTCGCTCTTTATGCAGTCGGCGGCGGGTCAGGTTCCGTACGGCGGGCGAAGCAGTCAGTTCAATTTCAACGAAGCGCTGCACGCGGCGGTTTGCGAATATGAAGCGGTACGTTACGCGAAACTGGGCAATCTCAAAGCAGCGGGTGCGTTCAAACGCAGCGCCAAGCTGGCGGTTCGATCCATTTTACGCTGGGTGCGTCCCGAAGGCGGCGGACTTCCCCGGCATCTGAAAAACAACTACGATCCGCTATCGGAATACGGCGCGGAGCCTTACGGGCATTACGCCAAATATATCGTCAGCCTGGGCAGTTTCGCCTATATGGCTTGGCTGGCTGCGGATGACGGGATCGAAGAATCGGTTTGCCCCGCGGAAGCCGGCGGATACGTGTTGCGAACGTCGGATTCTTTTCATGCCGTCTTCGCCAATGCGGCCGGCCGTTCGATCCAGATCGATCTTTGCGGCAGCGCCGGATACGACGCGACCGGGCTTGGGCGTTACCACCGGGCTGGACGGCCTGCCGAGCTTGCATTGTCGGCGCCGTTCGCCGCAAATGCCGCTTATCATTTGCCGGGAAAAGCAGGTTCTTCGGATGCCTGTATCGGGCCAGGATGGATGACGCCCGACGGTAAACTTGTTTTTTTGGCGGAGCTGCGGGATGACGGACTGGAGAGCGAAGTCGAGTTCGAGCGGGCGGAGGCGTCGGAGGTCGTGCTGCGGATCGGGTACTCGGGACCGGCGTTAACGCAAAAAGGGATCTTCGGGATCGAAGAGAAGCATACGCTCTCCAAGCGGGGGTTGGAGATTGCGTGCCGGATCGTGACGATCGGCTGCAGGGCAAACGGGGCAAAGCCTGAAGCGTATTACCGGGTTCCGTTATTGGCCGAGAACGGCGGGGACTATACGGTTTGCGAGGTCGTTGCGCCGAAGACGGATGAAGAGCCGGAACGGCAAAAGGCGCAGGAAAGAGAATGCGAGACAAAACGGGGGAACGATTATACTCTGGCGCGGCTTGCCGACGTCCGCCTCGGCAAGAACGTCTACCGCGTGAGCGCGAACGCGGTTCCGGTCGGACAATCCGAAAGCGCGAACCGAAACGGCGTGTATACGTTGTTCACGCTGCGAGCGGCCGGAGAGGAGATAGCGCTGGAGCTGGATATGGATACGTTCGGAGCGCAGTGAGAAGCGTGAAGCAGGAAGCGCGAAAAACGGCAATGTGAAGCATGAAGAGTGGCATAGTGAAGGAAAAGAAACGGTAAAATGAAGAAAAAATGTACGTGATTAAATTTGCGCATACGCTCCAAAGCGAGCGTATGGTTCGGAAAACGCAGCGAAACAAAGCCGAACCCTGTTTCGTCTCCGGGACGAATCGGGTTCGGCAATGACAAACGTATCCGGTTCGGATCGAAGAACGGATCAACGCGCAGTCGGATGATCATGGGCTTCCAGTCCTTTGACCGAATTAAATATAAGGTCTACGTTACCGCAAACACATATGCTTCAAGCGAGTTTTCGAGGAGCGTAACCTAACCTTATGATCGGTCAAGGTACTGGTATCGAATGGGTTTAATCAGACTACGCCTTTTTTCAAAATGATATTCCCGTATAGCGCTTCTTCGCCGGTCATCACGACGGCGTAGGCGCTTTTGGCACGTCCGTAAAAGGCGAAACGTTCTTCGAACGCCAGCGTGGCCGAAGCGTCATGGCTTGCGACGATCCCGCGGTACGTGTCCCAGACCGTGGGCACGACAGGGTCGCCGGGTACGACGCTCATCAGCGCGGCTTGATGTTCGGCGTACGGGTCGAGCGGCAGCAGTTCCAGGATCGCGTCCAGCAGCGGCGGGATACCGATGCCGTCGCAGCGGATCACGTTAGAATGCAGCGAGTGTCCGGGGAAATTGGCATCGGCGAGCACGATTTCGTCGCCGTGACCCATTTTCATCAAAGCATGTACCAAGTCGGGAGACAGGATTTTGGGGATTTTTTTTAGCATATCGGCATGGTCTCCTTCAGTCCTAAAATCCGTAAAACGAACGTAGCGCGACCAACTCGTCGATTCGGTGCTTGGGCAGCTCGCGTTCGCCGCCGATCATACGCGTCAGGAAAGTTAGCTTAGCCGTGTATTCGAGGCGCTCCATGTTCATGTAGGCGTCCATCACGCTTTTGCCCCAAGTCAGCGCGCCGTGGCTTTCGAGCAGAACGGCTGTTTTTTTGCCGAGAAAAGGCATGATCGAATCCGGGATTTCTTCCGTCGACGGGGTACCGTATACGGCCAGCGGAATATCGCCCATCGCGATAACGGATTCCGGCATCATCATTTTGTCGAGCGCTTCGCCTTTGATCGCGAACGCGGTGGCGTAAGGCGGGTGAGCGTGCACGACGCCTTTCATTTCCGGCAGTTCGCGGTAGACGCGCAGATGCATTTTGACTTCGGTAGAAGGGCGGTAGCCTTCGGACGCTTCGACGATCTCGCCGTCCAGATTGACTTTTACCAGCATATGCGGCTCCAGATAACCTTTGCTGACGCCGGTCGGGGAAGCCAGAATTTCCGTGTCCGACAAGCGGGCGGAAATATTGCCGTCGTTGGCGGCGATAAAGTCTTTGTTGAACAGATTGCGGCCGATATCGCAAATTTGCAGGCGCAGCAGGCGCTCGCGTTCGGCGGGGTCGACGACGGTATAAGGATCGGTCATGGGTGGATGCTCCTTTTCGATTGAATCGGGTCGGGTCGAGCAGAGTCAAGCACAGCACCGTAGAAATGGAAAATCTGCTCATTTGGTCAACATTTTGCGCGAAAAAAGACTGGAAATCGTAAAATGTGAGCGTTTGGTCAACAATTTGGGCGTAAAATTCGAATAAATGCCCGAAATGAACGAAACTGTTGACGTTACGTCATAAATTTGTTGTGAACGCCATGATTTGAGCAAAAATGTGTGCGTATGGTCAACATTTGTTGCAGAATTTTGCTTTGCGATATAGGATGCGGGCAGAATCGGACGATGGACGATGGACGATGGACAATTCATAGGCTCGGCATCGCAACACGTATAGCGCCCTTAACGCTTGCGTTTTGACTTTGGCGCTCGTGTTCAGTTCGTGCGGGCGTGCGGTTCGAAGCGTTGTAAAGTGAACGAACGCTCGATAATCTCCGCTCGCTGAGTAAAATCCAGCTCGCCCAATGCGGCAAGTTGGATCAGCGCGCTGCCTGCCGCGCTGGCTTCTACAGGGCCGGCGACGACGACGCGGCCGATGCGCTCCGCCGTCAGGCGGCAGAGCAGCGCGTTGCGGCTGCCGCCTCCGACGAGATGGACCGCGGCGATGGCGCGGCCGGAGACGATCTCCAGTTCGTCGATCGCTTGGCCGTAAGCGTCGGCCAGGCTTTCCAGCACGAGGCGCGCGATCTCGCCGGGGCTGCCGGGAACCGGCTGCCCGGTGTCCCGGCAGTATTGCCGGACCCGCTCCGGCATATCGCCCGGAGCGGCAAAGCGCGGATCGTTCGGGTCGATCCGCGAATCCGCAGGGCCTGCGGATTCCGCCAGCGACACGAGGTCCGCGTGGCTGAAGTGCCCGCCTGCGGCGTTCCAGTGCCTGCGGCATTCTTGGAGCAGCCACAGGCCCGTGATATTTTTGAGCAGGCGGTTACCGCCGCCGTAACAAGCTTCGTTCGTAAAGCCGCGCTCGAAAGCGGCTTGCGTCAACACCGGCCGAGGCGTCTCGATACCCGCGATCGACCAAGTGCCGCAGCTTATAAAAGCGGCGCTTTCAGCAGAACCGTTCCAATCAAAAGCCGGTTCGTCGTACTCGCGCGGGCTGTCCGCCGACGAGGGTATATCCGCCTTTTTCGACTCCCCCTGTTTGGACGGCTGATCTTTTTGAGGCCTCGTAAAAGCACTGTCTCGGTAAGGAACCGCCGCCACCGCCGAAGCGGTATCGTGCGAGGCCCCGGCGATGACTTGCATGGGTCCGCAGCGCAGCTCGGCTTGCAGATCCGGGCGCAATTCGCCGAGTACGGTTCCGGCGGGTACGATCGGGGCGATCAGCTCCGACGTAATATCCAGCTTCTCCAATATGGCAGTGTCCGCTTCGTTTCCGCCCGCCGTCAACAACCCGCTGGTACTCCAAATTGTTCGTTCCGAGGCTTTCACCCCGGACAGTTCATAATGGAACAAGTCCGGCATCATTAGAATGCCTGAAGCACGCTCGCGTAACTCCGGCGTTTCTTGCAGGTCGGCAAACCATTGATAAACGGTGTTGATGATATCCGGTTGGTTCCCTGTCCGTTGGAATTGCTCGCTTCGCGGAATAAGGCGTTCCAGCGCCGTGGCATGCTTGTTCATCCGGGTATCGCGGTAATGATGCGCTTTGCGCAGCAACTCGCCGCCTTGCCCGATCCATCCGTAATCGACGCCCCACGTATCGACGCCGATGCCGAGAAGATTTTGCTTTTCCGCTGTTTTACTTTGAAGCCCGGTGTCGCCCTCGGTTCGATCGACGAGCCGACCTTCGCTTACAACCTCGGCTGCGGCGATCGATATTCCTTTTTTGATCTCTTTTAACAACCCTTCGACATCCCAATACAAACCGCCCTGTTCCTCGATCGGCACATTGTCGAAGCGATGCGCCTCGCGCAGCTCCAACCGAAAGCCGTCGAAGCTTGCGAGCATGACCCGACCCGAGCTTGCGCCCAGATCGACGGCCAGCACTCTTTTAATAGAAGAGTTTTCCGATTCCGCATGTGTGTGATTGCGTTTATCCATAGGGCGCTACCCGCTAGAGAGGATTCAATACAGCGGGCCGAAGTTCCGGCACGCCGCGTAATCCGCCGCTTCCAGATTATCCGTGCCGAACAGCGACCAGACGCGCGGCCGGAACACGTCTTTTTCCTCCACGTTGTGCATGCTGACCGGAATCCGCAACATAGACGCGAGCGTGATCAGATCGGCGCCGATATGGCCGTAACTGATCGCGCCGTGGTTGGCTCCCCAATTGTTCATCACGTCGTAAACGCTGGCGAACGCGCCTTTGCCCGTCAGCTTCGGCGCGAACCACGTCGTCGGCCACGTCGGGTCGGTCCTCTCGTCCAGCGTGCGGTGCACGTCTTCCGGCAGATCGACCGTGTAGCCTTCCGCCAGTTGCAGCACCGGACCGAGACCTTTGACCAGATTCAGCCGCGCCATCGTAACCGGCATGCCGCCGCGCGTCAGATAGTCCGTCGAAAAGCCGCCGCCGCGGAAATATTCCTGCGAAGCCGGGCGGAACAACGTTTTTTCCAGACTCGCCTTCACTTCTTCGTCCGTCACGTCCCAGAACGGCTTGATCGCGGGCTGGCCGCCGATTTGCTGCTCGCCGGTTCCGTCAAGCGCCGCCGAACCGGAGTTGATCAGATGCAGCAGTCCGCCTTCCGCCGCGCCGACCAGCTTATGTCCGGTGACGCGCTCGACCGCCGACGGGCTCCAGAACGTGCGCACGTCCGCGAAAATCTGCGCCGTGCCGGTCAGCAGATGGTTGAACAGCATGACGACGCCGTTGAGGCTGTCGTTTTCCGTCGCTACGATATACGGCGCGCGGCGTCCGTTCCAATCGAACGACGAATTGAGGATCGTTTCCATAAAGTCGCCGTTCGGGAAATGGTCCGTCCACTGCCGTTGTCCCTGGAATCCGCCCGCGATCGCAAAGTGACCGTTGGACTCTTCTTCGAACCCCAGTTCTTTGAGCCGCGGATTTCCGACCATCAGGTCGCGCGCGATCAACGTCATTTTGACCACGAATTCCCACTGCTTATTCTGCTCGTCTTCGCTAATAATCAAATGTTCCGGGTTGTTGTTGGGACCGAGCTTGCAGTTCGCCTTCGTCCAAGCCAGCGCTTTTTCATACTCGTCCTTGTCGTAAATGCCTTCCTCGATCCGGCGGATAAACTCCGACATATCGACGTATTCGTTGCGCATCCCCAGATAATGCTGGAACAGCGTCTCGTCCACGATCGAACCCGCGATGCCCATCGAGACGGAGCCCATGGACAGATACGCTTTTCCCCGAATCAGCGCGGCGGCGAGAGCGGATTTGGCAAAACGCAGCAGCTTGGTCTGCACGTCCGCCGGAATCTCTTCGCTGCCCGAATCCTGCACGTCTTCGCCGTAGATGCCGAACGCCGGAATGCCTTTTTGCGCGTAAGCCGACAGCACCGCCGCCAGGTACACCGCGCCCGGACGCTCCGTGCCGTTGAAGCCCCAGACCGCGTGCGGGATCGAAGCGTCCATGTCCATCGTTTCCGAGCCGTAACACCAGCACGGGGTCACGGTGATGGACACGCCGACGTTTTCGCGCTTGAACTTGGCCGCCGCCGCCGAAGCTTCCGCTACCCCGCCGATCGTGCTGTCCGCAATGACGCATTCCACGGGCGAGCCGTCGGGATAACGCAGATTATCCTGCAAAAATGCGGCCGTGCGCCGCGCCATGCCCATCGTTTGTTCTTCCAGCGATTCGCGCACGCCCCGGCGTCTGCCGTCGATGGTCGGGCGAATTCCGATCTTGGGATACTGCTTGATAACGGTGGATGACATGATGTTCCTCCTTGGGATTTGGGAAATAGTAATCTTCAATCCGAACGGCTAGGCTCATGTGAAAAGTATACGCTTTCAAAAATTCGATCAAGCTGATACCTTTCCTTACGCGCGACAGGTTCCAAATACACAACGACTTGACTCTCTTCTTTATCATCTTAAAAGGACAAACTTTTAAAGTCAACAAAAATACCACAATAAAAACGTTTGAAATGTGGTTTTGTTGATTGTATTTGATTTTAACTTCTGTTTTTTGTGGGATTGGATAATTTGATTTATACAAAAATTATATTTGGTTTTATCGAAAAATCACTCTAAAAGTTTGCCGCGTAAAACCGATGAAAGAACTAGAAAACAGACAAGGTATTCAGGCTTGATTTCGAACAGCGGAGGGGTAGACAACAATGAAGAAAAAGAAAGCGGTACTTTTTTCGCGCACGTGGATTGTTTTGCTTATTTTTATGCTTTTGGCTCAAATCGCCGTGCCTCGCGGTTATGCGGATTCCGTTTCCGAATCGTTCACGGTAAAAAGTCTGGAAGACTTGCCAACATCCTCAATGTACGACGCGGCTTACGGCAATCAGGTGTACGTGGCGGTCGGCGCCCAAGGCGCGCTTATCAAATCCAGCGATGCCGATCATTGGCAGACGGTCAAAAGACAAACGGACAGCACGTACACGGGCGTAAGCGATTCGAAAAATTTTAGCTTCAACGGAGTCGAATACGCAAACGGATTGTTCGTGGCGGTCGGAACGAACGGAGTGATTTTGACATCGCCGGACGGAGACAACTGGAGCCAACGTTCTTCGGGCACCAGCGACTTTTTGAGGACTGTCGATTATTTAACGTTTAACGGCAACGGAGCTTTTTACGTGACTTCTACCGGTAAATATTTGACTTCCACGAACGGAATCGACTGGACGGCGGTTACTCCTACCGGAGTTGGCAGCAGCGACTATCTAATGCAGGCGACTGTCGGGAATAACGGCACGCGCTTGGCGTTCGCGAGCGACCAAGGCAAAGTGTACTCCTCCACGAACGGAACGACTTGGACCAGCGCGATTCCTAAAAATGAACGGGGTTTTGGCGCCATAGGGATGAATTTCTTTCAATGGTTGAATGATCGTTACTTTGCTATTGATATTAGCGGATACATCTGGACCTCGACGGATTTGTCGACGTTTACGCTTCTCGGAGCTTCTTCGCCTTCAAAACAAAATTTTAATGATAGTTCCAAACAAATGTTTACAGGGTTTTACGACGGAACACTTTACTATTTATTCGGTTACGAAAACGGCTTTTACGGGACGGTCTATACATCGCCGGATGCCGCAACTTGGACCAAGCAGCTATACGAACGAGAGTTCCTCGCTTCAAACTCCGAGTTCATCAACGGCAAATATTTTTTGTTCGGCAATGAAGGGATAAGTATTTCCAACACCGGATCAAACTGGGCGTACAAGTGGGGAGGAACGTTCCGGGACATGCTTTACGACGGATCGAAGTATGTGGCGGCGGGCGTGTGGGGAAGCAACGGAGCGATCTGGACTTCGACCGACTTGAGCGTTTGGACGCCGCATACGTTCGCGGGAGACGTCGGATCGTTCAAATCTGTAGCTTACGGCAACGGAAAATACGTAGCCGTCACCGAAAATTATCACTCGGCTACGAAAGTCGCGGTATCGAATAACGGCACGACATGGAATATTTATTCCAGTCTGTCCGGAAACGAACAGCTGACCGATGTCATCTACGCCAACGGAATGTTCGTCGCGATCGGTCAAGGGGGTTCGAATCAGGCGGTTATCGAAACGTCGGCTGACGGCATCACTTGGACTTCGGCGTCTCTTCCGGTTACTTCGTTGAATACGATCAGTGCGATTACGTATGCGAACAATCAATTTGTCGCATTGGGAAATGCGTTTGATCCAAATACCGGAAGGCCGACGGCAGCCGCTGTGCTCACATCGACAGACGGAGCCAACTGGACGGAACGTTCCGGCGGCTATCCGTTGCAAACCGATACGCTCATGAGTATCGGTTACGACGGCAGCAAGTATGTAATGACCGGTTACGATGCCGATAACTACATGCAATTTTCGCGGACTTCAACCGACCTGAGCAGTTGGTCCACCGCTTCCGGAACCGGTGGCAGCAGTTTGTTCGAGTCTTCGACGCTGGCCGTGAAAGACAGTTACTTATACAACCTCGGAGCAGATAACGACTATATCGCAACGTTGTACACATCGGGAGATGAAGGCAGCACTTGGAATTCCGTCGCGGCTATCCCTCCGGCAGCGTTTGCTTTGGCCGTCGTCAACGTAAACGGCAAGATCGTAGTGTCGGGAGTCAATAAACTGGTGCTGGTCGGCGGAGCAAGCATACAGTCTTCGTCGATCAGTCCGGGAACCGCCAATTTCGATAAAAAGACCTCCGCTCAGGCGGACGTGACGGTGACGTTGACGCTGAACGGCAACACGTTCACCAGCATCGCGAACAACGGTGTGACGCTGACAGCGGGAACGGATTACACTCTGAGCGGCAATACGGTGACAATCAGCAAGTCGTATCTGGCGCAGCAGCCGGTCGGCACGACGAACCTGACATTCAACTTCAGTGCCGGATCGTCTCAAAATCTGGCGGTTACGGTCAGCGACACTACACCGAATGATAGTCAATTGAGCGCAACGACGGCTTCTTTTGATAAAAAGACCTCAGCTCAAGCGGACGTGACGGTGACGCTAACATTGAACGGCAACACGTTCAGCAGCCTCGTCAATAACGGCGTAACGCTGACTTCCGGAACGGATTACACTCTGAGCGGCAACACAGTGACGATCAGCAAGTCGTACCTGGCGCAACGGCCGGTCGGTACGACAAACCTGACGTTTAACTTCAGCGCCGGAGCGCCGCAAAACTTGGCGGTGACGGTCGGCGACAGCACGCCGCCCGCTCCGAACGATAGCCAGTTGAGTCAAACGACGGCTTCTTTCGATAAAAAGACATCGGCTCAAGCGGACGTAGCCGTGACGTTGACGCTGAACGGAAATACGTTCAGCAGCCTGACGAACAACGGCGTGACGTTAAACGCCGGAACGGATTATACCTTGAGCGGCAACACGGTCACGATCAGCAAGTCATACCTGGCCCAACAGCCAGTCGGCACGACAAACCTGACGTTTAATTTCAGCGCCGGAGCGCCGCAAAACTTGGCGGTGACGGTCAGCGACAGCACGCCGCCCGCCCCGAACGATAGCCAGTTAAGCACCACAACGGCTTCTTTCGATAAAAACACATCGGCTCAAGCGGACGTAGCCGTGACGTTGACGCTGAACGGAAATACGTTCAGCAGCCTGACGAACAACGGCGTGACGTTAAACGCCGGAACGGATTATACCTTGAGCGGCAACACGGTCACGATCAGCAAGTCGTACTTGGCCCAACAACCAGTCGGCACGACGAACCTGACGTTTAACTTCAACGCCGGAACGCCGCAAAACTTGGCGGTTACGGTCAGCGACACTACACCGCCGCTGCCGACCGATAGCCAGTTGAGCACAACGACGGCTAATTTCGATAAAAAGACCTCAGCTCAAGCGGACGTGACGGTGACGCTGACATTGAACGGCAACACGTTCAGCAGCCTCGCCAATAACGGCGTAACGCTGACTTCCGGAACGGATTACACTGTGAGCGGTAACACGGTGACGATCAGCAAGTCGTATCTGGCGCAACAGCCAGTCGGCACGACGAACCTGACATTTAACTTTAGCGCCGGAACGCCGCAAAACTTGGCAGTCACGATCAGCGATACTACGCCGTCTGCTCCCAATGATAGCCAGTTAAGTACCACAACGGCTTCTTTCGATAAGAGATCGAATGCTCAAACCGACGTAGCCGTAACGCTTACGCTGAACGGCAATACGTTCATCAGCCTCGCGAACAACGGCGTGACGTTAAACGCCGGAACAGACTACATCGTGAGCGGCAACACAGTCACGATCAGCAAGTCATACCTGGCGCAGCAGCCGGTCGGCACGACGAACCTGACGTTCGACTTCAGTGCCGGAGCGCCGCAAAACTTGGCGGTCACGGTGAGCGACACTACGCTGCCCGCTCCGACCGATAGCCAGTTGAGCACAACGACGGCTAATTTCGATAAGAGATCGAATGCTCAAACCGACTTAGAAGTAACACTCACGCTAAACGGCAACACGTTCACCAGCCTGACAAACAACGGCGTAACGCTGACGGCCGGAACAGACTACACCGTTAGCGGCAACACAGTCACGATCAGCAAGTCGTACTTGGCCCAACAACCAGTCGGCACGACAAACCTGACGTTTAACTTCAACGCCGGAACGCCGCAAAACTTGGCGGTCACGGTCAGCGACACTACACCGCCGCTGCCGACTGACAGCCAGTTGAGCACCACGACGGCTTCTTTCGATAAAAACCCGTCGGCTCAAACCGACGTATCGGTCATGCTGACGCTGAAAGGAAACACGTTGCTCAGCATCACCAACGGCGGCTCGACGGTGAATCTCGGCACCGACTATACGATACAAGACGGAACGGTCACAATCAGCAAGTCGTATCTGGCGCAACAGCCGGTCGGCACGACGAACCTGACCTTTAACTTCAGCGCGGGGGCGGCGCAGAATTTGGCGATCGCCGTCAGCGACAGCACGGCTCCGGTTTCGTTCGAAGCGCCTGTGCTGACAGCCGTTACCGCAGGCAACCGGACAGCACTCCTGCAATGGAATCCGGTCGACGGCGCGGTCGGCTACCAAGTGTATCAGACGCTTAAACCGGGCGACTACGATACCAAACCGGATACGGTAAATGCGTCGCTCCGAAGTTACGAAGCGAAAAATCTCAACAACGGCACGACTTATTACTTCGTTGTGAAAGCCGTATTCAACAACGGAATCAGTTCCGCTTCCAACGAGCGAAGCGCCGTGCCGACAGCGGCTCCGCAAGCTCCGACCAACGTTGCGGCAACCGCGGGCGACGGACAAGCCAGCGTGTCGTTCACCGCTCCGCTCGATACCGGAGGCAGCCCGATCCTGCGTTACGAAGTGGTCAATAATGCAGGGCAAGTCGCGGCGACCGGAACGACCAGCCCGATCGTCGTAACCGGACTTGCGAACGGCAGCAGTTATGCGTTCACGGTCAGAGCCGTCAATGCGGCGGGAACAAGCGAAGTCTCGGCGGTATCCAATGCCGTAACGCCTAGAGCCGTTTCCGGCGGCAGCGGTTCGACGAATCCGGTAACTTCCGGCGGTTCGACTTCGACCGGCACGCCGACGCCCGCGACGACCCAGCCCGTATCGACCTCAAGCGGAGTCGATATTCTGATTAACGGCCGCACCGAGAAGATCGGCATGTCCAATACCGAGACGACAAGCGGAAGAACTACCACGACCATTTCCGTCGACGCGTCGCTGTTGCAACAAAAATTGACTGCCGAAGGCAACGGCGCTCTGATTACCATTCCGTTGGTCGGCAATACGTCCAATACGGTCGTCGGCGAGCTGACGGGGCAAATGGTCAAAAACATGGAGCAAAAACAGGCCGTGATCGAACTCAAAACCGATCAAGCGACCTACACGCTGCCGTCTAATCAGATTCAAATCGACTCGATCTCCCGTCAACTCGGTCAAGCGGTCTCGCTCGGCGATATCAAGGTTCAGATCGAAGTGAGCACGTTGACCGACAGCATGATGCAGATCGTGAAAAACTCGGCCGCCCGGGACGGATTCACGCTCTCGGCCGATCCGCTGGACTTTACGGTGCAAGCTGTCTACGGCGACCGCACGATTCCCGTTACTTCATTCAATGCCTACGTCGAACGGACGATCGCGCTTCCTGCGGGAATCGATCCAAGCAAAATCACGACCGGAGTGGTCGTGGAACCGGACGGATCGGTGCGGCACGTGCCGACGCGCGTGACCGAAACGAACGGCAATTATTTCGCGACGATCAACAGCTTGACCAACAGCGCGTATTCGGTGGTCTGGCATCCGTTGGAGTTCAAGGACGTAGCGAATCACTGGGCAAAAGAAGCTGTCAACGATATGGGTTCGCGCCTTGTCATTAACGGAACGGGCGACGACTTGTTCAGCCCCGACCAAAATATCACGCGCGCGGAATTCGCGGCTATCGTGGTACGCGGGCTGGGCCTGAGACTGGATAGCGGCAGCACTTCGTTCAGCGATATCCAATCTTCGGACTGGTACGCTTCCGCTGTCCGCACAGCCGCAAATTACGGATTGATTCAAGGATATGCGGACGGAACGTTCCGTCCGAACGACAAGATTACCCGTGAACAAGCTATGGCGATCATCGCCAAAGCAATGCGCATTACCGGCTTGACCGACAAGCTTCCGGCGACGGATTCGGCAGCCGTTATCGGCGGGTACGCCGACGTGGATCAGGTGGCGGCATGGGCGCAAAGCGACGTCTCGTCCGTGATCCAAGCGAATATCGTGACGGGCAGAAGCAACCTGCATCTGGCTCCGAAAATGAATATGACGCGTGCCGAAGTCGCGGCGGTGATCGAGCGTCTGTTGAAAGTGTCCGGTCTGATCTGATCCGTTTCATGCGTTTCGACGAAGCCTTCCGGTGCGTGGATGTCCGCGGACCGGAAGGCTTTTCGACGCTTAAAAGATGTTTCTTTCTCTTGCCTGTTGCAAATAAAGACGGATATAGTAAAAAGAACAGTCAGCTCGTCACAGGCTTCGGCCTGTCGCGATTATAGGGAGCGGATGCGCAAATGAAAGCCGAACAGCGAAGGGAATGGATCGTCAACGAGTTATACCGGAACAAAAAAGTGCAGGTATCCGCGCTGGCGCAGCAGTTCGGCGTATCGGAAGAAACGGTGCGGCGGGATCTCGACAAGTTGGAAAAAGAAGGCGTCGCGCAAAAAAATTACGGCGGAGCGGTACTCAGCGCGCCGACCAATCGCGATCCGTCGTACGCGAGCCGGCACGATCTCAATCTGGAAGCCAAACGGATCATCGCGGGCTACGCGCTCGGCCTGATCCACGACGGCGACAGCCTGATGGCCGATACCAGTTCGACCGCGTTCGAGGCGCTGCGCATGCTGGCCGAACGCCGGGACAATCTGACGCTGATCACGAATTCGCTGGTCGCGCTGTCGGCGTTTCAACAATCCGGGCATCGGCTGATCGGCACGGGCGGTACGCTGGGCGCATCGACCAGTTCGTTCGTCGGACCGGACGCCGCGCGCACGATCGAGCGTTACAACGCGGACGTAGCTCTGCTCGGTTGCAAAGCATTGTCCATGCACGGAGGCATCTGCGATTCCAACGAAGCGGAAAGCGAACTCAAACTGCTAATGCGCCGCCAGGCGAACAAAACGATCCTGCTCGCCGACCATTCGAAGTTCGACCGGTTGGCTTTTATCCGGCTGTTCGATTTCGGCGATATCGACTTCGTGGTCACGGATCGGCAGCCGACGGACGAATGGATGGAATTTTTGCGCAAACGGGGCGTGACGCTGGTGTGCGGGGAACCGTCGTAAACGCGTAGCCCCGTACAACGTCAAAAATTCGATTCGCTAATGTCACGGACGGCACCGGGTAGCGGATCGTTCAATTTGGAAAAAGCGCGCGGCGATTTCTCAACCGAGAAGTCGCCGCGCGTTTTTCGTTCGTCTATTTCTAAAGGAAAAGCTGCTTTTCCCGAAACGTGCGGCATGACGCGCCACGACCCGCATACTGCATACCCCCGGCTGTCTAACCACAGGTAAACCCGATTCTTGTCTATTTACGTCTCCGCCGCACGCCGTCTACACTCGCAGGGAACAGAGCAGCGCAAAACGGAAAGGAGCGATTTTATGATAACGCTTACTCGGGAACATCTGGAACAAACGATCGAACGCGTCATCCAACGGATCCGGGATATGAGCGGGTCGATCGCGGAAACGGCGCCGATCGGCATCATTTCCATGGAAAATTGGGAATGGCCGCAAGGCGTCGGACTGTTCGCGCTGCACGGGTATTACCGGGAAACGGGCGATCGGCGGTTGTTGGACTTTTTGACGGATTGGTTCGACGCGCGCATCGCGGAAGGATTGCCGGACAAAAACGTCAACACGATGTGCCCGATGTTGACGTTGACTTATCTAGCCGAAGAAACGGGACGCCCGGATTATCTAGACTTGTGCCGCGAATGGCTGGATTACGTGCTGAACGAGATGCCGCGAACGGAAGAAGGCGGGCTTCAGCATGAAGTGACGGGCAGCGCCAACGAAGGGCAATTGTGGGACGATACGCTGTATATGACCGTGTTGTTCGTGGCGCGGATGGGCGTGCTGCTGCGCGACGAAATCTGCATTCAGGAAAGCGTGCGCCAATTCCTTGTGCATTTGAAATATTTGACCGATCCGTCGACAGGGTTGTTTTTCCACGGATGGACGTTCCACGAAGGCGGGCATCATTTCGCGAAAGCGTTGTGGGCGCGCGGCAATTGCTGGTATACGGCGGGGCTGGTCGATTATCTGGACATGATCAAGCTGCCGGAAGGGGTGCGGGGATTTTTGCTGTCGTCGCTGCGCCGCCAAGCGAACAAGCTTCTGGAATTGCAATCGGCGGAGGGGGCGTGGCATACATTGTTGAACGAACCGGAATCGTATTTGGAAACGTCGGCGACCGCCGCTTTCGCGTACGGGTTGCTCAAAGGGTACCGGCGCGGGTATCTGAATGAATCCGATCGGGACGCGGCGCTGCGGGCGCTGGATTACGTGCTGACGCAAATCGACGGCGACGGCGTCGTGCACGGCGTGTCGTACGGCACCGGGATGGGGCGCACGCTTCGGGAGTACCGCGATATTCCGATCTGTCCGATGCCGTACGGCCAGTCGATGACGCTGCTGCTGTTGGTCGAAGCATTGAAAAACGGTATCGGAGCAGGCGAGCCGAACAGCGGATTCGCGAGCGGACAGGGAGAAGGAGCAGACCGTCATGGATAAAACGCGAACGAACGAAACGGCGCCGCGGCCGAAGCAACGGCATGACGCGGACGGGAAAAAGCGCAGCGGGCTTGACGGTTGCGCGGAAAAAGAAAGCAATGCGACGTTCGCGAACGAAAGCGCCGCGTTGTCTGGCGTCGGCGTTGCGCCGTTTATGTCGGACCGCCTTGCGTTCCACGGCGCGGCTGAACTGGAGCCGGCGCCCGCGGGCGGCGTATACATTCGCCGCATTCCGGCCGCCGTGCGCGGCCGGCTTAACGCGCGCGGGCGCGTGATCGCAGCCGAAAGCACCGGCTGCGAGCTGCGCTTTGTCACGTCCTCGGACACCGTGGACGTGACGCTCGGCCTGCCGGCGCAGGAAGGCGCGGTGACGGTGTACCGCGGCGGAATGTTCCATTCCGAGCACCGGCTGGCCGCCGGAAGCGCGGCCGTGCTGCGGCTGCACGCGCCGCCGCGTTTGTGGCACGCCGACGGGGCGAAGCTGTCGGCGTCGGGGTTCGCGCCGGACGTCTGGCGCGTGTGCTTCGCCCGGGGCGAGGCCGTGTTTTACGGCCTGGACGCGTTCGGCGAAGACGTGCGGCCGCCGCGGGCGGACGAAGTGCCGCAGGCGAGGCTGCTCGCCTACGGCTCCTCGATTACGCACGGCGGCGAACAAAGCCACTCGGCGTATATCGCGCAGACGGCGCGGCGTCTGGGAGCGGACCTGTTCAATCTGGGCATGAGCGGCTCGTGCCTGTGCGAGCGGGAATTGATCGACTGGATCGCCCGGCGCGGCGATTGGGACATCCTTTTTTTGGAGCTGGGCGTCAATATGCGGGACCGGATGGACGGCGGCGAATTTCGCGCCGCGATTCGTTACGCGCTGGATACGCTGTGCGAAGCCCATCCGGGCAAGCCGATCTTCGTAACGACGATCTATCCGAATTTCGCGACGCTGGGCGGCGAATCGCCGACCGCTTCGGCGAAAGACGGGATGTTCAATGAAATTTTGCGCGAAGAAGCCCGCAAGCGCTCGGATTCGTTCAGGCTGCACCTGCTCGAAGGAGACTCTATTTTGCACGAAGCGGACGGGCTGTCTTGCGATCTGGTGCATCCGTCCGACGACGGCCATATCCGCATGGGCGAACAGTTGGCCCGGCAGATCGCCGGCACGCTCGAACGAGATACGTTTTTCCGCTCGTTCCGGCAGCGTTGACGGCGCGCGTTCCGCGCTTGTCCGGTCCGGGCGCCGCAGCGGAAAAAATGCCTGCTTTTCCGGACGCCGCATCTTCCTCGAACCGGCATCGGGCGCCCGCGATTTTCGTTTCGCGCATAGCGCCGCTCCGTTTTCCCAAAATCGCGCCCATTGTTTCGGAAGCGAAAAAATACGGAGCCTGATCTCGAAAAAATCCCGCAACGGCGCGGTTTTCACCCGATAAACACGAAAACTGGATATTGCCGCGCGTTCCGGCCGGAGGTATCGTAACAGGCAGAAACGATCTTTTCGCCGCTTCGTTCAACGCAAAATGATAACGCTTACTTAACGGCGGGGAATCGTTCTCGCCGATCGCAAAAGGAGGTCTACCATGAAAGCCAATCCCGCGAAAAACGTCCGGCTTCGGGAGCAGGAGCAGGCGCGATCGACAGGCGAAGCACGACGCTTCTGGCACACCCAACGCTTCAAAACGAATATGCCGCTATGGCTGATGTTTTTGCCGGTCATCGCTTTTTATCTCGTGTTCAAATACGCCCCGATGGCGGGGCTGGTGATCGCGTTCAAAAACTACACGTTTTACGAAGGCATCTGGGGCAGCCAATGGGTCGGATTCGACAATTTTCAAATGTTGTTTACGCAGTCGCAATCGCTGCAAATCATCCGCAATACATTGCTGCTGAGCGTGCTGAGCGTGGTGATCGCGTTTCCTTTTCCGATCATGCTGGCGATTATGCTAAACGAGGTACGCCGCAAATGGTTCCAAAAAACGGTGCAAACGCTCGTGTACCTGCCGCACTTTTTCTCCTGGGTCATCGTCGGCGGCCTGGTCGTCACCCTTTTCGCCCAAACCGGCATCGTCAACGTGCTGTTGGAACGGCTGACCGGGCAATCGTTCGCTTTTTTGTTTCATGAAGCTTCGTGGGTCGCGATCTTCCTCGGGTCGGGCATCTGGAAAGACGCCGGCTTCAGCGCGATCATCTATCTGGCCGCGCTCACTTCGATCGACCCGAGCCTGTACGAAGCGGCGTCGATCGACGGAGCGGGCAAATGGAAGCAGATCCGCCATATCACGCTGCCCGGCATCGCGCCGACGATCGTCATCATGCTGATTCTGGCGATGGGACGGGTCATGGAAGTCGGCTTCGATCAGGTGTACGTGCTGCAAAACTCGATCGTGTCCGGCATTTCCGAAGTCATCAGCACCTATATTTACGCGATCGGCCTGCAAGGCGGGCAGTTCAGCTTGACGGCGGCGCTCGGACTGTTCGAATCGCTCGTGGCGTTCGTGCTGGTGCTGCTCACCAACGCGGTCGCCCGCCGTTTCGGCAAAGGACTCTGGTAAGCGTTTATCCCGAAAGGAGGAGTCGGAATGAAATTCACCAAAGGCGAGCGTACGTTTTACGTATTCAATTACGTGTTGCTGACGCTGGCCGGCACCTTGTGCCTGCTGCCGCTGCTGCATCTGGCGTCGCTCTCGCTGAGCGGTAAAAACGCCGTTCTGTCGGGCTTCGTCTCGCTCTGGCCGCAAGAAATCACGTTCGAGTCGTATAAGCTGCTGTTCGAAGGCACGCCCATTTTGCGCTCGCTCGGCAACAGCGTGCTGATTACGCTCGTCGGCGTGGCGCTGAGCATGGTCGTGACGGTCTGCGCCGCTTATCCGCTGGCCCGCCGGGAATTTTACGGACGCCGCTGGATCTCCCTCGCGATCGTGTTCACGATGCTGTTCACGGGCGGCCTGATCCCGACGTATCTCGTGGTCAGTTCGCTCGGGCTGGTCAACAACTACGGTTCGCTGTGGCTGCCCGCGCTCGTCAGTACGTACAACATGATGATCATGCGTTCTTTTTTCGAAAATATCCCGGAAGAATTGGTGGAAGCGGCGCGAATCGACGGTTCGGGCGAATGGCGGCTGCTGCTGCGGATCGTGCTGCCGTTGTCGCTGCCGGTGCTCGCCACGATCGGACTCTTTTACGCGGTGTATTACTGGAATTCGTTTTTCAACGTGATGATCTATATCAACAGCCCCGAAAAGCTTAACCTCACCGTGCTGATCCAGCAGATGGTGCGCAGCCAATCGGTGCTTCAGGAGATCAACACGATGGATACGCAGCAGGTCACCAATATCACCCCGGAAGGGATCAAAGCCGCGGGCATCATGGTCATGATCCTGCCGATGCTCGCCCTCTACCCGCTGCTGCAAAAATATTTCGTGAAAGGGGTGACGCTCGGCGCGATCAAAGGGTGACCGACGACAAAGTAACAGGTTGCGCGTTTTCTTTTTCCGGATCTCACGCGTATTCAAATTCGAAGGGGGTTATTTCCGCATGACGAGAAAAAGACTGTCTGCCGTTCGCTCCGCCGCTCAAGCCCGCAAAGCCGTATATGCCGCTTTGGCCGTGACGTTCGCTTTGACGACGGCGGGCTGTAACGGCGGCGGCAACGCGACGAACGCCGAAGGAGGCGCGGGAACGTCGGCGTCCGGCGAATCGCGCGGTTCGATCACCGTATCGCTGTACGATCGCGGCACGGTGCCGTCGTCCGAAGGCACGATGGATAACAACCGTTGGACCAAATGGGTCAACGAAAACGGTCCGGTGAACGTGAAATACGTGACCGTGCCGCGCTTCGAATCGCTGCAAAAGTTCAACGTGCTGTTCGCTTCCCGCCAGGCGCCCGATCTTATTTTCGAATACGATACCGCTTATCAAGGCCAACTCTACAACCAAAAGCAACTGTTGCCGCTCGACGACCTGATCGCGCAGCACAGCACCGAATACAAAGCGATGCTGGACAAATATCCGGCGCTGAAAAAAGCGGGCATGATGGAAGACGGCAAAACGTATCTGGTCGGCCGCGCGATGGCGTTAGCACCGCAGCATTACCTGCTGATCCGCAAAGACTGGCTCGACAAGCTGGGGCTGGACGTGCCGACCACGCCGGAAGAGTTTCTCGCGGTCGCCGAAGCGTTCACGCAGCAAGACCCGGACGGCGACGGCCAGGCCAATACGGAAGGAACGGGACTCAGCTTCGTGGCGGGCATCATTTTGAACAACATGTACGGCACGGGCTTCACGCTGTTCGGCGAAGACCAGATTCCGTGGGTGCTGGAAAACGATCAGGTCGTACACGATTGGGACCGTATCCGGGCTTCGATCGCGTTCCAGCAGCAATTATACGACGCGGGCGTGGCCGACAAAGACTTCGTGACCGACAAAAACGGCGAAAAGCAAAAACAAACCTGGATATCCGGCAAGCTCGGCATCTACGGCAGCAACGGCGCGGACGTAGGTTCGTACGAAGCGCTCAAGCAAAACGTGCCGGACGCCGAAGTGATCGCGATCGCGCTTCCGACGACGGAATTCGGCAGCTACAGCCCGACGCTCAGCAGTCCGGTGCAGATGACGGGCATGGTGAACGCGGCGGCCAAAGACCCGGAAGCGGTCATGAGCATGATCGACTTCATGGTGAGCGACGAATACACCAACACGATCCAGAATGGCATCGAAGGCGTGAACTACGAGCTGACGCCGGACGGGCGCGCCAAAGCGATCGATCCGGAAAAAAACAAAACGGAACTGGAATACAACCGCGACATGAGCATGTTGACCCCGCTGATCGGCAAAAATTACGGGCTTAAAAACAAAGTCGATCCGACGCCAGCCGAACAGGATTACATCAAAATCTACGACGAAGCGGTAAAAGCGTACATGGACCCGTCCCGCCCGATGGTCGGCATCACCCAGCGCGCCTATCTGCCGCTGCTCCCGCAAAATCTCGCCACGCTCAACACCAACGCCAACAAAACGATTCTGGATATGGCGATGCAGACCATCGTTGGCGGAGGCGGACCAGCGGCGGTCGACCAATTCATTGCGGACGCGCAAGCAATCTGGGACAAAGCGGGCGGCGCGCAGGTCGACGAGTTTTACGCGAACTGGTACGCGGAGCATAAAGACGACGCGATCTTGATGGACGATATTTACGAAATGGGCGAGCAGATGAAACAGGACGAATAGACGAAGGTTCGGAAGTGTGCAAGTTCGTAAGTCCAGAAGGTCGGAAAAAGGCGGGAACCGTTTCGGTGAAGGCTTGCGGGCGCGGCCTGGCGTCAAAGATACTCGCCGTAAAGTGCGTAACGCAAGGGAGGAGGAGAGGCTTTGCAAGCATGGACGAAAGATGTCATGCGCCGGATTCACTCGGAAGCATCGGACAGCCTGGTTATCGAAAACGGGCTGGCGCGTTACGATCGGCCGGGGCATACGCGCCAGATCGCGCATTTGCCGTACTGCCACGAAGGTCGGGTATCGGCGGGGTATTACGCGTTGGGACGACTGGCGAACGCAGACGGCCCGCGCGAACGCGAAGCGGGGACTCAGACGCTGCAAGCGTTGGCGGAACTTCAGCTTCGCAATTCGGCGAACGACCGGTACGGCGCATTTCGCTGGTACGCGGAAGAAGCGGAGGTGCAGGATACGAACGCGGCGTTTTTTATCCTTATGCCGCTGGTGTCGCTGCGGCTTCGGGCGCCGGACGCCATGCCGGACGAGCATGTCGCGATCATGGACGGCATGCTGCGCCGCGCCGCGTTCTGGTTTGAACGCGAATGCCGCGAGCCGGAGCTGTACTACCCGAACAAAACGATGAGCGACGGCGCGATGCTGCTGGCGATCGCGCATCTGCTGGGCGACGGCGAACGGCTGGAAGCGGCGGCGGATTATTTCGAACGCTGGGAGTCGTACACGTCGCGGCGGGGCTGGGGTTGGGGCGAAAACATGAGTCTGGTGTATCAGGGGGTCATGCTGAACGCGTTAGCGATCGCGGAACCGCTGCTGCGTCCGCTTCGGCCGGCGCTTGCGGAAAAGTTAGCGCTGCATCGGAGATCGCTGCTCGATATTTTGCGGTTCCACGACGGCCGCGAGTTGGTGCCGACGATCCGCAGCTATAACTTCGGCGGCGAAGTACTGCGGCCCAGCTTGGCTTGGTTGATCGCGGGCGTGACAGGGACGGACGAGCTGGAGGAAACTTCGTTTCACGTGAACGATCTGTCCACGCTGCTGCTGTTCGATCCGGCGTTTCAAGCAAGCGGGAGTAAGGCCTTCAAGCAAAACGGACAAGACCTACAAAACGCAAACAGTACGGTCGAAGCGGCGAGCGGCAACGACGGACGTGCTTCGCGAAGCGAAAGCGTTGCGGACGATACAAGCAACAGGCATGGCGAAAACAGTGGCGTCGACGGTGACGGCGGTTCGCAAGCTTGGCCCCGCGTCCGCGAAGAACGGGTTTTCGACGCTGCCGCCGCGTATAGCTGGATCGGCCGCCGGACGCGGCTGGGTAGCCTGAATGAATTTCCGGTTATGCCGGGCAGCTATCAGCACGAGACGTGGGGATTGGGCTGGCAATGTTTTCCGCTGTCGGCGGCGGCCGAAACCGGACAAGTCTCGTATGCCCGCTGGTACGTCGACGACGGGGAGACCGTCCGTACGCATCCGGCGGAAAGTTACAAAACGGCTTATCTCATGCCGGCGCTGTTCCGCCGATCGCCGTATCCTCAAGTGCGCACGTTCGCCGCGCAGCGCGAATATGCGCTGTTGGCGCTGCGGGTGTTGGAACAGGTGAACCAGCCCATAGCGGAAATCGCCGACGAATGGCTCGTGCCTGGATTCGCCGGGCAAGCGGCCGAAATTCCGGGCGCGGACGGTCGCCTATGGCACGTGCTGCGTTACGACGGAGCGGCGATCGCCGTATCGCCGCTGCAAACCCGGCACGACGCGAAGTGCCGTCCCGGCGCGTTGCTCGCCGCGCGCGACGGGGAGCGGCTAAGGCTGCGCCAGATGTTGCATGCCGGAGCATCGGGCGAACCCGATTTGCCGCGAGTTTCCCGGATCGAAGCCGGCTGGGTCGTAGTCTGTCTGGACGACGTGGGCGACGAAGCCGCGATCGAGGCGCGCCTCTCGCGAATCTCGATCGAAGACGAAGTGCTGGACGACCGCGAAGTGCCGCGCGAAGCGCAAGAACGGATTCGGCGCGTGCGGCTGCTGGAACAAGGGAGCGAGCAGGTGCGGCTGGAACTTGATCCGCACCGTTCGGGATGTACATAACAGCCCGAAGACTGATGCTTATCGACAGATTGAACGAATACCGATTGAACGAATACCGACAACAGATCGCGTTTGCCTATTCTGCCATTCAATCCCGCCTGAGCGCGGAAGGAGATGAATCATGGACGGAAAAGTCTGGAAACGATTAAATGTATGCGTTATCATTGCGGTGTTGACGGTAGGCGGAACGTTGGGGGGAAGCGGGATCGGGAACGTGCATGCCGCCGCTTCAAGCGGTATCTTGGCGTCCGAAGAAGCGCCACCCGAAGGAAAGCCGACCGAAACGCCGCCGTCCGAACAGCCTGCGTCCGGGGAGACGCTGCCGGTCGAGCAACCGTCGCCGGGCGAACAGCCGGTCGAGCCGTCTCCCGAGGCTCCGGCGTCCGATCCGGAAGCTTCTTCGCCGGACGAAACGCTGGCGCCGACCGACGAGCAATCTTCCGTCTCCGCCGATTCCGAAGACCCGGCGCAAAGCCTGGTCTCGTCGGCCGCCGTGGTCGCCGACGATTTCGAATCCGGCACCGTCGGTTCGCCGCCTTCCGGTTGGACGATCGGCACGCCGCCCACGGGCGTGACGGCCAAAATCACGCAATCGGCCGAACGCGGCGGCAACGTGCTGCGGGTCGCGCAGGCCGCTCCGATCGCGAGCGGCCATAACTTCCGGCGCAATGCCGCGATCACGACGGACCGCAGCTCGCTGTCGTACAGCTTCAGCGTCGATCAGACGAACGCCGTAATCTATCTGCCGACGCCGGCCGGGGCCGGGCAGACCGGATCGCTGATCCAATTCGCCGTTTACGGCGGCGAGATCAGTTATATGAAGCAAGGCGTATCCGGCTGGACCAAACTGATGCCGATCGCGGCCGGTACTTGGTACGACGTGCGCCTCGCGATGAACAGCGCGGCGAATACGTTCGATCTGGAAGTCGACGGCCGCCGCCTGCTGACCAAAGAACCGATGAAAATTCCTGGCCCGATGGCCAGCTTTTACCTGGGGGTCTATCGCGAACATGCCGGATCGGCCAGCTTCGACGATTTTGTGGCCGCTGATTACGTCGCCGCCGCTTCGGCGGCTTTCGCCGAAAGCCAGTACGATCTGGCGATCGGACGGATGCTCGATCTGAAGCTGGACTTTCTTCCGACCGACGCGACGGACCGCAACGCGGCGTTCTCGTCCAGCGATGTATCGGTCGCCACGGTCGACGCGAACGGCCGGGTGACGGGCCTATCGCCGGGTACGGCGATCATCTCCGCGCAGCCGGACGAGAATATTCCGGCCGCCCAGACCACGGTCGTCGTCGCCGATATTCCGGCGACCGGCGTCGCGATCCAGCCGCTTGACGGTCCGGTTCCGGTCGGCTCGCGCGCGTTGCTGGATGCGACGATCCAGCCGGACGACACGACGGAAGCCGAACTGGATTGGAGTTCGTCGAACGAATCGGTCGCGACCGTCGACCGTTACGGCGAAGTGACCGGGGTATCGCCCGGATCGGTCACGATCACCGCCGCTTCGGCGAACGGCACGGCCGAAGGAACGATTTCGGTCACCGTCACCGCGCGCACGGTCATGACGCAATTGTTCGTGTCGCCGCAAGGCAGCGACAGCGGCGCAGGTAGCCAGGCGGCGCCGTTCGCCACGATCGGGCGGGCGCAGCAGGAAGTCCGGTCGCTCAACGACGACATGACGGGCGATATCTTGGTGAATCTGGGCGCGGGCACTTACGCGCTGGCCGATACGCTCAGCTTCGCGCCGGAAGACTCCGGCAGCAACGGCCACTTCGTGATCTATCGCGGCGCGGGCGGCGAAGATACCGTGCTCAGCGGCGGCCGCGAGATTTCCGGCTGGACGGAAACGCAGCCGGGCAGCGGCATTTACCGTGCGAACGCGCCCGCCGGGCTGGAGACGCGCCAACTGTTCGTGAACGGCGTAAGAGCGGTGCGGGCGCGCAGCGAAGGCGGACTGGACCGTCCGAACAAGACGGATGCCGGATATACGTCGCGCGATACGCAGATCGCGTCGTGGAGCGACGCGGACGAATTGGAACTGGTATTCGAAGACGTCTGGACCAATTCCAGGGTGCGCGTGCAATCGGTCACGCAATCGAACGGACTGGCGACCTTCACCCTGCGCAATCCGGGTTGGGCAAACGTCAAAAACCGGGGCCAGACGTCGGCGACCCTTCCGGTCTACTACGAAAACGCGCTGGAACTGCTGGACCAGCCGGGCGAATGGTACCATGACCGCGACAGCAATGTCATGTATTACATGCCGCGGCCGGGCGAAGACCTGAGCAACGCGGAAGTGGTCGCGCCGGAGCTGGAGCAGCTTGTGACCGTGACGGGGCTATCGGCCGATGCCCCGGTGCGCAACCTGAATTTCGAAGATCTGTCGTTCATGTATACGACCTGGATGCACCCGAGCACCGACGCCGGGCATTCCGATGCGCAAAACAACCATCTGCGTTATAGCGGCACGCCGGACGAACTGCCGCCCGCCGCGATCGAAGTGGAGCTGGCGAACACGGTCAACTTTACCGGCACGACGTTCGCCAAACTCGGCATCACGGGTCTGCGGCTGCAAAACGGCGTGCAAAACAGCCTGATCGAAGGCAACCGTTTCTACGATCTGTCGGGCGGCGCGGTCAACGTCGGCCAACCGAATTCGTCCAATCGGAACGTGTTCAATCCCGACGACCACCGGCTGAGCATGAAAAACGACGATGTGCTCAACAACGTGATCCACGATATCGGCGTCGATTACAAATCGGCGGCGGCCGTCTCGGCCGGGTATCCGCTCGATATGGAGATCAGCCATAACGAAATGTACAATCTGCCGTACAGCGGCGTGCATATGGGCTACGGCTGGGCCAAAGATTTCGATCCGGTCACGCGCAACGTCAAGATCGAAAGCAATCTGATCTACGACCTGATGTGTATGGGCCTGCGGGACGGCGGCGCGATCTACACGCTGGGCACCACGGGGGCGACGGCGGCCGACAAAAATCTCGTGCGCGGCAACTATATCCGCAACCAGCTCGACGCCAACGCGGCGCTGTATACGGACGAAGGCTCGGCGTACTGGAAATTCGACGGAAACGTGATCGACTTGAAAGACTCGCCGCCGTGGACGTCTCCGATGCGCTGGGCGATGGCGTACGTGCCGTCGATCCACGACGTCGAGTACGTGAACAACTATACGACGACAAGCACCTACACCAATAACGGCACCGGCGTCGTTTTCCAAAACAATACGGTCGTGCCGGACGCGAACTGGCCGCAAGCCGCGCAGGCGATTATCGCCGAAGCGGGTCTGGAAACCGCGTACGCGTCGCTGAACGATACGGACATCGGCCGCTGGAGCGCTGCCGGACTTGAATTGGAAGCGGGCGATACCGGCACATTGACTCCGGTCAAGCAGGGCGGCAAAGACGAGACGTTGAGCGGCGCGAATGCGGATATCCGTTACCGCAGCCTGAACCCGTCGGTCGCGACGGTGGACGCGCAAGGCGCCGTAACGGGCGTCGCGCAAGGAACGGCGGTCGTCGAGATCTCGATCGTCGAAGGCAGCGTGCAGCGCTTGCTGAACGTCGAGATTCAGGTGGGCGACGAGTGGGTCGGTTTTTCGCTGGACGGTCAGCCGGGCGGCATCGCGCATGTGCGCGAAGGTTCGACGCTTGAACTGGAGCCGCACGGCGTAACGCGCTTCGGCGATCGGGAAACGGCGGGCGCGGTGACGTACGCAAGCTCCGACGCTTCGATCTTTACCGTGAATGCCGCGGGAGAACTGACTGCGCACGCAGTCGGCACGGCGACGTTGACGCTGACCGGCGACGACCCGGACGGAACGCCTATCGTCACCGAATACGAAATCCGCGTCTGGAACGAACAAAGCGCCGATTCCGTCTCGCTGCAATCGGCGATCGAAGATCCGGAAGGCTGGTACGTCAACACGCCCGCCAATGGCTTGAGCGAACTGGAAAACGGCGTGCTCGCGCTGCGCGCCCCGGCCGGTTATACGGCGTACGCGGAACGCAAATTCCAGAACGAGAAGCTGCTGTTCGATCTGAAGATCGACGACGCGGCGGATTCAGCCAACTGGTACGCGATGATGCTGGGCAGCCAGGACATTTCGCAAAATTACAATACCGGCACGATGTATCTGGCGATCCTAAACCACGACAAGATCGAGCTGCATCGTTTCAACAAAGGCAAACGCACTATCCTGTACGGCACGGTCAGCCAAAACCCGGACGTTGCGGGGCCTGCGGGCTTCGGCGTGCCGAACACCATGCTCACGTTCGGCCAGCAGCACGAGATCGAAACGGGGCTGTTCCAGGAAAGCGGCGGCGTGCGCATCATTCTCAAGTCGGACGGGCAGGAAGTGTTCAATTATCTGGACACATCGACGGAAGCGATTGGCGGCGCGGGGTATCTGGGCTTTATCTCCCGCCAGCGGATCATGGAATTGTCGGAGTAATCCCGGAATCCAGGCGGTCGGCGCAGCGGAAACTTATTCGCTGCGCCGCTTCGTCCGTGCAGGCGCCGCTCTCGCGAAAAAGAAATCGGAAGGAGGGAGAACATGCACAAAAAGTGGCTGTACCGGTTGATCCTGTCGTATTTGCCGATCCTGTTCGCGGTCGTCTCGTGCCTGGTGATCGTGTTTTTTATGACGCTGGGCGACACCGTGCGCAAGCAGACGCTTCGGGCCAACGAGATTTACGCGCAAAACGTCGTCCAGGTATTGGACACGTCGCTGCGCGGCATCGAGACGCCGACGATCAAAGGACTGCTGCTGAACGACCGGGTCGACGCTTTTTTCCGGGAATCCCGGTCGTCCACGCCTTACCGCGATTACGGGGTGACCGAAGCGCTGCTTGATTTCATGTCTCCCTTGCCGATGATCGATTCCGTCTACGTATACCGCCGGGCGGACGACAAAGTGCTGATGCAGTCGTTTTCCTCGTCGCTGCCGGCGTTCGGAGACCGGGCTTTTATCGAAAAAACGCTGGCCGAGCCGGACGCTCCGGCATGGAGCGGATTGCGGCAGATGATGCTTTTTCCGGGCGACCGCGATCCGAGAGCCGTCGTGTCGCTGAGCAAGCAGGTGCCTTATTTTTCCGGGGAGCAGGGCGTGATCGTCGTCAACGTGCGCAAAGAATCGATTCAGTCGATGATCGGGGAGATGGGCCGCGAAAACGTGGACGTCTGTATCAAAGACGCGGTCGGCGGCATCATCGGAGGATCGGAGCAAAGCTGTTCCGACGAAAGCGGGCGCGAAAAAATCGCGTTGGTGTCGCCGTATACCGGCTGGAACGTGGAAATTCGGCTGGCGGGAGTCGGCGCGTTTTCGCTATTGTCCGCTTTTTCCAATCTGTGGGCGCTGCTCGGCTTCGCCGCGATCATCGGAGGCATCGCCGCCATGACGTATATCAGCCACCGCCATTACCGCCCGCTCGGTCAGGTCATGAACCGGATCGCGGCACTGGCGGAGCAGCATCGGGAACGCGGCATTTCGGCGCCGGGACGCAGCGACGACGAATTTGCTTTTATCGAACGGTCGCTGGAAAAGCTGATCGAGCAAGCCAACGATTACGAACGGCAGCAGGCGGAAGGATTGCCGTACCGCCGCGCCCACCTGTTCAAAGAACTGCTGGAAGGCAGCCGCGATATGCCGCCGGAAGAATGGGTGCGGGAAACGTCCAGTCTCGGCATGAACGGGGAATTCGCGGGCAGTCTGGTCGGGGTGGCCGAGATCGATGCGTACGCTTCGTTGTCGGCGGAGCATACCCCGCGCGATCTGGCGCTGTTCAAGTTCATGCTGCACAGCGTCATTCAAGAGATCGCGGACGAATGCGGCGAACCGCTGTGGACGGAGTGGATCGGGCCGGATCGGTTGGGACTGCTGTACCGGCCGCGTCCGGATTCCGGGCGCGACGCCGATCCCGTACGCTTGGCGGCGATGGCGCAACAGGCGTGCGGCTGGGTGAAGCAGAACGCCAAGTTTACCGCGACATTCGGTTTCGGCGGAGCGGCGGAAGATCTGACGGCCATCGCCGCTTCGTACCGCAAAGCGCTAGCCGCGCTGGACCGCAAAGTGGCGGAAGGGCCGGGAGGCGCGTATGTGTTCGGCCGGGCGGGAGAAGGAGGCGCGGGCAGCGGCGGGATGGACGCGCTCGTGCAAACGGTGCGTGAAGCCGCTTTGGCGTTCCGGCTCGGCAGCGGCGAGTGGGAAGGATTGGTGGAACGGTTTTTCGCGCTGATGTCGGCGGACGGCTGTTCCAAAGAAGACGTGGTGCGGCTGCTGAAGCTGCTGCAAGCGCAGTTCGGGCGAGAGATGCACGAGCTACCGCAGCCGATGCAGGAGATCTGGGCGGACTGCGGGCTGCGCGGCGTTCCGTCGTCGACGGCGGATTTCGAATGGATCGGCGAATTGAGAGGCCCGTTGCTCGATTCGCTGCGCGAAGCGGAACATCGGTTGCGCGAAAGCCGCATGAACCGCGAGCATTACGATCTGGCGAACCGGATGCGCGAATACGTGGCGGAGCATTACGGCGATCCCGACTTTTCGTTGACGCAGATCAGCGAAGCGTTCGACGGTAACGCCAAAACGATCAGCCGCATTTTCAAAGAAGAATTGGGCGAAAAGTTCGTCGATTACCTGACCCGGCTGCGGATGGAAGAAGCCAAGCGGCTGTTGGTCGAGACCGACGAATCGGTGCAGGACATCGCGGAAAAGGTCGGGTACCTGTATCCGATGTCGTTTATCCGCGTGTTCAAAAAGCTCGAAAACGCGACGCCCGGCGAATACCGTAAAGAACGGCAAACCGACGCTTCGATCCGCAAACGGGGAGGCTGAAAGGAGTAGAAGATGAAAAGAAGCATGTACCGGGCCTGGAGCGACGACGCCGAAGCGGCGAAAGCTTTTTTCCGGGCGTACGGCGAGGTTGAACAAAATCCGAAAATCGTAGCGGCGCTGAACCAAGCGGGCGTGACGCGAATCAGCTTGTTCGAAAGCGGCGGGCATTGGTTGTTGTATATGGAAAAGGAAGCTGGCGTGCCAGCGGAATTCGGGGAGCAAGCAGGCAAGATAGCGCAAACCGAATCCGATCGTCCAAAAAAGCTGTCGGATTGCGAACCGCTTTTGGCGAACATTCAACCGCGACACGGCGATATTCAAGCTTCGTTTTTCGAATTTCTTTTTCCCGGACTTGAATCCGTGCTTGCGCTGTGGCCGGGCGAGCCGGAGCGCCGGATTTTCGTGCCGATGAGCGACATTTTCCATTATCGGCGCGATACGGACCCCGGATTCGGGCGAAGAACGCTCAAGACCGAAAGTTGCGGGCGTCTGGCGCGGCTTCGGTCGGAGAAGGTGTCTAGTTACGTGTTTTACCATTATCAATATCAGGAAGAAAAGCCGGGGGACGGCGACAAATACGGCATCATCGCACTGCACGAACAATGGTTGTTTTTCTATGCCGAGCGGCCTGCGACGATCGAAGCGGCGCCGTACGAAGGGTCGTTGAACACGCGCCGCACGCCGAACGATTGGGGAGCGGTCATGCGGACGCATTTTATCCCGTGGACAGACGCTTCCGGCGACGAAGAAATCTGGTTAAACCTGAACCGCGTGCTGGAGTTTCGGGCGGCGGAGGAAGAAAGGGAATGAAAATATGAAGCGGAAAACGGAACGGACGATGCCGGAAACGGAACAGGGAGCGGAAAAAAGAACGGAAAAAGGTTTGCGAAAAAGGTCGGGAAAGCAGGCTTTTCGCGACGCGCTGTGCCTGAACGGAGAATGGGACTTCATGCCGCTGTACGATCGCCCGCAGGAGCTGTCGCTGCCGAAGTCCGCCGCGTACGAAAAACGCAAAGTAAGCGTGCCGTCGAGCTGGAGGGGATCGTACGAGTCGCGTCCGGGGTATACGTTCGGCCGGATCGAGGCGTACGGATTCGAATTGTTCGCGCCGTACGGCTATCCGCCGGAGTGGGATCGGGCGGAAGCGGGACTGCTGCGCCGAAGTTTCGTCGTGCCGCAAGAATGGGAAGATCGGCGTATCCTACTGCGGCTGGACGGCGTGATGCAGCAGGCGGCGGTGTACGTGAACGGGCAAAAGCTCGCGGTCTGGCGGGACGGTTATCTGCCGCTTCGGCTCGATCTGACTTCGCTTGTGCGTCCCGGCGAGACATGCGAGCTTCAGGTGATTTGCGCGAATTTCGATAAAACGGCGATCGCGTCCGGCGCAGTCAAATCGACCGGGCTGACCGGATCGTGGTTTGGCTATCTGGCGCGCGGGCTGTGGCAGGACGTCTGGTTGGAAAGTATCCCGCACGCGGCGGTGGAATCGGTGTCGGTGCGCACGTCCGTACGGGAAAATCGGTTGGAGATCGACGCGTCGGTCGGCGGCAGCGCAGAATTGAGATTGGCCGGTCGGCTGTCGGTCGGCGAGAGCGCAGGATTGCCGTCGGCCGATACGCTGTCGGTCAGGTTGAACGTGCGCCGGGCGGATCGGCCGGACAAAGCTCCGGTGCTGACGGCGGAGATCGGGCTGGGAGCACGGCTCGGGGACGAATCGGGCATCGGTTCGGGAATCGATTCGGGTACAGAGTTGGAAAAAGATTCGGTCATAGAGTTTGGAAGAGCGTCGGGAATGTACTCGGTAATAAAATCTGGAGTCGATTCCGGAATAGATTCCAAAACAAAGGCCGAAATAAAGACCGATACCTTTTACTCTTGCTGTGCTAACGACGCTTCTTCTTACGGCTTTTCTCGGACCGAACGGGGCGGCGGCAGCGAGGAAGAACGAGAGTCGCGTTTATGCGAAAACGAATGGCGTCCGCCGATCGGGACTGCGCGGTTCCGTCTGGATTGGCGCGACGCGGAGCTGTGGAGCCCGGATTCTCCGGTGCTGTATACGGCGGAACTGGAACTGCTGCATGACGGAATCGCGGTCGATCGAATCGTCGAAACGTTCGGATTCCGCGAATTTTGGATCGACGGGCCGACGTTCATGCTGAACGGGATTCCGTTGTCGCTGCGCGGGGATTCGTGGCATTTTCAAGGACCGACGCAGCAAACGGAAGCCTACGTGCGCGCCTGGTACGGGATGTGCCGCGAAGTCGGCGTCAATTGTATCCGGCTGCACGCGGAACCGTACCCCGAGTATTTTTTGCGCATCGCGGACGAAATGGGCATGTTGATTATCGGAGAAACGGCGATCTACGGTTCCGGCAAGTCGATGGCCGCCGATCACCCGGATTATATCCGCAACGCTCTCGATCATGTGCAGCGCCTGGTGCGGCGGGACCGCAACCATCCGTCGGTCGTGATGTGGAGCGTGGAGAACGAGATGCGTTGGGTCGACGGGCGCGACGCGTTCAAACGGCAGATCCCGGCTTTGATGGAGAATATGCGCAGGCTTGATCCGACCCGCCCGATCGTCGCGGAAGGCGATAACCGGCTGCTGCCCAAAGCGCTGACCGAAGCGGAAAGCCGGCATTACAATATCGACGGCACGATCGCCCAGTGGGACCGGAGCGTTCCACTGACGTTCGGCGAGCACGGGAGCTGGTGGTATATCTGTCCGCAGAACGCCAGCGTGTACGCGGGTTTGAAAGCCTACCGGCACACCAACGAAGCGGTCAAAGGATTGGCGGAAAAAGAGCGGCTGTTCGTCGAATACGCGCGGCGGCAAGGCGTATCCGGCATCTCGACGTTCAACTTCGCGCATTATTTCATGCGCGCCATGCCGGAGCAGAATATTCTGCTGGAATGGGCCGATCCGACAGCGCCGGGCGTCAAACCGGCGTATATCCCGGCGTATTCGCTGACGCTGAACAACGGCCTGCTGCCGCCGGAGTATCCGCTTTACCGGCCGAATCCGGCGTTCGCCGTCATGCGCGAAGCGTTCCGTCCGGCGGCGCTGATCGCGGCGCAATACGACCGCTGCTTTTTCGACGATGCGCCGATCGTGCGCAGCTTCGACGTGTATAACGACACGTTGGTCGCACGCGACGTGACCGTGGAATTCGCGGTCGCGCAGGGAGGGCGCGAACTGCGGCGGGAACGCTTGGAATTCCGCCAGCTTCCGGCGGAGAAAAAAGTCGCGGCGTTCGAATGGCGGCCGGAGCCGGTAGGATCGGTCGCGGAAGATGCGAAAACCGAATACGTCGCGACAGACTCGAAAGAACGCGCCGTCGCGAAAGAACTGAACGCGACAGAGCTGAAAGAAGAAGCTATCGAGCTGACGGCCGTGCTGTATCACGACGGGCGGAACGTGCATGAAGTCCGGAAAACGTACCGTTTGTTTTCCGCCGTGCTCAAAAGCTCGCCGCTTAATTTGCGAAGCTCCTGCCTATATGTCGGAGGAGAAGACGATTACGCTTTGTTGCGAAGCCTGGTTCCGGGCTGCCGCCGGATTTCGGCAAGCGGAATCGGAGAGCAAGACGCGGCGGCACTGTTGGTCGTCGGCAGTTCTATTCGCGACGAAGACGGGGCGATCGAACGCGGGATCGGCACGTTCGCCGCGCGCGGAGGACGCGTGCTGTTGCTGGAACAGGAGTCGTTCTCGATCGGTCTCCTGACGCTGAGCCGCCGCGATTTTATCCGCGCGCATGCCGCGAGTTACGACCATCCGATCTTGGACGGATTCGGCGACGACGATCTCATGTTCTGGGAACCGGAACTGCGCGAGGCAGGGCCGGTGCCGCTGTGCACGGCGGCTTACGAAAAGCCGGCGGCAGGCGATTACCGCCTGCTGCTGGAAAGCAGCGCCGGCGACTTCGGAGACGGCGGCGATTTGTGGACGCCGCTGCTGGAATATCGCGGCGGCGGAGGTTACCTGCTCGCGAACCAGCTCGGGCTGACGAGCCGGTTCGCGCGCGTGCCGCAGGCATGCGTACTGCTGCGCCGGCTGCTGGCGCATGCGGACCGCGCGGAGTCCGCCGCGCTGGCGGACGCGCGACCGCAGGGCACGGCTGCGGGAAGCGCCGCTGCGCGCTTCCTCGGCGCGCCGGACGGCGCCGGCGCGCGCCTGCTTGCGGCGCTGCGCCTGCCGCATCGGCCGCTTCGCGGCAGCCGCGAGGCGGCGCACGCCGTTTCGGCTTCGCCGCCGCAGCCGCCTGATCCCGCCTTGCTGCTGATCGAGCCGGACGAGCTGCTGCGGTCCGGCGTGCCGGAGGCCGCCCGCGCCTTCGCCGAAGCCGGCGGCGCGGTAGTCGTGCTGCCGTGCTTGCCGAAGCACGGCGAAGCGCTGGCGCGCTTGCTCGGACGCCGCGTCGGAATCGCGGCCCGCGAAGCTTACCAGCTTGAAGCGGATTACGCGTATCCGCTCGCCGCAGGCTTAAGCCCGGCCGACCTGTTCGGTCTGGACAAAGTGCATCATTCGCCGCGCGACGTCGAAAATCTGCCGCTCGGGCTGCATCGGATCGAAGCCGACGGCGGCCGTCCGATCTGCGTCAGCGTGGAAGGCACGGCCTGGAAAGATTATTTTGTGCACAAGCACACGGCCGAGCATAGCCGCTTGGCGCTGGTGGAACTGAACCGCGACCGCGCGCAGCCGCCCGGCACTTTCGTCGCCGAGTTTCCTGTCGGCGCGGGAAGGATAATCTGCTCGCAGATTATCCTTCGTCCCGAATTGGACAAGAACGTGCGGCTTTACGCCCGTTTGCTCGCCAATTTGGGCGCGGCGTTCGACGACGATCTGTGGAGCAGTGTCAAAAGCGACGCCCAGCACGCGATCGAATCCATGATGGCGCTGCCGTGCGAGCCGTACCAGGACGAGCAGGCGATGCGCGCGTATTATACCGATCCCGACTTTTCGCTCAACAATCTGGGCGAAGGACTGTACGGCTGGATGAAGAAAAAAGAACGCCATCCGCAAGACGGCACGATGCGCATCGCGGATTCGGCAGGCGGTTTGTGGTTTTTGAGCGCTTTTGTTGAACTGCCTGCCGTTCAACTTCGCGACTCCACGCCGCGCTCTGTTCGTTTCCGCACGTCCGGCAATCCGGCTTCGGTCGAGCTTTGGCTGAACGGCCGACCGCTCGAAAGTCCGTTGTTCCGCTCGCAGCTTCGCCCCGGACTCAACCGCCTGATCGCGATCGTTCGCGGCGGAGCGGAAGATATTCGGCTCGCCGTGTTCGTCGAACACCCCGACGGCACGCCGATGAACGACTTGCGCTACAACATGACGATCGACGAGGTAACGCCGAAGTAATCGAATATCCGATCACTTTTCGTGCTTGTGCTACGGCTGCCGAAAATGATTGCTGAACAAACACGATCTTCCGTACGCCATATGCACGCCGGAGCTGTTGGCAAACACGATTTGCCGTCCTTAGGATGCTGGGCTGGGCCGCTGCGTCGACGTCAAAGCGAGTTGAACGCGCTACCCGCCGTTCTTACCATTCTCGCTCTGGCCTAGCCGCCGCATGAAGGTTGACGTTGTTCGAAAAATGTTGACTCGATATTAACATTTTTCGGATAATCGGAGCTTTTTTTATCCATTGTTGACTTTTCGTCAACAAATTTGCTGAATTGGCTGCGAAAAAGGCCAAAGTAGATAAAAATTTTGACCTTACGTCAACATTTTCGCAAAGTACGTCTAAAAATCCGTAAAATCTGCACAAAAAGTCAACAAAATCTCTATAACACCGTGGCGCGATCGGTTTTTCCGTTTCTGTATCGGTTCGCAACGGCGTGTCCGACACGGTTGTCGGACACGCCGTTGCTTTCCGCGCCGCGATCCAAAGGAGCGAAGCTTGCCATGAATTCCTTTTCCGACCGAAACGCTTCAAACCGCCCAAAAGACTCGAAAGGCGAAGCTTCCGCGCGCAACCCGGCGTCCGCGCTCGGCCCATCTGTCGCTTCGATTGCCGCGCAGGCGGCGTTATCCGAAGCCCGCCGCTCTAATCCGGATTCTGCACAAGCTTCATCTGGCGCCGCCCGCCGTACCGTTCCCGCCCCTAGGCAGACGGCCACCTCCGCCGCCCGCTGCTTCGTCTCGGACCCCGTTCCAGCGCAAACCGCCTCCTCCGTCACCCCCCGCGCCGCTTCCGACCCCGCCGCTCTCACCCCGTCCCCCCGGGCCGACGGCGCTTACGCTTTTCTCGACGAGGCTCGCGAGGTGGAGTTTTACCGCCGCGACCTGCCGACGCCGTGGATGAATTATTTGTCCAACGGCACGTTTCACACGATGCTGTCGCATGCCGGGGGCGGCGTCGCTTTTTACAAATCACCGCAGATCTGGAGGATCACGCGGTACCGTTTTTTCCATCTGCCGACCGACCGTTCCGGGCCTTATCTCTATATCCAGGAGGTTGACGATAACGGCGATCCGTCCGAGTACTGGTGCCCGACCAACGAACCGTCGTTGATCCGTCCCGATACCTGGAAAAGCGCGCACGGCATGGGTTACACCCGTTTCGAAGCGTCCAAAAACGAGATTTTCGCGCGCACGGTTTATTTTGTCGGGCCGGAAGAAAATTCGCTGATCTGGAACCTGACGCTCGCGAACGACGGCCCGGCGGAGAAAAAGCTGCACGTCTACGCCTACGCCGAGTTCGGCATGATGGAGTTTATGCGCGAGCTGCAATGGCAGTGCTACAACAAGCATCAGGTATCGGTCACGCATCACGCGAACGATATGCTGCTGTACCGCTACGGCGTCGAAAACCAGCCGAAGCCGGACGAGACGCCGCTGGTCTACTTCGCGTCGGACACGCCGTTGACCGGATACGACGGCGACCGCGATGCTTTTGTCGGCAGCTACCGCAGCGAGTCGAACCCGCAAGCGATCGAGCGCGGCGGCTGCGGCAACTCGACGCTGCTCGGCGGCGATCCGTGCGGCGCGCTGCAAATGACCGTGACGCTTGCGCCGGGCGAGACGCGGGAGATCAACGTGTTTCTCGGCACGGCCCCGACTGAAGCGGCAGCGAGATTGTCGGTCGAACGTTCGCGGCAGTCCGGCTTCGTCGAGCGTTCTTTTGCCGGGTTGAAAAAGGAGTGGGACCGATACCTCGGCGCCTGGAACTGCACGCTGCCGGACGCCGAAGCGGAGCGGATGCTGAACGTGTGGAATCCGTATCAGGCGCAGCGCAATTTCCTGTTTTCCCGCAATATTTCGTTGTATGCGACCGGCACGTTCCGGGGCGTCGGGTTCCGCGATACGGCGCAGGATATTTTGGCCGTCGTGCCGCACGATACCCAAGCCGCGACAGAAAAGCTGCGTTTGCTGCTCGGTCAGCAGTACCGGGACGGTCACGTGAACCATTACTTTTTCCCGCACGAAGGTTGGGACCCGGTCACGAGCATCCATTCGGACGATCATCTGTGGACGGCGCTCGCGGTATGGGCGTTGATCGCGGAAAGCGGGAACGTCGACTTTTTGCATGAAAAGATCGCGTATTACGACGGCGGCGAAGGCAGCGTGTACGAGCATTTGCGGCGGGCGATCGACTATACGGCAAACCATCTGGGGCGAAACGGCTTCCCGCTCATGCTGCGTTCGGATTGGAACGACCAGTTATTCCGCGTTTGCCGCGAAGGCAAAGGCGAAAGTATCTGGACGGCGATGCAGTTCGGAACGGCGCTGCGGCAAACGGCCGATCTGGCGGAACTCGCGGGCCACGCGGCGGATGCGGCGCGTTACCGCAAGCTGTACGACGAGCAGAAAAGCCGAGTGAACGGAAGCGGCTGGGACGGCAAATGGTTCCGGCGCGCGGTGATGGACGACGGGCGTTTTCTGGGGACGGACGAGCACGATCAGGCCAAGCTGTGGCTGAACGCGCAAACGTGGGCGGTGCTGTCGGGCATGGCGGAAGGGGACAAAGGCGTCACGGCGATGAACAGCGTGCGCGATCTGCTCAACACGGAACTGGGGATCAAAAAGCTGCATCCGCCGATTACCGATTTTCCCGATCCCGCCGACCCGCTAACCAATTACAATCCCGGCACAGGCGAGAATGGAGCGGTATTCTGCCATGCCAACACCTGGGCGATCATCGCGGAGTGCATGCTGGGCCGGGGCGATCTGGCGTATGAATATTACCGTCAACTGATCCCGAGCGTCGCGATGGACCGGGCCGGACTCGAACGTTACCGCGCGGAACCGTACGTGTACGCGTCGAACCTGTTCGGTCCCGATTCCGACAAATTCGGCTTAGCGAACGTATCGTGGCTGACCGGCACCGCCGCCTGGATGTACGTCGCCGCCACGCAGCATATTTTGGGCGTGCGCGCGACGGTGGAAGGGCTGCGGATCGACCCGTGCATCCCGCGCGAGTGGGCAGGGTTTACCGTATGCCGAATGTTCCGGGGCTGCCGCTACGAGATCGACGTGCGCAACGACAGCGGCGAAGGCCGCGGCGTCCGAGCGATCCTCGTCGACGGACAGCTTATCGAAGGCAACGTGCTGCCCGTGTACGAACAGCCGACGGTGAAAGTGGAAGTGAAGCTGTAACCGCAAGTCTTATATAGAGGAAAAAGGACTGCTCCGCCCGCCGCGATTCGTCGATCGGCTTGAGGGAGCAGTCCTTTTGTTTTGCATGGCATTCGCTTAATCACCGTCTCCGCAGCAACCAAAATTGCCCGGTAAATCCGATCGCCGCCAGGGCGAGGGTGATCCAATACGGAATCGTGACGGTTGGCAGTATCCGTTGAAGCAGCAGGCCGGCGATCCCGATCGCGATCAGCACCGCCAGCGAAGCGCCGATACCGCGCAGGTTGAATTTCGGCGGAGCGGGCACGCCTTCTTCGGGATCGCGCCGGGTCAGCCGCATCAGCACTTCGACCAGCGCGACCGCGCCCAGCACCACGATCAGCAGCATGCCCATATTGATTTCTTCGGCTTCCGGAATGAACAATGCCGCCAGGCCGAGCAGCAAAAACGTCCAGCTCAGCGCGACCCACGGAGCAAGCACGTACAGCGGGACGCTGCGCGCTTCTTTTCGTTGGGGCAGGGTTTCAAGCGCGGCGTCGGCAAAAAGAACCGGATCGTCGCCGAACAGTTTGGACGCGCTTTTGCTTTTCTGCTGGGCGCTCAGCAGTTCTTGGCCGCGCGCCAGCAGCCAGTCTTCGCCGCTTTCTTCATCAACGCGGCTCGACCGGACATGCACGATGACCTCGTCGAAATAATCGCCGTTTTTTTTGCTTAGTTGGTCGCGGATCTGATTGATCTCGCGAATTTTTTTTCTGATGCTCAAACGAAGTTTCCTCCTTAAAAGTAGCCTGATCCGCGCGGAAACGCGGCGGATTTGAGCCTAAAGTCATTCAGTCCGCCGCATGGCCGGCATCGTTCGTGTCCCAGGACTGCGACTGAAAAGCCAGAAATAACCCGATCCAACGGTCTTCGTCGGCAAAATGGACCAGGATCGCTCCGTCCCGAAACGTGCCGTTGTCGCCGTGCCACGGACGTGCGTTGCCTTGATTCATATGAATGTTGTGCAAGCCGCGTCCCGGCAGGAAAGCGAAGTAATAATCGGGCTTATCGGCTTCCGGTCCCCAACTGTCGCCGAACACGTACAGATCCGCGTCCGCCGATACGGCGCTGTCGATCAAAGCGACAATCTTTTCGTTCAGGTCGTTGTCGGGTCCGGGAAGGCTTGCGGGCAGCGGAACCAGGTCGTTTTTGCGAACAAGCGGCCGACGGATAAAATCCAGCCCCGTGACGGGAAGCTTCTGTTCGATCGGCGTGAAGCCGTCCGGCAGTTTTTTCAACACTTCGGCTTCTTCCGGCGCGCAAGGCCCGATATGGTACAGCAGCTCGGACGGATAGGCTTTGGATTTGATATTGATGGACGCCCGGTAACGGGTTCCTCTGGCGTCTTGCAAGCAAATATGAAAATGCGGCTGGCTGCCGAACCCGTGGATGTAACGGATCGCCCGGGCTTTCAGCACGCCGTAACGGTAAGCGCTCAATAGCTTTTCCTCCCGAACATTTATGCTTTGCTCTTCCTCCGGCATCGACGCCCGACCGAAGATTACTTGCGTTCGGCGTGCAGAAGGAAAGGACTGATTTTTGCTGAACAAGCGTATTTGGCATATATCCCTTAGCATAGCGCAATCCGGAAACAGGGTCTACCAACCGCGGAATATCCTTAACGCTTTTTTAAAACCCTGCGCCGAACTCGGAATTGACAAACTGTTCTTGGCGGCGTAAGATAAGAACAATTCATACTAATTAACTAGGGATTAAAAACCAGGGAGGCTGCTGCTATGGAACGCCAGATTCTGATCCGCCACGACAAACACGAATTGACCGCTACGATTCATTATCCGACATCTGGAAACTCGGAGGGGCGTCTTCCGCTGACGGTCATTTGCCACGGATTCGTGGGCAGTCGGATCGGCGTGGATCGGCTGTTCGTGACCACGGCTCGCGAACTGGCCGCCGACGGTCAACTGGTTGTCCGTTTCGACTATATCGGCTGCGGGGAAAGCGACGGCGTATACGGCGAAGAAGGCATCGAGTCCATGATCCGGCAGACGCGCAGCGTGCTCGATTACGCGATGACTTGCGCAGATATCGATCCGAGCCGCGTGACGCTGATCGGGCACAGCCTCGGCGGAGCGGTCGCTTTGCTCACCGCCGTGCGCGACCGCCGGGTCAAAAGTCTGGCGTTGTGGTCGGCGGTCGGGTATCCGTTTAACGACATCGTGAAAATCACGGGGCGCGAGCGTTACGACGAATCGGTTCGGACCGGCAGCGCCGACTTTCTCGGATATTCGTTCACGCCGGTCTTTTTCGAATCGCTCGGCGCTTTCCAGCCGTTCCAGGAAGCCGGGAAGTTTTACGGGGACGTGCTGGTCGTGCACGGCACGTCGGATGACGTGATTCCGGTCGACTATGCGTTCCTGTATCAAAAGCTGTTCTGGACGCGTGCGGAAGCCCGCTGCGACAAAGAGATCATTTTCCAAGCCAACCACACCTATTCTTCCGGCCCGCACCGTCGCCAACTGCTCGACATTACGAAGCGCTGGCTTCAGGATCGGCATAAGAGCGAGATCGATTGGCAACACTGGACGATCTGACACATCGTGCAGCATTGCCAAGGCTATTGACAACACTGGACGATCTGACACATCGTGCAGCATTGCTGAGGCTGTTATCGACGCAGGAACATTCGACGCGGACGAGTTGATTATCGCCCGCCGGATCGCCGGAACCGGACATCAATCCGGCGATCTTTCCGACTTATGCACGCTATGTTTGAGCTTCCCGCTTCAAATTAAGTGCTATACTGCAACTAATTGCTTCGCATCGTTGCTCGAAATGAAAATAAATGCGTATATCCAGTTATTTGAAAGGATCGAGCACGGAAATGCGGACATCGGCCTAATTAACTGTATATCCGCATCTATTTTTCGAAAAGGCGACGATCTACGGAAAATAAATGGATATTTGCGCTTATTTTTGCGGAAAGCGGACTTTTCGAGCGAAACGAGCAAGCCTATTCGCTTCGCTGTAAAGTTCGATCTTTTCGCTTCGCCGCATACGTCGGCAGGCGTGCGTACTTCCGTGCATATATCCGCTTGTCCGCATTTCTCGCTCCGCTCCCGCAAACGTTCTTCTGAGTCCGCGCTTTTCCCCGCATATCCGTATCCCCGCATCCGTAGATCTTCTGCACAGGTTCCGCCCGCTTCCGAATTTCTCCATGCCTCCACATCTCCTACATACCGGTCCCCGCCACGCCATACTCGCTTCTGATCCTGTGCCGCCCCCGCCACCGTGTCCCACGTTTGCCCGCCGTCTGCCGCTCTCCATTTCTTCGTCCTCGCTATTTTCCGCTTTCCAACTTTTTTTCGTTTTTCTTTTCAACTCCGCTTCGATTTAAGGTTCATTTCATAAACGGACGGTAAAGTGGAAGCAGGTCGACAGGAGTTCCGGAACTCGAAAATAAGGCCGAATGCCAGGATAAGTGCGATTTTTGTTAAAAAGAGTCGATTTTTATGTAAAAACAGCATGAAAATCGGCATAAGTTTTCTTTAATCCCTTACATCGTTGTGATAAAATGATGGAGGTCGCAGAAGCGACTTCAAAGCCTTGCCCATTTTTGGTTTTGAAAATTTGAAAAGGGGTTTTAAAATGCGTGCAAAAAAGAAGGATATTTTCTTTCAAACACTCGAAGACATGGCGGACACGATCGTACAAGCCGCGGACTACTTTTCCAAGCATGTAGCGGATCTGAAGGACGTTAACGTTTTCGTCAAAGACATGAAAGATTATGAAACCAAGTGTGACGGGTTTACGCATACGATTATTACCGAACTCAACAAAACGTTTATCACCCCGCTTGAACGAGACGATATCCTGAAGCTGGCTACCACGCTTGACGATGTATTGGACGGACTGGAAGCTACAGCTTCGCGTTTCTACATGTACAACCTGGGCCAGCCGGACCAATATATGATTCAGTTTGGCGAAATCCTGCGCGAGTCGGCTTATGAGATTCAGAAAGCGATCCATCTGCTGTCGCAGAAGAAATTGCTGGCGATCCGCGAGTATACGATTCGTTTGAACGATTTGGAGAATCAGGGCGACCAACTGCTGCGCACGTGTATCACGGAACTGTTTGCCAACGTAAAAGACCCGATCGAATTGATCAAACGCAAAGAAATCTACGAGCGTCTTGAGACAACGACCGACAACTGCGAAGATGTTGCCGATATTCTGGAAACTATTATTATGAGCAACTCCTAAGCGGAGCCTGCCATTTTAGGGCTAAAGGAGGTCAAGACCGCTTTTTCCGGAATAGAGCTTTCGCGCGGGGGCATTGTCCAACGATCGGCGGCGATTTCGTAAAAAGACAGCGGCACGGCATTTGCAAAGACTGCGGATGCAGCGAGGCCGTCTTTCTTCGTGCGGTCAAAATACTATGGAAACAACTTTTATCGTCCTTGCGGTGGTCGTTTTTCTTGCACTCGCATTTGACTTCATTAACGGATTTCACGATACGGCCAATGCGATTGCGATGTCCGTATCCACTCGCGCACTGAAGCCCCGTACCGCGATTCTGATGGCGGCGGGCATGAACTTCCTCGGTGCGATCACGTTCACGGGCGTCGCCAAAACGATCGGGGGAAGCATCGCGGACCCCACCAAGCTGGATAACGGGATCGAGATCGTTATTGCCACGCTTATCGCGGCCATTATCTGGAATTTGGCAACCTGGTGGTTCGGGATTCCTTCGTCGTCTTCGCACGCGATGATCGGCGCGCTTGCCGGTGCCGTCTTCGTCGGTGCAGGCGCGGATAGCGTCAACTGGGAAGGATTCCTCGAAATCGTCGAAGCCCTTATCTTCTCGCCTTTGATCGCGTTTGCTGTCGGTTACATTATCATGATGATCCTCAAATGGACGCTCGGACGACGCAGCCCGCATACGGTGAACAAAGGCTTCCGCTCGATGCAGATTTTGACGGCGGCGCTTCAATCGTTCGCGCACGGCACCAACGATGCGCAAAAAGCGATGGGGATCATGACGTTCGCACTGATCTCGGCCGGCCAATGGAGCACGCTCGAACCTCCGTTATGGGTCAAACTGGCTGCCGCTACGGCGATGGCGCTCGGTACTTCGGTAGGCGGATGGAAGATCATCAAGACGCTCGGTACGAAAATTTTCAAAATCGAGCCAATGAACGGTTTTGCCGCTGACGTATCTTCGGCTTCCGTTATCTTCACGGCAACGATGCTGCATCTGCCAATCAGTACGACGCACGCTGCGACTTCCTCGATCCTCGGCGTAGGCGCTGCCAAGCGCTTCCGTGCGGTGAAATGGGGAATGGCTGGTCGAATCGTTATCGCTTGGTTCATTACGATTCCGATTGTTGCGGTTATGTCCGGACTGATCTTCAAGCTACTTTTCTAGGGCATGTTTTCCTTGCATAAAGCGATAAAAATTAAGGTCTGCCGGATGCTCCGGTGGGCTTTTTTTGGTTTCTTGAGCGCTTGGGCGGGGTAAGGAGCGAAGAACGGACCGACGGCTTATGTATCGGAATCATGATCGGGGATTTGCGTAAAAGTGTAACCTATCTCAGCCGCAGTCCGTCTAAAAGGTTGGAGGTGTTAAACATGAATAAACCCGCTAAAATGATGAGTCTGGCTTCCGCGCTGCTGTTGACCATTGCCCTGACAGCCTGCGGACAAGCCAATGCTCCGGCTCCCGAACCGGGAGATACGGCGAATACGACGCAAGAACCGCCCGTGGAGACGACGCCGGACGAGACGACAGAACCTGCTGAACCGGACACACCGGATGAAGAAGTCATTTCGGCAACCGGCGAATACAACGGACAAGCCGATCCGCATACGATTGAAGTGAATGTGGACGGAACCCCGACTTCGTTCCAGCTTGCGGAAGGCGTATCCTCCCAGCTTGAAGGCTTGAATGAAGGGGATACGATCTCGTTTGAGTATGTGGAACGCGCGGTTGAAGGCAGCGACGTGCCACAGCTGGAAATCCGGTCTTTGGAAAAGGCGGCCACATCGGGAGCGGACGGAGGAGCATCCGGCGATAGCGATGCGGCTTCCACGGATCGTCCGGCTACAGAAACCTTTACCGTCGGAGACGGAGAGTCGCAGACGCTAACCGGAGAGTTGCAAACCGGAGAAGGCTATTCGCTGTATGTGCTTGACGGCTATGCTTTAGATGCCGCAACGGGTCGAGTAACGCTAACCGAAAATCCGGATTATTACGCGGAAATCGAGAAACTGCCTGCGGATTTCAATCTGGATGAACTGCGTACCGAAGGTACGGCCAAGCTTGAGAAGGCTGGCGGAACGGTCGAAGAATTCAGCGCCGATACGTTGGTTGAAAGCTCAATGATGAATGCTTCGCTTTTCCTGCAAGGCAGCAGTGCGAAGGACGTTCAGGATTATATCGTGTGGGAAGCGCAAGACGGCAGTGCCTACACCTTCCATCTGGTCATCCCGGAAAATGAAGAAGGGTCGTCTTTCTACACGGAAGTCACGGCTTCACTGGCTACGATTATGGGACAATAAATACGAAGCGCCGATCTCTATCCGAATGATGGAGATCGGCGTTTTTTTAAGCAAGGCTAACGATTTTTGCCCTACCCGTTACTAAGGAGTTGGATAAAACGGAGAAAGCGGCATTCGTCCTTGAATCGTTTTACGAAAAAGGTTATAACAATATCATAATATTTATTATTTTTAGCTAACTTAAACATAACAAAATCAGAGCGGAGGATTTGAATGACAGCAATTCGATCGGATCGAGAGTGGAAGGTACAGTTGGAAGAGGAACTGCGCGACAATATCCTGGCCTTTTGGCTGAAAAACGCGCCTTCGCCGGGAGATAACGGATTCGTGGGCGAGATTGGGGCAGACTTGAGCGTGCACGCGGAAGCGGATCGCAGTCTGGTGCTGAACGCACGTATTTTATGGACGTTTGCCGCAGCTTATCGCCGATACAAGACGGTCGAATACCTCGATATGGCAGCGCGCGCTTATCGGTATTTGCGCTCGAACTTCGAGGACCTTGAGAACGGCGGTTATTATTGGATGTTGTCGGCGGACGGAAATCCATCGGAAAAGAAAAAGCAGGTGTACGGGCAGTCTTTCGTCATTTATGCGCTGAGCGAATACGCGTTGGCTTTGGAAGTGGCGGGTGAACCGGAGGACGGATTGCGTGCCGAACTGCTGGAGGAGTGTCGCCGCATCTTCGGGTTGTTGGAAAAATATAGCCGTGATCCGCAGTATGGCGGGTATATCGAAGCCCATGCGCGCGACTGGTCGGAGACCGGGGATCTGAGCTTAAGCGGTAAAGATCTGAACGAGAAAAAGTCCATGAATACGCATCTGCATGTGCTGGAAGGGTATACGAATCTGTATCGGATCTGGCCGTCGGAAACGTTGAAAAACGCGCTGAACGATCTGCTGGAGACGACGTTGAAGCATATCGTCGATTCGGAAAGCGGGCATTTCCTGCTGTTTTTCGACGAGGCTTGGGATAGCAAGTCGGAGCATGTCTCATACGGGCATGATATCGAAGGCAGTTGGCTGCTGTACGAGGCGGCGGAAGTGCTGGGCAACGGGGAATTGACGAAACGCGTGCACGGCGTGGCTTTGCAAATGGCGCGTGCGGTGTTGGAGCGCGGCGTCGATCGGGACGGCGGTCTATGGAACGAAGCGGAAGGCGGGGCGCTGGTCGACGACGCGAAGGATTGGTGGCCGCAGGCCGAAGCGATGGTCGGATTCTACAATGCGTACGAATTGAGCGGGGATGAGGCGTACCGCGAAGCGGCGGGACGTTCGTGGGACTTTATCCGCAACCATATCGTGGATCGGGAAAACGGGGAATGGTATTGGAGCGTGTCGAACGATCGGGTACCGAATGTGGAAAATCCGAAGCTCGGGGCTTGGAAGTGTCCGTATCATAATAGTCGGGCGTGTTTGGAGATGTTGGTGAGGTTGGGGAAGTAACCCCTTTTTAATCGAGCGGCGAGGGCGCTACGGGCTGCGGGGAAAATTCGCTCAACACGCTGTCTCACTCGGAAAACGGCTTCTTGAATGGTCATTCAAGGAGCCGTTTTCCGAGTTCAAAGGCGTCTTGAGCTGAATTTTCCCCTCCGCCCTCCGCTCGCTGCTTCGCTTGAACAGGGGTTCTTTGGGGGGAGGTAGGAAAGGCAAGAGCACGAGCAATAGCAATAGCAAGAAAAAAGGCTGTCCCAAATCGATTTTGGGACAGCTTTTTTGAGATGTAGATCAGGAAAAGGTGGCTTGCGGCCGAAACTGGAGGTAAAGCGCTAGCGTATGGGGAGCGACACGGGAAGCGGCGGAAAATAAGTGCGGATATGCACTTATTTTCGGTGAAATATCGAATTTTCGTGAAATAAGTGCGCATATGCAACTATTGGCAGGAAAAAGGGGCTTTTTCGGATAAAGCGAGCTATTTAATTGCATTCGAGCACTTATTTCGAAAAAGGATCTCTTTTGCGAAGAAATAGTTGCCTATGCGCACTTAAATTATCAATCGGCCACATTATGGCGCTTACGGTCGGCTTTTATGCTCCGTCTCGTTCAAAACTTCGTTTTCCGTCCGCATTTCCACCACCGATGCGCGCATCACCAGTTCGGAAGCGATCAGGATTTTTTCCAAAGGAGCTTTAGGGTCCTGGGTGCGTTCGAGTAGACGTAGCGTTGCGCGGCGGCCCATGGCTTCTTTGGGGACGTGCACGGTAGTCAGTTCCGGGGAGGTGCCGCCGCCGGATTCGTGGATGTTGTCGAAGCCGACCAGGGATACGTCTTCGGGGACGCGGACGCCGAGAGGTTCCAGATTGCGCAGCGCGACTAGAGCGACGTCGTCGTTGGCGCAAACGAAGGCGGTTGGGAGCGTGCCCTGCTTTTGGCGTTTGGTCAGCCATTGACGAAGTTCGGGTTCGTAGACGGCTCCGTCGATGCCTTCCAATCTGTTCAACGGATCGCCCACGTCTTGTACGGGCAAGCCGTGTTCTTCCATCGCGGTCCGGTAGCCGATCCAGCGGTCGCGGAAGCTACGGGAGAAGCCGGTGTTGCCGAGAAAATGGAGCTTGCGGTGGCCGCTGCCGATCAGGTGGCTGGTTAGGCGGGCGCTGGCGTCGACGTTCCCTGCGAACACCGTGTCAGCGGGAATTAGCGGATCTTCGTGATCGATGAGCACCATAGGCAGGCCGATGCGGTGAACTTCCAATAGTAGAGGCGTCGAGATCTGTCCGATGCCGATCAAGCCGAGAAAACCGTCCGGGTTCAAAATGCTCGTGACAGCGTCTACCCGTTGTTCGGAGATAATGACGACACCGAGGCCGTGACTTTCCAGTGCTTCGGTGACTCCGTTTAATATACGGCCCCAGTAGAGCGAGCCTGCCGTTTGAAATCGCACATTGGGCATCAGCACCAGCACGGATTGACGGGCAGAAACTTCGGGCGTCGTCGGCTGCTTCCGATTTTGCCCGTAGCCGCGAGGTTGGGTAAAATAGCCAAGCTGCGAAGCGGCCTGAATGACCCGTTCGCGAGTCGCTTCGCTTACGCCGTCTTTGCCCGAAAGGGCTTTGGAGACGACGAATTTGGATACACCGAGCTGGTCGGCAATATGCTGCATCGTTACTTTTTTCGCCATGAAGGGAGTCCTCCGCTCGATTGAGTTACCTTGATAACAAAAGTATAACAAAATCGCTTTTTTGCCGTCTATAGCAGGATTTGTTAGGGAGTATGCGTGCGGAAGTCCGAACGACAGCCAGATTGCAAGCCGCTTGGCGAAGGATTAAGATAAAGGAGCTTTGCGCGGCTGGATTTTCGGGGGAAAAGTATCCTTAACGACCCTACCGTCAACACGCGCAGTCTGATATCGGAAAAGGAGGCGGCCGCCGTGATACGCACGCTAGCGGTAACGCATGACCATAAAGTACAACTGGATATTCCGCTGACCGAGCTGGACCCGACGAAGTTTCGCTGGTTTTGGGCAGACTTCATGGCACCGACCGCGAAAGAAACCGAACTGCTCAGCGATTATTTTCATTTTCACCCGCTGGAGATCGAAGATTGTCTGAACGACGTGCAGCGCCCGAAGATGGACCCGCACGAGAAATACGTATTCCTGATTACCCATGCGTTGGAGGAGGGCGGCAAGGAAGCGGGAGAAGTGGATATGTTTATCGGGCGCACGTTTTTCGTGACGTTCCATTTTGACCGGATGAAGGAAGTGGACGAAGCGTGGGACCGGATCTGCTCGCGTGCGGAAGACCCGACAAAAAAGACCAACCCCGTAGCCGCCGCTTATCTGGTACTGGACGCGCTGGTCGACGAATATTTTCCGTGCGTGTTCGGCATCGAAGACGAGCTGGCGGATCTGGAGGAAAAAGGACGCCGGGAATCGGTCGACAAGCTGCTCGCGCAGGTATTCGACTTAAGATCGCGGCTGCTCAAGCTGCATCATACGATCGTGCCGATGCGCGACCTGCTGTACCGGATCATCAATTCGCAGCATGTGGACGATTCGAACGAGTACCGGGTGTATTTTACCGACGTGTACGACCATCTGCTGAAGCTGTCGGAGATGCTGGAATCCAACCGCGAAATGACGGCCGATCTGCGCGACAGTTACATCTCGCTCAACTCCAACCGGATGAACGGGATCATGAAGACGCTGACGGTGATCACGACGGTATTTATGCCTTTGACGCTGATCGCGGGCATTTACGGCATGAACTTCGACAATATGCCGGAGCTTCATTTCAAATACGGCTACTTTATTGTATTGGGCGCGATGGTGTTTTTGGGAGGCGGCATGATCGGATGGTTCTGGCGCAGAGGATGGTTCAAGTGAAACGTAGCAGGACGAATATCCAAAAAATGGCGGAGAGAGTATGCGTGTGACGGACACCATGTCAGGATTGCGTCAGAAAATCAAGGAATGGTGCTTGCTTCTGTCCGTTCGGTCTGCGTCGCGTGAAACCGTTAACGCTTGAAAAACGTAACTTGTACCGCTACAATGGTAAAGTAGTGAAAATATCGGGTCTTCGGACACGAATCGTAGCACCGAAAGCGTTTTGTCGCACGGGGAAATCCGGCGATTGATCGCTTTGCGTTTATAAACGGCAGCATAACCAGTACACATTAGGGGATGATCTTTCAGTGCAACTGAAAAAGTTAAACGATAAAACGGTCGATCAATTATTCGAAGCCATTCTGACGCTCAAGGATCTGGAGGAATGCTACGTATTCTTCGACGATCTGTGCACGGTCAATGAAATCCAGTCGCTTTCGCAGCGTCTGGAAGTCGCGCGTATGCTCGGCAAAGGCAGCACGTATAACCAGATCGAAGCGGAGACAGGCGCAAGCACGGCGACGATTTCGCGTGTGAAACGCTGCCTGAACTACGGCAACGACGGCTACAAAATGTCGCTCGAACGTCTGGGACGTTAAGCGCCTATGACAAAAGCGGGCGCGCTGATTATCAGCCATGGTTCGCCGCAGCCGGAATGGGTGCAGGCGGTTGAGGAAGCGGCCGGCGAAGTGCGGGTTAAGGAACATATGCCGGTCGCGGTATCGTTTCTGGGCAACGTAGAGGACGCGTCGATCCAGCACGGCATCGACGCGCTTGAGGCGGAGGGCGTCACGGATATTTTGGCCGTGATGCTGTTCGTGTCGGAAGGAAGCACGCATATCGACGAGATTCAATACGCGCTGGGCATCAAGGATGCGCCGGATAAGGAAACGGATCTTGAGCGCTTCCGAATCGCCGCGCGGATGCACGTCGGGCGACCGATGGGCGATGACCCGGACGTTGCGCGTATGGTCTGGGACAAAGTATCTCCGGTCTCCGTCGATCCCGAGCGCGAAGTGATTTTGCTCGTCGGGCATGGCAGTATTCACGACGGGTTTCGTCAGCGTTGGGAAGCAGGAGCGACAGCACTTACCAAGCGCGTAGGCGAGGTTAGCGGACTTGTCTGCGATTATGCGCTGCTCAATCCCGACAACGTGCGGATTAAGGCTCGGGATTGGCTGGAAAAAGGACGCCGGGTGCTGATCGCTCCGTTGTTCTTAAGTACGGGCTATTTTCTGCAAACGGTGATTCCGCGCAAACTTGAGGGGTTAACCTATGGGTATACGGGTGAGGCGCTGCTGCCTCACCCGCTGCTTCCGGTCTGGATCGAGCGGCAGGTCGAAGAGCTGCTGGCGGCGATGAAGACGGAATAGGATTCAAAAAAGCGGGCCGTCGACAGCACGCCGCTGTGTGTACATCGACGTGTGCATGGACGGTCCGAGCTATAGAAAATGGATTACGGTCAACGACGAAGCGAAGGTCCCTTCCAGGCGATCTTCGCTTCAAAATGTATCGGCGGCCGCAGCTTCTCAAGCCGTTAGGCGTTGCGGGATGCGGGCGGCAAGAACTTTATAAGGAACAGGTGGAGTTTGACAGATGAGAAGAGCGAGGTTGATCTATAATCCGACGTCCGGGCGCGAGGAAATGCGGCGGCGGCTGCCGGATATTTTGCAGCGCCTCGACGAAGGCGGAATCGAGACGACGGTGCACGCGACGACGGGCGAAGGCGACGCGACGCGCGCCGCTGCCGATGCGGCGCAGCGAGGCTACGATATCGTCATTGCCGCGGGCGGAGACGGTACGATCTATGAAGTAGTCAACGGTCTGGCGGATCAGGAACACCGTCCCGAGTTGGGCGTGTTTCCGCTGGGCACGACCAACGATCTGTCGCGGGCGCTCGGCATTTCCCGTCAATGGGAGGACTATTGCGACCTCGTCCTGCGCGGCGAATCGCGTCCGATCGACCTCGGGCGCGCCAACGACCGCTATTTCATCAATATCGCGGGCGGCGGCTCGTTGACGGAACTGACCTATGAGGTTCCGAGCCGCCTCAAAACGATGATCGGCCAGCTTGCCTATTATTTCAAAGGCGTCGAGAAGATGGTCAACCTGTCGCCGATGCAGCTCAAAATCACCGCCGAAGGCCAAGAGCCGATCGAAGGCGAATTCATGATCTTCCTGATCGGCAACACGAATTCGGTCGGCGGTTTCGAGAAGCTGATGCCGGACGCGCGGATCGACGACGGATTACTCGACGTGATCGCTTTGAAAAAATGCAATCTGGCCGAATTTATCCGCGTCGTCTCGATGGCGCAGCGCGGCGATCATTTCAACGATCCCAACGTGCTGTACTTCCGTACGCCGCGGCTGGAAGTGACTTCGCCGAATAACGTGCTGCTCAATCTGGACGGCGAACTCGGCGGACGGCTGCCGGGCGTGTTCGAGGTTTTGCCGCATCATCTGCGTGTGTTTACGTAAGAATTATTTGCCTGTGGGTATGCAATAATAGAATGAAACGATTTTCGGCAGGAAGCATGGAGGAAATACGTGCTTCTGCCGGAAAGAACGTGTTACAATACGGGAGGAAGGACCGCGCATAGACAGCGACAAGCAGTCTGGCGGCGGAAATCCTCCTTTTTTGCGTGCCTGGAAAAGAGATCATAGGCGCTAACGTGGTAGTTTTTACAACATGTACGACGAACAGAACCTTGCCTGATCTACTCAATTACCGATCAATATGAGCGAAAGAAGTGAATAGATATAATGAAGAACAACAATAACCGTGGCGGATCGGCGAGAAACGGCGGCAAACGGAGTTCGGCTCCTGGCGCGGCTTCCGGTAACGGCGGACGAAACGGATCGCGCGGACGCGGATCTTCCAGACCGGCAGCCGTAGAGATTACCGGCCTTCCGGTGTCCAAAAACGATGAAGTCACGATCGACATCATCGGCATGAACCATGACGGCGAAGGAGTCGGTCGCGCGGACGGCTACACGTTGTTCGTCCCCGGCGCCTTACCCGGAGAAAAGATCTCGGCCAAAGTGCTGAAAACGAAAAAGCAATACGGATACGCGAAAATGCAGATGTTGGTCGAAGCCAGTCCCGCCCGCGTCGAAGCGCCATGCGAGATCTACGATCGCTGCGGCGGTTGCCAGATCCAGCATATGGATTACGCGGCGCAATTGAACTGGAAGCGGCAGCAGGTCGCGGACAGCTTGCAGCGGATCGGAAAGCTGGACGTGCGTCCTTTCGATGCGGAAGAAGGCGGCGTGCTCGTTCCGCAAACGCTCGGCATGAGCGAACCGTGGCGGTACCGCAACAAAGCGCAGGTGCCGATGGGACAAGAGAACGGCCGCCTGATCGGCGGATTCTACGCGCGCGGCAGTCACCGCATCGTCGATATGGAGACGTGCATCATCCAGCATGAAGCCAACGACGAGATGGTGGAAACGGTGAAAAGTATCGGCCGCGAACTGGGCATCAGCGCCTACGACGAAGAAAGCGGACGCGGATTGCTGCGGCATGTCGTGGTGAAAGTGGCTTTCGCGACGGGAGAAAAGATGGTCGTGCTGGTGACGAACGGCGATCGCTTGCCGAAAGTCGACGATTGGGTCGAAGAGATTCGCAATCGCATTCCGGGCGTGAAAAGCATCTGCCAGAACGTGAATACGCGGCAAACGAACGTGATCTTCGGCGACGTCACGACCGTACTGTGGGGAGACGAGGTTATTCACGATTACATCGGTGACGTGAAGTTCGCGATCTCGGCCCGTTCCTTTTACCAGGTCAACCCGGCGCAGACGGAAGTGTTGTACGGTAAAACGCTGGAATACGCGGGACTGACGGGGAACGAGACGGTCATTGACGCCTATTGCGGCATCGGCACGATCTCGCTGTTCCTGGCGCAGAAAGCGAAGCGCGTCTACGGCGTCGAGATCGTGAAAGAAGCGATCGAAGATGCGCGCAAAAATGCGAAGCTGAACGGGATCGAGAACGCGGAGTTCGAAGTCGGCGCATCCGAAGACGTCATTCCGCGCTGGAAAGAGCAAGGCATCACGCCGGACGTGATCGTCGTCGATCCGCCGCGCAAAGGCTGCGATCCTCGCTTGCTGGAGACGATTCTGGAGATGAAGCCGGAACGGGTGGTATATGTGTCGTGTAACCCGGCTACGCTGGCACGCGATTTGCGGGTGTTGGAGGACGGCGGGTTTAAAACGGTGAAGGTGCAGCCGGTGGATATGTTCCCGCAGACGGTGCATGTGGAGGCTGTGGCATTGCTTCAAAAGTAAATTAATAAGGAG
>NZ_JBBKAR010000036.1:0-18865 GCF_037722395.1 Saccharibacillus sacchari | reverse complement strand
TTAAAATAAACAGTATTATGACTATTGCCAAGTTCCCAAGCATATATTGTAAATTTGAAGCTTAATGATCTTATGTTGAAATGTACAAATGAGAAGCGAAAACTTAATTTTCAACGATATCTAGGAGATTTGAATTACATATACTACAATTGGAGTTGATTGTTATGAAAGGCGTTATTCTCGCAGGGGGAACAGGTACACGTTTATTTCCGTTGACAAAAGTCACAAATAAGCATTTACTCCCTGTAGGTAAGTATCCCATGATTTTTTATTCGGTTTACAAACTGAAACAGGCTGGAATCAAAGATATCCTAATCGTAACGGGCAAAGATCATATGGGAGACGTCGTCAACCTTCTGGGGAGCGGCTCGGACATGGGAGTATCTTTTACTTATAAGGTACAAGATGAAGCCGGTGGCATTGCGCAAGCGCTCATCCTAGCTGAGCATTTTGTCGGCGAAGATCAAATGGTCGTCATTTTGGGAGACAATGTCTTCGAAAACGATATTTCTCCTTTTGTGGAGAACTTCCGCACTCAAATGTTGGGAGCTAAAATTTTGATTCAAGAAGTTCATGATCCCAAACGCTTTGGTGTTCCGGAAATCGACGGTGATAAGATCGTATCGATCGAAGAAAAACCGCAAAATCCGAAAAGCAACTATGCAGTTACCGGAATCTACATGTTTGATCGCAGCGTATTCGATATCGTCAAAACACTCAAGCCTTCGGCTCGCGGAGAACTTGAAATTACCGATGTTAACAATGCTTATATCGCCAACGGCCAACTGACCTACGATGTACTAAAAGGTTGGTGGACCGATGCCGGAACCCATTCTTCGCTTGCACGGGCAAACGAACTGGCTCAGAGTATAGTATTCGGTGAGGAATTCGGAAAACTTAAACTTTAAAAGGAGATAAGATTAATTATGAAAGTAACTCCTTTAAAATTGAATAAAGCAGCTATAATCGAACCTGTTGTACACGGCGACCACCGCGGATTTTTCATGGAAAGTTATAACAAATCCCTTATGCACGAAGCAGGTATCCGATACGACTTTATTCAAGACAACCAATCCTTATCCGCGCAACCCGGCGTGCTCCGAGGCTTGCACTACCAACTCAATCCCAAAGCCCAGACCAAACTGCTTCGCGTGATCTCCGGCGCCATCTACGACGTGATCGTCGACGTGCGCCGCGGTTCGCCGACTTTCGGTCAATGGCAAAGCTTTATCCTAAGCGAATTCAATCATCGCCAACTGCTCGTCCCCAAAGGTTTCGCCCACGGGTTCTGCACGTTGGTTCCCAACACCCAGGTCATGTACAAAGTCGACGAGTATTACTCGCCCGAACACGATCGCGGAATCCTTTGGAACGATCCGGCGCTCGGCATCGACTGGCCGACGTCAAATCCGATTTTGTCGGAAAAAGACCAAAAGCATCCGCTACTTCAAGACGCGGAACTGAACTTCGAATAATCGCAAAAGCTCTCCGCAAGGAGAGCTTTTTATACGAAAACAGGAGGCAATTAACCTTATGAAACTTCTCGTCACCGGCGGAGCCGGTTTTATCGGTAGCAACTTCGTTCTGTATATGCTTCGGCAGCACCCCGACTACGAAATCGTCAATGTGGATGCTTTGACCTACGCAGGCAATCTGGAAAACCTCAAAGCGATCGAACAAAATCCCAATCATACTTTCGTCAAAGCCGATATCTGCGATGCGGCCAAAATGGACGAGCTGATCGGTCAAGGCGTCGATATCGTCGTCAATTTCGCTGCCGAATCGCATGTGGACCGCAGCATTCTCGAACCGGAGATTTTCGTGAAAACGAACGTGCTCGGCACCCAAATCCTGCTCGATGCGGCCAAAAAGCACAACATTACGAAATTCGTTCAGGTATCGACCGACGAAGTGTACGGCACGCTCGGCGAGACCGGATTGTTCACGGAAGAAACGCCGCTGACGCCCAACAGTCCGTATTCCGCTTCCAAAGCGGGCGGCGATCTGCTCGTCCGCGCTTATCACGAGACATTCGGATTGCCGGTGAATATCACGCGTTGCTCGAATAACTACGGTCCATACCAATTCCCGGAGAAGCTGATTCCGCTCATCATTTCCAAAGCGCTGAACGATCAGCCTCTTCCGGTCTACGGAGATGGATTGAACATTCGCGACTGGCTGTATGTGGAAGACCATTGCAGCGCGATCGACTTGGTCATTCACGAAGGCGTGAACGGCGAAGTCTACAATATCGGAGGCAACAACGAACGCACCAATATCCATATCATCCGCACGATTCTGGAGCAGCTCGGCAAGCCGGAATCGCTGATCGCGTATGTTCAGGATCGCCCGGGCCATGACCGCCGCTACGGTATCGACCCGACGAAAATCACGAACGAGCTGGGATGGGCGCCCAAGCATAACTTCGAAACCGGCATCCGCGAAACGATCTCCTGGTATCTGTCCAACAAGGAGTGGTGGACGCGTATCCAATCCGGCGAATACGAGCAGTATTATGCCAAGCAATACGGAAACCGATTGGAACAAGCATAATGAAGATTCTCGTTACCGGGGCTTCCGGGCAATTGGGACAGGACGTCGTACGAATTTTCGAACAAGCGGGGCATGAAGTCAAAGGCTGCACTCGCGCAGAATTGGATATCGCCGATCAGCAGCAGTGCGAGCGGGTGATCGGCGAATATGTTCCGGAAGCCATTATCCACTGCGCCGCTTATACCGCGGTGGATGCGGCAGAAGAAGACGTGGACGGCGCGTACCGGGTGAATGCGTCGGGTACGCGCAATATCGCCGTCGCCGCGGAAAAAGCCGGAGCGAAACTGGTCTACATCAGCACGGATTACGTGTTCGATGGCAACGCCGATCGTCCTTACCGCGAATACGACAACACAGCTCCGCAAACCGTTTACGGGGAAAGCAAGCGGGCAGGCGAAGTATTGGCGCAAACGCTAAACTCCCGTTACTATATCGTCAGAACTTCGTGGGTGTACGGACAATACGGTGGCAACTTCGTCAAAACGATGCTGAAGCTGGGCGCGGAAAAAGACAGCCTGAGCGTCGTGCACGACCAGATCGGCTCGCCTACGTATACTGTGGATCTGGGCCGCTTTTTGTTACAATTGATCCGAACGGAAAAATACGGCATTTACCATGCGTCCAACTCCGGTCACTGTTCGTGGCATGAATTCGCGCAAACCATTTTTCAAAATGCGGGTTTGCAAGTAAACGTGCTGCCGGTCAAGACTGAGCAGTTTCCGCGTCCCGCCAAGCGTCCCGCTTATTCGGTCATGGACCATTCGGCGATTCGGGCCAACGATTTCGAAGACCTGCCGCATTGGCGGGACGGACTGGAGCGGTTTTTGGCCGAGGTAAAGCAGTAAGGTCAGGGTGAAATGTGAAAAAAATCGAAGTTTTGCTGTCCTCGTATAACGGGGAAGCGTACATCATGGAACAATTGAATAGCCTGATTTCGCAGACGCATGAAGCATGGAACATTCGGCTTCGCGACGACGGTTCGTCCGACCGAACGTTAGAGGTTGTTGAAGCCCGGCAAACCGAATTTTCGGAACATATCGTTTGGGAAAAAGGAGCTAATATCGGAGTCATTCCCAGTTTTTTTGAATTGATCCGTCAAGCCGACGAATCTGCGGATTACTTTAGCTTTTGCGATCAGGACGACGTGTGCTTGCCTCGAAAAATGGAACGGGCGATCCAAAGCTTGGATACAGTCGATCCGGGCATTCCGGCGATGGTCTTTACGTCTACGCAGCTTGCCGACAACGATTTGAACCTATTGGGGTTATGGCCCGACAAGCCGCTAAAAAGTCCTTCTTTTTACAATGCGCTTGTGCAAAACATCGCCGTCGGCGCTACCGTCACTTTCAACCGTGCCGCGCTGCAATTGATCCGCCGCCGCATGCCTCATATGAGCCATGTGCTTATGCACGATTGGTGGTTCTATCTCTGCGTTTCCGCTTTCGGCGAAGTGCTGTACGATCCCGAACCTTCAATTCTTTATCGGCAGCACGGCGGCAACGCGGTCGGTGGCGAAGTCTCGAAAATCGCCAAGTTGAAAAAGAAATGGGCGAGCTTCCGCAAACATAGAGGCACGCATAAGCTGGTTGCGCAGGCACGCGAGTTCCATCGGTTGTACGCGGGCGAACTGTATGATGCCGAAAAGCTCGGTCAGCTTGAAGCTTTCATCGAACCTAGAACAACCGTGATGCAACGTATACGCTACCTCAAGCATTCCAAGCTCTACCGGCAGTCGAAACTGGAAAACCTTCTGTTTCGCGTATTGGTTTTAATCGGCTATATTTAATGAATTCCAAGTCTTTCCTGAATCGAATCCAAAGTTCCATTCCATCGATCTCTGTGTTACTCTGTAAAGAGGAATGCAGAGATCTTTCTCTTTGCATGTCATTTCCGTTTTTCCACTATCAATATTGTCAGGAGCGTACTTAAATCATGGACGTAAGTATACTGATTCTTAACTATAATACGTGCCAGCTGACGATGGACTGTATCCATTCGGTGTTTGCGTCGCAAACCCGGTACACATACGAGATCATTCTGATCGATAACAACTCGTCCGATAACTCGGTCGATGTTCTTTCCGCTACCTTCCCTTCGGTGAAGATGATCGCCAATCACGACAACGTCGGCTTTGCCAAAGCGAATAACCAGGGGATGCGGATCGCGAAAGGCCGTTACGTGCTGCTGCTCAACTCCGATACCGTCATCCAACCGGACACGCTGCAAACGATGGTTGCCTACATGGATGAAAATCCGCAAGTAGGCGCTTCGGGTTGCAAAGTTTTGCTGGCAGACGGCACATTGGATAAAACCTGCAAACGCGGACTGCCGACGCCTTCGGCTTCCTTCTATTACATGTTCGGCTTCTCCAAAATGTTCCCGGACAAGCCCAAGTACAACCAGTACCAACTCAGCTACCTCGACCCGGACGAAGAGCATCCTGTTGACTGCCTGGTCGGCGCGTTCATGCTGGTCCGTTCCGAAGCGATCCGCGAAGTCGGCATGCTGGACGAGAACTTTTTTATGTACGGCGAAGATCTCGACTGGTGCTACCGCATCAAGCAGGCCGGTTGGGCGATCCGTTATTATCCGCGCACGTTCATCCTGCATTACAAAGGCGCAAGCAGCAAACGCCGTCCGGTGAAGCTGCTGTACGAATTCCATCGCGCGATGGTCGTGTTTTACCGCAAACATTACCGGGAAAAGTACGCTTGGCCGGTGAACGGGTTCATTTATACGGGAATCGGCGTCAAGTTTACGATGACTCTTATCCGCAACCGGTTGCGTCCTGTTAAAGACACGCAAGACCCTCCGACAGGCGGAGGAGAAAGTCCGGCTTTGCCGGTTCGAGGTGAAGCATGCTCCGCAAAAATCAGCAATTTCTAACCCAGGTTTATATGGTCGCCGATCTCGCAGTCATTCAAGCCTCTTTCCTATTGGCTTGGTGGCTGCGTTTTGAAAGCGGCTTGTTTGGATTCGTCTATCCGATCCCGATCAAGTATTATTTGGTATGGAGTTTGGTATATGGCGCGATCGCGTTGCTTACCGGACTCATTAGCGGTCTTTACTCGCCGAAGCGACGCAAACGGTTCGCGGACGATTTTATCCGAGTCGTACAAACGCATATTATCGGATTCTTCTTGTTACTGGGCGCGATGTACTTTGCCAAAGAAATCAATATTTCGCGTTCTTATTTGTTCCTATATATGGCGCTTAGCGTCATCTTGCTTGTGTTATATCGCTATGGAGTCAAACAAATTCTTCGCACGTTGCGTCGAAAAGGCTACAACAAGCAGTTTATGCTCATCATCGGCGCAGGTGCGCTCGGTCGGCGTTTTCATCTGAATATGCAGCATTATCCGGAGCTCGGCTATGAGGTCGTCGGTTTTCTGGATGACGAGTTGAATTGGAAAAAAGGAGAGACTGAGTATCCCGAAGTACTCGGCAAGCTTAGCGACTTGCGCGCGACGCTTGATCGATTCCGAATTATTGATGAGGTCATTTTGGCGTTGCCTTACGGCGAATCGGACAAATACCCGAAGCTGATGGCAATCTGCGAGCAAGCCGGCGTACATACGATGATCGTTCCGGACTACTATGATTTCCTGCCGACACGCCCCGTATTCGATAACTTTGCGGGCATGCCGCTGATCAACGTGCGCGAAGTTCCTTTGGACCTAGCTGCTAACCGTTTTTTCAAAAGACTGTTCGATATCGTGTTTGCGACATTTGCGCTGATTGTAACGTCTCCGATCCTTTTAGCCGTAGCCATCGGCGTCAAAATGACTTCGCCGGGCCCGATCATTTTCAAACAGGAACGAGTCGGCTTCAACCGCAGACACTTCCAGATGTATAAATTCCGCTCCATGCGCGCCCAAGTCGCCGAAGACGAAGACACCGGCTGGACGACGGAAAACGATCCGAGACGCACCAAGTTCGGAACGTTCATCCGCCGCACCAGTTTGGACGAACTTCCGCAATTTTTCAACGTCTTGCTAGGCCAAATGAGCGTGGTCGGCCCGCGTCCTGAACGCCCGCATTATGTAGAGCTGTTCCGCGACCAGGTCCCGAACTATATGCTCAAGCACCACGTCCTCCCCGGCATCACCGGCTACGCCCAATGCGCCGGCCTCCGTGGAGACACCTCCATCGAGAAACGCATCGAATACGACCTGTTCTACATCGAAAACTGGACCTTCCTTTTCGACGTGCGCCTGGTCTTCATCACCATCTACAAAATGTTCACCGACAAAAATGCCTACTGATCCAAGCTTCCGATACACCAACATACAAAAAAGGCCGCCTCTTTGGAAGACGGCCTTTTTTGTCGAGAAAGTCTAACGTGGCTGGAAACGAGAAGACGGAGAAAGAAATTCAGTGCAGGAACGGAGTGTTCGCCTTTGAACTTGGGAAGCCTCCTTATACAATTTCAATCCGGCTTCCCAAGTTCAACACGCGACCGGAACGAATTTTTTTCGCAGTCTTTTCGTTTCCCGCGCCGAACGGACTTTCGCGACAATTTAAAAGGCCGTCTCACAAGCGAGACGGCCTTTTTTTTACATCCACAAATACCAGATCAACCAACTCACAAACGCCCCGATCCACGACACATTCCCGAACACCGCCACAATCTTTCTTTCATTCCACCCATATTTCAAGCTGTAGTGATAATGAATCGGCGTCATGCGGAAGATCCGTTTTTTCGTCCGTTTGTAGTAAGCTACCTGAATAATAACCGAGAATTGCTCCGCGAAATAAATGATAAACAGCAACGGCACCAAAATCTCGACTTTCTCGATCACGGCCATCAGCGACAACGAACCGCCGATCGCCAGCGATCCCGTATCCCCCATAAACGCTTTAGCGGGATACTTGTTATACAGGAACAGTCCCAGCAGCGCACCGACCATCACGAGCGAGAACAGCTTAATCGCCGGCTCGTCCGAGATCACGAAGAAGAACAAGTACGTCGGAATCGCGACAATAATCAGCAGACCGTCCAGACCGTCCGTAAAGTTAATCGCATTGGCAGAACCGACGATAAACAGCAGCATGATGATAAAATACACCGCCGACGGAAGCACCCAGACAAAACCGCCTGGGAACGCGATCGTCGGATCGACGCCGAAGCTGTTCATCGCAATCAACAGCACCGTAATGGTAAACGCAAACTGCATGACCAACTTGGCTTTGCCGGAAATTCCCTGCGGGTCCTGAAAAGCAGCTTTTTTGAAGTCATCGCTAAAGCCCACGATTCCGAACAGGATAAACGTAGCGGCCATCAACCACATCAGCGGCGTAGGCTGGGCGATCAGCGCAACGAGTACCCCGATCATAAACACCATACCCGCCATCAGCGGCGTACCTTTTTTAGCTTGGTGGTCCGGTGGCAATTCTTTACGAATCGGCTGCAACCAACCGATACGGCGCAGCGTGCGAATCCAGACCGGCGCGAACAACGCAACAAGGACAAACGAAAGAGCAGCGGCAATCAACGTGTAAAAGTTCATGGGTTTACATATTCTCCAATCGGCATTTCGGATTTTGAAGCGGCTATCCACTTGTCAACGTAAGCCTCTATTTAAGATTTGACAAGGTGTTATATAGGTTAATAGTAGACGTAAAGGTTATGTAACTCCCTTATTTTAAGCAATTTGTACGTCCGCCACAAGAGAAGCCCAGCAGAATTTGGCTTTTTCCGCTTTGACAAGATAAAATGAGAACGTACCAAGCAGGCTCGAAGAGCTGTTTTCGTTTCCAAAAAAAGAGGCAGGGCGGACGCGGAGGGTTAACGTTAACCTACATAACTCGAACCCATATTATTTTAGGAGGAACTATTTACATGAATACACAAAAAATCCGCAAAGCAATCATTCCGGCTGCCGGTCTCGGCACACGTTTTCTGCCCGCCACCAAGGCGATGCCGAAAGAAATGCTGCCGATCGTCGATAAACCAACCATTCAATATATCGTGGAAGAAGCCGTGAAGTCGGGCATTGAAGATATCATCATCGTAACGGGCAAAGAAAAACGCGCGATTGAAGATCACTTCGATACCTCTTTCGAGCTGGAACACAACCTGGAAGAAAACGAAAAGTGGGAAATGCTCGAAGAAGTTCGCAACGCCGCCAACATGGCCGATATCCACTACATCCGTCAAAAAGAACCGAAAGGCCTCGGCCACGCCATCTGGTGCGCACGCAAATTCATTGGCGACGAACCTTTTGCCGTACTGCTCGGTGACGATATTGTCGAGTCCGATACGCCGTGTCTGAAGCAAATGCTCGACGTGTTCGATAAACACCAGGCTTCCGTTGTAGGCGTGCAGGAAGTACCGTGGGAAGACGTGTTCCGCTACGGGATCGTAGACAGCGAAAGCATCGAAGGCGAGGAGCGTACGTTCAAAGCCAACGGTCTTGTCGAAAAGCCGAAGCAGGAAGACGCGCCGTCCAATCTCGCGATCATGGGCCGCTATATCCTGACGCCGGAGATTTTCGATATTTTGGAGAATCAGCCGACCGGAGCGGGCGGCGAGATCCAACTGACCGACGCGATCGCCACACTTGGCCAAAAGCAGGACGTGCTCGCTTACAACTTCGAAGGACAGCGTCACGACGTAGGGGTCAAAATCGGCTTTATCGAGACGACCATCCACTACGCGCTGCAAAACGACGAGATGCGCGAGCCGTTGATCGAATATATGAAGAAGGCGCTGGCCGAAACCGAAGAAAAGCGCTAAAATAACGACAACATCAAGCCCGGCCGACGGCCGGGTTTTGATCTGTTCAGAAAAGGAGAACCCCATGGTGCCGTCCAATCCCAAAGTGTTACTGATCATCCCCGCGTTCAACGAACGCGATAATATCGGCTCCTTGCTCCTTTCCTTGCGAGAGCAGGGACTTGAAGCGCTTGTCGTGAACGACGGATCGACCGACGATACGGCTGAAGTATGTGCGAGTGTCGGCGCCCGGATCGTTACGCTGCCCTGTAATCTCGGAATCGGAGGCGCCGTGCAGACCGGGTACAAATACGCGTATGCCAACGGTTACGATATCGCGATTCAATTCGACGGCGACGGCCAGCACCGCGCGGAATTCGTTCCGGCTCTGATTGCTCCGCTGCTGGCCGACACGGCTGATCTGGTTATCGGTTCGCGCTACATCGAAAAGCAGGGTTTCCAATCAACCGCTTTGCGCCGCGCCGGTATCCGTTACTTCAGCCGTCTGATTCGTTTGATTACAGGTCAGACCGTCACCGATCCGACTTCGGGCTTTCGCGCGGTCAATCGCCGGATCATGCACATGTTCGCCGACCAGTACCCCACCGATTATCCGGAACCGGAGTCGATCGTGCATGTGTTGCGTTCGGGAGGACGGGCTGTCGAAGTTCCTGTGCAAATGTCCGAGCGCACCGGCGGCCATTCGTCTATTCATCATTTGCGTTCCGTCTATTATATGGTAAAAGTTTCGCTGGCCATTCTGATCGACGCTTTGCGCGGAACCGGGGTGAGGCACTCATGATCACGCTAAAACTGCAATTGCTGTTGATCGCGTTCAGCCTTGTCGTGCTATTCGTTTTTATCAACCGTACGCGCCGTTACAAACTGGAACTCAAATATGCGTTAGTGTGGATCTTTTTCAGCGCAGCCGGCGTGATCGTCTCGATCTTTCCGCAAATCTTCTTTTTCATCGCGCGCGTTATGGGGATCGAGGTTCCGGTCAATGCCGTGTTCCTGCTCGCCGTGTCTGCCATCTTCCTGACCCTTTACAGCCTGACCGTTTCGTTATCCAATCATTCCCGCAAGCTTCGGACATTAACGCAGGAAGTAGGATTGATGCAGCATAAAATGACGGAAATGCAGCAGCGAATCAAGCAGGCGGAAGGAGATGTTTATGACGATCCGCGATAAAGGGCCAACGTTGCCAAAAAGCTCTTCTGTCCAAAAGTTCGACGATCGTACCGAATCTGTCGGAACGTCGAACGACGGGTTTTCCGCACGCCGAACTTCTTCTCCGACTTTTCGCGACCGGCTGCTGAATCTTCTGCCCCCGATCATTCGGAACAATCTGGTCGATTTCTTCAAATACGGAGTCATCGGCGTGTTTGGCACATTGCTTCAGACCGGAACCTTATTCATCTATGTGGAAAAAGGCCACGGCGATCCGTTGGTCGGTTCGACGCTGGGCTTCGTTTTTTCGTTGCTGTTCTCTTATATGGCAAACTCGCGCTGGACTTTCCGAAAAAGCGAACGCTCCGCATCGGCGCTGGTCAAATACACCGTCGTTTCTTGCGCGGGGCTTCTGCTGAATCTGCTCGTTTTGTTTTTGTTCGACCGCGTATTCCATTGGTGGTACGGTTACGGCCAAATTACCTCGATCGTACTCGTTCCGATACACAACTTCATCCTAAACAAAGCTTGGGCGTTCCGAACGCCAAAACGGGAGGGCCGATAATTTGTTTTCGTTAAAAGAAGAAACCCGTCAAACGCGCACAAGGCTGCTTCTTCTCTGCCTGTCCGTTTTTCTCGCAAGCTGCGCTATCTCGCTCGGATACGGGGACCGTCTGCTGCTTGGCTCTTATGAAAAAATGAACGATGACGACGTCAAATACGTGCAGACTGCCGACGTTCTGCTGGAGACCGGCGTGCTGGCTTACAATACCGGCGGCGAGCCTTCTACCTTTATCATGCCTGTGTTTCCTCTGTTATTAGCGGGCGTCAAATGGCTGGCAGGCGACGAAGGCGGCATTGCGCTGCTGCGTATTTTGCAAGGAGCGTTTCAAGCGTTCGGCATTTACTTGATGTTCATTCTGGCACGCCGCGTATTCCAAAATACCCGGATATCGATGACAGCGGCTGTTTTACTTGCTTTATACCTGCCCGACTATTTTATCTCCGCTTCGATTTTGACCGAGTCGGCGTTCCGTCTGTGCCTTATGTTGACTGTCTGTTGCCTTCTGCATGCGCTCGATCAGCCAAGCAGTGGACGGTGGGCGATGTTCGCGGTTTTCTGGACAGCGCTGTGTTACTTCAAACCGCACGCCGCCCTGCTGCCGCTCGTACCCGGATTGTTTTGGCTGGCCCGTCGTTATTCTTTTAAAAAGATGTTCGCCTACACCTTTGTGATTCTCGGCGTTTTCGCGCTTTTGATGTCGCCTTGGTGGATACGGAATTACGAGGTGTTCGGCCGATTCATTCCGTTCACGGAGGCGGCGGGCAGTCCTTTGATCTTGGGCTCGACCGCTTTCGGACAAGTGCCGGACGGATTTTACGAGAAGTATCCGGAATACGACGGCGACGTGATGCAAGGTTCCGACGACGATCTCGCGCAGGCGGCAGGGCGAATGATCGCTTACGGATTCACGCACGAGCCTTTGAAATACGCCGCGTTTTACACATTTGGCAAATTCGGCGGCCTGTACGGCATCGCGTACTGGGAACGTCCGATTTTCGGTATGACATGGGCGCATTACTTTCCTGTGCATGCGGCGTATGTGCTGATGGGACTGTACGGCATTTGGCTGGCTTTGAAAAGAAAACGGAGCGGTGCTTATGCGCCGCTTGCGGTACTATCCTATTTCACGCTGATTTACGTGCCTTTTATCGCGATTCCGAGATACGGGTATCCGAATCTGTTTTTGTTCGTGCTGTTTATGGCGCCTGTTGTAGTTGGGGTGATTGATCGGCTTGAAGCGCGAAAAGCGAGAAGATCCTATTCGTAAAGGCGTGCTGCGGGAGGAATTCGTTCAAAACGCTGTCTCACTCGGCAAACGGGATTGGAATTTAAGTAGCTTGTTTTCCGAGTTCAAAGGCGTTTTAAACTGAATTTCTCCCTCCGCTGTTTTGCTTAATTTCGAATCGGACCTCTTTTTATGCACTAAATCTATGCACGAAGTCGCAGCCGCTCCTTTTGGGAGTGGCTTTTATTCAGTTTGTTTGCTGCATTCCGCCGTGTTCGCATTACATCCGAAGCACGTCGAAATGAACCTGTTCCGCCGTGTTCGTATTACATACGAACAAAAAATTGACACCGCCTTATACGTAGCATAGACTTATGTTGGAACAGCCTGCTCAAAGCCTAAAAGGGCATTACGTTTGACACTTCCGTAGTAGCTTGTCTCGCTTTGTTATAGAAGGTTTGCGGTTCAGACGGACCCAACCCTTCGTTAATCCGAGACAAGGTACCAGCCGCAACTTCGGTTTCGAATTGGTCAACGCTTTAGCAGGTGAACAAGGCGGATGGAGGAGTCAAAGTGAGTCAGATATTCAAGACGTGGAGACACGTGTTCAAGCTTGACCCGGATCGCGAGTTGTCCGACGAAGAGTTGGAAGCGATATGCTTGTCGGGTAGCGATGCGATTCTGGTCGGGGGATCGAGCGGCGTAACCTATGAGAATACCGTAGATTTGATGTCACGCATTCGACGTTACGAGCTGCCGTGCGCACAGGAAGTTTCGACGCTGGATTCCGTAGTGCCCGGTTTCGATCTCTACCTGATCCCGATGATCCTGAATACTGATCAATCGGAATGGATCACCGGACATCATCGCTCCGGCCTTGAAAGCTACGGCGAGATCATCCCGTGGGATATGGTTGCCACGGAAGGCTACATCGTACTCAATCCCGACTCGACCGTCGCTCGCTTAACCGGTGCCGATTCCAATATCGACGCTGGCGGTGCAGCAGCTTGCGCCCGGATGGCCGACAAGCTCATGCGCCTTCCGATTGTATACGTCGAATACAGCGGTACATACGGCGACCTCGATCTTGTCCGCGAAGTCCGACGCGTCACCGACGAAGCGACCGTCTTCTACGGCGGCGGCGTCCGCGACTACGAGACCGCCCGCGCCGCCGCAAGCGCAGCACATGTCGTAGTCGTAGGCAATATCGTCTATGACGATCTAACCTCCGCCCTCGACACCGTCCGCGGCGTCCGCGACGCCGATTAAGTATGACTCGGTGTTAAGTAGAAGCTTTTGATCGCCAATTATCGGATCACTTCTTTCTAACGATCATTTATTAATCGCTTATTCGCACCGCTCAGTGACGCGCGGTTGGAGAAGTATGAGCTTGCCGCCTTAAGAATCCTTTGGCCGGACAGAACGCAACCCGCGTTCGCCTCCGGCCCACCCGGACTTCCTGCAAGAAGTCCCGTCCCTAAAACCAAATCCCGGAATGCGCCAGCAAGCGCATTCCTTATGCCTTTTTCCCTAACAAACACCATGCGCGCAGAAGCGGAGGGAGGCAGGGAGCCTGAAGAAGCAACGCGTTCGCCTTTGCCGTTCATTGTCCCCCTTATACAAATTCCAATCAGGAAAATGAACGGCAACAGCGATCGTAAGGCCCCTGCCTCCCGAAGCGTCTCTAAGCGCACGAAAGGAGCACCACTCACCATGTCTTTTAACCTTGACGAATCCATATCCCGCCTCAACCCGCAACAACGCAAAGCCGCGCTCAAAACCGAAGGCCCGCTGCTCATCATGGCCGGCGCGGGCAGTGGCAAGACCCGCGTGCTCACGCACCGGATCGCCCACCTGATCCAAGCCAAAAAAACGGCACCGTGGGGTATTTTGGCGATCACCTTTACCAACAAAGCCGCGCGCGAGATGCAAGAACGGGTCTCCGCGCTCGTCGGCCCCGAAGGCAAAGAAATCTGGGTCTCCACGTTCCACTCCATGTGCGTGCGCATCCTGCGCCGCGATATCGAACGGATCGGATTTTCGTCCAGCTTCTCGATCCTCGATTCCGGCGATCAGCTTTCGGTCATCCGTAACTGCATGAAAGACCTGAACCTCGACACGAAAAAATTCGAGCCGAAAGCCGTGCAAGCCCTGATCAGCGCCGCGAAAAACGAACTGATTACGCCGAAAATGTACGAGCAAAAAGCAGGCGGAGACTTTATGGAGTCCATCGCGGCTAAAGTCTACGTCATGTATCAAAAGCGCCTGCGCAGCAACAACTCGCTCGATTTCGACGATCTCATCATGAAAACGATCGAATTGTTCGACGAAGTGCCGGAAGTGCTTGACTTTTACCAGAAAAAATTCCGCTATATCCATGTCGACGAATATCAGGATACCAACCGCGCGCAGTATATGCTGTGCCGCATGCTGGCCGACAAGCACCACCAGATCTGCGTCGTGGGCGACAGCGATCAGTCCATCTATCGTTGGCGCGGCGCCGATATCACGAACATCCTAAACTTTGAAAAAGACTACCCGGAAGCCGAAACGATCCTGCTCGAACAAAACTACCGCTCCACGGCGAATATCCTGAATGCGGCCAACAGCGTGATCGGGCGCAACACCGGACGCAAACCGAAAAACCTGTGGACCGACCAAGAAGGCGGAGCCACCATTCGCGTGTTCCGCGGCAGCACCGAGCACGACGAAGCGTACTTCGTAACCGGCGAGATCCATAAAAATATCAAGAAAAAAATGAATTACAAAGAACATGCTATCCTTTACCGCACCAACGCCCAGTCCCGGGTAATCGAGGAAGTGCTGATCAAATCGGATATTCCGTACCAGATCGTCGGCGGCATCAAGTTCTACGATCGCAAAGAAATCAAAGACCTGCTCGCTTACCTCAAACTGCTCTCCAACCCGGACGACGATATCAGCCTGGTGCGCGTCATCAACGTTCCGAAGCGCGGAATCGGCGATACGAGCGTGGCGAAGTTGGCGGCGGCAGCGGCGGAACGCGGCGTTTCCATGTTCAAGATTCTCGAAGTGGTCGACGATCTGGGCTTTGCCGGACGTACGCGCAACGCGCTGGTCGAGTTTTACGATATGATCGTCTCGCTGCATCGCATGGTCGATTACCTGTCCGTGACCGAGCTGACCGAGAAGATTCTGGAGCTTAGCCAATACCGGGTCGAACTTCATAAAGAAAACACGCTCGAATCCAAAGCACGCGTAGAAAATATCGACGAATTCCTGTCCGTTACGCTGGAGTTCGAAGCCCGTACCGAAGACAAGTCGCTGGTTACTTTCCTGACCGACCTTGCGTTGATTGCGGACATCGACTCCATGGGGGATAAAAAGGATGAAGTCGCCGAAGATGCCGTGATCCTGATGACCATGCACAGCGCCAAAGGCTTGGAATTCCCTGTCGTGTTTATCATCGGCATGGAGGAAGGCGTCTTTCCGCACAGCCGTGCGTTTATGGATAACGACGAACTGGAAGAGGAACGCCGTCTCGCCTACGTAGGCATCACCCGCGCGGAAAAGCAGCTTTACCTCTCCTGCGCGCAAATGCGGACGTTGTTCGGTCGTACGACCGCCAACCCGCCGTCCCGTTTTTTGCAAGAGATTCCCGCGGAACTGCTCGAAGATACCGGCACCAACCCGGACCGTTACCGTCGAGGCGGCGATCCGGACAAAGGCTACGGCAATTCGCGCGGCGGAGGCCGGGGCTTTGGAGGAAGTTCTTCGTCGTCGGGCGGAGGTTTCGGCGGCGGTCGTACGAGTCGTCCGGGCGTCAGCACGTCACCGACAGGAATGGGCCGTCCGTCCGTCGCGCCTCGTTCTTCGGGTGTGACCGTGACGCCGGCAGGCGGAAAGCCCGCCGCAGCCGCACGCAGCACCAACAACACCGGCGCTTTCCAAGTCGGCGACAAAGTCGCGCACGGCAAATGGGGCGAAGGTACGATCGTAGCGATCAAAGGCAGCGGTAACGACACCGAGCTGAACATCGCGTTCAAAGCTCCTGTCGGCATCAAGCGGTTGCTGGCCGGATTCGCGCCAATCACCAAAGTGGAATAGCAGCGCCAATCAAAATCCAAGTTGAAAAGGATGGGGAAAACGATGGACGCCATGCACGAGATGGAAGAGTTAGTCGAGCAGCTCAACCGCTACAGCTATCATTACTATACGTTGGATCAGCCCATGGTCAGCGATAAGGAATACGATGTTCTTTATGACCGGTTGATCAAGCTTGAGCAGGAGAGCGGACTGGTTTTGCCGGATTCCCCTACGCTGCGAGTCGGCGGAGAATTGTTGAAAGGTTTTTTGCCGCATCGCCACTTGGCTCCGCTCTGGAGTCTCGACAAAGCGCAAAACGAAGAAGAACTGAATACCTGGAGCGCCCGCGCCTTGAAGCTTTGGACCGATTACAACACCAAAAATCCCGAAGACCCGCTGCCGGAACTGCAATATGCGCTGGAGCTTAAGTTTGACGGATTAACCTTGAACCTCACGTACACGGACGGCAAACTGGTGCAGGCGGCGACGCGCGGCAACGGAACGGTAGGCGAGGGCATTTTGGAACAGATCAAGACCATCCGCTCCGTTCCGCTGTCTATTCCCTACAAGGACGGCACGATCGAAGTCCAGGGCGAAGGCATCATGAACCTGTCCGCACTGGAAACCTATAACAAGACCGCGCTCGAACCGTTGAAAAACGCCCGGAACGGTGCTGCCGGCGCTTTGCGCAATTTGAATCCGAAAGTAACGGCCAGCCGCAAACTGAACGCTTTCTTCTATAATATCGGGTACAGCGACGCCAAAACGTTTTCCAGCCATTTAGAGATGATGGATTTTTTGCGCGAAAATCAGTTTAAGGTCAATCCGTACGTTTCGTACTTCGACAAGTTCGAGGACGTGATGGAGCAACTGCATGATATCGAAAAAAGGCGCGGCGAGTTGGATTACCTAATCGACGGAGCCGTCGTGAAGATTGTCGATATGCGCACGCGCTCCGCGTTCGGCTATACCGGTAAATTCCCGCGTTGGGCCGTGGCCTACAAGTTCGAAGCGGAAGAAACGACGACCGTCTTGGAATCCGTATCGTGGGAAGTCGGCCGCACAGGCAAGATTACGCCGATTGCAAGACTGGAAGCCGTGGAGCTGGCAGGCGTCACGGTTAAAAACTGCACGCTCAACAACGTCGGCGATATTGAGCGCAAAAACCTGAAGTTTGCTTTGGGCAGCCGTGTATTCATCCGCCGCTCGAACGACGTTATCCCCGAGATCCTGGGCAAAGTAACCGAGGAGAGTGACGGCGAAGAAATCATTTATCCGGAAAAATGCCCGGCCTGCGGTTTCCCTCTCGTTCAACGCGGCGCCCATTTGTTCTGCGATAACCGACTCTCCTGCAAACCGCAGGCGATCGGACGCATTACGCATTTCGCTTCGCGCGACGCGATGGATATCGAGACCTTCAGCATCAAAACGGCTACGCAGCTCTATGAAGAACTCGATCTTCGCGAGCCTGCCGAGCTATATGAGCTGGAACACGAATCCTTGGTTAAACTGGAGCGGTTCGGCGAACGTAAAGCCAGCAATCTGCTTGAAGCACTGGAACAAAGCAAAACGCGCGACCTGGCTTCGTTCCTGTTTGCTTTGGGGATTTCGAATACCGGCAAGTCGACGACCAAGATGTTGGCGGAGCATTACCGGGATTTGGATAAGGTGATGAATGCCACGGTGGAAGAGTTGGTTGAGCTTCCCGATGTAGGCGGAATCGTCGCGGAAAGTATCGTGAACTTCTTCAATGATCCGTTTATGCGTGCAGGCGTAGAGAAGATGCGCCAGCTCGGCGTGCAACCGACTGTTCCCGCAGAACCCGTAGAGGTTAAGCAGGATTCTTATTTTAGCGGTAAAACGGTTGTGTTGACGGGAACGCTACACCAGCTCACCAGAGACGAAGCGGCAGAGAAGCTGGAAGCACTCGGCGCAAAAGTGACAGGTAGCGTTTCGAAAAAAACGGACATTGTTATTGCGGGAGAGAAAGCGGGCAGCAAACTGACCAAAGCGCAAGAATTAGGCATCGAGGTTATTGAAGATGAAGATGAATTGATTCGTTTATTGAATAGCTAGTACCTTGACCGCATTAAATTTAAAGTTTACGTTCATCGGAAACACGCACGGTTCAAGCGTGTTTTCGAGGGGCGTAATCTAACATCGTAAGCGGTCATGGTACTAGATTTATTCGATGACAGCATCATATTCTTAAGTGCAAACCGATCGTTTGTATTTCAAATTGGGGTCAGGACCATTCAATTACTGGAAAGGGGTCGATCGAAGAAAAAAGCTGGGCAACCGGCTTTTTTTCTTTATTTGAAAATAACTGAAGAAAAACCTTGCTTTATGTCTACCTAAATGATAAGATATTTCTTGTCGCTTCTGACAAACACTCAACACCGAAAAACATCAGGTTATGAAATCTGAAAAATAGGTATTGACAAAGAAGAAGGCAGATGATAAGATATAAAACGTTCGGCAAACAAGTTGTCGGCCGTAAGTTCTTTGAAAACTGAACAGTGAGTGAGTCGCGATGATGAAGATCATCGTGAGAATAAAGATTCTTGAG
>NZ_JBBKAR010000035.1:0-101492 GCF_037722395.1 Saccharibacillus sacchari | reverse complement strand
TTTTTGTGTTGTACTGATTTTATTTGTATCGTTTAAAACACCAAAATAATCAACAGAAGTATGATTTTCAACGCTATAAATTATGTCGTTATATTTTTTTTGTAATTCATTGATTTTTTGAGGAGATAAATTTACTGATATTGCTTTTAACAGTTCTGTTTCGTTGTAAAGTTCATCTAACTTAATATAACAGTCTTTGAAAGCTAAGGACCTACCTCTAAAATCTCTTGATGTTAAAAAAATAGACAAACCGAATAGAAGAACCGAAGCAATAATTAAAAGCACTGAAATTAGTTGAGCATGACTGTTATCGTAAAGAGTCCAGATGCTTAATCCTACGACTATAAGGGTATAATAATTCACTAATATTTGAGTCAAAAAATCATTTTTTCTAAGCCTGTCTTCTGCTCTAATACGAGATTTTCTCGTGATCCATATTTTATTTGAAAGACTTTCAAGTTGCTGTAATAGCGTAAGATGAAGCACTCAATCACCTCTCAAAAAAATTAAATGCGGTAACCCTCTAATTTCAGTTCCGATTATTACCTGAAAAATCCAGGTCAAATTAGGGGATAAAGCACCCTGTTGATTAGTTATATTCCTTTAGGAATCTCTTTATAAAACAGATAGAGGGTTACCAAATATGATCATTGCACATTTTTAGAAATTAGTAAATATGTCCTTTATTTTATTTTTTTGTTTTCTGTTACAACCGCTGCATATGCGTATCCTTGAAGCCTGAAGCATATTTAAGGCCGTAGCCCATCATGCGATCCAGTCCGATATGCGCCGTCCAGATCAAGCCGATCATGGTCAGCCATGCCGCAGGGAACATCAGGCCGGCCAGCAGGAGCAGCAGCGGCACGGTATAGGTGTGGGCGGCATTGTAGACGTAGGCGCCGATCTTATTGCCGGACGCGTAGCCGATCATGGACAAATCCGGGGCGAACAGCAGCAAGACAAAAGCGAGCCAGCCGTAACCGTTCATGAAATAAAGCGTGGCGGATACAACCAGAACCAACAAGCCTTCTGCGCGAATCAGGTTTTGGTTCATGGGTTTAGTCTCCTTTGTGGGAAGATCGGGATTGAATGCCTTCGAGAATCCAGCCGATGCTTTGCGAGATTTGCTCGTAGGAAAAAGGTTGTTCGTTGAGTAGCGTCGGCGCTTGCAGGGTGAGTCCGTCGAAAACGCTCTGGATCAGCGAAGCGAGAAGTTCTTTCTCACGGTCTTCGATCGGCAGTTCCAAACGGTCGATGATTTGGATGATGCCGGCTTTCATTTCTTTGTAGATCCCTACCAATTCGGCGGCCAGCTTCTCGTTATTGGCGCTCTCCGACCATAGGCTGACCAGCAGCATGAACCATTCAGGGTTGGACTTGCGGAATTCGGTGACATGGCGAAGTCCCTGCTGAAGCATTTCCTGCGGCGTAGCTTGGATGTCGATCTGGGCAAAAGCCTTTTTCATTCCGCGGTTGATCATCCATTCGCGGACGACTTCGACAAGCAGCGTTTCTTTGGTGCCGAAGTGGTAACCGATCAGGCCCTGGGCGACTCCGGCTTTGGCGGCGATGTCTTTCATTGAAGCTTTGGCGTAGCCGACTTGGCCGAACAGGGTGAAAGCGGATTGCATGATGGCGAGTTTGCGTTCGTCTTCTTTTGACATGAGCGGGCTCCTTTTTAAAATCCTATTCGATTGGGGCTGGGCGCTGCACAAAATAGGATTTAAAAAAATTTTGGGGCAGGAAGTGCGTAGAAAACTTGGTATTTCAAGTTTTCAGCTTCTCTTTTTAATGCGAAACTGTTTGATCGAACAGTCAGTTTGTGTGTTTAATATAAAACTGTTCGATTGAACAGTCAAGATTTTTTTGCCTGTTAATCGTGTTACCTGTATAAGCAGAGTCTGGTTAGGCGAGGGTTGGCGGGATTAGGATAGGGGTATTCGCGGGATCGAAAGATCGGCCGCAGAGATGAGAGGTGAACGGATATGGTTCGGAAAAGGAAGTTGGGATCGCAGGGGCTTGAGGTATCGGCGCTGGGACTGGGGACGATGATGATGCCGGATAGCGAAGAGTCGGCAGATACGATTCGCGGGGCTTTGGATTTGGGGGTGACGATGTTCGATACGGCGGATTTGTATGGGGATTTTGCATTGGGGCAGTTTGGAGGGAATGAAAAGACGGTTGGACGGGCGCTGCGTGGGCGGCGGGATGAAGCGGTTGTGGCGACGAAGTTTGGCGTGACGCATGGGCAAGGGCCGAAAGGCGATCCGGCTTATATCAAGAAGTCTGTAGATGCATGTACGTTGACCGCGCACGATATGAGCGTTACGTTCGAATCGAAACCTTCACGCTTTAGGAAGGGTTCGCCGCGCCAAATCGCAGACTCAAAACGGTCAACGGGCCAGTCTATATAGTCTAGGACTGGATTATATTGATCTGTACTACCAGCATCGGCCTGATCCGAATACGCCGATAGAAGATACGATTGGGACGCTTGCGGATCTGGTGCGGCAAGGCAAGATTCGGTATATCGGGTTGTCGGAAGCTCCGGCGGATTTGATTCGGCGCGCGCATGCGGTACACCCGCTGTCTGCGGTGCAGACGGAATATTCGCTGTGGAGTCGCGAAGTCGAAGAAGAAGTGCTGCCGGTGTTAAAGGAACTGGGGATTGGGTTGGTTCCGTACAGTCCGCTCGGGCGAGGGTTTTTGACCGGGCAAATCAAGACGTTCGACGATTTGCCTGCGGATGATTATCGTCGATATTACGAGCGGTTCCAAGGGGACAATTTTGCGAAAAACGTGGAGGTCGTCGCTCTGATCGAGCAGTTGGCGGCGGAAAAAGGGGTCACGCCGGCGCAGCTCGGGTTGGCCTGGCTGTTGGCGCAAGGCGAGCAGATCGTGCCGATTCCGGGTACGAAAAGGCTGGAACGCGTGCGCGAGAATTTGGGCGCGCTGGAGGTCCGGTTGAGCGCTGACGATCTGTTGGAGATCGAACGCATTTCGCCGAAAGGCGTAGCGGCAGGCGGGCGATTCGGGACTTTCTAAGTTTTGCCGAAAGAGTCTATGCACATAGAAAAAGGCTGTTCCGTGCCGCAGATGCGGTTTTCGGGAACAGCCTTTTTCCAAACTCAAATCATCGTATATCCGCCGTCCGCAAACAGCGTGCTGCCCGTCGTAAAGCCGTTGCCCATCAAGTACAGCACCGTATCCGCGATCTCTTCGCTGTACCCAACGCGACGGACCAGTGCCAAGTCTTCGTAGTCTTTGAAATGATCCCCGCGCGGCGTTCCTTCCTGCCCTTCTCTCCAGATCGTGCCCGGCGAGACGACGTTGACGCGTATGGGCGCGAGTTCGACGGCCAGCGCTTTGCCCAAGCTCTCAATCGCTCCGTTGCAAGCCGCGTACGAAGCGCCGCCATGCAGCGGGCGTTGGCTGAAGGCGCCGGACATGAGCACGATCGAACCGCTTGCGGATAGATGGGGAGCGGCATATTTGGCGGCAAAATACTGCGGCCAAAACTTTCCGTCGAAGCAGCTGACCGCCGTCTCCCGATCCGAAGATAGCGGTCCGCGCGTGTACGCGGCTCCCGGCGTGAACAGATGGTCGATAGGGCCTACTTTTTCGAAAAAGCGTTCCAGCTCCTCGTCGCTTCGGTTATCCAGCGGATAGGTACGAATAGATTGGCCTGTTTGTGCGCGTACAACCTCGGCCGCTTCCCGCAGCTTATCCTCCGAACGTCCGGCGACGATCACCTCTGCTCCTTTTGCCGCTGCCAGAACCGCCGTTGCCAGACCTATTCCCGAGCTTCCTCCGATAATAACGATTTTTTGCCCGTTCCACTTCTCTCCGGCCATATTCCCCAGCTCCCTTTTTCGTTCCATTATGGCGGGGATTATCGGGGATGCACCAGTAGGCACTTTGTTCGTACCTGGTCCGAAATTTCGTACTTTCACGCCTGCAATGCCTTAACGGATGCGAAAAAACAGGAAGTTCGGTATGATGAGTAGAACGGTTATTGATTAAAGGGGGCTGAATAGGTGGATTTGCAGGAACCGAGACTTAAAGGCGTTATCGCCACGCTCGATGCGATCGACGGAAAATGGAAGCCGCTGATCCTATTCATTTTGCTGATCGACGGCACCAAGCGCTTTGGCGAGCTGCGGCGGTTGATTCCGGACGTATCGCAAGGAACGCTCAGCAAGCAGCTTCGGGAGTTGGAAGAAGCGCAGCTGATCGAACGCAAACTCTACCCCGACGTTCCGCCGAAAGTCGAGTACAGTCTATCCGAGCATGGCCGTACGCTGGGCACGATCCTGGATGCGATGTGCGGCTGGGGACGATCCCATCTGGAGGTGTTGGAGGAGGCGCGTTCTTCGTAACGAAGTGCGTCTGCCTCCGATTGCGGCGTCCCTTCAATGTCTTGCGGATTTTGCCGGACATACGAACGCCGAACTTATCGTCTTGTTCTGCGAGACATTTAACGCGTGATTTTCGCGTTGCCCAACACCGCTTTCCCCGCCGAATCCGTGCCCGGATTGCTGAGCGCAAGGCCGATATAGGCTTGGGCGTTCATCGCGATCCGCGCCGTTCCGACCCGCTCCCAGCGCTTGCCGTCTGCGGAAAACGAGCCGACGAACGTATTGCCCTGACGGCTCAGCTTCAACCAACCCGGAGCCGGCGCTTCGGCAGTGCGATCCGCGGTATCTGCGCCCGTTTGCTCCCGGTATTGGAAAGATGCTCCGTTGTCCGGGGTCAGCACCATATCGACATGTTTGGCGTCCGCGGCCAGCGATTCCCGGACCGAAATTCCGACCTTCGCCCAATCGTCCAAACGGCTGAGCGATTTCACCTGAATCACCATCTCCGCATTCCCTTTTAACGGCTGGTAGACGAAATTCAATAGATCCGATTCTCCCCATACGTCCGAAGAACCGCCGCTGAGCGTAAACTGCTTTTTGGATGCGCTATAGCTGACTTTTCCCGGCATAGAGCCGATATTTCGCGCACTCCAGCCTTCCGGCAGCTTGGCGACATAATCCTTTTCGCCCGAAGACGGCCAGCCGACACGTTCGTCGATCGCGGCCAACTCATCCTCCGTCCAAGCTCCGTAGGCGAAGAAGGACAAGCGATTGACCTCAGCGTAATTCTGCCGGATGCCTCCGTAGATTTCCTGATACTCTTCCTCTGTCCAATCCTGATCCAGCGTCGGCACGATCCGCGCGGACGTTCCGGCAAGGCGGTCGCGCGTGTCTTTGAGAATGCCGGATTCGCTGCTATACACCCACTCGCTGCCTAGGCCCCAATCGTCGAAATAAGCCATAGGCGCGACGAAGTCGACATGCTGCTTGAACTTGGCGACATTTTGGCCCGCTTCGGCGAATTCCGGCGGAAGCACGTAGACGCCGAGCTGTACATCCGGGTTCGACGAACGGGAAATGTCCTGACGCACGTCGCGGACATAGTTGCCGATCCGCTCCGTTCGCCATTCGTTCCACTGCCTGCGCTGCGGAGAGTCTTTGCCGAAATCGATCGTCAATGGCGAGTAACCGAACCGGGCTTGATACTGGGCAATCGTATAATCGCTTACGTCCATGTTGTAATCGTCAAAACGAACCCAGTCCAGCACCACGCCGTCCACCGAATAATTTTCGACCACTTCGCGGACAATCGAACGTTCGTACTGCTGCACCTGAGGATGAAGCGGATTGACGAAATACTCGCTGCCGTTCGATCCGGTAAAAGGCGTACGTTTCCCGTCCACTAACGACTGCATCTGCCAATCCTCGTTGTTCAGAAAAGCTTCCTGGTCGTGGAACTGCGGAATCCAGGCGTTTACCTTGATCCCCACGGCATGGGCTTGATCCACCACCTCGCGCAGCGCGTCGAACTCTTCGTACCCTTCGGCGATCGGGGCGATGTTGCTCCGGTAAAAGACCTGGCCGGACGGCACTTCGTCGTCTTCGTCCTGCTTCACGTTCAGGCTGATCACGTCGACGCCGTAGCGTTCCGCCAGCCCGATAAAGTCTTCGACGTCCTGTTCGTCCGCGAATTGATTGACCGTTCGGACGATAACCTCGGTCTCGAACGGCGGATAATCCCCGTTTTCGGCCGATACCAGAGCGGAAGCTCCGACCGACGAAACGATCAGCAGCAGAGCAGACACCGCCGCCAACCGCTTTTTCCAAAATTTTGTCCCTGTCATTGCATAGCCTCCGTTCTTGTTCTGAATAACGCTTCTCTCGTTATACTATCGGCAGGCTTGAAGGCTTACTTTCGTCAATATAAAAATCTCCACAAATAAAACGTCGCGTATGATTCCCACTGCGTCCATCCGGCCGATAATTCCAAAATCCGCTCTTTGCTCGGCTTCGTATCCAGGCCCAGCACATGCCGGATCGAATGGTGCAGACCGACGTCGTCGATCGGAAAAGCGTCCGGCATCCGCAGGCAGCGCATCAGCACATAATGGGCGGTCCAGGGACCGATGCCGCGGATTTTGACCAGCATCTTCTCCGCTTGCTTGACGTCGCCGGTTTGCAGAAGCTGTTCCTTGGTCAGCTCGCCGCTTGCGATCAGTCTCGCGGTATCGACCAGGTACTCGCATTTTTTGACGGTGGTCATGCCCGCTGCCGATAGGTCCTCCGGCGTGAACGATGCAAGATCTTCGGCGGTTGGGAACAACCAGTAGCTCTCCCCGGCCCGCTCGATCACACGGCCGAATTTTTCGACGAACCGCCTTTTTAACGTATAAGCAAAAGCCAGATTGATCTGCTGTCCGAGGATGCCCCAACAGATCGCTTCGTACAGGTCGGGTATGCCCATATTGCGCAGTCCGTAGAAAGACACGACCGCCTGCTTCAGCAGCGGATCTTGCCGGGCCATCTCGTAAAAAGGCTTGAGATCGGTGCCGAGGTCGAACCAGTCGTGAACGTACCGGGCGACGCCTTCGCGCAGTGTCGGACTGTCGCTTGCAGGCTCCTCGATAAACCGAATACGCAGATGCGTGTCGCCGTCGGCCGCAATCTCTACGACCGTGTCTTCTCGGCCGACGGCGATCGCTTTGTAGATCCGGCCTTCCCGCAGCGTATACAGCGATTCGTTGGTTGCGGTCGACAGGTGAGCCACGTTTTCGGCGAAGCTGAATTCGGCGGGAACCGGAAGCCGGATATCGGAGCCTTCGTTTTCGTAAGAAAAAGAAGTTTTGGGATCAAGATTCGTTTGAGAAGGATGTCGGCGTTCAAAAGGTTCGTTAGCGCTTATCATATGGGGACGACAGCCTCCTTGTGCGTGAATGGTAAACAGGGTTTAAATCTATTCGTTATTAACCTTTCCGCACACAAAGTTGACCGGTTGGTCCGCTTCGGAGATACAGACTTTTCCATGTTTTTCTTTTTTCAGAAAAAGCGTATACTGTTTAAGAATCATATACGGGTAAAACGATATTCTTCCTTTTGCTGATATAACATGATATATTATATTGAACAGAATAAGAAAAGGTTTTCTGGAGGAGGTACTTGCTTTGAGAAACGATTCGGCCTCCAGGCCGATGTACGAGCAAATATTCGAAGCTTTGCGGGAACGCATACGCCTGCAACAATACAAAATCGGGGACCGGGTTCCTTCCGAGAAAGAGCTGTGCGGCGAATTCGGCGTAAGCCGGATCACGACCAAAAAAGCGCTGGAAATGCTGGTGGCCCAGCAGCTCGTTGTCCGTCAGCCCGGTCGGGGTTCGTTCGTGGCCGATCCGGCGCTGCTTGCCAACGCGACCTCGACGCACGACGCGGGAGAAACGGCGCTGCCGGGCATTTCGGAACCAAAATCCGAGCGTTCTTCCGCGCCGAACCGCAAGCGAATGATCGGACTCGTGATTACCCACTTCAGCGATATGTACGGCACGGAGCTGGTATACGGGATGGAAGAAGCTTCCCGCGAACACGACAGCTTTTTGGTGCTGCGGCGTTCGTTCGGCGTGCCCGGGCAGGAGCAACGCAATATTCTGGAGCTGCTGGAGCTGGGTGTGGACGGCCTGATTATTTTCCCGGCGCAAGGCGAATATTTCAGCGAAGAGATTCTGAAGCTGGTCATTGGAAAGTTCCCTTTTGTGATGATCGACCGGTTCCTAAAAGGCATTCCGGCTTCGTCCGTCAGCACCGATAACGCAAGCGCGGCCAAAGAAGGCACACGGCATTTATTTGAACGGGGACACCGGAATATCGCCTTCCTGACCCAGCCTCCGATCAACACGACCGCGATCGAAGAACGGATCAAAGGAATCGTTGAAGCCCATACGGAACAAGGCGTGCTGGTGAATCGGGAGCTGTGGGTCGAATCGCTGGTATCCACCCTGCCGAATTCGTTCGATCCGCAAGACCGGGTGACGGACGTGGATACACTGGTGCGCCATTTGGAAGCCCATCCGGAGATCACCGCCCTTTTTGCTGCCGAATACCCGATTGCTCTTCTCGCGGAACAAGCGGCGGCCAAGCTGGGACGGCGCATTCCCGAAGACCTGTCGCTGATCAGTTTCGATAGCCCGGAGAATCCGGAGCATATTCGGGTCACGCATCTGAGACAGAACCAATTCGAGATGGGCAAAAAGGCGTTCGAAATGGTGATCGAGTTGATGAAAAGCACCGATCACGGGGTTCAACGCATTGAGCTTCCGGCTGAATTGATTCAGGGAACGACGGTTGCGGAAGCTAAAATACCGTCCGATCGTCAGTAAAAGGCAAAAGCAAGACAAATAGTTCGCAACCGATGGAGATCCGGGATTCCGGGTCTCCTTTTTGCTGTGCAGATATGCGAATTATCGCGAAAAACAGGGAGTCTATTCAGCGATAATGATATACTATTTAATTATTTATGCAAAATAATGTGCTCTATTCACCAAATAAACATATTGACATGACATTACAATCGAATTAGGATAATGAAAGCGATTCACTTTACAACGACTTTTTACGAGGAGGCTGAAACGTGACGGTTCCCAACCATTCGACAATTCCGAAATCTCTACAAAGCATGATTGAACGTATCCGGCAAGACCTGCCCGATCAGCCCAAATTGGTCAGCATGTTCGAGAACTGCTTTACCAATACACTGCTCACCACCATTCAGCAAAAAGACGACGGCACGACCTTCGTGATTACCGGCGACATCCCTGCCATGTGGCTGCGCGATTCCGCGGCTCAGGTCAGACCGTATCTGATTCTCGCCCAGGAAGACGAGCAAATCGCCTCCATGATCGAAGGTCTGGTCAAACGGCAAATTCGGTATATTCGTCTCGATCCTTATGCAAACGCTTTTAACGAACAACAAAGCGGCAACGGGCATCAGGATGACCTGACCGAGATGAACGACTGGATCTGGGAACGCAAATACGAGATCGACTCGCTGGCGTATCCGATCCAACTGAGCTATCTGCTGTGGAAAAACAGCGGCCGTACCTCCCAGTTCGACGAATCGTTCCGCGCGGCGGCTCAAACGATCCTGGAGCTATGGCGCACCGAGCAGCATCACGAAACGCAATCGCCGTACACGTTCCAACGCTTGAACGCGCCGCTGACGGATACGCTGGTCCGCGACGGAAAAGGCAGCGAGACGGCCTACACCGGCATGACCTGGTCCGGCTTCCGCCCGAGCGACGATTGCTGTCAATACGGTTATCTCGTTCCGTCCAATATGTTCGCGATCGTGGCGCTGCGATATCTGACCGAGATCGCGGAAGCGGTATACGGCGATCAGGAGCTGGCGGATCAAGCGCGCGAATTAGCCAAAGAGATCCAACAAGGCATCGACAACCACGCGATCGTCGAGCATCCGGAGTTCGGACACATCTACGCGTACGAAACGGACGGCTTCGGCAACCACAACCTGATGGACGACGCCAACGTGCCGAGCCTGCTCGCGTTGCCTTATCTGGGCTATGTCGATGAGAACGACGAGGTGTACCTCAACACGCGCCGCTTTATCCTCAGCCCGTCCAATCCTTATTTTTATGAAGGCACGGCCGCTTCGGGCATCGGAAGTCCGCATACGCCGGAAGGCTACATCTGGCATATCGCCTTGTCGATGCAGGGGCTGACTTCGCAGGAGCGGGAAGAAAAGCTGCGCTTGCTTGCGTTGATTCGCGATACGGATGCCGACACGGGACTGACGCACGAAGGCTTTTCCGCCAATGATCCGCATCAATACACCCGTCCCTGGTTTTCCTGGTCCAATATGCTATTCAGCGAACTTGTGATGGATTACTGCGGGCTGCGCATCCACAAATAATCCGGGATCATCGATCCCGACAGAGGAGAATCCCTATGAGAAAGACGATCCCGTTCAAAGCCATGCTCACCACAGCCGTCGCTTCCGCCCTGATCCTGACTACCGCTTGCGGCGGCTCCGGCAGCAACGCCGCGGACGGCAAAACGGAAGTCACCGTATCGTTCCGTTCTTCCGGTTCGGAAGACACGCTGACGAAATTTTTCGATTCCGGCCTGATCGCGACGTTCGAAGAACAAAACCCGGATATCAAAATCAATATCGCTCCGGTCCTGGCCAGCGAAGGCGATTACACGTCCAAAATGGTGCTGCAAATGAAATCGCCGGATACGGCGCCCGACCTGATCGCGGAAGATACGTCGATCATCAAATCGGACGCGGCGGCCGGCTATCTCGAACCGCTCGATACGCAGGTGGCCGGCTGGGCCGACTGGAACGAGCATATTATCGAGAACCTGAAAGCCGGCGTGACCGGGGAAGACGGCAAAGTGTACGGCGTCCCGGCCACGTCCGACACGCGCGGCATCTGGTACAACAAAGACCTGTTCACGCAGGCCGGTCTGCCGGTTCCGTTCGAACCGACAAGCTGGGCCGACGTGCTCGACGCCGCCCGCACGATCAAGCAGCAATTGCCGGACGTGACTCCGCTCAACCTGATCGTCGGCAAATCGAACGGCGAAGGCGTGACGATGCAGACGCTGGAAATGCTGCTGTACGGCACGGAAGACGCCCTGTACAACGACGACAGCAAAAAGTGGGATCTGGACAGCCAGGGCTTGCTCGATTCGTTCAACTTCATTAACCAAGTATTCAACGTCGACAAAGTCGGCCCATCGATGCAGGTCGCGCTCAACGGCCAGGCGGGCAGCATCGCGTTCCAGCAATTGCTTCCGCAAGACAAGCTGGCGATGGCGGTAGACGGAAGCTGGGCGGGTTCGACCTGGGCGGCGAACGGCGCCGCTCCGATCGAGAACGTGGAAGACAAAATGGGCTTCGCCCCGTTCCCGACGCAAAACGGCCAAGAACCGGGTTCGACGACCATGTCCGGCGGCTGGGCTTGGTCGATTCCGGCGCAGGCACAAGAAAAAGAAGCCGCTTGGAAGTTCATGGAGTTCCTGATGAACAAAGAAAACGCGACCGGACGCGTCGTGGCGGAAGGCAGTCTCAGCCCGCGCAACGACTCGGTGGACGTGGAAGGCTACACCGACCGTCCGTTCGTCGAAGAAGCGCAGGAATTGCTGAACGTCGCCCATTTCCGTCCGGCCAACGATCAATACGCGACGGTATCGGCGCAACTCCAAAGCACCGTCGAAAGTATCGCTTCCGGCAACTTGTCGCCCGAAGACGCCGTGAACCAGTTGAAAGAAAACGTCTCCCGCTCGCTTGGTGCGGACAGCATCGAATAAGCGCGGGGAATACATGCCAGATCCAGAGCGCGTACGCCGGCTCCGAAGCAAGCCGATACGGCCGATCCCGTCGCGCGGCGGACAAGCTCTGACCCGATTGCCATCTACGGGGCGGAGGAGCACAGGCTCCTCCGCCCCTTCCGCGAATGGAGTGTGAACCATGACCCGAAAAATGCCCGGAGCGTTTCTGTTTTTGATGCCCTCCGTCCTGCTTCTGTTGATTTTCTTTATCGTGCCGATCTTCCTGACGATCGGACTCGCGTTTACCAATATGGCGTTGACCGGAGCAGCGGCGAAAAGCCTCGAATTCGTCGGTTTCCAAAACTTCGTCAACATGTTCCACGACCCGGATTTCCGGATCAGCGTCTGGCGCACGTTGATCTTCCTGATTTTCTCCGCCGTGATCGGGCAGGTGCTGCTGGGCTTTATCCTGGCGCTGCTCATGAAAGAAAAAAACGTCACCTTCCGCCGCGTTATCGGCATTATCGTCATCGCGGGTTGGGTTACGCCCGAGATCGTCGTCGCGTTCTGCATGGTCGCATTCTTCAGCGATAACGGCTCGCTTAACCAGATTCTGGGTTGGTTCGGCGTCAGTCCGATCTCCTGGCTGTTCTCGTTCCCGATGGTCAGCGTCATTATCGCCAACATCTGGCACGGTACCGCTTTTTCCATGATGGTCTACCAATCCGCGCTCGACGATATTCCCAAAGAAGTCGAAGAAGCGGCGATCATCGACAGCGCGACCGGTTTCCAGATCATTCGCCATATCACCATTCCGATGGTCAAAGGCTCTATCGTCACGAATATGATGCTGGTCACGCTGCAAACGCTCGGCGTGTTCACGCTTGTCTATACGATGACCGGAGGCGGTCCCGGCACATCCACCCAGACGCTGCCGATCTTTATGTACAATCAGGCGTTCGTGAATTATCAGTTCGGTTACGGAACGGCGATCTCGCTGATCCTGCTGCTGATCGGAATCGTAGCCAGCCTGTTCTACATGCGTTCGATGAAGGTCAAGGTCTAACATGAAGGAGGTGCACCCGTAATGGTCAAACATAGACTCCAGCGCAATATCCAGTACGGCATCCTGGTCGTGCTCGGCCTGTGCTTCCTGCTGCCGCTGCTGTGGATTATTCTCGCTTCGTTCGATCCCAACGCCCAGCAGGGCATCAAAGCCCCGGACACCTGGACGCTGCAAAATTTTAAAGACGTCTTGACGGATTCCGGCAATCTGCGCTCATTCGGCGTCGGGCTTGTCTTATCCGGCGGTCAAGCGCTGCTGGTCGTCATCGTCTCGGTACTGGCGGCGTATCCGCTGTCCCGGTACGAAATGCGGTTCAAAAAAAGCTTCCTGCTCTCCATCCTGTTCATGACGGCGCTGCCGATCACCGCGGTCATGGTTCCGGTGTTCCAAATGTTCCTGTACCTGAATCTGCAAAACTCGATCTTCGCCACGATGCTGTTCCTGACTTCGTCTTCGCTGCCGTACGGCATCTGGATGATGAAAAACTTTATGGATTCCGTGCCGATCGATCTCGAAGAAGCGGCCTGGATGGACGGCGCTTCGGTCTGGACGGGACTGCGCAAAGTGGTCGCGCCGCTGATGCTGCCGGGCATCTCGACGATCGCGATCTTTACGTTTTCCGGGAGCTGGGGCAACTTCTTCGTTCCGTATATCCTGCTCCAGACGCCCGACAAGCTTCCCGCTTCGGTCACGATCTATCAATTTTTCGGCAGTCACGGTATGGTGGAATACGGAAGGCTCGCCGCGTTCTCGCTGCTGTACACCATGCCGTCGGTCGTTCTCTATATCTTCTCCCAACGCTACATGTCCAAAGGCTTCAGCATGGGCGGAGCGACGAAGGGCTAATCACATCGTTAAGCGGATTGTCCGGATCGGATCGTTGGCTGGCGCAGGCAGGTAGCTGATGCGGAGACGGCCGAACCCGGCAAGCCGCTACTACAGGAGGTTCTCACATGTCGGAAAAGAAAACGGTTCACCTGATCTCGCACACCCACTGGGATCGGGAATGGTATATGCCTTACGAGCATCATCACGTCCTGCTCGTCGAGCTGATGGACAAACTGCTCGACACGCTGGATCAAGACCCGGAGTACCGCTATTTCCATCTGGACGGGCAAACGATCATCCGCGAAGATTATCTGCAAGTAAGACCGGATCAGCAGGAACGGCTTGACCACTATATCCGCGAAGGCCGTATCCAGTTCGGTCCGTGGTACGTGCTGCAAGACGAGTTTCTGACCAGCAGCGAAGCGAATCTGCGCAATCTGCTGATCGGCCACCAGGATGCCAAGCCGTTCGGCGTTCTGTCCAAAACAGGCTACTTCCCCGATTCGTTCGGCAATATGGGCCAGGCTCCGCAAATTTTGCAACAAGCGGGCATCGGCAATGCGGTGTTCGGGCGAGGCGTGAAGCCGACCGGCTTCAACAATGCGGTGGTGGACGCGGACAGCTACGAATCGCCGTACTCCGAGATGATCTGGCGTTCGCCGGACGGTTCGGAAGTGCTGGGCATCCTGTTCGCGAACTGGTATTGCAACGGGATGGAAGTGCCTGCCGACGCGGAAAAAGCCAAAGCGTACTGGGACAAAAACTTGGCGGAAGCCGAAAAGTTCGCTTCGACGCCGCATCTGCTGTTCATGAACGGCTGCGACCACCAGCCGATCCAGACGGATCTGCCGGAAGCGATCCGCGTCTCGTCGGAACTGTACCCGGATATCGACTTCGTGCATTCGAACTTCGACGATTATATCGAAGCGGTCGCGAAGGAAGTCCCGGACGATCTGGCCGTGATCGAAGGCGAACTGCGCAGTCAGCATACGGACGGCTGGGGGACGCTGGTGAACACCGCTTCCGCGCGCGTCTACTTGAAACAACTCAACCAACAAGGCCAGACGCTGCTGGAAAAAGTGACCGAGCCGCTGGCGACGATGGCGCATCTGGCCGGAGTCAAAGCTTATTCGCACCATCTGCTGAACTACGCCTGGAAAACATTGATGCAAAACCATCCGCATGACAGCATCTGCGGGTGCAGCGTGGACGAAGTGCATCGCGAGATGCTGACGCGTTTCGCGAAAAGCAGCCACGTCGCGGAAAAGCTCGCGCGCCAAAGCGCGGAAGCGATCGCGTCCGCGATCGACGCGGAAAGCTTGGCGCGTTGGGGCGAAGGCGCCGTGCCGTTCGTCGCGTTCAATACGGCAGGCTGGACGCGTAGCGGCGTGCTGGAGACGGAACTGCTGGTCGACAAAAAGTTTTTCCCGGAAGGTCCGAACCCGCAGGCGTTGGCAGGGCAATTGGAATCGACGCCGTTGCCGACTTTCGTCGTTCAGGACGAAGGAGGCCGCGTCTACGCGGCGGAGATCACGGATCTCGGCGCGCATTTCGGCTACGATCTGCCGAAAGACCGGTTCCGCCAACCGTATATGGCGCGCAAAGTGAAAGTGACCTTCCAGGCGACCGACGTGCCTTCGCTGGCTTACCGGACGTATGCGCTGGTTCCGGCGGAAGCTGTCGGAGCAGCAGCTCAAGCTACGCAGGCGGATGCAGCCGGAACAGACACGGTCAACGTCAACGGCACGACGCTGGAAAACGGCAAGCTCAAGGTGACGGTAGCATCGAACGGCTCGCTGACCGTCGAACGCAAGCAGGACGGCACCGTATACAGCGGACTGAACATCTTCGAAAACACGGGCGATATCGGTAACGAATACGTCTACCGTCAACCGGAAGGCGAGACGGCGTTGACGACCGAGCATCTGCAAGCCGACGTACGAATCGTCGAGCAGAACCCTTTCCGTGCGGTATTGGAAAGCGTCGTCCGTTGGGAAATCCCGGCGAGCGCGGACGAGACGTTCATCCGCGAGAAGCGGCAGATGGTTCCGTTCACGGAACGTACCGCGCAGCGCACGGAGCAAACGGTGCCGCTGGTCATCACGACCCGGTACACGCTGGAAGCCGGAAGCGAGCTGGTGAAGGTGCGGACATCGTTCGACAACCAGGCCAAAGACCACCGTCTGCGGGCGCTGTTCCCGACCGGCTTGAACGCGGATCATCACTATGTCGATTCGATCTTCGAAGCGGCGAAGCGCGATAACGTGCCGGCGAAAGAATGGATCAATCCGAGCAACGCGCAGCATCAGCAGGCGTTCGTTCATGTCACGGACGGCGAACGCGGTCTGTTGATCGCGAACCAGGGGCTGAACGAATACGAAGTGCTACGGGACGGACAGAACACGATCGCCGTCACGCTGCTTCGCGCTTCGTCCGAACTCGGAGACTGGGGCGTGTTCGAGACGCCGGAAGCGCAATGCCTCGGCGAGCAAACGGTCGAATACGCGATCCGTCCGTTCGCAGGCGACGCGGCGAAATCAGGCGCGATCGGCGACGCGTACAGCTATCCGATTCCGTGGACGGTTGTACAGGCGGGGACGCTGGCGGATCATTCGGAGCGGGCAGCGGAAAAACCGGTCGGCGGCGCGAAACCGGACGCCGCGTCAACAGGCGTGGCTTCAACCGCAGCATCGGCAGGTTCCGCGAACGGACTGCCGCTGTCTTCGCAAGTCGTGAGCTGGAACGAGCAGGACACGACCTTGGCGTTCTCCGCGCTGAAGCTGTCGGCGGAAACCGACGACGTGATCGCGCGTTGGTACAATCTGAGCGGCGAAGAAGCTTCTCTTCAAGCATCGGCCGGTTTCGGACACGAAACGGCTTACGAGAGCGACGTGCTGGAACGCCGCCGCGAGCTGCTCAGCGAGCGGCATGACACGATCGGCGCGTATAAGATCGTGACGCGTGCTTATGTGACGCGCCAAAACCGTTAAATCTATCCGATTCAAAGCAAAGACTCCCTCCGTTAGTCGGTCGGGAGTCTTTTTTTGCGGATATCATAAATGCAGCAAATCACCGTTCTTCGCGTCGCCAAGATTCTTGAGTGCGTACGGAAGTGATCAAAAACAGCGAGGATTCGGACAAATCGTCCGGACGGATCACCAAAGGCGTCATCGGTCCCGTGTACGTAATACGAAAAAAGGCGCAGTCGCTGCCGCGAACGATATCGGTCAACAATTTCCCATTCAGCGAAAGCACGAAGCTCCCGCCTACCATCGCTTGCAAAGGAACTTCATGCTCCACTTCTCCGATAGCGGGCGCTTTGGAAGACAGATGCAGCCGAGTGCGATCCGCCGCCAATCTGACGATCTGGTCTTCTGCCACGATTGTCACGCGCTCCAATGCCTGTAACCACTCGGCCCGATCAACCTTGAACTCGCACAGGCCCGATGCGGAATCGACGCTTTTGACAGACGGAAAATTTCCGCTGAGCAAATTCGCTTCGATATGCAGCCTGTCGGCGACGAACGTCGCCCGGTTACGGCTCAACTCCACTTCGACCGCCTTACCCGCCTGCTTCAGCATTTTGGCGATCTCGTTCAGCGTTTTTGCCGGAACGATCGCTTGGGAGCCGCCGCCTTCGAGTGTTTCGATATCCAGCGAGCGGGAAGCCAGACGGATACCGTCGGTCGCCGTCAGACGAAGCTTTGCCTGATCGCATTCAAGCAGCAAGCCGGTCAGAATCGGACGGTTTTCCGATAGCGAAGCGGCTTTTGCCACTTGCCGGATCGCCGAGCCAAACGTGGTGCCGTCGATACGAAACCGAACGGAAAAAGCTTCTTTTGCAAGTCCGTTATTGTCAAATTCCGCATCGCCTATTCCGCATAGCCGCATGCGAAAACGACTTGAAGCGATCGTCAACATCAACGGTTCCCGGACCTCGAGCGTGACGGTCCCTTCTTCAAGCCGGCGAATTGTCCGATAAAAATGGTGCGCGGATACGGCGATCGAACCTGCTTGCCGGACATTCGCGGAAGTATCGTCTCGCGGAAGAACGATCCGGATCTTCATGGATGCGCCGCTCGCCGTCAGCGTAACGCCGTTCAGATCGGCCCGAATCCGGATTGCCGCGGAAGCGGGCTGCGCCGGATTCGAAGACAATGCTTTGACAACGTTTTGCACAGCATAGATCAGCGAAGACTTGGCGATTTCGATGAGCAATCCCTGCACCTTCCTTCTCCAAAATTATGCGGAATAAAAAGACTCCAAAATACGGCGAATGATCTCCGAGCGCGACGATCCGCTCTCGGCACAGTCCGCTTCGATCTTTTCCCATATCTCTTCCGTCAGCGTCAACGAAACTTTTCGAGTCACGCCGATCTTTTTTCGTCCGGCGCCTTCGCGAAGACCGCCTTTGGTGAATACGAATCCCAACTGGCCTTCTTTATTGGACACGTCGACTTTGATCGGTTTCTCGTTCAATATAAATTCTCCTTTTTTTGATTTAAGTTACTTTATTCAATTTCTTTTTCTTATATCGTATCATGCGCGCCTATAGATTGGCAATCGCCTTGCGGGCAGGCACTCTCGTCCTTTTGAAATGTTCGGCATGCCAAAAACCGGAATCCGCTTTTACGCGAGGATTCCGGTTTTGAAAGCATAAACGATTGATCGCATTTGCTATGGTATCGCTTTGTTCGCTGTTACTTCGAATCGTCGTTGTTCATAAAATTCTGCTTTTGCAAATAATTCAGAATCGTCTGCGAATACTCCAGATGCGATTCCTTCGTATACTTGGCGATCGTGTACACTTGAGCCAGGTTTTGGAGTCCAAGCTCTTCGGTCATCGCTTTGAGCTTCGGAACGTCCATGTAACGCTGCCAGCCTTTTTCATTGCGGTCTTTATAAATGTCTTCGATCTGCTCGTCCGTGTAGTCCTGGTACTGTTCGTAATGGACGAGTCCGTGCTGCGGCAGGCGGTCGCGTAGCGCGGGCGCTTCGGCGGGATAGCCCAGCGAATAGCCGACCACAGGAACCACGCCCGGCGGCAGATTCAGCAATTCGCCGATCTGGTCGCAGTTCGCGAGCGTCGAGCCCATGTAGCAGATGCCGAGCCCTTCGTTTTCCGCCGCCAATGCACAGTTCTGCGAAGCCAAAGTGGCGTCGATCGTGCCGATCATAAAGCTCATGTAGTTGTCGAAATGCACCGGGGCGTCGTTCAGCTCCAGCCATTTGCGCATCCGGTTGAAGTCGGCGCAGAACGTCAACAGCACCGGCGCGTCCAGCACCATCGACTGGTCCATATGCGGCGTGTAAAGTTTTTGCCGAAGTTCCTTTTCCCGCGTGACCACGATCGAATAAGACTGCATATTGCCGCTGGACGAGGCCCGAATCCCCGCTTCCAACACTCTGCCCAGAACTTCTTGGCTGACTTCGCGATCCTCGTATTGGCGAATGGATCGGTGTCCGTGAATCACGTCATTGAATTCCATAATGGGGTCCCCTTCCGGTAAACGATGCTTGGTTTTCTTCTTATGATAAACCAGTTTACCGACTCGGGAAAGAGTCTAAAACGTTTTCTATCCTAGAGTTCGTGATGCTTCGCCAATTGAATCTCGAATCCGTCCGGGTCCAGCACGTAGAAAAAGCTCAAACGCGGATTCGGCGTAATCGGTCCGCGCGCGATCGGAACGCCTTGATGCCGAAGCTCCTCCATCGCGTTTTCCAACGACTCTACTTCGAATCCGACCGATACCCCGTTTTCCGGTTGCACGGTCGGTTCGTCGCTTGGAGCTTGAATCAATTCAATCTTGGGCTGACCGTCGCTGCCGAGCATGGCGATCTGCTTGCCCCGGCTTTCGAAACGGCGCTGGATCGGCAGACCGAGGATTTCATGGTAAAAAGCAATCGACGCTTCGAGATCGCGGACGCGCAGGGTGATCCAATTGAGAGTAAGGTTCATTCAGCATTCTCCGTTCTCTAAATTTTTTAAAACCTATCCTAAAAATATACAGGAAGCTTTCGCAAAAACGCAAAAAGAGCGACGATTCTCCGCAGAGGAGTCGTCGCTCTTTTCTCTATAGCGGTAGCCGGAACGGAAACCCGATTAATGCGTCGGACCTTCCGCTTTCGCTCCCGAGCTAACTTTGACGCGCTTCACGAACAGCGATACGATCAAGCCGATGATCGCAAGCACCATCGCGAACACGAACGCGCCCTGCACGCCCGACGTGAATCCGGCGAGCTTGTTTTCCGGGCTTTCCGGGTTCGCGATTCCGCTCAAGAAACGGGCTTGGCCTGCGCTCAAAATGCTGACCGCTACCGCGGTTCCGATAGCGCCGGAAACCTGCTGCAACGTGTTCATAATCGCCGTGCCGTGCGGATAATATTCGCGCGGCAACTGGTTCAGACCGTTGGTCTGCGCAGGCATCATGATCATGGAAATACCGACCATCATGAAGATATGCAGCGTGATGATCGTGCCCAGCGTCGTTGCCGGATTGATGCCCGTGTACATGAACAAGACGACAACCACGATCGCGAGGCCGATAGTAACCAGCCATTTCGGACCGAACTTGTCGAACAGACGGCCCATGACCGGAGACAGCAGGCCGTTGAGCAGACTGCCCGGCAGCAGCACAAGTCCTGCGGTCAGCGCCGTTACCGCCATGCCTTGCTGCAAGTACATCGGCAGGATCAGCATGGAAGACAGCATCATCATCATGGAGATGAAGATCAGGATCAATCCGAGCGTGAACATCGGGTATTTGAACGCCCGTAGGTCCATCAGAGGCTGCTTCATCTTAAGCTGACGGATACTGAAGAACAGCAAAGACAATACGCCGATCGCCAGCGTGCCGATCACGATCGGGCTGGTCCAGCCGCTGCCCGCTTCGCCGTGTCCGCCCGCGCTGCTGAAGCCATAGACGATGCCGCCGAAGCCGAGCGTGGACAGCACGATCGACAGCACGTCGATCTTCGGCTTGGTCAGCTTGGAGATATTCGGCAGGAACAGCAAGCCGCACACCAGAGAGATAACGAAGAACGGCAGAGAGATCCAGAAAATCCAGTGCCAGCTCAGGTTCGCCAGGATCAAGCCGGAGATGCTCGGACCGCTGGCCGGAGCAAACATGATGACCAGACCGATCAATCCCATAGCGGCGCCGCGTTTTTCGATCGGGAAAATAACCAGAATCGTATTGAACATAAGCGGCAGCAGCAAAGCCGTACCAACGGCTTGAAGCACGCGTGCCAGCAGCAAAATTTCAAAACTCGGCGCGATTGCGGCCACGAACGTGCCCGCGATCGAGAAGATCAGCGACGTCGTGAATAGCTGCCGCGTGCTGAACCATTGCAGCAGCATGCCCGATACCGGCACCAGGATGCCCAATACGAGCAAATAACCCGTCGTCAGCCATTGAATCGTCGTCGGCCCCACTTGAAGCATCGACATGAGCGGGGTCAACGCTACGTTCAGCGCCGTCTCCCCGAACAACCCGATAAATCCGCTCAGCAGCATCGCGAACAAAATCGGAAATACTTTATACTGCTGTGTTTCTTGCTGCCTATCTTGCCGATTCTCCAACGAATCGGCTTTTATCGAACCTGCCACAATCCCATCCTCCTCGAACATCTCGAACGTTCTGTTGAATCCCTATTACGGCCTGTCTTGTACATGCTTCGCCACGGCAGCCAAATGATCGGCTGCCGCAAGCAGCGGTTCTTTGCTCTGATTCGTCAGGCTGATGATCAGCGCGCCTTCCATCAACGCCACCACCAACAGCGAAGTCGTACGCGCTTTTTCCTCGCTCATGCCGTCCATGACCAAATGCTTGCCAATGACGACCTGCCAATCGGCGAATACGCTTTGGCAATCCGCGCGAAGATCGCTGCTGATGCACGACGTCTCGACAGCGGCCCAGAAGCTGAACGGCATAAACCCGGTAAATCCGGCCGCTTCCGCTTCATCCGCCATATCGCGCACGAACTGCTGAAGTCCTTCCGCCGTATTCGAATGCGCGGCAAACGTTTCTTCGAACTTTCGCAAAATATGCTCATTCGTTTTGTGAATACATACGTGCGCGAGTTGTTCTTTGCCGTGCGGAAAATAATGATATAACGATCCTTTCGGCGCTTGGCTTTCCTTGATGATCTGATTCAGGCCGGTCGCGTGATACCCTTGCGAAAAAAATAGTCTGGCTGCCGTATTGACGATCGACTCTTTAGCATTGGACTTTTCGCTCAACAAAAGACACTTCCTTCGAAAAATTATACCAATCGGTCTACACACATTATCTTTATCCGCCAATGCTTGTCAATGCTTTTGTTTAAATGTTTACATAGCCGCAAAAAAAGAAGCATCCGGTTTCGTCGGAAGCCGACAACCGGACGCGCTATAATGAGAACCGAGGTGAAAACGATGACGGTAGATCAACCGCGGACAACCTATACGATCGGCCAAGCGGCCAAGATGGTTCAAACGACGGTCAAAACGCTCCACTATTACGACGAGATCGGACTGCTCCGCCCTTCCACACGCAGCGAAGGCGGACACCGGCTTTACTCGCCCGATGACCTGTGGAAGCTGGAATTGATCGGAACTTTGCGCTACGTGAATTTCAGTCTCGACGATATACGCAAGGTCATTTTGGGTGAAATCACTATGCCGAAAGCGTTACTTTTGCAGATCGAAGCATTGGAAGTCGAGATCGGCGCGCTGTCTTCGATGCTCTCTATTTTAAAACAAGCCCAGCAGAAGCAGCAGCAAGGCGATTCGCAGGAGTCTGCTCCTTATCTGACAGAATTAGTCGCTTCACGCTCTGCCCATTCATCCAAACGCCAGCAATTCGTCGACCGCAAAGTGCAAGAGATCGGCTTGCTCGAACAGATGCCGGATGAATGGAAAAACTCTTTTTTGCACTTTTTTAACCGATACGTTCTGCCGACATCGAAGCTTACCGCTCGGCAGACCCAGGCTTGGAGCGAAGTGCAAAATTTGCTGAACGATCCGGTATATCTCGAAGAATTGGCGAACTACGAGCTGCCTTTTCTGCATATGGCGCTTCAACCCGGGCTGCAAGCGGACGATTGGGTGCACTATATGGAGCTGATCCGCATTCGCGCACAAGAAGCGGTTAAGCATCAATGGTCACCCGAAAGTGCTGCCGTTCAAAAGCTCACTGCCGATTTTCTGCTGCTGTATGCGGATGTCGAGCAGCGCAAGCAGCCGGAAGTGTTTGTTCGCAAACAGGCACAGCATTTGTTGGACGCTACGACCGAACGCATTTTGCGCTTCAATCAACTCTGCGCGATCGTGAATCCGGAGTGGCGCGATATCGCGAGCGGCATGGATCTGTTGATGCGGGGCATGAAGGTGCTCGTCGAAGACCGGCAATAAACGTCAGGATTCCCGCTGCAACGTATACCCTTCGTATTGCCCAGCGGGTTGATTAAGCATATTCAGCGGTTGGCCTTTTAAATAATGATCGAAAAAGTCCAACGTCAACGCATTCACCAGCCGCTGCGTGCCCCGGGCATCCACGCCCTGCGTCCATTCCAGCAGCGGAGACATGAGAAACAGATCGGAAAAGCTCAAATGCAGCGTATCGTCCAACGTCACCCACGTATTGCCGTCTGCGGTGACCGGTGCATAACGTGCGTAGACTTGTTTATAGTATTCTTCAGCTTCCGAACGGGTCGTGCCCATCGCCGCAATCTGCTCGTCGCTCATCGCCTCGGCTCCCGCCAACGTACTGTCCGCGCTCATCATCATAAACGGCTTGCCGACGCCTTCTGCGGGGATACGGTCTTCGCCGAACAACACGCCGTCCATGTTAATGCCTGCCTGGATTCGGGGATCGTTCAGCAGCATCTGCACCGTGGTCGCGCCGCCGAAGGAGTGCCCGAACATCCCGATCCGCTGCATATCCAGATGTCCGGTGAAGCGCCGATCGGCATCATTGGCGTTCAGTCGTTCCAGTCGGTCGAGTACGAATTGGACGTCTTTGACCCAGATCTTGTTCAGATTATCCATAAAATCAAATTGCAGCTCTTCAAATCCTTGCTTGCCCTGACCATCGAACAACGCGACTTGACCATCCGGGAAAACGGAAGCGAGGCTGCTGTAAGTGTGATTGATGCCGACCACGATATAGCCTTCGCTCACCAATCGTTCGATCTGAAAGGTGTTCTGACTCTCGTAACCATGCAAGCCGTGGGAAAAAATCAGCACGGGATAGGCGGATTCTTCCGTAGATAACGGCGCAGCTTGTATCGCATGGGTGCGGACGTCTTTGAGACTGCTGAACAAAAGCTCCGGCAGGCCCAGTATGTCGCGAAAAGCTTGCAGGTACACTTGAGCGTCAGGCACGTAAGCGGAAGCTGTACCTTGAGCGTTCGGATCAGCCGGGTACCAGACTTGGACGCGCAGCTGCCTTGGACTTCCTTTTCCGGCGGCAAACGTCTCTTCTCTCGCTTCGTCGGTCCAGGCGTAGGATACGGTACCGATTCCGTAAGGTCCTTTTGGCGTATCGAAAGAGAAAATAGGGAACAGTACAGGCAAAGCGATACTGACGGCTGCGTAAACGAGAATGGCTGCACCGGACAGTACGCGACGTACCGTTGTACGTTTAGTCGTTGCACGTTTAGTTCGCGATCGGTGCATGAGGAAAGTGGGTTCAGCAGCCTGCGAGTCGTTACGCGCTTTACGCTGCTTGGTGATTTTTGAATGGAAAAGCTCTTGCCGGAGTTCGAGTAGCAACAGTAAAGCGACCGTCGCGTAAGCTGGGAGCATCGGCCATCTCAGCCCTTCGACTAAAGCATGTGCGGCGAACAAAAGAGCGGCGAGGCCAGCGCTTGTTCGCAGCATCCACCGCGACTTTTTAAAAATAAACAATGATCCGATCAGCGCTGCAATCGTGACCGCGATCAGGATTCCTTCGTAAACTCTCATCTTGCAAAAACCTCCCTGAATGAATCGTTCGGCATATTTTGCCACGGATTCATCTTAAGACCTCCGGTAACCGGAGGTTCAAGGGGGGATCGGAGAAATATTCGAAATAAAAAGAACCGCCCCGGATCAATGACGTGGTCATCTGCCGAAAAGCGGTTCTTTTGATCTATTTTCTTTCCTTCATGTTTCCTTATTTAATTACGACGTACTCCAGATTCACCAGCTTCGCGTAGGTCACGATCTGATCGGTCGTCAGGTTCAGCGATACGACCGTATGGTGGCCGCCGCCGTTTTCGATCCAGGCTCTTACGCCGTCCTGGAAGTTCGGCTTCACGCTCCACAGCACGCGTGCGACCGGAAGGTTCGGAGCCGGTTCGGTCGGTTCGAACGCGGACACTTCGTTGATGAGCAGCTTGTAGTGGGTGCCGAGGTCGGCCATGGAAACCACGACGCCTTCGCCTGCTTTGCCGTCGAACACGAGGCGAGCCGGATCTTCGCGGTCGCCGATGCCCAGCGGGGAAACGAGGATCGTCGGTTTGTTGCTCGCCAGCGACGGATCGACCTCCAACATATGGGATTGCAGAATCGCTTCTTTGCCCGGTGACATCTCGTACGTGTAGTCTTCCATGAAGCCGGTATTTTCGTTGTGGCTCATCACTTTCAGCAGACGGTCGAGCGCGGCCGTTTTCCAGTCGCCTTCGCCCGCGAAGCCGTAGCCTTGCGCCATCAGGCGTTGAACGGCAAGACCCGGAAGCTGCTTCATGCCGTGCAGGTCTTCGAAGTTCGACGTGAAGGCGTTATAGCCTTTGGCATCGAGGAAGCGCTTGAGGGCGATCTCGTAGCCGGCTTGCACGCGCACGCTGGCTTCCCAGGCTTCTTTTTCGTAGGTGCCGTAATCGAAGTTGTATAGGTTCGCGTATTCGGCCATCAACTCGTCGATTTCTTGCTCGGTCACGGCGTTCACGACTTCGACCAGATCGCCGATGCCGTAGTAATCCACCGTCCAACCGAATTGGATCTGAGCTTCTACCTTATCGCCTTCAGTGACGCCGACGTTGCGCATGTTGTCGCCGAAACGAGCCACTTTGATATTGAAGCTTTCGTTATACGCAACCGCCACGTCCATCCAGTCCGCGATCTGCTGCTGCACTTCCGGGCGCTCCCAGTAGCCGACGACGACTTTGTTTTGCTTGTTCAGGCGCGCGTTGATAAAGCCGTATTCGCGGTCGCCGTGCGCGGCTTGGTTCAGGTTCATGAAGTCCATGTCGATCGTCGCCCACGGAATGCTTTCGTTGTATTGCGTCGCCAGATGCAGCAAAGGCTTTTGCAGCAATTTCGTGCCGCGAATCCACATTTTGGCTGGCGAGAACGTGTGCATCCACGTGATGATTCCGGCCACTTCGTCGCGGTAGTTGACTTCTTTCATGATTTCGGTGATTTTGTCCGCGCTGACCGCCAGATCCTGAAGCACGAGCGGATAAGGCAGCACGCCGCTTTTGTTAAGCGCGTCCGTCATTTCTTGAGCATGGGCTTTGACTTCGGCCAACGCTTCTTCCCCGTACAAATGCTGCGAACCGACCACGAACCAAAATTGCTTTTCAACGGCTACTGTCATGCAAATCATCCTCTTTTCGTCGATTTTTGAGCGCTATGTCCATTGGTTGAACGTGATATTCCTATCCGATTAAACGTTACTTTTGACCGTAATAAGCGTCTTTGCCGTGTTTGCGCAAGTAGTGTTTATCCAAAATGCCTTGCGGCAGTTCTTTGGCGAAGTTGTTCAGTTGACGCGCATACAGGTTCATTTTGCATACTTCTTCCAGTACGACGCTGTTCACGACCGCCGACTTCACGTCTTTGCCCCACGTGAACGGCGCATGGCCTTGCAGCAACACGGCCGGAATCTCCAGCACGTCCACGCCGAGCTTGTCGAACGTCTCGATGATCACGTTGCCCGTCTCCGCTTCGTACCCGCGATCAATCTCGTCCTGGGTCAAAAATCTCGCGCAAGGCACGGCTCCGTAAAAGGTATCGGCGTGCGTCGTTCCCATGACCGGCACGTCGAGTCCCGCTTGCGCCCAGATCGTCGCCCACGTCGAATGCGTATGCACGATGCCACCGATTTGCGGATAATGCTTGTATAGCACGGCGTGCGTCGCGGTATCGGACGAAGGGCGCATCTCGCCTTCGACCACGTTGCCGTCAAAATCGACCACGACCATATCGCTCGGCTTCATCGCTTCGTAGCTGACGCCGCTCGGCTTGATAACGAACAATCCGCTGTCCCGATCGACCGCGCTGGCATTGCCCCAGGTGAATTTCACCAGGCCGTGCTTCGGCAGTTCCAGATTCGCTTCGTACACTTCTTGCTTCAGTTGTTCCAACATGATAGGTCACTCCTTTTGCTTGTTATTTCAAATGGTCGACGGCCGCTTGCTCGATCGCAAGACCGGCTCGGTAACGTTCGATGAATACGCGGAAACCTTCGACATCGGCGGCGTCCGGCGCGATTTCTTCGCCCGCAACGTTTCGGAACACTTTTTCGCCGAGGAAATGTTCCAGAGTCTCGGATTGTTCCTTATTGGTCATGTAGGATGCCAGCAGCGCCATGCCCCAGGCTCCGCCTTCGCCCGCCGTGGACATGACGGAGATCGGCACGTTCAGCGCGGCGGCTAACGCTTTTTGCCCAACGACCGGAGTCTTGAACAGGCCGCCGTGGCCGAGCAGGCTGTCGATCGCTACTTTCTCGTTCTCGGTGAGGATGTCCATGCCCAGCTTGAGCGCGCCGAACGCGCTGAACAGATGGGTGCGCATAAAGTTGGCAAGGTTGAAGTTGCTTTCCGGCGAACGGACAAACAGTGGTCTGCCTTGCTCAAGTCCCGTAATATTCTCGCCCGAGAGATAGCCGTAACTCAGCAAACCGCCCGCGTCGGGATCGGCTTCCAGCGCTTTGGTCAGCAGCGTGCCGTACAACTTGGCGGAATCGGATTCGTAGCCCATCGCCTGCGCGAATTCGCGGAACAGTCCCATCCAGGCGTTCAGATCGCTGGAGCAGTTGTTCGCGTGCACCATGCCGACCGGACTGCCGTCCGGCGTGGTCACCATATCGATCTCCGGGTACAGCTTGGACAGTTCATGTTCCAGCACGATCATGGCGAACACGGACGTGCCCACGGACACGTTGCCGGTGCGCTTTTTGACGCTGTTGGTCGCGACCATGCCCGTTCCGGCGTCGCCTTCGGGCGGACACAGCAGGATGCCGGGTTGCAGATCGTTTTCCGGGTCCAGCAACCGCGCGCCTTCTGCCGTCAATGTCCCCGCTTGCTCGCCGGAAACCAGAACTTGAGGCAAAACGGCCCGGAGCGTCCACGGATAATTTCGGGCAGCGATCAGGTCGTCGAACTGCTTCACCATCGCCGGGTGGTAGTCATGCGTCGCTTCGTCGATCGGGAAAACGCCGGAAGCGTCGCCGATGCCGATGTACTTGCTGCCGGTCAACAGCCAATGGATATAGCCGCCCAGCGTGGTCACGAAGTCGATATTCGGTACATGCTCTTCGCCATTCAGAATAGCTTGATACAGATGCGCGATGGTCCAGCGTTCCGGGATATTGAATTGGAAAAGGTCCGTCAGCGCTTTGGCCGATGCGCCTGTCGTGGAGTTGCGCCAGGTCCGGAACGGAACGAGCAGCTCGCCTTGTGGATCGAACGCCATATAACCGTGCATCATGGCGGAAAAGCCGATCGAGCCGACGGTTTGTAGCGTCACGCCGTATTTGTCGGCGACATCCTGCTTCATTTCGCGGTAAGCGGCTTGAAGGCCTTTGATGATTTCTTGCTGGTCGTAGGTCCAGAAGCCGTCTTTGAGCTGGTTTTCCCATTCGTAGCTGCCGGAGGCGATGGTGTCGAAGCTTGGATCGATCAAAACGGCTTTGATCCGGGTCGATCCGAATTCGATGCCGAGCGCGGTTTTCCCCTGGGTGATGATTTCTTGCAAGTCTGCTTGACTGCTAATCATAGTGGTCCCCTTTCTATACGAACGGCTTTCGATGTTCCCGGGAAGATGATGAGACAACTTGGCGGAGAAGATCGAAAGTATGCGGTTTCATGAAGTGACGAGTCTAGTATATTTTTTGTACGTACATTTGTCAATCCAGTTTGGTAGTTATACCAACATGAAGTTCCTGTTCGAGGTTGGAGCTAGGGCGCTGCGGGAGGGATTGGTTTCGGTCGCGTGTTGACTTGGGGAAGCTGGATTGGATTTGAATAAGGAAGCTTCCCCAAGTCAAAGGCGAACGCTATCGCTCCTACACTCAATCCCTCCCTCCGCTTGGCGCGCTCGGGCAACGGCGAAAAGGATTCATGGCGGAGAACTACCTATGGGGGAGGGGGAGGAAAGGGAAAGCGCCTCGCCTGCGGCATTGGCTTTCCGTAAAAGATTGGAGGGTACATCTTTTGGAGCGTTTGCTAACTGGGGGATTCGTGCTAAGATGTGTACGTACAACTTCATTTAAAATCAAGAAAGATATGAAAGAAACGAAAGAAGTGAAACCTACGATGAAGCCTAAGTATCAAGTGATTATAGAAGAGATCAAAAGCCATATTCTGTCGGGGACGTATAAGGTAGGGGAAAAGATTCCTTCGGAATTGGCGTTGCAGGATAGTTACGACGTGAGTCGGCAGACGGTTCGGAAAGCGCTGTTGGAGCTGTCGAACGAAGGGTTTTTGCGGAGTGAGAGAGGGTCGGGGACGTATGTGAGCAGTCAGTATCGGTCGAAGTCGGGGGCGAAGTCTTCGAATAAAACGATCGGGGTCATCACGACGTACATCTCGGATTACATTTTCCCTTCCATCATTCGCGGGATCGAAAGTCGGTTGAACGAGGATAATTATTCGCTGCTGCTTGCCAGTACCAATAACGATATCGCCCAGGAGAAAAAAGCGTTGGAGATGATGCTGTCGTACGGGGTGGACGGACTGATCGTGGAGCCGACGCGCAGCAATGTATACAATCCAAATATCGCGTATTACTTGTCTTTTAAAGAACAAGACGTGCCTTTTACGATGATTAACGCTTACTACGAGGAACTGGAAGTGCCGTTTTTCTGCCTGGACGACGTGCAATCGAGCTATCTGGCGACGCGCGAGCTGATCGGCAAAGGGCATACGCAGATCGGGATTATCGCGAAAATGGACGATTTGCAAGGGAAGTTTCGCATGAAAGGGTTCATTAAAGCGCTGGGCGAGGATAAGTTGCGGTTCCAGCATGAGCATGTGCTTTCGTTCGATACGGACAGCAAGCCGGAGTTGTCCGCGAATCTGGAAAAGTATCTGACGGAGAATGCGGACGAACTGACAGCGCTGGTGTGCTACAACGACGAGGTCGGGCTGGAAGTCGTGAATGTATGCAAAAAGCTGGGCATTTCGATCCCGGATGAGCTGTCGATCGTCGGCCAGGACAATTCGTACATGGCGAAAAACGCGAATATCCAACTCACGACGCTGACGCATCCGCAGGAACAGCTCGGGCGCGACGCGGCGGATTGGGTGATTAAGAGTTTGCAAGGGAAAAAGGATTTGCCGGAGAAAAATTATTATCGGCCGGTGTTGGTGGAAGGCGAGACGGTGAAGGTGGTTGAGGTGGAATAAGACTTCCCCCAATATGTGACTATTAGCTTGTTTTGAATTGTTGCTTCACTATGAAAAGACTCCGCATAAGGAGTCTTTTCTACATTTAAGTTGCTTTTTTTATAAGTAAACAACCGAATCAAATTTCTTCTTTATTTACAGAATAGACCCACAAACTATTTTCTTTGTTGTAAATTCTCGCTAATCTTTTTTCTCGTACAAGCTTCATGACATAATGATTATACGTTGTGGCTTCTCCCCTGTTAATCAGCACTGCGATTGTTCGGATATCAAGAGCCTTTATTTGGCATAACTCCAGAATAACTTCGATCATTTCAGCAGCAGTTGCTCTTTTTCTCTTATTGACTTTGGCGGCAATCTGCTCCGACTTTAAATCTTCCATTGACTTATGTTGAATCGATTCTTCCTTATGTTGGACTGATAAGTGTACATCAAAAAGGCATTGAGGTTCTGATCCTCAATGCCTTTGTTTATTTCCTTTTACTAGTTGTTTAAAGCTGCTTAATCAACTCTTCCAATTCCTCGGCCAACACTTTCGCGCGCTCGAAGTCGGTGTTTTTCAACGCTACTTCGATTTGCATCTCTACGGACTTTTTCTTTTGTTCCAGTTGCAGATAGTCCTTGTCGAAATGGCGGGCGTAGATCATCTGTCTGAACTTGCGCAGGCTCATTCGGCGGATCGACTTGCCGTCGATGATCAGCACGTAATCCATGCCGCCCGCGACCGAATAGAAATCGTGGGAAATCATCAGGATGGCGCCTTTGTAATCTTGAATGGCTTGGTCCAGCGCAAGCTGCGTGTAGATATCCAAATGGCTGGTCGGCTCGTCGAGCAGCAGCAGATCGGCTTGGCTGCATGCGACTTTCGCCAATTGCAGAATGTTCTTTTCCCCGCCGGATAACGATCCGATCTTCTGCTCCAAAATTTCGCCTTCGAAGCCGTAGTGGATCAGATGCGCTCTGACTTCGTCGTACGTGTCGAAGCCGGCGTCGATGAACTCGTGCAGGACGGTATTACAATCGTTCAGCGTCTCGCCTTGAAGCTGGGACAGATACGCGACTTTGATCTCCGGATTGACTTCGATCGCCGGGTGATCATTTTTGAAAATATCCCGCAGCAGCGTCGTTTTCCCTGTGCCGTTCGGGCCGATGATCGCGACTTTGTCGGTGGATCGCAGCTCGAAGCTCACGTTTTCCAATAACAGCTCGTCAAAAGCGACGCTGTAGTTTTCTACTTTTACGGCCAGGGTATCCTCGACTTCGCGATCCAACCCGAACGTCATGTCCGGCTGTTTGATATCGACGAACGGAGCTTTGATACGGCGCGCTTCCAGCCTTTCCTGGAACTTCACCCGGGCTTTGAGCGCACGTCCTCTGGACGCTTCCGAATTCATCGTCGCGATCGCTCTGAGGTTGTCGATAATGCCGTCGTACCGCTCAATCTCTTCGGCTTCGGCCACCGCGATCTCTTGCAGCTCGATCTTGGTCTGAAGCAGCGAGAAGTTGTATTCGATATAGCGCCCGTCGAATTCTTGCAGTTCCGTGTTTTCGAGATGGATGATTTTATTGAAACAGTGGTTAAGCAGGTAGCGGTTGTGCGTGATGACGAGCAGCATGCCTTTATGGGAATTGATCAGTTTTTTGAGCGCGTTCAGGTTTTCGAAATCCAAAAAGACGTCCGGCTCGTCCATGATCAGCAGATCGGGACGGAGCAGCATTTCTTTGATGACTTGAACGAGCTTGAACTCGCCGCCGCTCAGGGAAGCGACGTTCAGGTCTTTCAGATTCAACAGATTGGCGAGATTGAGCTGTTTGTTGATGGTATTTTCGAAATTGTCCCCGTCCATCGCCGCGAACGCGTCCAGCTTCGATTGCAGCTTTTCCATCAGCGCGTCCATATCCGTCGTGTTCGCCATTTCGGCATAGATTTCGGTGAGTTCGTCCTGGATCTTGATAAATTCTTGCGCGATATATTCAAAAACGGTCATTTCCCGCGAAGGATCGACCTGCGAGAACTGGCTGACATATCCCATTGTGCATTCCGGGTCGATCTCCAGCTTCCCTTCGAACAGATGCTTCTCCGGGTCCAACAGAATTTCGATCAGGGTGCTTTTCCCGCTGCCGCTGGTACCGATAAAAGCGCAGTGCTGCCCTTCTTCGAGCGTGAACGAGAGATTTTGGTAAAGTTCTTTTTGCGGAAAAGAGAACGAGAGATTTTCTACTTTGATCATGGTGTTACCTTTCTGGAACGCCGTTACGGCGGTTATTTTAGTGATTACGTGCTGCTTTTGCTGTTATCAGTATACGTTTTTCGCCGCCGCGTTGCACAGTTAGTTTTGATTCGCGGCAAAAGGAGGACCCCCGGCACGGGAGCCCTCCGCAAACAGCAGCAGCTTGTCTTAATTCAGCGAATCCAATACGGTCTTCAACTGCGGATCAAATTCCAGCACGTTCCAGACCGCTTGCACGACTTCCGCGCGCGTGGCGTTGCTTTTCGGAAAGAACTTTCCGGTTCCGTTGCCGTTCACGATTCCGGCTTGCGCTCCGGCTACGATCTCGGCTGCGGCATAAGAATGATCGAGGTCGTTAAAACGGCCTTTTTCCCCATCCTTCGCCATATGGTCCAGGTCTACGACGCGCGACAACATGACCAGCATCTCTTCGCGCGTAATCGTTTGATTCGGCTTGAAACGGTTATCGCCGTAGCCTTTGATCACGCCTGTCGATACCAGGTTCCGGATCGCGCTTTGCGCCCAGTGGCCTTCGATATCGGTCAGCGCCGCATTGGCGTTACCGGCTTGGATATCGAACGCCCGATCGAGAACCGTAGCGAATTCGGCGCGGGTGACTTTGTCGTTCGGTCTGAACGTGCCGTCTGCGTAACCGTTAATCCATTGCAATCGAGCAAATGTGCGGATCGGCTGTTCGGCCCAGTGTCCTTGCATGTCGGCAAAAGCAACGCTTGCGTCGGTTGCTTGCGCCGCTGCCGCCAAAGAAGTTATTTTTCGGATCAAATCTTCGGTATTCACCACGCCTGTCCGGAACAGGCCGGTTGAAGGCGCCGGTTGCGCCGGCAACGTCGGCGTTGCTGCCGGAGGCGTGACTACCGGCGGTATGACTACCGTAGGCGACGTTGCTACAGGAGCCGTCGGATTTGCGATAACCGGCGTTTGCGCAGGTACGGAAGGCACCGGCTGCGTCGGCGAAGGCTCCGCCGGAACCGACGGCGTTTGCGGCGTTGCTGTCACTTCGTTGGACGCTGCGCTTGTTCCGGACGGATTCACGGCTTTGACGACAAAATAATAAGTCGTGCCGTTCGCTAGTCCGGTGACCTCGTATTCGTTTGCGGTTACGGCAGCGATAGCTTCTCCGTAGATGCCGGAAGCCGTTCCCTGATACACGGAATAGGTCACCGAGCTTTGCACCGCACTCCATTTCAACCGTACGCGACCGTCACCGGCTTCGACAACGGCCAGGTTCGGAGCCGCCTCGCCGATTCCGGGCCAGGGGAGCGTTACCGGCGGCTCCGTGCGACTTGTCACCGGCGTCAACCCCGCAGCATCGAACGACAGTTGCATGCCCGTCACTTCCGCATCGTTCGTCGCTCCCAGATCGGCAAAGGTTACGACGCCCGCCTTCGCGGTTACGGATACGGTTCCGGTCAGCGTCCATGCGCCGGCGTCCTTTTTCGAGACGGTGACGACGGTGCCGTTATCGCCCGTGCTCGTATTCCCGTAAGCGTCGCGCAGCGTGATGACCGGTTGCGCAGCGAACGCGCTTCCGTTGACGGTCGGAGCCGCAAGATCCGTCGTCAGTTCCATATAAGCCGCGGTTCCCGCCACAGGCGTGATCTTCAGCGTATTGGTTTGCGGCGTTGCCACGCTTTCCACGCTCAGCGCGATATTTTGCTCCGCCGCTTGGTTCAGCGTCAGATTCATTTCGGCTACGCCGTTCACGAACATCGCGCTAACGATCGTCGACCCTTCCGTCAAATCTATTCCGCCCAAGCTGCCGTACGATCCGTTCGGCGCGGCGGCATAACCGGAGATCGTCACCTGACGCGCCCCGTTCAACGAAGTGTCCGTGGCGTTCGCCGAATCTTTTACCGTCAGCGTGATCGTATTATCCGCTCCGACGCCCACGATCGGCGAAGCGGCCGAAGCGCTCGCCGTATACATCGATTGCGGCTTTTGATAAAAGGTCATCACGGTCGCTTTTTGCCCGTTCGGATTATCCTGGTATGCGACAAAAGGCGTGCCTTTGCGATCCAGCGCGATCGAAGTGCCGTAAGCTTCGCCTGCCGAGAAGCCGGGTTTGCCGACGAGTTCCCAACCGGTTCCGCTATACTTCATCACGGTCGCTTTTTGCTGATTTTCACTATCGCTGTACACGACGTAAGGGATGCCGCTTCCGTCCAGCGCGATCGACGCGTAATCCACCGAACCCGCCGAAAAACCTACGCTGCCTACAGGCTCCCAATTGCCGCCGCTGTATGTCATGACGGTAGCTTTGCCGGAGTTTGCCCCGTCGCTATACACCACGTAAGGATTGCCGCTCGCGGATAACGCAAGCGCCGTCTTCGAAGTTCCGACTGCCGAAAAGCCGGCTGCGCCTACAAATGTCCAGCTTCCTCCGTCGTACTTCATGACCGTTGCTTGATCGGCGTTGCCCGCATCGCGGAACCACACATAAGGCGCGCCGCTTGCGTCGAGCACGATCGACAGATTATCAGCGCTGCCTGCCGAAAAGCCTGCTTGCCCCACGACTTCCCAGCCGGATGGTCCGTATCTCATCACCGTGGCTTTTCCGCCGACCGATAGATCGCTGTAAGCTACATAAGGCGTATTGCTGCTATCTAACGCGATCTCGATATGATTAATCGCGTCCGCCGAAAAGCCCGCAGTGCCTACGGGTATCCAACTGCTTCCGTCCAACTTCATCACGGTGGCTTTGGATGCGTTCGCATTGTCCTCGTAGGCGACAAACGGAGTTCCGTTGCTATCTAGCGCCAGCGACGGTTCCTGTACTTCGCCTGCCGAAAATCCTTCGATCCCTACAGGCGCCCAACCGCTTCCGTCATTTTTCATGACCGTAGCTTTATTGAAGTTCGCTTCGTCCCGATAAACCACGTAAGGAATTCCGTTGCCATCTATAGCCAAAGATACATCGCTGGCGATGCCTGACGAAAGGCCCGCGGTGCCTACGTTTTTCCATCTCGAGTCCGTGTTCACGACCAGATGCAACGTCGATTCTTTTTGAATATTGTAATCGGATAACGTGCGCCCGTCCTCCAACTGTTTGCCGGCAAATATCAACCGCATGTCGTCCGGGTCTATACCTTCTTTATCCTGGATTTTGGCTTTTACGTTTTCGATCGAATCGCTGGGTTCCACGTCTAACGTAATCGTTTTGCCCGTAGTCGTTTTGACGAAAACTTGCATGGCAAAAGCGATTTGCGGAAGCGAAAACAATAACACAACGACTAATAACAAGCTGGTGTACGATTTCTTTTTTCGCATAAGCATGATCCTCTCGCCGTATGAATAGGGTTAGCTCTCTTTATACTTTATCGTGCGAAAAGGCCCTACTTATAAGGGATCAGGCAAAGAATCTGCGAAAAACCGGCTATTTGGCGTACCTGCTCAAATCGCATGTATGAATCGCGGAGTCGTTTTGCAAAAGCATGTAGTTATAGGCCGCGCAATCTTCGAACGTCGCCAGGCTGAACTTCGTTCGGTGCCGTTGCAGCGCGCCTTTCGAAAGGCCGTCCGACACGATGCAGGCCCGGTGCACGATCCAGTCGATGTCCTGCGCTTCTCGCGTCAAATACTCGATCACCGCTTCGTTGTCCCGATGCTGACCGAGCAGCCCGGCGCGCCTTACAACCGTGTTTTTCAATATCCAGGTGACTACAGGCAGTCTTCGCGGATAAGGGGCGGTGAATCCTCCTGCCTGGTACAGAAGACGCCGAACGCCGTGTTTGCGCATCGCGGGGATCAGTTTTTGCATAAAAAGAGTGTTGATCGTCTGTTCTTGCTGCTTTTTGGCGTCTCCGAGCATTATAACGACGGCGTCGATCCCATGCAGCAAAGCGTCCATGTCCAGCTCTTCCGTGATCGAACCTTGAACCCATTGCGGATTCGCCTTTGCCTGCTCCATTTTGCTCGCATCGCGGGTCAACGCTCTGACGGTATGCCCTTTTTCCAAAGCCAAAGACATGAAATGCCGCCCGGTTCGCCCGGTCGCGCCCAACACCAGTATTTTCGATCGGGAAGATTGCATAAGATCCCCTCCTGTTCCGATTTCGTTTCCGATGTCTTCATAGTAAAGTATGGAGTAGACTCCATAGCAAGGGGGAACGACATTGAACGAAAAAGAAGGCTATTCGGAAAAAGAAGGTTACTCCATGAAACAAACCGTCGAGCTGACCGGACTGTCCAAAGACACGCTGCGCTATTACGAGCAGATCGGCGTTCTCGGCCCCGTCGCCCGGGACCGCAATCGTTACCGCCACTATTCGCAAGCGGAGATCGACTGGCTCAAGATCGTTAAAATGCTGCGAACGACCGGCATCGGCATCAACGAATTCGTGGGTCGGCAGCAAGCCGGAACGCGGGAGCGCAGGGAGTATCTTGAACGGTACCAGCAGCAGATTCGGGAGAATATCGAGGAGTTGGAGCGGATTCAGGGGGTGTTGAGCGAGAAATTAATGTTTTTGAAAAACAAAGAGAAAATCGAGCAACGCTCGTAAGGCTGTCGAGAAACTTACGTATGCGCGGGAAGACAGAAGACTGCGAGAGAAACTCGTTCCGGTCGCGTGTTGAAATCGGGAAAATGAATTGAATTGTATAAGGAATTTTCCCGATTTCAAAGGCGAACGCTATCGCTCCTTCACTGAATTTCTCTCTCCGTCTTCTGTCTTCCAGCTACGTTATACCTTCTCGGCGGGTTGAGCCTTTCTTTGAAAGCCTTCACCTACACTAAATTTCTCTCTCCGTCTTTTCGCTTCCAGTTACGTTAGACTTTCTCGGTGGGTTGAGACGGGTAAAGACCATTGCTTTTCTCGATTCTATACTCTATATAGAAAGAATTATAGGGATCTGCGGTTGAATCGCTGGATCGCTTCTTCCGTTACGGGCGTAAAAAGATTCAATAGATTGCCGTCGGGATCGCGGAATAGCAAAGAACGGTTGCCCCACGGCATCGTGGTCGGTGCTTGTACCCAGTTCTCGACAAGCGGCTTCAACCGCGCATATTCGGCCTCGACGTCTTCGACCAGAAACTCGATGATGACGGTACGGTTGCTGGCGGCTTCTACGGAATCGGCCCCGAACAATTGCGCAGTCTGGACATGAGCGATCGCAAGCGCGCAGGACGGTAATACGAATTCAGCGAACACAGGCGCAGGCCGCTCTGCGGTGACCCCGGTGACTTGCTCGTAAAAACGGACAAGACGGTCTACGTCTTGAGTGATGATACGTATCGAAGCGAAATTCATGAAGATCATCCTTTCTGAATATGAAACTGGATCATTACTTTTCCTATTATAAAAAAACGTTACTGACAGCATCCTGTCAGTAACGTTTTAACGCATCGAGAAAATCCAACGTAGCTGGAAGCGAGAAGACGGAGAGAGAAATTCAGTGTAAGAGCGCTAGCGTTCGCCTTTGAAATCGAGAAAATTCCGCTAAAAATTTCAATCCTTTTCTCGATTTCAACACGCGACTGAAACGAATTTCTCTCGCAGTCTTCTCGCTTCCCCCGCACACGTAACTTTCTCGATAAGCTGAAACGTTACTCACACCATGCTGTCAGTAACGTTCCAGCATTTTTTGCGCTTCTTCCCGAATCCGTTCCCGAAAAGACTTCGGTTCCAGCACGGTCACATCCGCTCCCCAGCCCAGCACCCATCGCAGCACCTCGTCCGGCCGACGAACGCGCAGCACGACGTCCAACCCGCTCGGAACTTCGTGCGTTTCCTCCATATAAGGATAGCCAGACTTTCCAACCTCGTCGGCAACCGTCGGTTGAAATCGAAGAACGATGCGCAAGCGGCGATCGTCCGCAGGGATGTACGCTCGTAAATCAAACTGCGCGGGAAGTTCGTACCGTTCGTCCAACCGCGTCAATTCCTTCATGCGCGACAAGCGAAAATGACGAATATCCCGGCGAAGATCGCAAAAGGCGACCAGCATCCAAGCCCCTTCGACGAACACCAGCCCGTAAGGAGCGACGGTTCGTCTGCCGGGATCGCTGTCGGCGGAATCGGCGTTTTTTTTCGAATAATCAAAGCTGATCTTGCGACCTTCCGAAAAAGCTTGGCGGATTTGACGCAGGTTTTCTTTTTCATGTGGCAAAGCCTTCTGATCGTAAGGATCAAGCAGGCGCATCGAACCGCGTATACGCGAAGTCTCGCTGCGGACGTTGTCGGATAATAGAGCTTCGATCTTTTTGCCGGCCGCGCTCGCCCGATCCCGGTACGCGTCGTCGAATTGCCGGTCGATAAAAGAAGTCCCGATCAGCAGCGTCGCGGCTTCTTCCACGGTAAAGCTGATCGGCGGCAAAAAATACCCTTCCATCAAAGAATAACCGTTGCCCGTAGTCCCGACGATCGGCACGCCCGCTTCGCTCAGTGCTTGCACGTCGCGATAGATCGTTCTCACGCTGACTTCGAAGCTCGCCGCCAGATCTTCGGCACGTATCGTATGTTGGCGTTGAAGCTCCAGGATGAGGGCTAGCAGGCGGTCTGTTTTGTTCATGGGCGCTCCTTTCGAGTCTTGACGGATGAATCTCGTACGGCGTCACGGAATAACTCTTATCCTAAAGCATCAACGTTGAAAAAATGACACTGTCCCGCTGTGCAAACTGTGCTATAATGACGGCGTTGTTTACGCTTGCACGCTTGACAATCTGATTATAGGACGGTTGGATATGAAGAGTTTCTTCGGCACGCTACTCGATCCGAAACGATTGATCCTTATGCTGATCGGCAATGTTTTTTTGGGCATGGGCATCAGCATTTTCAAACTATCCGGCTTGGGCAACGATCCGTTCAGCGGCATGGTCATGGCTCTTGCGGATACGAGCGGGATCGCGTACGCGCGGTTTCTGATCCTGCTCAACCTGATTTTATTCGTGGTGCAACTGATCTGGGGCCGACGATTTATCGGAGCCGGAACGCTTGTGAACGCGGTTCTTCTGGGTTATTTCGTGACGTTCTTTTACGACATCTGGATCGGGTTGGCGGTCGAGCCTCAACTGCTGTGGCAGCGCGTAGTGACGGTCGCGATCGGCGTCGTGGTATGCAGCTTCGGCGTGTCCCTGTACCAGACTTCCAACGTCGGCATCGCGCCTTACGACGCTTTGTCGCTGATGATGAAAGATGCTTTGCCGCGAGTCAGCTACTTCTGGCACCGCATGTTTACGGATGCTTGTTGCGCGCTGGTCTGCTTTTTGTTCGGCGGCATCATCGGGCTGGGGACGCTGGTGTGCATGTTCGGATTGGGACCGATCATTCATTTCTTTAACGTGTATGTCAGCGAAAAGCTTTTAGGCAAGCACGATCGGCCGACCCGACGGCAGGTCATCGAAAACTCGGATAGAGTAATGTAATAGACGATCATGTTCCATCTTAAGCAAATGCTGCTGAAAGCATCCTATCAGTAGCGCTTTGCGTTTTTTGAAGAAATACGATCTCTTTGGCGTCACCTATGTAAAATAGACGAATAACATGAAGTCCGCGAAAGGAGCATTGCAATGATTCCTGCATGCTTTTCGGAATATAGCTCGAAAATCCCTGTACTGAATGAAGCGGCAGAATGGTCGTTATTGAGGAAATGGACGCTTTCAGAAGTCTACCGGATCAAGCTCGCCGACGGCGAAACGCGCATCGTGAAATGGGGCGGGAGCGAGATGGCCGGAGAAGCCGGCATTTATCGGAACCTCGTTCAGCCTCTGCAAATCAAAGCGCCTCGAATCTTGGCATTCGTTCAACTGGAGAACAGCGGAGTTATGGTCATGGAAGATGTCGGCGAGCACAATGTGGAACAACAGCCGCATCCTGCTCATTTCCTTGAAGCGGCGAGAGAACTGGCAAGATTAAGAACGCGGGCATCACGCCTTTTAGACCGAAAGATTTCTCCGGAAACCATCGACGCTCATTACGTTTCCGCGGAGGATTTTCTGAAGCTGTTGGACGACTTATTGAATTCCGAACATTTGGCAGGAAACGAAGTGCTTTCCCAACTCGCAAAAAAGCTGCCTGATCCTTTGGAAAAACTCTACCGCACGGTTCCGAACTCGATCATCCATCATGATTATCATGCCAAAAACCTAGTGATCCAAGAAAACGGCATCGCGCCGATCGATTGGCCCAACGCTTACCTAAGTCCTCATCTCGGCGACCTCTACTGTTTGTTGGGTGAAGCGAGCTTTCGCAGTCAGGTGGCAAGAACGGAAATGCTCTCGGCCTTTCTGGAAGCATCCGATCTTCATATCAACGATCTGCGCCGGCAGCTTCCGATCGGCGGAATCTGTTGGCTGATCAAAACGCTGCATTGGCTGGTCCACGGCGGCACGGCGATCATTCCGGGGTCTGACGCTTGGATTCCTGATCTGCTAAACGATGCGAAGCAGCTTTATCGAGAAATGTCTTAAATCTGCCGTCGGAGTCTCGTTAGCGGAGAGCAGTTCGGGAATCGATAGGTTAATTGAAGATCAGCCTGAGCTTGCTTGAGCCAGTAAGTAAAACGGACTGACTTTCGGTCAAAAAACGCCCTGTTTACCGATTCTTGAGAATCGATAAACAGGGCGTTTAGTTAGCGCGTATCGCTGTTACTCCGGAATATAAGGCAGATCCAGCATGTTCGGCACATTGATTACATGCGGCTCGGTGTACGTGCGAATGCCTTCCGTGCCGTATTCGCGGCCGATACCGGATTGTTTGAAACCGCCGAACGGGAAACGAACGTCGAGTCCTTGCACGGCAGCGGTATTGATCATGGTCGTGCCGGCTTCGAGTTGACGCGCTACGGCGATCGCCTCTTTTTCCGCTCCCCATACCGAACTCGTCAATCCGTAGATACTTTCGTTGTGGAGAGTGATGACCTGATCTTCGTCGTCAAAAGGCAAAATCGGAACCGTAGGGCCGAACTGCTCTTCCACGACGATTGGATCATGCGCGTCGCAACCGGTAACCAGCGTAGGTTGAAGGTAGTAGCCTTGGTCAAACAGCTTCTGATCCAGAATCGTGCCGAGAGGAGTAACCTTCGCCCCGCGCTGCTTCGCGTCTTCGACTAGGCTCGACACATACTCTTTTTGCTTCAGGTTGTTTACCGGGCCTACCGTCGTTTTGGGATCAAACGGATCTCCGATACGAATCCAACGGTTTGCCGCTTCGATATATTTGTCCACGAACGCGTCATAGATCGAACGGTGCACATAGACGCGTTTGGCGATCATGCAGATCTGGCCGGTCGTCAGGAAGTTGGACACGACAATCCGGCGCATCGCGCGTTCGTCGTTCACGTCAAAGCTCTCCAGGAAGATCGCCGCGTCATTGCCGCCAAGCTCCAGTGTCATGTCTTTGATCGTGTCGGAAGCGGCTTTGATAATATGCTTGGCTGTTTCGGTACCGCCTGTGAAGGCGATTTTTGTCACTTTCGGATTCGTCGTGAGTTCAACACCCACGTCCGCACCGCCATGTACCACGTTGATCACGCCGGCCGGGAACTCGCTCGCGATGATCTCCGCTACCTTCGCTGCCGCCAGCGGCGCGTACGGACTCGGTTTCAGCACGATCGCGTTACCCGCTAGCAGCGCAGGAGCGATCTTGATCGTGGACAACGCAATCGGATAGTTCCACGGACTGATCGCGGACACGACGCCGATCGGATCGTAAGACAGAATCGTTTTTCCGTGATCGTGTTCGGTAACTTGTTCTTGCAGAGCCGCCGCCGCTTCGTTGCAAGTAAACTCCATCCACATCAACGCCACATAAATCTCGCCGTGCGCGTCATACAGCGGTTTGCCGTGCTCCCTGGACAGCAGGTTCACGATCTCGTTCTCGGCTGCCCGGATCTTCTCGATCGCTTTGCGCATGCTGGCTACGCGTTCTTCGATACTGGTTTTTTTCCACGTTTTAAACGCAACCGCCGCCGCCTCGATCGCTTCAACGGCTTGTTCTTGCGTCGTGTCCGGGAAGTAGCCCACAATCTCGGTTGGGTTGGCCGGATTCTCTTTGGCAGATTGGGAAAGGGACTTTACGTTCTGGCCGTTAATTAACGCTTCGACGGTAATAGCCTCCGGGCTGGCTTGAGTTGTCATTTGATATCCCTCCGTTATTTGAATGGCAAAGACGGATCGTCTCATTAGCTGAAAGGTTACGTCCGTCTGAATCGCACTAGAACCATGCGCGTTTCAGACGAACGAAATCCTACTATTTAATCTGAGACGATCTTAACCCCACACTTCGTCTGCGATTTCTTTGACATAGCGAAGCTTGCGCCATTGTTGGTCTTCCGTTAAAATATTGCCTTCTTCCGTCGAGGAAAATCCGCACTGCGGGCTCAAGCAAAGCTGCTCCAGAGGCACATAGGTTGCGGCTTCCGCAATGCGGGCTTTGATTTGTTCTTTATCTTCCAGCTCGCCGGTTTTGGACGTAAGCAGGCCGAGTACGATTTTCAAATCTTTGCGATTGACGTGCTTCAACGATTCGAAACCGCCGGAGCGCTCGTCGTCGAATTCCAGGAACAATCCGTCTACGTCCAAACCGCCGAAGATCACTTCGGAAGCGTAGTCGTAGCCGCCCGTGGAGAAGTAATTGGATTTGTAGTTGCCGCGGCAGATATGCATCGTCACCACGAGATCGGCCGGTTTGTGAGCCAGCGATTCGTTAATCATGCGCTGCATCGTTTTCAACTCTGCTGCCGGTTCCATGCCTTTGGCGCGCAGCTTGTCATGACCCGCTTCCGAGAACAGATCGGCCCAAGCCGTGTCGTCCAGTTGGAGGTAACGGCAGCCGGCATCGTAGAAGGCTTGGATCGCTTTTTGATACGCCGCGATTGTGTCCTGAATGAACGCCTCATTGTCTGTGTAGTAGGTGTTGGCGTCTTTTTCCAAACGATATAGAAGCATGTTCGGACTCGGGATAGTTTGTTTCGCTACAGCGTCGCCTGCATGCTGCTGCACGAACTTGAAGTCTTCCACGAAAGGATGCGTCGAGAAATCGACTTTGCCGTCTACGCGGATTCCGCCTTTGCGCGTCTGCATGTTGTGGAATTTCGGGCCATCGATTTGTTCAAACAACTCGACGCCGTCCAGACCGCCCAAGAAATCGAAATGCCACCAGCTTCTGCGCAATTCGCCGTCCGTGACTGCGAGAACGCCGTTTTCCTTTTGCTTTTCAATGATGCGGATGATTTCTTGGTCTTCCACCGCTCTTAGTTCGTCGTGCGTGATGCTGCCTGATCTATATTGTTCGCGCGCCTGGGTTAAGTCCGCAGGGCGTAAAAAGCTGCCTACATGGTCGTGTCTGAAAGGGATCATATGAAGTACTCCTTCTGCGTTTTTGGTTCTAATGAGTATACCATGTACGGAGAGGAGGGTTGTTATAGGAAAAAAACATGTCTAGTCATATGGTTGGGTGATAGCTGGGCTCATGTCCGTTATTTATGATACGGTTCATTCCTATTAATCTTCACCGCCCGATACACCTGCTCCACCAACACCAACCTCATCAACTGATGCGGCAACGTCATTTTCCCGAAACACAGCTTCTGCTGCGCACGCTTGAGTACCTCATCCCCGATCCCATGACTCCCACCAATCACGAACACCACATGACTGCTCCCATACGTCCCAAGCTTATCCAGCTCCGACGCCAGATCTTCCGAGCTCCACATTTTCCCGTCCAGTGCCAGCGCGATCACGTGGGCATCCGGCTTGATCTGGCTCAGAATCCGCTCGCCTTCCTTATCTTTCACGATCTTCACTTCCGCGTCGCTCAAGCTGTCCGGCGCTTTCTCGTCCGGTACTTCGATAATTTGCAGCTTGAGATACGGCGTCAGCCGCTTGCTGTACTCCGCGATGCCCTGAACCAGATACTTTTCTTTTAACTTGCCGACTCCGATGATTTGAATAAACATAAGTCCTCCCGTAATCCGTTCATTTGTCTACCTTTCACTATACCGTCTAGCCTACGGGCTGTCCAAGCTCTTTGTAGGGCAGCGGGCCATTCCCGCAGCAACCGAAACGCCGGCATGTCTTAGCCGTTTTTCTCCACGACAAAAAAGCTTTTACCGAACGCACGATCCGCGTAAAAGCTTTTTGCTTCGTATTTCTATAAGCCCTTCCTGAAGGGTCATTCAGACATCTTCAAGGCACAAACACAACACGCCGCGCAGCGTCGGCCGGCTCCTGCCAGACCGCTTCAACCTCAGATAGCGGTACGGTCCGAGTGTTCAAAGACAGTTTGCCGCTCGTGATTGCTTCAATCAGTGCCGGGAATTCAGCGAGATAGCCGGCAGCGGTGACAGAACCCTGTCCGCTACCGATCAGGTGAAAATTGGCCGAGCGCAGCGCGGCGGAAGGAATCGAGGCCGAAGCGCCGGCCATTGAGCCGATCTCGATCCAATGCAGCGCCCGGCTACGGTCGGAGCGCCGTTTCAGTAACGGAAGCATGGCAAGCTCCGCCACGTGTCCCCACAGATAGTCGATAACGATATCGACTTCGGACGCCGCTTCGGCGAGACGGGCGGACACTTCCCCCGGGTCGCCGGACAGCGACACGACTTCGTCCGCTCCCATGCCGAGCAGTTCCTGCAGGCGCTTTGGATTGCGACCCGCGCCGATTACCCGGCTTGCGCCGAACAGCTTGGCGATCCGGACCGCCATCTGCCCCGAACTGCCGGTTGCGCCTAGCACCAGCACCTGCCCACCAGGCGGAAAGTCGATGCGGCGGCGCAGCGCCACCCAGGCGGACATCGCCGGGTTCATCGCCGCGGCGATCTGCACCGGATCGATGCCTTCCGGCAATGGCACGCAGCGGCGCAAATCGATGACCGTCTGCTCGGCCATCGCGCCGTATGCCGTATCAGGCGAAACAAAATACGCCGTTCTTCCGTCCGGCAAACGGCAGACCCCGTCGACACCGGGGATCAGCGGCAGCTCGCCGGTGCTGGTATAGTGCGAACCGTCCGCCTGCCCGCGAACGCGCAGATGCAGAGCCGATGCCAGAACTTCGACCTGCATTTCGTGGTCGTCCGAAGGCTGCGGCGCCTCAAAGCTTTCATACTTTGGAGCCGAACCAAAAGATCTTACTACGGCTGCATTCATCAATAATTCCTCCTTGGATAGGTAACGTCTAGTTGGCGCTGTCGACGAAGCTTTACTTTTTTCCGCCGGTTGAATTTCGCCGAGTTTCGCGTTTCGAAGCTCATTCCTGGCGGAAACTCATATTTTAGTTTGTCTAACAAACAATATAGTTTGTTCCACGTACTAAGTCAACTGTTTTATGTTATAATGACGAAAGAACCCGCCAAACCCATTACACAATCCGGAGTGAACGCTTATGAATAACGAGACTTCCAACCCTACTTCGCAACCGTCCGGCCCTGAAAACACTTCTTTGATCGTAGACAGCCTCGCCCAGCTATCGTACGTGATACAATCGGTGCTGGGCCGTTCGGGCGCCATGTACGATCTCTCGCCGATCCAGCTTCGTCTGCTCGGCATCCTGCGCGACCGCGAGCCGAATATGAAGCAACTGGCCGAACGCCTGGAGCTCGACAAATCCAGTATCACCGGCCTTATCGACCGCGCCGAACGCCGCCATCTGGTCGAGCGCATTCCTTCGCCGGAAGACCGGCGCGGCTTCAACGTTAGGCTGACGCCAGACGGACGGCGGATTGCGCGCGAGATCGGCGGCGAGATCGAGCGCCGGATCGGCGAACTGGCCGGGGTACTTACGGAAACCGAGCGCGAACAGCTTGCTTCGCTGGCTCTCAAAGTCGCCGAAGCACGAAGCAGGCCGAGCTGAGCGGCTTATGCCGAAAGACAGCAAAAAGAAGACGACCTCCTCGCGCAAACGCGCGGTCGGGCCGTCTTCTTTTTCCGATGCAACTCTTTAACACACTGCTTACAGCCCTTTAATCTCCAACAACTCGTAATGAATCATGCCCATCGGCGCTTCGACGTCGATCTTGTCGCCAACCGCTTTGCCCATCAGGGCTTTACCCAGCGGGCTTTCATACGAGATTTTTCCGTTTGCCACGTCTGCTTCCGCAGGTCCGACGACTTGGTAATCCAACGTGTCGCCGAATTCGATGTCTTTCAACACCACGTTCGAGCCGACGCCGATCGCACTGGAATCGTTATCGCTTGTATCCACGATCCGTGCTTTGACCAGCATTTTCTCCAAGATCATAATGCGAGTCTCCATAAACCCTTGGTCGTCCTTGGCCGAATGGTACTCGCTGTTTTCTTTCAAGTCGCCGTAGCTGATCGCAAGCTTGATGCGCGCCGCCAGCTCTTTGCGTTTCACGTATTTGAGGTCGTCGAGCTCCGCTTGGAGCTTGTCGAATCCTTCTTGTGTCAATACTACTTCTTCCTCTGCCATGCTTGTGCTCACCTCACTACAATTCTTATTTATCTAGTGTACTCTTTTTCGCGTCAACAATCTAACATTCGTCAATTATACGTCCACCTTCTGCTCGACCCACCAAAACAGCCCGGCCGCGGCCGCATACATCAACACGATCGTGGCGATAAAAAACAGATGCCATTTCCGGTACATGGTCAAGATCGCGATATACTCGCGGATAAAAGCGTTCGGCAAGTAGTAAAAGGCTGTTTTCGAACCGATCCCGTCGGCTTTAAGTCCGGCTTTACGCGCATACACCCCCGCCCGGAACAGGTGGAAGTTGTTGGTCGCGAACACGCACGTATACTTGCCTTCGCCGCTTTGCTCGTCCATGATTTTTTTCGAAAATTTCATGTTTTGCAGCGTATTGACCGACTGATCCTCCATGATGATCCACTCGTCCGGTATGCCCTGCTCCAGCAAATAATTGCGCATTGCGGCGGCCTCGGAGATCATTTCGTCCGAGCCTTTGCCGCCGGAGACGACGAACTTGGGCGGAACGTACGGCAGAGCCTCCTGCTTCTTGTAAAAGGCAATGCCGCGATTCAGCCGTCCGGCGAGCAGCGGCGTGACTTTATCGCCTTTAAGCCCCGCGCCGAGCACAACGATATAATCGCGCGGAGCGCGTGGGCGCACCAGGTTGTACAATACGCACGAGACCAGGTAACACAGGAACACAAAACCCAAATAAGCCGTAATCGTCGCCACGATCGCGATCGGGAGCGCAAGTTCGCCCTGCGTCGTCCATAGCGGAGTCGTAATCATCAGGCCCAAAAACACAAAGATCAGCAAACCCAGTCCCAGCGTGAGCAGGTTTTTCGGCTTCAGTCCTTCTTTTCTCCATAAAATGCGCGCGTTGTAGATCAGTCCGGCTCCCGCGCCTACGACGAGCAGCGGCAGCAGCACGACCAAGCCTAGCGCACCTAGCGCAGCCGCGTATCGGACAGCGGAATTATCGTCGGCAACCTGAATGAGGCTAATCATCAGGGAAAACGCCAGCAGCAAAAGCCCGAACGTCAGCAGCATCCCGACGCGGATTCGGCGCTTGTCGCGCACGTACGAGATAGCAAAACCGAGCAAAACCAGGGTGGTCAACCCGTAGCTAAAAAGGAGGATCATCGTTCGTTCAGGCTCCTTTCGTTCAGTCGGCGAAAAGACCGCTCGCGGCTGAATACCGGCGTTGCCGGATTGCGCGGGCGGCCTGTCCGTCGATCTTATGAAGTTGGATTCGGAAAAACGGTTCGGCGAACGCTTCATGCACAACGCCGAACTTCGGATACGGCAAGCTGACGTTTAAACGACCAGCACTTCGGCGGATTCTTCGCAATGCGCGCATTTGAGCGGCGGGTCCCAGTCGGAGAACTCGGTTTCTTTGAGGTTCACGAGATCGGGCGCGGCGTCTTCGTATTCGGCGAGAAATTGGTCGAGCGCGGTTTCGATATGTTGTTTGCAGACACAGTACAATAGAGGACACTCCTGACTTTTTAGATAAAATGGCCGTGGGCGACTGCGATAAAAATTCGTTTCGGTCGCGTGTTGAAATTGGGAAAAATGATTATACTTTAAGTTGTATTTTCCCAATTTCAAAGGCGAACACTTCGTTCCTGCACTGAATTTTTATCGCTGCCGCTTGGCCTTTACTCTTGCAAAATCCCTCGTTAAGACAAAAGAGAATTATTTCATTACTTCTATTATAGAACTACGTTTCTATCTAACGATCAAGATACTTTATGATTTGTTTTATTTTCCGCTTGCGATCTCTTATCTGAAAACTCTCTTCTTCCGAGTTTTCAACGCTCACTGCGTCGCTTCCGGGCGTTCGCTTAGCGTCACGGTCGCGGTTTGTTTTTTACCGTCGCGGTAGTAGCTGATTTTCATTTTTTCGCCGATTTTTTTGTAGCCGTAAAGGTATTTGCGGAGCATAAGGGTAGAATCGATCGATTGGTTGTCGAAGCCTACGATCACGTCGTTGAGCTGGATGCCGGCGTCTTTGGCGGGGCCGAGGGATTCGAGGACGACGACGCCTTTTTCGACTTCGCTCGGCAGTTTCAATTCTTCGACCTGGTCCTCGTCCATCGGGGAGTACGGGTTGTTCAGGTCGAGCGAATAGACGCCCAGGTAAGGACGGGTGATTTTGCCGGTCGTCAGCAGTTCTTCGGCCGCGTTCATGACCTGGTTGATCGGGATGGCGAAGCCGATGCCTTCGACGCCGGTGCTGGCGATCTTCATCGTGTTGATGCCGATCAATCGGCCGTCGAGGTCGACCAGAGCGCCGCCGCTGTTGCCTTCGTTGATCGCGGCGTCGGTCTGGATGACCTGCTGTTCCCAATCGTAAACGCCGTCTTCGTTGAGCGACACGGGCATGACCCGCTTCGGATAGCTCACGATGCCGGAGGTCAGCGTATCGCCGAGCCCGAGCGGATTGCCGAGCGCGATCACCGTCTCACCGAGATCCAGCGTGTCGGAGTCCCCGATCTGCGCGACGGCGGCGACTTTGGCGCTGTCGATCTCCAGTACCGCCACGTCGGTAATCACGTCGGAGCCGACCAGCTTCGCGGTCAGGCTTGTTCCGTCGACCAGTACGGCTTGCAGTTCTTCCGCGCCCGCGACAACGTGGTGATTGGTAATCACGTACGCTTTGCCGCCTTCTTTTTGAAAAATAACGCCGGAACCGAGCGCCGCGTTGTCCGGCGACGTATCGCCCGCGGTTCGGTGGCTCACGATACTGACGACCGCTGGCCGGACCGCGGCTGCGGCCTGTACGATTCGATCGTAAGGATTGGAGCCTGCCGAGATGGCTGTCGTATTCATTCGCGGCAACACAAAGCCCGCAAACAAGCCGCTGAGCAGCAGAGCCGTAAGCAGCGAAGCGAGAATCGCGCTAAAAGCGACAGCGCGCGTACCGCCGGAGCGACGACCGTTGGACTCGTAGCCGCCGGAACTTCTCCGGCCGCGGCGAGGACTGCGCTCGCTGAATCCGCGCCGTTTTCCGCTCCCGCCATAATATTCATCGTCAAACAGCCCCATAAGCATTCACCCTTCCATCCGTATGCGCCGCATGTTCTTCTGCCTGTTCTTCATTAAACCGATTGCCGCGATGCCGACGCCGATTTTCCCGCCGACTTCGAAACGTATCGCAAGCTTTGCCGATCCGGCAACGCCGACGCGTCCCGGTCTTGTTGACCTACTCGCCCGTTTTGCTGCCTACCTCGTCCCAAGGCGTCGGCATGTTCCAATACGTATCGCGCAGTTCGAACTCGCTATCTTTGAAAAAGATGCCGCAATCCTCCATCGAGCAGCGCACCGTCATTTTCGCGATATCCATCATATTGTGGTCGCGGCTGAGGTGGGCCAGATACGTGCGTTTCAAACGGCCGTTGAGCAGCTCGCTGAGCGCTTCGCCTGCCGCGTTGTTGGACAAATGGCCGATATCGCTCAAGATGCGACGTTTGATGTTCCACGGGTAACGTCCCATGCGCAGCATCTCGATATCATGGTTCGATTCCAGCACCAGCACGTCGGAATCGTAGATCGCCTCCTTGACCTTTTCGCTCATATAACCGAGGTCGGTCGCCAGGCTCAGCTTGTGGACGCCGTCGTCGAACGTATAACCGACCGGCTCCGCCGCGTCATGCGAGATACCGAACGATTCCGCGCGCAGCGAACCGAAGTCGATCGCCGCGCCGGTTTCGAGAATTTTGCGCTGCTCCGGCTCGATCTGTCCGACGTATTTTTTCATGCCTTCCCACGTTTTTTCGTTCGCGTAGATCGGCATTTTGTATTTGCGCGCCAGCGCGCCGACGCCTTTGATATGATCCGTGTGCTCGTGCGTGACCAGAATGCCGCTAAGCTGCTCAGGCGACACTTCGCGTTCGCGCAGTAGCTCCTCGACTCTTCTGGCGCTGAGGCCCGCATCGACCAGAATCGACGTGCCGCCCAACTCGATCACGGTCGCATTGCCTGTCGATCCGCTCGACAAAACGGTAAAACGCATTCCCATACTCATGGTTGATCTCCTTTTCTCCTGCTCTTGCTGCTTCAGGGACTGATGACGTCTCCGCTCGCTCCCTGCACATAATAGACGCTGTACGCGGACGGATCGCCGTTTTCGACCGTGAACCGCCATACCGGCGCAGCCACCTGGGTCTCCGAATCGAACGTCTGACCGTAAAAGCCCAGCGTGATCTCTTTGACTACCGAGCCGTCCGGCAAATAATTTTCGACCAGCGTCCCAAGTGCTTTTTGCGCAGGCAGCACTTCCGTTTCGCCTCCGGCATTTTGAATCTGTACCGGGGAACCGAGGTAAGCCGTAATCTTCTGATCGGTATAAAAAAGTTCCAGATCCGCGTTGAACAACGGCCATTGTCCTTCGAACAGCGGATGCAGCGTGAAAGATCCGTCTTCGCTGCTGCCTGCAAACGCGTCGTAGCTGTAATCGCCGATCTGCGGGATTTCGTTTTTCAATGCCGATACCAACTCTCCGGGGGTGAAAATGAGCTTGCTGTCCGCCGGAATCGCGAGCTGCACCGGACCTTCCGGAAGCTTCTCGGTATATCGGTAAGAGATTTTCGGCAAACTCGGCGTATCCGCCGGAACGGAGGTCAGCACCTGGATATTTTTGTCTTCCATCGCCCGCTGCGTGCTTTCGCTGAGCGAATCGAAGCCCAGGTTAGCCCCTTGCTGCTCGCGGTAATCGCTCCACAGCTGATAGCCGAGCACCAGGTTCAGCAGCAGGAATGCGTAGATTAAGACATTTTTGGCCCTTCCCCAATCCATGTTCCGCCTCCCCTCTCACCCGGCCGGCTCCGACCGATTATAGGATTAGTTAAATGTCGCGTTCGTGCCGTCGGACAACACCGCTACCCAACCCGGCACCAGCCGCAACGTATCGCCGTTCATGCGCGGCGTGTACGCCGGATACAGGTCGGTCACTTTCAAGCCGTGCACTTCTTCGACTTTGGCGATCCGATCGATCAGATCCTGGCCGCCGGACAACGTATACTGCGGCCCTTGTTCGCCTTCTTGCGGAGTTTCCAGCAGCGAGCGCTCGTAGAACGAGACCGTACCCTGCTGAAGCACCAGATCCATATACCCATAGCGGACCGTCCCACTGCCGAAGATCGGTAGCGAACCGTAATATTGCTGGAAACGCACGCTGAGATCCGCATTCGAATCCTGATCGCTGCCTTTCGTCAGTTCGGCCCGGTACGTACCGTTCCAACCGCCATGTTGATTGATAAAGTCGACCGCGGACAGCACGCTTTCGGTCGCGTCCGCCCGGATCGCCGGAACCGCCGCCGGATCGGTGTACGTCATCCAGCGCCCTTCGTCCTCGATCTGAAGACTCCGCTTGCTGTCCGTATAAATTTCCGACCCGTCCTGTTCATGGATATTTCGCGTCACGGCCGGATCGGCGAACAGATTGCGCTGCATCTGGTCGCTGGTGAACGAATCGGTCTCCAGTACCGCTTCCGCCAATACGATCGGCTTGGACGGAACGTATAGCGTATGCTTTTTCAGCGGCGTGTACGGGGTCCATTCTTCGCCAAACGCCACATGCTGAAGCACGTCCTGCACGGTCAGGTCGAGCTGCTTCGCTTCATAGATATCCTGACCGTTCGAACTGAAGAAAAAGGCTCTCGGCTTCTCTTCGCCCGCTCCGGTATATATCCAGATCCGATTGATATCGGCCGTCTCGAAAGTCGGATCGGCAGCCAAACGCATCGTTTTTTGCAGCAAAGGTACCGGAAGCCCCGTTCCGAACGACAGCTCGATCCCCGGATTGTCGGCCGCGATCTTTTCCCAGTCTTCGCCGGATGTCGGTTGCAATTGAAACGCCGCAAAGTCCCGGGCCTGAATACGTGCATAGATCAGCTTGTAAAAAGCCGAATTCGGATAAAAAATCGTATGCTTGTCCTCGCCCATATGAATGATCATCCGGTCGGGATACAGCGTATCTTCCACGTTCAGCTGCTCGCCCATCTCGTCGGTTCGCACGTAGCCCGCCGACGAGACGACGACCGATCCCGTGCCGGGCAACCGGTAGATCAACAGATAACTTTGCACCAGGCTGACGGCGACGAGGAGGGTGAGTGCCGCCGTTTTGAGCTGCTCTTTCACGTTAGTCCCCGCCTCCTTCGATATGGGCAGGCAAGGTGAACGTTACCCGCGTGCCTTGTCCCAGCTCCGATTCGATCGCGATATCCCCGCCGTGCGCTTCCACGATTTCCCGCGCGATCGCCAGACCGAGGCCCGTGCCGCCCATGCCGCGAGAACGTGCTTTGTCTACCCGGTAAAAACGTTCGAAGATCCGTCCCAGCTCTTCCTTCGGAATGCCGATGCCGGTATCCGCGATCACGACCGCGTAACGCTGTCCGTCTTCGAGCGGGTAAGCGTCCAGCGTGACTTTGCCGCCGTCCGCCGTATATTTCATCGCGTTGGACACCACATTGTCGAGCACCTGATCGATCTGGTCGCGGTCGACATTGACGGAACCGAGCTGCGGCGAGGCTTTGAGCGATACCGAGATCCCTTTGTCCCGCAGCGGAAACGTGAAGCGTTCGGCGACTTCTTCGATCAGCTCGAACAAGTTCGCTTTTTTGCGCCGCACGAGCGTTTCCCTGGAATCCATGCGCGACAGTTGGAGCAGATCGGTGACGAGGCGAATCATGCGCTCCGTTTCGTTTTGGATCACGCCGACAAAACGCCCCGCCAAAGCCCGGTCGTCGAGCGCTCCGTCTTCCAGCGCTTCGGTGTAGCTTTTGATCGTGGTCAGCGGCGTGCGCAGCTCGTGCGAGACGTTGGCCACGAACTCGCGGCGCAGCGTATCCAATCGTTCCTGCTCCGTAATGTCTTGCAGTACCGCGATCGTGCCGCTAACGCCGATCTCCGTGCCGCCTTCGCGGCGATGGATCGGGCTCAGCGTCGCTTTGATCGTCATATCGCCGATTCCGTCGCGTCCGCCGGGCGAATCGGGCGTACCGCCGCTGCCGCCGAGGATAATGCTGCGCAGTCCGGCGGACGGCAGCTCTTCGTCTTCTTCCGGCAGATCCAGCAGTTCCGAGATGCTTCGCCCGATGATGTCCATCTCCCGCATTCCGAGCATCGCGCTGGCGACCCGATTGACCAAAATGACCGAGCCGGATTCGTCCGCCGCGATCACGCCGTCGCTCATGTTGGTGAGGATCGACGCCAGTTTTTCTTTTTCTTCTTCGTTGAGCGACAGCACGCCTTGCAGACGGCTCGTCATATGGTTGAACGCTTCGCCGAGCTGCCCGATCTCGTCGTTGCCGAACACGGGCATGCGCACATGGAAACGACCTTCCGCGACCGCTGTCGCCCGCTTGGTCATTTCTTTGATCGGCTGCGTGACCGTATGGGCCAAAATGACGCCCAGCACGGCGGTCAGGCCAAGCGCGATCAGCACGCCGGAGATAAAGATGCTGTTGATCCGCTGCATCGTGTCGTACAGGCTTTGCATCGAAGCGACGATATAGATCGCCCCGACGATTTTGCCGCCGCTGAACACCGGTTTGGCGACGACCTTTTTGCGCAGATTGTCTTCGTCGATAATATATTCTTCGTTATCGTCGATCCCTTGCAGCGCGCGGCTGACGACGGTCTGCGTGTTTTTGCTGTTGACCAGATCGGCATGCGTGGACAACGACGTGATCAGCACCCGGCCGCTCACGTCGAGCACCTGAATCTCGCCGCTACTCATGCTGGAAAAGTTGTCCACTAGCGTACGCAGGCTTGCCGCTTTGTCTTCGGCCGCTTCTCCGCTGCCCGACCAGTTTTGCCCGGCCAACACGGACAGAAGCTCGGCTTGTTCTTTCAGATCGTTGGTAAAATTGTTCGTCAGCGACGTCTTCATCGCGCTGACGAAGTACACGCCGATCAGCTGCATCGCGATCAGGATCAGCAGCATGTAGACGATAATCAACTTGGCTTGTACCGAACGGAAAAAAGACGCTTTGCGCAGCATCCGTCAAAATCCTCCCGGCTTGTTGGAACGCATCATATAGCCGAGTCCGCGCCGGGTCAGAATATATTCCGGTTTGCTCGGATCGTCTTCGATCTTTTCGCGCAGCCGCCGAATGGTCACGTCGACCGTGCGCACGTCGCCGAAATATTCGAAGCCCCAGACCGCTTGCAGCAGATGTTCGCGCGTCATGACTTTGCCCGCGTTTTTCGCCATGTAGTAAACGAGCTCGTATTCGCGGTGCGTCAGATCAAGCTGCTCACCGTTTTTGTATACCATATACATATCCGTATCGATAAAAAGGGCGTCTACCGTCAGTCCCTGACGCTTCGGCGCTTCGGCCACCATGCCCGGTCCGCCTGCTCCGGCGTACAAAGGCGCGCCCGGCTGGTGTCTACGCATTTGGGCTTTGACCCGCGCCAACAGCTCGCGCGTGCTGAACGGCTTGGTGACGTAATCGTCGGCGCCCAGCTCCAGACCGAGCACTTTGTCGATCTCGCCGTCTTTAGCGGTCAGCATGATGATCGGCACGGGCAGCTTGGCGCGGACTTCGCGGCAGACGTCCATGCCGTCTTTGCCCGGCAGCATCAGGTCGAGCAGGATCAGATCCGGCTGCTCGCTTAGCGCCAGCTCGACGGCGGTGATGCCGTCGAACGCGCAGGTGACTTGGTAGCCTTCTTTTTCGAGATTGAATTTCAATATATCCGCAATCGGCTGTTCATCGTCGACAACCAGGATTTTACCCTGCATTTTCTTTCAGCCCCCCTGCTTTGATTCTTCGTTATTTTACCATAGGAGACGGGAAAAAGCGCCGACGGAAAAGGTTCCGGGGGCGCGGGGATGTCTTGAACTTCTTATTTATGGGACAAAGGCGGGGGCTCCGGGGGAATTTCGTTTCGGTCGCGTGTTGCCTTGGGGAAGCTTTGATTGGATGAGTAGGAAGCTTTCCCAAGGCAAAAGCGAACTAAAGCATATGCTTCCGAAGCGCCTTTTCTTCGAAAAGACTGTAGCTCCTACACTGAAATTCCCCTCCGCTAGCAGCCTTTTTAAATAAAAAATCCAAGACATAAAAGCACCGCCGGAAAATGACGGCGGCGCTTTGTTTTAGAGAAGAGAGAAGAAGAGAAGATCAAGGGATAGGAATAGCTTCGTCGAATGGATAAGGCTCGGCTGTTTATCTCTTTTGGTCATGCTTACTATTGAATTTCATGGTATTTCTTCGTTTCTCGTTCAAGATCATGATCAGCCTGGAATGCCCTTAGCCGATGTATTCTCGCCTTTAAGGCAAGTAAGACAAAGGATTTTGAGGGGAGCCGCTTTGGCGGATCTCGAAGTGCAAGTGCGTGCCGGTCGAGCGGCCGGTGTTGCCCATGACGCCGATCGATTGGCCGCGGGAAACGGATTGGCCGACGCTGACGCCGATGCTGCTCAGGTGGCCGTAGCGGGTCTCGTAACCGTCGCCGTGGCTGATGATGATAATGTTGCCGTAGCCATTCATTTGTCCGGCGTAGGTAACGGTGCCCGGAGCGGACGCCATGATGTTGGATGGGCCTGTCAGGTCGATGCCGGCGTGCAGTTTGCCCCAGCGGGTTCCGAACGTACTGGAGATCGAAGCGCTGCTGACGGGCCAGCTGAAGCCGCTGCCGCTTGATGTGACTTCCTCTTGATTGGAGCTTGAGGAATCGTCGGACGAGTTGGAAGAGGAAGAATCCGAAGAGGACTCGGAAGAAGATTCTTCTGTCGACTCGGTAGAGGCTGTCGATACGGCTTCTTCGACCTGCTCTTCAACTACCGGCTTTTCTTCGACGATTACTTTCGTGCCTTTGACGATAATGATCGGAGCCGAACGGCGTACGACTTCCTGGCCGATCCATTCTTCGCGCACGATCTCGCCGTTTTCTTTGGTCAAACGGTAATCGACGCGCTTCGAACCGCTTTTGCCTTGGGAAGCGACGATGCGTTTGCCTGCGGCCAGTTCGGAGTTATGGCGAATGACCATTTCCGGCGCGGTCGGGATCAGTTCGGACACGGACTCGACCGTCGTGACCGTCATCGCCGGGTCCGGCAGCGTAATCCGCAGCACTTCGCCGATCTGAAGCGTGAACTCTTTGATATCCGAATTGTTGGCGTAGATCTCGTCTTGCGTGATGCCGAATTGCGCGGCGATCGAGCTGACGGTATCGCCTTCGGCGACCGTGTAGGTGATCGGATCTTTTTCGCCGATCGTCAGCAATTTATAGGCTTCGTCTTCGCTCAGGATGCGCGTCGGCGACGTTTTCGTTTCGGTATACGTGATCTTGTCGTTGATCTTGATCGAATTCAGCTTGGACGTCGAACCGTCGCTCGAAGATGCGCTTCCGGTGGAAGCGAGCTTTTTCGTAGCCGTTCCGTCGGTTTGCGTGCCTTCTTCGATGTAGGAGTTTTTCGCTTTTTCGACCAGCTTTTTCGCCGTGGCTTCGTCTTTGACGATTCCTACGACTTTTCCGTTCACGACAAGTTCGGCACCTGTAGCGTAAGCTTTGATCGTGCCGTCCAGTTTGCTTAGCGTCGCTTCGGTATCCGGCACGGCTTTATAGCCCTGCATCTCCTCGGTGCGAATGCTATCTGCGTAAAGCTTCATATCCGCGCCCGGGTATTGTTCCGAGAACGCCTTTTGCTTTTTCGCGATCAGCTCGTCGAGTTCGGTTTTGTCGGCAATCGTTCCGATCACCGTATCTCCCGAGTAAACGGTATAGTAGGTGTACGTATTCGCTTCTACGTATTTGAATCCGCCGAAGGTCAGTCCGCCCGCGAGCACAACGCCGCCGACGATCCCCGCTGCCCAGCGACGAGTCCTTTTCGATCTTCCCCCGACCACGACGATTTTGCTTTCCTGCTGCATTTCCGACTTCTCGGAAGCTGCCGCCTCGCCCTGGCTTTTATTGTTCGAACTGTTCATGATCTTCTCCTTTGAATGGCAACTTACTTTATACTGCGCATCTTCAACATTACGCTCAAATAGTGTCAAAATTTTAACCTTTTCAAAACCTTTGTCTACTGTACCACAGGGCTAGCGAACAATTCAACTTTGCTAAATAGCAAAAAACCCGCGCCGGGCGCGGGTTTGGAGTTTTCTAACCAACTTTTTTACGGACAAAACGTGACACTCAGGCAAGCTCGTCCGGTTTATACGTAGATCGGCAGGACCGGATTTGTTTGTTCGCGGTTACGACCAACGGAGAAGATCGCAATCGGAATGCCTGTCAGTTCGCTGACGCGGTTAACGTAATTACGAGTCGTTTCCGGGAGGTCTTCCAGCGTTTTCGCGCCTGTGATATCCTCGCTCCAACCTGGCATTTCTTCATAGACCGCTTCGCATTCTGCCAGTTGCTTCAGGCTTGCCGGATAGTGCGAAATGATCTCGCCGCGGAATTTGTAGCCGGTGCAGATTTTGACCGTATCCAGACCCGTCAGCACGTCGAGCGAGTTCAGGGACAGTCCCGTGATGCCGCTGACGCGTCTTGCGTGACGAACCACAACGGTGTCGAACCAGCCGACGCGACGTGGACGGCCGGTAACGGTACCGTACTCGTGACCCGTTTCGCGAATGGTATCGCCAATTGCATCATGCAGCTCGGTTGGGAAAGGACCGTCGCCGACACGCGTCGTATACGCTTTTGCCACGCCGATCACTTGGTTGATGCGCGCCGGGCCTACGCCCGATCCGATGCACACGCCGCCCGCGGACGGGTTGGACGAAGTGACGAACGGATACGTACCTTGGTCGATATCGAGCATCACGCCTTGAGCGCCTTCGAACAGCACTTTTTTGTCTTCATCGATATATTCGTTCAGGACAACCGAAGTATCGCAAACGTAAGGACGCAGGATTTCGGCATATTCCAGATAGTTTTTGAGGATTTCTTCCACGTCGACAGTACCGCCGCCGTAAACTTGCTCGATAATATGGTTCTTTTCTTTCACCAGATGGCGCAGCTTCAATTCGAACTCTTCCGCATCCATCAGGTCCGCCATACGGATACCCGTGCGAGCGGCTTTGTCCATGTAACAAGGGCCGATGCCTTTGCCTGTCGTGCCGATCTTGTTCGGGCCTTTGCGCTCTTCTTCCAACGCGTCCAGCACCATGTGGTACGGCATGATGATATGCGCGCGATCGCTGATCGACAGGTTTTTCGTCGTGAAGTCGTTATCGTGAATATAATTGATTTCCTCGATCAGCGCTTTCGGGTTGATGACCATCCCGTTGCCGATCACGCAGGCTTTATCCGTATAGAAAATGCCCGAAGGAATCATCGTCAATTTGTATTTTTTGCCTTCGATCAAGATGGTGTGGCCCGCGTTGTTACCGCCTTGGTAACGAGCGACAACGTCGGCGCCTTCCGCCAAATAATCCGTGATCTTGCCTTTTCCTTCGTCTCCCCACTGCGTTCCCACTACAACTACTGTTGACATTTTACATTCCTCCGTGGGTGCCTTTGCACCTTTGTTTTGGTCGTCCGTCCTCTATCCCGGCAGGAATTTCGTCAGTGGAAAATACCAACAGAGAAGCGTGCTAACGGACGAGCGGAGACGGCCTTTTCGCGCTTTTTCGTACCTCGTTACCATCCATGAAAAAGGGAAAAACGCTCCTTATGCTGCTTTAACGCAGCAGTAATAGTGTACCAGCCCGTTTTTTCAAAGTCAAATAAATAACGAACAAATCAGGGATGATGTAAATTTAATGTTCGGAAAAAGGTGGGGGTGGGAGGGAAAGAGGCGCTGCGGGAGAGTTCTGTGTCGGGCGCTGTCTCAACCGGGGAATTTCTGATTAGAATAAAAAAGGAGATTCCCCGGTTTCAAAGGCTTCCTCTACAGAACTCTCCCTCCGCTAGGCTTTCCCTCGGCGGTAAATAAGCGGGAGAAGACAATGGCTTCGCCGCTTTTGCGGCTCAGCATTTAACAAGAAAAATCACCAATTCTTTGAAAGCTGGAGGATTACTTTTCGGCGCGCAGCGAAAAGGCACCGGACGATTGATGTCCGGTGCCTTTTTCTACCCTTATTTAAAAAAGCCGGGTTATTGTTGGTCTCAAAGTGCCGACAAAGTCCAACGTAGCTGGAAGCGAGAAGCCGGAGAGAGAAATTCAGTGAAAGACGCCTTTGAACTCGGAAAATTCCTTATTAAAATCTAATCCCTTTTCCGAGTGAGACAGCGGCTTGAACGAATTTCTCTCGGAGGCTTCTCGCTTCCCGCGCCTACGTAAACTTTTTCGGCAATCGGAGACCTCAAATTCACCCGGCGAATGAATCGTGCGCCCGCTCATAATTGACGAACTTGTTGAAGTTTTTCAAGAACACCAGCTCCACCGTGCCGACCGGCCCGTTCCGCTGTTTGGCGATAATGATCTCGATAATGTTCTTTTTTTCCGTATCGGCATTGTAATAATCGTCCCGGTACAAAAACGCGACGATATCGGCATCCTGCTCGATCGAGCCGGATTCCCGAAGGTCGGACATCATCGGGCGTTTGTCCTGACGCTGCTCGACGCCCCGGCTGAGCTGGGAAAGGGCGATAACCGGCACTTCCAGTTCCCGGGCGATCTGCTTCAAGGTACGCGAGATATCGGAGACTTCCTGCTGACGGTTCTCGCCCGCTTTGCCGCGGCCTTGAATCAACTGCAAGTAGTCGATCACGATCATGCCGAGTCCGCGCTCTTTTTTGAGACGGCGGCATTTGGAGCGAATATCCGCTACCGTGATGCCCGGCGTATCGTCGATATAAATCTCGGCTTCCGATAAGGACGCAATCCCCATCGTGAGCTTGGTCCAGTCTTCGTCGTTCTTGAACTCGCCTGTCCGCATGACGCTTGCGTCCAGGTTAGCTTCGGCACAGATCATCCGCTGAACAAGCTGGGCCGCCGACATTTCCAGACTGAAAATGGCGACCGTTTCGCCGGCGCGAACCGAGACGTTCTGCGCGACATTGAGCGCAAAAGCCGTCTTTCCAACGGAAGGACGCGCAGCCAGGATGATCAAGTCGTTGCGTTGGAATCCGGCGGTCATGCCGTCCAGATCGACGAAGCCCGAAGGTATGCCCGTCGTTCCGGTGTTGCCCGCTGTTTGGCTAAGAATTTCGATACGGTCGAATACTTCCATCAGTACGTCGCGAATCGCGATAAAACCGCCGCTTGAGCGGCGGTTCGAAATTTCGAGAATTTTACGTTCCGCGTCGCTCAGCATCGCGCCGACATCTTCGCCGCCGGTATAGCCTTCGCTGACGATTTGCGTTGCCGTACGAATCAATCTGCGCAGCATCGCTTTTTCCTCGATCATCTGCGCATAATACTCAACGTTAGCGGCTGTCGGAACGCCGTGTGCCAGCTTGGACAAATAACTGACCCCGCCGAGATCTTCCAGCTGTCCTTTATCCTTGAGCAGCGAGGTTAGCGTCACCAGATCGATCGGCTGACTCTCTTCCCCGAGCTGGACCATAGCCTCGAATATCATCTGGTGCGACTTGTCGTAGAAATCGTCGGCCGTGATCTTTTCCATGACGGTAATCAGTGCCTCGGCCTGAAGCAATACCGCGCCCAGCACGGCCTGCTCCGCTTCCAGATTTTGCGGCGGAATCCGGTCGAAAAAGAGATCCTCGCTCATCTTATTCCTCCGAAACCTGGACCTTGAGCGTCGCTTTGACGTCTTTGTGCAATTTAACGGGAACTTGAGTTACACCAAGAGTACGGATCGGCTCTTCCAGTTCGATTTTGCGTTTGTCGACTTTGAAGCCTTGCTTGGACAAGGCTTCGCCGATCTGTTTGCTTGTGATCGCGCCAAACAAACGACCGCCTTCGCCGGATTTAGCTTTGATTTGCACGGTGACTTCTTCAAGCTTTTTGCCAAGCTCAACCGCTTCTTGCTTTTCGTTCTCTTTACGCTTTTCTTCGGCCGCATGCTGATTCTCAAGCGTTTTTACGTTGCCGTCGGTAGCTGGCTTTGCCACTCCGTTTTTAAACAGGAAGTTCTGTGCGTATCCTTCCGATACTTCCTTCACGTCGCCTTTTTTGCCTTGACCTTTAACGTCTTTCAGAAAAATTACTTTCATTCGAATAGCCCCTCTTCCTTTTCAATATCTTCAAGCACGGCCATCAGCTTTTTCTCGGCCTCGCGCGGAGAAATATCAAGCTGTACCGCCGCGTTGGTCAAATGCCCGCCGCCGCCCAGGCGTTCCATCACGACCTGCACGTTGATCTTGCCGAACGAGCGGGCGCTTATGGCGGTCAGTCCGTCGGGACGGCTGCCAATGACGAACGACGCGTTCACGTCCGTCATATTGAGCAGCGTATCGGCCGCCTGCGCGATCAATAGCTGCGGGAACTGGCGCCCCTCGTCAGTGACGGCAATCGCAACCCCGCCCAGCACGACGCGAGCATTTTTGATAATGTCTGCTTTCGAGATGTACTCGCTCAAATCCTCTTTCAGCATCCGCTGAACAAGAATCGTATCTGCTCCGCTTCGGCGCAGGAAGCCTGCGGCTTCGAACGTCCGGGAACCGGTATGCAGCGTAAAATGTTTGGTGTCCATCGTAATACCGGCTAATAATGAAGTGGCTTCCAAAGGAGTTAATGTCATATTGTCGTGAATATACTGGAGCAGCTCCGTCACCAATTCGCTGGCGGAAGAAGCATACGGCTCCAAATAAACGATGACCGCTTCATTAATAAATTCCTCGCTGCGCCGATGATGGTCAATGACCACGACTTGCTTCGCTTTTTGCACCAGCTTGGGTTCGATCGTCAGCGACTGCTTATGCGTATCGACAACGACAAGCAGCGTTCGCTCGGTCATTTGCGCCAGCGCTTCCTCAGGTCCTACAAAACGGTCGGCCAGCGTAAGATCCGCGCGAATACGCTCCATCATTTTGCTGATCGACGGATTGTCTCCATCCAGCACGATACTCGCTTCGACCTCCAGCCGATCGGCAGCTTTGAGCATACCGATTGCGGCGCCGATCACGTCCATATCCGGGTTTTGGTGGCCCATGATCAGCACGCGATCGCTGCGTTTCATCAAATCGCGAAGCGCATGAGCGATTACGCGCGCCCGAACGCGAGTCCGTTTCTCGACCGCGTTGGATCGGCCGCCATAGAACGACAGTCGCTGTCCGACCTTGACCGCAGCCTGATCGCCGCCGCGTCCCAGCGCCATATCCAGGCTGGATTGCGCCAAAGCGCCTAATTCGCCGATCTTTTCGTTGCCGCAGGCCAGTCCTATGCTGAGCGTCATCGGAACCTTCAGATCGCTTGTCGCTTCGCGCACTTCGTCCAAAATAACAAAGCGGCTGTGTTCCAGTTTGTCGAGTGCCGCTTGATTAAGCAGCATCATATACCGTTCGCTGGACAGACGGCGCAAATACACGTCATACTGACGCGCCCAACCGTTGATCAGGCTGGTAGCGCGAGCGATCGTCAACGTGCGCTGCTGATCGTCCATTCCCTGAAAAGCCTCGTCCAGATTGTCGAACAACAGAATGCCGAGCGCCAGACTTTCTTTTTCGTAACGTTCGCGCAGCTCGGCCATTTCGGTCATTTTTTGCAGATAGATCAGCCGTTCTTCCGGGTACACGCGAACATCGTAGGTTTCGGTTCCGACTTCGATTTCCGCGCGTACGAGGCTTAACGGTTCTTTCGATCCGTCTTTTTTGTCACGGGTCAGCGGAGGCAGTCCCGGCAGCAGTTCAACCAGCGGAGTACCGACTACGCTGTCCATTTTAAACAACTGGGCGACTTGGCGGTTATGCCATTCTATCGTGCGCTCAGCATCATACAGCAGCAAGCCGAATGGCAAGCGGCTCGTAATTTCTCCTTCAATGCTATTCACGCGGTAAGAGAGCGTCGTGGTGTATTCGGCCAATTCCCGCCTGAATTGCATCTCTGCCCGAAGCATGACGAAAACGACGACAAAAACCAGGCACAACGAGAGCAGACCGATCGGCCAGTTGTACGCGGTGACAAATGCCGTTAGCGTCAGCAGCAGAAGAAACGCCCAAACGGTCCGGTAACCGTACCAGCGTTTCAACAAAAAGTTTGGCATGGTTTCCTCACCCTATCGTTTCGGTCTTGTAATGAACTCACGCAGCGGGAAGGCCAGATCGATAATCCCGATGATCCGCATCGGAGGAAATACGACCGTCACGACCGCCATCAGAATACAAATGGCTCGATGCCACTTTTTGACGTGCCCGATAAAGAACCAGAACCCGATCGCCTGGATAATAAAGCAGAATTGCAGCAGCGGAAGCAGGTTAACAGCAGCCATTTTCCAGAATCCGTCCCCTTGATCGTAAGTCACCATGTCCACAATCAATACGACGAAATAGTAGAAAATCAAGGCACGCGGCAGTTTCCATTCGTGGGCAGCGCGAAGTTTCGGTGCAGCTACGCCCATCGACGACAAAGTTGGACGAACGATCGCATGGGTAACCACCGCAAGCACGAACGAACTCACCACCATACCCAGCGGAATCATCATCACCGTCTGGTTTGCCAAAGCGAAGATTAGATCCGGCGTCCATTGCTCTCTTAGTATCGGGCTCATCTCTGCGACAACCAGCAACGGATCGAACGTGGTGTGCACGAAATCGCTAACGTAGTCGGACAGATTGAAGCCGAGGATCAATTTAGCTACGGCAAGCAGCACCAACAGCAGACCGAGCAATGTTCCCATACCGTACATGATCGTTTGGAGCGCGGGAGCGCGTTTCTTGTACAGATGCCCCATCACAATACCGACGATCAAAAAATAACCAGCCAAAATAAGCGTATAAGGCGCAAGCGAGCCCGATAGAATACCGAGAACTGCCAGTACGGGCACGATGTGCAGCCAAAATACATTTACACGCAACGAGGCATAAAGCACGGCTACCGGAACGACCATAACCAGCAGCGTGATCGCGGACAGCGGCGTTAACAGCGACAGCAGGACCAGCAGGTACAGGATCGCCCACATCGCCGAAGACAAACGCAATTTCAAGTAGATTCACCTCTTGTGCGGATATGAAAGTTTAACAATCATTATAGCATATTCGGAGTGGCGCCCGATACCGAGCGACCAGCGCGTTATGTGCTTTGCGATTCTACGTTTTGTCTGGGAACAAAGCCTGCGCAATATTCGATAATCTGGCTGCGACGCACGATCCCGATAAAGCGACCCCGGTCATCGACAACCGGAACGAAGTTTTGCATTTTGGAAAGGTTAATCAAGTCCGCCATGTCCGATTCGATCGATACAGGCTTATTATTCATCCGAAGCGGAAGTTCTTTTAACATAAAACGTGAAGCGTTCTCAAAAGTAATGCGTCCTTCGGAACGTTTCATATGCCACAAAAGGTCTCCTTCAGTCACGGTTCCGGCATATTGGCCTTCCTTATCGATGATCGGAATGGCTGTGTACTGATGGTGCTCCATGCGCTCGATGACCTGACGAAGTGTGGCGTCAAGCGTCACAAACGCAACTTCATGCTTCGGAAGCAGGAAAAAAGCAATATTCATAACGGATTTCTCCTTCTTTATTACGTTGTCTTCACGATTGCAAGCATCAGCTCGCATTTAAGCAACGCACTATTGGTAAACGCTTCGGCGGATAGGCATTCTTCTGTTCATCACCCGGAAAAAAGGAACTTCAATCCGGTAAGCCTCATTTCTATTATAGCTTAAACTCTTACATTCACCACGTTCAAAAAGCAGGTTTATGTTCGAATAAATTCGTTCGTACCATAAGACTGAGCGGGAAAATAAAAAAAGCGACCCAATGATCGGTCGCTGGTTTTATTTTCCCATGATCATACGAGCTTCAACCAGGAAGTCGCCCGTTCCGCAAACGAACCCGATCTCGCGTATCCGTAGTCGAGCAAACGTCCGGCAGCTTGGAAACTTTTTTCCCGGCTGTCCGCTCCCAAAATGACTACGATCAGTCGCTGTCCGTCGCGCTGCGCCGTGCCGGCAACGGAATAGCCCTCTTTTTCCGAACCGTAAGCCTTCAGTCCGTCCATTCCGCGATAAGCGTGAGGCCCTGCGAATTCAGGCAGCATCGCATTGGTGTTCGTCATATAAATGCCTCTTGAGCTGATCTCGGTCTGCGCGACCGACGACATCCGCAGCACTTCGGGATGCGACTCGATCAAAGCCCGGCATAACACCGCTGCGTCTTTGGCAGTCATTCGGCTCCCGTTCGGCAGGCTGCCGTTTGTTGAAGTCGCGGGCACTTTCGCAGCGTCGCTCGGCTTGAACAATGTGGAGGATGACATGCCGATTCGACGTGCTTTTTCATTCATCATCCAGGCAAAAGATTCTTCCGAGCCGCCCGTGTAACGTGCCAGCACCTGCTCCGCTTCAGTCGACGAAGAAACGGCAAGGCCCATAAATAGCTCGTTCAGCGGAATCTGATCATCGGCTCGTAACGAAATTCTTCCTTTTCCTGTATCGGGCTTAGGCGTAATCGATGCTTGCGTTACCTTTTCGTCACCGCCGACACGCACTGAATCTTCCCAATCCACGTGACCGCCGCGAACGGCATCCAGCACCAACCATTCGGTCATGAGCTGCGCCATGGCAGGAGCTTCGACGACCCGGTCGCCTTCGGCTTGCCATAATATTTCTCCCGTCTGCGCATCGATCAGAACGGCTGCTGCCGCTTCGACTTTTGGACGGCTGGCCAGTAACTGCTGGGGAATTAGCAGCAACAAGACAGCAACGACGATCAATATACTCTTTTTCCAAAAGCCCCCGTTCTTCAAATCGATCCGCTCCCTTCTTCCATTACTCTTATAGACGTGCGAAAAATGATTTTAGTCTGCAAAAAGTTAAAAAAATTTAACTTTTTTATGAACTTTCTTTTTTCTGCATGATTCTTTCATAAGAAAAGTAACCAATCTACCCTTGAAATGCACCATGAAAAAGAAGCGAATCGTCGTGAAAACGCAAAAAAAGCCGAGATTCGAACTGATCGTTCGATCTCGACTTTTTAAAAACAGACCGGAAGCCGTTAAGCAAAGTGGCAGGCTACAAAATGCTCGTTGCCTACGTTGCGGTACTCTGGGATTTGCTGTTTGCAAATATCCGACGCCATCGGGCAGCGGGTATGGAACTTGCAGCCGGAAGGCGGGTTTGCCGGACTCGGAATATCGCCTTGAAGCACGATGCGTTCGCGCTTCAACGTTGGGTCCGGAACCGGAATCGCCGACATCAACGCTTTCGTATAAGGATGCAGCGGATTGCTGAACAGCTCGTCTGTCGGCGCCATTTCCATCATCGTGCCGAGGTACATCACGCCTACGCGGTTGCATAAGTGCTCGACGACGCTGAGATCATGGGAAATGAACAGGTAGGTCAGCTGCTTCTCGCTTTGCAGATCGCTCAGCAAGTTAATGATTTGAGCCTGAATCGACACGTCGAGCGCGGATACCGGTTCGTCGGCCACGATGAAATCCGGGTTCATGATCAACGCGCGCGCGATGCCGATCCGCTGACGCTGACCGCCTGAGAATTCGTGCGGGAAACGGTCATAATGGTATTCGGCCAATCCGCAAAGCTTCATCGTTTCGATCACTCGCTCTTTCACGTCTTTTCGACTGACCAAACCGTGATCGAGCAGCGCTTCGCCGATCGCTTCTCCCACTTTGATCCGCGGGTTGAGCGAACTGAACGGGTCTTGGAATACGATCTGCATCTTGGTCCGCATATTGCGCAATTCGGACTTGGAAAGCTTATGCAGATCCCGGCCTTCGAAATGTACGCTTCCGTCCGTCTTGTCGTTCAGACGAAGCAGCGTGCGACCGATCGTGCTTTTGCCGCAGCCGGACTCGCCGACCAGACCGAACGACTCCCCTTTATTAATCGTAAAGGACACGCCGTCGACAGCCTTCACATCGCCGACTCGACGCTGGAAAACTCCGCCTGTGATCGGGAAATATTTTTTCAAATTCTCTACTTGAACGAGGGGTTCGCCGGTTCCGCCGCTGTGTCTAGTGTCCACCTGGACTACCGATTCGCTCATTGTGCTTTCCCCTCCTCTTCATACAGCCAACACGCCGTTTTATGCCCGTCGATATGCGCGCGCAGCGGCGGTGCTTTGGCCTTGCAGATTTCCATGCAGAACTCGCAACGGTCATGGAAATGGCAGTTTTCGCCCAGATCCACCGGATTCGGTACTTGGCCCGGGATCGAATACAAACGCTCCTGACGCTGGTTGATGACCGGTTTGGCTTTCAGCAAGCCTTGCGTATACGGGTGTCTTGGCTCACGGAACAGTTCCAGCACCGACGCTTCTTCGATCACTTTGCCCGCGTACATGACGACAACGAAGTCCGCCATCTCGGCCACGACGCCAAGATCGTGCGTGATCATCATGATCGCCGTATTCATTTTGGTCTTGATATCGCGCATCAGGTCAAGAATCTGAGCCTGGATCGTGACATCGAGCGCCGTTGTCGGTTCGTCCGCAATCAGCAACTTCGGATTGCAGCTCAGCGCGATCGCGATCATGATCCGCTGGCGCATGCCGCCGCTCAGTTCGTGCGGGTAGGAATGGAAAATCTTTTCCGGGCGCGGAATGCCGACCATCGTAATCAATTCGATCGCGCGCGCTTTGGCTTCTTTTTGCGTCATGTTCAGATGGTACAGCAGCGGCTCGGTGATCTGTTTGCCGATCGTGAACACGGGGTTCAACGAAGACATCGGCTCTTGGAAGATCATGGCGATTTCTTTGCCGCGCAATCGGCCCATGTCTTTTTTATTGAGTTTGAGCAGGTCTTTGCCTTCGAAAAAGATCTCTCCGCCGACGATTTTGCCGGGAGGCGATTCGATCAATTGCATCAACGACATCGCGGTCACGCTTTTGCCGCAGCCGGACTCGCCGACCACGCAAAGCGTCTCGCCTTCGCGAATCGAAAAGCTAACGTCGTTTACGGCTTTGACGGTACCTGCGGACGTTTTAAAATGGGTCTCGAGGTTTCGGAATTCGACTAATTCTTTTGCCATTTCGTCTCTCCTACTTCTTCATTATTTGCGGGCCTTATCGACTTTTCATCTTCGGATCGAGCGCATCGCGCAAGCCGTCGCCGATCAGGTTGATCGCCGTTACGGTAACGAGGATACATACGCCGGGCGGAATCCAGATCCACGGGCGTTTGCGGAAATCGATCAGGTTGTTGGCCGCATTGATCATGTTTCCCCATGAAGGGGTCGGAGGCACGACGCCCAGGCCCAGGAAGCTGAGCGCGGATTCGGTCAAGATCGCGCCGGCTACGCCAAGCGTCGCGGAAACGATAATGATCGGAATGGTGTTTGGCATCAGATGCCGGAAAATTTTGCGCGAATCGCGCAGGCCGAGCGCTTCGGTCGCTTGCATGAACTCTTGCTCGCGCAGCGTAAGGATCTGGCTTCGCACCAAGCGCGCCAATCCGACCCAGCCCAAGATGCCGATGATCAGCATTAAGAAATAAATACGTTTCGACGGCTCGATCTTAAGGTCGGACAAAATCGCGCCGAGCGTGATCAGGATCGGCAGCGTAGGCAGAGCCAGGAAGATATCGGCGATGCGCATGATCAGCGTATCGGCGAAGCGACGGTAAAAACCGGCCACGGCGCCTAACGTGGCACCGATTACGACGGAGATTGCCGTCGCGACGAGCCCTACGGTCAACGAGATGCGTCCTGCCAGCATCACGCGCAGCAATACGTCCCGGCCGAGCTTATCGGTTCCAAGCCAATATTCGGCGCTTGGAGCCAAGTTTTTGTTTTTCACGCTGGTTTGGTTCAATTCGTAAGGCGAAAATACGGGCCCCAGAAAACAAAGCACAAACATCAAGAACAAAATAATGAGTCCGATCAAAGCCAGACGGTTTTTGGCAAAGCGACGAATCGCGATTCTCCACGGAGATTCGACTTTAACGATTTTGAGCTGTTCTTGAAGCTGCTCGGTTCGGTTTAACGACGGCTGTTCCACTATGAATCTCCTCCTACTTTAGACGAATTCTCGGGTCGGCGACCCCGTACAAAATATCGGAAATCAAGTTTCCGAGAAGCGTCAGTACCGCCAGAAACATCGTGAATCCGAGCATCAGCGGATAATCGCGCAAGTTAAGCGAAGCCAGGTAAATCTGCCCGATCCCCGGCCAGTTGAAGACGCGTTCCAGAATCATCGCGCCGCCGAAAAGTCCCGGAAGTTCGAAGCCCAGCAGCGTAATTGCGGGAAGCAGAGCGTTGCGGAAAGCGTGTTTGAAAATAACGGTACGTTCTTTGAGTCCTTTTGCCCGTGCCGTACGGATATAGTCTTGACGGATAACTTCCAGCATCCCCGTCCGGAAATACCGCGTTAATCCGCCTACGCTCAATGTCGTCATAACGGCTACTGGCATAATCATATGCAAGCCGACATCTTTGAGATACTCGAAGCCGCTTGCGTTCAATCCGGCCGTGGTCATCCCTCCGGTCGGCAATAATTTCGTATCGAGCGCGAAATACTTGATCGCGAGAAGACCGATAAAGAACGAAGGCAGCGACATCAGCAAGAAGACGAGCAGCGTGACGACTTTATCGAAAAAGGAATATTGGAACTGTGCGGAGAAAACGCCCACGAACGCGGCGATCACCCAACTTAAAATCAAAGTGGCGAAAGCGATAACGAACGAATTCCATACATAGGTATTGATGACTTCGGTAACCGGCATCTTATGCTGGAACGAATCGCCCAGATTGCCGACAAGCATATTTTTGGCCCAAATAAAATATTGTTGAACAGGTGGCAAATCGAGACCGTAAAGCGCCCGCAATTGGTCCGCTCTTTCCGCGGTCATGTTCGGGTTCTGCGACGCAGTGATGTAATCTCCCGGAACCATCTGGGAAATGGCAAAAACGATGATCGAAATACCGATCAAAGTCGGGATCATCTGCAACAAACGCCGGATGATGTACTGACTCATTGACACGTCTCCTCCTGGCATATAAATCGATATGCTCAGCTCATAGAATGAGCTGAGCATATCGGATAACCGAATATCTGATTAAAAGGAATTACTCAGCGATTTCGACTTGGTGCAGGCTCAATGGGAAATCTTTGTACGGGCTGATATCCCAGCCGTCGAGTCTGCCGTTGATCGCCAGCATATTCGTTCTTTGATACATCAGGATTTCAGGAGCGTCGGCGTTGATCTTTTGGTAAGCTTCGGCGTAAATCTTTTTGCGTTCGTTGATGTCCAGCTCTTTCTTGCCTTTTGCGTACAGAGCATCGACTTCGGGATTGGAGTAACCGGAGTTGTTTTGCGCGCCGTCCGTGATATACACGGTCGAATCCGGGTCAGGCGTCAAGCCCCAAGCGGCGAAGAACATATCGTAGTCGCCTTTGTCTTTTTTCTCCATGATCGCGTTGAAATCAAGCGTTTCGACAACGAGCTTGATGCCCAGTTGCTCGTAGTTCTCGGTCATGATCGGAATCAGGGCGTCCACGACCGGGTTATCCGCAGTCGCGGAGAAATTGACTTCGAATTTCTTGCCGTCTTTTTCGCGGATGCCGTCTGCGCCTTCGACCCAACCGGCTTCATCCAACAGCGATTTCGCTTTTTCCACGTCGTAATCGTAAGGATCGATATTTTCGTCCGTGTATGCCCACGATACGTCGGATTGCGGGATGTTGATGACTTCGGCGTAAGGACCGTAAGCCGCTTCTACCACTTCCGCGCGGTTCAAGCCGTAAGTCAAAGCCTGACGGACTTTAACGTCGGAGAACAGCGGATTGTTGTTGTTCATGGCGACATAGCCGTAACCATTGTTTTTGAGGATATCGACGTCGAGGAAGCCTGTTGCTTTCAACTCTTCCACGTTGTCTTCGTTGACCGTAATATTGTCCAGATCGGTCTCGCCGGCTTGCAGCATCGCCAGGTTGGTCGTATCGGTCGTTACTTTGTAGATCAGCTTCGGAATCTTCGGAGCGCCGTCGTAGTACCCTTCGTTCGCTTCGAAGTCGACTTCTTGACCAGCCGTGTATTTCGTTACTTTGTACGGACCCGCGCCCATAGGCTTGCCGTTGAACGCTTTGATGCTGGACACGTCGCCTTGTTTGTAGTCTTTGCCGTAATAGGCTTCGGACAAAGGCGTAACGCCGCCCAGATTGACTTGGGTCATCGCGTCGTAATCGCTAACCGTTACTTCGACGGTTTTGTCATCGATGACTTTGACGCCGGAAATGTCGGTTGCGGTGCCTTCGTTGTACTCTTTGCCGCCTACGATGTTCCAGCTCAGCGGGTCGGCTTGACCGTCGTAGCTGGAGTCCAGGTAGATTTTCAATGCGAATAAGTAGTCGCTGGCCGTCACAGGCGTGCCGTCGCTGTAGTTCGCGTCGTCGCGAATATGGAAAGTGTATGTTTTGTTGTCGTCGGAAATTTTGATATCGTCGGCAAGATCGTTTTCGTAAGTGCCGTCCGTTTTCACTTTGGTCAAAGAAGGGAACACGAGATAGTCTACATAATAGTCGTAAGAGGTCTGGTGGAACAACGGATTGAATACGCCTTGCGGAGCCACGGTACCGATGATGGCGGAATCCGTACGGGCAAGCGCTACGTCGTTGTTGGTTGCTACGTCCGTTGCTTCCGTGAATCCGATCGCGCTTTCGGAATCCGTACCCGTTTCTTCCGTTGCCGTTTCGTCAGGTGTCGTCGTATCCGTAGCTGTTTCCGTCGGCGTGGTCGTATCCGTGGAAGCAGCTTCTTCACCGCCACCGCAAGCAGCCAGGATAGAACCGAAGGCCATAAGTGTCACAAGCATCAAAGACAGTCTCTTTTTCATGTAGATCCCCCTAATTCGAAGTTTAAAAGCAGCAAAAGCTATAAAAATAATCGGAAATCGCAGAGCGTTCAGATTATTTTAAACAAACTTTACGGCGATCGACATTGGGATGATTGAGCCTCGTGCATTTCGTCAGCTTTGGCAAGCCGCTCACGCATCGGGTTCTTTCATCTCCGGTATCCATGCATAAATGCATGTTGTACCTTGGCATTTAACCTTTGGTCGATTTCAAGCGGCGCAATGACTTGCATTAAAGCGTCGGCTTAATGAACCAGCGGTAAATTTAATGTCAATAATACGTGTAAATTATACTCACGTCAATACTTTTTTTGAGAAAAAACACCTTTTTTAGTTTCATTTTAAGCTAAATAGTGTATTTTATCTCTTTAATATGTATAAATACACAAAGAGGCGTATCAAAATCAAGCCTTTTCAGAAAAGATATGTAATCCGACTTTCTTTTTGTGTGAGGTTATTTAACAAATATATACGATAGGTATTCAAAATTTGAAGGAAGAAGCCCTTAAAATAGGGAGTTTTTTCATTTTAGCATATCGTGGGCAAAAGAATAGCTTTTTTTGTTACACCCAGGCTTTTTTATTTTCCTTCTATTATAAGAACGTTTTCACATTTGTACAGCTTTTTTTGTCTCAGTTAACGTTCTTTTCGAAAAGAAAAAAAGAGACGACCGGCCAAAGGCCAATCGTCTCTTAGGAATTGTACTATTCCGTTGTGTAAGGCAGCAGGGCTACCTGACGCGAACGTTTGATAGCAACAGTCAGCATGCGTTGGTATTTCGCGCTTGTGCCTGTTACACGACGTGGCAAAATTTTGCCGCGCTCACTGATAAATTTACGAAGCAGGTCCGTATCTTTATAGTCGATGAAAGTGATTTTATTTACAGTGAAATAGCACACTTTACGGCGCTTGTTGCGACCACGACGGCCGCCGCTAGGACGTCTTTCGCCGTCTCCAGCATCACGTTGTCTAAAGCTCATTCGATTCATTCCTTTCTATAATTAGAATGGCAGGTCATCATCCGAAATATCGATCGGTCTTCCGTCATCGGAAAAAGGATCCTGATTATTGCTGCCGCCTCCGCGAGGAGCTTGGCTACCGCCTCCGCGGTTTCCGCCGCCACCGTTACCACCGTAAGAGGGTTCAGGGCGATTTCCACCACCGTTGCTATTGCCACCACTGTTGCCGCCTCCGTAAGAGGACGACTCGTCGCGGCCCGATCCGCCGCCGCCTTCGCGATTCGGCGATTCCAGGAAACGGACATTATCGGCAATAACTTCAGTCACGTATACACGCTTTCCTTCATTATTGTCGTAGTTCCGTACTTGAATACGGCCTTCTACCGCCGTCAGGCGTCCTTTGCGCAAATAGTTTGCACAAGTCTCAGCCAGTTGGCGCCAGGTGACTACCGGAATGAAGTCCGCTTCGCGTTCTCCACCCTGGCTCGTAAACGGACGGTCGACTGCAATCGTAAACTGGGTTACGGCTACGCCCGCAGGCGTGTACCGCAGCTCAGGGTCACGTGTCAGCCGGCCGATCAAAATGACTCGGTTCAACATCTCGGTCCCCTCCTTTGCCGATTAGATCGACTGTTACTTCGTTGGTACTGCGGTAATCAGGTAGCGGATGACATCATCGGAAATCTTCATGACGCGCTCAAGCTCTGTAACGACAGCTGGTTCAGCTGTGAAGTTAGTCAGAACGTAGAATCCGTCACGATGTTTCTTGATCTCATACGCGAGGCGACGCTTACCCATAGCATCGTGCTTGGTAATTTCGCCGTTACCGTCAGTGATGATGCCCGAGAATCTATTGATTGCAGCGTCTACCGCTTCTTGTTCAACGTCTGGACGAATGATGTACATCACTTCATAGTTACGCATATATTTCACCTCCTCTTGGACTAAGGCCCCCAATCGGGTTGGGAGCAAGGAACGGGCGTTAAGCCCGGACCGTATTATTATATCAGACTTTGCGTATGGCATCAATAAAAATTTCCAGCTATAAAAACAAAAAAACGACCCTCGGTCGTTAGTCTGAGTAACAATATGGCGGAGAGGGTGGGATTCGAACCCACGCACGCTTTGACACGCCTAACTGATTTCGAGTCAGCCCCCTTGGGCCTCTTGGGTACCTCTCCATAAATAAGTGTCACAACAGAATTTATTATATAGCAGGCTCAAAAGAAAATCAAGCGCTTTATCGGATTTCGCGAAAAAATATTCCCAAGCGGTAAAGCGGGCCGGAATCAAGCTTGATTCCGGCCCGCTTTCGTCATTCTTTTTGCCGTGCGGCTTTTCTTTTCGCCGATTCGCTTTCAATCCTGCTTTTCGCGGCAAAGCGGCGAGAATACGAGGATTGCGGAAAAAATCGTGCTCCAAATAATCCAGCAATGCTTCAAGCTGCATTCTCGCTTCCGACGGAGTCCCGCTCTCGATTTCGCGAATATCCAGTTCGAAATAAATGTTTTCCCCGGACGCGTACGAACAAATGCCGACGCCGAATGTTTCGACGTAATTCGGCTCTTCGCTTCTGCCTCTATCCGCTTCGTAAGGAAACGTCATGCGCACCCAGTTCGCGAAACGCTTATACTCTTCGTCGAAAACGGGGATCGCGCTCGATATGCTCGCAAAAACAACCTCGCTGTCAAAAGACATGACGTAAGCCCGGTCCGAAAAAGACGAGCGCTCTCCGTAATTCTTTTGCAAAAAGTCGAAACGAATCCATTCATTATCGTAAAGCCTTTGACTGTTGATCGTGATCATGGCCTAAACCTTCTTTGATATGAATTGATCGGGCGTCTTGCTTACTGCTCATCCACTGCCGCAGACTTCAGTACCTTCTTCATGTTTTTCTCGAACTTCACCCTTGGGATCAATACGCTATGCTGGCAGCCGACACACTTAATCCGAATGTCCATGCCCATGCGAATGATCTCCATTTCGTTGCTGCCGCACGGATGCGGCTTTTTCATCTGTACGATGTCTCCCAGGCCGAATACTTTGCGTTCCAACCGGGCCACCTCCTTCGCTTACTGTGCCGAATGCGGTTTGTCTTCCGTATTCGGCGTTTTCTCCGCATCGATTTTTTCCGATTCCGGCTTGCCCGGCCCTTCCGTTTTTGTCTCCGCGATCTCGGAAGACGCGGCGGCGGATTTGCGGGCTTGTTCTTCTTCTGCGGCTTGAGCTTTGCGCTCGGCCTCTTCGGCCAGTGCCTGCTTCAAAGCGTCGCTTCGCTCCATCGCCCGTTTAACCTCGCCCCGGATCAAGCTTTCTACTTCCGCTTGAGCATTCGGCGAGCAGCTTACGGTAACGCGGAGCGTATATTCGCCGGTTGTCATCGTTTGCACGCCGTGAATTTTCGGATCGCCCAGCACCTTCGTATTTTCATCACGGACCTTTTCCAAGGATTTAGCCACCAGATGGGTCGCTTCGTCCAGCGCACGATCGGCGCTCATCGGAATATCGATCACGGCTTTGGCATCGGCCAACGAGAAGTTCGTTACATTCGTGATCGTTCCGTTCGGAATCGCATAGACTTCGCCGTTCCAATTACGCAGCCGTGTTGTTCGCAGACCGATCACTTCGACCGTACCTTTGAAAGTGGCAATCTGCACGACGTCGCCTACCGCGAATTGATCCTCAAACACGATGAAAAATCCGGTAATGACGTCTTTGACCAAACTTTGCGCGCCGAAGCCGATCGCAAGCCCGATGACCCCCGCACCGGCAATCAGAGGAGCCAGGTCATAGCCGAGTTCGGAAATGATCAGCATCAACATCATGAAGTTAAGCACGATCACGACCATATTTTTGAGCAGCTTGCCGATCGTCACGAACCGTCGCGGCTTGACGCGGAATTTGTTTTCCCCGCTATCCTGCTTCTGCTTCAGTAAGGCCCGATCGATCACCTTGTAAGCAATCCGGATCGCGACCTGTGCCAAAAGAATAATCAGCACAATGCGAATCGCCGTATCGGCAAGTCCCCACCACATCGCGGGGTCCGTCACCTGATCCCAAAGTTTTGCGGTAAACGATAACGCCTCTTGGACCGTTTCCGCCGGATCGCCCGCTGGTGTTTCCGGTGCAGGCGTATTTCCGCTCTCTGTCCCGTCTGTCGCTGTATTCGTCGTTGCCGCAATCAAAAATCCTTCAAACATGCTAACACTCCTTCCTTTTGCGTCGTTTCAGCCGGTCAAGACCGCATACTGGCACAACGCCCGAATCGCATCAGCGTCTTGGATCGACACTTTGCGACTCGGGCACAGATCTTGTTCCTATTCGTTGTAGTCAATCACACCAATTGTTCGAAGGAGCCTTCGCCGGAAGAATCGCCAGCCCGGAAAATTCCGCGGATCTCGATATGTTCTTTTTGCACAACTGCCATCACACGTTCAAGCTCCTCTGTCGAAAAAGAAAGGCTTAACGCACATCCCGCCGTAATGGCTCCGGGAGTGGGAATCATGTCAAAAGCAATGTCCTGCTCTTCCAACAGCATTTCGGCGCGAAGCGCCTGCTGGGAAGAGTCAAATGCCATAACAAGTACGCCGCTCACTGTTGTCCCTCTTTACGTGCCAGCTCAACCGCTTCTTTTTCTTCCGGGGACAACGCGTATTTCGATGTCCCTTGTTCGAGCGGCTTGGCGTAGACGTAAGAGCTATCCCGGTTATGCAGACCACTCAGAACGATACCGTTATCCAGATCATCCAACAACGCGAAGGAAAAACTGAGGTCGCTCCCTTGATCGGAAAAGGCATTGTAGCGCTTGATGCCGAGCTTCGACTTCGACATCCGCTGGCGCTGTTCGATCATCATAAGCGTACGACGCTGCTTTTCCTGCTCGTCTTCGACGGAATCCGTCTGCATTTTCAAATTCAGCAGCAGCGATTCCAGGTCTTCGACTCCCGCACCCGCCATCATACGTTCATACCGCTTGCGCAGTCGGCCCAGCTTGACCGATTGCGAGATCGCAATAATCAGAAGGATAAGCACCAGTACCGTCAGGGCGGACACGATTACGAATATTTGCTCGGAAATTAGTTGATTCAATTCTGTCATGCTTTGACTCTTTCCCTTCTGTCGCTTATCTGCGGCGCGCATGCGCGCCGATGTATTGGAAATGCGTAAAAGCGGTATGTGAGCGGTTTGTCTCAGATCGCTGTAGGATTACGTTTATCTGAAACGCACCAGAACCGTGCGCGTTTCAGATAAACGTAACTCCATAATCAAGGTGAGACAAACCATAAGCGGGTGCATTTTCGGTATTTACCCGATTTTGAGCCGCTTTACACGGAGGCTGCAAGATCCCGTACGGCTCTAGCCAGCGCTTCGATATCTGCCCGCGTCGTTGTATGGCCAAAGCTGCTGCGTACTGCGCCACTGGCCGAAGTGTTCGCCGAACGATGTGCCAGAGGCGTACAGTGATAACCGGCTCGAACCGCGATGCCGTAATCCCGATCCAACCGGAAAGCAATCTCGGCCGAATCGATTCCTTCTATTGTAAAAGAAACAATGCCGGTGCGCGGCTCACCAAGTTTTGGACCTAGCAAGCGAAGTCCTTCTACGGTGGACAATTGTCCCATAAGAGATTGCGTCAATTCCCACTCGTGAAGACCGATAGCAGATGAACCTTCCCGACGAACATAACGAACTCCCGCGCCCAATCCGGCAATGCCTACTGTATTGGGCGTTCCCGACTCGTATCGATCAGGACGCACGGAAGGTTGGTTCGCTTCTTCGGACTGGCTTCCTGTTCCTCCATGAACTAAGGGTGCAAGATCGATCGACGGATGGATATATAACCCGCCTGTACCCTGTGGACCCAGCAGCCCTTTATGTCCGGGAAAAGCCAACATGTCAATTCCCGCAGCGGCTACGTCAATATCCATAACCCCTGCGCTCTGAGCGGCATCTACCAACAGCAAAGCGCCACAGCTTCGAGCGATATCGGCAATCTCCGCTAACGGCAATATGTTACCAAGCAAGTTCGAACTATGGTTGCATACGATCAGGCGGGTATTGGCGCGACAAAGCGAGTTTAATAGGAACAGATCGATCTGACCTGTCTCGTCCACCTGAACATAATCCACTTGCACGCCTTGCTCCCGACGCATGTATTCCAAAGGACGGCGAACGGAATTGTGCTCGATCATCGTCGCGACGACATGATCCCCTGGTCGCAGCAGCCCTTTGATCGCTTGATTGAGTGCAACCGTCGTGTTGGGCATAAACGCAATATCGCTTGGATTCGAAATGCCGAACAGGCGAGCAAGCTCTATCCGTGTCCGCATCAGCACCCGCCCTGCGGCAATCGCCATACGGTGTCCGCCGCGACCGGGGTTGGCCGCTTCTTCCAGCATACAATGCTGCATCGCTTCAAGTACCGAATCCGGCTTTGGCCAGGAAGTCGCGGCATGATCGAGATAAATAACGGGTTTGTCGCTTGCTCTGTTCATGTTCGCTTCTCCTTCCTTACGCGTCCGCCGGACATGGAACCTTCTATTGAAGCAGGTCCAACAAACGCTGCAAATCCTGCTGATTATAATAGCTCAATTCGATCTTGCCTTTTTCCTGGCTGCCCGGCTTGATCTTAACGGTTGTTTTAAAATGCTCCCGCAGCGACTCCTCGACATTTTCAATGTAGGGATCGCGTTTTTTGAGCTTGTTTTTCGCTTTGCTTTTCGCCTTGTTTCCGGCTTCTTGAACCGCTTCTTCAAGATCCCGAACACTCCAGCCTTCGCGGATCGCCTGCTCGGCCAGTTGGATCTGGACCGACGGATGTTTCAATCCGACGATCGCTTTCGCGTGGCCCATCGATAGCGTTCCACGTGAAACAAAGTCTTTCACTTCCTCCGGAAGCGTCAGCAGACGCAAAAAGTTCGCGATATGGGAACGGGACTTTCCGACTTTGACAGACAGATCTTCCTGCGTCATCTTGAACTCGTTCATCAACGACTGATACGCCACCGCAATCTCCATCGCGTTAAGGTTTTCGCGCTGAACGTTTTCGATCAACGCGATCTCCATCACCTGCTGATCGGTAAACTCGCGGACGACAGCCGGAATATCGGTTCGGCCCGCCAAAGCGGAAGCTCGCGTGCGACGTTCGCCCGCGATGATCTCATACCCTTTTAACACGCTTCGAACGATAATCGGTTGGATGACGCCGTGCTGACGGATCGACTCGGCCAGTTCGCGTAGTCCTTCCTCATCAAAAGAATGCCGGGGCTGATACGGATTGGCGCGAAGCCGATTCAACGGTATATCGACGACTTTATCGTTTTCCCCGACCGATAGCGAAGGAATCAGGGCATCCAAACCTTTTCCGAGTCCTTTGCCCAATTTCTTATTCACCGATAACCACTTCCTTTGCCAGCTCCATGTAGACTTCCGCCCCTTTGGAACGCGGATCGTAGGTCATGATCGTCTGGCCGTGCGACGGCGCTTCGCTTAGACGCACATTGCGCGGAATAATCGTACCGTACACTTTATCCTGGAAATACTTTTTCACTTCTTCGATCACTTGGATACCGAGATTCGTTCGCGCGTCCAGCATCGTCAGCAGCACGCCTTCGATCTGAAGCTCCGTGTTGAGATGTTTCTGTACGAGGCGCACCGTGTTCAGCAGTTGGCTCAACCCTTCCAACGCGTAATATTCGCATTGGATCGGAATGATGACCGAGTCGGCCGCCGTTAGCGAGTTGATGGTCAGAATGCCCAAGGAAGGCGGACAATCGATGAGGATATAATCGTAATCGTTTTTGACCAGGTGGATGTTCTTCTTCAGCCGAAGCTCCCGCGTGACGACCGGCACCAGTTCGATCTCGGCTCCTGCCAATTGAATCGTCGCCGGAATAACGTCGAGTCCTTCGATATGCGTCGACACGATGACTTCCTTCGGATGCACTTCGTTGATGAGAATGTCGTAAATGCAATGCTCCACGTCGGCTTTGTTGATTCCGACGCCGCTTGTCGTGTTCCCCTGCGGGTCGATGTCGATCAGAAGCACGCGCTTACCCAGCTTGGCCAGGCCTGCGCTCAGGTTAACGGAAGTCGTTGTTTTACCGACGCCGCCCTTCTGGTTGGCAATTGCAATAATTTTGGACAATCGGATTCACCTCGGTTGGCTTTTGATGATTCCGTCAGGACTTCTTCGGAATCCGAATCACGATCTCGTAATGGTCTCCCTGGTCCGCTTCCGTCGTCTGAATATTCATTCCCGATCCCGATACCATATCGATCGAATGACGAATCGTATTCAGTGCGAGCCGGACATCTTTCGTATACGAGACTCGCTTGGACTTTTGGGACGATACCGCTTCTTTTTCTTTGTAAAAGGCAACCCGTGCTTCTGTCTGTTTGACGTTCAGCTCTTTGTCGACCACTTCTTTGAGCACGTGCAATTGAAGCTCCTCGCCGCCTAGCGATAACAAGGCCCGCGCGTGACGCTCCGTAATTTTGCGCTCCATCAGAGCCAGCTTGACTTGTTCCGAAAGCTGAAGCAAACGAAGCTTATTGGCAATCGTCGACTGACTTTTGCCTAGCCGTTGAGCCAGACTTTCCTGCGTCAATTGATGCAGCTCGATCAGCTTCTCATAAGCAATCGCTTCTTCGACAGCCGTCAGACCTTCGCGCTGCAAGTTCTCGATCAGCGCAATCGAAGCCGTCTGCGAATCATTAAACTCACGGACAATCGCTGGTATCGTAGGCAGCCCCAATTTGCGCACGGCACGCCAGCGACGCTCACCCGCGATAATCTCATGTTTGCCGCCGCGCAGACGAACCACGATCGGTTGGATGATCCCGTGTGTTCGAATCGTTTGGCACAACTCCTCGATCTTCTCTTCGTCGAAAATCGTTCGCGGCTGGTAAGGACTGCCAACGATATCGTCTACCGGAATCTGCTTGACCTCGTCTCCGGCCGAACGCTCCGTCAGCCCGAATAATTTGGAAAATTGCTCTTTCATTCCGAACATGACCACCTATTCCGGGAAGTCGGCTATACGCCGTCTTTCTCAAGAAATTTCAACTCCCGACTTTGCAAAATGGCTCGGCGAACTTTCGGTGCCGCTGCGTTCCCCCCGCATTTTCGGACAACCGTCGCATTCCGCTTTAGCCAACATCCGCAAAACCTGTTCTTTCAGCTATTTGAAACGGGATTCTCTACTGATTAAACTCAAAAAAGTCTATAGACAGACAACTTCAGTTTATCACTTTTTCCATCTGAATCCTATCCTGAAATCCCCTCGGACTCTTTTCGAAAATGAAAAATCCATATCAAAAAACGCCGCCCGAAGGCGACGTTTTTGAACATTCCACAGATCATGCTGAAGTCTGTTCCACGTGAAACACGATTATACCAGCGGTTTCTTCAACGGAAGACCCGGCGTGCGCGGATACTTGTAAGGCGTAATCGCGAATTTCAGCACACGGATGATATGACGGTCGGAATCGTCGAACGGCAACCGGAACGCGTCGACATTCGTGATCTCCCCCCGCAGCTCGCGCAGGCTCTTTTGCGAGTCGGCGATTTCTTCCGTAGGGTCCGTTCCTTTCATTGCGGCAAACACGCCATCCGGCTTAACGAACGGCAGACAAAATTCGTTCAGCACGGCAAGGCGCGCCACGGCGCGTGCGGTAACGAGATCGAACGAATCGCGGTAGCCGCGCTTGTGTCCCCATTCCTCGGCACGGCCATGCAGGAACTCGGCGCCTTTCAGCCCGATTCCGTCCGATACCGCTTTGAGGAAGGTGATACGCTTGTTAAGCGAGTCGATAATGCACAGCTTCACATGCGGGAACGCGATTTTCAGCGGTACTCCCGGGAATCCCGCGCCCGAGCCGATATCGGCGAGGCTGGTCACTTTTTTCATATCGACATAAAAGGCCAGCGTCAGCGAATCGTAAAAGTGCTTTTCATACACCTGTTCACGCTCGGTGATGCCGGTCAGGTTCATCTTCTCGTTCCACTCGACCAGCAGCTTGTAATACGTCTCAAACTGCTCAAGCTGCGTCTCGTTTAACTCTATTCCTTTTTCTTTTAACCGATCGCTGAAACGTTGTTGAATATCGTCCATGCTTACCCCCGTGCGGCCGCTACCCGGTTATACTGTTCCAGGTAAACGAGCAGAATCGAAATATCAGCGGGCGTAACGCCCGAAATGCGTGAAGCCTGTCCGATCGACAGCGGTCGAATCGACGACAGCTTTTGCTTCGCTTCCATAGCCAAGCCGCGGACTTCTTCGTAAGCCAGGTCTTCGGGAAGCTTTTTCTGTTCCATCTTTTTCAGTCGTTCCACATGGGCAAGCTGCTTCTCGATATAGCCCGCGTACTTCACTTGGATCTCGACTTGTTCCTTCATTTCTTCATCCAGCTCGACGTCCGTTGGAATGATATCTTGAATATCGGCGTATGAGACTTCTGGACGACGTAAGATGGTCAACAGATCGGAGCCATTGTTGATGGTTGCCGACTCCAAACGCTCCAGCATAGGATTCACTTGATCCGGGTGAACTTTCGCTTTGCTCAGACGTTTGATCTCTGCTTCGACTTTGGCCTTTTTATCCAGGAAAAGGTCGTAACGCTCGTCGGCGATCAGTCCAATCTCGTGACCGATAGGCGTCAGACGCAGATCGGCATTGTCGTGACGGAGCAGCAAACGGTATTCCGCGCGCGAAGTCAGCAGGCGGTACGGTTCGTTGGTACCTTTTGTAACCAGATCGTCGATCAGCACGCCAATATAGCCTTGCGAACGGTCCAGCACGACGCCTTCGCGGCCTTGCGCTTTGCGCGCCGCGTTAATGCCCGCCATAATGCCTTGACCCGCCGCTTCTTCGTAGCCCGATGTTCCGTTGATTTGTCCAGCCGTGAACAGACCCGGCAGCAGTTTCGTTTCCAGCGTCGGCCACAGTTGCGTAGGGACCATGGCATCGTATTCGATCGCATAGCCGTTACGCATGATTTCGACTTTTTCCATCCCCGCGATCGTGCGCAGCATGCTCAATTGTACGTCTTCCGGCAAGCTTGTCGACAGTCCTTGCACATAATACTCGGACGTGTTTTTGCCTTCCGGTTCCAGGAAAATTTGATGCTTCGACTTGTCGCTGAAGCGCACCACTTTGTCCTCGATAGACGGACAGTAGCGCGGACCCGTACCTTCGATCAGACCCGAGAACATCGGCGCGCGGTGCAGGTTGTCGTTGATGATCTGATGCGTTTCCGGCGACGTATACGTTAGCCAGCAAGGAAGTTGCTCATTGCTCGAACCTTTCGTTTCATAAGAAAAGAACTTCGGCTTGTCGTCGCCCGGTTGGATTTCCGTTTTGGAAAAGTCGATCGTATCTTTGTGCACGCGCGGAGGCGTACCTGTTTTGAATCGAACCAGTTGGAAGCCCAGCTCGCGCAGATTTTCGGAAAGGCGAACGGAGGGCTGTTGGTTGTTCGGGCCGCTTTCGTACGTCAGTTCGCCCATAATGATCTTGCCGCGCAGGTAAGTGCCCGTTGTGATCACGACCGATTTTGCCATATAACGCGTGCCTGTTTTGGTCACGACGCCGACGCATTTGCCGTCTTCGACGATCAGTTCTTCCACCATCCCCTGACGCATCGTCAGGTTTGGTTCTTTTTCCATCGTTTCTTTCATCGTTTGCTGATACGAGAATTTGTCCGCTTGGGCACGCAGCGCGTGAACGGCCGGACCTTTGCCCGTGTTCAGCATGCGCATTTGAATAAAAGTCTTGTCGATATTGCGTCCCATTTCGCCGCCAAGCGCGTCGATCTCGCGCACGACGTGACCTTTTGCCGGGCCGCCGATCGACGGGTTACAGGGCATAAACGCGACCATATCGAGGTTGATGGTGACCATCAGTGTTTTGCAGCCCATCCGGGCCGCGGCCAATGCCGACTCGACGCCGGCATGTCCGGCGCCGACGACGATGACGTCGAATTCTCCGCCTGTGTATGTCATGTTGATCCTCCTGATTGTGGGGGCGTCGCCTGGGGTGAACTCGCTGCGCGGAATATCCTTACGATCGCGTGCTGTTTTCGGAATGCCTGATTGGAAGTTAACTAAGGTGGCATTCCGAAAACAGAGGCGAGCGCTACGCTTCTTCAGGACATTCCACTTCCCTCGTTCACCGGCTTCGCTTGTGGTTTTGGTAAAAGAAAAGGGCTGCTTTGTTCGGTTGAACATCGCTTTTTAAAGGCAAGGAAAAGGATTTTAAAGGCAAAGAAAAAGATTAGGGAAGCTTCAGGGGTAGGGGCCTGAAAAATTGCTTCATCTATATAGGGCCGATATAAGGGTGGATCAAATAGTCGGTCGACTTTATTTGCCCAGACAGAATTGCGAGAAAATCTGGTCGATCAACGAGTCTTGGGCGGTATCGCCGACAATCTCGCCGAGTTGTTCCCAAGCCAGGCGGACGTCGATCTGGATCATGTCGATCGGGACGAACATCTCGGCGGCTTCGATCGCGTCGATCAGCGAGCGCTTGGTCTGGTGCAACAGCGCGATATGGCGCACGTTGGATACATAGGTGAGGTCGGCGCTTTCGAGCTTACCGGCGAAGAACAGAGAAGAGATAGCTTCTTCCAGTCGGTCAACGCCTTCTCCCTCTTTAACGGTCATCGGCACAATCAGCTCTTCTTTGTAGAACTGACGCACTTTTTCTGTTTCCACTTTTTGCGGCAAATCCATTTTATTCAGGATGACAATGGATTGCCGGCCGCTGATCTGCTCCATCAACTGCTGTTCTTCTTCGTTCAATTCGTCGCCGTTGTTGAGCACGAGCAGAATCAGATCCGCTTCGTTCAGCGCGGTGCGCGAACGTTCGACGCCGATTTTTTCAACCACGTCCAACGTCTCGCGAATCCCGGCGGTATCGAGCAGCTTGAGCGGGATATTATTGATCGTAATAAACTCTTCGATCACGTCGCGGGTCGTGCCCGGAATATCGGTGACGATCGCACGGTTTTGACCGGACAATGCGTTAAGCAGCGAAGACTTCCCGACGTTGGGACGTCCGACGATCGCGGTGGTGATCCCTTCTCGCAGGATTTTGCCCTGGTTCGAGGTATGCAGCAACCGCTCGATTTCCGCCAGCACGGAGCCGCATTTTTCCTGAATAAACAGCGAGGTCATCGACTCCACGTCATGCTCGGGATAGTCGATATTCACTTCGATATGCGCGAGCGTCTCGATCAATGTCTGCCGCAGCTCCTGAATCCGGCGTGACAGATCGCCTTCCACCTGTTTGAACGCGACGGAGAACGCTTTGTCGGATTTCGAACGGATCAGGTCGATCACGCCTTCCGCTTGCGACAAGTCGATACGACCGTTCAAAAAGGCCCGCTTCGTGAATTCGCCCGGTTCGGCCAGACGGATACGTTGCTTCAGCAACAGCTCCATGATCCGACGAACGGATACGACGCCGCCGTGCGCGCTGATCTCCACGACGTCCTCGGTCGTAAAAGACTTGGGGGCAAGCATAAGCGTAACCAGCACTTCTTCCATTTTTTCTTTCGTTTCCGGATCGATAATGAATCCATAATGTACGGTATGCGTCGGTACTTCCGTCAGCGGGGCAGCGCCTCGGAACAAACGGCTTACTTCGCCGACCGCTTCCGGACCGCTGACGCGGATCACGGCGATCCCGCCTTCCCCCACCGCTGTAGAAATAGCCGCAATTGTATCGCTAATCATCACATATGCCTCTCTTTCCAAGCCTGACTTTTGCCTGTCTTATATACAAGAAAAAACGGGAGGCTTCGGTCGGTAGACCCCAAGCTTCGATTCCCCGTTTCTTTCGATTTCAAATTTAAGGATGCGACTATAGCGCAAACGGCAGAGGCCCTCTTCGCCGCATGGGCAAAGAGGGCGCTCGCCTGAATGCTCACTTTGGAACAGTCGTTATTTGAGCGTGATGACGACGCGGCGATTCGGTTCTTCGCCACGGCTTCCCGTATCGACTTCAGAGTGGTTTTGCAACCGGGCATGAATGACCTTGCGCTCCTGCGGAGGCATAGGCTCCAACACGACTTCTTTACGGGTTCGAACGACACGTTCCGCCAGCCGGTCAGCCAGGTCTTCCAATGTTTTGGCTCGACGACGACGGAAGTTTTCCGCATCCAGCGTCAGTCTTACAAACTTATCGGACCCTTTATTCGCGACGACGCCAGCCAGAAGTTGAAGAGCATCCAACGTCTGACCCCGACGTCCGATCAGCATGCCCAGCTCGGGACCCGAAATATCCAGCAGACCGCCATCCCGATTTTTTCGAACGTCGACCTCCACATCAAGTCCCATGGCTCCGGCAACCTCACGAATAAAATCGGCGGCCTCATGGTAACGTTCCATTGGGCGAGCACCTGCTGTCTCATCGGAGGACAAGTCGGCTTCATCCGGCGCAAGCACGACCGGATTAGGCTGTTCGCGCCTTGGTGCGGATTCCGTATGCGCCAAGGCGTCAGCTTTCATCGGCCCCGGCGTCGCAGCATTCGGGCTCTCCAGTCGAGTAGTCGCGGACGGGTTGTCCCCGGCTTCGACAATCGGAGCAACCTGCGGTGCCGTCTCTGTCGGAACGCGGCCAGAACGAACCAAGGATAGCTCGACTTTGGCATCGCGCCCACCGAACAGACCAAGGAATTTTTTTGAAGGGTGCTCCAGCACATTTACTTCAACCTGATCCCTTGTTACGCCAAGCTGCCCAAGTCCCAGCGAGATGGCTTCGTCTACTGTTTTCCCTACAGCCGTCACTTTGCTCGTCATCGAATCCGCGCCCCCTCATGTTACGCTTCGTCTTTTGCACACGCTCGTTATTCAGCTATCTTCTATACTTGTAAACTTAACGTTTTTTCTTTTTCTTTTTGCGGCTCGATACCGGGCCTGCGCCTTTGGACAAGCTTACGCCGCCACCGGAAGTACCGTTTTTGCCAGCAGGCTTTGCTCCGCCTTGTTGGGCGATGACCGCTGCGGCTTTCGCGTCTTTGTTGCGGTACAGGAAGTAGTTTTGCACAATCGTGTACACGTTACTCATTGCCCAGTAGAGCGGGAGAGCGGACGGGAATTGATAACCCATGAAGAAGATCAGTACCGGGTATACGAACAACATGAACTTCATCGGTCCTTGTTGTTGTGCCGGGTTTTGACGCATCATCAACCACGTTTGCAGGAATGTCGTAGCGGCTGCAAACAACGTCAACGGAATGTCCGGTTTGCCAAGTTCCATCCAGAGGAAGGAGTGTTGAGCCAAGTCACTGTTATAAATGATCGCGTTATACAGCGCGATAAAGATCGGCATCTGAATAATCAAAGGCAGACAGCCTGCGGCCGGATTAACTTTGTTCTCTTGGAACAGGCGCATTTGCTCCTGCTGCATACGTTGCGGATCGTCTTTGTATTGTTCTCTCAGCTTCTGCATTTCCGGTTGGATCGCTTGCATCGCTTTCGAACTCTTAACGGATTTGATTGTCAACGGCAGGATCAGCGTACGTACGATCAGTACGAGCAGCAGGACGGCCAGGCCGTATTCGCCGCCAAACCATCTTGCGAACGAGTCAAGCGCCAGCGCGAACCAGTAGACGACGTTACTCTGCCAGAAGCTGCCGCTATTTTTCAAGTCTTCCGTCGTATGCAGCGTCGTGGCTGGTGTACAGCCCGCAAGGACGGCAATCAGCAGAACAGCGGCGATAACCATCACCCACTTGCCTCTGCGTTTGAACAAATGAGACACTAGATAACCCCTCTCTTAACCTTCATGTACCTGCACTCCCGCAGGACTTCCTCCCGCATCGGGCAAACCGCTTGCAGTTGTGAAAATCATACCATAATTAGCCCTTCATTTGAAACGCAAAAAAGCGCTTCACTTCGAGGTCTCCCCCGGCCGGTCTTGCCGACCTTTACGCTTGAGCAGCAAGGATTTGCGAAGCACGTGCAGCACGCTCTTCTCCAGTTCCTTGTAATCGAGATCGACCGCGCCTTTTCGGATAATGAAAACAAGATCGACATGATCCGCGATTTCGCCGGCATGATGCCGAACGATTTCTTTCATTAAACGGCGTATCCGGTTTCGGACGACCGCATTGCCTACCTTTTTACTGACCGACACGCCCATCCGAAACTGTTCGACATCCCGTTTGTGAAACCAATACAGGACCAGCTGACGGTTCGCGAAGGATTTGCCGTGACGGTATACGCGGGTAAACTCGGCACGGTTCCGTAATCGTAGCTTCTTTTGCACCTTTTCTCGCGTCCCCTTTATTAAGAAAAAAAGACCACCTCCAGGTGGTCTTCGCTCATGTGCCCAAGCTTACGCGCTCAGCACTTTTCTGCCTTTGAGACGACGAGCAGCCAGCACCTTGCGGCCGTTTTTCGTGCTCATTCTTTTACGGAATCCGTGCACCTTTTTGCGCTTGCGGGTGTTTGGTTTGAAAGTAGGACCCATTACAATAGCACCTCCTTTTACGGGTAGTACAGGTTTTGCAATATGCTAAACCAATATAATTACACACATTCGTTCTTCTTCTCGCAGAACATGCCTTTTATCATTTAATCACGCGTTTCCAGCAAAGTCAAGCAAAGTTCTTCGTAATCCTTCCTCTTTTTTACCGAAAAAAAGCGGCATGGAATGCTTATATATAAGGAAAGGCAATTTCGCAGGGCAATTCATGAAGCTGCGAACCAGACTTAAACCGGCTGGAAATGGCTCTATTCCGACCTTTCCGCCAATTTCGCATCTCTTTTTGGCTGAAAGGTCGAGATGCGTTTTCCCCTCGATCATTTCCGTGCGTTTTTTCAAAAATCACGTATTCTTCCTTCCCCCTCTTTTTCGATTTTCTTCGACCTTCGCCTACCCCTCTTCATTTTTCATCCCTTCGGACTTTGGCTTTTTTCCGATTCGCAACCCGAATTTCACTTTCAAACGTTCTCAAAGTTATCCACAGTTCTGTTCCCCTTCCCAGCTTGGCAGCTATACGAAAGACACGTTTTTGCGTAACCCACTTTTCCACCGTATTGCCTTTTGGCCTGTGTATATTTTTACGGAGCCATTTTATTCACAGGTCAATTTTAAACATGTTATGAACAATATCTAGTGGTGTGGATATGTTTTATGCACAAGGTCTTGGTTTTGTGGATAAAATAGTATGAACCGTTGAAATGAACGGCTTCTTTTGCTATGATTAGATTACTTTTCGGTGTGAATATTCGGTTTTAGCCTCTATATTATCAACAGTCTGTGGATAACGTTGTGAACAAGTTCTGTTTATCCTTCTTTTTTTGTTCCCATAATTATGGATCGTGGGGATAACCCTTCCCGGCTTCCCTGGGTTTTGTCTTCGTTATGCTCCTCGTTTCGCGAACTCCGCTTCTTGATTGGCTTCCGGCCTGAGTGGGCGCGGCGGCGGAAGTGAAGCATCAGATTCGACTGAGTCGTTTGAAGACAACCTGCAATCCCGAAAACTCTCGGCGGACGCTCCGGCTTAAGCCACATCGTACGATTTTCAAAGGAGTGACAGTTTGTGGACAGCCATACCGCTCAATTGTGGCAACAAATTTTATCTATCATCCAAACTAAGCTGAGCAAACCCAGCTTCGACACTTGGTTCAAAGCGACTCAAGTCATTCAGCTTACGAATGGAGCACTGACCGTATCGGCGCCGACGACTTTTGCCGTGGAATGGTTGGAAAGCCGATATACCAAACTGGTGGCGCAGGTCGCTTTTGACGTGCTCGGACGCAGCGTCACGGTTAAGTTTGTGATCGAAGAACCCGGACACGAAGAAGAGTCGCTCCAAAAACAAGCGACTCCTCCGCCGGCTCCGGTTCAAGTTAACGTCGAAGCGAACGCCAATATGCTCAATCCCAAGTATACATTCGACACATTCGTCATCGGCTCGGGTAACCGTTTCGCGCACGCCGCATCGCTCGCCGTCGCCGAGGCGCCGGCAAAAGCTTACAACCCTTTGTTTCTGTACGGGGGCGTCGGGCTCGGAAAAACACACTTGATGCATGCGATCGGCCATTACATTTTGCAACATAATCCGAGCAGCCGCGTCGTTTATATCTCTTCGGAGAAATTCACGAATGAGTTCATCAACTCGATTCGCGACAACCGCGGGGAAAGCTTCCGGAACAAGTATCGCAATATCGATATCCTGCTGATTGACGATATTCAGTTCATTGCGGGAAAAGAGTCGACGCAGGAAGAGTTCTTCCATACGTTCAATGCGCTGCATGAGGAAAGCAAACAGATCATTATCTCCAGTGACCGGCCTCCGAAAGAGATCCCGACCCTGGAAGAACGTCTGCGTTCGAGATTCGAATGGGGGTTGATTACCGACATTCAGCCGCCGGATTTGGAGACGCGGATTGCGATTTTGCGGAAAAAAGCACGTGCGGAGAAGCTTGATGTGCCAAACGAAGCGATGATGTACATTGCGAACCAGATCGACACCAACATTCGCGAGCTTGAAGGTGCGCTGATTCGCGTGGTGGCTTATTCGTCGTTAACCAATCAGGACGTGACCGCCCATCTGGCAGCCGAAGCGCTGAAAGACATTATTCCGTCCAGCCGTCCGCGGATCATTACGATCCAGGACATCCAGCAGCGGGTCGGCGAGTACTATAATTTGAAAATGGAAGACTTTAAGGCGAGAAAACGGACCAAGGCTATCGCCTTCCCACGCCAAGTCGCCATGTATCTGTCTCGCGAATTGACCGACTACTCGCTGCCGAAGATCGGCGAAGCATTCGGCGGACGCGACCATACGACAGTCATTCACGCGCACGAAAAGATCACACACTCGCTGAAAGTGGACCAAGAGCTGTCAAAAGTTGTCCACAGCCTAACGGAGAAAATAAAAAACCCTACCTGAATAAACGAAAAGCCTATGCACAACTTATACACATGTGGATAGGCTTAGTTTGTTATGTTTTTCGGGTCTTTTCTCAGTTTATCCACATATTCAGTGCCCCTACTACTTTTACTATAAAGATCTTAAAGAATATATTATCTATTACAGGAGTGACGAGATGAAAATCAGCATTTCCAAATCCCACCTCAGCGAAGCCATTCAACATGTATCCAAAGCCATTTCCAGCCGAACGACGATTCCGATTCTCGGCGGGATTAAATTCGACGTGGCTTATCACGGCGTAACGTTAACCGCAAGCGATACCGACATTTCCATCCAATCTTTTATTCCGGCAGAAGAAGGCAACAAAACCGTCGTGACCGTAGAAAAAGTGGGCAGCGTTGTATTGCCGGCCAAGTTTTTCGTAGAAATCATCAAAAAACTTCCAACCTCGGAAATCGAGATGGAAGTAGGCAGCGGGTTCCAGACCTTTATCCGTGCAGGCGCAACCGATATTCAACTCGTAGGCTTGGACCCTGAAGAATTCCCGGTATTGCCGAACATTGAAGAAAACCGCGTACTTTCCGTACCCGGCGATCTGCTGCGTCATATGATCCGCCAAACGGTATTCTCCATTTCGACCCAGGAGACGACTCCGATTCTGACCGGCGTGATGTGGAGTTTGAAAGAAGGACAACTCAAATTCGTCGCAACCGACCGTCACCGCCTGGCGACGCGTACCGTTCGACTCGAAGGCGCGGAAGAACTCGAATTCAACAACATCGTCATTTCCGGCAAAACGCTGAACGAGCTGAGCAAAATCATTCCGGATCAAAACACCCTGGTCGATATCGTCGTCGCCGATAACCAAGTGCTGTTTAAAGTCGATCGCGTCCTGTTCTACTCGCGCATCCTGGACGGCCTGTACCCGGACACATCGAAAATCATTCCGTCGAGCCACAAAACAAGACTTCTGCTCGACACCAAAAACCTGAGCGATTCGATCGACCGCGCCTACCTGCTGTCCCGCGAAGAAAAAACAAACATCGTGCGCATGCAGACGCTGGAACAAGGCGGCATCGAAATCTCGTCCAGCTCCACGGAACTGGGCCGCGTACAAGAAGAAATTCAGTTAGCGGAATTCGAAGGCGAACAACTTCGTTTGTCGTTCAACTCCAAATACATGCTCGACGTGCTCAAAGTCATCGAAAGCGAACAACTGACGATCCGCTTCACCGGCGTCATGAGCCCAATCATCATCGAACCAACCGACGACAGCAATAGCCTCTACATCATCCTGCCTTACCGCACGACCAACTAATCTCTAAAATACAGTTACCCAGTCCTGAGGAAAAGGCCAAAGGCTGCGGGAAAGTTTCAGTGAAGAAGCGATAGCGCTCGTAACGAAACTTCCCGGCAGCCGCCAAGCCTTTTTCTCAAGACACCTCCCCCGAAAGGAAGGCCCAATACATGAATGAAATCTCTATCCGCACCGAATATATCAAGCTGGATACCTTTTTAAAACTCGCCGACTGCATCTCCACCGGAGGCAGCGCCAAAATGCTGATCGCCGAAGGCTTGATCAAGGTCAACGGAGAAAGCGAAGAGCGCCGCGGGCGCAAGTTGTATCCGGGAGATACCGTCGAAGTCGACGGAGAAGGCACCTACAAAGTCATTCGGGAAGCCTAAAAGTTTTCCGTACTTGGCGGCGGCAAATACGAGCAGCGTACACCATCCGCAAAAAGCGGGTTATCCACAATCCACAGCAGACGGGGCGGCTTTGCAGGATGCAAAAGCGGCCTCGTCTTCATTTTGCGGCGGGCGCACAGGAGGCATCGAAATCACGTGCAAGTTAGAGACATCGCACTCAAAAATTACCGCAACTATGACGAATTGAAACTGGAAAACTTCGGAAGCGTGAACCTGATGATCGGCCGGAATGCCCAGGGAAAAACGAATATGCTGGAGTCCTTGTTTGTTCTCGCACTGACCAAATCGCACCGTACGTCCAAAGATCGCGAGCTGATTGCGTTCGGTCAAGACGCCGCTTATGCAAGCTGTCATGTGGAGAAAAAATACGGCAACGTTCACTTGGAACTATCGCTTTCGCCCAAAGGAAAAAAAGCGAAAATCAACGGTCTGGAGCAGCGGAAGCTGAGCGATTTTATCGGCACGCTGAACGCGGTGATGTTCGCTCCCGAAGATCTGGAGATCGTCAAAGGCACGCCGGGGATACGTCGGCGTTTTCTCGATATGGAGATCGGTCAGGTTCAGCCGAGTTATCTGTTCCACCTCCAGCAGTATCAAAAGGTTTTGCTCCAACGCAACAACATGCTGAAGCAGTCCTACGGCAAGACTCCAGACCCGGTCATGATGGAAATCTGGAATGAGCAGCTGGCCGAGCACGGGGCTAACATCGTACGGCGTCGCAAGCGATTTATCCGCAAGCTGCAAGTCTGGGCAGAAGATATCCACAAGGGGATAACCGGCGGAAAGGAACAGCTCGTTTTGCGCTATGTCCCTTCGTTCGGCGAAGCCGAGGAGGAAGATGAAGCTGTCTTATTGGAGCAATTTATGATAAAATTATCACAAGTGCGCGAACAGGAAATCCGTCGGGGAACAACCCTTGCAGGCCCTCATCGGGACGACCTCAGCTTTTTCATCAACGAAAAAGAAGTGCATAATTTCGGTTCTCAAGGCCAACAGCGAACGACAGCGCTCTCGCTGAAGTTGGCAGAGATCGAACTCATCCATGAAGAAATCGGCGAATATCCGATACTTCTGCTCGACGACGTATTGTCCGAACTCGATCCGTACCGACAAACCCAGCTGATCGAGACGTTCCAGAGCCGGGTGCAGACTTTCATTACCGCAACGGGAATCGAAACGATTCATGCGGAGAAGCTGCAAGGCGCACATATTTATCAGGTCAGCGAAGGGCATGTCGAATCCTAAAGGCGTTCTCAAGGAGGCTTCGAGTTCTTATGTATATCCATCTCGGCGGCGAGAAAATTATCCGTTCTTCGGAACTGGTCGCCATTTTCGACGTTTCGATCGAAAAGTCTTCGCGCATCTCCAAGCAGTTTGTTACCGCCGCGAAAGAAAACAAAGTGGTGGAAACGATCGGCGAAGAGGAAGCCAAATCGATCGTGGTCACCAAGTCTGTCGTCTATTATTCGCCGATCTCCTCCGCAACGCTCAAAAAGCGTTCGAAGTCGTTCGTGTCGGGTCTATAATGCCGGATAATCCGGCTTATAGCGATCGCGATCTATTACCTTTAACGTTGATAAGGTACTATACGCCGCCCTTCCCGCTGTAGCCTCGCTAGGCTCCGGGAGCGGGCGTTTCGTATTCTTTTCTCACAATTTCACAACTTACAGGAGTGGGTGAACGAAGCATGTCAATGGATCAACAATCGTATGATGCCAGTCAGATACAGGTTCTCGAAGGACTTGAAGCGGTACGCAAACGGCCGGGTATGTATATTGGTTCCACAAGCGAAAGAGGCCTTCACCATCTCGTGTGGGAAGTCGTGGACAACAGTATCGACGAAGCGCTCGCCGGCTACTGCGATCATATTCAGGTCATCGTACATGAGAACAACAGCGTTACCGTGATCGACAACGGCCGGGGCATCCCGGTTGGCGAACATCCGAAGCTGAAACGTCCCGCCCTTGAAGTCGTTATGACCGTGCTGCACGCAGGCGGTAAATTCGGCGGCGGTGGATATAAAGTTTCCGGCGGTCTGCATGGTGTCGGCGTATCTGTCGTCAACGCGCTGTCGGAGAAAGTTGTCGTTAAGGTTAGACGCGACGGCAAGATCTACGAACAGGAATATCGTTACGGCGCTCCCCAATACGATCTGCGCATCATCGGCGAGACGGACGAGGACGATACGGGCACGACGACGACTTTCCAACCGGACCCGCAGATTTTCACGGAAACGACGGTCTTTATCTACCCGACGTTGCTGAAAAGAATTCGCGAGCTGGCTTTCTTGAACAAAGGAATTATGCTCTCGTTGCTGGATGAGCGTACAGGCGAAAATTCCTCGTTCCACTACGAAGGCGGAATCAGCGAATATGTCGCGTTCCTGAACGAGAACAAAGAAGTGATTCAGGAACAGCCGATCTACGTCGAAGGGCAGCGCGATATGATTGCTGTCGAGATCGCGATCCAGTATAACGATGGCTACAACGAAAATATTTATTCGTTCGCGAATAATATCCATACGCACGAAGGCGGTACGCACGAATCGGGCTTCAAAAGCGCTTTGACTCGGATCATCAATGATTACGCTCGAAAAGCGGGCGTGATCAAGGATGCGAACAGCAATCTGACGGGTGACGACGTGCGTGAAGGATTAACGGCGATCATTTCCGTCAAAATCCCGGAGCCTCAATTTGAAGGCCAGACGAAGACCAAGCTGGGCAACAGCGAAGTTCGCGGAATCGTCGAATCCTTGTTCTCGGAAAAGCTAACGGATTTCATGAACGAAAATCCGGCTTCCGCTCGTCGTATTCTCGACAAAGCGCTGCAAGCTTCGAGAGCGCGTGAAGCGGCCAAGCGCGCACGCGAACTGACACGACGCAAAAGCGTGCTCGAAGTCAGTGCCTTACCGGGCAAACTGGCGGACTGCTCCTCCAAGGATGCTTCGATCTGCGAAATGTACATCGTCGAAGGCGACTCCGCGGGCGGTTCGGCCAAGCAAGGTCGCGACCGTCACTTCCAAGCGATCCTGCCGATCCGTGGTAAGATCCTGAACGTGGAAAAGGCTCGCCTGGACCGCATTCTGTCGAGTACGGAAATTCGTGCGATCATTACGGCTATCGGTACAGGCATCGGGGAAGACTTCGATATCTCGAAAGCTCGTTACCATAAAGTCGTGATCATGACCGATGCCGATGTCGACGGCGCACACATTCGTACGTTGCTGTTGACGTTCTTCTACCGCTACATGCGTCAGATCATCGAAGCGGGCTATGTCTATATCGCACAGCCGCCGCTGTTCAAGGTAGAGCGTAACAAAACCGTCCTCTACGCAGGCAGCGAAGCAGAGCGTGACGAGATGATCGCAGGCTTCGGCGAAGGCGCGAAAGTCAACGTGCAGCGCTACAAAGGTCTGGGCGAGATGAACCCGGGACAACTGTGGGAAACGACGATGGACCCGGATGCCCGCACGATGCTTCAAGTCTCGATCGGCGATGCGATGCTTGCCGATACGATGTTTGATACGCTGATGGGCGACAATGTCGAACCACGTCGCGATTTCATCAACGAACATGCGCGTTACGTGAAAAACCTGGATATTTAACGAAAGTTCGTTTCCGCTGAAAGGGTACGATTTTCAGAAGAGGCGACCCCGCTGAGGGTTCGCCTTTTCTTTTTAGGGCGTGTTTGAAAACTCCGAAGGAAGCAGATTTTGCCGGATTTTCGTTCGCAACAAGGAAGGGTTTCGCAGTCGTGCCGGGGCACGTCAAGAAACCGTGACGCGATAGCGGGCGAAAAGGCGGTAAAAGATGCACGTCGTTGAGTTTTCAAACACGCCCTAGTTTCAAGGTGCTTTTCCACCATAAAATACGGACATTTGTTTGGATTAATGGTATAATAATAAGGATGTGGAAGCCCCGGATTTCGGGCATTTGGAAGGTGTTTTCAAGATTTATTTTCAAATACAAACAAAAGAATGAACCGCATGCTTATGCAGGTACCTATGATGCACCCCATTCCCTCAGGCACCAAACAGAGATCGGAGTGTATCCAAGATAGAAGGAGGCCGTCATGGCGGAAGAACAAAAATCGCAGGTCGTAGACCGGGATATAAGCGTAGAGATGCAAGAATCCTTTATGGACTACGCAATGAGTATTATCGTCAGCCGCGCGCTGCCCGATGTCAGGGACGGATTGAAGCCGGTTCACCGTCGCGTATTGTACGCAATGTCGGAACTGGGCATGTCGCCGGATAAGCCTCACAAAAAGTCAGCGAGAATCGTCGGCGAAGTCATCGGTAAGTATCACCCTCACGGTGACTCTGCCGTATACGAAACGATGGTACGTATGGCGCAAGATTTCTCGATGCGCTACATGCTTGTTAACGGTCACGGCAACTTCGGTTCTGTAGACGGTGACGGCGCGGCCGCAATGCGTTACACGGAAGCTCGTTTGTCGAAGCTTGCGATGGAACTGCTGCGCGATATCAACAAAGAAACGATTGATTTCCAGGATAACTACGACGGCGAAGAACAAGAACCTGTCGTGTTGCCGGCTCGCTATCCGAACTTGCTGGTTAACGGCGTATCGGGGATCGCGGTGGGTATGGCAACGAACATTCCTCCGCATAACCTGGGCGAAGTCATCGATGGCGTACAGGCTCTGATTCAGGACCCGGACCTCACGCCGCTCGATTTGATGGAATATATTCAAGGCCCGGACTTCCCGACTGCCGGATACATTCTGGGACGTTCGGGCATTCGCCAAGCGTATCAGACAGGTCGCGGTTCGATCACGATGCGTGCCAAAGCGGAGATCGAAGAAATCGGCAACAAAGCGCGCATCGTCGTAACCGAGATTCCTTATCAGGTCAACAAAGCCCGTCTGGTAGAGAAGATCGCCGAGCTGGTGCGTGAGAAGCGTCTGGACGGCATCACCGACCTGCGGGACGAATCGGACCGCAACGGGATGCGTATTGTCGTTGAGCTTCGTCGTGACGTCAACCCTAGCGTGGTGCTGAACAACTTGTACCGTCATACGGCGATGCAATCGACGTTCGGCGTGAACATGCTGGCGATCGTGAACAACGAGCCGAAGATTCTCAATCTGAAAGAGGTGCTATACCACTATCTGGAGCACCAGAAAGTGGTCGTGCGCCGCCGTACCGAGTTTGATCTGAAAAAAGCCGAAGCTCGCGCCCATATTCTGGACGGTTTGCGCAAAGCTCTTGATCATCTGGACGAGGTTATTTCGATCATCCGCGGTTCGCAAACAGCAGATGCCGCCCGCGAACAACTGACGGAGCGCTTCTCGCTGAGCCAGGAACAGACGCAGGCGATTCTCGATATGCGTCTGCAACGTCTGACCGGTCTGGAACGCGAGAAGATCGAAGCGGAATACAACGAGCTGTTGGCCAGAATCAGCGAATACAAAGCGATTCTCGCCGACGAAGTGCTGTTGCTTCAAATCATTAGCGACGAGCTGAACGATATCAAGGAGCGTTATGCGGACGAACGTCGTTCGGAGATCACGATCGGCGAAGACAGCATTTTGGACGAAGACTTGATTCCGCAGGAAGAAGTGGTGATTACCATTTCCCATACCGGTTATATCAAGCGTCTGCCTGCAAGCACATACCGTAGCCAGAAGCGCGGTGGACGCGGCGTTATGGGCATGGGCACGAAAGATGAAGACTTTGTCGAGCATCTTTTCGCAACCAACTCCCATAATCACCTGCTGTTCTTCACGGATCGCGGCAAAGTTTACCGGATCAAGGCTTACGAGATTCCGGAACTCAGCCGTACGGCGCGGGGAACACCTGTCATCAACTTGATCCAGATCGAGCAAGGCGAATCGATCAATGCCGTTATCCCGGTGAATGAGTTCAAGGAAGACCGCTTCCTGTTCTTTGCGACGTGCCGAGGCATTGTGAAAAAGACGCCGCTGACCGACTATGGCAATATCCGCAAAGGTGGCCTAATCGCGATCACGCTGCGTGAAGATGATTCGCTGATTGGAGCCAAGCTGACGGACGGCGAGCAGGAGATCATCATGGGTACGGCTTCGGGTCTGTCGATTCGTTTCAAAGAAAGCAACGTTCGTTCGATGGGACGCGGCGCGACCGGCGTCAAAGGCATCTCGCTCGAAGACGAAGATACCGTAATCGGCATGGACGTCGTGAAGCCTGATCGCGAAGTACTCATCGTAACAGGCAAAGGCTACGGCAAGCGTACGCCGATCAGCGAGTACCGCGTTCAGACCCGTGGCGGCAAAGGGATCAAAACCATCAACGTTACGGACAAAAACGGACCGGTTGCCAGCTTGAAGGTCGTGAAATCGGAAGAGGATCTGATGATTATCACAAATGGCGGCACATTGATTCGTACGAGCATGGACGGCATTTCTTCGATGGGTCGTTATGCACAAGGCGTTAAGTTGATCAATATTCGCGAAGATGAAGCGGTAGCGACCGTTTGTCGGATCGATAAAAGCGAAGAAGTCGACGAAGACGAATTGGTTGACGGTGAATTTGTCGAAGGCGAAGCGGGAGAAGTGATTTCGGACGAAGTTACGGAAAACGCGGCTGAGACCGATGAAGAGTCAGCTGAATAATTTAAACCGGTAGTAAAAAAGAAGGTTCTGTTGAACCTTCTTTTTTTGTATAAAAAACCCCTTTTCCATAAAAAAATGGACGCAAGACCGATTTCGGATATTTTTGGTATTGTTGCGCTTGGTATCACGGCATATAATCGAAATGGTAAGCAAGCGGTATACGGCGACAAGCAAACGAATATTGCTGGCTGCCACGCTTAATCCGAAACAGGGAGAAAAGCCTGTAGTCAGGAAAACTATTCAATTCGGAAAAATCGAACGACCGCAATAGAGGAGGTGCAATGCCATGGTGAGTACACCCGTGAGCGAGCTTGAAGCAGGGAAAAGAATCGTAGCCAATGTTTATACGGATAAAGGCAATCTGCTTTTTCAAAAAGGAAGAGTGCTGCTTCCGAAAGATCTAGAAGTTTTACAAGCATTTATGATCGACTACGTAGAGCTTCAAGGCGTCGCAGGGGACAGCGAGAAAACGGCTTCAGAACAAAATGGCAAGTCCTCCGCAACTCCAAATGTTGAAGCGGGCCGAAATATTCCTAGCCGTAGGGAACAAAGCTTTATCGAGGAATACGAGCAGATGGTCGCGTTAATTAAAACAGGATTTCCGTCTGTCCTGGCGATGGAGATGCCAATCTTTCAATGGCGCGCACAGCTGGAAAAGTTGATCGATCAGATTCAAGGGTATCGGATTCTGGGCTTTACCCCGCGTATGCCGGACAAGCACGATTATGTGTACCATCACGCCGTATTGTGTGCATTGACTTCATATATGCTTGCACGCTGGCTTGATATTCCGCAGAAGAACTGGATTCAAGTCGCATTGGCTGGACTGCTGCATGATATTGGCAAAGTCAAAATTCCGCCTAGCATTCTGCATAAACCAGATCAACTCGGTCCGGAAGAAAAAGCAGAGATGAACAACCATACGACGTACGGCTATCAAATGCTGAAAAATGCAACCGCGTTGCAAGAAGGGGTTCTACTGGCAGCCTTGCAGCATCATGAACGTATCGACGGCAGCGGATACCCATTCGGATCAACAGGAGAGAAGCTGCACATCTATGCGAAAATCGTAGCGGTAGCCGATATCTTCCATGCTATGACGCTTGATCGACGCTACCAAGGCTCTACGTCGCCTTATTTGGTGCTTGAGCAATTGGAGCAAGATTCTTTCGGGAAGCTGGACCCTGCGATTGTACGTACCTTGATCAAGCACACCACGCAGTTGTCGCTGGGCACCCGTGTGAAGCTGAGTAACCGCAAGATGGGCGAGATCGTGTATGCCGATGCTCACCAGCCAACAAGACCGATTGTTTCTATCAATGGAGAGATCATCAACCTAATCCAGGAACGCAAACTATTCATCCTGGAAGTGCTATAGCGCCATATAATGAGGCTTTCTGAGCGATCAGGAGCCTTTTTTCATAGAAAAGAGGTTTTTATTGAAAAAAAGCTTGCTATCTGAATACCAGCATGATATATTCTAGGAACGGCCTTGAGAGAGCGCCGGTGCGGTTCGAACAAGTGAGCGGGTCGAAATGAAGTCGGAAATTAAGCTTCGCAAGAAGCTGAAAAAAAGATTTCAAAAAAGACTTGCAAAACGAAAACGAACATGCTAATATATAAGAGTTGCTGCTGCGAGCGAAACACTGAGCGGCAGAAACGAGAAACACAGTTTGCTCCTTGAAAACTGAACAGTAAGTGAGTCGCGATGATGAAGATCATCGTGAGAATAAAGGTTCTTGAG
>NZ_JBBKAR010000034.1:0-187961 GCF_037722395.1 Saccharibacillus sacchari | reverse complement strand
ACATATGCAGTTATTTGTTTTTCGATAAACCGCCTTTAGGCGATACCTGTATTTTCGTAGTTATTTTGCGGTTGGGTTTGTCTCAAACAGAGAACCCTTCACGCCATCTTTTCAACCAACCGGGGCGCGGCTCGACTTCCTGCTTGGCGGCTTCGTATAATAGAAGAAAAAGCATGAGGACGGACGATGGGGTCTGTTGCTTGTCGAAAATCGAGAGGAGCCTAAGCTTTTGTTGATTCGCATCATCGTTTCTTTGCTCATTTATCATGGGTTTCTTTTCTATATCGGTTGGAATATGTGGAAAGGGATTAAGGCGTTCCGGCCGAATGTTCGTCGACGGTGGTTGGTTGTAGGGTCCGCGGGGCTGTTGGTTGCGGCTTGGTCGATGTTTTTCCGGTTTGCTTTTAGCGAGTATGCCTGGGCGCATTGGGCGGCGGGGATTTGGTTGGTTTTTGCTTATCTGATGGTGCTTATTTTGCCGCTGACGAATGTCGTAGTCTTGTTGCTTAGATGGTTTACCCGGATCGATCGTCGCAAGCTGACTCGTTCGGCCACTGTAGTCGCGTTGGCGTTGACGCTGCTTCTGGGCGGATTCGGTGCATATAGCGCGTACAGTCCGGTTGTCAAAACGTACGACGTGGCGATCGGCAAACCTGCGCTGGACGGGCGGAAGTCGATGAAGATCGTGATGGCGGCGGATACGCATTTCGGTGCATTGTCGGGACCGTCGCATGCCAAGCGTTTGGTCAACATGATCAATGAGCAGCAGCCGGATCTGGTATTGTTCCCCGGCGATCTGGTCGATGACGATATCGTGCAGTATGTAAAGCAGGGGATTCCGGAGATTTTGCGTGGTATCGAGGCTCCGGTATATGCTTCTCTCGGGAATCATGATCGGTTGGAGGCGGGAGATACGTCGTTGATCAGCACGCTGGAGGATAGCGGCATGATCATGTTGTACGACGACGTGGTCAGTGAAGGATTGCCGGTTACGCTGATTGGCCGCAAAGATCGGACCGATCCGGGACGGATGTCCGTAGCCGAACTAGCTGCGCAAGCGAACCCGGCTACGCCGCTGATCCTGCTCGATCATCAGCCGTACGAACTGAATCTGGCGGCGGACGCGGGCATCGATCTCGAAGTGTCGGGACATACGCACCGAGGACAGATTTTTCCGGCTAACTTTATCACGAACCGGATCTATGAGAACGATTGGGGCTACTTGCAAAAAGGGCAGATGCACTCGATCGTGACGTCCGGTTACGGCTTCTGGGGACTGCCAATGCGGATGGGGACGCGGTCGGAGCTGGTCGTGATTAATTTGAGTTTTGAATAAGCGGCATTTGTGCAATATGAAAAAAGGGACGAGACCGAATACGCTTCGGTTTCGTCCCTTTTGTATGATTGGTATGAAAAAAGTAGAGGTCTTAGTTCTTCAGCGATTCGTAAGAATCCGCGATCTTTGCGTTTTCGCCGCTGTCTTCCGTGAATCCGGTCGCGTCGGCGATCGCGCCTTCCAGACCTTTTTCTTCGATCGAGGCTTGCAACTCAACGGACTGCTTGTCTTCCGGGTTGTTGTAATGCAGAGCTGCCGCAATGCCGGTCAGCAGGTTGTCGATCGGCAGATCCAGGCTCAGAGCCATACGGGCAGGGCCGCTCAGACGGTCGTTCGGGCCGAGTTTGCGCAGCGGTTCGCGGCCTACGCGGCTGACGTCGTCGTTGAGATACGGGTTACGGAAACGCTTCTCGATCTTGTCGATGTATTTCGCGTGTTCGCTTGCGTCGAAACCATGTTCTTTGACAAGTGCAGCGCCGCTTTCTTCCATTGCTCCGCGTACGATGGTACGTACCGATTCGTCTTCAATGGCTTTGTCGACGGTCGGCAATCCTTTCAGATAACCCAGATAAGCGGTGATTGCGTGACCGGTGTTCAGGGTGTAGAGCTTGCGCTGCACGTAAGCGACCAGAGTGTCAGTCAGCTTCATGCCTTCGATTGTAGGAACGCCGCCTTTGAAAGCAGGCTCCTCGACGATCCACTCGAAGAAGGACTCTACGCCGACGTCCAGCAGATTGTCGCCTTTGAACGGAGGAACGATCCGGTCGACGGAGCAGTTCGGGAAGCCGACATGTTCGTCCGCGTAAGCTTTGGCTTCGTCGGACAGGTGGGTATAGACTTGCTCTTTCAGGTGCGAACTTGCGCCGACCATGTTTTCGCAGGCGATGATGTTCAGGAAGCCAGAGCCGGATTTGGCGCGTTCTTCGAGTCCTGCGGCGATATTTACGGCGATGAATTTAAGTACGTTGGGGCCTACCGCCGTCGTGATGATCTCGGCTTCGGCGATATGCTTCGACATCTCAGGACTGTTCGACAGAACGCCGGATACGCCGTTTACCGGAATCTCGCGCTTGTCGAGGTCGAGAATATGGATGGTGTAGCCGTGCTTTTCGTTCAGTTCGTTGATCATGGTTTCGTTAACGTCGGCGAAGACCAGCTCGTAGCCTGCTTCGACGAGTAGCGCTCCGATGAAACCGCGGCCTATGTTACCGGCTCCAAATTGAATAGCTTTTTTAGTCATGATGATTTACCTCCAGAGGGGACGCAAGGATTCGGCCTGGCGCTCGGGTTGTTTTGCTGCGCAAAGCCAAAAGTCGCTTCAATCCGAATCCTCGCATCCGGGATGTAGGGAAGAATCTTCCCCAAAAAGGCTAAGGAATGAAAAGCACAAACAAGCAAGTCTCAAAAACATATCAAACCGTTTCCGGGATAAGGAAACGGCGAAAAGCGGAATAGAGATGGGATACAGCGAAAAGTCATACTCCTCATCAAAGCCGAAGCCGGCAGAGGGGGATTCTCTGCCGGCCGACTTCAAAACGTCTGCATGATTACTCGGGTTGTACGCTCAGGGTGTTGTAGATATCATCGACGTCTTTGGTTTGCGCCAGGCGTTGAACCGTCGATTCGTCTTCGATTGCTTCCGCGATCTTCGTCAGAATCTTCAGGTGTTCGCCGCGGGCGCCTGCGATGCCGACGACGAGGTAAGCCGTGCCGGCTTCGAATTCGACACCGTTAGGGTATTGGAGAACGATGATGCCGGAGTTTTCGATCTCATGCTTGGCCGTGCCTACGCCGTGAGGGATCGCTACGCCGTTGCCGATGTAGGTCGAAGCTACGCCTTCGCGTTCGATCATGGCATCTACATAACCTGGTTTAACGTAACCGGATGCTGCGAGCAGACGCCCGGCTTCGCGGATGGCTTCTTCTTTCGTCACGCTCGGAAGACCGAGTCGGATGTTTTCTTTGCGCAGGATATCGGATTGAACGACGCCAGGTGCGGCTTTGTCCAATGCGTTGTCGATATCCCATTGAGCGTCCGGCGTTGTAGCTGTCGTGTTGCGTTCAGCCGGAGAAGCACCGGATTGAGAAGCTTTCAACTCTTCGATCAGATCTTCGTAGACCGGATTGTTGATGAAGTTGTCGATGGAAACGTGATGCGCGTTCGGAGCTTTTGCCCGTGCGCGGTCCGTCAGGTTTTGCTGAGTCACGACGATATCGGCATCCGAAGGGATGTTTTCAATCGCGGTGTTCGTCACGTTGATCGGCAGACCTGCCGCTTTTACTTTTTTACGGAAAGACGAAGCGCCCATTGCGCTCGAACCCATGCCGGCATCGCAAGCGAAGACGATTTTTTCGACTTTGCCGTTAACGCGTACGTTCGTGCCTGCTGTAGACGAAGCGCCGCCTACGCCCGGTTTGGAGCCTTTCATCGCTTGCGAAGCTTCGCGTGCTTTTGCCAGATCTTCATCGTCTGCTTTGTAGTTGCGGAGGAAGATGGCCGATACCAGGAACGATACGATAGCGGCTACGGCTACACCGGCGAGAACTTGCAAGTGACCGCCTTTAGGTGCTACAGCCATAAGTGCCAGGATACTACCCGGCGAAGCAGCCGATACCAAGCCTGCATCCAACAGATTGAACGTGAATACGCCAGCTGCACCGCCCAAAATGACGGACAGGATCAGAATCGGTCTCATCAAAACATAAGGGAAGTAGATTTCATGGATACCACCCAGGAAGTGAATGATGATTGCGCCCGGAGCCGAGCTCTTGATCGAACCTTTTGCGAATACCCAGTATGCCAACAGGACACCGAGACCAGGACCTGGATTGGCTTCGATCAGGAAGAAGATCGATTTGCCGAGACGTTCCGATTCTTCAAGGCCCAGCGGGCTGAAGATGCCGTGGTTGATCGCATTGTTCAGGAACAAGATTTTTCCTGGTTCAACGAAGATCGAAACGAGCGGCAGGATACCCCAGTCTACAATCGTTTGTACACCGGATTCCAAAACAGTAGTGAATGCACTTACCAGCGGCCCGATGCCGTAGTAACCGCCAATTGCCAAAATCGCACCGAAAATACCGAGAGAGAAGTTGTTAACCAGCATTTCGAAGCCTGCCGGAATTTTGCCTTCAACGGAACGGTCGAACTGTTTAATAATCCAGCCAGCCAGAGGACCCATAATCATGGCGCCGATAAACATTTTAACGTCGCCAGCACCGACGATAACGCCCATTGTGGCTATAGCCGCGATAACGCCACCGCGGTGATCCGCAAGCATTTTACCACCGCTGTAAGCTATCAGAAGCGGTAGAAGATACGTGATCATCGGACCGATCATCGTGTTCAGCGCTTCATTTGGGAACCATCCTGTTGGAATGAAGAGGGCCGTCAACAGACCCCAAGCGATAAACGCGCCGATATTCGGCATAACCATCGCGCTCAGGAAACGACCGAACTTTTGGACGCCCTGTCTTGCTCCGCCGGATTTTGCAGGCGTGGAGACGCTGCTCATAATTGTTCAACCTCCAATGTGTATTGTTCTATTTTTCTTGCATAAAGCTCTCTCATCATATCCGCGATCTCTCTTCGGAGCGTATCGGGCTCGGAGGAAGAGAGTCTGGCGGCGAAGCCGGGACGGTCAATCAGCGATTTGCTGATTTCTCCGGCTGCCTGGAGGTAGGACTTGCCGCTGGCTTTCGGCGCCAGCAGCAGAAGCGCCGCTTTCAGTGAGATCGGCTTGTCTTCCGACTCGGCGGCCAGGCCGTCCGGGAAGCGGAAAATACCCAATATGAGCTTGCCGATCACTTCGGAGCGACAGTGCAGCAGAATCAGTCCGTCTTGGGAAAGGACCGTTTCGCCGAGACGTTCGCGTTCGTGCAGTTCGCGTTCGAGCACGGCGGCATCTTCCGCGTTTTCGGTAAACCGCTGTGAGATGGCTGCGATCAGTTCGCTTACATCCCGGGAGGTAAAAGCGTCCGCGATATCGACGTTTTTCATCAAGTCAAGAATGCCTTCAAGCGTCTGCTTGTGTTCATCCAGCGTGCCGACGAGATCACTTTGCAGATTCTGCCGGGTTTTCTTTTTGACAAAACGCCGCTGCTCCTCATCTGCAAAGCGCCGGATACTCTCGACGTCGTTAAAAGAAAGCAGCACAGACACCCGCACGACAGGGGTTTCGGTCTCGACGTCGACGGTAGAAACGATAAAATCCGCTTCGCGGTTCTCGGCAGCTTCCGAAGCGGAAGCGATACCGACCAGGTTGAAGGCCGGGAACTCTTTGCGTACCCTCGCCATCAGCAGCCCCGAAGTGCCCATGCCGCTTGCGCAGGCGATTAGCACCTTCGGCGAAGGGCGTTCGGCTCTGGCATATTCGCTCATCGCGCCGATATGCATCGCGATATAGCCAATTTCCGATTCCGGCACGTCGCGATTCACGTAATCGGCCAGAATGTTCGAACACTTCACGGCGATCGCGAAGACTTCGGCATACTGTTCGCGAATTTGCCCCAGCAGCGGATTGCGGATGTCCAGCCCCAATCTCAGCCGTTCGACGGCCGGACCCAGATGGTGAACGAAGCCGGCAAACAATTTGCTGCTGCCTTTTAGCTCGTAACCGAGTTCGGCTTCCGCCGTCTTCAGCATGTTGCGGGCCAGGCGAACGAGTTCGAAGCTGACGTAGTCGTAATAATTGTCGTGATCCCGGTCAAGGCGCGTTTCCGCCCCTTTGAGATGCATCGTGATGTAGCCGACTTCGTCTTCAGGAATCTCGATGCCCAGCATTTCTTCCAACTTTTTCGCAAGCTTTTCGGCTTTCTCGAACTCGCTGAGTCCTCGAAGGCCGTCCAGGATGCGAGCGTCGATGGCGATACGTTGTCCGGCTCGAATGCGTTGAATCGCAAGAGCGAGGTGGACGGCCAGGCCGATGTAAGCACTGTCGGTCAGCTTGAGATCGAGACTGTTTTCCAGCTCTTCGACCATCTGTTGCAGTTGCTCGGCGGCGCCTTCGTCGATCAGGTTGAGCAAGCGGCTGCGGATATGAGATCGGACCCTTGTGGGGTCGGCGCTCTCGTTTCCGACGCTTCCGCTCACCAGCTCGGCGACTTGGTCTTCGGCGACACTTTCATAAACAAGTTGGATTAGCGCGGAACGGATGGCGTTTTCGCTACCTTCGACGTAAACGCCGAACCCCGGTTTGCGGATCAGGCGTAAGCCTAATGGCCGTAACCATTCTTCCGCACGGTCGAGATCGGTGCTTAGCGTGCTTTCGGTAACTTTGAACTGTGAAGCAAAACTGTACGATTTGACAGGCTCGGCCGCAAGCAATAGCTCGCTAATCAGGAAATAGTGGCGTTCGTCTCGACTGTAGTCCCTGACCGGGCCTGCCGCGCTCAGTTCTTCTATAAGAGCGTCAAGCTGCGCCTTGGCGACTTCCAGTTTGACTCCGGCACCCGGTTTGCGGATCAGCCGGGCTCCTCTTGCCGAGAGCCAGTGTTCCACACCGGGAAGTTCGCGTTTGACTGTTCGTTCGCTGACGTCCAATTCATCCGACAGATCCCGTACCGTAACGAACTCTCCCCGTGAAGCGAGCAGACGCTTCAGGATCGGTAACAGTCGTCCGGTCGGTTTGTCCACGCGGATTCCTCCTTTTTCAACCCCTCTATTTTGAAAGCGATATCATTTACCCCGGAACGGGGTTGAGACGATTCGCTACGGCACACGCCGCAGCAGGCAGGATCTCGTCCTCTACTCAAATTTTAAGCACCCCGTCTCGGAATGGCAAAGGAAAGATGCCGGGATTTGTCCTCAATCAATAGTGACAAAGCCGAATAACTCCAGGCCGCTCTCCCTACCAAGCAAATGATTTTCATTCAATTATTACTCAAAGCAGCAACGAATCAATCATTTTACGTGCAAAAACGTGCAATTTTTTTCATGGGTTTCAATATACAGAATACATTAATATCTGTATCGGATGGATGGGAATGGTTTTTGAGCGAAGAAAGAAGATTGATATAAAGTCAGGTTGGTGGGAGAACAGTACATCTGTAGGAAAACGAAAAAGCGTTCATTGTGCTTCGCGAACCTTCATTACGGATCGTATTTTCTATGAGGTATCGAATTTTTGCGTCAGATCCGTTTTCCGGCGATAGACTTGTTAAACGATCCGCACGAAAAAGCGCCCTTCTATTGAAGGACGCTAAGCTAAACGCTATTCCCGAATATCGGGTGAACCATTCGATGCGCGTATAGACAAATACGTTACTTGGATGGGAAACGCACGATCGAAAAATTGAGAATAAGTGCGGATATACACTTAATTCGTTCAAATTTTACGATTTTGGGAAAATAGATGCGGATATATAATTAATCGCTCCGTATATAGCTCTTTCACGTGCTTTTTCTTCAAATAAATGCAGATTTGCACTTATTCGAAGAGTCGGGAGCGAATGTATCGAAATAATTGCATTTGAGCAGTTATTTCAACCGTGCTAGGTCAATTCGTGCCTCCGCTTGCCTCGCTTTAAGCCGCGCTCGTGCTACCTTAGGCTTGCCCCGCTTTGCGCTCGCCAAGCTTTGTTTAAACCCGTCCTACCCCTTCCGGCGCGCCCGCTTGCGGGTCGCGTTCGCCGGAGACGCTGTCGCCTGCGGGCAGGTCGACTTCGCGGCCGTACAGCGTCAGTGCCGCGCTTTCCGCGCCTTCGTTTTCCACGGTCGTTTTCCCGCCGGATACCGTTACTTTCAACCTTGCGCCGCGGAAGCCGACTTTGAACGACAGCGACGTCCAGCTTTCCGGGCTGAACGGGTTCAGCACCAGGCGACCGCCGCGAACGCGCAGGCCGCCGAAGCCTTGCACGACGGACATCCACGTTCCCGCCATGCTGGTCGTGTGGCAGCCGTCTTCGGTATCGTTGTTGTAGTTGTCGAGATCAAGCCGCGACGTGCGCAGGTACATCTCGTACGCTTTTTCCGTATAGCCCAACTCGCCCGCAAGAATCGAGTGGACGCACGGCGACAGCGACGACTCGTGCACAGTGATCGGTTCGTAGAAGTCGAAGTTGCGGCGCTTGGTGTCCAGATCGTAGCGGTCCCCCAGAAAAAAGAGTCCTTGAAGCACGTCCGCCTGCTTGATGTAGCACGAACGCAGGATACGGTCCCACGACCATTTCTGATTGATCGGCAGGTTGGACGGGTCAAGCTCCGCCACTGGAAGGATGTCTTTGTCGAGGAAGCCGTCCTGCTGCAAAAAGACGCCGCTTTCCGCATCTTCCGCCAACAGCATCCGCTCCGAAATATCGCTCCATTTTGCCAACTCGCCGTCCGTCAATCCGATCTTCCCGACCACGGCTGCGTAAGCGTCCGGTTGTTCCGTTTTCAACGTCCGCGCGATGTCCGTCGTATATTCCAGCGTCCAAGCCGCCATGCGGTTGGTGTACCAGTTGTTGTTGACGTTGTTTTCGTATTCGTTGGGTCCGGTCACGCCGAGAATCAGGTAAGCGCCGCGGCGTTCCGAATAGTTGACCCGCTCTTCCCAGAAACGCGACAGCTCCGCCAATACCTCGAATCCGTACTCCCCGAGATAGGCCGTATCGCCCGTGTACTCCACATAGTTGTAGATCGCGTAAGCGATCGCGCCGTTGCGGTGGATCTCCTCGAACGTGATCTCCCACTCGTTGTGGCATTCTTCGCCGTTCATCGTGACCATCGGGTACAGCGCGCCTTTGGAAAAACCGAGCTTCGCCGCGTTCTCTTTCGCTTTTTCCAGATGCTTGTACCGGTAGATCAGCAGATTGCGCGCGACGCCGGGATCGGCCGTGCTGAGGTAAAACGGAATGCAGTACGCCTCGGTGTCCCAATAGGTGCTGCCGCCGTATTTTTCCCCGGTAAAGCCTTTCGGTCCGATATTGAGCCGGTCGTCTTCGCCCGTGTACGTCTGATGCAGTTGGAAAATGTTGAACCGGATCGCCTGCTGCGCCGTCTCGTCGCCCTCGATCGCAATATCGCCGTCGCGCCATTTGGCCGCCCACGCTTCGCGCTGACTCTCCAGCAACGCGTCGAAACCGCCTTCCAGCGCCTTTTCCGCCAACTCTTGCGCTTTGACCGCCAGCTTCTCCGGTTCGTGATCGCGCGAGGTGACGTTGGCGACGTATTTGTATAGCGTGATGCTCTGATCGGCTTCGGCCCGGAGCGACAGCGTCAGTCCCGCGAATTTGTCCCGTTTGTGCGTTTCCGCTTCCACGTGGAACTCTTGATCCGCTTCGCCGGAAGCCGCCAGTTCGTACACCATATGCGACGCGACGCGGAAATCCAGCTTTTTGGTGCGCACTTCGACGCTGGCGTAATCGACGCCGGAGTCCTGCGCGATGCCGTCCCAGAACTTTTCGTCATAGTTGGAATCTTTGTTCGCCACGTCCGCGTCGAGATACGGAGTCAGCTTGAGCTGCGCCGCTTCGCCGATCGGAGTGACCGTGTAGCGGATAACGCCGATTTCTTTGAACGGAACGCTGACGAAACGAAGCGACTCGACGCGCACCTTTTTATTGTTCGAAAGGGTCGCGGTGAACGAACGGCACAACGTGCCTTCCCGCATATCCAGGGTACGCGCGAAATCTTCGACGGTCGCCGCGGACAAGTCCAAAGTCTCGCCGTCGATCTCGACGTCGATCCCGATCCAGTTCACGGAATTAAGCACTTTGGCGAAATACTCGGGATAGCCGTTTTTCCACCAGCCGACCCGCGTTTTGTCCGGATAATACACGCCTGCCATATAGCTGCCCTGAAGCGAAGGCCCGCCGTAGCGTTCCTCGAAATTCGCGCGTTGTCCCATATAGCCGTTGCCGATGCTGAATACGCTCTCGGACACCTCGTTGCGCTCGGGGTCGAAGCCTTCTTCTATGATGCGCCATTCGTTGACCTTCAGATACGGTTTCATCGCTGGATCTCTCCTCGTCGGGGGATAGTGATGCGGGATTGCGAACATGCCGGGCATCCAAGAAATCGCGGGTAAAAGCTTACTTCGGAACGCGGAAGTCGTCGCCGATGTCCGCTGCCCGGAATGAAGCCGGTTTGGTTCCATGTTAGAACAAACGTCAGGCGTTGTAAACGGAACCTTTCAAACTTGGAAGGGTGTGGAAAATGCAGCATGAAAAAAGCCTGCTCTCATCCTGAAACAGGACGGTGCAGGCTGCGAAAAAAAGAACCGCGAAACGGTAAAACGGCGAAGACGGACAGCGCACAACGGCGACTTAGCGGATAAAGATCGGCATTTCAAGGGAAGGGACGTCGGGGACGCCCCGATCTGGCGAGCACGAAGCGGTTGCGACCCTGGGCTTTGGCCCGGTACAACGCCTCGTCGGCACGGCCGATAAGGTCGTGCGCGCCTGATTTTTCGCCGGGATAAAGCGTGCAGCCCCCGATACTGATCGTGATCTGGTCGGAGATTTCCGAATACGCGTGCGGGATGCCGAGCGAACGCACCGTCTCGATCATCAGCTCGGCGATCTGCTCCGCTTCTATTTCGCTGTGTCCCGGCAGGATGATCGCAAACTCTTCGCCGCCGTACCGGGCCGTGAAGCCGAAATGCGCCAGCGCTTCGGATTCGAGTTTCGGAGCGAGGCTTCGCAATACCATATCGCCGCCGAGATGCCCGTAATTGTCGTTGTAGGCTTTGAAAAAGTCGATATCGATCATGAGCAGCGACAGATGTTCTTTGGCGCGCTGCGGCGCGTTCAGTTCCTGGCGCAATTCTTCGTCGAACTTGCGGCGGTTGGCGATCTTCGTCAACGCATCCACGCCGGACAGCTCTTTGAGCTGTTCGTTCGCTTCTTCCAGCGCGCGCTGCGATTCGGCCAGTTCTTCGTGTTGGCGGCTTAACCGGATAAACAGCTTGTTCACTTCGCTGATGATCGCCAGCAGCACGACGGTGGACGCGATCAGCACGTCGACGCGCGAAGCGTACCATCCGAGCGTATAACGCTGCTCCGCGGCCAGGCTAAGCGTAATGCTGAGCAAAAAGGCGAGCGTGGACACGCTGAGCCATACCCGGAGCACGCCGCGTCTTTTATACGGAAACATGGCGAACACGAAAGCGAGCGCGTTCAGTCCCCAAATAAACGGGCCGAAGCCGGAATCGATCAGTTTGCGGTAATTGCCGTTCTCGATAATGACGGGCAGCAGGTTCTGGCCTGCCGTGGCGAGCGTGAACAGCAGCAGCGCGCCGCCCACCACGGACACGGTAGCGACCAGCAGATACGCCGGCAGCTTGCGAAGCGGGATGATCCGCGGTTTTTGATGTACCGACCAGCAGAACGACAAAATGCCGATCGGAAAAGCGAGATGCCAGAAGCACCACAGCCATGCCGACGTTTGCGGGCCGGGAGCGAACGGTCCGACGGTCGGCAGCATCCCGGTCAACGCCAGCAGGTAAAACAAACTGAGCATGCCGGTGAGCATAAAACTCGAAGCGAGCAGCAGCAACGGCAAGATCCGCGAAGCCCTGAACTGGTTGAATAAAATAAACGCCGTCAACACGTCGCCCAAAATGCCCCATGCGCTAAGGACGGGGAAAAAAGCGGCGAACACCGGCAGCGGCCGATTGGCGAAAACCAGCGCGGCCAACGTGAATCCGGCCATGATCAGCGACAGCGTCAAAGCGACTTTGAGCTGACGCGGACTGATATGGAAAAGCTGATCTTGCGAATCTCTATAGAATAAAATATTCAAGAAGAGCCTTCCTTTCCCGGGAAATGACAGAAGTCCGCTTGCGAAACCTGTTCGATGCCGCCGCTTCGCCATTTTTCGATGGACTGGAATAGAGGGGGAATGCAGGGGGAGACGCGCGGCCGCCGGACCGATCGAAGAAAAAAGCCTATCCGGATCGCGCGTTCCTACTTGATTCCTTCATAAACCACGTCATGCCTTTTCAAACGATAATTTTACAATAAAAGGAATGTTCGGTCTGCGCGTTCGCGCGGGGCAAAGCTTCGGTGATGTTAAGGGTATGAGATTTTCGGGGCGAATACAATGAGAAAAAAGGGGGAAAAAGACGCGGAACCGCAAAGGCGACTCTCAAAATTCGTAGGAAGGCGCCCAAAGAAAAAAGCGCAAAAAAGCCGCGGCCGGCGTCCGGTCGGCGCGATCGCGGCATCTAACCGGAAACGCGCGACCGCGACGAAGGGCCGCAGCGCACGAAAAAAAAGGGATGTCCGAGGCTTGGAAGCGCGCCGGGCCGAACGCGGAAAAACTTGTCCGGATCGGAAATGTTCCGGCAGCGGCCGCGCGGACGGTCAGTTGCGGATCGCGCCGTGCACGAACCCGCCCGAAGCTTCCAGACGGCTGCGGGCTTCGTCCGCGCCAATGCCTGCTTCGAGCATCACGATCGCCGTTTTGACCTGGCGGCCGGAATCGGCGAAAGCCTGCTCGATCGCGCGATCGTCCGCTCCGGTCGCCAATCCGATAATGCGTTTGGCGCGGAACACCAGCTTTTCGTTGGACGGGTTGAGATCGACCATCAGATTGCGGTACACTTTGCCGCTGCGGATCATCGCGGTCGTCGTGAGCATGTTCAGGATCAGCTTTTGCGACGTGCCGGCTTTCATGCGGGTGGAACCCATCACGACTTCCGGTCCCATGACCGCCTGAATCACCGGAACGCCAAGTTCGGCCATCGGGGTATCGGCGTTGTTGCACAGTCCGAACGTCACGGCGCCGCGCGCGATCGCTTGTTTCATCGCGCCCAGCACGTAAGGCGTGCGTCCGCTGGCGGCGATCCCCAGCACGACGTCGCGCGCGTCTGCCTTGAGTTCGTCGATCTCCGCCGCGCCCAGTTCTTCGCGGTCTTCCGCGCCTTCGACGGGGTCTTTGATCGCCCGGAAGCCTCCGGCGATCAAGCCTTGCACTTGTTCGGACGGCGTGCCGAACGTGGGCGGGCATTCGGACGCGTCCAAAATGCCGATACGCCCGCTCGTTCCGGCGCCGACGTACAGTAGGCGCCCTCCCGCGCGGAACGCTTCGACGACCGCGTCGGCGGCGACCGCGATCTGCGGGATAAGCGGACGGATACGTTCGGCGATCAGCCGGTCCTCGTCGTTGATCAGCCTCATGATCGAAGCGGAGTCCAATCGGTCGATCCCGGCGGTGTTCGGGTTCGGCTGCTCGGTAGTCAGGGTGCCCAAAAGATGTTCCATAGCGTTCAGTCTCCTTTGCCGTATAGGATGGGCCGCATCCGATGGGAGCTAGCCTTGAATGATGTGTTTTCGAAAAAGTTGTGTGTGTGCGGGAAGCGAGAAGACTGCGAGAGAAATTCGTTTCGGTCGCGTGTTGAAATGGAGAAAAGGATTTAAATTTTTAGCGGAATTTTCTCCATTTCAAAGGCGAACGCTAGCGCTCCTACACTGAATTTCTCTCTCCGTCTTCTCGCTTCCAGGTACGGTCGAATTTTTCGGTGTGTTGTTTGGTTTGGAAAAGCTTATGCTTCAACGAATTTATCTCGTTGTCTTAAGGCTTTCTCGGCAGGGTGAAGTCTCGGTTCTGCGGCGGCTTGTGTTCAGCCGCCGAAAGTTCGCAAAGCGAGCAGGGCGGCGCCTTCGGCAGGCGAACGGCCGGCTGCGCCGTCGACGAACGTCAGCTTCGGGAACTCCGCCGACAAGATCCGGGCGAACGCCCCGCGAAAGCTCGGCGAATGCCCGAAGATCGAGCCGCCGAGCACGGCCGCCCCGCAGGCGAACTCCGGCCTGCGCCGCAGCAGTTCCGCCGTCGTGGCCGCAAGCTTCGCGGCTTCGTCTTCGACGATGCCCCGCGCGTCGGGATCGCCCGACTCGCAGGCGCGCAGCACCGTCTCGGCCAGCGCGGCGATCGCCGCTTTGCCCGTGCCGGGCGCGTACACCCAGCGCTTGAGCGCCTCGGGCGTGTCCAGCCCGAGCGCTGCGCGCACCGCGTCCGCGAGCGGCGTTGCTCCGCCGCCCGCTTCGCTCCCAACCCCCGCGCCCGCGTCTTCCGCGTCGAACGCCAGCGCTGACAGCCGCAGCGCCGCAAGACCGATCCGGTACCCGCCGCCTTCGTCGCCGAGCAGATGCCCCCAGCCTCCGGCGCGCGCTTTGCGCCGACCGGGCGCAAAGCCGTATACGATCGAGCCTGTCCCCGCGATCACTTGCAGCCCTTCGGGCTTGCCGAGCGCGGCGGTCAGCGCGATCTCGCCTTCCGTTCGGATCTCGAACGGACAATCCGCGCCTTGCTTGCGAAGCTCTTGCTTCAAATGAGCGGTAAGGTCGGCACGTTCCTTTTCGCCGTCTATACCTGACATACCAAGAGAGATACCGGAGCATTTTAGATCATAGAGATTCGGATGTTTCCATAAAAGGCCGAAAAGAGATGTCAGCTCGGTGAATGCTTTTTGTCGGCCTACCGCATGCGGATTGGTGCTTTCCCCGCGAATTCGGCAAAGCGTGTTGCCTTGCGCATCCAGCGCCGCTATTTCCGTTTTGGTGCCTCCACCATCGACTCCTGCGAAGAAATTCATCGTATTCACCTCTTTATTTGTTGTTCAGTATAGGCGAAATGCCAAAGGATGTAAAATAAAATTTCACGAATAAAAAATATATTGAAATTTTATTTCGTCGATTCTATAATGAACACATTCAAACGTCTGGCAGGTAAGAAAACCTTTTATGTAAGTTTTAGTAACGCAATGAATATTTACAGAAAAGAATTTCAGAAAATGAAAAAGGGGGACAAGCGATGAACGGCGGATTGATCCGTCTGAGAGAAGGACTGGAAAGCCTGAATCCTTCTGAGCGGAAAATCGCGGACTTTATTTTGAAAACGCCGGAAGAAGCGATCCAGTTCTCGATTGCCGAGCTGGCGTCGCGAAGCGGGGCGAGTCAGGCCGCGATCGTGAGGTTATGCAAAACGATCGGGTTCAAAGGCTACCAGGATCTGAAGATCAAAGTGGCGGGCGATCTGCAACAAGCCGGCGAAGCGCAGGGCTATCAGGAAATCCGGCCCGGCGACAGCGTATCCGCGATCGTGCAAAGCGTGTCGGCCAACAATATCCAGTCGATCCGCGACACGCTCAAGATTTTGGACGAAAAAATGGTGGAGCAAGCGGTCGAATGTTTGGCCTCGGCGCGCAATCTGTACTTTTTCGGCGTCGGCGCTTCGAACTTGATCGCGATGGACGCCCAGCAAAAGTTTTTGCGGATCGACAAAACCAGCTTTTCGTTCGCCGACCCGCACGTCCAACTCACCGCCGCTTTGACGGCTTCCCCGGAAGACGCGGTCATCTGCATTTCCTACTCCGGCGAAACGAAAGAAGTGCTCAAAGCGGCCAAGCTCGCCAAAGACAACGGCTGTCCGGTCATCGGCATCACCAAGTACGGCCAGTCTTCGTTGACGAAAACGGCGGATTACCCGCTGTGCACCGCTTCGACGGAAAACGAGATCCGCAGCGGCGCCATGGCGTCGCGGATCACGCAGCTTAACCTGATCGACATTTTGTACCTGAGCGTCGCCAGCCGGAATTACGAGCACTCGGTCACGTATCTCGAAAAAAGCCGTCAGGCGATCAAAGAACTGTAACAAGCGCGATAGCGGCAAAGTTTATCTTTCTCGGCGTCATTTCGATTCCAAAAGGGAGGCATAACGATGAAAAAAACAGGATGGTTGCTTTCGCTGGCAATGTTGGTAGGCGTAACGACGGCGTGCGGAGGCGGAGGAGGTTCTACCGCGGCGGGACCAGAAGACAAAGACACGGTCACCGTATGGACGTATCCCGTGTACGGCGAATACGAGAACGAATTGAAAGAACGCGTCGCGAAATTCCAGGACGAACATCCGAACATCACCGTGCAGACGGAAATGCTTTCCTGGGCCGAAGGGCCGCAAAAGTTCGACGTGGCGCTGAACGCGGGCAACCCGCCGGATCTGTATTTCCACAGCGTGGACGGCACGTATGTCGATACCGGGCTTGCGCTCGACCTGACGCCGTACATGACGGACGAGATCAAAAACGACTATGTGGCGGGCACGCTTGAACTGGGTCAGATCCAGGGCGTGCAATACGGGCTTCCGCTGTACCAATTCCAATGGGGATGGGGCGGCAACAAACGCATTCTCGAAGCGGCGGGCATCGACTGGGAAAAGATCCAAAGCGAAGGCTGGACCTGGACGCAGTTCAAAGAAGCGGCGTCCAAGCTGACCGGGAAAACCGCCGACGGTTCGCCGCAGTACGCGCTCGTGACCGACGGCAGTTCGCTGGATTTCATCGAGATGCTGTCGCGCAACAACGGCATGCCGGACGTGCTCGACGACACGGGCAAATTCCAATGGAACGACGAGCGCATTTTGGACACGCTGTCGTTTATCCGCGAGCTGATGGATTCCGGCTACGTGCCGAAAGAAACCGCCGCGCTCGATCCGACCAAACGGACGGATATGTTTTACGCCGGACAAGCCGCGATCATTTCCAAAGCGATCCCGTATTACGACGTAATGCTCGCGACCCGCAACAAAGACATCGACGCCGGAACGGTGCAGGGCGAGAAGATCGACTTCGTTTACCTGCCGGTTCCCCATAACGACGACGCGCCGGCCAAAACGACGACCGGAGGCGAAGGCTACGTCGCGTTCAAGCAGAAAAACGACAAAGGCGAGCAACATGCCAAAAACACGTTTATGGTCATGGAATACCTGAGCGACGCCGAAGCGGGCAACGCGTCCAACGAATTGGCGCTGCCGTTCGTCCGCAAATCGCAGCAGGAAGCGTTCGCCGGCAAAGAACTGGGTACCGAAACGACACTTGCCGCCGCCGAAAAAATGGCCGAAAACGCCGAACTTCCCGTCACTTTGAAACTCGACGCCGCTCTTGCCGCCAAACAAAAGCAGTTCAAGGAACAGGTCGTCAAACCGAATATGCAAGCTCTCTACTCCGGCGAAAAAACGCCCGAACAAATCGCCGAAGACTTCAAATCCAAAGGCTCCCAGTCTTTCGGACAGTAAGCACTTAAGCACTAAAAAGCTTTTGAAAAATCCTTGCCCGCGAAGCCGAAGCGTAGGAAGAAGTTCATTGGAAAGCTGAAGCTTTTCGAAGAATAAGCGTAGCCCAACGCAACGAATTTCTTCCGCAGCTTGCAGCGTCCTCAGCGAATAGGATCTTAGGATTTTCCGAAAAGGAGGAACCCTTGTGCAACCTTCCGTCTTGTCCAAACCGTCTTCGCCTAAGTCGCCGCCCCGCCCGAACAACCGCGGCCGGTTCTTTCGCGAATACGGCTGGGCGTACCTGTTTATTTTGGCGCCGGTCGTTCTGTTTCTGATCTTCACGCTGTACCCGGTCGCTTCGGCGTTTATCATGAGCTTTCAGCAGTACAAAGTCATGGGCTCGACCTGGATCGGCCTGGATAACTACTCGCGCATGTTGACCGACGACGTGTTCTGGAAATCGATCCGCAACACCGTGATTTTCACGCTTGCCACGGTGCCGGTCAATATCGTGATCACGTTCGTGCTGGCGTACCTGATTTTCCAGATGAAAAACAAAGCGCAGACCTTTTTCAAAGCGACGCTGTATTTGCCGGCGGTTGCGTCGGGCGTCACCATTTCCGTCGTCTGGCTCGCCATCTTCGATCCGACGAATTCCGGACTGCTTAACCGGTTTCTCGGCCTGTTCGGGATCGATCCCGTCATTTGGCTGGGACAATCCGGCACGGCGCTGTTTTCGCTGATCCTGATGAACTGGCTCGGCTCGCACGGCGCGGGTATCATTTTGTACCTTGCGTCGATGGGCGGCGTTCCGAAGTCGCTTTACGAAGCGGCCGATATCGACCACGCCAGCGCTTGGACCAAGTTCGCCCGCATCACCTGGCCGCTGCTCAAGCCGACGACGCTGTACCTGCTCGTCACGGGCATCATCACGTCGTTCCAGGTGTTTATCTCGGTGTATCTGATGACGCAGGGCGGCCCGAACTTCGCCACGACGACTATCGCGTACCTCATTTACCAGACCGCGTTCCAGTTCTATGAATTCGGGCTGGCGTCCGCGCAGTCGTTCGTGTTGGCGCTGCTGATCGTGATCGTGTCGGTGCTGCAATTCAAAGCGTTCTCCAGCGACGTCGAATATTGAGCGCCGCTGCCCGAACGCCCGGTAACTTTTACGCACGGAGGTGAGTGTTTTGCAATCCAAAAAAATCATGCTGGCGATCGCCGCGGCGCTGCTGCTGGTATGGACGGTCCTGACGATCGTGCCGCTGTACTGGATGCTCGTCGGTTCGCTTCAGGATTCGGCCGCTTCGGCGTCGTTCCGGCCTTCGATGATCCCGGAAGCCCTGTCGCTGGCGCCGTATGAACGCTTTTTCGCGAAAACGGCCGCCTGGCGCTGGCTGTTCAACTCGCTGCTCGTTTCGTCGGTGCTGACCGTCACGAACGTCTTTTTCGCTTCGCTCGCCGGATACGCGTTTGCCAAGCTCAAATTTCCCGGCAGCAACGCGATCTTCTGGATTTTGCTCAGCACGATGATGATTCCGGCGCAGGTCACGCTGATCCCGCTGTACATCCTGATGGTCAACACGCTTCAGCTTCAGGATACGTATACCGCGATCATCTTGCCGACCGCCGTCAGCGTGGGCAATATCTTTTTGATGAAGCAGTACATGTCTTCGCTGCCGACTTCACTGATTCACGCGGCGCGGATCGACGCTTGCGGCGAGTTCCGCATTTTCTGGAAAGTGATCTTGCCGTTGGCGAAGCCGGGGCTTGCGGTGTTGGCGATCTTTACGTTCGTCGCGTCGTGGAACGAGTTTTTCTGGCCGTTCCTGATCACGAATTCGACCGATATGCGCACCATTCAAGTCGGGCTGGCGTCGTTCGTGTTCGCGGAATCGACCGATTTCGGCGCGATGATGGCCGGAGCGACGATCGGGGCGCTGCCGATGATGATCCTGTTTTTCTCGCTTCAGCGTTATTTCCTTCAAGGCATTACGATCGGCGCGGTCAAAGGCTAAAAAAGCCGCGCCGCGCAACGTTTTTAATCTTTCATGAGCCGCGAACGCGCTGCGCCGCCAACTGCGGGACGCAGCGCGGCAGTCGGTTACGGGCAGGGAGGCCACACTTATGGCACGCGTCGAATTTCGCAATGTACGCAAAGAGTTTCAGGATCAAAGCAAAGAAAACTTCACCGCCGTCGCCGGTTCGGATTTCGTGATCAACGACAAAGAATTCGTGGTGTTCGTCGGCCCGTCGGGCTGCGGCAAAACGACTTCGCTGCGTATGATCGCAGGCCTGGAGCATCAGACGAGTGGCGATATTCTGATCGGCGACCGCGTCGTCAACAAACTGCATCCCAAAGACCGCGATATCGCGATGGTGTTTCAGGATTACGCGCTGTATCCGCATATGACGATCCGCGACAATCTGTCGTTCGGACTGAAAAATCTCAAAAAGCCGAAAGCCTACATTGACCAAAAAGTCAAAGAAGCCGCCGCCATTCTCGATATGGAACCGATGCTCGGCCGCAAGCCGCGCGAACTGTCCGGCGGACAACGCCAGCGGGTAGCGCTCGGCCGTGCGATCGTGCGCGATCCGCAAGTATTCCTGTTCGACGAGCCGCTGTCCAATCTCGACGCCAAGCTGCGCGTGCAGATGCGGGTCGAACTGAGCGAATTGCACAAGCGTCTCGGCGCCACGATCGTCTACGTCACGCACGATCAGGTGGAAGCGATGACGCTCGGCGAGCGGATCGTCGTCATGAACCGCGGCGTGATCCAGCAGATCGCCAATCCGACCGAACTGTACGCCAGACCGCAAAACATGTTCGTCGCGGGCTTTATCGGTTCGCCGCCGATGAACTTTATCGACGCGTCCGTCGAAAGCGGGCGGCTCGTCGTGGAAGGCGGCTCGTTCGAACTTCCGGCCGCGACGCTCGAAGCGCTATCACCTTACGCGGGCCGAAAACTGATTCTCGGCATCCGTCCCGAAGACATCCACGGCGACGATTACGCGCCGGGCCTGGAGTCGTCGCCGCATCGCATGACCGCGCATATCCAGGTCGTTGAGCATCTCGGTTCGGAGAACCTGCTGTATTTCCATATCGGCGGACGTCTCGTCACCGCCAAAGTGCACCCGGAAACGAAAGCGTACGCCGGGCTGGATAAACCGTTTATTTTCGACCTGCGCAAAATCCACTTTTTCGATCCCGAAACGGAGATGCGAATCGAGACATAAACAGGAATCTGAACGTCCTATTTCATTAAAGGAGGTCCCGCTATGCGCAAACTGAACGAGATTTTGGTCAAAACGGGCCGCGAAGCGTTTTACGAGATCGTTCCGGCGGTCGTGCACACGTTGATCGGCTCGGCCGTATTGATCCCGATCCTGGTATTCCTGCCGGTCGCCGCCTCGCTGATCCTGCTGCCGCTGCTGTACATGCCGCTTGTGTACGGCGCGTTCTACGCGTACCATCGGCGGACGCTGGGCGAGCCGTCGGGCGTGCGCGCGGTGCTGCAAGGCGCGTCCAAAGGCTTCGTGCCCGCGGTCGTGTTCGGTCTTTTTTGCTCGTTGCTGATGCTGATCCTGGTCTCGACCTGGTGGTATTACGGCGGCAAAACCGGCGTGTTCTACATGGCGATCGCGGTGTTCCAGACGTATTTTGTCATCATGGCGCTGGTGTCGCAGTTTTACGCGCTTCAACTGGTGCTTCAGCGCGATCTGGGCATTTTCCGCGCGATGGGCGAAAGCGTCAAATTGATGCTGCGGCACCCGGGTTACACGATCGGCGCTTTTTTCCAGGCGTTGGTGCTCGGGGTGCTGCTCACGGTCACCGTGGTCGGCGTGTTGTCCGTGTATGCGGGACTTCTGGCGGTCTATCTGCATCAGGCCACGTATAACGTGCTGCACCCGGACGGCGACGAGGAAAACGAACAAGAAGAAGGCCGGAGATTCGGCACGCTGCCGGGGAATGCCGGATGAACGGGGGTACGCGGAGCGAGGGCGGGAATCGTGCGCGCTATGCGTCGGGCTTTGTGCCAAGCGTCGAACTGAACCTCGCCGATCATACGTCAACCGACGTGCCGAATCTGGCAAGCCGTACGCCGGGCGACGGTCAAGGGGAAGCCGGGCAAGTGGAAACGGCAGGTTCGCGCACGTCTCCGCTTGTGCGGACGGGACTGGATCGGCTGGCGGACGGCTTCACGCATCCGTTGCTGCAAAACCGACGGTTGGGACTAATTACCAATCCGACCGGAATCACGGCCGATTTCCGTTCGTCCGTCGAGATCTGCGCGTCGCTGGAAGGCAGCGCGTTGACCGCGTTGTTCGCCTGCGAACACGGGTTATACGGCCAACGTCAGGCGGGACAGCGCTTCGGCGACGAGATCCATCCGACGCTCGGCATTCCCGTGTTCAGCCTGTACGGCGAGCACAAAAAACCGACGCCGTCCATGCTCGGCAACGTCGACACGCTGATTTTCGATATGCAGGATCTCGGTATCCGTTTTTACACGTATTTGTCCACGCTGCTGTATGCGATCGAAGCTTGCGCGGCGTGCGGCAAATCGTTGGTCGTGCTGGATCGGCCCAATCCGCTCGGCGGGCTTGCGGTCGAAGGCGGCGTGCTGAAGCCCGGTTTCGAGTCGATGGTCGGCGCCTGGGAGCTGCCGATCCGCACGGGCATGACGATCGGCGAACAGGCCGGGATGGCGAACGCCGAGCGCAGGTTGGGCTGCGAGCTGGGCGTGGTGAAGATGGACGGTTGGGAGCGTCGGACGGAGTTCGGCGATACCGGCCAGCCGTGGGTGCTGCCGTCGCCGAATATGCCGTTCGTCGATACGGCGAGGGTGTACGCGGGCACTTGCTTTTTCGAAGGGACGAACCTGTCGGAAGGCCGTGGCACGACCCGCCCGTTCGAATGGATCGGCGCGCCGTGGCTGGACGGGGAAGGACTGGCGGACGAGCTGAACGGTTTGGCGCTGCCGGGCGTTCATTTTCATCCGACGTACAACACGCCGACGTTTTCCAAACATGCGGGAGAGCTATGCGGAGGCGTGCGGTTGTTCGTGACGGACAAGACGATTTTCGAAGCGGTGAACACCGGGCTTGCGCTGCTGCATGCCGTGATCCGGCGTCATCCCCGGGAGTTCCGTTGGTTGGAGCCGCCGAGCGGCGGACGCCGGTTTTTCGTCGATTTGCTGGCCGGGGGAAGCTTGCTGAGAGAACGGATCGCCGAGTCTGACGGAGTCGCGGAGATCGCGGAAAGTTGGCGGCTGGAAGCGCAGCAATGGAACGAACGAAGAAAAGCGTATCTGCTGTATGGAAGATGAAGGAGGACGATTGCGATGACCGAACAACAAGCCGAAGCGACTGCCGAAGCGGGAAAATGGATCGAATTGCTGCTGGGCAGCCTGGACTTGCGCGGCAAGCTCGGTCAAATGCTGCTCGGCGGTTTTGACGGGCGCACGATGAACGCCGCCGCCATGCAGTTGATCGCGGCGTACCGCACGGGCGGCATCATTTACTTTTCCCGCAACGTGTCTTCGCCGGAGCAGGTGGCCGCGCTGACGCGCGAGCTTCAGGAAGCAGCCGAAGCCAACGGCGTGCCGCCGCTGTGGATCTCGATCGACCAGGAAGGCGGCATGGTCGCGCGCATCACGGAAGGCGTGACGCTGATGCCGGGGCAGATGGCGATCGCCGCGGCCGGTTCGACCGAAGACGCGTACCGCTGCGCGTATATTTCCGGTCGGGAGCTGCGCAGTCTCGGGATCAACCTGAACTACGCGCCGGTGCTCGACGTCAATAATAACCCGGCCAATCCCGTGATCGGCGTGCGTTCGTTCGGCGAATCGCCGGAAATCGCGGCGGCGTTCGGCGCGGCGACGATCGGGGGCTTGCAGGATGCGGGCGTGGGCGCGACGGCGAAACATTTTCCGGGTCACGGCGATACCGACGTCGATTCGCATCTGGATCTGCCGACGGTGCCGCATGATCGGGCGCGGATGGACCGGGTGGAGTTGGTGCCGTTCAAGCAGGCGGTGAAACAAGGCGTGGACGCCGTGATGTCGGCCCATATTTATTTTCCGGCGCTGGAGGAAGCCAAGCTTCCGGTCACGCTGTCGCCTGCCGTATTGACGGGGCTGCTGCGGGAAGAGTTGGGATTCGACGGCATCATCACCACGGACTGCATGGAAATGAACGCGATCGCCGAGCATTACGGCGTGGCGGAAGCGTCCGTGCTGGCCGTGCTCGCGGGCGCGGATCAGGTGCTGGTCAGCCACCGGCTGGATCGGCAGGGAGCGGCGCTGAACGCGTTGGAAAACGCGGTGCAAAGCGGCCGGATCGCCGAATCCCGGATCGACGACTCGGTGCGGCGACTGCTGCGCATGAAGTGGAAGCGGGGATTGCTGACGCCGGAAACGGCGCGCAAGCTGTTGGGGGAAGCGGCGGAAGCCCGAGGCGTTAAAGGCGGGGCGGAGAAAGCCGACGCGGAGAGCGGCGGGAAGTCCGGTCTTGCGGCAAGCGAAGAAATGGTGCCGGAGGATCTGTACGGAAGCAAGGCGTTTGTGCGTCGGAAGCAGGCGGAACAGGCCGCGCGCCGAGAGGGTCAAAGCGATCGTGCGGGCGCGGAAGCCGGGGAGATTTCGCCGGGTAAAGGCGGTTCCGACGGGCTGTTCGCAGGCTTGCGCGCTCCCGAGTCGCTGGAAACGGCACGCCGCGTCAGCGAAAACAGCGTGACGCTGGTTCGCAACGAACGCGCCGTGTTGCCGCTGCGCGCCGCCCGCACGCTGGTCGTGACCTGTTCCGCCAACGTGACCGCGTTCGTCGACGAGTCGATCGCCGGAACGCGGGGGCTTGGCTATGAACTGGCGGAGCTTGGCCTGGACGTGATCGACGTCATCGTCGGCGCGGACGGCGTGGAAGCCGAACAGGAACGACTGTTGATCGAAGCGAGGCGTTCCGATACGGAGCAGATCGTCGTCGGCACGTATAACGCGCGGTTCAATCCCGCGCAGGCGGTTCTCGTTCGACGGCTGACGGAACTCGGCAAGCCGCTTGCCGTCGTCGCGCTGCGCGATCCGTACGATCTGCTGGAATTCCCGGACGTCCCGGCTTACGTCGCCGTTTACGAAAGCCGTCCGCTCGCGCTGCGAAGCGCGGCTACAGCGCTGCTCGGCCGCATTCCGTTTCGCGGCCGTTTGCCGGTATCGCTCGGCGAACGGTATCCGGTCGGCTGGGGAATCCGGCCATGATCCGGATCTCGTTCGACCGCGATTCGGCGATCGCCGTCGGCCTGATGTCCGGCACTTCGCTCGACGGCGTGGATGCCGCCGTGGTGCGGATCGAAGGCGGCGGCTTGTCCGCGAAAGCGAAGCTGCTGCATGCGTACAGCCGACCTTACGGCGACGAGTTGCGCGAGCGGCTCAAAGACCTGTGCGTGCCGGAGCGCTCGCGCGTCGACGAGATCTGCGGCATGAACGCGCTGCTGGCGGAGATCTTCGCCGAAGCCGCACGGGAAGCGGTGCGCCAGGCGGGGCTGTCTATGCAGGACGTGGATTTCGTCAGCTCGCACGGGCAGACGGTCTGGCATATTCCGGGGGAACGCGACCGGACCGGCGGCTCCGATCTGCAAAGCCGCGATCCCGCCGCTGTTCGTTCGACGCTACAAATCGGCGACCTGTCCGTACTGTCCAAACGACTCGGCGTGCCGGTTGTCGGCGATTTCCGGCCGGGCGATATGGCGGTGGGCGGTCAAGGCGCGCCGCTCGCGCCGTACGGCGACCTGATCTTGTTCCGCGACGAAGCGCGCGGACGCCTGCTGCAAAATATCGGGGGCATCGGCAACTGCACGGCGCTGCCCGCTTCGGCGAACCCGGAAGACGTGTTCGCGTTCGATACGGGACCGGGCAATATGGTGATCGACCAAGCCGTCTGGCTGCTTAGCGGCGGGCGGATGACCTATGACGCCGGAGGCGCATGGGGTGCTTCCGGCACGCCTTGCGAATCGCTGGTGGACGAGATGCTGAAGCATCCGTTTTTCCGCCAGGCGCCGCCCAAATCGACAGGGCGCGAAGTGTTCGGCAAAGCCTACACGGCGGACTTCGTAGAGCGTGCGCGCCGCGATTTTGCGTTGAGCGACGCCGACATCGTGGCGACCGCGACCGCTTTCACCGCGCGTTCGATCGCGCAAAGCTATACGGATTTCGTGTTCCCGCGCTGCCGGATCGACGAGATCGTCGTTTCCGGCGGCGGCGCCCGCAATGCCGCGCTGATGGAAATGCTGGCCGAACTGCTGCCGGAGCAGGCGGTTTGCTCGTCGAACGAATTCGGCGTGGACGACGACGCCAAAGAAGCGGTCATTTTCGCTTTGCTCGGCAACGATTTTTTGCGCGGCGTGCCCAACCATCTGCCTTCCGCGACCGGCGCTTCCCGCCCGACGGTATTGGGGAAGCTGGCTTTGCCTTAAAGAACATACAATCCGCGAGTCGGGCGCGTTGCTATTCGCTTCCCGCATGTAAAAGAACCTCGCTCCGCCATCCGGCGGAAACGAGGTTCTTTTTTGTATGCAAACGCGGGATAGGAAGGCGGCCGTTGCTCGATCGAGGACAACGCCATTGTCCGATCGCGGCCGGTTCTGTTCGCCGCGGAATCGGTGTTACTCGGCTGCCGGTTCGACGACCGGGAACCAGCCCGGCAGACCGACGATCATGCCCCACAGTTGATCCGGGATCACGAGACGGTTTTGATCGGCCGTCGTCAACGTCACGGCGATCTCCGCTTCTTGTCCTTGCTCGACTTTTTCTACCCAATCCGGCTCGACGATCAGTTCGCGGCCGAGAGCTACCATGGCTGCGCCGAGTTCGATCGCTTCAACGGCTTGGTCCGGCGTATGAACGCCGCCGACGCCGATCACCGGAACGTTGCCGGATGCTTCGACGATTTGTTCCAGGCGAGTGCGCTCCAGATCGCCGCCGCGGCGTGGCTTGGAATTGTACTCCATCAGCGATACGTGCAGGTAGCTGAGGTTTTTGGCGGAGAGAGCGTTCAGCAGCGCGAAAGTATGGTCCATGGTCAGCCCTTCTTCTTGCGGCTCTTCCGGCGAGAAACGGTATCCGACGATGAAAGGCGTTTTGGCATGCTCGGACGCGGCGCGTTGCACTTCGTCCACGACAGCGAGCGGGAACGTCAGGCGTTGTTCAACGTCGCCGCCCCATTTGTCGGTACGACGGTTGGACCAACCGGAGAAGAATTGTTGGATCAGGTAGCCGTTGGCGCCGTGGATTTCGACGCCGTCGAAGCCTGCGCGGATCGCAAGTTCCGTCGCGCGTCCGAAGTCCAGCACGATCGACTCGATCTCTTCGTGGCTCAGTTCGCGCGCGCTGGAACCGTCTTGCAGCTCGATCGCGCTCGGACCGACCACGTCGCCGTTCGGAACGAGCGCGCGAGGGCCTTGAATACCGGCGTGGAAGATTTGCAGAACGGCTTTGGCGCCGCCTTTTTTAAGCGAAGTTGCAAGTTGGGTCAGACCCGGAAGATTTTCTTCACCGAATGCGGCAAATTGGTTTTGGAAGCCGATCCCGCCCGGCATCACGTGTGCGACCGCTGTGATCGCGAGTCCCAATTTGTCTGTGCGGCGTTCGTAATAGGTGAGTTCGGCATCCGATACGCTCAGGTCTTCGTTGGACGAAGAGTGAGTCATAGGTGCGAGTACGATCCGGTTTTGCAGGGTAATGCCGTCGTTCAATTGAACTTTGTCGAATAGCTTGGCGAATTTAGCGTTTGTCATTGTGGAAACTTCCTCTCTGAAAGCCGAATTTTTTCGTTATCAAAAACACATAGGTATATTATAGTAACAAGATTTCTAATTTTCAATGCCTTTCAAGCCAAAACGGCATAAAAATTTTAAAAAACTAAATTACGATCAATTTAAAATAAAACTTACGCTTTTTTGGAACGGGAACGCTTTGAATTTCCAGCAAACATTAAAAGAAAAGGTGTTAACCTTTCATCCGCAAAAGGGTAATCTTTCACAGGCGCATCGTGAAGTGGCTTTTTGTAAAAGAACAAGAAAAGACGAACCAACCGTTTCAAGCATTTATCTTTCAAAAAAGCCAATGTAATCGTTCAAAATCATAACGTTTCGAAATTCGTTTTTATCCAACTTACACGGCATGTAACGTAACAAAGCGCGGAAGATCCATAACGCGGTTTTATATTCCTTATTAAAATTTTTAATAGATAAACGTAGTCAATAGTTCACAGGTCATGTAAAATGGAGAGAAAATTCTAAAGCCGCGCCGAGCGACTGGAGGAAATTATGCACATTCAGAAAAAGATTACGGGGTTTTTGGTTTTATTGATTTTCTTCTTCTCGTTCGCGGGAAGTTTGGTGCCATCGGCGCAAGCCGCCGAAGCGAAGAAGACGTACACCATTGCGACTGACACGACGTTCCCGCCGTTCGAGTACCAGGACGCCAGCGGTAATTACGTAGGCATCGACCTTGATTTGCTCAAGGCGATCGCCGAGGATCAGGGCTTTGAGTATCGTCTTCAACCGCTGGGTTTTAACGCGGCAGTCCAAGCGCTTCAATCCGGCAACGTTGACGGTGTCATCGCCGGCATGAGCATTACCGACGAGCGCAAGCAGGTCTTCGATTTTTCGGAAGAATACTTCCAATCGGGTCCGATCATGGGCGTGGACGCCAATAACAGCGCGATCTTGTCGTATGAAGACTTGCGCGGCCAGCGCGTAGCGGTTAAGACCGGTACGGAAGGGGCGACATTCGCGGAATCGATCAAAGATCAATACGGATTTACGATCGTCACCTTCGATGATTCACCGCAGTTGATCGAAGAAGTCAAAGCAGGAGGATCGGTGGCTTACTTCGAAGATTATCCTGTCGTCGCTTACGGGATAGCGCAAGGCAACGGAATGAAAATGCCGCTGCCGAAAGAACCGGGCGGCGCGTACGGATTTGCTGTGAAAAAAGGCCAAAATGCCGAACTTCTCAAAATGTTCAATCAAGGTTTGGCCAATATTAAAGCAAACGGAAAATATGATGAAGCCGTAGCGAAGTATCTGGGTGAATCGTCCGTATCGGAAGGCGGGGAAATCGAAATCGCCGCAACTCCGCAAATGAGCGGATTCGAACTGATCTGGGCTTCTATGCCCGCTTTTCTCAAAGGTCTCGGATACACCGTGTATTACACGCTCATTTCGTTATTCTTTGCCTTTATTTTAGGTCTGATCTTCGGATCGATGAAAGTTAGCCATAACAAAGCGTTGCGAGGGATCGCTACGGCATTCGTCGATATCTTCCGCGGCATCCCGCTGCTGATTTTGGCCTTCTTCATTTACTTTGCGATTCCTCAGGCTCTGAACTTCACGATGCCGATCTGGACGGCGGCTATTCTTGCGCTGTCGTTGAACGCGGGTGCCTATGTGACGGAAATCATCCGCGGCGGTATCCAGTCGATCGATAAGGGCCAGATGGAAGCGGCACGTTCGCTGGGCGTCCCTTATCAGACTGCGATGCGTAAAATCATCTTGCCACAAGCGATCAAAGTGATGGTGCCTTCGTTTATCAACCAGATGGTCATTACGCTGAAAGATACTTCGATCATGTCTATCATCGGTCTGGTCGAACTTACTCAGTCGGGTAAGCTGGTCGTGGCTCGGACGTTCCAATCGTTTGAAGTGTGGTTGACGATCGGCATCATGTACCTGATCGTCATCACGATCCTCACCAAGATTGCGGATCGTCTCGAAAGGAGAGTAAGCCGTGGATAAAGTTAAAGTTACCGGCCTCAAAAAAAGTTACGGCAGCAACGAAGTACTCAAAGGCATCGATATGGAGGTTCGGGAAGGCGAAGTTGTTTGCGTTATCGGACCTTCGGGTTCCGGCAAAAGTACCTTCCTGCGTTGTCTTAACCTGTTGGAAGAAATCACTGCCGGCAAAGTTATTGTAGACGACCACGATCTGAACGATAAAAATTCGGACATTAACAAAATCCGCGAAAATATCGGCATGGTGTTCCAGCACTTCAATCTATTTCCGCATAAGACGGTGCTTCAGAACATCACGTTCGCGCCGGTCGAGCTGAAAAAGCAAACGAAAGCCGAAGCCGAAAAAACGGCATTAGGATTGCTTGAACGAGTCGGTCTTGCCGATAAAGCCAACGCGTTTCCCGCATCGCTGTCGGGCGGTCAGAAGCAGCGCGTAGCGATCGCCCGCGCGCTTGCCATGAATCCGGATGTTATGCTGTTTGACGAACCGACTTCCGCGCTTGACCCGGAGATGGTCGGCGAGGTGCTAGGCGTTATGCAGGATTTGGCCCGTGAAGGCATGACGATGATCATCGTCACGCACGAGATGGGATTTGCGCGCGAAGTGGGAAATCGTGTCATCTTCATGGACGGTGGCTACATCGTGGAAGAAGGCACGCCGGAAGAAGTGTTCGGTAATCCGAAGCACGAACGCACGATCAGTTTCTTGGAAAAAGTGTTGTGAAAAAGGGAAGGCCGGCTCGCAATTGAGCCGGCCTTTTTTGCTAGGGATAAGTAGGTTAAACGGAAGTGACGTCGGGAAAGCTCGTTTCGGTCGCTGTTTCAATCGGGAAGCGCTCTACGTTGTTTGATAAGCAACGTAGAGCAGGAACATTCGTTCATTTGCGAGTTACGTTGACTTTTCGGCAACGTGCAGGACTTCAGTGCAGCAAATTCAAGCTCTGAGCATGCTCTACATTGCCAAAAGATCAACATAGCTGTTCAAAAGCGGCAATCGGAATGTTCTACATAGCCAAAAAGACAATGTAGCTCGTCCGTCTTCGCCGCCTGCTTTCGCTTTTTCTTCATGCTCGGTGCTTTTCTGCGACTACGATGCCTATCCTGCCTGTTTTCGACTCCTCCGGACTTCTATTGCCTTCGATTTGTTCCGCTCTCCACGCAACCCTTAACTCGACTTCCGCGCTTTTACCTTATACCGCTTCCCTTGCGGATGCCGGCCGTCAAGGCGGGCTTTTTTGCGCAGGCGGCGATACACGTAGCGGATCATGTCCATCGACCAGTCGGGCATGGGGAAGGTGTGTTTTTTCGGCATCAACGGCTTGTAGAGTTTGGAATAAGCTTTCTTGAAATCTTTCCACATCACGCACGGTCCGGCTTGCAGGAAGTCGGAGATGTCCACGACCAGGCCGCGACCGTCTTTGAGCATAACGTTTTTGCCGTGCACATCTTTCGGATTCAAGCCGCGGGAGCGGGCGTAATCGAGCGCTTTGTCGATATCCCGCACCGCTTTCGAAGGGATATACGTGCCGTCTCGCAGACAATTGTAAAAGGTCTTGCCTTCGAGCTTTTTCAGCACCAGGTAATAGTGGTCGCCCAGTGCGTTCGCGGCATACAGCGTCGAATACGCCGGATGCGTGCCGAGTCGCTCGTAGACGTCGCATTCTTCCCGCCAACCGGGACGTCCGGGCGCGTAGATTTTGACGACCTTGCCGGGAAGCGAAGGGTGCTCGAAAACGGCGGCGTAATTGCCGGCACCTAGCAGCGTCCAACCCGTAGGCGTGAGATGCACGACAACCGGGTTGAACGGATCGATGCTCTCCAGTTGAACGTCCGGCAGCAGGGTATCTTCTATCAGACGGATCGAGGGTTCTTGCTCGCCGCTGTGGATCATGGTTGTTCACTCCTTGGAGGAAATGGGCGTTTGACCCTGCCTTCATGTTTTTTTTCTTATCATAATCCGCTAAGACCGTCCGGGCAACCGTCTTGAGACGGGGTTCGTTGCCGACACTGGACGAATAGATTTTTGGAAAGGCATTTGGTAAATTAGAGGATACACGATACAGGGGCAGATAAGCAAAGGAGGCCGGCTTCATACACGCGCCTTACAGACTACATAGATTAGGGGACCTGCAATGGATATCGGCAACGTAGAGATTCGGAAGGCCCGGATCGCGGATCGGAAGATGTTTGAGCAGTTATGGCAGTTGTATTTGTATGATTTTAGCGAGTTTACGGGGATGGACGTGCGTTCGGACGGCGAATATCCGTATTTCCCGGAGTTCGAATTGTATTGGAAAAAGTGGGGCGGCAATTGTGCCTATGTCATTTTGGCGGATGGACAGATTGCCGGATTCGCGATGGTGCATGAGTTTTGGGAAAATGAAGCGGCGTATTTGTCGCAATTTTTCATTATGCGCAAATACCGCCGCTCCGGCATCGGCATGCGCGCGGCAAGGCTCGTGTTCGGTACGAAGCCGGGCCGCTGGGGACTGCATCAGCTGGCGAACAATATTCCGGCGCAAAAGTTCTGGGACCGGGTGATTAGGGATCTGACCGGAGCCGCGCCACTGTTGGAGCAGATGGAGAGCGATCGGCGTTTTCAGTTGTTTGAGATGTAGTAAAAAGGAGTGTTCGTCTCATCAGCACTGAAGCTGAATGCGAAATGCCCGGGTAAACGGAAGACTCCGTTCGGCCCGGGCTTTTTGTGCGTTCAATCGTGTTCCGCTGTACCTGTTACATCGCTCTACTCCGCCTTCAACACCGCATACCCGTAAGCCGGAAGCTCGATGGTCAACCGTCCTTTTTTTGCGTCGAGACGATCTTCCGAAGTTAGCGAAGGCTTAACGCCGCCCGCCGTCAGTACGCTCCAAGCTTTCGCCGTCGCGCCGTCGCTGTCGCCGCCGTTCGTATCGATCTTAAGCGTCTGCGCTTTGTCCGACACATTCAGCGCCACGATCAGCGTAGACTCTTCGTCCTCGCGGCGGTAAGCCAGCGTATGACCGTCTTTTTCCGCGTGCAAAATATCGAAATGCCCGGTACGCAGCGCCGTATATTCGTGCCGCAAACCGATCACCGTTTTATAAAAATCGCGCAAGTCCAGATCCTGCTTGTCTTCGTCCCATTCCATGCATTTGCGGCAGTCCGGGTCGGCTCCGCCGTCGATGCCGATCTCGTCGCCGTAATACACGCACGGCGTGCCGGGATAGGTCATTTGGATGGCGACGGCCAGCTTCAGCTTGTTTTTGTCGCCGTCCGCCACGGTCAGCATCCGCTCCGTGTCGTGGCTGTCCAGCAAGTTGAACGCGGCCTGGCTGACCGGGAGCGGGTAACGCGCCAGTTGCTTGGACAGCGAGTAGGCGAATTTTTGCGCGTCCGTTTTGCCCAGAGCCACGAAGTCGCGCACCGCGTACGTAAACGGATAGTTCATCGCCGAATCGAATTGGTCGCCTTGCAGCCACGGCGTCGCTTCATGCCACAGCTCGCCGACGATATAAGCTTCCGGGTTGGCTTCTTTGACGACCGTCTGGAATTCGCGCCAGAAACGGTGGTCCACCTCGTCCGCCACGTCCAGCCGCCAGCCGTCGAAGCCGATCTCGCCGATCCAGTAACGGGCCGCTTCGAGCAGGTATTTTTTGACGTCCGGATTGCCGGTATTGAATTTCGGCATGTTCGGCTCGAAGCTGAACGTCTCGTACGTCGGAATGCCGTCTTTGACGTCGATCGGGAATTCGCGGACGTGGAACCAGTCGGCATACGCGGAGTCGGCGCCTTTTTCCTTAACGTCGACGAACGGTTTAAACGTTTTGCCGGAGTGGTTGAACACGGCGTCGAGCAGCACCCGAATGCCGCGTCCGTGACACTCCTCGATCAGATGCTTGAGCGTCGCCTCGTCGCCGAAATGCGGATCGAGCTTCAAATAATCCTGCGTATCGTATTTATGATTGCTCGGCGCCTGGAAGATCGGGGTAAAGTAGATCGCGTTGATCCCAAGATCCGCGATATAATCCAGATGCTGCCGCACGCCTTCCAGATCGCCGCCGAAGAAGCTGTCTACCTCGGGCTTTCCGCCCCAAGGCTGCACGTTGTCCGGGCTGATCGACGGATCGCCGTTCGCGAAGCGTTCGGGGAAAATCTGATAAAACACGGCGTTTTTGGCCCATTCCGGCGTCTTGATGATGTCTTCGGGATTGATGTAGGCGATCTCGTAAAAGTCATCGGAGGACGTCAGCTCGATATGATGAAAGCCGTCTTCGTTCATCCAAACGGTTTCTTTTCCGCTTTCCAGCTTGAATCCGTATTTCAGACGACGGTACGGAGGCTTGGCCTCGCATTCCCAGTAGTCGAATAACTCATCGGACGCAAAAATGCGCATCGGGATCTCTGTTTTCGTCCGGTCCCATGCGTACTTGTCTCCTCCGATTACGAAAACGCGCTCCACGTCGTTTTTTTTCGTGCGGAGTCGCAGGTGAATCGTTTCTTTGTCAACCGTATAAGCCCAGTTCATCTTCGGCCGGTGTTCAATCGCTTCAAGCAGCATCGGATAAGTCCCCCTTGAGTGTTGGAATAGTGGAATGGCGCGCATGCACCGACAAGATGGTATACCCGTGAACAGGGAAGCGAGAAACAGAGCGAACGTCGCAAAGGAAAAGAGCATACAAAAAAGACCCGCGTTCCCCGTGATGCCGGTGCAGGGGAAACGAGTCTGGACAGCGTTGATCAGTTACGGGTTATAGCGGCATCAGGTCACGGTTTTTGGCCGATTTGCGACATTCTTTGCATACGCCGACCAGATTGCCGTATTCATCGACATAGAACCCGACCGAGTCGCTTTTTTTCTGGCAACGGGAACAGGATTGCAGACGCGTATCCGCATTTTTTGGAGTGAACCCGCGAATGTCCGCTCCTTTGGCCGAACCGACTTTTCGCTTGGTGGCGTCGGATGTGATCGGATTCAGCGAGGCTTCTCGCGTTTTGCGACGGCGAGCAGCGGCCAGATCGACGATATTACTGGTCTTTTTGCGCATACGCTTCGAACGGACAATGAGCCAGGCGGTGGTTGCACCGGCCAGCGCGGCGGCAACGAGCAGCAATGTGATTGTGATCGGCGTCATGACGGGGTTCCTCCTCGGATCGTGGGATGGACGTTTATATGCAGGCAGCGAAGGAATGGAATAGAACATACACAGTGGAAAACGGACAAAAATCGTACTTGTTATTACCCGTGCGCATAGCTGCAAGAAACGGGGTTTTTAGCGGAAAAGAAGATTGAAAAAAGCGTTTTACATGTGCCCGGAAGCACAAATACTGATATCATGGACGCAAGGCGGCGCAAAGGGGAATCCAGCTTCGTTTCCGAAGCGCCGAAAACAGGAGGACTACATTTGTGACGAAAAAAACGGTACTCTATATCGAAGACGAACGCCAGATCGGCGAATGGGTCGTGCGCAATCTGGAAGAGCGCGGCTACGGCGTCGTCTGGCTGGAAAGCGGCGACGGTGCATCGGAGGCAGCCGGAGCATGCGATGCCGCCGTGCTGGATATCATGCTGCCGGGATTGGACGGATTCACGGTCGGCCAGCGGCTGAAGCGCGATCATCCGGCTTTGCCTCTAATGATGTTATCGGCCCGAACGTCGATTGATGATAAGCTCGAAGCATTGCGATTTGCCGACGATTATTTGACCAAGCCGTTTCACCCGGACGAATTGGCGGCCCGGATCGAAGTGATGCTGCGGCGAATCAGTCCGGCCGAACCGGAAGCTCGCCGTATCGGGCATCTATTGGTGCATGAGCATGAGAATCGGGTCGAGGATGCGCAAAGCGGCGAAGAAATCGCGCTGACGGGCAAGCAATTTCATATCTTTATGTATTTTCTGCGCCATCTCGGCCAGATCCTGACGAAGGAACAAATTTATGAAGCCGTATGGGGCGAGCCTTATATCGACGGAGACAAGACTCTGATGGTGCATATTCGGTATCTGCGGGAAAAAATCGAACGCGATCCCGGCAATCCGGAGATTGTGGAGACCATTCGCGGCATCGGCTATCGGGTACGGGGATGAAGCGGCGCAAAGGCTCGGCCGGAAAATTCCGTCATTCGTTAATGGCCCGTTATCTGATGCTGGTCGGCTTCGCCATTTTTCTGCTGCCGATGATTTTGATTTTCGTGATGGTCCTTTATTTGGGCTACACGTATTTCATCTGGCAACCCGGACGTCAGGAAGTCGAATCCGGTCAGCAATATGCTTCGTTATCGGGCCTGGAAGAGGGTTGGCATCAACTGGCGGCTTCGCTGGATGGAGCTTCGGCGGAGGAGATCGTGAAGTCGCTTGAAGCTTTTCGTATCAAAAACCCGTTGGTATCGGTTGCCGCCGTGGACGCAAAAGGTCGAACAATCGTCGAGAATCCGCAGCAATCAAGCATTCCTGACGTCTGGACGCCGGGCTGGACAGCCGAGTATATGAAGCGGGCAACGGCCTATAATTCTTCCGGCTTTTCCGTCGTCGCTTTTATCGGAGAAGGAGAAGACAGCATGCGGGACGCCCGACAGGGCTTCTTGGTTGCCGAAGTCTTGCGCGAACATATGGATACGAACGTACCCGATCAGAACTCCAGATTTTCGCAAATTGCCGGAGTATTGCTGTTTCTGTTGTTGTTCGTTCTGTTTGCGTTTATGTCTTGGGCATTTTTCTACAGGATTCGCAAACGTCTGATTCGTCTGCAGGAGGCCATGACCGCTTATGACGAAACGGGTATTCCTTTGCCGGTTGGACCGGATAAGCGCCAAGACGAAGTGGCTGCGCTGGAAGGTACGTTCAATGCGATGGTGCATAAGCTGCGCGACGGTCGCGAACGCGAGCGGGAAGAGGAAGAACTGCGCAAAAAGCTGATCGCCAACCTGTCGCATGATCTCCGAACTCCGCTGACCGTGATCCGCAGCCATGCGTATTCGCTCGAAAGCGAACCGCTGGGCGAACGTGGTCAGCAATCGCTGCGCCTGATGTCTCGCAAGCTGGACGATCTCGGCGGGCTTATCGACAATCTGCTGTCTTACACCCTGATCGCCGCAGGCCGTTACCCGATGCGCTTGGAAGAAACCGATATCCTGCGCATCGTCCGAACCGCCGCCGCGCAGTGGTATCCCGTTTTTGAAAAAGAAGGCATGGAAGTCGAAGCCGACCTGCCCGACGAGGCCCTGTTCTGGAACGTGGACCGCGAATGGTTCGTCCGCATTCTCGACAATCTGTTTCAAAACGCGGTGCGCCATGCCAAAGCAGGACGATATATCGGCCTGTCGTTGGGCGAAGCCGACGCTGACGGGAACCGCCCGTTGCGGATTCGGGATCGGGGACCGGGGTTGCCTGCGCCAGACTCGGCGAAATCGGCTCCCGGCGAGCTTGCCCGGTCTGCCGATACAATCGCAGAGCCTGCCGCCAAACCGTCCGACACCCGCCGCAATCCATCCGCCGGTGCCGGTATCGGCCTATCCATCGTAGACCTCATGATCCGCGAGATGAACATGAACTGGAGCATCGAAAGCGGAGAAGAAGGAACTACCATCACCATTTACCCTTGTGGGAAAGCATAAAATGGACTTTTTCGACAAATCCTCTGCCGAACGTAAACCTCCGATCAAGGTTGGCCAAGCTACCGGGCGTCGCGGATTCGCGTTCGGAAATGCGGCGGCGTCACTTCAATCCTGCGAATGGGCATGCCAACGCGGCGCTGTAACGGATCGCATATCCGCTACAGCGCCTTTTCGGTTTCGGGCCTTTTTTTGAACATCGCGCAGCGGCTCAAGGTTAGCTTTTTATACCTCTATACACACCCATAAGCACACCTATACGCACCCAAGCCCCCGCATCACAAAAAATCCCAAACGATTATTCCCCTGAAAACCTTGCAACCACGCGGTTTTTCGCACCGTTTTTCTTTTTCTTCTTTCGATCGGATCTTCTTTTTTTATTCGAACCGTTGACAAAATCCCCCTCTTGCAAATATAGTGTGCATATAGACATACACACTAATCACTGTATACACACACCTAAATTTCACCTATATACTTCATTCGCATGGATACGGGGTGCAAGCGCGCATGACTCGAAAGGAGAGAATAAGATGACATTGGAAATCAGACATTTGGGCAAGCAATACGGCGAGAAGAAAGTGGTGGACGATATCTCGTTGACCGTAAGATCGGGCGAAGCTTTTGGATTGTTGGGAGGCAACGGGGCGGGCAAAACGACGACGATCCGCTCGGTGCTAGGATTGTTGGAACACGAACACGGCGAAGTGCTGTGGAACGGCAAGCCTTTTCTAACCCATCGTCCGAGTGTCGGCTACCTGCCGGAGGAGCGCGGATTGTATCCGAAAGAGACGGTGAGCGAGCAGTTGATCTATCTGGCGCGGCTGGAAGGGATGAAGAAAACGGCGGCGCAAAGCGCGTTGAAGCGTTGGCTGGAGCGTTTGGGCATCGCGGAGCATGAGCACAAGCGCGTCGAACAGTTGTCGAAAGGCAATCAGCAAAAGGTACAGATTATCTCGGCGCTGATCCATGATCCCGAGCTGGTCATTCTGGACGAGCCGTTTAGCGGACTTGACCCGGTCAATGCGGACATGCTGGCTTCGGTGGTGAAGGAGCAGATCGCGAAAGGCAAAGCCCTGGTCTTCTCCAGTCACCAGATGATGCAGGTCGAGCAGTTTTGCGAACAGATTTGTATTTTGAAAAGGGGCCGGGTGCAGATCGACGGACGCTTGTCCGATATCAAACGTTCATACGGACGCAGCAACCTGATTTTGCGCAGCGAAGCGGATCTGACGCCGTTTCTGGACACGCGCGTCCTGACCGATATTCGGCGGGATGCGCAGGAATGGACGCTCAAGGTGAACAGCGAGGCACAGGCACACGAGCTGATGCGCGAACTGGGGCAAGCGGGCGTACCGATGCTCAAGTTCGAACTGAAAGAACCGTCGCTGCATGAAATCTTTATTGAAAAGGTGGGGGAAGCGGTATGAGATCATTCGGAATCGTATTCGGCTATTCGTTCAAGGAACGGATTCGTTCCAAATCGTTTTTGTGGATGACGGTGCTGCTTGTCGCACTGATTGCGGCGATCGTGCTTATTCCGAGACTCACGGGCGGAGGGACATCGACGCAAGGAACGGTTGCCGTCGTCAATACGACTTCGCTTCCGGTCGATGCGCAGGGGCTGGAAGCTTCCGTATCTTCGTTGTACGAATGGAAGCTGGTGCCGGAGAGCGAGCAGGCGGATCAAGCGAAGTTGCTGCAAAATGAAGATTTGTCCGCGATCATCGCGATTGCACCGGCTGCCGAAGCGTCTGCGGCTCCGCAAATCACGCTGTCGGTGAACCGTCAGGAAGACGTTCCGTTCGCGGCCGATCTGTCGACGTATGTGGAGCGGTTGAATATCAACGAACGCGTCGAAGCGCTCGGACTGCCGTCGGAGCAGGCGGCTTCGGTTACGGCACGGCCTTCCCTGGAACTCAACGAGCTGAACGCCGGAGGCAAGTCGTTCGCCCAGACCTATATGCCGGTCTATGCGCTGCTTACCCTGATGTTCTTCATGATCTATCTGTTCGCAGGCAACGTAGCCACTTCGGTCTCGGTTGAAAAAGGCTCGCGTATTCAAGAGATTCTGATTACGAAAGTCAGCCCCGGCCAACTGCTGGCGGGCAAAGTGTTCGGCGTAGGCGTAGCGGGAATTCTCCAGTTTGCGATTATCGTTAGCTTCGGCGCATTGCTGATGAGCTTCGGCGGGACGGGAGAAGCGCTGTCGATCGGCAACTTGTCTATCGATCTGTCGATTTTGGGCGGGCAAACGCTGGTTGTCACGGCTATGCTGTTCATCCTTGGCTATTTCTTCTACGCCACGTTGTTTGCGGCGGCCGGTTCGATGGTCAGCCGAAGCGAAGAGCTGAGTCAGGCAACGATGCCGGTATCCATGCTGCTGATGGCAGCCTTCATCGTCTCCATGATCGCATTGGGCGCACCGAACGGAACGCTGGCTGTCGTCTCTTCCTACATTCCGTTTTTGACGCCGATGGTGTTGCTGACCCGTGTCGGCGCAGGAGAACCGGCATTGCCGGACATCGTGCTTCCGATCGTGATCCTGGCCGTATCCACGCTGCTTGCGGGCTGGCTGTCGGCCAAAGTCTACCGCAATGGCGTACTGCTTTACGGACAGAAGCCTTCTCTGGGCATGATGCTGAAAATGCTCGGCTCTACAGGAAAAAAAGCTTCCCGTGCCAAGATCAGCCCATCCAACACAGGAGCGAAAGACGCGATTTAATTGTAAAAGCCAACATTCCTCTGCGGAACGAATGTTGGCTTTTTGCCGATTTTTTAAACCAAATTTAAACTTCAGGTCGTCTTCCCTTTAACCTTGGATCTTTATCATAGGAAACAACGATAAGAAAACGAGAGGTGAGGGACAATGACAGACATGATGATCGAGACCCGGAACTTGACGAAAAAATATAAAGGCACGCCGGCTGTGGACGCGCTTAATCTTGCGATCCCGCGTGGCGAGATTTACGGATTCCTCGGACCGAACGGAGCAGGAAAAACGACGACGATCCGTATGCTCCTGGGGCTGATCAAGCCGGATAGCGGCGTGGTGCAGATCTTCGGCCAGGATTTGAAAAGGGAGCGGATCAAGATTTTGCGCCGCGTCGGTTCGCTGGTCGAATACCCGTCTTATTACGGCCATCTGAACGCGGTGGAGAACCTGGAGACGATCCGCCGCATTTTGAACGTGCCGAAAAGCCGGATCGACGAAGTATTGCATACCGTCGGCTTGACCAAAGACGCCAAACGCTCGGTCAAAGGGTATTCGCTCGGCATGAAGCAGCGGCTCGGCATCGCGTCGGCACTGCTGGGTAGCCCGGAGCTGCTCATTCTGGACGAGCCGACAAACGGACTTGATCCGTCGGGCATTTTGGAAATCCGCGAGTTGATCAAAAAAATGCCGCAGCAGCAAGGCATTACCGTGCTTGTCTCCAGCCACCTGCTCAGCGAAGTCGAACAGATGGCCAGCAGCGTAGGCATCGTCAATCAGGGCAAAATGATCTTTCAGGACAGCATTCCGAATTTGCAGCGCAAGGCCGGAAGCGAAATTCATATCGCGTTGTCCGAACCGGACGCCGCTATGATTACCGCGCGTGAGCAGGGATGCTTCCCGCGACTCGATCAAGGCCATCTGGTGTTCAAAGGCATCGATAACGGACAGATTGCCCGTCTCGTTGCCGCACTGGTAGACGCACGTCATAGTATCTACCGGGTGGAAGAGCGCCGCAAATCGCTGGAAGACCTGTTCCTGACCATGACTTCGGGCGCGTCGAACGCGTCTTCCGAGCGTCATGAAGCCAGCGCGCCCAGAGCGGCCGGATTGCGGAAGGAGGCTGCGCGATGATCGGCAAACTTCTTGCGGCGGACCTGCTGAAAATGCGCCGAACCGGGATCTGGTGGGTCGTGTTTATCGGGCCTGTCGGATTGGCGGCGATGCAGGCGCTTAACTTCGGTCTGCGGTACGACTATCTGGTTTACGACGCGTATGCCGGAGACGCCTGGGGAGGACTGATCGAATCGACGGGGTTGTTCGTGCCGATCGCAATCTATCTGGCGATGACCTTATTGATGTCGATGATCGCGAATATCGAGAACCGGCAAAATTCATGGAAACAGACGCTGGCTTTGCCGGTCCGGCGCTCCCAGGTGTTCGCTTCCAAATTTCTGAGCTGTTTGATTCAGTTGCTGGTCGCCTGTGCGTTGTTGAGCGGGTCCACGCTGATTCTCGGCCTCGCGCTAAAGTTCGACGGGCCGATTCCTTACCTGGATTTGCTGACTTCCGGCTTGTATCCGATGTTGGCGGCGCTGCCTTTGCTGGGCGTGATGCTGTGGCTCACGTTGACGGTGCGCAACCAGGCGATTCCGATCGCGCTGGGCATCACGGCTTCGCTGGTATCGGTCTTCGGGGCTTCCTTGCCGCACGCGTTGCCGTTGTCCTGGCCGGGATTCGTGGCGCACGGCCAGCAAACGCTGACGTTCGTCGGCCTGGGCATCGCGGTCTTTATCGTGCTGTACCTGCTCGGTTCTTTACACTTTTCCAGAAAGGACGTGGCGTAAATGGGAACTTGGATTTCCGCATTGCGAAGTGAACGGATCAAGCTCGGACGTTCCCAAATCATGCTGCTTGCCGTTATTGATCCGGTATTGTGTGCAGTGATCGGGCTGCTGACCAGCGTCGGTAGTGGAGAAGAAGCCTGGGCGGGGTTGATGCTTGCGATGGTAGTGCTGCACGCCATGCTGTTCCTGCCGATCATGACGGGAATTTTCTCGGCATATGTGTGTCGGTATGAGCACGCAGGCGGTGGCTGGAAACAGATTTTGTCGCTTCCCGTTTCGCGCAGCGCGCTATATTTCTCCAAACTGCTGGTCGTAATGGGTACGCTCGCGCTGAACCAATTGTTATTTTTTATTGCGATAGTCGGCGTAGGCGCGCTCAAAGGATATGATCTCGCCCTGATTCCGTGGGGAGACTTCGGCATCAAATTGATCGGCGGATTTATCGCTTGTCTGCCGCTGGCCGCGCTGCAATTGTTCGTGTCCACCATGTGGAGCAGTTTTGCCGCACCGCTTGTGTTGAATGTGATCTTTACTATCCCGAACATCTTGATCGCCAACTCGGCTACCTATGGTCCTTATTATCCGTGGGCGCAGCCGATGCTGGTGATGATGCAGGCGGGAGGCGAGTATGACTTTGGCGCATTCGGCTTGCCGATCGAAAGTTTGCTGATAACGGTGGGCGGCAGCTTCGTGTTGTTTTTGGCGGCGGGATTGACGTATTTCAACCGAAAACCGGTATAAAGGTGAAACCAAACAGCGTTTAGGAAAGTATTTTTTGTGAAGCTTGCTTGCGGCTATTAACGAACTTGCCGCTTTCGACGTTGATAAAAGTAGGAAAAGGAAAAGGAAAACGCTGGATGTCGCATGACGGATATACGGAACGCGGCATCGGTTCTTTATATACAAGGGGGCAATGTTCATGATAACCAAACAACTGTTGGTCGCGGCGCTGGCCGTCGCGATCGTCACGCCGCTGTCGGCCGGCCCGGTTCGTGCCGAATCGGCGAATCCGGTCGACGTCGGCATCGCGGCCGCCGCGGCGGCGCTGGCGCAGGAAGGAACGGTCGCGGAGTACGCGTCCGTCCGAACGGGCGATAATGCAACGGCGATGTTGGATATGGGGCTGGACGAATACGCGGCTTCGCCGATGACGGACGGGAAACGGTTTTCGGTATTCTGTCTTTCGATGGCGGCTTCGTTGGCGGTGATGTTGGGGGTGTTCGGGTTGATGGTGCGGCGGAAGCGGAATACGTGAGGTGTGCGGGGCGGCGGAGGGAGAAATTCACTCAAAGCGCTGTCTCGCTGAGAAAGCCGTTGGCTTTCTTGGCTCAAAGGCGTTTTTCGTTGAATTTCTCCCTCCGCCTGGAGGCACAATCGCGAATTCAGCTTGTTAGGGATAAAAGGAAAGGCCCGGAAGGAGTGGCTTCCGGGCTGTTTCTGTACGGAAAAAGCAATTTAGTTAAGTGATTGGATTAGGAGAGCATGGTGATGCTGTTTAGGCCGGTGCGGATCATATCGCAGGAGCGTTCGAACGATGCTTTTTCGTCGTCGCTCAGGTTGAATTCGATCAGTTCTTCGATGCCGCCGTCGCCGATGATGGCAGGGACGCCTACGCAAACGTCGGATTGGCCGTATTCGCCGTCCAGGATCGCGGAGACGGCGATAATGCGGTGGTCGTCGTTTAGGATGGAGCGTGTAATGTAGGCGATGGCGCTGCCGATGCCGAATTGGGTGGAGCCTTTGCGGGTGAAGATTTCCCAGCCTGCGTCTTTGGTTTTGCGGGCGATATCGTTCAGGTCAAGATCCGGGAAACGCAGCTTGTGTTCTTCGATGATATGCAGGATGGGTTTGCCGCCGATCGTGACGTGCGACCAGGCGACGAATTGGGATTCGCCGTGTTCGCCCATGGCGTAGCCATGCACGCTGCGAGGATCGACTTGGAAAACGTCGGCGAGCAGTGTTTTGAGACGGGCGGAGTCGATAGACGTGCCGGTGCCGATAACCCGGTGGCGCGGCAAGCCGGACACTTGGGCGGTAATCAGCGTCACGACGTCAACCGGATTCGATGCGACTACGAAGATGCCGTCAAATCCGCTGGCCATGACGGCAGTGACGACTTCGCGGGTAATGGAAGCGGCGTCCGCGATGATATCCATCCGCGTTTGGCCGGCTTTGACATTTGCACCTGCCGTGAGCACCACGATGTCCGCATCGCTGCAATCGGAATAGAATCCGGCACGTACGCGGGTACGCGTTGAGGTGAAGTCGGCGCAGTGGGACAGATCGAGCGCCTGCGCTAGCGCATGCTCATGGTTGCGGCTGATAATGACGATCTCGTCGCAGATAGATTGGTTGATCATGGCGTAAGCACAGCTTGATCCGACCAGACCCGATCCGATAATTGCGACTTTGCGGTTTTTTCTGCCCATATTCGCACTCCTTAGTCATTAATATTTTATATTGAAAAAGAATGAATGAAAGATTTAGGTATTCACTTGTTTACATGAAAAAATCTCAAAAGAACTCTTTGCTTTCATTTTAGCGGAAAAGAAGAGGGTTGTCAGCCAAAAAATGCACGAATATGTTACGATACATGACATGTTCGATAGAAAAAGACTGTGAATCGGATCGAAATGGAAGAAAAGAAGACGGAAGAATGCAAAAACGCTAAAATGGGAGTTTTGCTTCGTAAGGGGTAAACTATAAAAGTGGCCCTTCAAAGAAGCTTTGGGCGAATTTTAACGGAGGTGAACGCATCATGACACAGAAAAAACGCTTTGTGCTGGCCAGCCGTCCTGACGGTATGCCGACATCGGATAATTTTGAACTGAAGACGGAAGAACTGGAAGCGCCGCAGGACGGCGAGATTTCGGTAGAGACGCTATACCTGTCGGTGGACCCGTATATGCGCGGCCGGATGAACGATGCCAAGTCGTATTCCAAGCCTTACGAGATCGGAGGTACGCTGGGCGGCGGCTCGATCGGTCGGGTTATCGAAAGCCGCCATGCTTCGCGCAAAGTCGGAGATATCGTACTAGGCGGTTGGGGATGGCAGACGCATGCGACGGTAAGCGGCGATCAGGTGTCTCCGGTCGATCCCGATCTTGCTCCGATCCAAACGGCGCTCGGCGTCCTGGGCATGACCGGATTAACCGCTTATTTCGGCTTGCTGGATATCGGGCAGCCGAAAGCGGGCGAGACGGTGGTCGTATCCGGCGCAGGCGGCGCGGTCGGCATGATCGTAGGCCAGATTGCCAAGATCAAAGGCGCTCGCGTGGTCGGAATTTCGGGCTCTGAAGAGAAGAATCGTTATCTGTCCGAAGAGTTGGGCTTTGACGCGGTCGTGAACTATAAAACGGAGTCGCTGGACGAAGCGTTGGCGAAAGCTTGCCCGGACGGCGTGGATGTATACTTCGATAATGTCGGCGGAGAAGTGACGGATGCGGTGTTCCAGCTGTTGAACTCGAATGCGCGGATTCCGTTGTGCGGACAGATCTCCTTATATAATGTAGCGAAAAAAGAGCCGGGGCCGCGTTTCCTTCCTCTGCTGCTTACGCGCACTGCTCTCGTCAAAGGGTTCTTGGTCGGTCAGTATCAAGATCGATATAGCGAAGCGATTCCGGAGATGGCAGGCTGGATGAAAGAAGGCAAGCTGAAGTACAGCGAAAATATCATCGAAGGATTCGAGCGGACGCCCGAAGCTTTCTTGGGTCTGTTCAGCGGCGACAATCTGGGGAAACAGTTGGTCAAAGCGTAAATAAGCAGGCTTGCTATAACGTTTCGAAAAGGCGACGACCGGGAATCTTCCCGATCGTCGCCTTTTTCGTATGTGGAAACGCCGCATACCCGGACAACGCTCGATGAATCCAAAAGAAATCAAAAATGGGAATAGGGGTATTGAAGAAATATTCTTAAGACCTAATATGGAAGATCGGAATAACTAGATATATTTTGTACTTAAATGGTTTTATTTGGGTATTTCATCTTGTGTATCTAGTCTTTTTGTACGAAAAAGAACAAAATATGTGAATTTTAATCCAATTTGTGGGAATAAATGGTATACCAAAAATGGAGGACGAACATCATGAGAAAACATCAACGGCTCCTCGGTACCGCTATATTGTCCCTGGTTGCAGGTAGCGCATTTGTATCTTACTCTCCTTCTTCTTACGCGGCAAGTCAGCCGTCGGCCGTGTACAGGACCGACGCCGGGGTCGGCGCTTCTTCGCCGGCTTCGGCAACAGGCTTGTCGGTTACCGATTTCGGAGCGGTCGCGAACGACGGTCGGGACGATTATGCGGCTTTTGCCGCGGCGGCTCAGGCAGCCAAGCGGCAAAACAAAACGCTGCATATTCCCGCCGGAACGTTTACGCTCAGTAAAATATTCACGATCGACAGCATCCGGGTAGAAGGAGCCGGCAAAGCTGCAACGGTGCTCGTTTCCACCGATCCCCAAAAAGGTTCGATCGACTTGAAAGGCGACGGCGTTTCTCTTCGCAACCTGAAGCATGTATACGAGACGACGGTCCCTCGGGGAAACGGCGCACATGAAAAGAACAGCATCACCGTACGTGGAGCAAGCCGGTTCGTGATCGATAATGTGTCGGTCAGCAAGTCCAGCACGGCCGGCATCATGGTCGCGTACGGGGCGAATAACGGAGTGATCTCCAATAATACGGTGGCTAATACCGGCGCGGACGGTATTCATATCACGACGGAAAGCCATGATATCATGGTCGAAAACAATACGGTTACGGCAGCGGGAGACGATGGGATCGCGGTGGTCAGCTACAAGACCAGCTCTGTGCCGGTGAGGGCGGTGACGATTCGGGATAACGAGGTGGGCGGCTTATCCAAAGCCCGCGGGATCTCCGTCGTGGGCGGCGAGCATGTAGCGATCGAAAATAACAGCGTCAAGGATACGATGATGGCCGGCATTTATATCGCGACCGAAGGCTCGTACAATACGATGAACGTCGACGGTGTGCGGGTGGTCGGAAATACGGTGGATCATACGGGTATCAAAGAACCGGAGAAACATCCGAACGTGCTCGTTTACGCCGGGCAAGGCACGATCGACAATGTGGAGTTTATCGAAAATACGATTACCAACGGCGCGCATCGCGGCATCGGGGTCTGGGGCGACGGAACCGTGCGCGACGTGAAGTTCGAACGAAACACGCTCGTGAATGCGAACGGAGCCAAAACGACGTTCAAAAACGGGAATATCGAACTCGTCGACAACGTTGGGTTTTGAAACTTTGCATGAAAAAAGCCTCCGGCCGATGCCAGGGGCTTTTTCGTGTCTGGAAGCGAAGAGATATATATCGGCATAAGTGTTAGTCGTTCAGCAGATATTTTTGCTTGAGCGCGAGAATTCTCGTCACGCTTTCGTCGATGCGTTGTTCGGAGATTTGGCCGGACGCGACGGCCTGCTTGACCGCTTCGATGACCGAGATCGCGTTATCCGCGCCGTGCGCGACGAGCAGAATATCGCTTCCGGCTTGCACGGCGTGTACCGCGGCTTCGCCCAGGCCGTAATTTTCCGTGATCGCGCCCATGGTCAGATCGTCGGTAATCACCACGCCGCCGAAGCCCAAACGTTCGCGCAGCAAATCCGTAATCACGGCTTTCGACAAGGAAGACGGATACTTGCTGTCGAGTTTCGGAAGCAAGATATGGGCGATCATGACCACGTCCGCGCCTTCCGAGATCGCTTTTTTAAAAGGAATCAGTTCCAGCTTGTCCAGATCGCCGAGGCTTTTGTTCACGACGGGAAGAGAGATATGCGAATCGACGGACGTATCGCCGTGGCCGGGAAAATGTTTGACCACGGGGATGATCTTTTTGGATTCCAATCCCTGCATGACCGCGATGCCGAGCTTCGAAACTAGCGCGGCGCTGCTGCCGAACGAACGGTCGCCGATTACCGGATTATCCGGGTTGCTGTTCACGTCGAGCACGGGCGCGTAATCGAGATTGAAGCCTTGCGACAGCAGTTGGTCGCCCAACTGCTCGCCGATCGAGCGGGCATAGGCTGCGTCGTTTTGCTTGCCCACGTTTCCGGCTGTCGGTATTTTGTCCACGCCTTTCAACCGGGCTACGCGTCCGCCTTCCTGATCGACGCTGACGAACAGCGGACGTTTCTCGTCGGGATTCGCGGCTTGGATCGACGCGATCAGCGATTGGGTCTGCGCCGCCGAATCGATATTGTTGGCGTATAAAATGACGCCGCCCACGCCGTAATCGTGCAGCAGCGCGCGGTCTTCCGCGCGAAGCTTGGTGCCGTTTACGCCCGCGATCAGCATTTGGCCGATTTTTTCGTCCAGCGTCATACCGGCGAGCGGGCTGTCGGTATCCGCGGCGGGAGACTCATTCGGCGTCGCGGATTTTGTCGGGGCCGACGACGGATCGGTGCCGGAGGTCGATTTACCGTCGGTCGAAGTATCTTCGGACGATGAACCTGGCGTTTTCGCATCCGAAGCAGCCGGGGTTTCGTCCGATGACGCAGCGGCGGAATCGCCGGGCTGCGCTTGTTGCGCTTCGTCGCTTTGCTGCGAAGCGTCGATGTCCGAAGCGTTATCGCTGGCCGCAGTTTCGGCGTCCGAGTCGGTGGGTTGGGCGGAGTTATCCGGCTCCGAATCGCCCGCCGCCGGACCGCTTGGCGCGGCGGAACCGGTCGCGTCCGAAGCCGTATCGCCGGTTTTATTCGTGGAGGCCGCGTCTTGGCTTTGCAGCAGCAGAACCGCGACGCCGATCACGATCAGCGCCAATAAAGCGGCGGAAATGATGTTCAATACACGGGTCTGGCTTTTGGACTTGCGAGGCATTGCCGTATCGTCTCCTTTGTGTTCGTTTTAAGTCGTTTCGCGTACGATCAGGCTGAAGCCCAGCGGTTTCAACGGAATTTGCCGACCGAGCAGATCGGGCGAGAGCAGCGCAAAAGCGTTATGCGCCTGGTCGCGAATCGGGTTCTGCACGCTGGTCAGGCCGAGCGTGCCCGCGATCTGCATATTGTCGAAGCTCACGACGCGCAGCTTGCCGGGAACGTCCCAGCCCATTCGGCGGGCTTCGCTCAGAATACCTGCCGCCACGTAATCGTTGGCGCACAAGATCGCTTGCGGAAGTTCGTTCGCAGGAACCGGGGCTTCATGCGCTGCGGCGTACGACGTTGCGGCTTCGCCGAACGGAGCGGCGGCCAGCCCGTGAGGACGGACGGGTCCGTCAGAATCGGGGTCCCCGCAAGCGCGCCCGGAAGGCCGGCCGTTTTGCGCGTGCGGCGCGTCTGGCATGTCGGAGGTCCATTCCAGCCGCGGACGAGAAGCGCGTTCGTCCGCGGAGCGGGCGGTTTCGCGCGCTTTTTCGTCCGCCTCCAGCACGCCCGGTTCGCCTGCCGCCGCTTCCCGTCTCGCGTAGGTACCCGTCCGCTGCCGAAGCGGCGCGCCGAGCAGGCGGCGAACGACTTCCTGACCTTCTTCCAGATGATACACGGCGTTGAAATACCAGTCCCGGCGGATCGGAAGTCCGTTTGCCGTCATTTTATCCTCGTAGGCTTGAATTCGACGCAGCGTATTTAGACTGCTCGGACGCCCGAAAGCATTGGCAATCTGGGTCACGCCGCGCGACAGCAGATGCTCGATCGCCAGCGCGTAACCGTCGTATTGATCCATCGCCACCGAAGGAATATCCGGCCGGTCCATCCGCTGCCAGGACACGATCGGACCGTATTTGTTGTAGGAGCTGACGACGGACAATTCGTTGACGCAGGTGATGATGAGCAGCCCGTCGACCCTTTTTTGCTTCAGATCCTCGAACGCTTGCAGCTCCCGTTTGCGATCCGAGTCAGACGTATAAATGATCGTTTGAAAGCCGTGTTCCGCCGCGACTTCAACAAAGCTCGTCATAAACGGAAGGATGACCTCGGTAATGCCTGCCGTAATCATGCCAATCTGAAGCGTTTTGCCTTTGGACAGGGAGACGGCGTTGCGGTTCGGCACGTAGTCCATGTCCCGGATAACCTGTAGAATTTTCTCTCTCGTTTCGGGGCTGACATGGCGGGATTTGTTCAATACGCGCGAGACCGTCGCCTTGGAAAAGCCGGAAAGTTTTGCGATTTGTTCAAGATTGGACATAACGTCTCTCCTTACGCTTGACGTGGAACGCGTTTCACGATTTATGCTAACGGTAAGCACTTTACTTCCATTCTAACACACAGGAGTGAATCGATAATGACTACACAGTTTCCGGAAAACTTTTTGTGGGGCGGCGCGGTAGCGGCGAACCAACTCGAAGGCGGATATAACGCGGACGGCAAAGGCTTCTCGATCCAGGACGTTACGCCAAAAGGGGGTATCGGCCAAGGAGGGCACGACGCCGATCCTTTGATCACGCAAGATCCGACCGAAGACAACATGAAGCTGATCGGCATCGATTTCTATAACCGTTACAAAGAAGACGTGAAGCTGTTTGCCGAAATGGGCTTCAAAGTCTTCCGTACTTCGATCGCATGGTCGCGTATCTTCCCGAAAGGCGACGAAGCCGAACCGAACGAAGCAGGTCTGCAATTCTACGACGATCTGTTCGACGAGTGCCGCAAATACGGTATCGAGCCTCTCGTGACCATTTCCCACTACGAAACGCCGCTGCACCTGTCCCGCGAGTATGACGGCTGGGTCAACCGCAAGCTGGTCGACTTCTACGTCAACTATGCCACGACGGTATTCAAGCGGTACAAAGACAAAGTCAAATACTGGCTGACGTTCAACGAGATCAACTCGATCCTGGAAGCGCCGTTCATGAGCGGCGGTATCTCGACGCCTAAGAAAGAACTGAGCAAACAAGACCTGTACCAAGCGATCCACCACGAGCTGGTTGCGAGCGCGAAGACGGTTAAGATTGGTCACGAGATCAACCCTGACTTCCAAATCGGCTGTATGGTTCTGAGCATGCCGATCTACCCGCTGACTCCGAACCCGGACGACGTGATCCAAGCGATGGAATCCGATCACAAAAACATGGCGTTTGCCGATATTCACGTGCGCGGCGCTTACCCGGGTTACATGAAGCGTTACCTGCGCGAAAACAACATCACGATCAAATTCGAAGAAGGCGACGAAGAAGCGCTGAAGCACACCGTCGACTTCGTTTCGTTCAGCTACTACATGAGCATCTGCGAGACGGCTGATCCGGAACAAAAGAAAAGAGGCGAAGGCAATCTGCTCGGCGGCGTGCCGAACCCTCACCTTCAAGCGAGCGAGTGGGGCTGGCAGATCGACCCGAAAGGCCTGCGTTACGTCCTGAACTACTTCTGGGATCGTTACCAAAAGCCATTGTTTATCGTGGAAAACGGCCTGGGCGCGGTCGACGAATTGATCGAAGGCGCAAACGGCGAGAAAACCGTCGAAGACGACTACCGGATCAACTACCTGAACGATCACCTCGTGCAAGTGGGCGAAGCGATCGAAGACGGCGTTGAAGTGATGGGCTACACGACTTGGGGCTGTATCGACCTGGTCAGCGCGTCGACGGCTCAACTCAAAAAACGTTACGGCTTCATCTACGTGGACCGTCATGACGACGGCAGCGGCACACTTGAGCGTTACAAGAAAAAATCGTTCAACTGGTACAAAGAAGTCATCGCGACGAACGGTAAAAGTTTGAAGCGCTAATCGGATGTTGGGTATGAATTTTTGAAAAAAACGAGGGACGGAAGCCGTTTGGCTTTGCCGTTCCTCGTTTTTTTGTGGGGAAAAGAGAGAGGCTGCCGAAATCCCTATTTCTCGGAGTCTGCTCGTTTCCCGTTTCCCGACAATGGAGCAATTCGGCAGGATCGTTCGGCGTCTCCCCGTAACGGTTGTTGCGAATCAGCAAGAATCGAAGCTTCGAAAAGAAAATTTGGCCTTCATTCGTGCGCATACGCGACAATTACGCGATAAAACGGCTTTTTTCGGCGTAGGTGCTGTGAATTATTGCTTATCCGCAGGATTGAACAGGTCGACGTTTCGCCCCTTTTGTTCAAAAATCGGATTGAAGCTCGGACATTTGCGGCGAAATGGATACCGTCCCTTTTTCAATCGTCACATCGTTCAAAAACTTCTCGAAAGCCCGGGCCGGAACGTAGATATGCCCGTTTTTCTGTACGACGACGCTTTCCAATTCCACCTCGCCCGACAGATCAATCACCTGAAGTTTCCCTGTCGCGACCATCACGTCAGACCCAAGCCGAAGCTTGGCAGATTGAATGCTGTCTTCGATCCGGGCAGACGCTTCTTCCGGCAGCCAAGCCACCTTGTACCCCAACGCTTGCGCAACGGCGCGAAGCGGCACCATGATCGCTCCGCTTCGTTCGTCCGTATACGCTCCTGCTCCTTGTTCCGCCTCCAATTCATGTCCGTTTACAATCAATGTTGGATATTCGGATGCCCAAGATGTCGCCACATTCTCTTCCGCTTGAGCCAAATCCGAAAATCCACCAATTGCTCCTCCTGCTATCGTCCCCGCCAAAGCCACAGCCATCATAATCTTTTTCATGCAATCTTTCTCCTTTTACATCTAGTCGTATATCTTATGCTCCCCAGACGATTCTTTCCCACGAAAAGTTGCCAATCAAAAAGACGAAACCCGAAGGTTCCGTCTCTGATGTCTTTTCTCCCGTAGCGTCTCCCAACCTCAAACCTTCGCCGCTTCTACCCCGCCTTCTTGCGAATCCCGCGTCATCCGTTTGAACCGCAGCAGCATGTTCAACCGCCAATGCAGAATCATTCCGAACGCGAGAATGAAGAACACTCCGCCCGTCTGCGGCAGCGTCACGAACTGCTCCACATATCCGTGCAGCGCCAACCGAATGACGATTAATACAACGAGAATCAGCAGAAACGCTTTGGACCTTTTTACAAACAGATCGTTCCCGACCTGTTCGAACTTGGTGCCCAAAATCAGCGGGTAAGCGAACAGGAACCACCCGACCAAAAACGCGCCCAGCGCACCCAGCCACGGAATCTGAATATCGCGGATAACGAACATGAAGAATCCGGTAGCCATCCCGACGGGAGGCATCATGATTTTGCGAACCGTGAGCGGACGCTTGCTGGCCTTCATTCGCATAAACAGCGCCATAAACGCCATGCCTGCGAAGAACAAAGTAAACAATACGCTGAGCAGGATCGGATTCAGCGAGAAAAATTGATCGAATATCGAATTGATCCAGTCTATCATGGAAGGGCCTCTTCTCTATCAGGGAGTGGAAAAACATAAGCCGTACCTTTAACGTTGACAAGGTACTCTCGCGATTTCAGTATACCATAATAATACTCTGTACCAATCGGGACCTTTTTAAAGCTTGCAAGTACGCAAAGGGTATTTTGGGGTAAGATAAAAACAAGAGCGCAAATACCATTGGCTTCCAAGTATTACGTTGTCTGCGAAAATTGTAACCTCATTCTTCTTTTACGGGGATAACGATTCGGAGACATGGATAACGGCAGCCTTGAGCGAACGGGAGTGGCCAAGATGCGGAAAAGAAAAATTCTAATTGCCGAAGACGAGATGGTGCTACGATTTTTGTTGACCGAGACGCTGGAGGATGAAGGCTACGAGATTGACGAAGCCGAGGATGGCAAGCTTGCCATGGAAAGCCTCAAGTACGGCGAGTACGATCTGATCATTCTCGACTACATGATGCCCGAAGCGACCGGAATCGAAGTGTGCGATTGGCTTCGCTCCGAAAAAGGCGTCAACGCGGATAAGCCGGTCATTTTACTGACGGCCAAAGCGGAAGAAAAAGATCGGGAACGCGCGATGCAAGTCGGCGTGTCCAAATTCGTCTCCAAACCGTTCAGTCCGATCGAACTGACCGAGATCGTGCGTCAGTTGGTGGAAGGAGGCGACAGATGAGCGAACGGGCCGCAGGAGGGTTGTCGCGGCGAATCGTCTACGGGACGCTGGCTTTTTTTCTTGTTCTGGGCGCGTTGTTGTCGGCGGCCGAATTGGCGGTGCATCGGCAATACATGTCGTTGTCCGGCACTTTGGAAAGCCGGATCAACCGTTTGAACCTGCTTCAGGATACCGAACGCGGATTTCTCGAATCGGTTTCTTACCTGAGAGCTTACGCGGCGTACGAGCGTTCGGATTTGCAGGAGCAAGCCGCTTCTTCGAGAGCCGATTACGACCGATTGTTTCTTCAATTGAGCAAAGTGTATTCCAGCGAACAGATCGACGGGGCTGCCGAAGTGAAGGAGTTGGCCGCGCTGAACGAGCGGTTCGACGCGTATTCGATTCAGGCGACGCGCTTGATCGTCGCCGGGGACCGCGACGCGTTGGCCGATTTATCGGCGACGGAGGGAAGCGCGCTGGTGCGGCGGATAGAAGCGCAATACGCCGAAGTGATCGAACTGCAACGCAACCGGATCGCCGAGCTGACCGAGCGGATTCGGACATTGGGCCGGATCATCCTGATCGTTCCGGCGTTGGCTTTGGGCGCCGCGCTCGGAGCAGCGTTTCTGCTGATCCGGTATTTGAAAAAGTCGTTTATCGCGCCGATCATCGCCGCCGAATCCGCGGTGGGGCGTATCGAACGCGGAGAGATCGTGGACCTCGGACAGACTTCGCGAAACGACGAAATCGGCAGCCTGCTCGGAGGAATCGGCCGAATGGCGGAAGGCATCCGGAGCCGCCAGCACGAGCTTCAGGATAATCTGCTTCAAATGGAAGAACAGCGTGAAGAGCTTGAAGCGCAAAATGACGAGCTGGAAGCGCAAAACGAGCAGATCCTCGAACAGCGTGGACGGTTGGAGCGCACGCTGGAACGGTTGACCCGCCGCGAGGCACAGCTTGAAACGATCAACGCGTACCAGCAGTCGTTGGTCGGGCTGACGGATCTCAATGAATTTTTGGAACGGGCGATCGGTCAGTTGATCCTCGTTACCGGACGGGACGCGGCCATGCTGGTCATGCGGGCAGGCGGTCAGATCGAAGTGCCCGGTGCCGAGACTTGGGCTGACTCTTCGACGGCAGAAGGCTATACGGAAAAGTTGGCCGATACGATCAGAGCCCGTTTCGGCGAACAAGGTTACGACATTCTGTTTAGCAGCGGCTACCCGCTATCGGTCGAAGGGTTTTCCGGCGAACCTGCCGGCCCGGCGCTGCAAGCGATTCGGGCCAATCGTCCGATCACGCGCCGCCGCCCGATATCGGGAGCCGAGGCGGGCGCTCACGAAGCTTATTCGATGGCTGTCGATACGTATTATCCCGTTTATGACGGAAGCGGCGAATCCAGTCCGGCAGGCTTTCTGCTGATGACTTTTTACGGAGACCGGTCGGTCGAAGAAGGCGAAGAAGAATTGGCGCACGGATTGATCCGTCAATTCGTCGGAGCGCTGTTCGCCCAACTGACCCAGGCGGAGCGTCAACGCCAAGGCGAGGAGTTGGAACGGCTTAATCGTGAACTGGAGCGGGAAAAGCGGAATTTGAGCGATCAACGGGACGCGACGCAGCAGGTGATCGACTCGATTCATGAAGCGCTGATCGTTTGCAAGCCGACAGGCGAGATTTTGATGTGCAACCGGATCACGGGCGAGCTGCTGGACCCGATCTTTTGCTCGGGACGAAATTTTGCGGATGCCATGGACGAGATGAATAAGAAGCTGGGCATCGAAGACGACGCGGGCGACCGAATCCGTTCCGCTTTGCTCAACGGGCTGGACGGAACGCGGGCCCGTTATGCGTTCGAACCGGCGGGCCGCAGCGCCCGTCATTTCGAAGTCTACGTGCAGCGCATCGAAGACGTGGTGTGGGGCGATGTCCGGTTGTTCGTGTTCCGCGATCGAACCGAAGAGGAAGAAAGCAACCGGATGCGCGACGAGTTCGTCAGCGTGGTATCCCATGAGCTGCGAACGCCGTTAGCCAGCATTTTGGGCTTCGCCGAAATCATGCTGCACCGTGAGGTGAAGCCGGAGCGGGCGCAAAAATATTTGAGCACGATCCACGGGGAAGCCACGCGGTTATCCGGCCTGATCGGGGATTTCCTCGACTTGCAGCGGATCGAAGCGGGGAAACAGTCTTACCTGACGCTGCCTCTCGATCTGAAAAAACTGACGGCAGACGTGGCGGCGCAGTGGGACGGGCGATCCGGCCATGCAGTTCGTCTCGCGATGCCGGATGAAGGATGCGCGGTTCGCAGCGACGCGGATCGGATCAAGCAGATTTTGCATAATCTGCTCAGCAACGCGATCAAATATTCTCCGGGCAAAACGATCGTCGATTGCCGGATTCGGCACGAACTTTCGGCTGTCGGCGAGAACGAACCCGGACAGTGGGTGATCGAGGTTCAGGATTACGGGCTGGGCATCCCCGACGAAGCCAAGTCCAAGCTGTTCGGCAAGTTTTATCGGGTCGACAATTCCGATCGGCGCCAGATCGGCGGAACGGGTCTGGGATTGGCGATCGTGAAAGAAATGGCCGAAGGCCTGGGCGGAGCCGTCACGTTCGAATCGACGCTCGGCGAAGGAAGCGTTTTTCGTTTGACGCTTCCCGAGCTGGTTTTGCCGCACACCGCAGGAACCGTTCTGGTGTTGGAAGACGACGCCAGCCTGGGACGGATGATCGAAGAAGCTTTTCTCGGGGACGGTCGCCGGGTGACGGCATTCTCCGAAGCGGAAGAAGCGTTATTGGCTCTGCAACAGGCGCGAAACGAAGGGCCGCCGGAATTGTGCGTCGTGGATCTGGCTTTGCCCGGGGAATTGAACGGGTGGGACTTTATCCGGTATCTCGCGAGCGAAGAAAGTCTGCGGAGCGTGCCGGTGATCGTCTCGTCGGCCCTCGACCCGCCGCCGGGCTACGGAGATTCGGAGACGGCCAAATATTTGCGCAAGCCGTTCAGCGTGCGCGAGCTGCTGGAGATGGGTCGAAACATGGCGGAACATGCGTCAACCCGTCTGGCCGTCGCTCTTCCGGCTCCGAACGAACCGTTGGTACGGGCCTCGCTGGAAAAAAACGGGTTGAATGCCGCGCAAATCGAAGTGAAGCCGGATTTTTCGATCGCGGAACTTCGGCCGGATGAAGAAGGGAGAGACGTATGAACAAATATCAGGCGCTATTCATCGAACAAACCGGAGACAATCTGGATCGGATATTGAATCCCGTCGCCCGGACGGACGAGCGTTCCGTATACCGCATGCTGCACTCGATCAAAGGAACTTCGGGCACGATCGGACTTCAAGACTGGTACGCGACGTCGCTCGGCCTTTTGGAGCAATTCGACGAGCACGGCGACCGGGTGTTTTCGGGCGAAGAATTGACTTCGCCGCTCAGTTCGCTCGTCCGATTGCTGGATGAAGCGAAGCGGGTTCGGGATACGGAGCCTCCGGTTGATTTTTCTCCGCAAGAACCCAAACCGGAAACGTCCGGCAGCGTGCGGGAAGGGCTTGCCAAACATTTGGGCCGGCAAGAACCGTCGCGCGAAACCCCCGATCGCGCTCAGCGGTCTTCGGCCGAAAGTTTGCCGACGCCCGCAGCCGTATCGGATGTGCAGACATTCGATACGGAGAACAAGGCGCCCGGCGCGTCGTCGGAATCGGAAGGAACCGTGCTGCTGCTCGACGATGATCTGGGGCTGTTGGCGCTTTTGAAAGATATTTTGGAAGAACGGGGCTTTGCGGTATTCGCAACGCCGCATTTCGAAAAGGCTGTCGAATGGTTTTACGAGATGCGGCCGGATTGCGCGGTTCTGGATGTGCTGCTGCCCGAACAATCCGGCTTCGAACTGCTGGAAGGGCTGCGGGAACTGTGCGACCGCTATATGATTCCCGTCGTTTTGATGACGGGGAAAACGGATTCCGCGACCCGCATTCGCGCTTACGCGGGAGGAGCGGACGATTTTCTCACGAAGCCGATCGATCCGGAAGAATTCGTCGTTCGTATTCGCCGCCTCACGCGGCGCCGGCGCAGATTGACCGGCCAGCTTTTGCTGGATCAGACGACGGGCGCTTACGGGATGCCTTTTTTGGAACGCGAATTGGGACGGGAAGTGGCTTTGGCGCGCGATTCGGGCGAACGTCTGTCGATCGCGGCGATCGAGCTGGACGGACTGCGCCATTTGAACGAACGCCAGGGATATCGCGAAGGCGACCGGATGTTAAAACGATTTTCCGACGAAATCCGCCGCCGCCTGAATCCGCGCGATATTTGGGCCAGAGATCGCGCGAACCGTTTTTTCCTGATGCAGCCCGGACTTCGGGAAGCGCAAAGCCGCGAATTCATTCAGCGCGTTTTGCAGGAAGAAGAACTGCAAACGTTGCTTCGCGAAGGAGAGATCAAAGCCGTGCACGCTTCCTCGGACGTCGATACCGACAAAGAATCGCCGCAGCATTCGGCTTTGACCGAAGTGTCTCGCGCATTGGAAGCGATGAAAATTCATCCGGGCGGCGGCGAAGCCGTGCCCGAACCTTCGGCCGAATCGCGTCAGCTTCGTCTCGGCATCATCGACGACGACCCTTTGATTCGCATGATTTTGGAGCGTCAGTTGGTAAGCCTGGAAACGGAATACGACCTGGATATCCGATCCTTTTCGGACGGCGAGGAATTTCTGAGCGATCCTTGGCATATCGGCGGTTTCCGCTATCTGCTGATTCTGGATCGGATGATGCCGCGGATGAACGGGATGGAGGTATTAAGTCGTCTGCGCAGCAACCGTTACCCGCAGGTGTATACCGTGCTGATGCTGACAGGCGTAGGGGACGAGCGGGGCATTGCCGAAGCGATTCAGACCGGCACGGACGATTATATGACCAAGCCGTTCAGCATGGTTGAGCTTGAAGCCCGCGTGCGTCGCCTGCTAGGAAAGGTGGGATCGCCGTTATGATCGATATGACCATTTTGCGTATTGTTTGGGCGATCAGCGCCGTGTTGATTTTGCTGATGCTTCTTATGCTTTTTTATCTGATTGAGCGGAAGGTTCGCCGTACCCAACATCGGGCGAATGTCGCTGAAGCCGTGGCGCTGCTTGAGGGAAAAGATTCGCCATTGGGGCATTATCTGGCAAGCGGCGAGCGGTCGCGCAGTCTGACCGCTTCCGCGACCGGGCTGCGCCGCGAGGCGCTGGAGGAGGCTTTGCTGGATCGGTTGGCCATCAGCGCATCCGAGGTCGAGCGTCAACGGGTGTATGAGCTGGCCGCCGATTATTTTTCCGAAGAGTATACCGAATTGTTGTCGAGGCGTCGCTGGAGTGAGCGTATGAACACTTTGCTGCATATCGAAAAGTTCCGCATACGCAGGCTGAAAGAACCGATCATCGAACGGCTGGACGTATTGGGAGACAGGCCGGATACGGATGATGAACGCTTTTTGCTTGTGCGTACATTGGCTTCGCTGCAACTTGAAGAAATGTTCGATTACTTCGCTATTGCGGAGCATCGCTTCTCGGAGCTGCAACTGATGCAACTGCTGCGTCCCGTGCGCGGGGAGCTGCTGGATCGTCTGGTGCGTGACTTCGATCGGTTGCCGCCGCGTATTGCGCATTGCGTGTTGGATACGCTACGACTGGGCAATATTCGTACCACCGAAGTGTTGGAACTGCTTGAACGTTGCTTGCGCTCGGAAGATACGGAGATGCGGATTCGGGCACTGAAGGCGCTGGCCAACTTTGGATACATGAACGAAGAGACGGCAGATTTGCTCGAAGAACGTATGCAGCTGGGCGATTCGATCGCCTGGCCGGAACGTCTGATGCAAGCACGCTTGGCGGGTGTGGTGCGCGAGGACCGTTTTGCTCCCTACTTGGAAAAAATGATGGCAGACCCGGCGTATGAGGTACGAAGGGAAGCCGGCGCTTCGCTGTCGAAGTATCGGGACGGCATGGACCGCATCCGGCTGATGACGGAGGAGCATACGGACCGCTTTGCGCGGGACATGGCTTTGGAGACGCTGGAGAGGAGGGCCTATGAACGACACGTGGGTTGAAATTCTGATGCAGGGACACCGGATTTTCGGGTATGCGATTATGGCGTATGTGGCGCTGTCGGCAAGCGTTTATATTTTCATGTATATTGCAGCCGCGCGGAGTTTATGGCGAGATCGCGATCTGAGCCCGATCCAGTTCAGCTCCGTGTTGGAGACTGAGCTTGTGCCGCCGCTGAGTATCGTTGTCCCCGCTTATAATGAGTCGATCAACATTGTCAGCAGCGTGCGTTCGCTGCTCGGCATCAATTATAAGCAGTTCGAGATCGTGGTCGTGAACGACGGGTCGAAAGACGGCACGGCCGAGATCATGATCGAAGAATTCGATATGACCGAGGTGAAAGGGAGGGTTCCTTTTGCCGGATTGAAAAGGGAAACGAAGCCGATCCGCGCCGTCTACCGTTCGCTCCGCCATCCAAATCTGGTGCTGGTGGACAAAGAAAACGGAGGGAAAGCCGACGCGCTGAATGTAGGAATCAATGTTTCGCGCTATCCGTATTTCGTTTCGCTGGACGGGGATACGGTGCTGGATTCGGACGCTTTTATCAAGGTGGTCAAGCCGATCATGGACGCGCGTCCGGGCGAAGAGATCATCGCGACCGGAGGAAGCGTGGGCATCGCGAACGGAAGCATCGTCGACAGCGGGTATCTGAGCCGCGACAGCGTGCGTTTGTCGGACAAGCCGCTCGTCGTCATGCAGGTGATCGAATATTTGCGCGGTTTTTTGATGGGACGAATCGGATTGAGCCGCTACAACATGCTGCTGCTCGTATCCGGCGCGTTCGGCGTGTTCAACAAAAAATGGGTCGTGGAAGCCGGCGGTTACGAGACGGGCACGATCGGCGAGGACATGGAGCTGACCGTGCGCCTGCATGCCGAGATTCGCCGAAAAAAAAGCAAAGCGCGGATCGTTTACGTTCCCGAACCGGTATGCTGGACGGAGGCGCCGGAGAGTTTCCGCATTTTACGCAGGCAGCGAACGCGCTGGCAGCGGGGACTGTTCGAAAGCATTTGGACGCATCGCAATATGATCCTGAATCCCCGTCACGGGCGGGTAGGGATGCTCTCCATGCCGATGTTTCTTTTTATCGAACTACTGGGGCCGTTGGTTGAAATCTTCGGATACGCGACCGTGATTTTCGGATTTTTCCTGGATCGGTTGAACGTTCAGGTTTCGTTATCGCTCGCTCTGATGATGCTGTTATTCGGCTCGCTCGTATCGACCGGAGCTGTGTTGTTCGAAGAATGGCGCTTCCATAACTACAACAGATTGCGCGACGTATTTCGGTTGTTTTTCTATGCGTTGTCCGAATCGTTCTGGTATCGCCCTGTATTGACGCTCTGGCGTACACATGGCTTGTTTCAGGCGATTCGCGGTAAAAAGCATGGCTGGGGCGAGATGACGCGCGTCAATGTATTGGGGGCCAATGCGAAGAAAGCACCGATTCCCGGAACAGGGCCTATGCCGACGGATCGGGAAGAAGGAGTGGATCGGAGTTGAAAACAAAACGGCCTTTTCCCCGCTTTTGGGCCGGGCTTGCGGCTCTGATGCTGCTTGTGCTTTTGCCATGGATCATCTGGGAGCTTAGCCCGGCGAAGACATTGTCGATAGCCGTGGTAGACAAAACGGTAAATGATGACAGCTATCGGGAGCATAAAGGGTTATTTTGGATTTTGAACCAGCAGAAGTATCGGTCTGAAAATGGAGAAGCCTATCGTTATGATCGCGATTACTACGGTAACTATCCGGCGGTAGGTGGGCAGCAGCCGGAAGAGCGAACGATTACCGATCTGCCCGAACAGACCCAGCTTATCTATGTGGCGGATACGTACGGGCTGACCGAACCGCAAAATGCCGAGGATATCGAATCCGGGATTCCGGCCAATGCAGGCGGACGCGATCCGATATCGCAGCAAGGCGGCATGAAGTCGGCAGATGTCGCTGCGTTGGAGGAAGCTGCGGCACGAGGAACGATGCTGGTGGCCGAGTTTAATTCGATTGCCGCGCCGACGGACGAAGCGGTGCGAGATCGGGCAAGTGATTTGTTCGGCATGAAGTGGACAGGCTGGACAGCGCGTTATTTTCCGGATTTGACAGCGGGTATGGAAGTGCCCGACTGGGTGTCGGATCGCTATATGGAGATTACCGGAAGACCTTGGAGTTACACGGGCGCAGGGTTTCTTTTTGTGCAGGAGGAAGGTGATCTTTTCGTGTTGCGCGATGGCGCAGAAACAGAAGGCGGGGCACGAATCGCGTTTACAGAAGCAGGGCAGAGCCGTTTGGATATGAATCCGAATAATCGCTACAATTACTGGTTCGATATCGTCACCGCTTCAAACGGCAGTGAAGTGTTGGCGGAATATGATTTGCCATTGACAAGCACTGGACGGGCGCTGTTGGCGGAGCACGGGGTACGCGAGCATTTTCCTGCCGTGCTTCGACGCGAAGCAACGGATACGCCTGCGGCGGGGCAAGTGAGCTATTATTTTGCGGGAGATTACGCGGATCGCAACGATTATGCGTTCTGGCGACGTTACGCAGGCTGGCCGACGTTCAAAAGTTGGTTTACGTTCGATGTTCCGAATAGCGAAGAGGCTTTTTACTGGGATGTCTATGTACCGATGATGCAAAAAGTGCTGAAAGAAGCTTCCCTGGTACAACCGTTAAGTCCTTCGTCTGATTCGCAGTAACCGCATCGTATAACAATCTGCGAAATGAAGGCGAAAAGAAGATAGAAAGACGGATTTTCCCCGATTTCGATTCACATTCCGACGAATTCGAAAAATTTCTGCTCCATTTTGGAAAATTAGGGATTCACAAAAAGCAAACGGGCGATTATAATGCAGATGTAAGCCCTTTCAATACAACCCTGACTTGGAGTCTTCGCTTCGGCGTAGGCTCTCTTTTTGTGGGGTGAACGATGAAAATCGCTTGCATTTTCTGAAGCTGTGAAATAAAGTGGGGGTATCGTAAATAAATCGACGCTTACGCGAAGCACGCGGACGTCTTCTTTCCATTGAGGAAAGGAGGTCGTCCGTTTTTTTGTGCGTAAATCGATGATTTCTGTTCATTTGTTCTTTGAAAACAAAAAATGGGACTTTCCCAATTCATACAACCAAGCGACAATGGAAGAGTGCGTCTATCGTAACTCATCGCAAACCAATCAAGTAAGGGGGACAAGGACATGAATAAGAGTTGGAGAAAATGGGGAATGAGTTTGTTCGGTGCCGTGCTGGTGGCAGGGGCTGTTTGGGGAAGCAGCGCCGCACCTTCCGCCGAAGCCGCAACAACGTCGAATTCATTCTCGGACGTCAAAAGTACCCATTGGGCGTACAGCGCGGTACAGAAAGCCGTAGCGAAAGGCTACGTAGATGGGTATACGAACGGTACGTTCAAGCCGGATACATCGGTAAGCCGTGCGGAGTTCGTGAAGATGGTCGTCGCAGCGATGAAGCTGGAAACGACGTCTGCAAGCGGCAAGTGGTACACGCAGTACGTGAATGCAGCGACGAAAGCCGGCTTGTACGCATCGAGTGACTTTTCGAATAACGACGCGGGTTGGAACAAAACGATGACACGCGAGGAAATGGCTCGAGTTGCGGCACGCGCGATCGGGGAGAAAACATCGGAGAACGACAAATGGATGTATCTGGCGACGAAAGCCGGGCTGATCCAAGGCGTCGGGAAAGGACAACTGGCTCCGGAGGGGCTGACGACGCGGGCACAATCCGTGGTCATCATCGAGCGCATACTGAGCGTAAACGCAGGCAGCGAACTGGATTCCGATCTGTATGCGACCGGCGCGGCAGAAATCCTGTGGCACGGAACGAATATCTTCACTGTGATGCCTGAAATGTTCGTAACACCGGATTCGGATTGGAAGAACAAAGGCAAATCGTCGATCGAAGAAATGTGGAATGAGAAGAATATGACGATTACGTCGAAGGATGGGTTGTATCAGGGCAAGTTGGATGCGCTCGTCGCGATCGACATGGCTGATCCGAACGATCCGAATCGGGGGTTGTTGGGGGATATCAATACGCTGAACTGGTACAACGGTAAACAGATCGGTCTTGAACTCGTAAAACATCCGATCAAAAACGAAAAGAATACGTATGTGTTGTATTTCAAAGGTGGACCCGTATTCAATAAAGATAAAAACCGGTATCTCGACAGTTCGTTTGTATCATTTCTCGTTAGTGGTTTCAACAATACAGACGACGCCGGCTTTATGAATGGAAAACTGAATAGATCCGCGATTGTTCATCGCGATAGACCTGGTGACGTACCGGCTGTCATTATCCCAAAAACAGGTACCGTGCAAGGAATCAGTGATATCACCATCAAACTCCAAACACCGTCTAATTCTCGGTTCATGGAAATCGACGTGCTCAGACTGCGAGGTACCAAGTAATGCAAAAATCCCGGCCAAGCAAGAAACAATTCACGCTTGTCGGACTCAGCACGCTGCTTCTTGCAAGCAGCGTGCTGAGTATTTTTTTTCCGGCACCCCAAAAAATCGATGCCGCAACAACCATATCCAAAAAAACTATCGTGTACAGCGGCGAAGGTGCACCTACACCCAATCCGAACAAAAAAGCATTCACCTTCGGGAAAAACCCAACGGCAACGACAACGATCAATGAAGATGCCGGCGGCAGAAACAAAGTCGAAAAGATTGTGTTTTACAAAGGTACGCAGGCGGTCAAAACGATTCAAGTCAATGCGCAAACGTATTCGGGAACTGAAACCTTCAATGGTGACAAAATCGAAGTCCAATCTGTTGAAAATGGAGCCAATGGTTCATGGTTTGCCTGGAACCGCACAATCAAAGAAGGATGGAAAGCTGGACAAAGTGACAGATGGGACGATGTGGGGCCATCCACTGATGCACCCGGAACTGAAGGACCCATAGCAACAGACAGCCCAAAATGGTCCGACACATATACAACAGCTCCAGGTAGAACAGTTAAACTAACCGTACAATATCCAATCAGCAACTCCTTTAAAGGTGTGGACGAATTTACAGATGTACCCTTCCCAATCTATATGATTGATAACCGAGCTTCGATCGTCCAAGCTCGAAATAAGCAGTTGGTTAAAGATGGCGCAAAAGTCGAAGCTCGATATGACCAGACCGTTAAAAACGAAAATCTAAAAATTTCAGGTTACCCAGCTCTAGGCCAAATCGAAATTGAACAACTACTGGTTGGTTTGCAACCGGGGCAGACCGAAGTAGGCGCCACCCGAGATTTGAACTACGCCACCATCGTGTTCAAACAACAACACTCAGATACAGGTGCCGACCGCTATTACGTCGAAAAAAACAAAGACGGCAGTATGAAAGCATACGACAAGGACAGCCCGAAAAACGCACAAATCATGGCGTTCTATTATGCCGCCTACAAATTTGTCGCCGCGTCGGTTACCTATCAATATCCCGACCATTATTGGGTATACCGAACAAGTGAAGAGCAAGAACCGACAGGTTTTTGTAACATCCGCACGGGACGCACGATCGAAGGTCAAGACATGCAGCCCGCCGTAAGCGCCATGATCAAAGCCGATCAGCGCGACCGGGAAATCTTCGATGTTCTGCAAGGCATTCCGACATCCGAAAGCCTATACGGAAACGTACTGGCTAAAGACTATCTACATCAATTCAAGTTCCAAGAACAAAAAGTCACCTGTATATACGAAGTCCCCGTCACCCAGCCGTATCTTTTAAAATGGGACCCCGGCAAAACGGTACCCAATAATCCACCGCCCGGTACGCATGAAGAACCTGATCCGCAAACGGATGAGACCACCGTCATTTACAACATCCATACGGAACGTTACTTCACGTATTGGACCGTTGAAAAATTGGGCGTATATGAAATCGATAACGCGGTCTTGAAAAATTACGCGTTTCAGGGCGAGAGCATTACGATCTACCCCGAAGGGTATATCCCGCCTGAATTGATCGTCGAGAAAAACAGCGGATATACCGCGTCGCCTGTGCCTCCTGCGTTCACTGCGCCAAGTACCATCACGGTAGAAGGCGGGAAAAGCAAACCATCGCCAACATCCGATGCCGACGTCGCGCAAGGATTGGTCGAAGAAAAAATCGGAAAGGTCAAAGGGAAAAATGACAAGGTCGTTTTTAAAGGTCAAACCCTGATGGATGAGCGTGAAGCCGAAGTGCAAACACCGGTTCCGACGCCCGTTCCAAACGGAAGTCAAATTGGACGAAACGTGCTCTACAGTCCGAACCATATGATCCCAAGAACCAAAACAAACCGAACGTCCGCTCCAAGCATGGGGACGATCACGTACGCAGGGCTTGACGCAAACTACGAAGCTCCAGACGGCGATACCTACCCAATTTCAGGCATCAACCCGGTCACCGTCCACACACCAGTCGTGAACTATTCGTCGACATCCAATGACGCAACGCACAACCAGAAAACAATGCCAAACTACAGCCGTCAAGCCTTCATCCTGGATCGACCCTTCACCATCACCATACCGACAAGCGGTCAACATCAAAATTACCCAGGCTACGGCAATCGCGATTACGCGAAGTATTATCGAAGCAAAGAAGTCTACTTCCCCTTCGATACGTATGCCGCCGATCGAAACACGTTCTACCCAAAAGGCACCTGGATCAACATCCCGGTAGGCCAACTCACCACCGAGTTCTTCCTCCCGGTATGGGTCGATGAAGGCGACTACACCGTCACGTTCCGCAACACCGCCGAAAACGCACCCGATACCCAGCCGACCCAGCAAGATGCGAACTTCGATCTGATCCACCACGTCGCATCCGACACCGTCAACGTCGAAGTCATCGGCCGTCTCTACGACTTCCATATCACCGACATCGCCGACTACAACTGGGAGATGGTCTTCCGCACGCAAGAAGGCAGCGCCGTCCATACGGGCAACACCTATTGGACAGGTCTTAACGGAATCGATGGAACAGCGCGTGGCAACACCTCGCCGTTCACTTTGCCCATTCTGCCCGGTAGCAACCCGCTTGAGGGCATGAAGAACATCACGGTCAAAACGGGCTACCATATCAAGTTCGATCTGAAGACCAAAGGCAATATGTTCGGGAAAACCGACGGCATCCGCATCACGCCAAGCTTTACCTTCGTGAGCAAAGACGGCAAGACGCAAACGCCGGTCGATCTGTACTACAACGACGATCACCGCACCTTCATCCAGGTGGGTTCGCCGGAAGACACCGAGGAACGGTACATCATCTTGAATGATCGTCTGCGAAACGTACCGGAGGAGGAACTAACCGATACCGCGAGGTACAAATACGACAACTACTATACCTTTGCGGAAATGAACGGTGTCAGCCGGGAGATGTTCATCGCTGACTATATCCGCCGCTTCACCAAACAAAAAACGCCGATCGGCGGCTTTGATCTCCTGCTATTGCCGGAGCAAACCCGAACCCTAATCGGACCGAAGGCCAACCTCCCGGGTTCGGTCGATTTTGCGCGTGCCAACGCGGCGGTGCAGAAGTGGTACGGACACTACACGCTGCCCGGCGATCCGTATGTCGTTGCCAAAGGAACCAACCTGGCGGAGTACGGACGTACGCACGGCGGTTTGACCAAGCGCGATCCGATCTTTCTGCGGGACGGCTACATCATTTTGAACTTTAACATCGAGAGTATTCAAAACGGGAATCTGAACGCGCCGCATTTGCAGTACGTCAACGCCCCGCTCATGAATCAATGGACGCTGGAAGGCTTCAAGCGTAGCGTGCAAGATTCATGGGGAAATACGTTCACGCTGCGAGACGGAGACATTGTTTTCTATAACGCAGACAAGTCGTATAAGGATGATTTCCAAGCCGAAGTGAACCATTAAAACAAAGCCGCGAGATATCCAAATGACTTATCCGATTCGCATATGCAGGAGAAAGAACCGATATTCGTTTTTGCCGTGCGGTTTGTAATTTCTCTTTCCCTTTTCCGTGCAATAAAGTTACTTACCCGAAGCCAGGTGGGTAATAGGTTGAGATGTGTTGCAGAGGAAATCAAGATGGGAATGGGAGGAAAATATATGAAGCATTCATCTGCCGGACCGATCTATGCGTATGAGCCTTGGACGGTGACCGAGCATACGTTGGATACGGAGCAGAATTTGCGCGACGAGACCATCTTTGCCGTAGCGAACGGTTATATCGGGGTTCGCGCCAATTTCGAGGAAGGCTATTACGGACCGCTCGGGACTTCCCTGCGCGGGACGTATATTAACGGTTTCTACGAATCGGCGCCGATCGTTTACGGGGAAGAGACTTACGGTTCCGCGCACGAGCGCGAAACGATGCTGAATGTCGCGGACGCGCAGATTATCCGGATCTGGTTGGAGGATGAGCCCGTCCATATGTTCCAGGGAACCTTGTTCGGATACTGGCGTCAGCTCGATATGCGAAAAGGCATCGTGACCCGCACGATCCAATGGCGTTCGCTCGAAGGCCGGGAAGTCGAGATTACGTTCGAACGGATGGCCTCGCTGGATGACCCGCATCTGCTGCTGTTGCGCTGCACCGTTAAGCCGATGAATTTCGACGGCAAAATCCGTTTCGAATCCGAGATCGACGGTAACGTCGTGAACCAGTCTTCGTCGGGCGATCCGCGTTCCGGTTCATCCTTTTCCGGTCCCGTGCTGACGACGTTGGAGATGCGCGAAAACAAAACGTATATGGGCATCATGCAGCGTACGCGGGTAACCGGATTCCACGTGGCGTGCGCGGCCGAGCATAAATTTACGGGCGGCGAGTACGAGTTGGAGACCGATTCTTCGAGCGGGCGGGTCGAGAAAAGATTCACCGTTTCGGCTCAAGCCGGAGAAGAATTCACCCTGGAAAAATACGTCGTTTACCATGCTTCCGAGGAGCCGAACACCGGGGATTTGTGGAAAGAAGGCATCCGTCAGCTAGACGAAGCCTGGGAACGCGGTTACGAGAGCTATGCCGTGGTTCAAGAAGGCATTCTCGATGAGTTCTGGCTGTCCGCAGACATTGCGATAGAAGGTGACGAAGCGCTCCAGCAGGGACTTCGTTTTAGCGCCTACCATATGTTCCAATCCGTAGGTCGTGACGGCCGTACGAACATGGCGGCAAAAGGACTGACAGGCGAAGGCTACGAAGGGCATTATTTCTGGGATACGGAAATGTATGTGCTGCCGTTTTTCCTGTACACGGAGCCGGAGATCGCGCGCAAGCTGCTGGATTACCGTCATTACATTTTGCCCGAAGCGCGCGAGTGGGCCGCAAAGCTCAACTTCAAAGGCGCGTTGTTCCCGTGGCGGACGATTAGCGGCAAAGAGACGTCGGCGTATTTCCCGGCAGGCACGGCGCAGATCCATATCAATGCCGATATCGCACATGCGATCAAGATTTATAACGAGGCCGTCGACGACCCGGATTACAAGTACGGGGACGGGCTGGAGATTCTGATCGAAACGAGCCGCTTTTTCGCGGATTACGGAAGTTTTATTCCCGGAAGAGGCTTCTGCATCAACGGCGTGACCGGACCGGACGAGTATACGGCGCTGGTGAACAACAATGCCTATACCAACGTCATGGTGCAGGATCAATTCGAATACACCGTGAAGTTGATGGAAGAAATGAAGGAACTGCACGAAGGACGCTGCGAAGAATTATGCGATCGGCTTCAGGTGAGCGATGCGGAGATTGGCTCCTGGCGTAAAATGGCCGAGGAAATGTTCATCTACCGTGAGCAAGGCATGATCGGCCAAGATGATACGTTCCTGCATAAAGCTCCATGGAACTTTGCCGATACGCCAAAAGATAAATATCCGCTGCTGCTGCATTATCACCCGATGGATATCTACCGTCATCAGGTGCTGAAACAGGCTGATCTGGTGCTCGCGTTCCATATCCATCCTGACCGATTCACCCGTGCGGAAAAAGCGCGTGCCTATATCTACTATGAAGGCTTGACCACCCATGACTCCTCATTGTCCGCGTGCGTGCATTCGATGGTCGCTTCGGAGCTGGGGTATCTGGATCAGGCGTACGAATTCTTTATGGAAACGGCGCGGCTCGACCTGGACGATACGCACGCCAACGTGAAGGACGGTATTCATGCCGCCGCTATGGCGGGAAGCCGCTTGGCGATCCTGAACGGCTTTGCGGGAATGAAGCAGGACGAAGACAAGCTGAGTTTCCGTCCGGTCATCCCGGATCAGTGGGAACGGTATGCTTTTTCGCTGAAATGGAAAGGACGCCGTCTGCATATCAACATCTCTGCCGATTCGACCACGTACCGTGTCCTGGAAGGCGACCCGGTCAAAATCGAGCATTTCGGCGTCGAAGCGGAGCTGGAGGAAGAACTGACCTTGCCGAACCGGATTTTGGGCGGCGTGCTGTTTGATCTTGACGGCGTTATCACCGACACGGCGGAACTGCACTACCAAGCGTGGAAAGAATTGGCCGACGAGCTGAACATTCCGTTTGACCGCGAATACAACGAGAAGCTCAAAGGCGTCGACCGTATGGCTTCGCTGAAACTGATCCTCCAAAACGGTAACCGCGAGTTTTCGGCTGAGGAAATGGACAAGCTCGCCACTCAGAAAAACGAACGCTACAAAGAACTGCTGATGACGTTGACCCCGGACGCCCTGTTACCCGGTGTGCGTAAGCTGCTGAAGGCACTGCGTCGGGACGGAATTCTTGTCGCGCTGGCCTCGGCTAGCCGCAACGCGCCAACGGTGCTCGATCGTCTCGGCGTAACCGACTTGTTTGATTACGTGGCTGACGCCGGTGCTGTAGCCTTGCAAAAGCCGGACGCGGAAATTTTCCTAAATGCGGCTGAAGGACTCGGTGTACATCCACTGCGCTGCATCGGAATCGAGGACGCAGAAGCCGGCGTAATCGCGATTCATCGCGCAGGCATGCCGGCGATTGGGATCGGGACCGAGGAGACGCTGCCGGACGCCGATCACCATGTCACGACTCCGGCAGATCTGACTCCGGCGCTGCTGCGGGAATGGATGGAAGAATTTCCGAAGCGGGAGCTGAAAAACTAATAGGGATCGCAGTAAATAATACGTTGACCAAGCTGAAAAGCGAGTTTGCGCTTGAATAAATCCGTTTGCGATTTAAGAACGAATCGAACAGAAAATTCGCCGCATCAACCTCCAGATTTAAAAGGTCAACAGACCAGCCGCACGGTGTATCCTGAAAAGGAGCACGTGCGGCTTTTTTTCTTTTTTCCGACAAATGAAACTTTCCACGGGGAACAATCCGTCATAGCGGTGCAAAGGGAGAAGAGGGGGAATGAGGTGATTGAGACGTTGAAATGGGAAGAAGCGGAGCAGCGGATTTGTCACGGAGAGGAAGAGCGGTTTTTCGAACGAATCGACAGGCAGAGCGGCAAGCTTTACAGCATCGCCTACAGTTATTTGCGCAGTGAAGCGGACGCGTTGGAGATGCTTCAGGAAGCGTCGTACCGGGCCTGGTCGAAGCGTGGATCGCTGAAAAACGACGAGCTTTTCGACTCATGGCTGATCCGCATCTTGATTAATTGCTGCATGGACGAGTTAAGGCGGAGAAAACGGGTGGTGCCGGTCGGGCAGATCGGGGAAAGCGCAAACGGATCGGCGATGGCGCAGATGCAAAGCTCCGATCAATCGGATCTGGAAAACGCGTTGAACCGTTTACCCAAAAAGGATCGGCATGTCGTGATTTTGCGCTTTTACCACGATATGACCCTTACCGAAATCGCGAACATTTTGCGCAAGCCGGAAAGCACGGTGAAAAGCCGGTTGTACCGCGCTTTGAAGCGAATGCGGACCACATTGGAGCGTCATCTTTAATTACGGGAGGAGGATTTAAATGGACGAGAAGGTAGAAAAAAGAATCCGGCAGGACGCGGAAACTCTTCGTCACCCGTCGAACATGCCTTCGTCGGAGCGGCGCGGTGCGGCGATTCGACGGGGGATGCGGCGAGCGCAAAACGAAAATCCGCGTTCTCGCATGAAAGGAATGGTTTACGGCGGCGTCGCGGCGGCAGCGATCGCGGCAAGCACGCTATGGTTCGCGGATGCGGGCCTTCTGCAACCTGTCGTCGAACCTGAAGAAACCCGGCAATTTTCCGATACGCTCCAAACGTCGGATTTACAGCCTTTCGGCAAATTGTTGACTAGCGACGCGGTACTGAGCAACGCATGGGATCGCGGTTTGGTCGAACGCGTGGATGTGATCGCGAACGCACATGACGGAATGACGTTGAATATAAAAGGCATGGTTCGGGATAGCCGCCGGATCACGTTGTTTTATGAGCTGCAATCGCCGGACGGCCATGCTACGGAACTGGACAAGCCGGAATTGGTCGATGATCGTTACGGAGACACGTTCGCATCCACGTCTTGGATTCAGCGAACGTCTTTCGATTCGCAGACCCGCACCACTTACGGATTGGCGACGCTTTTTTTCGATAGCGAAGCGTCGGATCGACCTGAATCTTTGCTTTTGAAAGTTAACGCTATAGCCAAGCAATCGACCGACCCGGCTCCGGAAATACCGCAATCGGAACGACTCGGATCTTTCGTCGTTCCTTTGGAGCTTTCTTCTGCCTCGGCGCAGGAGCAAGAGATCGTTTACGAACAGCCCAAAGCGTTGACCTTGTCGGGCCAGACCCTTGAGATTCATCGGGTACTGCTTACTCCGCTTGCCGTTTACTTGAATGTATCCGAACAATCGACCAATACGGATCGGTTGTTTGACCTGATCGAACCTACGCTCAGCTTGGTTCGGAACGGACAGACCTTCAGGCTATCGACACCCGGCTTTCCATCCTTTATAGAAGGACGAACAGGCTGGGAAATGAGCTTTGCCAACGATGAAGGCCTCGTGAATCCCGATACGCTGACGTTCGGCGCGGAAGGCATCCAATCGCTGCCGAAACAAAAACTGAGTCTCGTTTTGAATACCGACGAACAAAGCGTGCTTCAAGCGCCGGACGACGGTTTCACGTTGAATGTATCCGGCGCGAAAGACGGCAACGAAGAGTTGAGCATCCGCTACCCGGTCACCGAAGACGAGTTCGGAAGGCTCGGTTTGATGAGACTTGGTTCGACTTTCAAGGACGGTGACGGAAACGAGCATGAGATGACCGGTTCGAACGAATTCGTCGCGACGGGAAAAGGGGATCTCGACAGCGCGAACTATACTTTTTATATTCATAAAGAAGATTATCCGCAGCCGTTGACCTTTGCGATCAGCATGTATCCGGGGGGCGTGCGCGATAAGCAGGAAGTGACGTTGAAGTAAATCGCGATTCGCGACAAAATTTCCATTATCCGATTAAACCGCCGACCTTTTTTATCAGGAAGGCGGTTTTTATTTTTCAAAACCGTTCGTCACCGTGCCACCGTCTATGTTACATAATCGATTAAAAAATGGTCGGCGCCAAGCTCACGGTAAGAAAAGACGGTCAAACGACCGTGTCCGAAGGCGGGTTGGGCGTCGGGGCCATCGAGCAAACGGAAGACGGATCACCGAGATTCGTGTTCACGTTCGATAAAACGGCACTGCCGCAAAATCCGGATTCTGTCTCTTTCAGCGTGGAAGGAATCGAAGCGTTGAACGCGGAAGAACGTAAATTGATCGTCGATACGGATACGAAAAAAGTGCTGCAAGCGCCGGAAAAAGGCATCACAGCCGCCGTCAACTCGGCTACGAGCGGAACGAAGCAGCTTCAGATCGGCTATCCGGTCGACGCGGAGCAGTTTTTCGGTTCCGATCCGTCTTCGATGCTGTTTTTGGACACGACATTCACCGACGCCGTCGGAGCGGAGTATCCGTTGACGTATCCGAGCGATGGAAGTTTGTTCGGCGAAGTGCTGCCAACAAGCAAATCGGCGCTGGCCTCGTTCGTGTTCGTAGACCGGAACTATGCGCAGCCGCTGACGTTCACGATCTTGGCGTACCCGAAAGAAACGCTGGAATATCGGGAAATTAGATTGAAATAAAAAGAATTCAAAAAAAGCGCGCCAATTTAGATCGTTTTGGTATGCTGCTCTATCCAAAGGCACGAAACGTTTGGCCTAAGTCGGCACGGCGGCAGCGACGAAGAGTTCGTGATGCTTTACTTCAAAAAAGGCGATTACCCTCAACCGCTGACCTTGAAGATCGAAGCCTAACCGAACCTGATCGCCGGCGCTCAAGACATCGTTTTGAAGTAAACAAAGGGTTCTTTCCCGGCATCTCTTCTTCGTAAAACCGATGCAGGCCCAAAAGACCGTCTCCCCCTGAGACGGTTTTTTCATGTCTTTTTCCGTATTTCCCTAAAAAATCAATCGTTTTAAAAGCCTGCTGCGTCTTAAAGACATCAGATTTTGCAAAAGGCTGATACCGAACATCATTTCGCGGCGAAGGTGGCTTTTCGTCGTCGAAAAAACGTTCGGGCGATCGGCGAAGACCGCTGCAGCGGTCTGGACAGGAGGGGGAACATGGAGAAAACGGCAGAAAGCACGGAAATGAAACCCAAAGCACGTTCGTTGTCGGAACAGGAAGCCCAGTTTTTTGAACGGGTGGAGCGTCAGCAACGCAAGTTGTACGCGATCGCGTTCAGTTATCTGCGCAGCGAAGCGGATTCGCTCGAAGCGGTGCAGGAAGCGACATGCCGGGCCTGGATCAAACGCAAGCGATTGAAAAATCCGGACGTGTTCGAAAGTTGGCTGATCCGGATCGTGATCAATTGCTGCATGGACGAATTGAGGCGCAGAAAAAGATCGTTCCCGACGGCGGAATTCGAAGAAAAAGCCGGTACGGGCGAAATGCAAAGTCATAATCGGATCGATCTGGAGCGGGCTTTCGGAAAAATGAAGTCCAAATATCGGCACGCGGTCATGCTCAAGTATTATCATGGCATGACTTCGGCCCAGATCGCGCACGTGCTCAAAAAGCCCGAAGGCACGGTCAAAACGTGGCTGCGCGAAGGGTTGAAGCAGTTGAAAGATTTTTTGTGACGAAAAAGCAAGCGGGAGGAAATCGACATGAGTAACCATGAAGAACAAAAGTTGCTGCACGACGCGGAACAATCGGAACGCGAATCTCGGACGATCGGCAGCATGGAATTGAACGAAGCCGTGCGCCAGGGAATCGGAAAAGGCAAACAACGCGTGACTCGGCGCCGGGCCGTTTACGGAACAGGCGTATTCACGGCTACCGCCGCCGCGATCATTGCGTTGTCGGCGTCGCTGCTGCCGGGAGCGGGCGCTCCGAACGAATCGCCCGCTCCAAGCGCGGTCACGGCAGGAGTGCCGAATGAACAAGCCGCGACGGAGCAGTCCGAAGACGTACCGAAAGAAAATATCGCGGATTACGCGAATATCGGCATGGACAGCACGCTGAACCATCTGATACAGGGCGGGTACATGAACTCGCTAAGCGAAAAGGTCGAACAAGACGGGTACACGCTGACGCTGCGCGGCGAAGCGATGGACGACCGGAAAATGTACGTAGCCTTCTCGCTGGCTAACGATACCGATCAACCGGTCACCTTCAACAATACCGAAGTCGATTTCGGGGCGGATGCGTATACGAAATGGATTTCGACGTATATGGGAGAAAACGGCGTGCTGCCGGCCGGAGCCGACGCTACGTTCTTTGCGGAAATCGAATTGTCCGGCGGAACGGATTACCCGCAGAAAGCCGTTTTCCGCACGACGGTCACGCCGGGAGAATTCGGCAATCCGACAGGCGAAGGAAGCCGGATCGAAATTCCGTTCAATGCTCATCCGGATACGCTCAAAACGGAGATTCGCACGACCGAAGTGAACGGCGAATTGACGGTAGGCGGACAAAAGATCGAAGTGAGCACGTTGGAAACTTCGCCGCTCGGCGTCTATGTGGATTACGCGGCCGACGAATCGAACGATAAGCAAGTGTTCGAGCTGATCGATCCCGTTTTGAAGATCGCGAGCGAAGACGGATCGCAAATCGCCGACTTGCATTTTACGGCGGAACAAAGCAAAGGAACATTGACGTTCGAACCGACGGGAATCGAAGATCCGGCTTCGATCGACTTTACGATCGCCGGCATCTCGGCGGCCGATACCGACCGTACCCTCTTGGTGGTCGATACAACGACGGGCGAGATCGTCGAAGGCGACGAAGCGATGTCGGTCGCGGTCGATTCTTCCGGCAAAGAGTTAACGTTCGAACGCAAAGTCGAAACGTCTTCCGACGACGGCCGGTACATCCCGATGTTCCAATTGTCCGACACGTTTACGGACGCGGCAGGAACCGAACATCAACTGATTAGCAAATCCGGTTACCGGGACGAAGCGGACGGTACCAGCGTCGACAAGCTGATTTTTGAACTGGACGGTCAGGCGATACAACAGCCGGCTGCATTCCGAATCGAAAAATTCTGGGAGCCGATCTGGGAGCCGGCGGAATTGAAAATCAAATAACCGGAATACGCACGCCCGTAAACGTCAAAAGCCTTGAGTCCCGCTTCAAGCGGTAAACCGAGGCTTTTTTTTGAAGTCACGGCTTGCTTTCGTCGCAAGACTTGGATATAGTGGGAAAAAATAAAAAGCCGGAGGGATGTTCATGACGTACTCGCAACGCGACGGCGCCCAGGCGGGCGCTTCGTCGGATATCGCGCATCTGGAATACCGGATCGGCGAGCTGAACGACCGGGTAGGACGGCTGCTGGCGGAGATCGAAGCGTCGCAAAGCGGGCCGGAGGAACGGCTGTCGGATCTTAGGGCGCAGTTTGAACAGGCAAAAAACGAACTTGTATCTCTACAAAACGAGCTTGCCGCGTATGAAGACTGACGCGGCAAGCTCGTTTTTTCGCATACTTGATTGTAAAACCCGTACGGCTGGCGATCCTCGGTTGGTCCGGGATTTAGGCCGCGAGACTCAAGGCGTTAACCCGGAGGCTCCGGACTCCGGCTTGATCGCATCCCGATAATAAAGCCGGAACAAAATATCCTGATTGTAATTGCCGAAGCCGCTGCCGAACAGCGTGACGCCGCCGACGTGCTGGGCTTCGTTGCGTACGCCGATCCGAAGCTTCCATTCCTTGCTCGACGGCGAGATTTGATCGAGCGTAACGGACGACAGCGGAGTACCGTCCATGAAAGTGCCGCTGCGGTTGATTTTGAGCCTTTTCAACAGTCCGTATTGGTTAATATCGTTCGGCCACCAGGTCGGGGTCAGGTTGCCGCGTCGTTTGCCGTAGTCGCCCGGGCTCGTCCATGTTCCCAACTCGACGCCGTTCAGATGAAACGTAATATCGGACGGCCATTCCTCGTCGATGCCGGGCGCTTCGGACGAGATTTCCATCGAAATTTCCAGCTCCTCGGGCGTCTGGCTAGATAGCAGGAAGTTCGGGGCACGGTATTCGACGAATCCTTGCCCGAACCATAGAATGGAAGCATTTACCCGCTCCGGGGACAGGAAAAAGCGCGGATCGTCGAATTGGCCGATCATTTTCTCCGTCGTCGCCAGTCCGCAGGTCGGATGCACTTCCCAATCCGTGAAATGCCCGATCGGCACGTTGACCGGATGTACCGATCGGCGATCGCTCCCGGCTTTCGGCAAAATAATCTCGATTCGGTCTTCGGCCAATGAGCAGACTTTGCGCGCGCCTCCCCGTCCGGCCATCCGCTCGGTGCGAATCAGTCCCGCGACTTCCAACTTTCGTACATGCATCGTCATAATGGCGCTGCTTAGATTCGAGGCTTCGGCCAGCTCGCGTACGTTCATCGGCCGCTCGGCGAGCAGCGACAGCAGGTTGAGGCGGACTTTGCTGGCGAGCGCTTCATACACGGGCAGCGATTGTTCGGTAATATCGAGTTCCATGGCTTCCTCCAAATGGCAATGTTTTTCAACTATTCGATAGCTTATCTTCTTCCTAACAGTATATAATGCAAAGCAGGTAAAAGCACGGTTTACAAGCATTAACTTGCTCGGCAGGTCTCAAAAAACGTCGAAATCGGCAAAAACAGACCGATTCGACTGTCGAATCCGGACGAATTTCGGCAGGTTCGTTTCAGAAAGAAAGGTTCTCGTTAATAAAGGAGCAAACACACCCTCACAGAAAGTCGACAAACAAGCCGCAAGAAAAGGAGACTGAACAGATGACGGCATCTGCACACAACATCCATTTTTACGTAGGAACCTATGCTTCCGAACAGGAAGAAAGCCTATTTCATTGCATATTGGATACGACCAGCGGGGAAATGCACATTGTTTCCGGCACGGTCGGTATCGAAAATCCGTCGTATTTGACGGTAAGCCCGAACCGGCAAAACCTATACGTGGCTAGCGAAAAAGCGAACGGCGAGCTGTTTTCCTACAGTATCGACCCGGAAAACCGGGAGCTGCATCTGCACGACCGCAAAGTCTCGGAAGGCTCTTCGCCGTGCTTTGTCGAGACGACCCCGGACGGGAAAATGCTGTTGGCGGCGAACTACGGAGGTTGCGTGGTGGCACTGCCAATACGCGACCGCGGCTCTTTGGATCAGGCAAGTCGGGTGAGGCATACCGGTTCCGGACCGAACAAAGACCGGCAGGAAGGTCCGCATCCGCATGCTTTCGTGTCGTCGCCGGAAGGCACTTTTTTGTTCGCGCCCGATTTGGGAACCGACCGCATCGCGAAATATACGCTGGAAGACGAACTGCTGTTCAAGCAGGATGATACAGAACTGCCTCAGGGAACCGGCCCGAGAACGTTGGCGTTTCATCCGAGCGGCAATTGGGCTTACGTGTCCGGCGAATTGGACAATACCGTCACGACATTCGAATACGACGGACAAAGCGGCCGGCTGCGTCCTTCTCAGCGCGTGCTGCTTTTGCCGGAGCCACAGGCGGCCGATCCGGCCAACACGGCCGCGCATGTCGCGGTATCGCCGTGCGGCGGTCACGTGTACGTTTCCAATCGAGGCGACGACAGCCTTGCGCATTTTGCGGTGAATCCCGAAAACGGACAATTGACGCTGGTGGAGCGCGTGCCTTCGGGCGGAAGCGTGCCGCGTCATTTTGCGATCGCGGGCGATTGTTTGCTTGCGGCAAATCAGGAAAGCGGCAGCATCGTTTCGTTTACGATCAACGAACGCGACGGAAGATTGACGCCGACCGGATTCGCGCTGGAGTTGAACCGTCCGGTATGCGTATGCCCGTTTCCCGAAACGAAAGAATCGGAAAGCGCGGCGGCGGAAACAAGATGAGCCGAGCTTGAACGGCGGAACATGGGGCCGAGGATCAAGATGAACCGTGAGCGAGGCCATAAACGCGGGGAGGCGGAAACGATGAAGGCATTCGACTATGAGTTGGATTACGAAAACCTGGACTTGAGAAAACAGCCGGAATTGTATCGCGTCGGAAAAGGCGAACAAGGCGTGCTGATGGTCCAGCCGTACAAAGGCGAGATTTTGCCGCATTGGCGTTTCAAAACACCCGAGATCGCACGCGAGTCTTCGGAAAAAATTTATGCGATGTTTTTGGAGTATAAAGAAAAAGACGATTTTATCGGCATGGACATGGCGCGCAAATTTTTGCAGATGGGCTACACGCGCGCCCGGCGCTACACCAACTACAAAGGCGGGCGCAAATATGCCGAAAACGGCACGTTGTCGATCAACAAAGGCGACCCGCAAAAAGCCGAATCGGCAGCTATTTTCAAAAAGATCTGGGAGCAGGCGAAAACGGACGAGGATTACGTTCGGATGAAAGAAGAGCATAAAGCGAAGTACGAAGCGGAGTAAAAACGGCTTGTGCAAGGCGTAGCGAAGCCGTACGGAACAGCGTATTCTGAACAACAAACGTAATCCGTAAAAAACAGCGCAATCGCTGCCGAATCGGGTCTGATCGATACAGAAGGGGCAGGGAAGTTTGCGCAGAAACGAAAATGTTAGAAGGTTTGGGGTAAACGAAGTTCGGTTTAGTCAAGCGATCCAAATATAAAAAAGGCTGTTCGGGACCGAGATGCGAGTACGGTTCGGAACGGCCTTTTTGGGCGCGAGCGAAAATAAGTACGGATATACACTTATTCGGATCGGATTTTGCGTTTTTGAGAGAATAGATGCAGATATCCATTTAATTTCTCGATTTCATGCGTTTTCGCGACATTTTTCTTCAAATAAATGGATATCTGTATTTATGTGAAGAACAGCGAGCGAAACGAACGAAAGAGTTGCATTACAGCATTTATTTCCGCAAAATCCTGCTGGCAACCAAACCGTTCTGGCTTAGCGATCTGGAGCACTCAACCGCCGAACCGCCAAATCCGTTTGAGTTCGAACCCGGATTCGAACTTCATTTCGAATCGACAGCGTTCCGCGAACAAAATGCGGCGGAGCGAATTCCCGGCGTTTGCGGGCTTGGCTGGTAGGCTGGCGTATTACGACGTATCACGGATCGCAAATATTGGCCTATTGTTGCTTATTGTTCCGGGCGGGCGTGGCGCGAGCCGATAGGCGTAGCGGAAAGTTCGGTCCCGGCGCTCGGCCCCGGGACGGCTTTCGGCTGCGCCGCGGCCGGGCGGAGCTGCGGGGAATGCCCGGCATAAGGGCGCTCCCGCCGCTTGGAAGCGGCGGGTCGCAGCGCGGCGAACCCGGCCGCCGCCAGCAGCAGCTGCGCGAGCAGCAGCCACGGCGCGGCCTGCGGCCCCAGCGCCGGGTTCAGCAGCGCGGGAGCCGCTGCCAACAGCGGCACGACGCGCCGCAAGACGGGCCGTTCGGCCCGGTAGCCCGGCTCCAGCAGCCGCGCCGCAAGCAAAGCCGCCAGCAGCCAGGAAGCCAGGCGGAGCAGCGGCAGCCAGGCGGAGCCGTCAAGCTCCGGCTCCAAGGCGAACTGCCAGCCGGCCGCTCCGGCGGCGGCCAGCAGCGCCGGCACCAGCGCCGGCTTCAGCAGGCGGAGAAATCCGCCGCCCCAGGACGGGCGCTCTTCGTGTTCGAGCAGCACCGCCAGCTCGTGACGGGTCCGTTCCAGCTCGCGATGCAGCGCTTCGTGCAGCAAAGGCAGGCGATTGCTTTCTTCGCCATGCAAATACAGAGCCAATTGACCGTCCAGCTCGGATGCGAAGCCCTGCATCCCCTGGCAGAGCAGCAGCCGCTCGCGAAATCTCGCTTCCAATCCCGGCGCCGGGGAAGCGAACGGGGCGTCCAATGCTTCGTCCAACAGCGCAGCCGCTGAGCTCAACGCTTCCAGCGCCGAACGTAGCCTCCGCTCGCGGTTTGTCGCCCGCCGTTCCAAGGCGCGGCGGGCTTGTTCGTAAATCCATATCGCAAAGGCCGCCATAGCCAGCCCGATCACCGTTTCCATTCTGATTCGCCTTCCTCTCGCGCATCGCATAAACCTGTCTTACCCACTATTACACAAGCCCGATGCGGCTTCAAGCTTCTAAGGTGCGAATTCTGTACGCGATCACCGAGATTTGAAGCTTCCTTGCAAGGTTTCATGGACAAAAAGGTCGGGTGCGCGTACAATTCGCTTCGCGGGGAAGCAAGATCTTTCCCGGAAACGGGTATAGGAATCAAGAAGGCTTTATCGGATCGATATAGGACTGCGTAAGCAGCTAGCGAAAGGACGGAATCGACAATGGAATTGGAAATGATGAAAATATTAGTATTGGGCGCGGATGGGCCGATCGGCCGCCGCTTGGTCAAAGAGGCTTTGTACCGAAAATGCGAGGTCACGGTGCTGATGCAAAATCCTTCGCTGCTTCAAGAGGAACATGCGGCTTTGCGCGTGCGCGAAGGAGATTTGCTTGCGCCGGGCGCGATCGCTTCGGCGGCGGCAGGTTGCGAAGCGATCTTGAGCGCATTCGGAACAGAGCCGGGCGAAGGCCCTCTTTTATCGGAAGCGGCACGTTTGATTTTGGAAGGCGCGGAGGCGGCAGGCGTTGAGCGTGTCATCGTCGCGGGCGGATCGGGTACGTTGCTGACGGCTCCCGGCGTTCGCGTCATGGATGCGCCGGATTACCCGGAGGAGCTGCTTCCGCTGGCACAGGCACATGCCGATGCGTACGAGATTTTTGCCGAGAGCGAACTGGAATGGACGTATGTCAGCCCGGCTGCCTGGATCGAACCCGGCAAGCGCACAGGGAACTTCCGCGTCGGCATGTCGATGCTGGTTACGGACGACGAAGGGCACAGCCGAATCAGCATCGAGGATTTTGCCGCAGCCGTCATTGATGAACTGGACGATCCGAACTTTATCCGCTCGCGCTTCACGGTAGCTTACTGATCATCTCGGCAATTTCGGAAGGAGACGGGGATAACCATGCTCATCGTAACGCCGCAGCAAATGAAAAGGATAGATCGCTATACGATCGAAGAATTGGGCATTCCGTCCCTTTCCTTGATGGAATCGGCCGGACGCGCGATCGCCGAGGAAGTGCTGGACTTTATCCGCGAGCGCAGCGCCGTATCCGTCACGGGCAACCGCGGAGCGGGAACGCGACCTGACGGTTCGGCGAAGCGTGGCGTCACCTCTACGGCTCCCGTGCTGGCTGATACGTTGATCGCGCCGTTCGACGGCGCCGAGCGCGAGCACTGGCTGATCTTGACGGGAAAAGGAAATAACGGCGGAGACGGTCTGGTCGCCGCGCGTTACTTGCAGGATGCGGGGGTAAAAGTTTCCGTATTGTGCGCGGAAAGCCCGGAACGCTTTTCCGGCGAAGCTTCCGCGCAGCTCGAATCCGTCCGTCGCTCGGGTATTCCGGTGCGGCCCGCATCGGAGCCGGGCGACTTGGCGAAGCTGGATTTTACTGCGTACACGGGCTTGGTCGACGCGTTGCTCGGCATCGGCGCAAGCGGCGAACCGCGCGAGCCTTACGCCGGCCTGATTCGCGCGGCCAACGACAGCGGTCTTCCGATTATCGCGGCCGATATTCCAAGCGGTTTGGACGCGTCAACCGGGCAGACCGCGCAGGTTTGTATTCGTGCCGAACGAACGGTTTGCATTGCTTTTTTGAAAACAGGTCTGGTGCAGTATCCCGGCGCGAAAACGGCTGGCGAAGTGCGCGTGCGGGCTGTCGGGATTCCGCAGTTGGCCGCCTCCCGAATCGAAGATCCGCCGAACGCTTACCTGATCACGGAGCGGTCGCTGCGCGGCGTCCTGAATATCGATCTTTCGCGCGACCGCGAAGAAGACAGCCACAAAGGCACTTACGGCCACGCTTTGGTCGTCGGCGGCAGCCGCCTGATGAGCGGGGCCGGGCTTATGGCTTCGCGCGCGGCGCTTCGGATCGGCACCGGCCTCGTGACATGGGCGCTCCCGGCAGCATTGCTGCCAAGCGTTGTCGGCCATGTCCCCGAACTTATGGTTGCCGAAGCGACGGCGGGAGATTCCTGGAACCGCGATTCGGCGGATACCGTGTTGAAGCTGGCCGAGAAGATGAGCGTTATGTCGATCGGACCGGGTCTCGGACGTTTTGACGGCGATACGCAATGGTTGAAAAAGCTTTGGACAGAGTCCGACGTTCCGCTTGTTATCGACGCGGACGGCCTCAACATGCTCGCGGACGCGGGCGATTTTATCGCGGCGTGGGGACGCAGGCCGAACGTCGTGCTAACCCCGCATCCGGGTGAAATGGGACGTTTGCTCGGAGTTCCGACGGCCGAGCTTCAACAAGACCGGATCGAAGCGGCGCGAAAATACGCGGTACGGCACGGCGTTACGCTCGTGCTCAAAGGAGCGCGCACCGTCGTCGCTTCGCCGGAAGGCGCGGTGTTTATCAATACGACGGGTCATCCCGGCATGTCTACAGGCGGGACGGGCGATGTGCTGACAGGCGTCATCTCCGGGCTGATCGCGCAAAAGCTGAATCCCATCCAGGCTGCCGCTTTCGGCGTTTACCTGCATGGCCGGGCGGGAGAACGCGCCGCCGAACGGCGCGAACATCCGGCATCGCTGCTGGCGGGCGACGTGATCGACTCGCTATAGACGGCAGAAGAGTAAGGGTTTCGGCCGATTTTGCTTGTACAAAACCGCAAAAAAGACAGCTCCTGAAGCCAGCCTTACGGCTTTCGGAGCTGTCTTTTGCTATTTTTTATAGAAGAAGTCGTTTGTTTTACACCCGGAACGTGGATACCGACAGATGCAGTTGATCCGCGAGCTGGGCCAAAGCTTGAGAAGACGTAGCCGTCTGCTCGCTGGCGGCTGCCGATTCTTCGCTGGCAATGGTGATGCCGGTGAGCGTCTGCATCACTTCGTTGGTCTGTGCCGCTTGTTCTTCGCTGGCCGCGGCGATGCCGTTGACTTTCAGCGACGTATTGCCGAGACGGTCGATAATTTCGTTGAAAGCACGTCCCGAATCGTTGGCGTGCTCCAGATTCGTATTGACGGCCGTGACGCTTTTTTCGATATTGAGCTGCATGGAACGGATGATGGACGTGATTTCTTTGGTCGCTGCGCCACTGCGTTCGGCAAGCTTGCGCACTTCATCGGCAACCACGGCGAAGCCGAGACCCGATTCGCCGGCGCGGGCCGCTTCGATCGCCGCATTGAGGGCAAGCAGATTCGTTTGCGCGGAGATATCGTCGATGACGTTGATGATATCTCCGATCTTGGCGGAATGCTCTTCCAGTTTACCCACTTGGTGCGTGACGTCTTCCATGCTTCTCAAAGCAAGCTGAATCGTTTCGCCGCCGGACTGGGCCATTTCGACCGTCTCATTGGACAGTTCGGCCGCGCCTTCCGCGCCTTTGGCGACTTCTTCGATCGCGGTTGCCATATCTTTGAACAGCTCGTTGATCGCGCGGGCCGACTGCATTTGCACAGAGGTGCCCCCGGCAATTTGCTGCGTGCTGGCCGAGATTTGTTGCGACGAAGCGGCTACGTTTTGCGCGGAATCCTGAATGCCGCCGATCAGGGTCGACAGTGTATCGGCCATTTTATTGACGGAAGCGGACAGTTCGCCTACCTCGTCTTTGGCGTGATACTCGGATTTTTCGCGCAGATCGCCTTCGGCGATATTTTTGACGATACGGGCGATTTTTTTCACGGGGCTGCTGATCATGGAAGTGACCAGGACGACTAATAGCAGACCGAACACGATCGACGCGCCAATAATGATCATCGTCCACAGCGAAGCGCGCGATACGTCGCTTTGCGCTTGCGAATCGGTTACGGTGGCCTGTTGTTCGTTCAGCACGCCCAATTTTTCGATCGATTCGTATAGCTGGGTGCTGGTCGGGCCGACTTCATCGGTCAAATAAGCCTGGAAAACGGCGTTGGTCGAAGTTTCCGCAAGCTCGACCGCGTTGGCGTAAAGCTGTTGGTACTCGGCCCAATACGTATCGAACTCTTGCAGCAAAGCGCTTTCTTCGTTGCTCAGCGGACTGTTCCGGTAATCGTTCATATTGATATCGACTTGTTCGCTCAGCGGAGCGATTTGCTCGGCGATTTCTCTTTTTTGCGCTTGCGTTTCGGCAATGGCGATATCGCGGGAAGTGACTCTGAGTTTAAGCAGCGACGTTTCGGTGTTGGCCAGTTTGCGCAGCGGCATCATATTGTCGCTGTACAGCTCGTTCAAATTGTTTTTCATCATATTGATGTTATACAAACCGTACAGACCGACGCCTGCCGTAAGAAGGGTAAGCGTCACGACAACAACCATCAGCTTCGTGAAAATTTTTCGATTTCTGAACCACTGCATCTTCTGATCACTCCGTTTTATTTTTTTGGGCTTCCGACTCCGATATCGAACGGCCGATTTCCGGTTAACTCTTCCCGAGCTTGTATGTAGCGGATAAAGTCTGTGACAGGAAGAAAAGGAAAGGTTATCGGGCCGATCGGATCACGTTTGACAAAGGAGTCGGTTGTGCCTGGTTTTTTTGAAAGGCGATATATGTATTTTTCGTCCGACGCTTCGGGATTTTTGATAGCAAAACGTCATAATTGTAAAAAAATATATTTTGTGTATAGGGAAATCCAGTTAGCGAGCAGCACGAAAAAGCCGCTTTTCCCGAAGGAAAAACGGCGATATACACACGGATTTACGCTTGTCGGCGAACGTTGAACCTTTTCGAAAAAGAAGCCTTCCGGCCGGTTCGAAATTTCTTTTATTCCGCGTCGGCCGTTACAATCCCCAACGCTTCCCGGCCTCCCATATACGGGCGAAGCGCGGGCGGCAGATAGATCGAACCGTCTTCGCGCTGGTGATTTTCGAGCAGGGGAATCAACAGACGGGGAAGGGCGACGGCCGTGTTGTTAAGCGTATGGCAGAAGCGCAATTTACCGTCTTCATCCCGATAGCGCAGTCCGGCACGTCTGGCTTGAAAGTCTCCCACGTTCGATGCCGAATGCGTCTCGCCATAAGCATTGCGGCTTGGCATCCAGGTTTCGATATCGTATTGTTTGTGATTTTTCTGCGACATATCCCCAACGCAGACGGCTACTTTGCGATAAGGAAGTTCGAGCAGATCCAGCAGATCCTCGGCATTGCGCGTGATCTCTTGCAGCAGGCGTTCCGATTCGGCTTCCTCGCCCCGACAGATCACGACTTGCTCGACTTTGGCGAATTGATGTACCCGATACAATCCGCGCACGTCGCGTCCTGCCGATCCGACCTCGCTACGGAAGCAGGTCGAGATACCGGCGACGCGAATCGGTTCGGCGACATCCAGCGTTTCTTCCGCGAAATACGCGATCAGCGGAACCTCCGACGTGCCGACCAGCCAGGCGTCTTCGCCTTCGATCCGATACGCCTGATCCTGTCCGGTCGGGAAAAATCCGGTTCCCTGCATCGCTTTGGTCCGAACCATGAGCGGAACGTCCATCCCGGTAAAGCCGCGTTCTTCGAGCAAGTCCAGAGCAAGCTGCTGAACGGCCCGCTGAAGCTTAAGCCCGTCGCCTTTCAAAAAGTAGCTGCGGCTTCCGGCAACTTTGACCCCGCGTTCGATGTCGAATAATTTGTGGAGTTCGCCCAGTTCGACATGATCCCGTGCGTCAAAGTCGAATTTTGGAGGTTGTCCGGTCTCGCTTAATGTGACATTGTCGGCATCCGAGCGGCCTATCGGCGTATCCGGCGACACCAGATTCGGTACGCGTTCCATCAGATACTGATAGCGTTGAAGCACCGTATCCAATTCCGCTTCGATTCCCGCCAGCGTTTCCCGGTCGATCCGCATCTGTTCCTTTTCTATCCGAGCTTCGTCCGGTTTACCTGCGGCAATCTTGGCTCCGATACTTTCGCTGCGCCGATTGCGCCGTGCGCGAAGTTCCTCGGCTTGCCCGGCAAGCTCGCGTCTGCGCGTATCCGTCTCCAGCAATTCCTCGATCGAAATCGCGATTTTTTTACCGTCCGCTACTGTTTGAAATTGTGCCGCCTGCTCCCGAATCGTTCGAATATCCATCATGTCCATGCACGCTCCTCTGAGTGATTGGTGTGAAAAAAACGCAAAAAACGCCCTCTCGTTTGGGACGAGGGGCGTTCTATTTACGCTCGCGGTGCCACCCAATTTGACCGTTCCCGAAGGAGCGATCCGCTCTGGAGTTTCGCGATAACGGGCGAATGCCGGTTGACTTAGGCGGTCGGTAGCAAGCGGTTGACGCTGCCGGACCCTTGACGAAAACGCCTCGGAGTTGGACTCTCTTCATCGGCATGGTGAGTTCTAAAATTGTGATTCCCAGTATACCGCCGGATCGAGAGGTCGTCAACCTTTGGATTGCGTCTAATGTTCACGCAACAGGGACGAAGTAGAAGGCCATGATCGGATTCGCAAAAAAAGAGGCCCGGATTCGGGGGAATCCGGAGCCTGAAGGTGCATCTCGTAGACGTATAAGTTGGGAAGGGATGCACCGGAAGGGAAGGAGAAGAAAAAGATATGATGAAGCGGGTCTCGGCATCGGAAGCGAAATCGAGTGGAGAGGCACTGGCCGAGAAGCCGCGGGACACCCTGAGGTGAAAAGTTGCAAGATCTTTCAAATGTCGGACGAGTAAGGATGAACGTTTTAAGTGTCCGATTTTGTCGAATGGTGACTCAATAGCTTGATACCTTTGCTTCTTACAGCGTGAGCGTGCTTCGAAATCAAGCGCTGATTGCGTTGTAGCGGCTCGACAGCTCTTCGAACCATTCTTTGTCCTTGAGTTGCAGAGCCAGGTCGATCAGATTGTTCAGCTCTGTACGTTCCAGTTCAACTTGGTCATTGAAGCTGATTGTAGCCGAGATGGTGATGCGTTCGTCGGCAGGGGCGGAAAGGTCGATATCGACATTCACTTCGACTTCGGCGTCCATGTATTCTTTCTTCAGGAAGTAGATCACTTCGCAAAGGATAACCGGTCTAACATAGCTCTCGAACGAGCAATCCATCACTTTCACCCAGTAGTGAGGGTTGGAGAAGTGCAGCGTCTGTCCAGCTTCGGCATCATTGTTTTGGATGTCTTGCGTGAGTTCAAGCATAACCGGTTCCGCTTCGAAAAACTTCGTAATTTGTTTATGGAGAACTTCCTTGATTCCTTGTGTATTCAGCGTGATCATGACTGCTGCACCTCTCTCATTCGTTATTTGTCGTTTAATTGATTTGTTTGTCGATTTTTGTTGTTGTTTTGTTTTGATATTTTATTTATCGGTGAAGGAAAACGAAAGTTTATAGGTTTTTTAAAAAGATTTCGCAAAATCTACTCGTAAAAGATTAATAGGAACTTCTTCCGATACGCACTTCTTTTCACGGACGCAAAAAAGTACCGGAGGGTCCTATAGGACTTCTCCGGTACCGGGAACATGGTAGGTTGTATCGATTACTTATCGAGTTTCGGAAGCTTTTTCGCTTGTTCTTCGACTTCGCGAATCGGTTCTTCGTGCGTCTTCACTTCGACCTTCTTGGATGTGAACCAACCGATCAGTGCAATCGAAACGAGAACGACGTAGAAGGTTGTTTTCCAGATCGTGCCTTCGACAAAGTCGTGAGGAACCAGACCGATTGCTTCATGGCCCAGTGTGTGCATTGCCAGCTTAACGCCAACCCAGCCTACGATAACGAAAGCGGCTGTTTCCAGACCCGGACGCGAGTGCAGCAGGCCGACGAACAGGTTTGCCGCGAAACGCATAATGACAAGACCGATGAAACCGCCTGCGAAGATAACGGCAAATTGTCCGGCGTCCAGACCCCCGATCGTACCCAGGTTGGTCGGAGGCAAGGCTACCGCAAGCGCAACGGCTGCCAAGATGGAGTCAACCGCGAACGCAAGGTCAGCCAATTCGACTTTGAGCACGACGCCCCAGAAGCTGACTTTTTTCTTGCCAACGCCTTTGCCTTCTGCGGATTCTTCCGCTTCGTCGGTTTCGGTTTGCTTATTGCGAATGGCTTTAATGATATGATTCAACGAAATGAACAGCAGGTACGCGGCTCCGATTGCCTGGATCCACCAGACGTCGACCAGGAACGAGATCACGAACAAGGAGCCGAACCGGAGTACGAATGCCCCGAGAAGGCCGTAGAACAAGGCTCTTTTACGCTGTTCTTCCGGAAGCGGTTTAACCATGATGGCCAGTACCAACGCGTTATCCGCGGCAAGCAGGCCCTCCAGCGCGATCAGTACGAGCAGTACCCATCCGTATTCAAGCATCAACGACAAATCCATTTGCTTCTCTCCTTTTAATGTGGGATGAGTTCCCTTTCTGTTTACGAAAAGACCCCAATAAAACAAAAGAGACTTTTACCGCCAAAGGATACGAATGAATATGCGTGGGTGCACGAATAAACAAACGTAACCTAAAGCGGTAAAAGTCTCGCTAACAACGATGGTTGCCAACAAAGCCGGGGATATGCTCCCGTATTGACGACTTTGCTGTAAAAGCTACTCCCTCTTACCCGGTTAAGGAAAGATATAGGACCTTTTCAACTGATGTTGACAAGGTACGAGTATGCGGTTGTGGGGTCTTCCGTAAATTTAAGCTTATCTTACTCAAGACTAAGCCGATTGTCAACAATTAAATACTGAACTGGATTTATATAGGACAGTATTTACATAAAGGCTTTTTCTCGCTCCCATAATACGACTTCGCCGCGCTCCAGACTCTCGGGAATACGGATCAGGCGTTGGTTGGCACTTCCCCGGTACAAAAGCGACACATCCCGCAAATCCTGCTCGAAGCGTCCGTCTACCAAAACATGGCCACGCCGCAGAAGTCCGTACTCGTCCGACTCCGGCCGCGCTGCAAGCTGTTCGAACGTGTACCCGGTGTACATCCATACATTAAGCTCCGGGATGCTCTCGCGCGCCAGATCAATGAAGGAACTTGCTTCCGCCGCCGAAAAGAACGGATCGCCGCCGGCCAAGGTCAGTCCGTCAAGCAGCGGATTCTCCGCCATTTCCCGAATGATCTCACGTTGACGCTTGCCGTCGAAAAGTTCGCCGTAGTCGAAGTTCCAGGTTTTTGCACTGAAGCAGCCTTTGCAATAATGCTTGCAGCCGCTAAGGAAGACCGAGGCCCGCAGACCTTCTCCTTCATTAATGGATTCCGGATAATACCCGCAAATATTCATCGTTGAACACCTCCTTGCCCTGAACGAACAGCCTGGTACAGAGTGCTGGCTGGTTTGTTTACACTTTAGGCGCCGCTTGTCCGGCATGCTTCACGCGGTCGCGCACCTCGGCTTGCTTGGCTCCATTGAAACGGGTCTGGTAGTCGCCTGTCAGATAGCCCGTAACGCGGCGCAGGCGGGAGATATGCACCTCGGTTTCCTTTTTCCCGCAAGAAGGGCACGACTCGCCGATGATCCCTTCGTGGCCGCATGAGGTGCAGCGGTCGATCGGGTGGTTGATGCTGAAGTAGCTCACGTTCTGATCCAGCGCGTACGTCACGATCTTGCGGAACGCTTCCGGGTTGCTGCGCACATTGCCGTCCAATTCGATGTACGAGATAGCGCCAGCGTTGCACACTTCATGGAAAGGCGCTTCGAGCGAAATCTTGCGTGCCGCCGGCGTCTGGAAGTAGACCGGTACATGGAACGAATTCGTATAATATTCGCGATCCGTTACGCCGGGAATACATCCGTATTCTTTGGCATCGTTCTTGGTGAACTTGCCCGACAGCCCTTCGGCCGGAGTCGCGAACAACGTGATATTGAGATTGTGTTTCTCGCTCATAGCGTCGCAGTAAGCGCGCATATGACGAACGGCGGCCAGAGCTTTGGCATAGACGTCTTCATCTTCCGCGTGATGCTTGCCGTACATGGCCTTCATGGACTCGGCGATCCCGATAAAGCCGATCGACAGACTGCCGTGCTTGAGCAGGTCTTCGACCTTATCGTCCGGACCCAGTGCGTCGCCGCCTTCCCAGACGCCTTCGCGCATCATAAAGTCGGACGCTTTGGCCGGTTGTTTCGCTTGAATACGGTAACGGTGCAGCAGTCCCTGCATCGCGATATTCAGTGCTTCGTCCAACATTTCGTAGAAGCCTTCTTCATCCGCCCATTTGCGTTTGCCAAGCGCAACCCCGTTCTCGATCCCCAGCTTCACCAGATTGATCGTGTTGAACGACAGATTGCCTTTGCCCGACAGATGGTTGCGGCCGAAGCGGTCAGCCACGACGCGAGTCCGGCAGCCCATCGTCGCGAATTCCGTATTCGGGTCGCCCGGCACGTAATATTCCATATTGATCGGCGCGTCGAGGTTCGCAAAGTTTGGATACAGACGCTTGGTCGAGCATTCGATCGCTTTCAGGAACAGATCGTAGTTGGGCTCGCCCATGGCTTGGTTGATCCCTTTTTTGCATTTGAAAATCTGGATCGGGAAGATCGGCGTCTGTCCCTGACCGAGTCCGCGCATCGTCGATTCCATCAAGCTCTCCATGACCAGACGGCCTTCGCTCGACGTGCAGGTTCCGTAGTTAATGCTGGTAAAAGGAATCTGACCGCCGCCGCGGCTCGACATCGTATTCAGGTTATGCACAAGGCTTTCCGCCGCCTGGAACGTCTCTTGACGCGTTTCCTGGTAGGCATAGCGGTAAGCGTGCGGGTAGAGATCGCGCAGCTCTGTGTTATCCATATAGATGTCTTCGTCAGCCGGGCCTTCCGGTGCAGCCGCATCTGTCAGGCTCTCGCGGCCTTCTTTGAAGCTCTCGAAGTACGACAGACCCTTGCGGAAATGCTTAATGAAGGAACGTCCGACGTAAGGCGCCAGATCGTGGTCGATCTTGTTCGCGGATACGCCGCCGTATTGGGCATTTTGCTGGCATTGGAAAATAATCGCCACCAGCGCCATTGCCGTCATAATCGTACGCGGCGTGCGCAGATCCCCGTTGCCCGTGCTGAAGCCTTCGGCAAGCAGCTTATCGAACGGAATAAAGATGCAGTTGGTCGTGCCGACCGCATAATGATCGAGGTCATGCACATAGACGGTGTTCCCGCGAATGGCGGCTTCCACTTCTCTCGGCAAAATATGCAGGCGTGCGTACCATTTGGCGTATTCGCTGCCGAATTTGCTCATTTTGCCGGAAAAACTGTCTCCGTTCAGGTTCGCGTTCTCACGCAGCGTCTCGGTGTCGAGGCTGTCTGCGATATCGCGTCCAAGTTTGGTGATTTCCTCAAGCGCGTCGCTTTCTGCGTTACGTGCCACCGGGGAGAAGGGAAGAGTCATGCTCATTTTGGGTTCCGTCCTTTCGAGATGAGTTGGTTTCCGATGCCTGTCTATAATGCGGCGGGGAAGCAAGCTCTATGTATGAAATAGTGAAGCCGCGGCTCCATGGATCGGGAATCGCGGACTTGTGCGTTTTGCGTTGAATACCATATTTGGCCTTCGGCTACTTAATTTACACCTATATATGGTATCTGTGAAGCGAAAGGATACGAGTTGCCACATAATGGACACAAACCCTGGCCGAAAAATTAATCAAATCGTCAAGGTTGAAAACGCCCTTTTTACACGAAGCCCATAGTGGTGCGGGTTGAGTCGAAATTCGATTTTTGGATGGCTTCGCGGTACAATAAAAAGACATAAAAACGGAGTTGACAGCCCACCCTTTTCATGACAAGGAGGAGAACGAAATGGCAATCGCAGAGGTGACAATCATCCCGATCGGAACAGGAACGACCAGTCTGAGCAGGTACGTGGCAGACATGCAGCACAAGCTTGCGAGCATCGAAGGCGTGACCTACGAGCTGACTTCGATGAGCACGATTATCGAGGGTCCTTTGGACCGTATTCTGGCCGCGGTAAAAGAACTGCACGAGCATACCTTCGAATCCGGCGCCCAGCGCGTATCGACGTCGGTCAAGATCGACGACCGCCGGGACAAAGCCGGTTCGTCCGCGCAAAAGCTCGCTTCCGTACACGCTAAGCTGGCCGAACGCGGCGCGGGCGAGTAGGGATTAATGAAGGGGAAAGACCTATTTTGACTTTTTTGGAGACAGATCTTGCGTATCCCTGGGAAAGGTGTATAATGGATTTCGTTGCTGCTAAGACAGCAAGGTTAGCCCAAAATATGCTGATGTAGCTCAGGGGTAGAGCAACGCACTCGTAATGCGTAGGTCGGGGGTTCAATTCCCTTCATCAGCATCACGATTAACCAATAAAATGCAGATCTCCATTTTTTGGAGGTCTGCATTTTTGTTTTCAAAAAAAAGTGCTTGCTCATTATTTATTTATATATAAAGTGCCGAATAATTATCTGGATTCCGGGTAATTCCTAGATGTGGCGTCGCCACATGGTCAACCCACAACCTAGGTTGAGGAACGGAAGAGGCTCAGACGGGAAACCAGCGCTGAGCCTCTCTTGTTCGTGGAACGATAGCCCTACAGAGCTTCAAGACTCCGCATTACTTCGCCCGATCGGATTTCAACGCCAAGCTAAACCAAGCCCCAAACCAAGCAATGGCTCCCGCTAATAAGAACGTATCCGAGTAAGCGGCTTCTACAGATATGCCCAAGAAAGAATTAAATTTGAAGTCATGAAGTAAGAACATTAACGTATCAAAAAAGTCTATAGCGGCTAGAAGTAAGAAGACGTAGAGAGAAATTCAGTGAAGGAATGAAATGTTCGCCTTTGAAATCGAGAAAATTCCACTAAAAATTTAATCCTTTTCTCGATTTCAACACGCGACCTGAAGCATTTCGAAGAAATGCACTTCGGAAGCCTATGCTGGTAATTTCTCTCGAAGTCTTCTTGCTTCCCGCGCCGAAACGACTTTCCCGGTAAACTGAAGAGTTTGTTTCCCTCCAACTTCTTCGATAAAATCCCTAAATAATCGACAAATTGTACCGTAATATATAGAAAGAAAGTCATTCGGCAACAATATTTCAATCGATCAAAAAGGTGAGGGGCACGGTGAGAATAACGATGGGCGATCGGAAAAAGGGGCAGGACGACGGACTTTTCAAAACAAAAGGCAGGGTCAGTTTACGCGCGCTGTTTTCCGGCCTCGTCGTTTTGACCTTTTTGATGACGCTTGTGATTACGCTGTTCGCTTCGTACCGTTCGGAGCAACAGTTATTGGAAGAGCGGACATTAGAAGCGAATTTCCGGGAGTCGGAGCGTGTAGGGCATGCGATGAACCTGCTTTTCGTCTCGATCAGCAAGAGTCTAACCGCCTTTGCGGGTGAATTCGCCGAAATGGCGGTACTGCGCGTATCGTCCCAAACGCAGGAAAAACTGCGGTTGTTGTACGAAAGCAGTGGATATTTCACGGGAGTTTTCGTTGCCGGAACGAACGGGCAATTGATCGCGACGTACGACGGATTGCCGAAATACAGTCAGCCCGAACGAATCGATCCTTTGTTGCTGGAAGAAGCGCTTGCCACCCGTCGTCCGTTTCAATCGGAACCTTACCTTGATATTCATGGCGGAATGGCAGTGACCGTAACCGAGCCGATCTATACGGATGAAGGGGTCTATCTGGGAATCGTCGGCGGTACTTTGCATTTGGAGGCACCGAACGTGTTGGGCGGATTATTCGGGGAAAACGAGATTGATGAGAGCGGTTCGTATGCCTATATCGTCGATTCGCGGGGCAAGCTGGTCTACCATCCGGATCGCGGCCGAATCGGCGAGGATGTCAGTAGAAATCCGGCGGTCACGCATTTGATTCAGGGGGAAAGCGGGCAGGAAAAACTGATCAATACCGAAGGTAAAATGTATCTGGTCGGATACACGTATGTTCCGGCGACGCGCTGGGGAATCGTGGCACAGACGCCGACCAGCCTAATCACCGCGCAGCAGTTGGAGCAAATGCGGGGTACGCTGCTTGTCGTGTTAGGGCCTTTTCTGATTCTGGCCGCCTCGTCGTTGTTCCTGGCTCGCCGTCTGGCGGCGCCTTTTGTATCGCTGGCCGACTTTGTCGTTCGTGCAGCCGATCGTCCGCAGGATGAGGCCATGCCTTCCGTCAGACGCCACTGGAACCGCGAGGCGGATTTGCTGAATGGAGCTGTCATGCGGACGGTGCGCGAGATGAAGCGGCAGAACCGCGATCTGAACGATTTTGCTTTAAAAGATCCGTTGACCGGCCTTTTGAACCGACGTGCCTTGGACGAAGCATTGGAAAAGATGGAAGGGGACAACCGTCCGTTCGCGATGCTGTTGATCGATATTGACCGTTTCAAAGCCGTCAATGATCGTCACGGGCATGCGGCGGGAGATGAGGTACTGCGAGCCGTGGCGCGTACATTGGAGGAGACGGTGGAGGCCCGGGATGTCTGCGGCCGTTACGGAGGCGAGGAGTTTGTCGTTCTGCTTCCGGGACGTAACCTGCCGGAAACGTACGAGATGGCGGAACGCCTTCGGCTGGCGGTTGCTGCACACGAGAATGCGCTGCGCATCCCTGTCACGCTGTCGATCGGAGGAGCGGTCAGTCCGTTGCAATCCACGCATGTCGACGATCTGTTCGAGCTGGCGGACCGTGCGCTTTACCGGGCGAAGGAGAGCGGGCGCAATCGGGTAGTCGTATAGATTTTTCCATGAAAAAGAACGCGTGCTTCCCGACTTTGGGATTAACGCGTTCTTTTTGCTGCATAGATGTCCTCGAAGCTCATTCCCCGCCACCTCCGCCGCCGCCGTCTCCGCCACCGGAATCGCAGCTGCCGCCGTCGTACGAAGAAGAATGGGAATCATTGCAATGATTGGAAGAGTGATGGTTGCCGTAATCGCCGGAATATCCGCTACCTGAATCGTGCATAAAGCCGGAGTGATAACCTCTGCGCGAACGTGATTTGTTTTTGTTGGGATTCAGAGCGGATAACAACAAAACAACAGGAACAAAAATCAACAAAATCCAGAAAAATGTCATACGGTAGCCTCCTTTAGTGGGTAAAAAATGAAGGGAGGGAGCGAGTGGATCGCTTCCGTTCCTTGCTTCATATACGCGGGGCAGAGTGAGAAAGTTCGTTTTTTTTGAAAAAAAGACAAAGAAACCGCAAGAGAGCGACTTTGGTCCCGGTAACCTTCTGTTATCAGGATGAGATATCCCGAAAGCGGGCAAGGGAACAGGACATCCCGCTCATTTCCGGCCGCTGTTCTCGCGATATCCCGGTCAGATGTGATAAAATACATATTAGAAAAATGAGAACGTATGATCTGTTTATTTGAAGGAGGGACGTCATGACAATCGAGATGATCAAGCCGCCTGCGGAAGTGCTGCATGAGCGGGAATTGGCCGCGTTAGCCGCAGAAGGACTGGGCAAACGCCCGCCGAATTGGAAGCTGTCTCCCGCCGCCGTGCGCGACTTTTTGATCGGACGGGAAAAGCCGATCGTGCTGGATGGAGAAAAGATACATATTACGCGAAAATTTTACGGGAACGATGTCCTGATCGAACGGGCTGTCGTCACGCTGGCGGGTAACCGCGGGCTGATGCTGGTGGGTGAACCGGGCACGGCCAAAACGATGCTGAGCGAGCTGCTGTCGGCGGCGATCTCCGGCACCAGCACCAATACGATTCAAGGCACGGCAGGCACGACGGAGGATACGATCAAGTATTCCTGGAACTACGCCATGCTGCTGGACAAAGGACCTTCCGAAGCCGCGCTTGTGCCGTCTCCGCTGTATCAAGGCATGAAGCATGGCCTGATTACGCGCTTCGAGGAGATCACGCGTTGTCCGTCGGAAGCGCAGGACAGCCTGATCAGCATAATGAGCGACAAGGTGATGAATATTCCCGAGCTGGCGGACGGCGTGCTGTTTGCCAAGCCGGGCTTCAACGTTATCGGGACAGCGAACATTCGCGACAAGGGGGTCAACGAGATGAGCAGCGCGCTCAAGCGACGCTTTAACTTCGAGACCGTCCGTCCGATCGAGAATGTCAAAATGGAAGCGAAGATCATCGAATCGCAAGCGTCCAACCTGCTCAGTCACAGCGGCGTAGACGTCGAAGTCGATCCGGACGTCGTGGAGCTGCTGGCCACAACCTTCATCGAGCTGCGCACCGGACGTACGCGCGAAGGGTATAAGATCGAGGTTCCCCAGGCGGTCATGAGCACGGCCGAAGCGGTATCCGTCTATGTCCAGAGCGCCATGACTTCCTACTATTATGAAGAAGGCGGCCTTTCGATGGAGCGGCTTGTGCAGAATATGCTGGGTACCGTCGCGAAGGAAAGCACGAAGGATTTGAGCGTGCTCAAGGCTTACTTCTCCAAGGTCGTGAAGGAACGCGCACGTACGGAAAGCCTATGGGACGCGTATTACAAGGAGAAAAAATGGATCGGCTGAATCCGGCGGCGGAGAGCGAACAGCTTGCATGGCCTCCTGATACGGAAGCGGAGCTTGCGAGGCTCAATGCCGTATTTACGGAAAAAGTCTTCGATCTAAGCGGCCCGGTTGTGCATGTTCCGGTACGGCATCATAGTCCGGCTTGTTCGTACCATCTGCTGCGTACCTTTGAAGCGTATCGACCGGATATTGTGCTGATCGAAGGCCCGGAGAGCGGAAATCCGTTGATCCCTGTACTGGCTGATCCAGCTACCCAAGCCCCGGTCAGTCTGTATTACGGGTATGAAGACGACAAGGGCCGCGGCTCCTGCTATTTCCCGATGCTGGACTATTCGCCGGAATACGTAGCGATACGGGAAGCGTCAGCGCGAGGCATACCGGCACGTTTTATTGATCTGGATTACCGTGGGCGGCGGGAAACGGCGATCGATTCCGGCAAAGCGTCCGCTCAGGATGAAGCACTGTTGGCAGGCTCGGATTTTATAGGCCGGTTATGCCAATCCAGTCGGGCGCGCGATTTCGATGAATTATGGGAGCGGGCGTTTGAGGTCGGTGGGTTGAGCCGGGATACCGCTGAATTTGTGCAGAGTGTATTCACCTATTGCACATTATCGCGTATGACCTATTCGTCCGAGCGGCTGCAATTGGAAGGCGATCTGGATCGGGAGGCCCGAATGCGGGAGCAGATCGAGGAGGCGCGTACCGAGTATCGGCGCATACTGGTCGTAACGGGTGGCTTCCATACCTACGGGCTGATCGTTGATCCCGGCCAAGACGTTCAGGTAGCTCCCCGAGAAAAAGAGCTGATCCGCAAGCAGATGTATCCGATGGTATTCACGTTTGAGGAAGCCGACCGATTGAACGGTTATGCCAGCGGCATGCCGTATGTCGGCTACTATGACCGAACCTGGCAGCTGATCGTCAAAGGCGAGACCAAACCCTACGATCGAACGGGTCTTGAGCTTCTCTCGATACTAGGCAAGGAGCTTCGGGGAGCATCCGAAGCGGTGTCGACTGCGGACGGAATCGAAGCTTACGGCATGATGCAAGGCTTGGCGGAACTTCGGAATAAAAGTCAGGGCGGTGCGTACGAGCTGATGGATGCGGTCACCGCTTCGTTTATCAAGGGCGAACGCACGCTGGCTTCGGATCGTCCGCTGGAAAAGCTGATGGGCTTGATGACCGGCGATCGAATCGGAGAGGTCGCACCGAACGAGTTCGCGGTTCCGATCGTGGAAGACTTCAAAAAGCGTGCCGCAGCTTGCCGTCTGAACGTGAAGTCGACAGGCCGGCATCGCCGAACATTGGAGCCTTACGCGAAGCCCGCACATCGCGAAGCGAGCCGTTTGCTGCATTGTTCCGAGTTTCTTGGTTCGGAGTTTGCCAAACGCGAATCCGGTCCGGATTGGATCGCAAGGCGGGATATGAATCTTGTCCGGGAGACTTGGACGTATTCCTATTCCTCGCGCACCGAAGCACGTTTGATTGAAAATTCAATCTACGGCGGAACGGTCGCGGAAGCGGCCGAAGCCCGAATCGTTGCAGAATTGGACCATGTACCGGAGCATCATAGCGGTGAAGTTGCTTTGTGGCTGTTGCGGGCACTTGTGATGGGGCTGGAAAATCTATCGGCGCGATTATTCGAACGGCTCGAAGCGGCTTTGCGCCAAGACGGCAGTTTCCTGTCGCTCTGCGATACGCTCGATAATCTGGACCGGATTCGTTCCCATCGCAGATTGTTGGGTGTGGTGGATGAGGTGCGGCTGCGAGAATTGGCAAACGAAGCTTATGCGGCCTCCGTATCGCGGTTGCCTGGACTGAATGGTCTGAATCCGGATGAGCAGCCGCAGGCCGTGGAAGGGCTAAAGCTGCTTTATATGCACGCTGCCGGACGTGCCGGTAATACGGAAGGGTCATCGGCAGCCTACGAGAACTTTCAGGATCGGTTGAATGAGCTTTTAGCGGTACACAATCTGGCTCCGAGGCTGGAAGGCGCGGTCGTTGCGATTCTTGTCCGCCTTGGGGAGCGGGAAAGAAGCGAGATCTCGAATCGGGCGCGCGCCTATATGCAGGGTTCGCCGGATCAGGCGATTAAAAGCGCCGAGTATTTGCAGGGCGTATTCGCGTTAGCGCGGGATGCACTGATGCAAGATGATCAATTGATCGCGGATTTGAGCGCTCTGTTGGAACGTCTGCGGCATGAAGAGTTTCTGCGGATGCTGCCGGAGCTGCGGTTGGCCTTCACCTTTTTCACGCCGCCCGAGACGTCGCGCATCGCGGCGAAAGTGGCTGGATTGCACGGCATTCCGGCTTCGCGACTGGAGATGCCGGCCGTTGACGAGCGTACGCTGCGTACGGCGCAGGAGCTGGATCGGGCGATATGGGAGGAGTTTGCATTATGGAAACTGGAATGAGTGCGGAGGTATTGAACCGCTGGCGATTGCTTCTCGGCCCTTCGGCTGACGAAGCGTTGAGCGAGACGGACAGCTATGACGCGGACAGCTTCGCTTACCAAGAGCTGGACGAGCTGCTAGGTTATCTCTACGACCGTGAATACGGCGAAGAACAGGGCTACCGGCGCAAGCAGGCCGGACGTGGCGGCTCTAACCTTACGGTCCCCGGTTGGCTGGGGAAGGTACGCGAACTTTTTCCGAAAGAGACCGTCGAGATTCTGGAAAAGCAGGCGCTGGACCGCTACGGCTTGAGCGAGCTGCTGACCGATAAGGCCGTGCTGGAATCGTTGGAACCGAACATGAACCTGTTGAAAAATATTATGCAGTTCAAAGGCCGCATGCGAGGCGAAGTCGTCGCAAGCGCCAAAGAGATCGTTCGCCAAGTGGTCGAGGAGCTGCGACGCAAGCTGGAATCGGACGCCAGGGCGAGCATCGTCGGCAAGCGTAACCGCTATACGTCCGGACGCGTGCGCACGCTGCGCAATCTCAATATGAAGAAGACCATTTCCCGCAATCTCAAAAATTATGATCGGGAGAATCGGCGTTTCGTGGTCGATCGGCTCTATTTTGACGGACGCGTTCAGCCCTACAACAAATGGCATGTCATCATCGCGGTGGACGAGAGCGGCAGTATGCTGGATTCGGTCATTTACAGCTCGGTCATGGCCAGTATCTTTTACCGGTTGAATTCGCTTAAAACAAGCCTGTTCGTGTTCGATACCCAGGTCGTGGATTTGAGCGGACGGCTGGAAGACCCGGTCGATGTGCTGATGAGCGTACAGCTTGGCGGAGGCACGCATATTGCCAAAGCGCTGCGTTACGGCGAGACGCTCATCGAAAATCCGGGACGTACCTTGTTTATTCTGGTCAGCGACCTGATGGAAGGGTATCCCGTTTCCCAGATGTACCATGCCGGAAAAGACATTCTGGATGCGGGTTGCCGCTTGCTGGTTCTGACCGCGCTTGATTTTGAAGGCCACACCATGTACGACGAGCATGCAGCACGCAAATTCGCGGATATGGGGGCGGAGGTAGCGGCGCTTACGCCGGATGCCCTCGCCGAATGGATAGGACGGATCGTCAACTAAACTTTTTTAGGAGGCTTACTTATGACTTTGCACAATCATACCGTAGATCCCTTGATCGAGAAATTCGCCAAAGCTTGCTCGGACGATTATTCGCTCGCGGTGGATCGCAAAGATTCGATTATCGACTATGTGACGGGAGCATCCGAAGAGTTCCCGGATATGATGACGGGTTCCAATCGCTATCTGTACCGGACGGTGGATGCGCTGGAAAAGCTGGGTCGAAGCGAAAAAGGAGAAGTCTTTTTCCGTGCTGCTGCGGTGCTGCTGCGTACGATGGGCAATGGAGGATACGGGTATCAGGAGGCTGCGTTATATCGGGCTTGCACGGACGAGCTGTTGGCCGGTATCAATCTGGGGGCACGCCAAATCCATGACGTGGAAGAACGTATGGAGAAGTCGCTCCAACGTCTTCGTTTGATGTACATATACGTGGGCGCCGAACATGTCGAGAAAATGTTCCGTTCACGGATCAGCTCTATGCAGCAGAAAGGCAAATCGATATCGCCGCTGGAAACGAGCGCGGATACGCTGGTTCTGCTGAAGCTGTATGCGCAGATCGACCCGTCTTTTGCCGACGAGATGATCCTGAAACTGCCGCATTCGATTCAGGCTTTGCTTGCAGGGGATGCCGAACGTCTACGCAAATATTTGCTGAAAGCGATCGAACCGTTGGCGTCGCGCGAGCTGCCGCTCAAAGACACGCTTACGCAGCTTGATCTTGCCCCGGAATTCGTCGAGGCCAGACGTGCGGCGCTGAAGGCGCGTTTATTCCCCGATTCGACGCTTGATCCGCAAGAGCAGCTTCGCCGGGAGCAGCAGAACGCCGTATTGACGCAGCTCCGTATGGCCTTTTATTATGTGCTGCTGCTGAATGGCGGCAAGGAAGGGCTGTTGAAATCCTCATCCGAGCTTGACTTGGCCGTGCTTGATCTGGTGCGCGACGTGCATGAGATTCTGCCGCTGGAGATGCGTGCCGAGCTGCTGATGATGGAAAATACGGGCAAGGACCCGGATCTTGTATTGGACGGTATTGTTCGCATCGACGAGCCTTTTGCTTTGATCGCCACATTGGCACGGGAGATCGACAGTTATATGCCGGCCTGGAACATGCTGCGAGCCGAGCTGGTCAAAGACACCAAGCGTGCGCAATATCTGTTTTCTATCCTGCGTCGCCCAATGCTCAAAGCTTATGTTTACCGTGTGCTGCTGGACGAAGGGGCGGCTCCGGAAAGCGAAGGCGGAATCGAGAAGCTGGTGCTCGAAGCGCTGGCGGATAAACTTCACGGCAACATTCTCGGCAGCAGCCTGGCGAAGTATTTGACGGGAGAACTTTCGCTCGAAACGTACGCCAAGCATAAGCCTTCCCATGCTTGGGACGATGCGAGAGGCAACGACACGCGCCGCCGCAATCTGCTGATCGCCGCAACGTTCCTGCCCGAAGACTCCGAACTCTACGCCAAACTCGTCAAAGTGGCGACGCACCCGGAGATCGGTACGGCGTCGTTCCTGTCGTATCTGTACCAGTCGCCGGTATTCAACGGGGAAAGGCTGCTGGAACGGGCCGAAGCGGACCCCGAGGCGGACGATGCCCATTTGCTGCTGCGCCTTCTGATGCTGAACGGACTGAACCAATATTATTATGCCCGGGTGCCGGAAGAAGAACTGCGAAGCATCGTGCGCCATCGGCTGGCGGCCAGCCTGGAATTGTATAACGACCTGCAAGGCGATGTCCGGCAGATCGTTTTGGAAACGGCGCTGTCGGCCGAAGGACAGCCGAGCGAAGAATTGTTGATCCAGGCGCTGCGAATGGGCCTCGGCGATTCGTCCAAGCGCTCCCGCGAGATTGCGCGTGCCGAGCTGATTCGCCGTCCGGACAAAGACCTTTACGTAAAGCTGTATCTGGCAGAGAAAAAAGCAAGCGTGCGCGAAGTCGTGATCGACCTGCTACGTGGCATCGAGGGTGAAGGAGAAGCTTACGGGGAATTGCTGAAAAAAGAAAAATCCGCAGCGTTAAAAGCCCGGTTGCAGGCGCTGTCCGATACGCTCGGCAAGCCTGCCGAGTACGCGCACGCGGCTCTGGCCGAGCATGCCGATGCCAAAAAGCTGGCTCGTCTATCCTGGTTGCCGCTCGATCGGCTGCCTGAACTCCACGGTAAGGACGGACATAAGCTGGATGAAGCCATCAAGTCGTATGTATTGACGGAATCCGTCGATTTTGCTTCCGAGCCGAACCCGCGCCTGGATGAGGTTGCCGAGTATGCGGAAGCTTCGTCGCTTGCTGCGTTTACGACCGGGGTATTGCGTATTTGGATCGACGCCCAGGCACCGGCAAAAGAAAAATGGGTGCTGCCGCTTGCGGCGCGTTTTGGCGAGCGCGACGTGATTGATCTGCTCGGCCGTCAGATCAAGGATTGGGCGGAAAGCAGCCGGGGTGCGATTGCAGCGGATGCCGTACGGGCGCTCGCTTTTATGAACGATACGGCGGCTTTGATGACGATCGACCGATTGGGGCGCGCAATCAAGAATCGGCAGGTCAAGGGAGCCGCGGAAGAAGCCCTGCAACTGGCGGCGGAGAACCAAGGGCTGACCAAGGACCAACTTGCCGACCGGCTGATCACGACGCTTGGCTTTGACGAGAAAGGCGAGCTGGCGCTGAGCTACGGAGAACGCTCGTTCACGGTCAAAGTCAGCGCCGACCTTCAATTGTCCGCTATAAACGACGAGACGGGCAAAGCGGTCAAAAGCCTTCCGGCTCCGGGACAAAAAGACGATGCCGAGCTTGCCGCCCAGTCCAAATCCCGGTTTACCCAGCTTAAAAAAGATCTCAAAACAATGGTCGGCATTCAGGCACAGCGCCTGGAAGAGTCACTCTCCAAGCAGCGTCTATGGACGGCGTCGGAGTGGCAAGATCTGTTCGTCGGCAATGTGGTCATGCGCCGCTTCGCAGTCGGCCTGGTCTGGGGAGTATACAAGGTCGGCAACGAAGAAACGACGATCGAAGACACCTTCCGCTATATGGAAGACGGCACATTCAACACGGTGGACGAGGACGAATACGAATTGGCCGATACGGCGAAGATCGGTCTGGTCCATCCGTTGGAACTCGACGCCGAGACGCTCAGTGCCTGGAAAACGCAGTTGGAAGACTATGAGATCGTCCAACCGTTTATCCAGTTGAATCGTCCGGTATATCTGCCTGAGGAGGACGACTTGGAGCGCCGTACGTACGGCCGTTTGCCGGAAGGCGAATATTCGCCGACAGGCTTCCCAAAAGCGCTGGAGAAATACGGCTGGGTCAAAGGACGTGCGCAGGACGGCGGTTTTTACACGGAATTGTTCAAAGAATATGGCAAATTGATCGCACAGCTGTCGTTCAGCGGCACGAGCATTTCTTATTACGACGGGATGGACGATGTGACGCTGGAACAGCTTGAGTTTTTCAACAATAAAGGCGACAGCTACTACTACACGTCCACGCAAGGAAATGTACTGAAAAGCGTACCGAACCGCGTGTTCAGCGAGACGGTCTATGATATTCTGCGCGCAACCGGACAGTAAGCGATGGGCCGGTCCTACAAGAGAAGGGCAGGAAGACAAGCATGACGAGCCGTGAACAGGAGTCGGAGCAAAGGGCGGCGCAAGCTTCCCTTTCTGCCGATTCAGGCGTAAGAAAGCTATTTTTCCACGAAGACGATTATTGTATGTTGGAACTGGTACTGCCTGGACGGAAGGACGAAGTGGACGAAGAGATGGGCCGGATCGCGAGTTTTTCAGAGGAGCATCGTACGGAAGCGGGATATACCGATCTCTATGTGCGAAAAGAGGATGCCGGCGGCCTGACGCAGCTTGGCATTGACGTTGCAGGCATCGGGGCGGCGGTTGCTTCGTTCGCGCAGCCGTACGATGCCGTCACGACGGGTTACGGTTCTTCGTATCGCGTGGAATGCCCTCAGATCCAAGCTTTCGGACCGAATGAAGAAACCGTGCTTTTTTGCGAACACAAGAACGGCACTTTATACAAAGCCTGGCTGACGCTGGAGTTCGAGGATCGCGATCGGTATGAATGGAGCCTGAAGCTGCTGCGCACGCTAGCGGGTCTTGCACCGTTTGCTTTGGCCGATTGGAGCTGGGGCGTACATCTTGAGCTTCGGGACGATGCGGCGCTTGTCGCGTATTTGAACGATTACTTGGGCGAAGAATCGGAAACGCTGTAGGCGGCGGACGGTGTAATCAGGCGCGGGGGCGGAGGTGAATATGGATGAGCGGAAGTGAAATGCAGGCAAAGTTTGCAAGACTGGTCGCACTCGGTACAGAAGATTATTTGATCCGTTATGCCAATAAAGGCCTGTACAATCGGGCGCTGAAGGATATGGAAAAAGGCGTGTCGGTTCAGTACGCGTTTACCGAAAACGCAGTGGTCTGTACGCTCAGCGACGGCACGGTTTGCACGCTGACGGATTCGATCGAGTCGTTTACTTGCAGTTGTCCATCGGATAAGATCTGCAAGCATGTCTTGATCGGCATTTTGGATTATCCGCATGTTGCTGGAGGCGGGGCTGAAGCGGCCTCGGTAGATCCGGGACATGCAAAAGAGCCTGAAACTCTTGCTTCGGCTTCTGCAAAAGCAGAGTTGTCCGCAGCACCAGAGCCGCCGACCCTGGATTTCGGCTGGCTAACGGAAACGGAGATGGGGGCGTTAGTGTCGTCTTTTCCCGCTGCGAGAGTAGAAGAGGCGGCGTTTCGTTTACGGTATATCGAGGAGCTGGACGTACGCGAAGGATCATTGCTGGTCGTGCAGATGAAGCGTTCCGGCGTGGAGGTTGCTTTTACCGATACGCCCGAGGTTGACCGTGCCTTATGCGCGGTTCCGGGCGCTGACGGCGAGATGTACAAGCTTGAAGCGCTGTTGCGTTATCGGGCAAGTAAGGGACTGGACGACAGCGATGAATTGGCAGCGAAGCTGTCCAGGGTCGAATTTCCGCCGGAAACGCTGGAAGAATTCCGCGATAGCATCGGCGAGCTGCTTCGCAACGGTCTTGCGCGTTTGCCGCATAGTTTCGCCGATCGTTTCGAACTGCTCGCGATTGCCGCTCGCAGCAGCGGACTGCCGAATCTGGAGCGCGAGGCGCGCGGAATTCATGGCGAGCTGGAGCTGTTTTTCGCGCGTCATGTTCGGTTTTCTACGCGTGTGCTGTTGAGTCGTCTGTCTCGCGTGAGCCTGATGCTGGATGCGCTGGAGCGCGAGATCGGACCCGCACGCCGGGCGCAATTGGCTGGACGCTTCCGGGGGAAATATTATACGGTGCCGAGGCTTGATCTGTATGCGCTGGGAGCCGAACCGTGGGAGACCCGTTCGGGATACCGGGGGATCACGTATTATTTCTACTGCGGCGAAGACGGCGGACTCTATACGTATAGCCAGGCGCGGCCTGCTTACTACGAAGGTTCTGAGTTCAACTTCTCTCGTCACTATCGCGAACGTTCCCCATGGAAGCCGGATCTGTCGATGAAAGACGCCAGCAGCTCGATGTTGTCGTTCCGTGCCGTAAAAGTGAGCGGCGAAGGACGTCTATCCGCCGGAGGTTCGCCTGCGCTGACGCTTCCGGAGCGGCCTGGGGTAGAATCGTTCGGCTTTGGGAATTTGCGAGCCGCTTCCTTTGCGGAATTGGCATCGGAGCCTGTTCGGGTGGGATTGTTCGGCGGTCTTCCTCGGCGTTTCAAGCTGCTGAGGGCAGCGGCAATCGAAAGCTCGGTCTACGATCGCGCTTCGCAAACTCTTAAATTCACGGTTGTCGATGCCGCAGGCGACCGATTGGAACTGATCTTGCCTTATCATGCGGATTGGAGTACGGCGATCAATCGCTTGGAATCGGGCCGGGGGCTGCCTAGCGGAGACGAATTCCATATCTTTGCTTCGATCGGCGAAGAGGGAGTCTATCCCATCAGTTTCCTTCAAGGAAACCGGCTGCTGAATCTGAAGCTGGATGGGTAGGCAACAAACGGAGGAATGACGCATGAACGGAATCGGAAAAGAAAACACCGAGTTAAATCGTTTGTTAAGCCGAATAGAAGATTGGACGGGGGACTTGCTGTTGCGCGGAACAAGCCAATTTGTTTTGGAAGATGCCAAGCGACTGGAAATGTTGGCAGATGAAGCTCAAAGGTTAGATATGGATCTGCTTGAGGATTTGCTGCGTAAGCTGGGACGATCCGGTGAACAGAGCCGACTTGCGACTTCCGATATCGAAAAAGCAGAATCATCAAAAGTGGCCGGCTTGTTCTTTCGTTTATGCAGTTACATCGAGCTGGCCAGGCAAAGTATAGGCGGATCGGAAGAGTCCGTGGAAGAGGAAGAGTCCGAAGTCGAGTCTGCGGAAGAGGATACGGGCGCAGGCGCTTCGTAGGTTCTTTGGTTTTGAAAAATGCCAGCCTGCTTGTATTGGGTTCTACCGATTGCATGAATTTAGGCGTTGTAGCGGATCGTGTATCCGTTACAACGCCTTTTTGATAGCTGAAAAAAGGTTAACGTTCAACCGTTTCGTTCTTCTTCTCAATAAAGCCCGTATAGCCCCTCGTATTTTTTCGTCAAATACCGGATCAACGGCGCCGTATCGATCCCGCCGCCCGTGACGTCCCGCAGCAGCTCGTTCGCGGATTTCGCGGAGCCGTGGCGTTGAATATGTTCGGTCAGCCAGTCTTGAATCCGGTCAATCTCCCCACGCTGGATATGACCGTCGTAATCGGGCAGATCCAGCCGTAGCGCTTCTTCGAACTGCGCGGCATACACGAACCCGAGCGTATACGACGGGAACAGTCCGAAGCCCGCGCCCCAATGCGCATCCTGAAGCACGCCTTCGCGATGGTTGCGCGGTCGGATACCGAGATATTCTTCGTATTTGTCGTCCCACAGCTTCGGCAGATCGCCGACTTTCGCTTCGCCCGACAAAATCGCGCGTTCCAGTTCGTACCGGATGATCAGATGCAGATTGTAGGTCAATTCGTCCGCTTCGAAACGGTTGACGCCCGGTTTGACCGCGTTGAGCGCGAAATAAAAATCGTCGAACGGTACGTTCGCGAACGGCTCCGGCCGGATACGCTGCAACGTCGCGTAATTTTGCTCCCAGAAGCCCGGATGGCGTCCCAACAGCTTTTCGAAAAAGATCGACTGCGATTCGTGAATCCCGAACGACGTGAAAATGCCCAACCCCGTGTTAATCAGCGAAGGGTCGATATGCTGCGTATACAGCGAGTGTCCGCCTTCGTGCAGCGCGCTCCACAGCGAGACGCGAACGTCGTTTTCGACAAACTTGGCGGCCAATCGGGCATCGTTCGGGTTGATCGCGGAACTGAACGGATGCACCGTGCTGCCGAAGCTGCCCGCGTCGAAGTCGTAGCCGATCGCGTGCAGCAGTTCGATGCCGAGCTTCCGCTGTTCGTCCAACGGAAATTCCCGCTCGAAGATCGACGTGTCCGGCTGACGGTCCGCTTCGACGACGCGGCGGATCAGCGGCAGCAACGCGTTTTTAAACTCGCCGAATACCCGGTCCAGCGTCGCGCCGTCGAGATCGGGATCGAACTGCTGCACCAGCGGATCGTAGACGTCGTTTTCGTATCCCCAATACGCGGCGAAGAGGGCGCTGCTTTCGAAAATCTTTTCCAGATGCGGCACCACCACGGCGAAGTCTCCGGCTTTCCGGGCTTCCGTCCATGCCGCCTGCGTACGTCCCTGCTCCAATACAAACTCCGCATACGCATGCGCCGGAATCGCGCTCCATCGTTTGAAGTCTTTTAGATGAACAGCGGCGATCCGGTGCGTCAGACTGCCCGGTTCCGCCGTCGCCAGCGCTTCTTCCAACCTTTTCCCGAAATCCGGTTCCGTTTGCAGACGTCTCAATTCCGCTGAGAACGTGCCACGTACCCGCGAACCCTGCTCTGCTCCTTTGATTGGAGCGATCGTTCGCGCGTCCCACGACAGCAGCGTCAACGCCTGTTTGTAATGTTCGATCTTTTGAATATGCGCGGCAAGTTCTGTTCCCAATGCTTCCAAAGGCTTCGCGATCACGCCCATGTTCCGATCCCTCCCGATAAAAGTTTGGGGACTATCGTACCATTAACGCCGCCGCTTGCGATACGTTTCGCCGATTCAGATTTTCTGAACTGGCGATTCAGAAATGCTGATTGTACAAAAAAGCGTCGCTCCCGTATCATAACGTCAAGCTTAATACACTAATCCGACTTGTTTACATGGTTATTGCCGGTGACGACGCGAACGAATAGTGGAAGGCGGCCTGTACAGGCACATACATACAAGAAAAGGGGAGGTTCACAAGATGAAAAAATGGTCCGGAATCGGCGTTACGCTTGCAGTGGTTATGGGGATTTTGAGCGGATGCGGCAACGCGCAGACGACGAACAACGCGGCGGCCCAAAATACCGACCCGACAGCGACGACCGAGGTGGCGGCAGCCGATCCGGCAAACGCCGGAGGCAAGCTGGACGTTGGCTATCCGACGCAGCCGGTCACACTCGACGCGCAAATCTCTTCCAATACCGCGGTCAAAGACATCAGCCGCGAAATCTACGAACAACTGGTCACGCTCGACGAGAATGCGCAGGTCACCCCGATGTTGGCGGAATCGTACGAAGTGAGCGACGACCGTCTCACCTACACGTTCAAGCTGCGTCAGGGCGTGAAGTTCCATAACGGCAAAGAATTGAAAGCCGAAGACGCCGTGGCGTCGCTCAACCGCTGGATTCAGATCTCGACGCCGGGCAAAACGAACTTCCAGGGCGCGGTCGCCGAACAGACGGACGATTACACGGTAGTGCTGAAGCTCAAAACGCCGTTCCTGCTCACCCTTCAACTGCTCGCGGACCCGATTCCTTCGGCCTCGATCTATCCGAAAGAAGTCGTGGAAGCGGCAGGGGAAGACGGAATCAAAGACTATATCGGCACAGGACCGTTCAAGCTGGCGGAATGGAAACAGGATCAATACATCCATCTCGAAAAGTATGACGATTACTCGCCGCGAACCGAAGCCAGCAGCGGCGCGGGCGGCAAAAAAGAAGCGCTCGTCGACGATCTGTACTTCCATTTCGTCACCGACGAATCGACCCGCCTCGCGGGCATCGCGTCCGGCGAATACGACATCGCGCTCAATATTTCCGTCGACAACTCCGAGCAGATTTCCGGCAATCCCGATCTTCAGGAATTCCTGAGCCCAGGCGGCCTGATCGGCTACTTCTACAACAGCAACGAAGGATTGTTCCAAAACGAAAAAGCGCGCCAAGCGGTCAACGCGGCGCTGAACGACGACGAGATCCTGCTGTCCGCTTTCCGCGACGAACGCTTTTTCACCAAGACGTCTTCGCTCGTGCTGGAGCAGTTCCCGGCCTGGTATTCGGAAGCGGGGCAGGAGAACTATAACCAGAACGATCCGGAAAAAGCGAAAAAGTTGCTTCAGGAAGCGGGCTACAACGGCGAAGAGATCGTCATCTACACCACCCGCGACTATATCGACCAGTACAATGTCGCCGTCGTGCTTCAGCAGCAGCTCGAAGCGATCGGCGTGAAGGTCAAGCTGGACGTGTACGATTGGGCGACCTTGCAGGAAAAATTGGCCGGCAGCGGCTGGGACATCTATCCGATGAGCTACGCGTTCCGTCCGACGTTCTACCAGTATTCGTTCTGGGGCGGAGCGGCCGGTTTCCTGAAAAGCGACAAGCTCGACGGCCTGCTGCAAGACATCCGCGTCGCGGAATCGCCGGAAGCGGCGCGCAGCGCGATCGACGGAGTGCAGGAATTCGTCTGGACGGAAGTGCCGTTCTCGCAAATCGGTCAAAGCAAGCAGATCACCGCGCTGTCCAAAAACGTGGCCGGATTCCAAAATATTCTCGGCCCGATCTTCTTCAACGTTACCAACAGCGAGCAGTAACCGACATTCACCGTCACGCAAAGCAAGCAGGCTCCGGCTTATGCCGGGGCTTGCGCTTTCGTTATTCCGGCCAAAAGGAGGAACCTCTATTATGGGAGGCTATATCGCAAGACGGCTGCTCGCCGTGCTGCCGGTGCTGTTTATCGTCGCGGTCATCGTGTTTTTCATTATTCACCTGACGCCGGGCGATCCGGCCGCGACCATTCTGGGGCAGGAAGCGACGCCGGAAGAAGTGCAGGCGCTGCGGCAGCAGATGGGTCTGGACAAGCCGCTCGGCGAACAGTTTCTGTCCTGGATCGGCGGCGCGGTGCAAGGCGATTTCGGCGAATCCTTTTTCCTGGACAAACCGGTCTGGGCGGCGTTCGTCGAACGTCTGGGCCCGACGCTGTCGCTGGCGATTCTGGCGCAGATTATCGGGATCGGGATCGCGCTGACGCTCGGCATTCTGGCCGTGCGCAAACGCGGCACGATCGTGGACGAAGCGGTCATGGGCTTTTCCATGCTCGGCATCTCGATTCCCAGCTTCCTGCTCGGTTCGCTGCTGGTGCTGCTGTTCGGCGTCGAGTTGGGCTGGCTGCCGGTCGCCGGGTACAAGCCGCTCGGCGACGGGCTGTGGGCCCATCTGAAATACCTGATCCTGCCCGCGCTGGTGCTCGGCGTAGTGCAGTCGGCGCTGATTACGCGCATTACCCGTTCGTCGCTGCTTGACGTCATGTCGGAAAACTTTATCAAAACGGCCAAAGCCAAAGGCGTCCGGGAAAAAGCGATCGTGTTCGGCCATGCGCTGCGCAACGCGTTTATCCCGATCCTGACCATCATCGGCGAATCGTTCGGCGGACTCGTGACCGGCGCGGCCGTGATCGAGACGCTGTTCAATATCCCCGGCGTCGGGCAGTTGATCGTCAGTTCGATCAGCCGCCGCGATTACGCCGTCATTCAAGGCTCGGTGCTGATTATCACCGTGACCTACGTGTTCCTCAACCTGATCGTCGACCTGTTGTACGGCGTGGTCGATCCGCGCGTGCGGTTGAGCCGGAAATAAACAATCAGAAGCTAGTAGCTTGTCTTGCTTTAATCTGGGGTTTTCGCTTGCCTGAAACGTGCATGGTTCTAGTACGTTTCAGGCAAGCGTAACCCTACATTAACTCGAGACAAACTACTAGTACCTTGACCGCTTAAGGGGTTAGGTTACGCTCGGCCGAAATGCACTATTTGACCTGATACAGAGTACCAAGACTTATTGTGTCGGACTATTTTTCAAAGGAGGGACCGCGCATGAGCGTTCATCCCGTCAGTGTTTCCAACGCCGCGAAAACGTACCGCGCCGAGCGCCGCCAAGCGCTGCTGCGACGTATCGCGCACAACCGCATGCTCACGATCGGCGGCTCCGTGCTGCTGGCGGTCGTGCTGCTCAGCCTGCTCGGCCCGCTGCTCACGCCGTACGGCCCGCTGCAAATCGATCCGGTCAGCCGATTGCGCGGACCGAGCGCCGCGCACTGGTTCGGCACCGACAACTTCGGCCGCGACGTGATGACCCGCGTCGTGTACGGCGCGCGCATCTCGCTGCTGGTCGGCGCGGCCGTCACGCTGATCGCGTCGCTCGTCGGTCTGGCCGTCGGCTTGCTGTCCGCTTACTACAGTATTCTCGACCATATTTTGATGCGGATCTGCGACGGGCTGTTCGCGTTCCCTTCGTTGCTGCTGGCGATCGCGATCATGGCGGCGATGGGCCCGAAGCCGTCGAACGTCGTGATCGCGCTGAGCATCATCTCGGTGCCGTCGATCGCGCGGATCATCCGTTCGCGGGCGCTGGTCATCCGGGAGCAGACGTATATCGAAGCGCTGCGCGCGCAGGGAGCGGGAGCCGGACGAATCCTGTGGCTGCATATGGCTCCGAATACGCTGTCGCCGCTGATCGTGCAATCGACGTTCATTTTCGCGGCAAGCATCTTGACGGAAGCGTCGCTGAGTTTTCTCGGAGCCGGCATCCCCGCGCCTTCGCCGAGTCTCGGCAACATGCTGTACGACGGCAAAACGGTGATTTACAACGCATGGTGGATGACCGTTTTCCCCGGCGCGTTCATCCTGTTGATCGTGCTCGGGCTGAATTTGTTCGGCGACGGCCTGCGCGACCTGCTCGATCCCCATGCCAAACGCCGCAAAAAAGTCGCGTTCGGCGGTCTGGGCTGGAGCAGACGCAAACTTCGCGAATCCGGCGGGAAAAACGAAACCGATCCGCAAAGCGACACTGCTTTTTCGAACGATCCGACCAAAGGAGGGGCTACAGATGGCGGAAAAGCTACTTCTTGACGTACACAATCTAAAGGTTTCTTTTCCGACCGAAAAAGGCATCGTGTCCGCGGTCGAAGGCGTCTCGTTCACCGTATCGTCGGGCGAAACGCTGGGAATCGTCGGCGAATCCGGCTGCGGCAAAAGCGTCACGGCCGAGTCGATCTTGCGGCTGTTCGACGAGAAAAGCGTCGAATACGGCGGCGAAGTCCGGTATGCCGGGCGCAATCTGCTGGAGTTGAGCGAACGGAATATGGAAAAGCTGCGCGGCAACGAGATTTCGATGATTTTTCAAGATCCGATGTCGTCGCTCAATCCGGTGCACAGCATTGGGCGGCAGATCGCGGAAAACGTCCGGCTGCACCGGGGCGCAAGCAAGCGGGAAGCGAGAAAAGTCGCGATCGACATGCTGCGGCAGGTCGGCATCCCGTCCCCGGAAACGCGCGTCGACGATTATCCGCACGAGCTGTCCGGCGGAATGCGCCAGCGGGTCATGATCGCGATGGCGCTTGCTTGCGGACCGAAGCTGCTGATCGCCGACGAACCGACGACCGCGCTCGACGTGACGATCCAGGCGCAGATTCTGGGCCTGATCGACAAGCTCAAAAAAGAGTCGGAGATGGGCGTCATTTTGATCACGCACGATCTGGCCGTCGTGGCCGAAGTCTGCGATCGCGTCGCGGTCATGTATCTGGGCCAGGTAATCGAAGAAACGGATACCGATACGCTGTTTTTCGGAGCCCGGCATCCGTACACGCTCGGCTTGATGCGCTCGGTGCCGAAGATCGAAGGCGAGCGCCAAGACAAACTGCACGTCATCGAAGGCACGGTGCCGTCGCTGCATCAGATTCCGGTCGGCTGCCGCTTCGCGCCGCGCTGTCCGTATGCCGACGATCAATGCCGCTCCGAGATGCCGCAGCTTCAATCGACGGTCGAAGGACATCGCGTGCGCTGCTGGCATATCGACCGGGTCGCGGAAAAGGAGGGGAACGCGCATGACGCCGTCGCCATCGGTTGAACCGAGAAAAACCAATCTGTTGACGGACACGGACCATCTTTCGCCGGAGCCTGCGTCCGCGACGGATCTGCGTCCGGTGTCCCAAGAAGAAACGGGAAGCCGGTCGGATCGTCAGTCTTTTTCCGGCAAGCGTGAGGCCGAACCCGACCGAAAAGAGCGAAACGACCGAATCGGGAGCGTTGAATCAAGCGACTTGGTCAAACCTGTCGGCTTGATTCAACCCAGCGCGCAACCGCTGCTCAGCGTGCGGGGGCTGCAAAAGCATTTTCCCGTACGCTCCGCCTTGGGTCGGCGAACAGGCAGCGTGCAAGCCGTAAACGACGTGTCGTTCGATATTTATCCCGGCGAGACGTTCGGGCTGGTCGGCGAATCCGGCTGCGGCAAAAGCACGACCGGGCGCGCCGTCATGAACCTGATCGAGCCGACCGGCGGCGAAGTCTGGTACGAAGGCCAAGACCTCGCCAAGCTCAAAGGCGCCCGGCTGAAAAACATGCGCAGCAATATCCAGATGGTGTTCCAAGACCCGTACACGTCGCTCGATCCGCGCAGACGGATCGGCTACGCGATCGAAGAACCGCTGCATATCCATCGCCGGGGCAGCAAAAACGAACGTACCGAACGCGCAATGTCGCTGCTGGAGCGGGTCGGCTTCCGCCCGGACCAGTATTACCGATACCCGCACGAATTTTCCGGCGGGCAGCGCCAGCGGATCGGCATCGCCAAAGCGCTGGCGCTGGAGCCTAAGCTGCTGATCTGCGACGAACCGGTGTCCGCGCTCGACGTGTCGATCCAATCGCAGGTCATCAATTTGTTGGAAGAAATCCAGCAGGAACGCGGACTGTCGTATCTGTTCGTCGCCCACGATCTCAGCGTGGTGCGCCATATCGCCGACCGGGTCGGCGTCATGTACCTCGGCGGCCTGGTCGAACAGGCGCCGACGGACGAACTGTTCGGCAACCCGCTGCATCCGTACACGCAATCGCTGCTGTCCGCCGTGCCAATCCCGAATCCTCGGGTCAAAAAAGAACGCGTCGTACTGAGCGGCGAAGTGCCTTCCCCGCTGAACCCGCCGAGCGGTTGCACGTTCCATACCCGCTGCCCGTTCGCGATGGACGTTTGCCGCAGCGTGGTTCCCGAGCGCGTCCAAGCGTCGCCTGGGCATGAAGTGCAGTGCCATTTGTACGCCACATAAAAACAGTAGATTTGCCGCATTGCCGCGATAGGACAAGAGAAGCGAAATCCGAAGCTGAATATGCAAAACGAATCCGGCTGCGATCAAGCCCACACCGAAAGGGGAAAATACGATGACCTATCCGTTATCGGCAAAAGGCCGAATCGAACAGAAAAACCCGGCGGGTCCCGAAACACAAGGCGAGTCTCTCCTTTATATTGAAAATAAAGCTCAAGACGAAGCTCAACATAAAGCGGAAGATCGAGCTTCCGCACCCAATCAAGCTTCTCCGGAAGCTTCTTCCGGGCAGACAGCTTCGCAAATCAATCGTTATAGCGATGCCGAGGCTTCGATTCAGGCGGTCAACGTCAATCTGCTGCTGGAGTTCAACCGGGAGCTGGCGCGCGAAGTGCGGTTGTCCGGTTCGGAAGAAGAACTGCGGGCGTTTGAATATGCCCAAAGCAAGCTGGACGAATGGGGACTATCGACAGAACTGACTTTCGACGAAGCCTATATCAGTCTGCCGGGGAAAGTCGATTTTCAAGCGGGCGGCGAACAGATCGAAGCGATCACGCATTCGATGGCCGCGGCGGTCGAAGGATTGGAGACGGTACTGGTTGTGTCCGATACAGGCGGGGAAAGCCGAGGCTTGGCTTCAACGAAAGCAAACGCGACCCAGCGGAATGCCGACAAACGAAATGCGGGACAAGCCGCCGTTTATTCGCTCGGAGCCGGAGCGCTTCGCGGTTCCGGCGCCGATCCGGTGTCGCATTTCGCTCCCGGACATGCCGTTTTGCTGGATGGGCTGGCCGGATGGCCGTCCGTGCGCAAATGGGAGCAAGCCGGAGCGTCCGCCGTGGTGTTCGTCAATTCGGGCGAGCATGTGCACGAGATGATCGTATCTTCGGTCTGGGGAAACCCGCAGCCGGACGACCAAGACCAGTACGTCTCGATTCCGGTCATCTCGATCAACCGCGAAGCGGGCGCGCGCTTGAAACATCTGATCGCCGGAGCGGGAGGCGAGCTGCCAATCCATTTGAGCGCGCAGGTCGATACCGGCTGGCGCAACATTCCGACGCTTACGGCGGAACTTCGGGGCGTCGAAGAACCGGATCGCTTCGTGCTGTTCAGCGGCCATATCGACTCGTGGCATTACGGCGCGATGGATAACGCGTCGGCCAATGCCGTGATGCTGGAAACAGCCCGGGTACTGGCTGCGCAGCCGGAGCCTCCGCGCCGCACGCTGCGACTGGCGTTCTGGTCCGGCCATTCGCACGGGCGTTACGCAGGATCGGCGCTTTATGCCGACCGGCATCACGAAGAACTGAGCGAACGCGGCGTGCTGCATCTGAATATCGACTCCGTCGGCGGGCAAGGGGCGTCGCTGCTGAGCGCGGCCAATATCATGGCGGAAACGACGGGGCTTGCCGCCGAGGCGATTCGCGGGGTGACCGAGAGCGCGGAGTTCGAAGGCCGTCCGTTGGGTCGCGCGGGCGACCAATCGTTCTGGGGAACGGGGATTCCGTCTGCCTTCATGGGCTTGTCTTATCAGCCGGACGGCTGGTTCGGCTGGTGGTGGCATACGACGGAAGACACGCTGGACAAGATCGATCCGGCTAACCTGGAGCGCGACGCCCGGATTTACGTGGCAGCCGCACATCGTGCGATCAACGCTCCGCTGCTGCCGCTGGATCATCGGGAGTCGGTTAAGGCCATTCGCGCGCGACTGATCGAATATGCGCAGGTTGCCGAAGATCGCCTGGATCTTGAAGTGCTGTTGAATCGGGCAGGCGAGCTGCAAAACGAAACGGAGCGGCTGTACCGGACGCTGAACCTGCGGCAGCAGGCGTTCGAACGGCTTTCCGACGAATACGAGTTGTCACGGTCCGGCTACACGGCTGGTTCCGGGTACGGATCTGGTAACGGCAAAGCACCACATCTTATCGCCTATAACGACTGGTTCGAAAAGGCCAACAAGCACATCCATCGGTTATCCAAAGCGGTCGTGCCGATCGGGTATGTCAAAGGAGGCCGTTTCGAACCTGATCCTGCGCTCCCGCAGCCGTTCGTGCCCGCTCTGGCTGAGATTGAAGAATTTGCGCAGGCAGAGTATGGCAGCGACGCTTTTTACCGTTTGAGAACGCTGCTGATCCGGCGCGCCAACCGTCTGGCCGACGAATTGAAGCAGGCGATTGCTATCGCCAAGCAAGCTGTCGAAGAATTGGAAGCCTAAAAGCAGTCTGTCGCGTGACGGCCTTCTACGCTTGGCGTACCCATGCGCGAAAGCGCACGTTGGTTGGCTGATCCAAGACGTGCCTTTTTAGGATCATCGTTAAAAGCCAGCAAGGGAAAACGTAGATTCGCGCAAGAAGAAAAAATGTTGACGTTTTGCGCCAATTTTAGATCTTTTGACGGCTATTTTTCAAAAATGCTGATGAAAAGTCAACAAATTTGCATTCACATCTCAATTCGAGCGCAAAATGAACAAAATTGTTGACGAAACCTCAGCATTTCAAAAAAAGTAGAACATACAGCCGGTATTGTTGACATTTTGCGCACATCCGAAATGGAAGACAAACCGCAGAACAAACCTCGTCGGCATAAATAAGAGTACACAGGCAACGACGAGGGCACGCATAAGGAGGAACCGTATTGTCGCAGCAGCGTTTTAAGGATAAAAAAGTCGTGATTACCGGAGCGGCGGGGGTGTTCGGAGGTTGGATCGCGCAAGCGTTCGCCGCCGAAGGAGCCCGGTTGTATCTGTCGGATATTCGTGCGGAAGCTTTGGAGCAGTCAGTTGGCGGATTACATGCGTCGGAGGTGAAACGGCATGTTACGGATTTGACCGACGAAGCGTCGGTCAACGATCTGATCCATAGCGTGGAACGGGATTGGGGAGCGCCGGACATTGTGGTGAACAACGCGGGAATTTATCCGTATCGACGCCTGATGACGACGTCGCTTGAGGAGTGGAGCCAGACGATTGATCTCAATCTGGCGGCTCCTTTTTTACTGATTCAGCGGTTTGCGAAGTTGATGATTGCGCAGGGCGTGGAGGGTTCGTTCGTGTCGATGAGCTCGGGAGCAGCCAAAGCCGCCGGGGTAGGGATGGGCAACTATTCGGTTTCGAAAGTAGGGCTGGAGATGTTGACGAAAACGTTCGCGTTGGAGCTGGCCGAGCATCGGATACGCGTTAACGCCGTCGTGCCCGGTTATGCCCCGGGCAGCGAAGTCAGCGTAATGACGCCGGAGCATACGCAGCGCATGATCGAGATCACGCCGCTCGGCCGTACTTCGGGACCGAACGATGCTCCGCAAGCCATCCTGTACCTGAGTTCGGAACAGGCTTCCTTTATAACCGGAGCGACGTTGACCGTAGACGGAGGGCGTACGGCGGGGATTTTGTAACCCGGCTTATCGGCTGTCCGTTTGCACGTAAGCCGTATCGGTTACGAATGCCAATAATCGTAAACGGGGCAAGCGCATATTTAAGCCAGCCGGATCGCCAGACCGTCGTCCAACTGCCGGTCGGCGTTTTCGCTGCGCAACGCGTCCCGGATTTCGCCAAGCAGCTTTTCGGCAGCGGAACCGAGCTTGACCGAACGTTTGCGCAAAATGCCGGCGACCGGCCCGAAGTCCAGATCGGCAATTCGGATCAGGCGCGTACCCGGCACAAGCGGCGTTACGGTCAGGATCGGAGCAATAGAAATCCCGAGTCCCGCTTGAACATAGTGCTTATGCGCGAGAATGCTGCTGACCTCGATCCCGTGAAAAGCTTCGTTCAGGCTTTCGTACAATTGCTTCTCGATCCGAATCCGGAACGGGCAGTTCGGCGGCGTGAGCAAAAACTTCTCGTTTTTCAACTCGTGCAGCATAATGTCTTTTCGGCTCGCCAGCGGGTGGGAATCGTAAACGAGCAAGCCCATCGGTTCGTAAAGCAGCGGTTCGAATTCGGTATCGACATGCAGCTCGGGCGAAGGGCAGACCGCGAAGTCCAGCTCTTCGTCGATAACGAGCCGATTCAGCATTTTGCTGTCGCCGATCTTCAGACTGGGTTGAATCTTGGGATGGCGGCTCAGAAAGTCGGAGAGGATGCCAGGCATCCGGCTGCTGGCAGTCGGTTCGGAGATCCCGAATCGTACCTGCCCGGCTTCGCCTTGCACCAGATCGTTCAGCGTGCTGCTCAGCGAATCGTAGTCTTTGAGCAATTGATCCGCCCGTTCGTGGAACACGCGTCCGGCTTCGGTCAGTTGAATCGTTTTGCCCCGGAAAAGCAGCTTGGTTCCAAGATCGGACTCTAGCTTTTGAATATGCATCGTGATCGTCGGTTGAGAGTAACGAAGGACTTCGGCCGCCTGCTGAAAACTGCCCAGCCGTACGACGGTCTGAAACGTTTTGATCATCCGCAGTTCCATGTCGGGCTCCTTTCTTATGCAAAATTAACTGTATTAATGAAGTATTATAGCATAAAACCCACTATTCCAATGAGATATTAATAATTTCTATAAGTGAAGGCTACTCGTACACGGATCAGGTCAAAGCAGTGCGGAAATTCAACGATCTTATCATTCAAAAAGACCCTGAAAAAAAGATTTAGGGTCTTTGACGCGTTGTGAATATGAAGAAAATAAGATCAAAATCTGTATGAATGTCTGTATCGACCCTGCTGGTGTCTGTCTCAATCCTGCATATAAGCAACAATTGCCGCCAAGTGGAGGGAATTCCGTTTGATTGTTGCGAAAAAGCAAAAATCAAGCACGGTATCGGCTGATTGGACGATTAAATGCCTGCATTGTTGCTTACACGCAACAATGCAGCCTAAATCGGCTTTTGCCGCAAAAATTATTGCTTTTACGCAGGAATGAACGCCTTCGCGGAGTATGCGCGCCGCTCACTCGACTTTCGTCCACAAAGCGCCGCTGGACGAGAAGCCTTTATCTGTTGCTTTGATTTCGACGGTTACGGGAGCCGATTTTCCGGGAGAAGCGCCGCGTATCCGGTCGGACTGCTCGCCACTGAAACCGGATAAAGTCTCCCAGCGGGTTGCGCCGATCAGCGAGCGATAGCGTCCCGGTGCGATATCGACGCCGACGATATAGGTTCCGGCTCCGAATTCGGTTTTGAAGGAGCCGGTTTTGCCGGATACGGGTTTCCAGATTCCCGATCCTTTGGAGATAAAACCGATGTCCGAAGGTTTGATTTCTACAACGGCAGGCCCCGTAGGCTTCACTCGGACGATGCGATCTTGCTCGGTGCCGGATTTGCCCGAGGTCCGTTCCCAGTATTCGATATTGCCGACCGAGCGATACAGGCCGGGATGCAAATGCTCGGTAATCAGATAATGGCCGCTGCCAGGCAGGGAACCGTCTGTTCGGGACTGCTCGGATGGATAGTCCGGGCCGTTCCATTTGGGCGCTTGAACAGGCCGTTTTTCTTCGTCGGATACATTGGACGTGCGATCCGAAGAACTTTGATCCTTGGCAGTTTGACTATCTTCATCTTTGGACGAAGAATCGTTTGAACGGTTTTTCTCGTCAGTTTGAGGAGTTGTGGTATTGTACTCGGGTCGTTGCTGCTCTTGGTCAGCAGATTTTTGCTTGTCGGCGGACGGCGTCTCCGTCTGATTGGAATCGACAGGGCGATTCTGCTCGGTGGCAGAGCTGCGATCGCTTGAATCCGTCGCTTCGCTCCCGGAGCCGCCCTCGTCGCTCGGCCGGCTCCGCTCGTCCGCGGCACTCCCCGCCGCGCTACGCTCGGCGGGATCGCTCGCGCCCTCGCGCGCCGCTTCGCCGGCGCTCTCACCGGCTTCGCCTTCCGGCCGACTCTGCTCGTCGGCCACCCCTTTGCCGGTGCCCGGCTCCGAGGCCGACTCATCCGGTCGGCCTTGCTCCGACGGCGGCTGCGCCTCGCCGCCGGCGCTTGGGTCAGGCGGACGCGAAGACTCGTCCGCCACCCCGGACCCGGTAGGCTGCGCCGGGTCCGTTTCCGGCCGCGAAGATTCCGCGGCCCCCGTCCCGCCATCACTCGCGGGACGGGGGCGTTCGGCGGAGTAACTCCCGCCGTCCGCCGTTTCAACCGGGGCGCCTCCCGAGCAGGCGCCCAGCACGGCGAGCAAAGCCGCCGAGCCCAGCACCGCGCCGAGCCTGCGCAAAGTTCCTTTTCGCTTCATCTAGTATTCCTCCATCTAAAAGAGAATACGGGTTCAATCGCCAAACGATCAATACCGGCCTCTGATTGCATGATTTAAATTCAATGAATCTTTTCTAAAAAGATAAACGAACAGTTCACCGGATTGGTTGCGTCATAACGTCACGCACGCTCCCCACTATTCTAACAGATCCCGCATTGTACAGCCTGTCGAAGCGGAAAGGCGGCAGCCGCCGCATCTTCCGCACTCGGCGCTCACTTTGCACAATAGGGTCACTGCCGCTCCCCGCTCCGGAATCGTCTTCATTTTTACCTAAATTTTTATGTAATATTGAGCAATTTGTGAAAACACCTCAAAACGAACCTGTCGCAGCCGCTGTAAGCATTGTCGAATCTTGGCTGCGGGCGTATAATGGAGGCATCTAAGATTTAGGTATTCAAAAAAAAGAGTATTTTGCAGCAGGAACGAATCTTTCTGGGGGAACATGTGAAATTAGGTGCAAAGTACGGATTAGGAGTCAGGCTATGAAGGGCAAAATGATGAAAAGGGGCGACTTGATTCTGATCGGAATCGTGGTCATCGCGGCGCTTGCTTTTATCGCTCCCCGGTATTGGAGCGGCAATGAAAGTGAAAAAAATCACATCGAAAATCGCTACGTGCATATCGAGGTGAACGGCGAGCCGTACCAGACCCTGCCGCTGACCGAAGAAGAGCAGGTGGTCATGATCAAAACGGAAGAAGGATTCAATCAGATCAAAATCCACAACGGGGGCGTGGAAATGATCGACGCGGACTGCCCGGACCGATTGTGCCTGGGATTCGGGTTCGTCACGCGTCCGGGGCAGCAGATCGTATGCTTGCCGCACCGCGTGTCGGTCTTTATCGGAGTCGAATCGGGAGAGGAGCTGGAAGTCGATGACGTCGTTGGCTGAAGAATCTTTGCTATTGAAAAAAACGGTCATTCTGGCAATCTTTGCTGCGGCGGCGGTCGTGCTGGGGATTATCGAGTCGATGATTCCGGTCGGAAGCTTTATGATGCCGGGCGCGAAGCTGGGGCTGGCGAACATCATGATCCTGACGTGTCTGTATTTTCTGAACGGCAAAGACACGCTCATGCTGGTCATTCTCAAAACGCTGCTGACCGCCATGGTCCTGGGTACGTTTTCGATGATGCTGTTCAGTCTGTTCGGCGCGCTGCTCAGTTTCGGCGTGATGTACGGATTGATGAAGATTAGCCGCAAACGTCTCAGCCTGATCGGGATCAGCGTCGCCGGGGGGATCGCGCACAATATCGGACAGCTTGCGGCTGCCGCGATCGTGATCGACTCGCTCAACATTTTCTACTACCTGCCGGTGCTGATGATCGCGGGCGTGGCAACGGGAATCGTGGTCGGCATCGCGGTTCGGTATCTGGTAAACGCGCTCGGCCATATGAAGCTGTTCGCTCCGTTTGTACCCAACGAATATTGAGCGAAGCCGCCTGGCAAATCGGAAGTAGGGAAATCAGAGCAGCAGGAAGGGGGAGTCGGCATGGAGCGGGAAGCGGCGGCCGTAGTCGAGCTTCGGGATATCGAATTCGCTTATACAAAAGAAGACACGGTGCTTAAAAGCGTAAACCTTACCGTTCAACAGGGGGAGTGGATCGCGGTCGTAGGGGAAAGCGGCTGCGGGAAATCGACCCTTGTCCGGCTGCTAAACGCATTGCTGCAACCGCAAAGCGGCACCGTATCCGTTTTCGGCGAAAAATTGACCGAGCATAACGCACCGCTTGTTCGGGCCAGGATCGGCATGGTATTCCAAAACCCGGACAATCAGTTTATCGGGGAGACGGTCGAAGAAGATATCGCATTCGGACTCGAAGGGCTGTGTCTGGAACGCGCAGAGATGGAGCGGCGAATCGAAGTCTACACCGGCAAGTTGAACATCTCTTCGCTGCTGCTCAAGCATCCGGGCGAGCTATCGGGCGGGCAAAAGCAGCGCTGCGCGGTCGCGGCATGCTTGTCCATGGAGCCTGAGATCGTCGTGTTCGACGAAGCGACGTCCATGCAGGACGAACGTTCGCGGCGCGAGCTGCTGGACGTGATTCGGGACATGAAAGAGCAGGGCGGCTACACCATTTTTTCCGTCACGCACGATGTAGACGAAATGCTGGCAGCGGATCGGATCGTAGCACTGCAAAACGGAACGATCCGTGCAGACTGCGCGCCGACATCTTTTTTCGAAAATAAAGAATGGTTGCGCGACTGCGGGATCGAGCTTCCGTTTCGCTTGAGACTGGAACAGCAGCTCAAAGCGCGGGGGATCGGGCAGTCGGAAATCAGCAAGAAGTTGCAGCAACCGGGAGTTAAGCAGGCAGTTGAAGGGGGACGCGTTCGTGATCGGCTGGATGAAAGTAAACGCGAGGAAAAAATCGAATAGCGAAGCGGATGAATCCGGTCGAAAAAGCACCCGTATCGACCCTGCAACCGGAGGGAGCGAGGCAGCTGCGCCGATAGGGATCATTCCAGCCGGCAATCCTCAACCCACTTCTATGAGCGAAGGAGATCCGGCAATCCGATTGACCGACGTCGACTACACCTATCAGGCAGGCAGTCCGTTCGCCGCAGCGGCGCTGCATGATGTCAATATCCGTATTCGCAAAGGAACGCTCGTCGGTATCGCCGGAGGTACGGGCTCGGGCAAGTCCACGCTGCTGCAACTGCTGAACGGTCTGCTGTTGCCTACAGGCGGTTCGGTTGAAGTGTTGGATCACGCGCTACTGCCGAATATGCAAAAGCCCAAGCTCAATACGCTGCGCCGCCGAATCGGACTTAGCTTTCAGTTTCCCGAGCAGCATTTGTTCGAGGATACGGTGGAAAAAGACCTGATGTTCGGCCCGCTGAATTTTGGCTTGGCCCGCGAGGAAGCCCGGTTGAAAGCAGTCGGCGCTATGAAGTCGATGGGCTTGGACGAAGCGCTGCTCAAGCGTCATCCGTTGACACTAAGCGGCGGACAGATGCGCAAGGTCGCGATTGCATCCGTGCTAGCAGCCGGTCCGGAGATCGTGATGCTGGACGAGCCGACGGCTACGCTTGACTCGGCAGCTCGCCGGGAGCTGATCGCGCTGTTGGCGAGGCTGTGCCGCGAAGAAGGCCGGACGATCTTGATGGTGACGCACCGGATCGAGGAATTGATGGAAGTCGCGGACGAATGGATCGTGATGCACGAAGGCCGCGCTGTTTTTCAAGGCGATGCCGATGAGCTGGCCGACCGTGCGGAGGAGCTGGAACATTGGGGCGTAGCCGTTCCCGAACAGTTTCGCTGCTGGGCGGAATGGACCGCTCGATTGCCGCAATTGGCGGCTTTGCCTCTTCCCCGAACGGCCGAGGAGATGGCTAAGCGGATCGAAGAAGCGGTTCGCGGATTCGCCGAGCGCGAGAGCGAACCAGAAGATGAGCAGCAAAAAGAGAGCGAAAAACAGCCGAACCGCGAAAGGAGCAAAGCGCATGCGTGACAAACTGATCATTGGCCGAATGATTCCGACCGATTCGCGAGTCCATGAATTGGACCCGCGCGCCAAGATCACGGCTATGCTGCTGTTCACGGCGGCGCTTATCCTGTCCAACGGTTGGCCGCAGCTTGCCGCGCTTACCCTTCTGTCCATCCTGGTGCTGGCCGCTACGAAAATCCCGGCCAAAACCTATCTGCGCGCTTTGCGTCCGCTTCGCTGGCTGATGCTTTTCGTTTTCCTGTTCCAACTGATTGCCGGAGCCGGAAACGGCGCTTTGAATCTGTCTGCCGCCGATGCTTTGCTTTGGAGCTGGACCTGGGGACCGTTCACGTTGACGTCCGCCGTTTTGTCCAGTGCTCTGCTTGCCGTCAGCCGTATGGCGCTGCTGATCGTATTCACCGCCATGCTGACCTTCACCACCACGCCGTCCATGCTTAGCCGCGGCGTCGAAGGCATGCTCAAGCCGCTTTCCGGCAAAGGCACGGGAGCCGAACGCTTCTCGCTCATGATGCGCCTGGCGCTCCGCTTTATCCCGGCTCTGCTCGAAGAAGCCCAGACTATCCTCAAAGCCCAAGCCGCGCGGGGCGCGGACTACGAAGAAATGCAGCTCAAAGAAAAAGCCCGTCTGCTTCTATCGCTGCTCGTCCCTGTCACCGTCGGCGCTTTCCGCCGCGCCGAAGAACTGACGACATCCCTGGAAGCCCGCGGCTACCGCATCGGCGCCCCCAGAACCGCTTACCGCCAACTCATCTGGCGATCCGCCGATACCTGGTTCACGCTCCTATTCGCAATTCTTCCTCTAGGAGCGTTGTTAATGCGATTCACCTTATGACGAAACCGGCACTCCTATATGCCGAGCTTGCTTGCCGATACCCGCATCAAGAGTCCAAGCAAATACATCTTTTTAAAAAAAGGCGAGGAAGGATCGGCAAATCCAAAAAGCCACAATCTTCTAACTACACACCAAATAGAAGAAGAAAGCTCCTGTTCTTGCTTCAGCAAAGCGCCAAGCGGAGGAGGAAATTCAGTGAAAGACGCCTTTGAACTCGGAAAAATTCCACTAAAATTTCAATCGGCTTTTTCCGAGTGAGACAGCGGCTTGTGAAGCATTTCGAAGAAATGCACTTCGGAAGCTTATGCTGGCAATTTCCCCCGCAGCGTCCCAGCGCTCTCCCCGAACAGGACCTTTCTTCAAGGAGGAACCATCATGTCACGTTATTTCCAAGGAAGAGAAGTCGAACTCCTAGCCCCGGCCGGAACGTTCGAAATTTTCGATACCGTCATCCGCGCCAACTGCGACGCCGTCTACTTCGGCGGCCCCGGCCTCAATATGCGCATGATGCGCAAAGGCTACAACTTCACCCGCGAAGACATCGTCGAAGCGGTCAACATCGCGCACGGCCTCGGCAAAAAAGCCTATGTCACCGTCAACAACATGCTTAGCGAAACAGACGTATCCGAAGCCGGCGAATACCTGGGCTTCCTCGACCGCTCCGGCGTCGATGCCATTATCGTGCAGGACTTGGCCGTTCCGTCTTTGCTTCGCGAACAAGGGCTGTCCCTGCCTGTCCACGCTTCCGTTATGCTGAACGTGCATAACGTCGAGATGGTCCGGGCGCTTCAGGAATTCGGCGTCACCCGGGTCGTCACGTCGCGGGAGATGGATCTCAAAACGGCCAGAATCATCGAAGAGCAGACCGGCATCGAGATCGAATACTTTGTCCACGGCGATATGTGTTCGGTGCACGGAGCCAACTGCTATATCAGTTCCCATCTGTTCGGCATGAGCAGTAACCGCGGCAAATGCCTCAAGCCATGCCGCTGGGATTACCGGATGAAAAAAGACGGTTACGTGTTCAGCACGCCGTACCCGCTCGCGGCCAAAGACATGAACATGTACGAATATTTGCCGGAGCTGATCGACGCGCATGTCACTTCGTTCAAGATCGAAGGCCGGATGCGCGACAAAGAATTCATGGCGTCGCTGGTCAATAGCTACGGCGAAGCGATCGACCGCTATCTCGAAGATCCGGTAGGCTACGAGCGCGGCGTGGACAGCGACAAGTTGCACCAAAGCCGCAAACGCGACTTTTCCACCGCGTATGCGTTCGGCACGCCGGGGCTGTCCAATATCAATCGGCGCTTCGAAGGCACGGGCAAGTTTTACAGCACGGGCAAAGTATTCAGTACGCCGACGGCGGAACGCGAAAGCAGCGAATCGGCGGTCAACACCGCCCGCGAATGGTTGAAAAACACGGCTGCGGAAAAAGCGGCTGCCCGGCCGACTTCCGCGATGCCGAACACGACTCCGAAGTTGACGGTTCGCGTCAATAATATGGCTCAGGCAAAAGTGGCGCTGGAAGCCGGCGTGGACGAACTGTTCCTGTCGGGCGACGTGCTGCTGCCGGATCGGGCTTTCGGACGCCGGGACATCGCCGAGCTGGCCGCGATCAAAGGACGTACGCGTCTGGTGCTGGCGACGCCGCGCATGATGAACGAGATACATTTCGAACAATACGATGCGTTGCTGTCGCGCGGCGTACCGGGCCTGGACGCGCTGCTCGTGACCAATATCGGAGCGGTGCATCGCTTCAAACGCTTCGGTCTTCCGCTGATCGGCGATCTGTCGCTCAACCTGTACAACCATATGGCGGAAAACATGTATCGCGAACTGGGCGTGGAGCGCATGACCGCTTCGATCGAAGCCAACCTGCCGGATCTGGCCGCTCTGCTGGGCCGCACGCAAGGCGAGATGGAGCTGACGGTGCACGGCACGCCGGTCGTCATGTACATGGAACATGACCTGTACGAAAATACCGAAGTCTACGAGCCGATCGCCGAAGAAAGCAACCGTTACGTTCGCGACGACGTGCTTGTCCTGATGACGGACAAAGGCGAAAGCCCGGTCTACAAAGACGTTCACGGCCGTTGCCACCTCACGACGTCCAAAGAAATCTGCATGCTGCCCGTCGTTTCCGAGCTGATGCAGGCCGGAATTTCGCACTTCCGTATCGAAGGTTCGACTTATACGCCGGAACGCCTGAGCGAACTGTTGGCGGTGTATCGCACGGCACTGGAGGCACCGGAACGCGCGGTTGAACTGGCGAACAGCCTTGAGCCGGCTTTTTCCGGATTCACGCTTGGCGCATTGGCTTTCCGCCGCGCGGACCGCAGCACGCCGGCGAACCTGCCGACCGCGTTGGACGCGGCGCCTTCGGCGGAGGAAGCGTCGGAAGAAAAAGTCGCGCCTGCAACCCAGCCTGAGCTTCAGGCAACGAAAGGATGAGCGGAATGAACAGCGAACAACAAACTCCAGTCAAACACGCAGCAGACGGGCGGGTGATGACTCCCGAAGAAGTCGTCGCGCTGCGCAAAGCCCACTTTTTCCCGTGTACCCAGCATTTCTATACCAATCCGCCCGTGCTGGTATCCGGTCATATGCAGCATGTGACCGACGGCGAAGGCAAGGTATATACGGACTTTTTCGCGGGCGTATCCGTCGTTGCGACGGGACACTGCAACCCCGCGATTGCCGAAGCCACGGTTCGCCAGGCGCTTAAGCTTCAGCATACGACGACGATCTATCTGACCGAGCCTTCCGCCAAACTGGCGAAACGGATGTCGGAGTTGCTGCCCGCTTACCCGCGCGTGTTCTTTTGCAACAGCGGTTCGGAAGCGAACGAAGGCGCATTGGTGCTGGCCCGTCGGCATACGAAGCGCAAAGGCTTTATCTCGCTGACCGAATCGCTGCACGGCCGCACTTCGCTGACGACGAGCGTGACCGGTTTGCAAATGTGGCGGACCGATCCGTTCCCGGACGACCATGTCTACTTTATTCCTCGTCCGTACGAGTATGGCCTTGATCCGCAGGAAGCGGCAGAACGTTCGCTCAGCGCGCTGGCTGACGTGCTGCGCGAAGCGGGCGACAATATCGCGGCGATGATCGTCGAGCCGATTCAGGGCAACGGCGGAATGATCGTCATGCCGGACGGTTATCTGTCGCGCGCCAAAAAAATGTTGGAAGACTACGGCGTGCTGCTGATCGCGGACGAGATCCAAACCGGCTTCGGCCGTACCGGGCAACTGCTCGCTTCGCAGCAGCTTGGCGTGCAGGCGGATATCGTGACGATGGCCAAAGCGCTTGGCGGCGGCATCCCGATCGGGGCGTTCGCGGCGACGGAAAAGGTCGCGGCTTCGCTCAATGTGCCGTCGGCTTCGACGTTCGGCGGCAATCCGATCTCGGCCGAGACGGCGCTGGCGGTGCTGGCGTACATCGAGTCGGAGCAGCTTCCGGAACGGGCGACGCGGCTGGGTTCGGCGCTGAAGCTTGGTTTGGAGCGCATGCGCGTTTTTTATCCGCATATCGTGTCCGAAGTTCGCGGACTTGGCTTGATGTTGGGGGCCGAGCTGTATGCGGAAGATCCGGCTTACGGCGCGACGGTTACGGATCGGGTGCTGGAAGAAATGAAAGACCGCGGCTTCCTGATCGGCAAAAACGGCGTGTCCCGCAACGTTTTGGCTTTCCAACCGCCGGTAGTGATCGAAGCGTCGGACATCGAGATCATGCTGGAAGCGCTGGATGCGGTGCTGGGCGCGATCGAGCAGGAACGGCTTGCAGGGCTTGAATCGGAACATGCCGGAGAGAGCGAAGGATCTGCGCCAAGCGTGCAGCCATGAGTGCGGCGATACGAAGTGCTTTTTTAAAAACACGCGATTTCGGTTCGTTGGTCATGTTCTCGCATACGCTATTTTCATTGCCTTTCGCGATCATTTCGATTGTATGGGCAGCGGGCGGCGTGCCTTCGTGGCGCGTGATTCTTTGGTCGCTGATCGCCCTCGTCGCCGCCCGCAACGGCGCGAACGCGTTCAACCGGTTGGCCGACCGCGAGTTCGACGCCGCCAATCCGCGCACGGCTCATCGGCATTTGCCGCAAAAGCTGCTCGGCGTGCGCGAAGTTTGGATTTTTGTCGTCGTCAATTACGCGATCTTTATTGTGGCAGCCGGAATGCTGAATACGCTTTGCCTGGTCTTGTCTCCGGTCGCGATCTTTTTGATCTCTTCGTATTCGTATACCAAGCGCTTTACGTGGCTGAGCCATCTGTATTTGGGCTTTACGATCGCTTCCGCGCCGATCGGGGCCTGGTTTGCGGTGACGGGATCATTCGCGTTCACGCCTTTCGTACTCGGCACGATCGTGATGTTATGGATCGGCGGTTTTGATATTTTGTACGGAACACAGGATATCGACTTTGATCGCAAGCAGGGGCTATATTCGATTCCGAGCGCGTTTGGCTTGAAGCCCGCATTGTATATCTCGCGCTTCTTGCATGCGGTTATGGTGGGCTTGCTGCTGTTCTTGTTCCTTTTCCGGGATCTGGGCTGGTTGTATCTGATCGGGATCGTACTGGCGGCTTTCCTGCTGATGTTGGAGCACGGAATCGTCAAGCCGCATAATCGGCGACTGATGAAGATCGCTTCGTACAATCTAAACCAGGTGGTCAGTATGCTGATTCTGTTATTTACGATGCTGGATTACTTCCTGTAAGGCGAAAAAAAGACTTCATCGTTCGCGAAAAGGCGAAACGTGAAGTCTTTTTTGTTCTTGCCTTGCCGTCGGTTCGCTTGGCGCGTTCGGGCCCTTTTGATCCCGTCGAGTATCAGGATTCAGATCGTAAATTGCCCGACTCGTTCGCTTAGACGATCCGCCAGCGCATTTTGTTCTTGCGTCGACTGTTCGGTTTGCTCCAAAGCCGACGAGATTCCGGACAGGCTAGCGTTGATTTCTTCCACGTTGTCAACGGTACGGACAGACAAGCCGGTCACGAATTCGATCACTTTTCCGATATCGTTAACGGAGTGCCCGACCGTCTCGGCCGATTCGTTGACCGCCGAAGCGATGCCGTGCATGCGTTCCGCTTCCTCTTCATGACCGGCACTGCTTTGCAACAGCATGCCGAACTGCGGTTTCACTTCCCGCTCCATGTAATCCAATACGTTTTTGGAACTGGACGAGAGGTCGGTAAACACCTGGCGGATCTGGGCGACGATCTGATCGACATTGCCGACAGCGGCTCCCGACTGCTCCGCCAGCTTTTTGACTTCTTCCGCGACTACGGCAAAACCTTTGCCTTCTTCGCCGAACCGTGCCGCTTCGATCGAAGCATTCAGAGCAAGAATTCCTGTCTGCACCGCAATGTTCCGAATCGCCGCCGCTATCGTCTCGATCTCGTCGACCACTTTTTCCCGTTCCACGGCTTGCATGATTTCGCTATGCCGCTGCGCATACATGGTATCGGCTTTCCGAATAGACCGGAGCAGTTCTTCTTTGGTTTGTTTGGCATGGGAGCGGATCTGTTCCGACGCTGCTGCGGCATGGCTGGCCCGGTCGAGCAAAACGTCTACCGATTGTCGAATGCTTTCGGTCGCTGCCGAGGCTTCTTCCATATTCGCGCTGAGCGATTCAGTCTCGCCGGCCAAAGCCGAAGCGGAGTCGTTGATCTGATGGATCGAAGTCGAAGCATGGCTGACGGAGCCGAGCAATCCCGCACTGGAGGCGTTCATGGAGCGTGAGCTGTCCGAGATATCGCCCAGCAGCTCCTGTACGTTGCCAACCGCTTTATCGAGTGATGAGGCCAACAGGCTGATATCGTCGCTGCCTTTGAAATTCAGCTTTTTCGAAAAGTCGCCTTGTCCCAGATTCTCCGCGTGAGCGATCACTTTTTTCAAACGTTTCAGAATCAATCGGTCATACATCAGCACGATCAGAAGGGAGCAGATGATGATGTTAAGTACCGCCGAGATCGCGACACCGAAAGAGCCGTCCAGGAAATACGTGCCGACGCCCATTTGCTCCAGCGCTTTTTTGCCTTGATACATGGAATTGTTGATGATCCCTCCGATATTGGAGCTTGCGATTTGTACGATTAGCACGACGATAACCAATTTGAATTGGATCGAATTGAAGCGTTTGGACGGCTTTTTATGAGTCACGGTCTTGTTCTCTCCCTCGCCAGCGAAATGATTGAAATCCTGGATGGACCGTGTTCGGCCGATCCGGAATGCTGGAGTCATCGTAACCTTGCCGGGTAAACTCAAGCTAAACTTGAGGAGGAGAAAAGATAAAAGAGTAAGGGCAAACCAAATGATGGGGAAAACAAAAAAACGCGAGCATCGCTCGCGTCTTCAGGTTGTGGAGAAAAGAACTACGTCAGGGGAAGCGAAAAGCCTCCGGCGAAACTAAAGGCCTCCGATGGAACGATAAGCGTAGGTGTCCGAAACCACGTTCTCCGCAAGACCAAATATAGGCGGTATATCGAACGTATCGAAATCGGAAAGCAGGATGAAACAGGATGAAAAGGAAAAGTTCGACCACTTCACAAAGGTTTCAGGCTCCGTAGGGTCGAAATAAGTGCTTAAATACACTTATTTCGCTCGGTTTTCTGCCGCATTTTCAAATAAGTGCGAATCTGCAATTATTTGAAGAAAAAACGAGCAAAAGAGCATGCGAATGAATGATTAAGTGCATATACGCATTTATTTTGCCGAAACCGTAAAATTCGAGAGGAATAAGTGCATATTCGCACTTATTATCGAGATTCCAATCCCAATCGCTCGTCTCGCCAGAAGGCCTCGCACGTTCGACAGCAAGCGGGTAGCGCTCAAGCGGTCCGGGCGTTAATGCTGGCTTTCGCTCAGGAAGCGGCGGATGCCGGAGGTGACGAGGTCGTGGTCTTCTTGATCGGGGAGGCCCGATACGGTGATGGTTCCGATTAAGCCTTCTCCGGCTACCATCAGCGGGAAAGCGCCGCCGGCCAGTACGAATTCATGGTCGCTCAGACCAAAGTCTGCCGACAAGGTTTTGTTTTCGCTGCGAAGCTGGAGGGCGGTGTGCCAGGAGCTTTTGACGAATCGGCCCACGGTGTTGTTTTTGCGTCGAATCCAGTCCTCGTTTTCCGGCGAAGTGCCTTCCATCGCGTGCAGGAAAAGACGATGGCCTTTACGAGTGATATCGACCGTAACTTTTTTACCGGTTTGGCGAGCTTCTTCGATCAAAACCAAACCGAGCGCAAGCGCCGTGTCCGCGTCAAATGCGCGAAACCGCAATTCTTCTTCTTCCTGCCGCATTTGCGCCAGCTGTTCTTCTGTAGTCATAGAGGGTGAGTGGCTCCTTTGTTGTGTGCTGAGATGTGGGTATTCGACGCGGGGAGAGGGATTTCCTTTTTGGGGAGAGGCAGGGGGAAAGGCTTGTTGCTTTGGAACATCGCTTGGGTGGGGCCCGAAAAGTAAGAATACGATGCGCGAATAAAGCTATCTGCATCTCACATAACTGCAAAGAATAACACGAAGGCGCCAGCAGTTGTTAATCTAAAACCAAAAGCCGACGGTACAGGGTCCGTCGGCCTTTTGGGTCTGCTTCTGAAGTTCCGGCTTTTGGAACTTCCCCTAAAACGTCCGGCCGCCAAAATAGTCGGCCAAAGACAGCAGATCGGCGTGGGCGGTGTAATCGCCTAGCAAAAGAGCGATGTCGCGGGCGCGTTGCAATTCTTCGTCGCAGAATGTCTCGGCGCGTTTCAAAGCCCCGCTGGTGCGGATTTGTTCCAGCAGAGGCTGGATGTCTTCCGCCTTGGTGTGCGGGCCAACGCTGCGAATTTGGACGGCGAGCCGAGGGTCTTCGAGAGCGTATAGCACAGGCAGCGTTACTTGTCCGCCGAGCAGATCGCTTCCGGCCGGTTTGCCAAGCTGTTCAGCCGAAGCGGTGAAGTCGAGCAGATCGTCGCGGATTTGGAAAGACAAGCCCAAATGTTCGCCGAACCGATACAGGCTTTGGCAGATCGCTTCCGGGGCTCCGGCGGCTCGGGCGCCGAATTCGAGGGAGACGGCCATGAGATGGGCGGTCTTGTGTTTGGACTTCAGCAGATAGTCATCGAGGCTCATGCTGTAATTGTAGGCATGTTCCAGTTGTTCGTATTCGCCCAGACAAAGTTCCGCGGTAGCGACGGCGGTGAAGCTTTGACGGTCTCCGCCGGGTTCTTCGTCGACCTGCGACAATAGCTCGACAACGCGTGCCGACATATAGTTGCCGACGTAGACGGCCTTTGCCGGGCCGATGAGCGTATGGAGCGAAGGCTCTCCCCGTCGCAGCGGCGACCGATCGATCAGGTCGTCGTGGATCAGGGATGCGGTGTGAATGAATTCCGCAGCTGCGGCAAGCTGTACGATCCGATTGTCGTTCTGACGCGTGCCGAAGCGGCTGCCGACGGTAACGAGCATTGGGCGCAGGCGTTTTCCGCCTGCATCAATCGTTTGCAGCAAAGACTTTTCCAGTTCCGAATCAGGCGGGACGTCATTGTCGTACTTCACAATGCGCTTCATCTCCCGATCGACTCGGCGCAGGTCAATTCGTAATTTTTGGTGCAGCGGCATGCCTAGTTCGCCTCCTTTTGATTCAAAAGGATTTGCTCGAAGGCGGATAGAAGAGGGATTTCTTCGTCTCGACCCAGTGCGCGTGCAATCTGAATTTTTTTGACGAATGGAGACAAGTCGCGCAGCAAAGATTCTTCTTTGCATTTTAAAGCATATTGAATATAGAGACTGTACAGATAATCGCCGTCCAGGATACGGCGGGTCAGCTCTGTATCGTCCAGCTCCAGCGGCTCGGAATGCCGAGCGAACGCTGAGGCCAAAAGCATATAAATGGCCAACAGCCTCGGTCGCCGTAGTGGTTCTACGCCACAGCGTTCGAAAACAGTTAGCGCTTCGACGAGTACCGACTTTTCCGGTTTGAGGCGGATGCGTGTGACCGGGTCGATCTCGGCCTGGAGACGTTCCAGTGCTTCCCGGATCATTGTGTCGTTCATTGAGGCACCCCTTGACGGACTAACAAAATACCGAATTGGCTTATACAGCGTGTTCACTCGGATTCCCCCACATTATGAGACAAATTCTTTGATTATGCAAAGCACGTGCTCTAGGGCGTGTACGCAAACTCAGGCGACGTGCATCTTGAGCTGCCTTTTCGCCCTCCTCTACGTCACTTTCCCTTGACGTGCCCCGGCACGCCTTCGGAAAAGTTCCTGGATGAGAACGAAAATTCAGCTCAATCTGCGCTCTTCGGAGTTTGCGTACACGCCCTAGGCGGTTTGAAAAAAGCGGGGCCATGTGCGTTGTAAGCTGCACATGACCCCGCCCGTAACGCAAAGCCGGTTGGTTATAGCGGTTCTATTATAGAAACGCCTCAGTCGTCTGTATACAGATACCAGCGTTTTGCAAACCAGGTTTTTTTCCAATGTTTCTTGAGCCAAGGCAGGACGTAGTAGTCCAGACCGAAGATGCTGCCCGATCCGCCGATAAGGGCGAATGCCGCGAACCAGTACCACCACATATCGGTCGGTGCCATGCCGGACGACCAGATCATGAGGCCCATGCCGATGGTCGCGATCGAAGCGATAGCCGAGAACAGACCGGCGATCAGCATCAAGCCGAAGATGATTTCGGCGGCAACCATACCGATTTGGAAAGCGGTAGCGAGCCAGGTGTAGCCGCCGTCGCCTGTGTAGAACATCAGGTTCATCATGGATTGAACCATGTCGGATACGAAGCCCGGAACCGGAATCGCCGTAACCGCTTGACCCGCGGTTTCGACTGCGGAAGCGGCGGCTTGGGCGTCGACGGTCGACGCTACGTTGCCTACGGCTTCGGAAGCGGCACTGACGACGTCCGCGCGGGGATCGGCCGGAATAAGGAAGATATTATTCGGATTGTCGATCACTTTTTGCAGCTTGTCCCAGCCTTCATGCAGCCACATCCAGCCGACGAATACGCGAAGCGGAACGAGCCAGAAGTTCGGCGAACGTTTCGAGAAGTGTCCGCCCAGGAATGTACGGCGATCGTGAGCGTGGAATACTTCGTGCATCATATACGTCCAGACTTTGTTGAAGCCCAGAACCGTGCACAGATACAGCACGTTGATCGCATGCTTGGCGAACATCGCGAACAGTCCGGTCAGCGGGAAGAATTTACCCGGCAGACCCACGCTTGCGACGCCGTAGCGGCTGCCGATCGACACCATCGTGCCGTGGAAAGCGGGTTTGTATTCTTTTTTCGTACCGCCCTTGATATCGGCGGTGATATTGTGCGCGATCAGCGGAGCGGCATGCTCGGCGTTTTCGACCATCTGTGGAACCGGACGTTCTTCGCCTTCCGGAATGAAGAAGATGTTATCGCCGACAACATAGACGTTTTCGTGGTCAAGGCTTTGCAGATGGGCATTCGTTTCGATCCGTTTACGGCCTTTTTGTTGAACGTCGAGATTATCGAGAATGCCTGCGCCTTCGACGCCGGCTGTCCAAATCACGGTACGCGCAATCAGCTTTTGATCGCCGAGGTCGACACCCGTTTCGGATACGCCGGTGATTTGTTTGCCGACAATAATTTCGATATCCATCTTTTTCAGACGTTTTTCGGCTTTGGCAATCAGATTATCCGGCAGCAGCGGCAGGATCTTCGGTGCCATATCGGCAACGATCATACGAACTTCGGATTCTTCAATAAAGAATTCGCGGCACAGCTCTTTGCGGTACTCGGCCATTTCGCCGATCAGTTCGACGCCGGTGAAGCCTGCGCCGACCACGACGAACGACAGTTTTTCGCGACGGATCGTTACGTCGGTTTCTTTGGAAGCTTCGGTGAACATCTGACGGAAGCGGTCTTTCAGCTTCACGGCATCGTCGTAAGACCACAGCGTATAGCTGTTTTCTTCAGCGCCTTGAATACCGAAGAAGGTAGGTTTGGAACCTGTTCCGATGACGAGATAGTCATACGCGTAGGAAGCCCGTTGCCCCTGTAGAGACTGGGCGTTGAAGTTGATGTTCTCCACTTCATCAAGGACTACGTCGACCTTAAGGCCGGCAAAAATCTTTTTGAGATCCATTTTAACCGCGTCTTCGGAAGTCCGGTTTGCCGCGACCTCGTGGAGCTCGGTCAACATGGTGTGATAAGGATTGCGGTCAATCAGTTGAATCTGTACATCGTCGTTTTTCTTGAAGTTTTTTGCTAATTTCTTTGCAGTCAGAACGCCGCCGTAACCGCCGCCCAATACGACTATCTTCTTCATCAGGGAAACCAACCTTTCCGTTGACGGACTTCGCGCGCCCGCCAGCCTTCGCGATCGCTCGCGAGGGGCAGGCGGCGGCCCGTCCGTTGTTTCAGATTAAAAATATGCAGGGATATTGTTGCGATGCAGAGAGCTTCTATTACTTCGCGCCTGCCAGAGCTTGTTCAGCCAACTGGAGGTAAGAACCGATATGGATGGATACGCCGCTGATTGCGTCCGTTTTGCCGTCTTCCGTTGTTTCGACAGCCGTCGGATCTTGTTTCTCGATCAGGTACTGCTCGGCTTTCTCGGCTTGTTCGTGCCATTCGGAGGAAGCGCCGCCCGCTTTCATGCCATACTTGCCTTCTTTGGAGTTCGTTTTTTTGTCTTCGCCAGCCGCGTTCACGCCGCTGAAGTTAACCGCAACGATTTTGCCGGCAGCAACAGTCACGTCAACCGTTTCTTTCCAACCGCTGTCTGCGTCAAAATCGGCTGCTTCTGCATGGTAGGCTCCGTCTTTGTAAGGGCCGGCTTCAACCGGTCCGGCCGCCAGCGCTTTTGCAGCCAACTCAGTGAAATCATTCACGTGAATAGACACGCCGGATACGACATCCGTATGTCCTTCGGCGTCGGTCGTGATTTTTGCCGGATCTTGGTTGTCAATCAGGTACTGCTCGATCTGCTCGGCTTGTTCGTGCCATTCGGAAGAAGCGCCGCCTGCTTTCATGCCGTACTTGCCTTCTTCGGAAGAAGTCTTTTTGTCGAGACCTGCATTGATGCTTGATGCGCTCCATGTGGCGTCCGTGATTTTGCCGCCTTCGACTTGAAGGATCACATACGGCTGCCAGCCGGATTCAGCGTCCATTTCGCCTTGCGCGAAGTACATGCCGTCTTGCAGATCGGATGCGGCTTCAGCAGGCTCGGTTGCCGCTTCAGCCGGTTCCGTCGTTTCGGTAGTTGCGGGTTCCGTTGCTGTTTCTGTCTGCGCTGCCGGTTCCGTCGTCGTTGCTGTTTCGTTGTTGCTTCCGCATGCTGCCAGCACACCCAACAAAAGCACGCTGCACATCATGATGGACCAATGTTTTTTACCCATTCCTTAACCCCTCCGTCATTGTCTGAATGAATCGTTCCGAACGATCAGCGATTTACCGAAAACGATTCCGTCAGAGCGGTGTTCATCCGACTAAAAAGCTTCGGAATACGGATGCTGCTTGGGTTCGTTCTCCGTCCGTCACCGTTTTCGTTATCAGAATAACATACAATTTGAAGTATTTATGTGATAATAATCACAAAGTATGTGGCATATGTCTCATTCTGCGCGTTCCGTGTCGAAATTCGTTTTTTTACCTCGTGCTTATGGCCTGAACAGATATCCGCCGGATTCAGGGAATAGGGGCTAGGGTAATTCAAATTAAACCGATTTCCAATTAGTTAGGAGCTGACTTCATGAGTAATCCGATTGAAACCAAAGTGATTAAAGGCAGATGGAATCAGACGCAGCATGAGGCAAAGAAACAATGGAGCAAACTGACGGAAGCGGATCTGGAGTATATAAATGGCGAAAAGGAAAAGTTGATCGAGAAGGTTCGCGAGCGCTACGGGCATGATGCCCAAGCGGCCGAATTGGAATATAAGTCCTGGGCCTCGGCGCTCACGACAGGTAGTGACCGTTAACTTGCGGACAGCACATCCGGAAGCAGAAGAGAGGGGACGCAGCCATGGTGGAATCTTATGTCGTATCCGGCAGGATTATTGAACAGCGCGGCCATGTCGTCATTACCGTTCAAGGCGGACTTGTAAGCTCCTATGACCTTCGTTACTACAAACTTCCGGAAGGAGAAACGACGCAAGACGAGGAAGCGGAAAATTCTTTTCGTTCCGTGCCTTCTCCCGTTGTGCTCTCCAAGTGGAAACGCCGGGCGTTCTCCACACCCACCGAACACGGACACAAAAAGAGTGCCAATCGCGCCTAACGGCGCGGTCGCACTCTTTTTTTTGAATCGTACCGTTTTCTTTATAGAGGAAGCAACTCCACAGTATCTCGCTGTTCCAGTGCTTCGACCATCTCGGTCCACTGCGTGGGCTTTGGTTCCAAAACGCTGTAATACGTACGCAGGAACTTGGCAATGAAGCGTCCGGTGAGCGAGGAAGTGTCTTCATAAGGCAGGAAGCAGAGGTCGAGACCGCTTACGGCTTCGCCATCGCCTTGCCAGGAAGGATGCACATAGCTGAAATTCAGACGACGGTAGCCCAGATGAGCCAACACTTCGCGCCGAACGAACGGGTCCATCGGTTTTACGCTACCGAATTCATGCTCCTGTGATTGATAGGGATCATAAATTTCGGCAAACATGCCTTTGAGCGTTCCGCCTGCTTCGCCAGCCAGCCGTCTCAGATCAGCTTCGCGGCGATTCGCCAAAAAGGGTCCGATTCCAAGCCCGGGGCGACCGATAATCGTAAAGTCCGTCATGGCAATATCGTCTTCCGCATAATACCGGTACTCCGTAGCGCCCACGACTTCACCGTCATGCACAGCCACGAACACTCGAATGCCAGGATCTTGCAAAGGTTCTTTCCAAAGATCGAACGCCAGCACTTCCTCCCGTGGGAAGATCTCGCTCATCAGCCGATGCAGTCCCGCAAAAAGCGGATCGGCAATGTCGGTTATCCGCGTATATTCCATTCTATGATTCCTCCTTTATTATTGAAACGGATTGCGCCATTCCATCAGTACAGCATGGTTGGCCGATTCCTCGTCATCCAGATAGTCACGTACGACAGCAAGTGGCGTGCGTCCGCAGTGCAGCAAAAATCCGATAACCGGATCACGTCTGCCTCCATGCAGCACATCGTCTACGTAACGCTCGGGCGTCACTTCGTGTTGCACCGCACCGTATCCGGGCATCCGACCCCCGCCAAGCAGACGCGTAAGTCCCAGGGCGACGACAAGTTCATAGGCGGATTGAAGCATCTGTTTGCCCAATCCGAGGCCGCGTGCCGAAGGAGAAACGCTGATATCTACCACATAAAGCGTATCGCCTTCTGTATCATGGGTGCCGATGCACCCGTTATCTGTCATTTCGGCCCAACTATGTTCAGCATGTTCCGGGTCAAAAGACGTGATCATCGTGGTCAGCGATCCAACTAGGCGCCCATCGACTTCTGCGCATAATGCACCTGCCGGGAAACGCTCCATATGCCGCAATAGCTGTTCGCGGTTCCACCACAATTCAGACGGATACGGGGGAGGGAAGCACTCTCGTTGGATTTCAATCAGAGCTTCGATATCGCGTTCCGTGTAGTTGCGAATGCGCAATTGCTCCGGCTGTCCATTTCGGAAAACGTAGCAGCTTTTTTCGTACATCACCTTTTCACCCATCCGTCACCTCAAGACCAGTCCGTGTAGAGATCCGTGCGACGGTCGCGCCACGTTGTGACCGATCCTTTTTCCCGTACCTGCTCCAAAAGGCTAAGGTCCAAGTCGGCTACGATAATCATATCATCATTGATTTCGCCTTCGGCGACAATGCCTTTGGGCGGGAAAGGGACATCGTTCGGCGACAGTACGGCGGCCTGGCCAAAGTTACCGCGCATAAAGTCGACCGTCGGCAAAGAGCCCACAGTTCCCGTCGTCACGATATAGATTTGGTTCTCGATCGTGCGCGCGTGGCAGCAGTAACGGACGCGATGGAAGCCGTGGCGATCGTCCGTGCACGAAGGGCAGAAGATCACGTCGGCGCCTTTTGCCCGGGCCATACGGACGATCTCCGGGAATTCGATGTCGTAGCAGGTCAACATGGCAATCGTGCCTTTGTCCGTCTCGAAAACGGTCAGCCCGTCGCCTTTGGCCATATTCCATTCGTGGACTTCGGTCGGCGTGATATGGATTTTTTCCTGCGTTTCCACCCGACCGTCCGGATAAAACAGATGGGCCGTATTGTAAAGCTTGCCTTCCCTGCGCACTACATGCGTGCCTGCGATGATGTGCATGTCGGAGCGGGCCGCAAGGTCGCGAAACAAATCCAGGTAGGCCGGCGTATAATCAGGGAGACTTTCGATGCCTTGGGCCTTTCCTTGCTCATCCGGAATCGATAGTAACTGCGTCGTGAAGAATTCGGGGAACAGCAAAAATTCGGTTTCGAACTCTTGAGCGGTTTTGACATAGTGTTCGGCCTGCGCTGCAAACTCGTCGAAAGACGAGATCGAATGCAGGTGATATTGCACGGCGGCTGCGCGCATTTTCATTGGCGTGAAACCTCCTTGAATTCAAGATAACCTCATCATAACAAATCAGACGCAGCGCGGAAACGTTGTACATACACGTATCAAAAAACCGCTTTTTCTTGACAAAAAATGTATCGTATACGAAAATGAAAGATCATATGTTCGAAAAATGATGAATATATCCGCAACCGATACTTCGTGATATGATGGGGCCAACAATGCCGGAGCGGGACACCCAGGAAACAGAGGCGAAAAAATGGAATTTTCCAAAATGTTCGTTCAAAATATGGCGGTTCTCGTTACGTTTGCGTATATCGCCAATCTCATCTACAAGTATGCGATTTACCGTACGTCGGGCGTCGTGAAATACATAGGCTCGGTTCTGCTGTTGATTGCAGGCGGCTGGTCCGCTACGTTTTTCGGTTTTGAGTTAAGCAAAGGCATCATATTTGACATGCGGATCGTTCCGCTTCTTATCGCGATTTTCGTGTATAGGCGTCCGTCTGTCGTTTTCGCTGTAGGGCTTGGGATCGGCCTGACCCGTTTCGCTTTCGGTTGGACCGACGCGGCATTGGCCGGCTTTATCAATTTGACGATTCTCGGTATGGTCGGAGCGCTGCTGAATGTCTGGTTCCGCCGGGTGGATTGGAGCTTTTTCCGGCAGGCGGTTGCCGCTATCCTTTTCATCAATATGCTGAATTGTATCAATATCGCGATTTTCGGCGTGATTCCGGCGGACGAGTATATGATTCATATCGTGCCGTATACGCTGCCTACCAGCATTTTGCTTTGTTCGTTTTTCGCTTTTATCCTGAGAGACTTTCAAAAGGACCAGCATCGGGCGATCGAACTCAGCGAATTGAACCAATTGTTGCAGCAGCAAACGGAAGAACTTGAGAAAAACAAAGTGATTTTGGAAGACCGGGCCAAGCAGTTGCAGCTCGCTTCGCAATACAAATCGGAGTTTTTGGCCAATATGTCGCACGAACTCCGGACGCCGCTCAACGGGATCATCAATTTGTCGCAGTTCATTTCAGATTCCGCGGAAGATACGACCCGGGAAGATTTGGCGCGTTACGGGCAGCTCATTTTTAATTCCGGCGAAGATTTATTGAAAATTATCAACGATATTCTCGATTTGTCCAAAGTCGAAGCGGGCAAGCTGGAGATCGTCAAAGAAGAGATCAGCCTGCTCGAAGTTCCGGCCTGGGTCGGCCCTCATTTCGGATTGGTGGCCGAACAGAAAAAGCTTGCGTTCGATACACGCGTGGAGGAAGGCCTGCCCCATACGATCTGTTCCGACCCGCAGCGGCTTCAGCAAATCCTGCGAAATCTGCTGTCGAATGCGTTCAAATTCACGGAAGCGGGCAAGATCGAGTTGAATATTTACAAAGCCGAGGAGCCGCAGTTAAAAGGAGAATGGATCGTGTTCGCGGTCAGCGACACGGGAATCGGCATCTCGCCGGAAAAACATTTTACCATCTTCGAAGCTTTTCAGCAGGCCGACACTACGGTTAGCAAAAAATACGGCGGCACGGGTCTGGGTCTGTCGATCAGTAGCGATTTGGCACGTCTGCTTGGCGGCTTTATCAAGGTGGAGAGCGCGGAAGGAAAAGGCAGCACGTTTGCGCTGTTTTTGCCGCTCTCTTGAAAAAATGGTTTTCGTGTCAGAAAAGCGTGGGTAAATGGTGGGAAACAAAAGAAACTTCCTGAAAATTTTCAGAGGAGGTGTTCCTTATCAAAGCCCCCGTCATTATCAGAAGCCGAACCAAGCGAAAGTCATCTGTGCAGCGCCAGCATTTGAGAGTCGCCACTTTGGAAGGAATTCCGGCGATTGTTTTTCAAACGCTGCTTGCAGGCCCTTTTCTGACCGGATTTCTGCTGTATTTGGGTGCAAACGCAGGTCAGGTAGGGTTCGTCCTCGCGATTACCACCTTTGTGAACATCGCTCAGGTGGCGGTAGCTTTTCTGATTCAACGTTTGGAAAAAAGAAAAAAATTATTTGTCACGTTCGGCATCGCGCAGCGGCTGATCTGGGGCGCGACCGGTCTGGTTCCTTTTGTGTTTGACCGCTCGCTCTGGGTAGCCGCTTTTGTCGCGCTGTACGTGGCTGCTTTTTTCGCAAATACGGTAGTGACCGTGCTTTGGACTTCGATCGTGAGCGATCTGGTGCCTCCATCCGTGCGCGGACGTTACTTCGGGATGCGAAATATGATCGTGAACGCGGTGGGGAGCGCGACGCTGTTCACGGGCGGGATCATTCTGGATGCCTATCCGGGAGGTCCGGGTTTTCTGATTTTGTACGGGATCGTGTGGACCTGTATAGCGATTAATATTTTGGTGCTGTTGAAATTCCCGGACGTCCCGTTCGAACGCTCCGCAGAAACCAAGTTCATGCCGATGCTGCGCAAGCCGCTGCATGACGCTTCGTTTATACGGGCTACGGCTTTTTTGTCGTTTTTCCTGTTGCTTCAGACGATCGTCGTTCCGCTGTACTCGTACGTGATGCTGGATATTCTGGGTTTGAGTTATAAAACGGTATCGACGATGACGGTGGTTCAGACGCTTACGATGATGGCCAGCTTTTACGTGTGGGGAAATCTGAACGCTCGCTACAGCAGCAAACAGCTTCTGTACTGGACGCTGCCGATCGTGGCGGTCTCTTGTCTGTCCTGGGGGCTTCAGGCATTTCTCCCGGTGGTCGCCGCGCTGGTCATCGCCCATGTGCTGCTTGGCGCGGGCGTGGGCGGGTTCAACCAGCTGTCGTTCAACTTCATCATCGGCGATACGCCCAAGCGGGAACGGCCGATGTTCACCGCCGTCTATGCCGCTTCCACCGGGCTTATGTCCTTTTTCGGACCGTTGATCGGCGGACAGATCTACGGATGGATCGACGGCGCGCCGGGATGGGTGCAGGCGTACGGGGTGCAGATGACGATCGGCGGTTTGCTGTTTGTTTTTTCCGTCACCGTCGGACGCCGGGTACTGATCGGAAAACGCGAAGATGCTTCACCGCTGCGACGTTTGATTAGACGGAAGACTGTCCGGGCTTGAAAAGAATGCGGAAGCTGCTGTTTTGTATCCCCGTACGCGACGTCCGTCCTTCACGGACGGCTTGCGGGAAGGCGATTCACCGCTTAAAATAGGCCTATATGCGAAGCGGAATAAAGCGTTTTTAAATGCTAAGGATGTCGAGAACGTTAAACGTAGCTAGAAGCGAAGAGACGGAGAGAGAAATTCAGTGAAGGAGCGATAGCGTTCGCCTTTGAAATTGAGAAAACTCCGCTAAAAATTTAATCCTTTTCCCGATTTAAACACGCGACTTAAAGCGTTTCGAAGAAATGCACTTCGGAAGCGTATGCTGGCAATTTCTCTCGCAGTCTCTTCGCTTCCCGCGTCAACTTAACTTTCTCGACAGCCTAAGCGTTTTTAAACGCTTTTTAGCCAGCAGATTATATGATAAGCCGAAAAGGATGGGATCACATGTCGAATACCAAAAAGCCAATCGTTACGGATCAAGCGCCGGGCGCAATCGGACCTTACTCGCAAGCCGTTGCGGCGAACGGATTCATTTTTGCTTCGGGACAACTCGGATTGGACCCGGCGACGGGCGAATTCCCGTCCGGCGGCGTTGAGGCGCAAGCCAAGCAATCGCTGGAAAATGTTCGCGCTCTGCTCGAAGCGGCAGGCAGCGGCCTGGATCGCGTCGTGAAAGCGACGATGTTCCTGAAAGACATGAACGATTTCGCGGCGGCGAACGCGGTATACGGCACGTTCTTTAGCGAGCCTTTCCCGGCGCGCAGCACGATCGAAGTCGCTCGTCTGCCGAAAGACGCGTTGGTTGAAGTCGAAGTCATCGCGCTCGCCGACTGATCTCGGGGGCGGCCTTTTGACTCGGCCGAATTAGAAACCGGGCTTGTGGGGAAGGCGGGGCGTGGGCTCCGGGTGTAGTTGTTTCGGTCGCGTGTTGCTTTCGGAAAATTGGAATGGATATCATTATGGGGATTTTCCGAAAGCAAAGGCGAATGCTATAGCTTATGCTTACGATGTGACTTTCTTCGAAAGTCTTTAGCTCCTACACAACTACACCCTGCGCCCACTGGGCCTTCCCTGGCCGGAGGTTTCTCCGGCCGAACCAAACCGACTGCTCTATGCAGTCGGTTTTTTTGTAGGGGTAGGGCAAGGACGAGACAAAAAGGCAGCAAGGGAAAAGAGGCTGCAAGAGAAAGTCAAGTGTATGAGCAAGGGAAAAATCAATATCAAAAGACGGCGGGAGGCTTGGGTTGTTCGGAGCCTTTTTATGGAGTAGGCGGGACACGGGGAGTAGGGGAGAAGCTTGGAACGGGGATCGTGGATTTAACGGATCGAGATGGCGCTTAGAGAATAAATTTGCTTGGTTTTGGCGGAAAAGACGGTGAAATTCGCGGCTAACGGACATGCGTTCCGTTAAAATTGCGGTGAAGGTTGATTTGCGGTTGTAAAGGACATACGAGCCGAGTCCGCCAAGGCGCGGTCTCTGTCCTGCAAAAAGCCGCTCCTCACTGAGGAGCGGCTTCCCGCGGCATAACTGCCCCCGCTCGAACCTTCCGCCCAACCGCTCCCGAAATACGGCGAGCGCTCCCACCAAGAGGAGTCCCGCGCCGCCCGTCCTTAATCCCGATCCATGATCGAGCGGATGAACATCCATATGGCGAACACCGCTACCACGATGGAAGCTACCAGAGCTGTTGTTCTTACGGCTTGCGATGCGTCCGATTGTTCGACCGAGATAGCATACAGCGCCCAAGCGAACACCAGCGGATAGATGCCGTCACGGAAACGGAAGCCGATGATAAAAGCCAGCAAAGCCGCTACGATCACCATAACAATCGCCCAGCCTGCATGGCCCAGACCGAACGTGCCGAAGTCGTGTTTGGCGAACAAAGCCGAGATGTTGACGATCGTCGCGACGCTGATCCAGCCCAGATACATGCTGAACGGGACTTTGACGAATAGGATGTCCAGCACTTCAAGCCGTTCGTTGTCCAGACGCGTCCGCAGGTAGATCAGGATCAGCGTGACCAGGAACAGCAGCATCACGACGACGGATAGTTCGGTCAGCAGATAATGCCAGCAGAACAGCCACGCCATGTTCAGCACGCAACTGACCGCGAACAGCGGACCCGGCGCGGCGGCCGAAGCGCGGCCTTTGCGCTCGGCGACGAAGGCGTAGATGACGAAGCCGAGCAGCAGGATGTAAATCACGGACCAGATCGAGAAAGCGAATCCGGCCGGAGTCAGCAGGTTTTTGTACATGTCCGAGATTTCCCGGGTGTCGCGTCCGGCCAAAGGCAGCAGGGTGGCGAGCGCGTTCACGACGATTACGGCTACGAAAAGAATCGCGTTTAGCCATTTGTACGGATTTTTTGAGGTTGATGGCAAAAGAAACAGCTCCTTTCGATTGTGAGAAGTATCCGCGATACCCAAGAATGACCGGTAGGTCATTTCTATCTACACCCTTTTTACCCCGAATAGGCCGGCGTGTACCCGGATTCGCGAATTTTTCGATTGCCGAAGGCGAAAAGCGATGGCATAATCGGAACAAGCAAGCTGATGCCCCATATTAAACCTCATATCCATATCCGTACATACAGACCGTTTTTGCTACGATCTATCCATTATTCATCTGCCGAAATAAAGGTGAAATAGGGATAACCGATACGCTGAGAGGCATGGATTCATCGATCCGCCAAAACATACAACGCGATACGATACTCGCCTTTGCCGTGGCAAACGCCGCGATGAAGCGCGAACCGACAAGGAGCTGACGCAGACATGGATACGAGCGAAGCAATACACCCCGACCGGGTAGGCCCGATCATCGTGCAGGAAGCATGGGGAACGATCGGAAAGGCTTTGGCGCTGGAGCATATGAACGGCGTGTACGTGTGCAGGGGAGAACGGGCGTCGTTGGCGTTTGTTTTTCTGAGCGACAAAATATTTCGAATGAAACTGTTCATGGGCAAAGAACTCGACCTGTCCACGACGGTTGCCGTTCTGCCACGGGAAACCGAGCCGCTTGAAGCGACCGTGGAAGAAACCGATTCGGCTTGGAAGCTGAGCAGCGGCCGTTTGGTGCTGGAGATCGAGAAAAAATCATCCGCGCTATCCGTATTCGATCTGGACGAACGGCTGGTCGCCAGGCAGAACAATATAAGCTGGAACCCGCGCGGGGCGATCCATTCGGTGTACGATATGCCGGGCGACTCCCATTTTTACGGACTTGGCGAAAAAGCCAGCTTCCTCGATAAACGCGGCGAGCGCTACACGATGTGGAACACCGACGTGTACGCGCCGCATATGCCGGAGATCGAAGCGCTGTACGAGTCGATACCGCTGCTGATCCATATGCACGGCAGTTCGTCGTACGGCATTTTTCTCGACAATCCGGGGCGCACCGACTTTGATATGCGCTCGCACGGCATCGCGTATACGATCGGCTGCTCCACGGGCGACTATGATATTTATTTCGTGTACGGGCCGGATCTGAAAGAGGTCGTGCGCGATTACACCGGACTGACCGGACGCATCGCGCTACCGCCGAAGTGGGCGCTCGGTTACCATCAGTCGCGCTACAGCTACATGGATCAGAACGAAGTGCTGCATCTGGCGCGGACGTTCCGGGAAAAAGAAATTCCGTGCGACGTCATTTATCTCGATATCCACTATATGGACGAGTATCGGGTGTTTACGTTTGATCCGGTGCGTTTTCCCGATCCCGAAGCAATGATGTCGGAGCTGCGGGAACTCGGCATCCGCATCGTCCCCATCGTCGATCCCGGCGTGAAAAAAGATCCGAAATACGCGGTTTACCGTCAAGGCGTCGAAGAAGGCCATTTCAGCCGCAAACTGGAAGGCGATATTTTCTTGGGCGACGTATGGCCGGGGACGAGCGCTTTTCCCGACTTCACGGACGATACGGCTTCGGAGTGGTGGGGCAATCTGCATAAATACTACACCGATCTCGGCATCGCCGGCATCTGGAACGATATGAACGAGCCGGCGGTGTTCAACAATTCCAAAACGATGGATCTCGACGTCATGCACGGCAACAACGGCAATCCGAAAACGCACGAAGAACTGCATAATCTGTACGGCATGCTGATGTCCAAAGCCACGTACGAAGGGTTGAAAAAGAACCTGGACGGACAGCGGCCTTTCGTGCTGACGCGGGCGGGCTACTCCGGCATCCAACGCTACGCGGCCGTCTGGACCGGCGACAACCGCAGCTTCTGGGAGCATATGGCGCTCGCGATGCCGATGGTGCTCAATATGGGGCTGTCGGGCTTGGCGTTCGCCGGTCCGGATATCGGGGGCTTCGCGCACCATACATCGGCCGAACTACTGGTGCGCTGGACGCAGATGGGCGTGCTGTTCCCGTACTGCCGCAACCATTCGTCGATCGGCACGCTGCGGCAAGAGCCGTGGTCGTTCGGGCCGGAGATCGAAAGCATTTTGCGCGAGTATATCGGTCTGCGTTATCGCTGGATGCCGCATCTGTACAATCTGTTCCACGAAGCGTCCGAAAACGGATTGCCGCCGATGCGGCCGCTGATTCTGGAGTATCAGGACGATCCGAACGTGACCAATCTGTGCGACCAGTTTCTGGTGGGCAGCGACGTGCTGGCGGCGCCGATCTATCGGCCGGACACCGAGCATCGCGCCGTTTATGTGCCGGAAGGCGAATGGATCGACTATTGGACAGGCGAGATCATTCAGGGCGGACGCCATATTTTGGCCCACGCTCCGCTGAGTATTATGCCGCTGTACATCAAATCCGGTGCGGTCATCGCGGAGGGCGGAACGAAGCTGTATGCGGACGATCGGACGGACGAGACGCTGACGCTGCGGGTGTACGGGGCGAAAGCAAGACCGGGTTTTAAAACGAGCTACAGTTTGTACGAGGACGACGGCTCCAGCTTCGATTACGTCAGCGGCGTCTCGTCGTTAATCGAATTCGAGCTGCGCGGCGGGGAAAACGAGCTTGAATTGAGTTACCGCTACGAACGTCGGGGCTATGCGGCAAACCGCAATCTGCTGCGTTTTGCGCTGGTATGCACATCGTTCAAGCCGTCGGAGATCGAAGGACTGACCGAACTGACCGAGGAAGAAGCGGATCACGGGCAAGAAGGCTGGTATATCGACACGCAGACCGGCGGATTGACGATTCAAGTGCAGGATATGAGCCAGGGGGCCGTTTTCAAGCTCAAAGGGTAAAAGTCGGCTGCGATCAGGTAGGAAAACAAGTCGGGAACGTGCCGGCTTGTTTTTTGGTGTTTGGGCGTCGAACGTTTAGAATGAAAGAAATCGTTATACATAGGATCGTTATACATAGCAAAAAGGATACCGAACAGATTTGAAAACGGGCGCACCGCCTGTTCCATACGTGAAGCGGAGGTCGGATGAAAGATGTGGAGAATCATAGAGGCTTACGATCAGATCAACGCCTGGATCAGAGCCAGCGAAGGACAATTTATAGAGCTGGATAACGGAGAATCGTATCGGTTTATGCGGAAAAGAACGTTTGCCGGACAAGAGCTGGAGGCATTCGAACAAGCGTCGGGAATTGAGCTTCCGGCTGAATACAAGCGCTTTTTGATCGGGGTAGGCGGGGTGGAGTTGTTTGTGGGGCCTTTGACCGCGGGGATCGAGGTGCTGGGGCCGGATGAAATCCAGGCTTTTTCGCGTCAGGTGTTCGAAGGATTCGGGGAAGATCTGTATCCGGAGCTGCTGCTCGGCATTTCGATTCCCAAGCTGGGGCATTTTGGAGGCTTTAGGCCGGGTAGCGATCGGGAAGAGCGTTACGGTGTGTTTGGCGCGGATATTCCGTCCCAACATTGGATCGCAGAATGCGAATTCGGTGCTTTTGACGATTGGATCGCGAACTTGGTGGAAAGCCGGGGGCGGACGATCTGAAGAGTCGGGTAAGATGCGGGACGAAACGTACATGGCAGAACGGAAAAAGGCAGGCACGAAAAATCCGGATTGCGATATGCTTTGATAAATGGTTTCAGAAATAAGCGCGAATATACATCTATTTGCCTCGGATTTTGCGATTTAGAGAAATTAAATATCAATATGCACTTAATTTCTCCGGTTTATACGTTTTTACGCGTTTTTTCTTGAATTAACTGTATATTTGCACCTATTCGAATATTCAAAAGTAAACCGAACGAAACAGTTGCACAGGCGCACTTATTTCAACAGACTTTGCCCCACATCAAGCCGATTCAGAAAAAACCTTAGTGCTTTTGAGCATTTTGAACGCAAACTTCGCACGGAACGTGGTCAAGATACTGGGCAAGCGTGAAAAAGGGCAGGTTGGAAAATAGGAAAACAGGCCCGAAGTGCCGGGCCTGGCGAGATGCGAAGAATGCCGACTAATCCCGCGTCTGATGGATCAGGAAATGCAGGAACAAGACGCCGACGCTCAGTTTGAACCGTTTCTCGGCCGCGACTTTGCGGCCTGCCAGAAAACGCTCAACGTCGGAGGTTTCAAGCCCGCTTTGGAGCGCGATCATTTCGGCGTTCAAGCCGTATTCCTCTTCGAGGTTTTTTAAAAGGACAAGCACTCGATCCTCCGGAGGAATCTGAGGCGTATTAATGCCCATCCCCAGAAACGCGATCAGGCCAAGCCCGGAAGATCGCCGGTCAGCGTCCACATGTTCCAGATCGGTAACGCCTTCCAGATAAGCCTCCAGATCGCCGCTTCCGATACCTGTCAAGCGCTCCAGCGACCCGTACGGAATTTTGTAAGTCTCCAGTGCGCTGCGAAGCAATTCGCGATCCGTTACCGCTTCAGCGTGAAGCGGCTCTTCGTCGAATTCCAGGCTGCGTTTATCGTTTTCAGTCATGCCAAGCACCTCCTCGGCATCCATTATACACATCCTTCTTACTGCAAAAAAAGCTGAGCGATAGCGCTCAGCTTTTCGGAATCACCGGAATCCATAATTCATTGCGCTTCTCCCCGGGTGGAAGATAAGCTTCCGCTTTTTCCATCCGATAGTTCATTTCCGCAGCTCCTTTTAACACAAATTGAAAGGTGATCCGGGGATAAGCTTTGAGCGTTGTTCCGATGTTTCGAGCTTTCGTCGGCGTCGTGCCATGCAGCTGCTGGAACGCTCGGGCGAACGCTTCGGGCGATTCGTAACCGAACTTGAGCGCGATATCGATGACTTTGGATGTGCTGTGTTGCAGCTCGAATGCAGCCAGTGTGAGCCTTCTGCGGCGGATATACTCCGACAATGGAACGTCCGTCACGAAGGCGAACATCCGTTGAAAATGCTGCGCAGGGCAACATGCTTTCTTTGCGGCCTCCGCATAAGAAATCTCTTCCGTCAAATGGGACTCGATATAGTGTAGTGCCGCATTCATTCGTGTCATCCATTCCATGATAGAAAGCTCCTTCGTTCGCCTACTCCAAGCAGGCTCGATTGTGATCCTGAATTTCCGTTCCCTTTCAAATGTAGTCTACCTCGAAGGATTGAGGAGTGCCTTGCAGCAGAAGCGCGGTTGGCGCAAGGTCTTTTAAATACAGCTTGCGTCTCTGTTCTTTTATCGTGATGTTGCTCTGCGGCTCCGTCAAGTCTTTTTGCCCGCTTGCTGACGATTGCTCGCATAGACATTGCTTAAGCGGTCGAAAAAATCCCGGATATCGTTTAGAATGGGGAGAAGGGCAATTTTGGCTTGTTGGATTATAGACTCGAAAAAAGCGGAAAAGACGGGGGACAATCATGAATCAACCGCTTTATGGGATATGGCTGGGAGACGTCTTCTTCTGCTTTTCCGGCGAAACGTCGGAGCCGAAGGTAGACGCCTGGACCCGGCAGGTGAGAAAACTGGATATTCGCGGTCAAAAGCCGCTTATGCAGGCGGCGCTACGATTGGCCGAGCTGCGTTGGCCGGGAGCTTCTTCGCGTCGTGGACGCGGGAGAGGCTTCGGAGGTCGTACGTTGGAAGGATTGGCTTTACCCGCTTCGGAAGCGTTCACGCTGCTTTCGGATCTGAACGAGCCGCAGTTCGCGGCGCAGGGATTCACGCCAGGCGCGGAGATGCGGTATTGGAGCGCGGCAGTGAGCTTCGCGCGTGAGCTGTTGGCGGCGGGATGCTTCGCGCCGGGAGCAGATCCGGCGGCAAGAGTAAGCGCGCGGCGCGCGTCCGAGCTGACGTTCACGGGTACCTGGAAGCCGCTGCTGGAACAACCGGAGCATCGGGAACGCTTCTCCGCATTGGCGGCGGCGATGCCGCCCGTAGGTCTGACCGCACCCGGGGCAGTCGGGGCGGAAGAAGAGTCGCCTCCGCTGGGTAGAGCGCGCGAGCTGGTGCTGCATTCGTTCCTGTCGGCAATCATCGACGGGCAGATGCGAATGATGCTGGGTACCATGCGAAGTGCGTTGCCGCAAATGCGTTTGCCTTATCGTCGCGGGTATTCGCCTCTCTCTTCGCTATGGTGGAACAGCCTGATCGATCCGCAGCGGGAAACCAAAGTGCAAGGCGGATCGGAAGATATTGAAGAGCTGTCCGGACAGATCGCGACATTGGGCGGAGCGGTACCGGAGAGTGCCGATCCGGGAGAAGCGGCAAGCTCTCAGCTTCGTCTGGGGCTTCGTCTGGAACCGCGAATCTCTGATCCCGATAGCGCGGAAGAGGATCGTTGGCGACTGGCTTTTCGTGCCGAAGACGAAGTGGAGACAGGGGCTTCGTTGCCCGCTTCCGAAATTTGGCGTTTGCAAAGCGATGAGTTGGAACTGCGAGGTCGCCGTTATGCGGAACCGAAGCGTCAGCTGCTGATGCTGCTCGGACGTGCGGCGCAGCAGGCGCCGCAACTGCAAGCGGCACTTCGCCGACCGCATCCGGAAGAAGCCTGGTTGGGTGCGCAGGAGATGTTCGAATTTCTAATGTCCGGCGTGTCGGCTTTGCGTGCGTCCGGTGTTCGGATTGAAATGCCTTCGCGCTTCACGAAGCGGGGGCGGCGTGCGGCGGGCGTCAAGCTTAAAGCCAGACTGGAACCGAGTCGAAGCGGAGAAGGCGAAGCGGCGCTAGGGATCAAGCAATTGGTGGAATTCGATCTGGAAGCGACGATCGGCGATGCGTCGATCGGTCTGGACGAGCTGCGACGGATTGCCGAAGACGGCGTGCCGCTGGTGTTCTTGAACGGCGAGTGGATCGAAGTCGACGTGAAGGAAGTACGCCAGGTGCTGCGGCTGCTCAAAAAACAGACCGTGCACGAGATGACGTTCGGCGAACTGCTCAAATTGTCGGCGTCCGAGGAAGATACGATCTGGAACGGCGTCGGCGTCTCGGGCATTGAGACGTACGGGTTGCTGTACGATCTGCTGCGGGGCGGAGGACGTTCGGGTTCGCAACATACGGTACCGGATGCGCTCAACGGCACGCTGCGGCCTTATCAGGAGCGCGGTTATCGCTGGCTTTCTTCGATGCGCGAGATGGGCTTTGGGGCTTGTTTGGCCGACGATATGGGTCTGGGCAAGACCGTTCAGGTGATCGCCTGTCTGCTCGATCATCCATCGCCGGGGCCGAAGCTGATTGTCTGTCCGACTTCGCTGCTCGGCAACTGGCAGCGGGAGATTCAACGTTTTGCGCCGAACTTCACGATGCATGTTCACCACGGCACTCAGCGATTGCGCGGCGAAGCGTTCGAGCGTTGCGTGCGCGAGCACGATATCATTTTGACCACGTATCCGTTGATAGGACGCGACGTGGAAGAATTCCGCGGCATCGTGTGGACATCGGTAGTGCTGGACGAAGCGCAGTCGATCAAGAACTATGGCACGAAACAGGCGCAAAACGTGATGAAGCTGAATTCGCCGCACCGTATTGCCGTAACCGGAACGCCGGTCGAGAATCGTCTCGCCGAGCTATGGTCCATTTTCCAATTCATGAATCCCGGTTATCTGGGCTCTGCCGCTTCGTTCCGCAGGCGCTTCGGCGCCAACGCGCCGCAGATTCCCGAAGAAAGCGACAAGCTGCGTACGATGGTGGCTCCGTTTATGTTGCGCCGTCTGAAAAGCGACCCGGATATCCGCAAAGATCTGCCGGAGAAAATCGAGCTGAAATCGTACTGCGAATTGACGATCGAACAAGCGGGGATGTATCAATCGGTGGTCGGCGAGCTGATGCAGAAGGTGGAAAGCCGCGAAGCGTCGAGCCGTACCGTCCGTCAGGGCATCGTGCTCTCGGCTTTGACGCGGCTGAAGCAGATCTGCGACCACCCGGCGTTGATTCGCGATCATACTGGCGCGTTCAAGGCCGAAAAGTCGGGCAAGCTGATGCAGTTGGTCGAGCTGCTTGATCGGATTCGGGAAAACGGCGAGTCGGTGCTGATCTTCACTCAATATGTGCGAATGGGCAAATTGTTGGCCGAAGAATTGAATCGACGCTACGGCGAAGAGCCGATGTTCCTGCACGGAGCCGTCAAAAAGGAAGAGCGGGACCGCATGATTGCAAGCTTCCAGGAGGGCGAGGGCGCGAACGCGTTTATCCTGTCGTTGAAAGCGGGCGGACTCGGACTCAATCTGACGCGCGCGAACCATGTGGTGCATTTTGACCGTTGGTGGAACCCGGCTGTCGAGAACCAGGCCACGGACCGCGTGTTCCGAATCGGGCAACAGCGCGGCGTACAGGTGCACAAGCTGATCTGTCAGGGAACGCTGGAAGAACGGATTGACGAGATGATCGAAAATAAAAAAACGCTGGCTGAACGCGTCACGGGAACCGGAGAACGCTGGTTGACGGAGATGTCCAACGAAGAGCTGCGTACGCTCGTGTCTTTACAGGGCGAGCAGATTCAGTAAGCGCCGCATAGGCGTCCGGGGGCAGAAACGGCAAACATGACGGATGCGCGCCCGGCGAAGAGGGGTTATATAGAGATGAACAGCCTGCACGTAGTACAATTAGAGGCGAAGCCCGGATTGCTGATCGCCGTGATCGAAGAAGGCCGGGATTCTCGCCAAGTCGAGATTCCGCTGCATCCCGCTACGGCGAAGCAACGGGCGGATTGGCAGCGCCTGGCCGGGCGCTCGGCGGTTGGCCTATACGATCTGCTCGCCCAGTGCGGCGAGCAGACCGTACGGCTTCCCGGGCGATCCGCGGAGAAGCGAAGGCCGGCTTCGGCGGAAGCCGGGGCGTCTCGTCCGGGAGCGGCATCCGGCGAGCATGATCCGGATGCGGCAGACGAGACGGGCGGCATCGCCGTTGCCGCACAGACGAACGACGCAGGATTGTCGTTCGTCCGAACGGAGCTTCCGTTCGACGGCGGCGAAGCCGCCTGGGAGCTGGCCGCCGCGGAAGTAGGCGGCCCCGAAGTGCCGGCCGCCCTCCAAGCGGCGGCTGAAGTCGCCCGAACGCATCTGGCGTTCGGGCTGACGCTCGCCGGCGTCGATCCCGGCGAACTGGCCGACGCGGCTTTGGCCGCGTGGGGCGACGGCTGGGCAGTCGCCCCGGACGAGGCGCCCAAAGCCGCGCCTCGCGCCGCCTCCGAAGGCGGCGGCCGGGAGATCGCCGAGTGGATCGCCTCGGCGGCGGAGAAGGGCGTGCTGCACGAGCACGGCCGCTTGCCGGAAGCGCCGGAATCCGGCGGGGATGCGGCGGCGCCGCAGCCTTGCGACCTGTCGCTGTTGCCGGACGATGCTCCGGCACAGGCGGCGCTCACCGAGCTTCGCCGGGCGATGCGTGCACGAATAGGGAACTAGAATCATACGAGACGAGAACAGCAGCAGCGGAGCAGAGCAAGACAGCAGGGAGGAACTAGCATGAATACACATAAGCGATCCAGATGGGGAGCCGTCGCACTGGGGACGGCACTGGCCGCCGGATTACTTAGCGCTTGCGGAGACGCGGAAGCGACGAACAAAGCGGACCAGCAAGCGCAACAGCCGTCTGGAGATCCGTCCGGCACGCAAGAAACAAACCCGTCGAGTCCGTTCGCGGACGATTCGCTTCAAGCCACGGTCGAACAAAAAGACGGCAAAGACGTCGTTACCAATCCGACTTCCGTGCGTGTCGTCGTGAATAAAGAACGTTATTTGCCAGACGGTTATGAGCCTTCCGATCTGGTCATTCCGGATGTTCCGTTTGCGTACGGCGATGTGGAAGCGCAGGAGAAGAGCCATATGCGCCAGGAAGCTGCCGGAGCGCTGGAGCAGCTGTTCGAAGGCGCAAAGGCCGCGAATATCGAGCTGTATGCCGTATCCGGGTACCGTTCGTACGCGCGGCAAAAAAATATCTATGACCGCAACGTCTCGATCAAAGGCGAGGAAGAAGCCGCTAAAGTCAGTGCTCTCCCCGGCACGAGCGAGCACCAGACGGGACTTGCCATAGATGTGTCCGCGCTCAGCGTGAATAACGAGCTGGAGCAGTCTTTGGGCGATACGGAAGAAGGCCGCTGGATCGCTGAACATGCGCAGGAATACGGCTTCATCGTGCACTATCTCAAAGGCAAAGAAGAACAGACCGGGTATTCGTACGAGCCTTGGCATATCCGTTATGTAGGCAAAGAACTGGCCGAAGCCGTACATACCAGCGGGCTGTCGTTGGAAGAATATCTGGATGAGAGCAACTTGAAAGGCGGCAAGTAAGCCGCGGTTGCTTTTAGGAGAAGCCATGTTTCTCGGACACAAATGAAATGCCGGGACAAAGCCCGGTACAAATCGGGCATAAAAAATGACCTTGATCTCCATATATACATGGATTTCGAGGTCATTTTCTGTAGCAAAGCTTTTTCACTTTCCCGACCGCTCATCCTCATCGCTCAAGGACAGCACTTCGCTGCGCAGCGCCAGCATTTTGTGATCCAGCTCTCCGGCTGCTCCGGCGGCAGAAGCGAGTTCCTGCTCCAGATGTTCCGGCACTCTGCGGTCGTATTTGTAAAGCAAAATATGCTCCAGACTGGCCCAGAAATCCATAGCCAGCGTTCGCATTTGTACTTCTACGCGAACCCGGCAATCTGCTCCATTCCATACGACAGGCACGGATACGAGGACATGAAGGCTGCGGTAACCGTTAAGCTTGGGCTCCATAATATAATCGCGAATCCAAAGGATGCGCAGATCAGGGCTTTGCCAGATTCGTTCCAGCAGCAGATACACATCGGTGACAAAAGGAAACACGATGCGCATACCCGCGATATCGTGTACCTGATCCGCAAGCTGCTCGGCAGACGCTTCAACGCCAAGTCGTTCCAGTTTGTTCATCATGCTGGCGGGTTCCTTGATTCGCGTCTTAATATGTTCGATCGGGCTAAAGCCCTCGGCGCTTTTCCATTCCTGACGGATGCTTTCGATCTCGTCTTGAAGCTTGCGCAAAGCATGTTGGTAAAGCAAAGGAGGGTGCACCCATTCTCCTTCGGGGAACAGGCTTCCGTCTTCAGGATGGCAGGCGGCTACAAGCAGGGCTTCGCGCTCGCCTTTTTCGGGTGCGTCTTGATTTGAAAAAGGTTCGTGCTGTTCATTCCATCGTGTCGGGTCTGGTTGGGTTCTGTCTGACATGGAAGATGTGAAATCGGTAAGCTGTCTATGCAAATTGATCTTCTCCTGAAATGGGGTTGGATTGTGAGAACGGCGCATCTATTGTAAACTGACAAGCATAGGGTACTATATTGCCTAAACAAGGCTGAATGCCAGAAAGACCTTGCGCTTTTGAAAACATTCGACATCCCACTGCGAATACCTGTCTTATTCATGTAACCGGATAAGCAGGGGAACGAATCCGCAATCGCGAGTGTGAAAATGGGAGTGCGCGGCACCGGTCTTTTCGGCCGTTGAAGGCTGCGAAAGGCCGGGATAGAGGAGGAGACAACATTGAACTTTTTACAGCGGATCAGGGACGGGGCCGGACGTGCTTCCGAACGTGCCCAGAGCGCGGTGGAGATCGGCAAACTAAACAGCCATATCTCGGATATTCAGCGTGAGATCGAAGTGCATTATTTGCGCATGGGACAGGTCTTTTACGAAAATTATAGCAAGCGGAACACAGCACCGGCGGAAGAGGAAATTCTGGAGCTTTGCACGGCCTGCGATCTGTTGACCGAGGAAATTGCGGAACTGCGGTCGCGGATTGCGGATCTGCGCAACGAGCAACTGTGCGAATGCGGAGCGCGTCTGGATGCCGAGGCGGTATCCTGCCCGCATTGCGGACGGCAATGGGGGAGCGATACGGCTACGGAGAAGCCCGTTTCGGATACGGCGGGGCATGTAGAGCTGCGAAAAGCTTCCGATGAGCCTCGTGTCGAAGCGGAAGCCGTTCACGATTTGGTGGAGGATCCTGATTTTGAGCTTGTGGAAGATCGTGAAGATGAACCGTTCTACGATTCCGCTCCTGACACGCAGGACGTTACGACATATCGCTCCGATGAAGCAGAACAAGGCGGAGAATATGCTTACAAAGACGAGGCTTATCCGGAGCAAACGACACGGGAGAGCGTACTCGCTGCGCAATGGTCCGGCGAAGAGGACGAAGATGAGCAGTTTGAGACGAAGCGCTTTGAATTGGGGCAAGCCGATGAATCGGATTCGTACCTGGAGAATCAATACGATCAAGCTGATGCCTATGGTGATGCGGAGGAGACACGCGAACAACGCGAAGAACGTCAGCGTCGCGAATTGCGCGAAATTCGTATCCGCGAACGTCGTAAAATGAACGAAGAGCGCGGCGACAAAAAGCCAGCCGACGCACAACCAGACGATGTACAGTTGGACGATGCGGAGCCAACCGTTGATCCCGAGCATGAGCGACGTCAGCGCGAACGTGAGGAACGTGAAAAGGAGCGTCAAGACGAACTGGATCGCCTGATCGCTTCCTGGGACCGCGGAGTTGACCACCAGGACGATAGTGAGCGAATTGTTCGTCGACCTGTCGGCGAGGTCGTGCGCTGCCAAGTCTGCGGAAGCGGACTGCCGAAGGGCTCCAAATGGTGCCCGCACTGCGCATCCGAGCAGATCTGATCCGCCTGTTCCAAAATGTCCGTATCGGCTTTTCAACCCTCTCCCTTGGTACGTTGACCCTATGGAATGTGTAGTTTGGGTGGCAAACGTACGGGTAGCTTGTCTTCGATTAAGGAAGGGGTTAGCCCGTCTGAAACGCACTAGAATCATACGCGTTTCAGACGAACTTAAACCTGCAATTTATTCAAGACAAGCTACTCGTACCCTGACCGCCTAAAAGGTTAGGTTACGCTCATCGAAAACCCGCTTAAACCGTACGTGTTTCTGATGAACGCAAACCTTAGATTGGATGCGGTCAAGCTACTGGGATTGGAAGTTTGGCGTTTTGGCGTCGATTCTCTGATTTTTGCAACGTTTTATAGGCTGATGCGTATGGACATATATAGATGTGAAAAAAGTTTCAAAGTTTGTGTAAAAGCTCAGTTTGGAAAGGATGAAGGATTATGGAATGTATCGTACACTTTGAAATCATGCACGGAGACGAGCCCAAGCAGCTTAGAGGCTTAATTATAGTCGGCAAAGGCGAACAGCCCGGCGAAGAGAAGTTTGTACAGATGTTTGCCCGGATGGGCTATAAAGTCCGCTTGGACAACGCCGAGCAATTAATCTTCACCCCCCTCGACCCCTATGCAAACTACCGCTCGCTTCGTATCCGCGAAGTCGATTGCGGAGAGGAAAAGACGCAAGACGATCATGACTTGAACTCGATCGTAGCCAACCTACTCCCCGATCGGAACAGACCGATTTAGTGTGCATCGTCTCCTTCCCGATCCTGGAAGGAGACGATGCACACAGGGGAAGCCTTCACGCTTTAAGAAGGCTTCCCCCGCATTGAGAACTCCTTCCCGATCCTGGAAGGAGACGATGCACACAGGGGAAGCCTTCACGCTTCAAGAAGGCTTACCCCGCATTGAGAACTCCTTCCCGATCCTGGAAGGAGACGATGCACACAGGGGAAGCCTTCATGCTTCAAGAAGGCTTCCCCTGCATTGAGAACTCCTTCCCGATCCTGGAAGGAGACGATGCACACAGGGGAAGCCTTCACGCTTCAAGAAGGCTTCCCCCGCATTGAGAACTCCTTCCCGATCTTAGAAGGAGACGATGCACACAGAGGAAGCCTTCATGCTTTAAGAAGGCTTACCCCTCACGCGATATAGCTTCGCGCTTTCAAAAGCTACACCACCCAGCATTCAAATAGCCAGGCACTAATCCCTACGCCAAACCCAAAATAACAACAAATATCCACTTAATTCTTCCAAGTATCTGATTCCTGAAAAAATAAATACATATATCCATTTAATTCTCCCTTTTTTTAACCGATTCGATTGATTTGCCTGAATTAACTGTATTTATGTATTTATTTTCAAAGTTACGCTCATCGGGAAGAAATTAACTGGATATTTGCAGGTATTCCGATTTCTTCACACACGAAAAAGCTCCCGGCATCTCCCTGAGCGGAAGATATCGAGAGCTTTTTATCATCCCTTTGTAGTATTCTGCACCCGATGAAGGTACTAAGCCCCGATCTTCTCCGGCTCCAGCTCCGATGTGCACTGCGGGCAACGGCTTGCCTTCGCCGACACTTCCGTGCGGCAATACGGGCACTCGCGTGTCGTTTTTTCCGGTGCCGGCTTCTCATGTTCTTTCCGTTTCAGCATATTAATGCCTTTCACGAGAATGAAAATACAGAATGCAACAATCAAAAAGTCGATGATGTTGTTGATGAATTGTCCATACGCGATGACCGAAGCTCCGGCTTCCTGCGCTTGAGCCAGCGTGCGGATTGGCGAGCCGTCGGCCAGCGTAATATCCGGATCAAGATTCAAAAACCGGCTGCCGAAGTCGATCCCTCCCATCACTTTTCCGAGCGGAGGCATGATGATGTCATTAACGAGCGACGTCACGATCTTACCGAACGCTGCCCCGATAATAACGCCGACTGCCAGATCGATCACGTTTCCGCGCATGGCAAACTCTTTAAATTCTTTAACGATTCCCACGAAAACTCCTCCTTATGAATTGAAATGGTCATGTGAATATGTATCGCGTTTTTTCCATTGTACACCAAATCGCCAAAATGAGAACTCACCTTTCATGTAATTTTCACTTTTCATTTTCTCCGATTCGGAGTATACTTCAACCATTATTCTGTTTTTCGTATAGGTGCGGGAATTGGCCCGCATGTCTCTACCCGGTCGCCGGAACGATCGGACTACGGAAAACGACTGCCCGGAGCGTTTGCCGCTTCGGTTTACCGGCGTTTTGCGAATAGCTTTAACCTCTTTTGAGTCTGGCAGCAGGCCCCGCGCAGTGATTCTTCGGATCTCGCGCAGGATGTACCCGTCGCCCGAACAGAAGCCTTCGCCTTTGCCGGGTTTGATCTTTTTCCAAGATCCGCAGTCGTTTCTTCTATCGTCCGTTTTTCTTCCGCACCGGGAGAGAGGCGGGCTTTTTTGCGTTTCCGCTTTGGGCGCGAGCCTTATAAAAGACATCCGGGGGGAACCAATGATGAAATTGTTGCAGGACAAAGTATTGAGCGAAGGTATCGTGTTGAGCGAGAAAGTATTGAAAGTGGATTCGTTCCTGAACCACCAGATGGACCCTGTGCTGATGAAAGAAGTCGGCAAAGAGTTCGCGCGTCTGTTCGAAGCCGAAGGCATTACCAAAGTGCTGACGATCGAATCGTCCGGCATCGCTCCGGCGATCATGGCCGCGTTGGAACTCGAAGTGCCAATGATCTTCGCGCGCAAGCAGAAGTCGCTGACGCTGCGGGAAGACATTTACGTGGAAAAGGTTTACTCGTTCACCAAAGAGCAAAGCAACGACGTAACCGTATCGAAAAAATTCCTGTTCCCGACCGACCGCGTGCTCATCATCGACGATTTCCTGGCTCACGGCGAAGCGGCACTGGGCCTTGCGCGCATCGCGGAACAAGCCGGAGCTACAGTGGCCGGAATCGGCATCGTGATCGAAAAGTCGTTCCAAAGCGGCGCTCAGCGGATCAAGGAAGCCGGCTACCGCGTGGAATCGCTGGTCCGGATCGCTTCGCTCGCAGACGGCAAAGTGACGTTCGCAACCGAAGAAACGGTACATTAATATTTTTTGCACACAGCTCACTTCATAGATACCATGCACTTCGACTTCAATCTTTTTAGGGGGAATCACGTTTTATGAGTTCGGATCGTATTTTCCAAAAGCATCGCCATCCGGCGAAAACTTTCTCGCTCGGCTTGCAGCACGTGCTCGCAATGTACGCGGGTGCGATTGTCGTGCCGATGATCGTCGGCAACGCAATCGGCATGACGCAGGAGCAGCTCACGTACCTGATTGCGATCGACCTGCTGGCTTGCGGCGTCGCGACGCTGATGCAGGTATGGGGCAACCGTTTATTCGGCATCAAGCTTCCGGTCGTGCTCGGCTGCGCGTTCCAGGCCGTCTCGCCTATGATCATGATCGGCAACGCGCCGGGCATGGGCATTGGGGCCATTTACGGGGCGATTATCGCTTCCGGTTTGTTCATCTTCATTTTCTCCGGCTTATTTGGTCAGTTGATTCGTCTGTTCCCGCCGATCGTGACGGGTTCTGTCGTAACGATCATCGGCGTGACCTTGATTCCGACAGCCATGACGAATCTCGGCGGCGGCCAGGGTGCGGAAGACTTCGGCAGCTTGCCCAATATCGCGCTCGGCTTCGGCGTACTGATCTTTATCGTGATTCTCAACCGTGTGTCGACCGGATTTATTCGCTCCATCTCCATCCTGATCGGCCTTGTGGTCGGTACGGTTGTGGCTGCTTTTATGGGAAAAGTGGACTTCTCGCCGGTCGCGAACGCAAGCTGGTTCCACGCGATCACGCCGTTCCATTTCGCGGCTCCGGTCTTCAACCTCAGCGCGATCCTGACTATGATCCTTGTTGCGATCGTCAGCGTGGTCGAGTCGACAGGCGTGTTCATGGTGCTGGGACGTATCGTCGGCCGGGACATCGGCTCCAAAGAGCTTGCGCGCGGCTACCGTGCGGAGGGACTCGCGATCATGCTGGGCGGCATTTTCAACTCGTTCCCGTATACGACGTATTCGCAAAATGTCGGCCTCGTACAAATGAGCCGCGTTAAGACTCGCGACGTCGTTGCGGTTGCCGGTATTCTGCTTGTGATCGTCGGCTTCATTCCGAAGATTGCGGCGACGGCGCAACTGATTCCTTCTTCTGTGCTGGGCGGCGCGATGGTGGCTTTGTTCGGTCTGGTTCTGTCTTCCGGCGTACGCGTGCTCGGCGATCAGGTCGATCTGTCCCGCCACGAGAACCTGTTCATCATCGCTTGCTCCGTGGGCATGGGTCTTGGCGTCTCGGTTGTACCCGGCCTGTTTGCAGGACTGCCGGAAGAGCTTCGTATCCTGGTAGACAACGGGATCATCGCGGGCAGCTTCACGGCGATTATTATGAACCTGCTCTTTAACGGACTGGGCGAAAAGAACGGGCATCTCAAAGTCACGTCGGATAACGATGTGTTCGGGGGTACGGAAGAAGCTGCGGCGCAGGAAGATTCGGCGGCATCGGCAACTTCGAAAAAAGGCGTAGGCAGTGCGGTTTAATTCAGTCTAAGTAAACCATTTTTTCGATATAAATCGAAGGACCGGAGTTCTCTCGTTAGAGGGCATCCGTTCCTTTTTTTGCCTGAGAAAAAGGAATCATTGCGGCAAACGGGCACGGTGCAGCTTGGCTGACGTATTCATAGCATAAATTCGTTGCCCTGCCTGCCGATCAATAAAAAAGGTGCGTTCCCCGTCCGTTTGCAGAAAATAACTTCCGTCCTCGGGAGCTGAACCTTTTCCCAGATCGTAAAGCTCGGAGTTAGGCGTGTAGGAGGTATGATTGTTCCACAGCAACCAAGCGACTGCCAGCAGAACCAAAATCCCCGATAACGCTCCGATTCGTCGCCGGCTTTTTTTGATCTTTTCCACGATTGTTCCTCCTCTTTTACAAATGAACGACCCGATTATGATGAAAGTTCTGACGCTACCCTACGATTTCGCTCGTCATTTTTGATACACCTTCCGTATTTTTGAAAGAACCTGCCTTCAACGTGGTTACAATAAAGATAGAGAAATAGATTAAGATGACACTTGTACGGAACCAATGACTAACGTTGACCAAGTACTACACTATCCGCTCCGGGGTGAATTCATGAATAAGAAATGGTGGAAAGAAAGTGTCATTTACCAAATATATCCGATAAGCTTCAAAGATACGACGGGTGACGGTAAAGGCGATCTGCGCGGAATCATCGAGAAATTGGATTATTTGCAGGAGCTTGGCGTCGACGCGATCTGGATTTGTCCGATCTACGCGTCGCCGGATTACGATAACGGATACGATATCAGCGACTATTACGGCATCGACCGCAAGTACGGAACGATGGAAGATTTCGACGAACTGCTGCAAAAGGCGCATGCCCGCAATATCCGCATCATCATGGATCTGGTACTCAACCACAGTTCGCACGAGCATGAATGGTTTATCGAATCTTCGTCGTCCAAAGACAATCCGAAACGGGACTATTACATCTGGCGCGAACCGAAGGAGAACGGCGGTTATCCGAACAACTGGGAATCGTATTTCAGCGGCTCCGTATGGGAATTCGACGAACGGACGCAGGAATATTACATGCACTTGTACGCCAAAGAACAACCGGATCTCAACTGGGAAAATCCCGAAGTCGTTCGTGAGCTGCATGACATGGTGAAGTGGTGGCTCGAAAAAGGCGTGGACGGCTTCCGGTTCGACGCGATCTCGCATATCGTCAAAGCCGAAGGACTGCCCGACGCGGACAATCCGCAAAACCTTCCGGTCGTGCAGGCGTATCGCTTTTTCTCCAATCTGGACAAAGTGCATTATTTCCTGCGGACGCTGAACGAAGACGTGCTGGACTTTTACGACATCATGAACGTGGGCGAAGTCTCGGGTCTGGGGCCTGAGCAAGCGCTCGATTATGTCGGGGAAGGCCGCAACGAGCTGGATATGATTTTTCAGTTTGAACATATGTTTTTGGATGCGAAATCCGGCGGTACGGGCAAATGGGATATCAAGCCATGGACGCTGGTCGAGCTGAAAAAGATCATGAGCCGCTGGCAGACCGTTTTGCATAAAAAGGGCTGGAACGCCAACTATATGAGCAACCACGACCAACCCCGCCAGGTCTCGCGTTTCGGCAATGACGGCGATTACCGGGTACGTTCCGCGAAAATGCTGGCGACGTTCCTGCATACCTTGCAAGGGACGCCGTACATTTACCAGGGCGAAGAGATCGGCATGACCAACGTGAGTTTCCCGTCGATCGACCAGTATCGCGACGTGGAGACTCTGAACTACTACAACCAGTGCATGAAGCAAGGCATGGACGAGCAGGAAGTGATGCAGCGGATTTGGAAAAAGAGCCGCGATAACGCCCGTACCCCGATGCAGTGGAACTACGAGGAGCATGCCGGATTTACCGACGGAGAACCATGGATGGGCGTCAATCCGAATTATCCCAAAATCAATGTGGAAGCGGCGCGCCGCGATCCGGATTCGATCTTCCACCATTACCGCAAACTGATCGAGCTGCGCAAAAAGCATGAAGTCATTGTCTACGGCGATTATCGTCTGCTGCTGCCGGTGCATGAGGAAATTTATGCGTTTGTACGGAATTGGGAAGATGAGAAGCTGCTCGTGATCCTGAACTTCTTCAGCGGCGCTCCCACGTTCGAGTGGCCGGAAGATTTGCAGGGGATGAAGGAAGAGCTGCTGATTTCGAATTATGAGCCGATCGACGGCGAAGAGCTGTATAGTCTGAATCTGCGGCCGTATGAGACGCGGGTGTATAAGTTGAGTTAGGTTAAAAAAAGAGCCTTCCCGGTGGTTTCGGGAAGGCTTTGACTTTTTGCCGGATTGTTTCGCGGGGGAGGGGCTGCGCCTGGGATGCTGCGGGGGAGTATCGCTGCGGTCGCTGTCTCGATCTTCGATCTCAAAGGCGACCTTCGCGACACTCCCCCTCCGCGGGCTGCGCTTCTCCTTGGCGAAACGGCAAAAAGTGCGGGAGCCTTTTCGAAAAAAGGGAGAGGCTCTTTTTTGGGGGGAGGAAGAGATGGGAGAAGACGGGAGAAGGAAGAATTGCAATAAATAGATAGATGGATGGATAGAGGCGTTTTTGTGAAGGAATTCGGTGAGAGAATAGTGAAGCGGGGTGTGAAGAAGTGAAATGTTGACGTTTGGTTAGAAATTTGAAGGCTGAAGAAGTCGATAGACGAGAAAAGTTGACGTTTTGCTCGCATTTTTCTGAGTATTGAGCGATTTGTGAGGAAATGAGGCTAAAATGTTGACGAAAAGTCAGCAATTGAGCGAAGAGTGAAGATTTGTTGGGAAAATGCTGACTTTTCGTCAAGATTGATTTGCTGGAGTAGGGAACGAACAAGGGACAAGGAACCGGATCAAGAAAGACGCTCCGAAGGGAAACGGAAGCGTCGATGCGTGCTTTTTGGAGCTTGCGTATCGGGCGCGAAGCGATCAGCCCGGAATATCCGCAGGCTGATGGCTGAGGTACCGCGCGATCAGGTCGTCGGCGATCTCGTCGGCCGCGTGGGGATGTCCTAGCGCGGCGGCGCGGTCGCGGGCGGCGTGAAGTTTGAGCGGATCGCCGAGCAAAGAGGCGATCTGGGCAGCCAATTCGTCGGCGGTGCGGGAGACGAAGGCTGTGCCTTGCTGTTCAAGATAGACCGCGTTATTGCGTTCTTGCCCCGGTACGGGGCGGAACAGGAAGATCGGGAGCTGGCAGGCGAGCGATTCGGCGAGCGTGATGCCGCCGGGCTTGGTCACGATGCAGTCGCTCATGCGCATGAGCGAGGCGACGCGGTCGGTGAAGCCGAGCACCTGGATGCGCTCGCTGTCTGCGTACTGCTGCGCGAGTCCCGCGCGCATGTCTTCATTGCGACCGCAAACGACGATAATCTGGATATCGTCTTGTTCCAGCAGCAGGTCGCAGACTCGGCGCAGCCCGAGCATGACGCCGTAGGCTCCGGCCATAAGCAGTACGGTTTTGCGCGCCGGATCAAGCGAGATTCCGGGTACGGGCGATTCGCCCGTTCGCAAAGCGCGGGCTGCGGCATACTCGTTCGCGTTTGATGCGGCAAAAGCAGCGGACTTTACAGAATCGGACAACGGATGCAACGCTACAGACACTTCGTCCTTAATATTTTCCCGTTCGCCAAAAGCGGCGCCTGCATCGAAACCGCCGACAACAGCATCTTTCGCTGCTGCATCGGCAACCGCGACGCTTCCGACCGCACCATCCACATCCGGCGCATAAGCGCTTTTTGCCGCATCAAATCCGAAGCCTTCTTTGATCGGAATCCCGCTAACGGTAATGCGCTCCGGATCGATTCCGATCGAAGCCGCTTCCCGACGCATCTCTTCGGTCGCGACATAGAAGCGATCCACGTCCGGATGCAACCAACGGCCGTGCAAATCAAAATCGGTCACGACATTGACGATCGGAATATCCATCCCGATCTTGCGCCGCAGCTTTGGCATGACCATCTGCGGAAACGTATGGATCACCACGCCCGGCCGCTCGGTTTTCAAATACTCTTCAAGCCTGCGGGTACCGAAAGCATGCAGAATATGGGCAAAAGGCTTATCGGCTTTCATATCTTTGGTCATATTATAGACAAGGCCGTACAGGCCCGGAATCGTTCGATAGCTCTGCATATACACAAATCGAGTCAGATCGTTCAGCTTCGGATGCGCCTCGGCCATCAGATCCAGCATTTTGACTTGATGAATACCGCGTTCATTGAGACTTTTCTCAAGTGCTTTGGTCGCCTGATAATGCCCGTCGCCATAACTGGCATACAGGATCAGCACGTTAGGTTCCTGCGCTTGCATATGTTCCTCCCTGGGAAGTGCGAGATGACTCTATCATATCAACTTTCCTCCTACATTCACAATTCGCGCAGTACAGCGTCTTTAGGCTGGCGTTTGGTGGGGGGAAGCGAGAAGGCTGCGAGAGAAATTCAGTTCAATTCGCTGTCTCACTTGGAAAAGTCGATTGGAATTTTATAAAGGTGTTTTCCAAGTTCAAAGGCGTCAACATAGCGCTGGATGTTACCTCAGGTTTTCTTCGAAATCCTGTATTGACCTGAATTTCTCTCTCCGTCTTCTCGCTTCCAGTTACTTTAGAGTTGTAAGATACGTTAAAACAAGTTCAATATCTTTATTTTTAAATTTCTTAAAGCACCAATCTCTTAAAGTACTAATCTCCTAATCCCTCAATGTCTTAATCCCTTAAATGTCTTAATCCCTTAAATGTCTTAATCCCTTAAATGTCTTAATCCCCTCTCCCCACTACACCCCGGGGAGCGAGTTCGTTTCGAACCGTAGCGCCTTTGGCTTTCCTCCCCTTCCTCTAAATCTTTTATTCCAATCAAAGGGGGAGGAAAACGAACCAAGCGAAGGTCGAAACGAACTCGCTCCCGCTCCCAGCAACTTTCCCGAACATTCCGCGTCTATACATATAGGTTCGTTAAGAACTGGAGTTATACCCCAACGAAATTGGATTTCGGGTTATTCTTTCGTTTCATACCCAATTTCGTCGAAAAATGTTATACTCGTAAGTAAGCATCTTCTTAAAATCTGTTCATTAGCTTCGTTTTTCGTTTGGAGGAGAGTCGCATCCGGCCAAAGAGAGAGAAGAAAGGGCAAACCGGAAGTGATTCAGTAAGCATTTCGTCGGGTATCTAAGAAGTTAGGTGGATGTTTAGCTTCGCGGCGACACCGTCGTTGGCCGTAACACTAGGCAACGGAGCGCGGCGGACAAGGCGATAACCTCAAGGGGCGTCTGTCGGCAGCAGATTTTTTTGACATTCTCGATAACGAAATACGTTCCGGGAGGGAATTATGATGGCGACCAAAGGTCATAACGAAGTCAAGGAAAGTCTGCGGGAAATGACTCGTATTTTCCGTCCGAGCGATCCGAAGAAATTCGTAAAAGAATACGTTCGGAAGTATCACATCATGGGCGGCTACGAGGAAGAATTGACACTGGTAGTAGAGAATGAGATGGGCAAGCTCAACTCGTCCGCTTCCTAAAAAAAAGGTTCAGGCGGCTTAGGCCGTAACCGGATTTATCGTGAAGATGCCTTTGTCTTGCGACCCAACGCAGACAAAACGATCAAAATCGGCAATATGCGAAATACCTTGTTATCGAACTTTCTCGACCGTCCTTTTCGGCTTTATGCCGGGAGGGCGGTTTTTTTGGTTATCGAAGGGCTTGCTTGACGAAAAGAAATAATTCGGTTAAATTGTGCTTATCAATATATACAGGAGCACAGAAAACGAAAATTGGTTCGTATTTCTGTGCAGGCTAGTACTCTGTACCAGGTCAAATAGTGGGTTTACGTTTGTCCGAAACGCGCACGGTTCTAGTGCGTTTCGGACAAGCGTATCCTTACATTTAATTGGTACAGAGTACTAGGGCGTGTACGCAAACTCAGGCGACGTGCATCTTGAACTGCCTTTTCGCCCTCCTCTACGTCACTTTCCCTTGACGTGCCCCGGCACGCCTTCGGAAAAGTTCCTTGATGAGAACGAAAATTCAACTCAATCTGCGCCCTTCGGAGTTTGCGTACACGCCCTAGAACAGAACGGAGGTACAGGGTGGACGGAATGTGGAGCCAAGCTTGGCGAATCGTGGTTCGGGAATTGAAAATCGATCGGTATTATCTGGCCGCTTCGACTTTATTTATTGCGTACATGGCCTTTTTTAGCGGACTTATGGTTTCGATGATCGTTGAGGAACCGAGATTTTCGCTAGTCGCCGATTTGTTTTTTTGGGCCGTCGCGTCGATGACCGGATATTATTTTTCCAGACGCATAATGAAATACATCGCGGAAGATTCGTATACGCAGATGCTGGCTTATTACCGCGTGCTACCGATCTCGCCGAAGGTCATTGCATTGGCTCGCTGCCAGCAATTGGCGTTGGCGACGGTATTCAACGGCATTTTATTGTTTGGGCTGATGTATGCCTTGCATTCAGGTGTTCGCGAACAGCTGGACCCAGGCGCTTTTGTTTCTTTTGCGCTGCTATGGACAGGCTTTGGTCTAATCAGCAACAGTGTCTATATCGTGCTTGAACTGTCGGTCCGGGGAAAAGCTTACTTTTGGTACAATATATTGTTGGTCGTTGTTTTGACGCTGCTTGTGCTGGTTCTGCATTTTTCAGGCGTTCATATTGTAGAAAATACCGTGCGGATCAGCCGGGAGTACGGAGTATTTTCGCCTATCGCGTGGTCACTTTTCGTAGCGGGAGCCTTGTCGATCTATGTGGCGTATCGCATCCTCGCAGCTAAGTTGCCCAAGCGGAATCTGGCATAAGCATCATGGGATATAAAGGAGTGAAGTCATGCGGATACCCGTTCAAATCAACGAAAGCAGCGCGGAGCCTTTGTATCATCAGATAGAGACGCAATTGCGCTCGCTTATCGTGACCGGGCAGATCGCCGAAGGTACGCTGCTGCCGTCCATCCGTGAATTTTCCGCAGATCTGAAGTGCAGCGTGATCACCATTCGGCGCGTGTACCAGGATCTGGAGAACGAAGGGCTGCTGCGCACGCGTCAAGGAACCGGAACCTTCGTCACGAAGATCGATACGGACGATCGCGAGGCTTATAAAAAGCAGATCGTGCTGGAAGCGGTACGCGAGCTGATGGATACGGCGAGGTCAGTCGGCTATACGCCGGATGAGCTGCGTCAGCTATTGGATGAAACGCTTCGCGAACAAGAGCGTAAATAGACGGGAATCCTGCCAAAAAGCCCCTTGCGCATAATTGCGGCAAAGACGTTGGAGGAGTGCTTCCCGATCCGAGCCGAGAAACGGCAACCAGAGGATGAAGGAGAAGTGGAAGCGATGGAACATGCAGTGCTTGAATGGCGAAACGTCGTGAAAAAACGAGACCGAATGACACTGGGCCCCGTTGATCTCAAGCTGTACGAAAACTATGTGACGGCGCTGATTGGACGCAACGGCTCCGGCAAGTCGACTTTGATGAAGCTGGCCACCCAGTTGATTCACCCGGATTCGGGCGAGATGTTCTGGTTCGGAGACACCTATTCGGGTGAATTGCCTGTTGAGGTTCGATCCCGGATCGCGTATGTGCCGGAAAATTTCATTGCCGAAGAAGACGGGCTCAAAATGGATGAGGTCGCGGAGTTCCGGGCATCCTGGTATCCCAAATGGGATTGGCAGCGGTACGAGGAACTGCTGCATCGCTTTGACGTACCGGGAGGCAAAAAGTTGAATAAGCTGTCGAAGGGGCAACGTCGCAAGTTCGAGATTGCGGTGGCGCTGGCGACCCGGCCGAAGCTGCTGCTGCTCGACGAGCCTTCTTCGGGTCTTGACCCTTTTGCCTGGAAAACGATGATGAACGAAATTCGCCGCTGCGTGGATGAAGACGGCGCGACTGTGCTGATGTCTACGCATATCGTGGAAGAGGTACGGCGGATGGCGGATTATCTGATTTTTGTTGAAAAAGGGCGTTCACTCGGTATGCTGGAAAAGGATTCTTTGCTGGATCGCGGCCGGGAAATCTGGATTGCCCGCGACGACGAGTTGCTGGAAGAGATGCCGGCCGTGGTCGAATCGGCGATCGAGTCGGAGGGCATGGTTCGCTTTGTCACACTGGATTATGCAGGGGCGGCGGCGCTGCTTGAAGAAGCCGGCATCAAGCCGATTCGGGTACGCGCATTGGAATTGGACGAGATGATGGAGCATTGGATGAACGGCGGCATTTCCGTAGACACCTTGTAGAACGATCAGCTAGAGAAAGCCGCGTAACGCTTGGCGGGCATCCAGAAAATCCACGAAAATGGAGAAGGAGGATGAAGATGACGGATCGGCTGATTTTACAAAATGTAGTGAAGCGCTATGGCGACAAGACAGCGGTAGACCGGATTTCGCTCGGGGTGAAGGAAGGCGAGATTTACGGATTGCTCGGAGCCAACGGTGCAGGTAAAACGACGACGATGCGTATGGTTCTGGGACTGATTTATCCCGACGACGGGACGATTACATACGGAGGACGTCCATATGGCGGCGACGTGCAGCGTATGGTCGGTTATCTGCCTGAGGAACGGGGGCTGTATCCGAAGGTCAAGGTCAGCGAGCAGATCGTGTATTTGGCGAAACTGCGCGGGATGGACGGAGCCGAAGCGGATAAGAACCTGCGCTATTGGATGAAAAAATTCGAAGCCGAAGAATATTACGACAAGCGGATCGAAGAGCTATCCAAAGGCAATCAGCAAAAAATGGGCTTTATCGCGGCTGTCGTGCACCGTCCGCAAATCCTGATTCTCGACGAAGCGTTCAGCGGTCTCGATCCGGTCAACGTCGAACTGCTGAAGCTGGCGGTCAAAGAACTGCGGGACGAGGGCGCAAGCATTCTGTTCTCGACGCACCGGATGGAGCATGTTGAGGAGCTGTGTCGGAATATCACAATTTTGGATCGCTCCAAGACTGTGCTGCAAGGCGATATCCGCGAGGTCAAAAATGGTTTCCCGCGCGAGCAGATTCTGCTCAAGACCGCTTCGCCTGTTGAAGGGCTGGATGCCATTCCCGGCGTGACGGGAATCGAAGGCGACCCGGACGGTTATCTGCTGCGGATCTCGGACGAGTCTGCGGCCGTGCCGGTACTGACGGAAGCGATGCGCCAAAGCGAGGTCCGGCATTTCGAAGTGAAAGAACCCACGCTGAACCAAATCTTCATTCGATCGGTAGGTGAGCGCAATGAATAGACTGGGAACCGTGATCGGCTTTACGTTTAAAAACAAAGTGCGTACCAAATCCTTCGTGATCACGACGCTGCTGTTGGCGCTGTTGATGACGATCGGGATTCATGTGCCGTTCTTTATTCAGCTCTTTACGGGCGGGGACAATGCCGGGAGCAACAAGATCGGGATCGCCGATGGCGGACAAACGGAAATCGCGCAGCAGATCGAAGAATACGTGTCGGCGCTGCCGGGCAACGAACTGAAATTCGTTGCTCTGCAAGGAAGCGACGCGGCTGCGCTGAACGCGGAAGCGAAAAAGCAGGAACTGAAAGGCTATTTGACGATAGCTCCGCTCGCTAACGGACCTTTCCCGGACGTTGAATACGTGTCCGAAAACGGCTCCGTTCCCGCCGACGTGCAAGCCGTTTTGCAACCCGCGCTGGAAAGCGCCAAAACGCGCTTTATTGCCGCGGGCGTGCTGAGCGACGAGCAGATCGCGCAGCTGACGACGCCGGTTCAACTCGGCTCGGTCAGCTACGATCAATTGAACGGCAATACGGGCGGGCAACCGACCGACGGGCCGGAAAGCGACAAGTTCAATCCGATGAACTTTATCACCGTGTACGTCTTGATGACGCTGTTCTTCTTCTCGGCGATGCTGACAGGCAATATGATCGCTTCGGAAGTCACCTCGGAGAAAAGCTCGCGCGTCATGGAAATCCTGATCACGAGCGTATCGCCGTTGACGCAAATGTTCGGCAAAGTGATCGGCGTGTTCCTGGTCGGATTGCTGCAAATCGGCGTATTCGGCGTGACGATCGCGATCAACCTGATGCTGCCGCATAACCGCAACGTGCTGGCCGGCTTCGATCTTGATTTCTCGCAGATGCCGCTGGACGTGCTGTTCTACGGCCTGATCTTCTATATCCTCGGCTACTTCCTGTACGCATTGCTGTACGCCGCTGTCGGATCGATCGTCAGCCGCACGGAAGATCTCGGCCAAGCGGTGACCCCGCTGACCATGCTGTCCTTGGCCGCGTTCTACATCGGGATTTTCAGCCTGAATAGCACCGACTCGCTGCTGATGAAAATCTCGTCGTTCGTTCCGTTCACGTCGCCGACGACCATGATCGCGCGGATCGGCCTGGGCAAGATCGATTTTTGGGAGATTCTGCTGTCGCTGGCGCTGCTGCTGGCCGCCATCTTCTTCTTCGGCTGGCTGTCCGCGAAGATCTATCGGACGGGCGTGCTGATGTACGGCAAGCGCCCTTCGTTTAAAGAACTGCGTAAAGCAATGAAGGCGTACAAGATTTAGTGATTTGCCTTGAATAGAGCTTCATAAGAAATGCCTCCGAATGGTTAGGAAGTAGCTAACACGCCGGGGGCATTTTTGAGTTGACAAGCGAATGTAATTCTAATATAACTAAATTAGTTATAACTATATTGGTTATATTAAAAATAAAAATCGGAGGTTCCTATGAAGATCCTAGATCATTTTATTCCCGTATTCACTGAAGAACTGGAAGCTACCGTTGCTTATTACGAGCATCTTGCAAATCGATCCAGGGATCGAACTTGGGATATTCCCGAAGCGGGTTTGTCTTTAGCCACCGTGTATCCTTACGTGATCGTATCGGGCAGCGCGGAGTCGATCGAGCCTGCCCGATCGCTTCGTGCAGTCGTGTACGTGGATTCCATGAACGAATTGAAGCAACAATTGCAACGTTCCAAAACTCCAATCCTGCGAGATCAGCACGGCCCTATCGGTCAAAGCATTTTTGTTCAACATCCTGACGGTAGTTTTATTGAATATGTGGAACCTGATCAAGCTACGATTTAATGAGTCGAACAGCTACAAGCGCAAAATAAAAGCTACTCCGTTAAGGAGCAGCTTTTTCTTTATCCCTTGCTTTTGCCTGAAGTTGCTCTACGATCTCTGCCAGCGTAACGGAAGCTAATTCGTTTTCCATGACTTTCTGCGCATTGGAGAGTTGCGGGAACAGCACGGATTCGATATTCATGCCTACAGAGCAAGCGGGATCGGTATCTTGGTGAAAGTTAAAAAGCCGGTTGCCTTCCAACGATTCCACGGCATGAAAAATATCGAGTAGAGTTAATTTTTCAGGAGATACCCGCAAAGAGGCGCCCGCAACCCCTGCTTTCGTGTCAATATACCCCGCTTTTTTAAGTTGAGCCATAATCCTTCTAATGACTACAGGGTTACTGTTGATGCTACGGGCGATTCGATCCCCTGTACTATATGACGGATCTAACGCAATCATGGAGAGAATATGGACAGCCATCGAAAAACGACTGCTTATTTGTTTCATCGGTTCACCTTCTTTGCTACACAGTATAGTTCGATTTGAAAAGCGGGTCAATGAAAGCCAGTCAGATTCGCTCCCAACGACTTGGTGTTCAAAGCTCCGAGCAAATATTCCAGGTAACGCAGCGTATCTTCCTTAGAGCCGTCGTTGCCGTGCAAAAATCGCCATTCCAGCACTAACAGCACGGTATTGCAATAATGGTCAGCGATGATTTCGTGCGGAATCCGATCGCGGTAGCGGCAAATATTCGGATCGAACATTTGCCGGATTCGAGCGCTCAACTGAACGCGGAAATGGAACAGTAAAAAGCTCTCCTTGGCATTATGCTTGATGATCCGATTCAATGTATCCCGATGAGCGTCGATAAAATCGTAAGCCCGATCAAACAATACGAACAAGCGCTGCTCCGGTGCTGTTTCTTGATACTGTTCCAAGCGGATCTGCCGATTCAGGCAATACCACATATAGTGCAGCAGATCGTATTTATCGTCGAAGTAGTTGTAAAAGGTGGCGCGTGGGTAATTGCTACTCTCGCATAATTCGTTCACGGTGATTTGTTCGAACGATTTTCCGGTAAGGGCATTTAGCATAGCGGCGGTAAAAGCATCCAGCGTCCGCTGTGCGCCGCGGGTCGTTTTTTTCGTCCAGTCTCGCTTCATGGGTCCGCCTCCTTTTTACACATTTCTCGATCTGTCCAAATCCGGACATTTGCATGGATTTGAATCTTGCCGAAGGTCGGGAGCAAGCTTATCATGAGTCTAAGATCTTGACAAGTGTCCAAACATTTACGTTGGTTTAAAAGGAGCAGAGTCCATGAACCCTACATTAAAAGTTGCGGAACCGCTAACGCTGCCGGGCGGAGCGGTGATCAAAAACCGGTTTTTCAAATCGGCGATGAGCGAGGCGATGGCGAACCGGTCCAACTCGCCAAACCGCCTGCATATCGAGCTGTACCGAACATGGGCCGAAGGCGGAACCGGAATCGTCGTGACGGGGAACGTCATGGTGGATCGCGGCGCGCTCGGCGAGCCGGGTAACGTCGCGATCGAGGATCGGCGCGATCTGGAGCAGCTCAAGCAATGGGCGAAGGCGGGAACGCAAGGCAGCGCGCATCTGTGGATGCAGATCAATCACCCGGGCAAACAGTCGCCGCGCACGATGTCCAGGCAGCCTGTCGCGCCGAGCGCGATTCCGATGGGCGGGAGTTACGGCCGTGCGTTCAAGACGCCGCGGGAACTGACGAATACGGAGGTAAAAGACATCGTGAAGCGCTTTGCGGTGACGGCGGAGATCGCCAAAGAAGCGGGGTTTACCGGCGTACAGATCCACGGCGCGCACGGCTATCTGGTCAACCAGTTTCTATCGCCCGCGGATAACCGAAGAAACGACGAATACGGCGGGAGTTTGGAGAATCGGATGCGTTTCCTGATTCAGATTTATGATGAAATGCGCAGTAGGCTGGGAGCAGGGTTCCCGATCGGCATCAAGCTCAATTCTACGGACTTTAAGGAAGGCGGCTTTACGGAAAAAGATTCGGAAGAAGTGGTGAAAACGATGGCGGAGCGCGGAATCGACTTGATCGAAATTTCCGGCGGCAACTACGAAAATCCGAAAATGTCTTCCGAGGACGACGGCGAAGTCTTTTTTCTAAAGTATGCGGAGCGGATCAAGTCTCTCGTTGATGTGCCGATCGTGGTAACGGGCGGCTTCCGGTCGCAAGTCGGCATGGAGGAAGCGCTGGCAGCCGGGAAGACGTCCATGATCGGCATCGCGCGTCCGCTGGCTTTGGTCCCGGATATTCCGAACCAAATCATGCAGGGTCGCTACGAGACGGTTCGAACGCAGCGCCTGAAAACCGGGCTTTCGTCGCTGGATCGGCAATTGGGCGCGCTGATCGGGTTGAGTTACTACGAGCAGCAGATGGAGCGCATTGCGCGGGGCAAGCCTGCGAAGCTGCACCGCAACGCCTGGAACCCGCTGCTGCATACGCTGCGTCGGCAAGGAATTGCGGCGCTTTCGCCGCGTCGTTCGAATTGAGTAAAGCCTATGATCCATACAAAAGGACACTTCTTTCTCGCGCGAGGAAGAGCGTGTCCTTTTTTGGATTGGATTCGTCGATTCCCGGCAATGGCGCGGCTAAAAGCTACAGGGAATCCGTCGAACGTTCCCCGAACTTTTTGAGCGCTGCTTCCCGAAATAATTCCGCCGCCACCGAAAAGGTTTGATGCTTTTTCCACACCAGACTCAGCCCTGCTTCCAGCTTCGGCCTTAACGGCCTGAAGCAAAGTTCGCTGTCGCCGGACGTATTCACGAGCTTATCCAGCGTAACCGCATAGCCGATGCCTTCCTCCACCATAATCGCGGCGTTATAGATCAGATTGAACGTCGTCACGATGTTCAGCTTGTCGAAATCCTCCCCAAACCAATCCACGAAGTCGTTTTTGGACAAGGTCTGCTTCATCGCCTGCCGGGAAAAAAGAAGAGGGACGTGCAGCAGATCTTCGACCCCGATCGAGTCTTTGGCCGCCAAAGCACTGTCTTTTCGCATAATGACGCCCCAGATGTCTTTGACCGGAATGGTGACGTGATTGTATTTGGAGATATTGGCGGGTTCGATCAAGATCCCGAAGTCCAGTAGTCCTTTGTCGAGCCGTTCCGTAACATCGTCTTCGTTGCCGCTGAGAAGGTGGTAACGAATTTGCGGATACGACCGTTGAAGTTCTTTGACGACCTGCGCGATCTGCTTCATGGCTTCCGTTTCTCCGCTGCCGATATAAACATCGCCGCCGACCGTTTCTTCCATCGCATCAAATTCCGCTTCCAGCTTGTCCGCCATCTCCACCAGTTCTTCGGCCCTTTTCCGCAACAGCAAGCCTTCTTCCGTAAGCGCGATATTGTGACTTCCCCGCGTAAAAAGCTTTTTCCCCAACTGCTGTTCGAGATCCTTCAATTGTCTGGACAAGGTCGGCTGCGTCAGATGCAAAAAGTCGGCCGCCGCCGTGATACTTCCTTCTCTTGCCACGGCGAGAAAGTAGCGCAACACTCGAAGTTCCATGTTCAACACCTCTGTTCTATGGATGTACTCAGTATATAACATGCCCGAAAAGCATTTCATCATATCAGATATAAGTATTGGTTATGTTTGTTGCGAACGTCTAAACTTAGAACACAAAATATGCAGTCAAGCGCTTGGCTCGCAGATGACAAACTTTAAAGGAACGAGGAGAACGATCCATGATAAAAAAATCCAATCCGATGCTGATCCTGATCTTGACGATCGGGGTGTTCAGCATTTTGAATACGGAAATGGGCGTGATCGGGCTGCTGCCTTCGATCGCGGAGCATTTTCAGATCAGTATCTCCCAAGCCGGACTCACCGTGAGCCTGTTCGCGATCGCGATTGCTGTGTCCGGGCCGATCACGCCGTTATTGCTGTCGGGCATTGATCGGAAAAAAGTCATGCTCGTCGTGCTGAGCGTGTTTATCGTCGGCAACGTGTTGTCGGTGTTCGTCTCGAACTTCGCATTGCTGCTGGGAATTCGCGTCGCGCTGGGATTGTTCCATCCGGTCTACTGCTCGATGGCTTTTACGGCCGCCGCCGCTTCGGTCAGCAAAGAAGAAGCGCCCAAGGCGGTATCCAAAGTGTTTATCGGCGTCTCTGCGGGAATGGTGGCCGGGGTACCGATCGCAAGCTTTATCGACGGCATGGCTTCGTACGAGGCGGCGATGGCCTTTTTCGTGCTGGTGAGCGGTATTGTTTTCGCGGCGACGTGGATCTTGGTGCCTTCGATGCCGGTGGCCGGAGAAAAAGGATCTTACGGTTCGCAGCTGTCCGTATTGAAAACGCCGCTGATCTGGATCTCGATTCTGACCGTCGTGCTGCTGAATGCGTCCGTTTTCGGCGTCTATAGCTATGTCAGCGACTACTTGGGCAGCGTCACACGAATGTCTGCGGGCTCGATCAGCTTTACGTTATTCGTTTTCGGCGCGGCGAACATCATCGGCAATCTGGTCGCGGGCAAGCTATTGACCGGGCAAGCGATGAAGTGGGTGATCCTGTTTCCGACCGCGATGATCGCGGTGTATGCGGCTTTGTTTGTCCTGGGCGGATACGTGTTGCCTACGATGCTAATTACGTTCGTCTGGGGCATACTGGCAGGCGGGATCATGGCGAATATCAATCAATACTTGATCTCTTCGGCTGCGCCGGACGCTCCCGAATTCGCAAACGGATTGTTTATCGCTTCTTGCAACGTGGGCACGACGGTCGGGGCGGCGGTTGGCGGGGTGTTGATCGCGGGGATGGGGATTTCGTACGTGATTGCGGTGGGTATCGGAGCTTTGTCGCTCGGCATCGCGGCAATCCTATTGAGGCACTCCGTTTCGCAGCATATTGTCCACGCCGCCGAAGCAGGATAAGATGAACGTAAGACAAACGGGGCCGCTCATTGCGATGGGCGGTCTTTTCCCTAGGGGAGGAGCGGAGCCATTCATGTTTGAAGATTACGATTGGGAACATCCATTGCTGGAGAAACGGTGCGCGGGGACGGAGGAGTTGCGCGCGGCGGTTCGGGAATGCGCGGAGTACGCGAGAGCAGTATGGGAAAAGGAGGCGGCGAGACATGCGGATTCTTTTATTGGGAGCAACAGGTCGGACGGGTAGTGCGATCGTCCAACATGCGTTAAACGACGGACACGAGGTGACGGTGCTCGTGCGCGATCCGGGTAAGGTTCAAGCTTGCGAAGGGCTCACTGTAAATAAAGGAAATGCCTGTGACGCTGCCGACATTCGGCGAGCCGTGGAAGGGCAGGATGCCGTCATCAGCGCGCTGAACACGGATAAAACGACGACGCTCAGCGACAGCATCCCGATCATCATCGAAGCCATGCGGGAGTTCGGCGTTCGGCGCATCGTCACGATCGGAACGGCTGGCATCCTGCAAAGCCGCACGGAACCGGAGCTGCTGCGTTATGAATCGAACGAATCCAAACGCAGATCGACCCGCGCCGCCGAAGAACACCGCCGGGTGTACGAACTGCTGCAAGCATCGGAACTGGACTGGACGATCGTTTGCCCGACGTATCTGCCGGACGGGGAAGCGGTAGGCGGGTATCGGGCGGAGGTGGATAGGTTGCCGGAAGGCGGGGAGAAGATCACGGTGGGGGATACGGCGGAGTTTGCGTACAGGCAGATCGAGGATCGGACTTATGTGGGCTGTCGTGTGGGGATTGCGTATTGAGTACAGGAATCGAATATTTGTTTACGATCCATTCTTTGAAACGTCACGGAATGTTCCTTTAGGGATACGGTGCGCTTCGAAGAATGTTTTTTTATTTTATATGCTTTTGTATAAAAATTATTTTAAGTAACAAAATGAAAAAAATGCTATTTATATTGCTTGCTAACTCGGTTATAATTCCTTTTGGAAACATCCTATATATAGAAATAGAGGGGAAGAGGAACTTTGAGAGTTTCGAAAAGGAAGATTTTTATTTTAAGTGCTTTTTTGATTTTTACAATGATCGGTTCCGGATTGGCGTTACCAACAGAAGCCGCGAGCGGCAATGCGGCATCGGTAACCTACCAGCCTGAAGTCCAAACTTACGAAGAGTTACTGAAAAACGGAGATTTTTCTCTATTTAAGCAGGAAAGCGAAGTTGCGGACGGTTGGAAAGTGGAACAAGATCCGCAAGGCGCAGGCCAAGCAATATTGAATAATAAAGCTGAAACGGGCAAACAAAATATGATTGTGTTTGGCTTGAACAATACGGATCAGATTCGTTTGATTCAGGAAGTCGCGGCAACCGGAAAACAATCCTACGGTTGGAAAGCTTGGCATGCATCTACAAGCACCAGCGCCGAAGTCTTTTGGGAAGCCGTCTTCCTGAGTGCCGACAATCAAGTCATCGGCCGCGAGAGGTTACTGCAACCTACGAGAAAAGCGAAGTATCAAACAGGGGAGACGCCGGAGGGAACATCGCGCGTGAGGATTCAACTGGTCGCTACGGGTAAAGGAGGATCAGCGGTCGTTTCAGCCCAAAAAGCGAGTTTTATCGTTTTGAAAAAGACGCCCATAACTCCTGCTCCGAATCCAAGCGGACCTTCGAAATACACGTATACCTATGATGCGAACGGACGCCTGATGTTGGTCGATACGGGCAAAGGAAAGATCCGTTATCGTTATGACGCTAACGGGAACTTGCTTCAAAAAACGAGAGAAGGATTTGCGGAACCTCCCGTAACGCAGCCTTCGAAACCGGAATTCCCGGAACAAGAGTTGGCTGCATTGCCGGATATCGGAGAACTTGACGGCGGATCTTATAGCTTCTACAGCGTAAACGACGCGGCATCTATGAACGGAATCACATTGTCGTTCAAAGGCTGGTACTTGAGCGAGAAACCTATCGAAAAAGTTCAGTATTATTGGAACGACAATTTGTTGATTGGCGAGTCGACTTACGGTTTGAAAAACGATACCGTTTATTTCGATCATCCGGAGTATGAAAATCGTAATCTTGGATTTAAATTAAACGTCAAGATGTCAAATTATGTTCAGCAATTGGATGCGAGAGAATACAAAATCAGTGCCGTAATCAAGCATAAAGACGGTTCGTCGCACAAGTTGGAAAACAAAATCAAAATCAGCGTTCTGAAGATTCCGACTTCTTAAACCCGAACGTTTTTAAACCTAATATACACTATCACATAGCCGAAACGGAGAGACTCCTTTTGAAATCCCATATCCGAAAAAGCATGACTGTTATCATGATTTTTGCTTTGCTTGCAGGTCTGTTCGGCAACGTATCTTCTTCGACTGCCTATGCCGAAGAACAAGAACAGAGCACATCATCCGAGTTGATCACGATTCTTGTCGATCAATTCGGCACTACGGAATCCTTCATCCAAAATTATCTGGATCAAGGTTATAATCTAAACGAAGTAGCAACAGCGTTTTATAAAGTAAAAGCAACCGGATTGCCTTTTGAAGAGGCTTTATTGGCCGTTCACCCTCAAGAGGTGAATGAATCTGCCAGCGTCACCAGCGAAGTGTACACGGATCCCGTTATTGAAAATAAGCCTCCTCTCGAAAGCGTCGAAGCGGAACAATCGGGCATCTTGCAACGTTACGATACGTTCACGGTGACGGAAGAAGTTTATTCCGGAGCGGAAGCCGGCTTGCCTTCGGAAGACGAACCGGAATCGGATACGAACGAGCCGGAAGCCTCCGAGCAGCCGGATGATGACGCAGAAACACCGGATGCCGATAAACCGGCCGATTCCCAATCCGTCGATGAAGATCAAGCGCAGGCAAGCGATTCAGCGGAAATATCGGCAACGCGTTCGTTCTCTACGTTTGCGAGCCTGTCCGATCCGATCAAACATATTTCCGAAAAAGCACCTGTTTTCGATCGGAAGTCTTTCAACGAAGCCCCTTACACCGTCGGCGAAAACGGGGAAACGATCTCCTCGTTGAGCGGCGGGCTTATTCTGGAGCACGCCGATGCTTCTTTACCTGGCCGGGGTGGCATGTCGTTCTCATTGGAACGTCAATACAACTCCGTAGCAGCCCAGATTTACGATATGGATGTCGCGTACAATACGTACGAATACCCGATCTACCAATACTTTGTTACGTACAACGCGGTTAAGAAAAAGAAAATTCCGTTATACCATGTTAAGTATAAAGAGAATATGTGGACGCAATTCGATTTTAACGGCGATGGCAAAAAGGATGATGACACGGCAGTCGTAGAGAAAAAAACGATCAAAAAAGGAACGTATACAACCCAGTCTGAAGCTGTGAAAAGCGCAAGCGATCGGATCGTATACTATACGCCTCCCCAATCGAATTTTGCTCAACAAACCCGATATAGCAGTCAAAACAGTTTTCCTTCCAGCATTTCTCACAGCGAAGGTGACTTTAGCGGAACATTAACGAAGTCCGGAAGTTCACAAGTCTCTTCGGGACAATATACGCCTGCCAAAACGATTACGGCTCCACAGCAAACGTGCACGAATAGTATACCGGGAAAATACGACGCCAACGGCAAATGGGTACAAACCGGTTCGGAAAGTGCATGTGCGCAAACCAAAATGGCGACGGTACAAGGCTACGCGATCACGTTAAACCGGACTTCTACAACCAATACGAAAGCTTGTCCTTCTCCCAATATCGCAAGCAAAAATTATCAGTGTACCAAGACTTGGGTCGCCACTTACGAGGGTTCAATAACGATACCCGCATCGGATACGCGAAACTATTCGCAATTGTATACGGGCACGATCACCAAACCCGGCTACTACGATTCAACAAGGTACGACAATTGGGTCAGCAGCGGGAATGGAACAAGAGTACGGAATGCCTATAACATAGCCGAACAACCGTGGGTGGAAGTCGAGATCACGGAAGGAAACGCCGAATCGGCCACGTTAGCCACCAACGGATCGGACTGGTCATCGGCAAGCGAAATGAGGACTTTTGTCAATTCGCATGCCGGGATGTTATATGATTTCGACGATACGTATAACTATTATTTTTCCGCTCAACCTATTGCGGCTATACAGGCTTATCAAGTAGGCAGTTCCACGGACGTGACGTATTACAACAAAACGGTGCCTGCTGCAGCCGATAAGCGCGCGCCACTAGGAAGAGGCTGGTCCTGGAAGCTCCCTTATATCGAAAAAGAAAACGGGAAATCATTCGCCGTGCTGGCGGACGGAAGCCGATACGAGATCGTAGGCAATACGCTCAAAGGCACCGATTGGGAAGGTACGACCGTAACCTCGGATGCTTCGGTAACGGTCAACGGAGAAACGTCCCAACAAGTCATCACTTCGGCGGACGGCCTATCGAAGCAATACTTTACGGCAGACGGACGTTTATTGCTTCTTTCCGACTCCCGTCAAAACGATATTCAATTCTTTTACGAACAAAACGCGACGTACCAAAGCAAACTGCTCAAACAGGTTAAAGACGCGGTCGGAAACACGATTAATATCGAGTATTCGCCATCGGCTGTCACGATTAGGCAAGGCGACCGTACGGTGACATATCAAAAGAAAAATCAAAACGGCGTCGAACTGCTTGATTCGGTCATCGATCCGCTGGGTCGAAAAACGACTTACTCCTATAAGGTAGCGGAAGCCAAGTTCAACTTATTGGGCTTCAGTCCCGAGCGCGCAATCTCCAATCCGTACGCGCTTTTGACCTCGGTTCAGCATGAAACGGGAGCCAAAACATTCTACGAATACGAGAATGCGGCGGTAAAACGTTATATCGGAGCCGATTCGTCGAATGAATCTTACCGCGTATTATCTCGAAAAGATCAGCTGACATATGAGAACGGAACGACCGAAGAGTATAACCGTCAGACCGTGAGCTATGCTTCGGATCTAGGGGCAAGTTTCGGACAAAAAGCGACGTTGGCAACCACGATCCGCAACGGACTCACCGAAACACAGTATACCTACCGCAAAGAGGTCGCTAACGCGGAAACGCCGGCTGCTTACTACTTGGATCGCACAACGGTAAGCGCGGAAGGAAAAACGCAAACGACTAATTACGCTTACGGCAAAACCGTCAACGGGCGGAATTACGCGGCGGCTGTACCGACAACCGTTACCGTGACGGACAATCAAACGAACGATACGTTTACGACGACCAGTCAATATGACGACTACGGCAATGTTACGTCCCGAACGGATGCCAACGGCAAAACGATGACGGCCGCTTACGATGCAATTCGGCACTGGTTGATCGGTTCTACAGAAACAGTCGATCAAAATAACAAACTTATCAATAATCTGACCTATAACCCGCAAGGCGACGTTACGCAAGTCATAAGCCGCAAAAATAACAGCGACGGCGAAATTGTGAGCCAGGCGGATTATACGTATGACACGTTCGGCAATCTGCTTACTCAACGTTTGGAAAACGGAACTCAAGATCGAATCACAAACGTTCAATACGATTCGGCGTATCAACAGGCTTTCCCGACACAGGTAAGCACCCAGGTCACGGACGTCGACGGAAACAAAAGCCATATTACTTTATCTTCGGCTTATCAACTTGCAACCGGGAATTTGAGCAGTTCTACAGATCCGTCCGGTCGAACGACGTCTTACGGATACGATCTTCTCGGACGGGCTATTCGGGTCACGCAACCGGACAGCAGCGTGTTGAGCGTTTCGTATGACGATATCGGCAACCGGATTACGGTCACGGACGAAAATAATCAAAGACAGGTCATGAAATGGAATGCTCTCGGCCAACAGATCGAAACCGGCTATTATCAGGATAACGATTATGTGGTTGCTTCGCGTTTCGGATACGATCCTTATGGGCGCGTGATTTGGAACGAGGACGCGCTGGGCAACCGTACGCGCCTGGATTACGATGCATGGAGCCGGATCGTGTCCACAACGGGGGCGGATAGCTCTGCAACGACCGTGAAATATAGCGATGCGGCTCGGACCGTCACCACGAAAGATGCGGAAGGATATGAAAAAGTTCAAACTTCCAATCGTTGGGGCCAAGTTGTTCAGTTGCAGGAGCGAGCGCGGCAGGACAGTCCGCTTACTGTTTTGCAAAAAATGACGTACGATTCGATTAACGGAAGTTTACTAACGGAAACCGACGGTAAAGGTCAAATTACTTCATACGGCTATGACATTCAGGGACAATTGATCCTTGTCGCCGAAGCGAACGGCGAACAAACCCGTTACGGTTACGATCTTCTCGGCAACCTGACGCAGACCACGGATGCGGCCGGAAACGTGAAGCAAAATCGTTTCGACGAAGTCGGGCGTCGTGTTCAGACCACCGATAAATCGGGCAACGCGGCGAAAAATTATTACAATGCTGACGGTACGCTCGCTCGTTCGATAGACCGAAACGGAAATGCGTTCACGTATACGTACGACGCGCGCGGCAATCTGATCGCGCAAAGCGATGCGGAAGAAACCGTTACATTCACCGTCGATCGACTCGGCAAGCGGACAAGCATGACCGATCGAACCGGAACGACGACTTATGCATACAACCAAGCTACGGACCAGTTAAAACAAATCACGTATCCGGACAAGCTGCAAACGACGTTCGAATACGATATCAGCGGAAGACGCACTTCGATGACCGGGCCTTTCGGAACTACCGTCTACTACGGACATGACGCGATGAACCGTCTGACTTCCGTCGGAACTTCGCCGACCGCCCCGGATACGCAATATAGCTATAAGCGAAACGGATTAATGAGCGAAGCCACTTCGCAAAACGGCGTTCAAACTCAAACGGAATATCGAGGCTTGGATCTGGTCGGGTTGAATCAAATACGCAATCAGGAGACGTTAAAACGCTATGCGTACGGATACGACGAAAACAAAAATATCGTGAACCGTACGCAAGACGATGCCACGGATACGTTCTCTTACGATCAGCTCGATCGAATTTTGACCTCGACGGTTAACCAGGACGAATATACGTATGACCGGCAAGGCAATCGTTTAACGCTTTCGAGCCAAGCCGATCCGGATTTGGCCGCAAGCGATTATACGTACGATAAGAAAAACCGATTGACTGCCGCCGCAAAAAATGGCGCTCAGGTAAACTACGCGTATAACGGCGATAATCTGCTCGTGGAGCGCACGGAGAACGGCAAGGTCACCCGTTACTATTATGACGATGCAGCCCAAATCATTGCGGAAGCCGAAGTAGTGGACGGTACTCCGACCCTGACGGCCAACTATATCCGCGGCGCGCAGCTTGAAGCGATCCAATACGCGGACGGTAGCAAAGCGTACGTAGAATCCAACGGCCACGGCGATATTACCGAACTTCGCGACGAACAGGGCGCAGTGCTGAATCGCTATACGTACGACATCTGGGGAAATATTCTGATGAAAGAAGAGAAAGTCCACAACCCTTTCCGCTATTCGGGCGAATTGTGGGACGATACCACGAACCTGCAATACTTGCGAGCGCGTTGGTATGACCCTTCGATGGGACGGTTTATTAATGAGGATACGTATGAAGGTAAGATAGAAGATCCTAGTACCTTAAACTCATATGCGTATGTGCAGTCTAATCCGCTAATATATAAAGATCCAAGCGGACATATGTATACAGAGATCGGAAACGCGTATTCTGCTGGAGACAAAAATTTAATAAAAATGTATCAACAACTTTTTTCTTTTGGACAAAAACAAAATGATGCTTACCTTATGCAAGCAGCGCATGACATGGCTAATATAGTAAGGTTGGGGTATCAAAAATCTGTTTATCGTACTTCGTATATTAGTCTGGCAACTCAACAACCGAGCAAAACAAAAGAACAGTATGAGTTTACTATGTCTATGTATAATGAACATTTTTATGGTAATGCTACTCCAATATCATTTTTGGATGATCCATTATTCATTTTTTTAGGATTTACTACTGGTCCTGGAGAAGCCAAGATAGCTTATACTATTACAACAAATGCAATCGAATCAGTAATGAAGCAATGGGGAAAAACAAATGGACCTAAAGCTATTAAAGCTTTTGAAAAAGCAGCAGCTAGGGGATTTGTAACGGAATTTGGAGCTAATGGAATAAAGCCGTTAAAAGGAGGAGGGTTTGTTAAGAAGGGTAACTTATATACGCATGAATTAAAAGTGAAAAATAGTGAATATGAAATGTATCGAATTTATGGATATGAGAACGAAAATGGTCATTACATTTTTGATTACTTTGGTAAACATTTGTAAACTCTGAAAAGGGAATGTGATATCTTTGGAAACCTCAGAATTAAAATCATTTTTGCTTACACATCAATCTTTTGAAGTGGCTAAAAAAACTTTTAAAATTTATGTTCAAAGTTGGAAAGAAGAAGAGCCAGAAGAATTTTTTGAAGCTTTCGAAAATATTGATATTGATCTACTGGAAGTTGAAAAATGGCGCGGTTCTTTAGTTTTAAATTTTTTGCATGAAAGCGATATTGAATATGTATCTACTTCTTTAAGAATAAGCTTTAATGATAAGACTCTGGCTGAATATTTTTTGATTCAAGATTTGGATGGAGAAATCATAGATGACAGGCTTCATTTTGAATAGGTAG